>NZ_JBIQVY010000001.1:0-1305180 GCF_044335525.1 Halomonas sp. HMF6819 | reverse complement strand
CCGCTATCAGATACTGAGCCGCTTCTGGGATCACTACCGCAAAACGCTGGCGCTGCCCGATTTCGGGCCGCTGAGTCAGGACCGGTACGCGATCCAGCAACTGCGCGAACAGCGCGCTCTGCCGCTGATCAAGGCGGGGCGCATCAAAGAGGCAATCGCTCGGTGCGCCAACATTTGGGCATCAATGCCGGGCGCCGGGTACGGGCAGCATGAGCACACTGTCGAGCGTCTGCTGAAAGAGTATCAGCGAGCCCACGGTGTGCTGTGCGATTCGGACAAGACCTGGTACGAGCGTGCGCTGCTCAAGCGCCGCGCAGCTTAATCACTTCACTGGCCGCCGAGGTGGCCGCACATGTACAGACACGACGAGCCGGACGCGATGCCGAACAAAGATCCCAGTAACTGGCACGCGCTGATTGATTACATCATGAGCGCCTGGCCTCAGATATACGCCGTCGGACTGGCCATGATAATCGCGCTGGTGCGGGCGATTCATGCGGGAGGTCGACCGATGAAGAGTGTGCTGGAGGCCGTGCTGTGCGGTTCGTTAACCCTATCGCTGATGCCGCTGCTGGAGTATTTCGGCTTCGCTCAGAACATGGCCGTTGCCTTGGGCGGCGCGATCGCGTTCCTGGGCGTCGAATGGTTGCGCGATAAGCTCGATGCCCTGTACGAGAAGCTAATCGGTCGGTGGCTCAAATGATTACCCGCTGGCTGAGTAGCGCAACGCCGTGGCTGATCGCGGGCCTCATCGGTCTGCTGGTATTCCAGTTTCAATATGCTCAGAAGCTGGATGCCGAGCGAGAGCTGGCCGAGGTTCGAGAAGAGCACGAGCGCAACCGCGCCGACATTTTGCTGGAGAATCAGCGCGACCTGCGCCAGCAGAACGCGACGTTGAACCGCTCGCTGGCTGAGCGTGACAGGTTACTGGGCGAGATCGCCGATGACATGAGCGCCAGCCGTACCGCGCTCGAGCAACTGGGAGAGACCGATGCAGAATCGCGCGTTTGGATGGATGAGCCTGTGCCTGCTGGCATTGCTGAGTGGGTGCGCCAGCTCCAGACCCGCTCTGGTCCCACTGCCGCACCAATGCCCGATCGTGCCAGAGCACCTTACCAACGAGCTGCCGGCCCCTCAGCCGATTCTGCGAAGCAATAAAGGGCTGCTTGATCTGGTTGCGCGCTATGAAGCCCTGCGCCGCCGCATGAATGCTGACCGAGCGACGGTCGTTGAGATTCTGGCTCATGGCGACAGGGATGATCAGTAATGGTCGCTCGCATTCCTAAGCCATGCCGCGACAAGCTGTGCCGACGAACGACACGCAACGCTCACGGCTACTGTGACGAGCACGCCGAGCAGGCAAAGGCGTGGAGTCGTGGCCGTGCCGGTCGAGGGCGTGGCGGACGCGCATGGCGCCGGATGCGTGACGCGGTGCTCGAGCGTGATCGCTACCTGTGCCGTGAGTGCCAGCGGCAGGGCCGGGCGACGCCGGCGGTGTCAGTCGACCACATCGTGCCAGAGGCCGAAGGCGGCGCCACCACGATGCACAACCTCGAGGCCTTGTGCGGACCTTGCCACACGGCGAAGACGCAGGCGGAGGCGCTGAGGGCGCGCCAGCGCGGCGGCTGACACCCCGGGGGCGGGGTAAATCTCTACAGCCCTCGAACGCGGACACCGCACCCTCAAGTCAATTTTTTTACGCGAGAAATAACGAAACTTTTTTGGAGGGGGTGAGGTGAACAACAACGCTCCCGTTCGCGCCTCTGGTGGTGGTCGAAAACGCAAAACGACGGCCCAGCATAAAAGCTCGCTGACCCGAATTAACCCGCCCGCCGAGCTGGTCGGGCCGCACGCCGTAAAAATGTGGAAGCAGCAATCCAAGGTGTTGATCGAGCGTGGCACGTTCGAAATCGAGGACGCGCCGTTGCTCCAGGCGTACTGCAACGCCTTCCAGCGCATGCTCGATGCCGACATCGAGATTAACGCCCAGGGCCTGACGGTGCCCACCGCCGACGGCAGCACGAAAATGAATCCGGTGATTAACGCTCACTCAAAATACGCGCAGCAGTTCTCGCGCTTTGGCTCATTGCTAGGGCTCGACCCGCTGACTCGGCTGCGCATGATGGGCGGCGAGGGCGGCAGCGGCGAAGGCGACGAGGGTAACGAATTCGACGAGTACTGATTTATGGCAGCCTACCCGAACGTCAACGCGGCGCAGCGTTATGCCCGGGACGTAGTAGGCGGCAAGATTCTCGCGTGCAGCTACGTCAAAGCGGCATGCGCTCGTCACCTCAACGACTTGAAGGCGAGCAAGGCCAAGGCCTACCCCTACAAGTTTGACCGCGACGCCGCCGAGCGCGTGTGCAGTTTCATCCAGTTGATGCCGCACACGAAGGGCAAGTGGGCGCGCGGCAAGCAGCGCATCACGCTTGAGCCCTGGCAGTTGTTCATCTTCTCGATGATCTACGGCTGGAAGATTAAGGCGGACAACAACCGCCGCTTCCGTGAGGCCTACATCGAAGTGCCCCGGAAAAACGGCAAGTCGATCATCGCCGCCGGCGCGGGTATTTACGGGCTTTGTGCAGATAACGAGTACGGCGCCGAGGTCTACTGTGGCGCCACGTCAGAGTCGCAAGCGTGGGAGGTATTTCGACCCGCGCTGACCATGGCCAAAAAGCTGCCCAACCTGCGTAAGAAATTCAACGTAGTGACATGGGCGAAGAAGCTGGAACGCCCCGACGGCAGCAAATTCGAGCCAGTGATCGGCGATCCCGGAGACGGTGCGAGTCCATCGCTGGCGATCATCGACGAGTACCACGAGCATCGAGACTCTTCGCTTTACGACACGATGATCAGCGGCATGGGGTCACGCGACCAGCCGTTGGTGCTGGTGATCACCACCGCGGGTTCTGACATCGCCGGTCCCTGCTACGTAATGCGCGACCGCAGCATCAACATGCTGGAAGGCACCGAACAGGAAGACGACCTTTTCGCCATCGTGTACACGATCGATAAGGACGACGACTGGACCACCGAAGAGGCAATCCTCAAGGCCAACCCGAACGCCGGGGTATCGGTATCGCTCAGCTACCTGAAGGCCCGGCAGGCGTCGGGCATCAAGCACGCGCGTAAAACCAACAACATCAAGACCAAGCACTTCAATGTCTGGGTGTCAGCGAAGGAAGGCTTTTTCAACATGCAGTCCTGGAAGGATTGCGAAGATAAGACGCTAACGGTTGAGCAGCTCAGGGGCGCCGATTGCTACTACGGCTTTGACCTTGCCAGCAAGCTCGATTTGACCAGCATGGTTCGCGTATTCACCAAAGTGATCGACGGCCGCCACCACTACTACTGCGTGAGCCCGAGCTTCTGGATGCCCGAGGACACGGTGTTCAACAGCGAAGAACAGCGCCTAGCCGAGCGGTATCAGGGGTGGGTTGAGTCAGAACATCTAGAGAGCACGCAGGGCGCAGAGATCGACTACCGCGAACTGCTGGCCGATGCGAAAGAGGCGCATGCCGAAGCGCCTTCGCGGGAAGCCGGTATCGACCCTCATGGCGCCGCAAATTTGTCGCATCAGCTCGATGATGAAGGCTTCAATCCGGTCATTATGAAGCAAAGCTTCACGCATATGTCCGACCCCATGAAGGAGCTTGAAGCCGCCATCCTGACGGGCCGATTCCATCATGACGGGCATCCAATCCTTACGTGGTGCGTAGGGAACGTGGTCGGCAAAAACATGAACGGCAACGACGACGTGGTGCGCCCCATCAAGCAGGGCAACCACAACAAAATCGATGGCGCGGTCGCGCTGATCATGGCGATCGGCCGGGCCATGAATGCGGCGCAATCCGGCGGCAGCTTTCTCGACTCTCTCTCCGACGACGACATTCTGGTGATGTAATGCGCCAACTTTTAATTGATACCCTGGGCCTCGCCGGCTTCGGGGCGCTTAACTACGGCCTGTATTTGCGGTTTGGCCTGGCGGACGCCCTGATTACTGGCGGGGCGTTGCTGCTGGTGCTGGCGCTGGTCGCCACGCGAGCCGCCAAGCGCGCCGGAGGTGGCCATGCTGCTGGATAGTCTCTTCGGTCAGAGCGAGGCCCGCGAGAGCATCGAGAATCCGGGCGTCCCGCTGACGACGCAGAACCTCGAGGAATTTTTTAGCGGCGACATGGCGATCACGGTCAACAACCTATCCGCCATGCAGCTCGCCGCCGTCTACTCGTGCATCTATGTGCTGAGCAGCTCCATCGCGCAGCTGCCGCTCGGCGTAATGCGCCGACAGGGCGACAAGATCGAGCCAGCCAGGGACCACCCCGCGTATTGGCTGCTGCACGACGAGCCCAACATGTGGCAGACCAGCTACAAGTGGCGAGAGACGAAGCAGAATCACGTGCTCGGCTGGGGCAATGGCTACACGCAAATCGTGCGCTCCAACCGCGGCGAGCTGCGCGAGCTCAAATGCCTGTACCCCTGGGAGACCGATCTGGTGCAGCACGGCAGCCGTTGGATCTACACCAATTACGGCGAGGGCGACGCCATTGCCGTGCAGGTCGAGGACATGATCCACGTACGCGCCTTGGGCTCGTCGCTTCGCAAGGGCATAAGCCCCATTCGCCAGCACGCTCAGACCATCGGGTTGGGCCTGGCTGCTCAGCGCTACGGCAAGGAGTTTTTCGAGGGGGGTGGTCGCCCGACCGGACTGGTCAGCGTCAAGAACACGCTGACTGAAAAAAGCTGGGAACAGCTCAAGAAGGTTTGGCAGGGCTCGGTTAACCAACTGCGCAAGAGCGATAACAAGACGCTCATGCTGCCCGCCGACCTCAACTACCAGTCGATCACGGTACCGCCCGAAGACGCGCAATTCCTCGAGACCCGCAAGTTCAACCGCTCGGAGATCGCCGGCATCTTCAACGTGCCCGCGCACATGATCAACGACCTCGAGCGCGCCACGTTTTCGAATATCAGTGAGCAGGCCATTCAGTTCGTGCGCCACACCATCTTGCCCTGGGTGAAGAACTGGGAAGAGGAAATCAATCGCCGGGTGTTCACCCGCGCCGAGCGTGCCGCTGGCTTCTACGTGAAGTTCAACCTGGCCGGGCTGCTGCGCGGCACACCCACCGAGCGCGCCGAGTTCTATAACCGCGGCATCACCGACGGCTGGCTGGACCGAAACGAGGTTCGTGCCCTCGAGGACATGAACCCGCGCGAAGGCCTCAGCGAAATGCTTATCAGCGTCAACGCCCAGCCGCTTACCGCGCTGGAACGCAATAACGAACAGGAGCCCACCTCATGAGCGAGGAAATCGAAAAACGCGCCTTGGCTTGCGAGGTGAAGGCAGAGACCCGCGCCGAGGGCGATGAAGAGCGCACGCGCATAGTCGGCTACGGCGCGGTGTTCGATCACCGTAGCGACATGATCATGGGCATGTTCAAGGAGCGCATCGCCCCCGGCGCATTCGATGACGTGCTCGGTGACGACGTGCGCGGCCTGTTCAACCACGACCCCAACTTCGTACTGGGCCGCACGCTCAGCAAAACGCTAACGCTCAGCGTCGACGCCGAGGGTCTGCGCTACGAGATCGACCCGCCGGACACCCAGACCGTGCGCGACCTGGTGCTGGCGCCACTTCGACGCGGCGACATCACCGGCAGCTCGTTTGCCTTTCGCGTTGCCCCGGACGGTGACGAATGGACCGAGGACGCCGACGGCGTGATCGTCCGCACCATTAACCGCTTCTCTCGCCTGCTGGATGTGTCGCCTGTGACCTATCCAGCGTACCCCGACGCGGGCGCCGCCGCGCGCTCACTCGAGGCCCGCTGCCAGGAGATCAAGGATCTAGGCAAGCGAGCCATCAACCAGCGCCGCGCCCGCGAGCGCTTACTCGACATCATCGGAGCCTGAGGCCACACCATGAAACTCCACGAGCTGAAACAGAAATACGCCGCGATCGCCAAGGACATGCGGGCGCTGAACGAAACCATCGGCGACAACGCCTGGACCGATGAACAGCGTACGTCCTGGAAGAAAATGAAAACCGACCTCGACGCGCTGAAAGACCAGATCGAGCGCGAGGAAGAGCTGCGCGACGCCGACCAGCGCTTTGCCGAGGAAAGTGGCGAAAAATTCCGCCGTAACGGCGGCGGTAATGAAGCTGGCGCCGGTGCGGGTGGTGAAGCCCGAGGCGGTGATGATCGCGCCGCCGAGCAGCGCGCCGCGTTCGATGCGTTCCTTCGCCAAGGCATCGGCGAGATGTCAGCCGAACAGCGCCAGGCGCTTCGAGAGCTTCGTGCTCTGGCGACCTCGCCGGGCGAGAAGGGTGGCTACACCGTGCCCGAGCAGATGCTCAACTACATCGTCGAGTCGATGAAGGATTACGGCGGCTTGGCCGAGGTGTCCCAAATTTTGACCACCGATACCGGCCAAACCATGCAGTGGCCTACCAGCGACGGCACTAACGAAGAGGGTGAGCTTCTCGGCGAGAACCAGGAGGCAAGCGAACTAGACCCCAGCTTCGGCATGGACGACTTGGGCGCTGTGAAGCTGTCATCCAAGGTCATCCGCGTATCGAACGAGCTGCTGCAGGACAGCGGCATCGACATTGAAGCGTTTCTCGCCCGCCGCATCGGCGAGCGCATAGGCCGGGGCGAATCGCGCTATCTGGTGCAGGGTACCGGCGGCGGCACGCCTCGCCAGCCCAAGGGCCTTGAGGCCTCGGTTACCCGCACGGTCACCGCCGCGGCGAACGATGAAGTGACGTGGAAGGAGATCAACGGCCTGATTCACGCCGTCGACCCAGCTTACCGCCGCACACCCGGCTTCCGTATCGGCATGAACGACAACACGCTCAAGCTGTTGACGGAAATGGAAGACCTGCAGGGACGCCCGCTTTGGTTGCCGGAGGTCGCAGGCGCTGCCCCCGCCACCATTTTGAATCGCCAGTACTTTATTGACCAGGCGATCGCCGACATGGGCGCGGGTAACAAATTCCTCTACGCCGGTGATTTCAAGCGCTTCATCATCCGCCGCGTGCGCTACATGGCCATCAAGCGTCTGGTCGAGCGTTACGCCGAGTTCGACCAGACCGGCTTCCTCGCCTTCCACCGCTTCGACTGCATTCTGGAAGACACGGCCGCCATCAAGGCGCTGGTCGGCGGCGCTGGCGCGTAACCGGAGGCGCTCCCATGCTCGAGCTGGAGATCATCAAGCAGCACCTCCGGCTCGAGCCGGAGGACGATGAAGACGATGTGCTGCTGGAGACCTACTGCAACGCCGCAGCGCGCTACGTCGAAAACCACACGGGCCGAAAGCTCTACGCCACCGCCAACGATGTGCCCAAGGATGTCGACGGCAATGTCATCTATGACAACGCGTTGGTGCTCGACGATGACGTGACGACGGCCATTCTGCTGCTGATTGGCCACTGGTACGCCAACCGCGAAAGCGTCGTGGTTGGGGTGAATGCCAGCGCGCTACCGATGGCCGTGTCAGCGCTCATCGACCCGTACCGCCACTTCTTTTTTTAAGGAGCCACCCATGGCGACCAAACGCACGACCAAAGCCGCGGCGGAAACCGCGACTCAATCCCCGCCGGAAACCGCCAGCGCCTCCCCAGCGCAGACCCCGGCCACACCCCCGGCGAGTGTGCCCGAGGTAAAGACCGAGCCCGTGCCGCCGAAAGCGCAACCGCCGGGCGCCGCGGGCTTCGTCACCGCCACGCTGAAAACGCGGCACTGTGACGGCGGCGTGTGCCGGGAGGCGGGCGAGCAGATGCGCATGACGCGCGGCACGTATGCCCGCCTGAAGAAATACGACCGGGTCGAGTAAATGCGCGCCGGCAAACTCCGCCACCGCGTCACCCTCGAGTGGCTGACCAGTGGCGGCCGCAGCGATTCCGGCGCCACGGCTGAAGAGTGGGCGCCGGAAGAGCGCAAACGCTGGGCCGAAGTCGAGCAGCTGCGCGGCCGCACGCTGTTCGCCGCCCAGGAAGCCAACGCCGAGACCACGGCCCGTATTCGCATGCGCTGGCGCGCCGACATCGCCGCCGCCACCGGCAAAACGCTCCGCATCCGGTTCGGCCAGGTGGTGTATCGCCTGGAAGGCCGCCCGATTGATTTGGGCGGTAAGCACACCGAACTGGAGTTGATGTGCCATGAGTGGGTTTGAAGTCCAGGTCTCGGGCCAGCGCCTGCACGACATGCAGCATGAGCTGAAAGCGCTCGAGAACAACATCCGCGAGCGCGCCATACGCGCCGGGCTCGTGGCCGTAGCGTCGCCGATCAAGAAAACCGCCAAACAACTGGCGCCGGCGGACAGCGGCGACATGGCCCAGGCGATCGGGCATCGCAACATCAACCGCCGTCAGCGCAGTCGCCTAGGCTTTAAGCCCGATGAAGTCGGCATCCTCATCGGTGCCAACCGCCGCATTAACGGCCGCTGGCAGGGGCGTAAGGGGCTCTGGCATGAACACGGCACCGAGCACATGACGCCCAACCCGTTCCTCGCGCCCGCGCTGGCGCAGAACCAGAGCGGCACGCCCCAACGGTTTTACGAGGGGCTGTCGAAATACCTCGACCGCCAACGCAAGCGAGGCACGATCCAATGATCGAGCGCATCATCGACGCCCTGAGCGCCGCCGGCTTGACCGCGGTACCGAGCAGCGAGGCCGACCCCAGCCGCGCCGACACCGTGCCCGGGCTCGTTACGTTGGTCGACCCGGTGGTCGAGCAGGCGCTCTGGCCGCTGAACCTGCCCGCAAAGGCGCCGGCGATCAACGGCGTGTACAGCCTGGCCGGGCAGACCAGCATCGAGGTCGACGACTACCGGCTCGGCCGCGTCGATACCTACGTGCTCAGCCTGCGCGCGCCCGAGTTCGACCCGCTGCGCAGGATGAGCACCGAGCTGATCGAGCGCGTGGCCGCCCAGTCCGGTACCGAGTCGTGGGAGATAACCGACGCCGCGACCGATTACGAATACGACCAGCGCCAATACCGCGCGCATTTCGAGCTACAGGCGACCAGCCTGGCGATGTCATCGCCGGCGCTGCCCGCGGCGTTCGTGCACCCGGTGCAGACCGCCGCCGCACCCAATGCGCTCGATACGATGCGGGTACGCCAGACGGTCAGCGAGCAAATCGCCATCGTACTGATCGCCGACCAGCACGAGATCGACGAGCAGCGCCGGGCCACCAGCAGCGCGCTGCTGGGGCTCGATAGCGCGCCGGACGGCGTCGCGCCGCTTGAGTACGCCGGCGGCCAGCGCGTCGCCGTTAGCGGTAACCATGTCTACTGGCGCGAGGTTTATCAGTACGACCGGCTGATTCGCAGCTGACCCCTACCACCCACCCTGGAAGCCCGCCACGTGCGGGCTTCTTTATGCCCGGAGAAAACCCGATGCCTAACGCCGGAGGCAGTTACGAGATCCGCAACGGCGAGCGCGTGCTGGTGCACAACACCCAGCCCGCGCCGCGTCAAAAACCCGACGAGCAGGCCGCCGCGCCGGCGGCGTCGGAAACCGCCGCCCGCGCCCCGCGCACGGCGAAACCCGCACCCACCGCCCCGGCGGTAACGCAAGAGGTCAACGATCATGAGTGAGCTGCTTTGGCGTAAGCGTCTGGCCGTCGTCGCCGTCGAGGCCGAGTACGGCGTCGCGCCGGACCCGGCGACCGCCACCATCCTCGAAGTGGTCATGCTGGACGCCGGCAACCCCTACGCGGGCAACACCGTCGAGCGCGAACGCATGCGCTACGGCTTCGGCAACTTCGCGCAGATCAACACGGGCCCGAACGTCACCCGGCAGATCCGCCTGCCGTTTTCCGGCTCCGGCACCCCCGGCGTGCCGCCGGCCTACTCGCCGCTGCTGCGTGCCTGTGCGCTCTCTGAAACCATTAACGCCGAGGCCGAGACGCCCTCGGTCACCTACGCGCCCGTTTCCGAAAACATGGATAGCGTGACGATCTGGTGGTACGAGGACGGCCAGGTGCAGGAGATCACCGGCGCACGAGGCACGCTCGAAATCGGTGCCGACGCCGCCAGCATGCCGTACTGGCAAATCAGCCTGACCGGCCTGTACAAGCGGCCAAAGCTCGCCCCAACCGTACAAGGGCAAGAGAGCACCGTGGCTGGCGAGATCCCCATCAACAAGCAAAACACCGAGTTCTCGATGTTCGAGTTCGCGGCACGCATGTCGGCATTCAGCCTGACGCTCGGCAACGAAGTGAACTACCGCAACCTCGTCAATCACGAGTCCGTGAACTCCACCGACCGGCGCGCCTCGTCGAACATCACGATTGATGCCCCGTCGCTTGGTGAGCTCGACGTGTTTGCCAAGGTAGAGAGTCACGAGGTCGTTACCCTGGGCGAGGTCGAACTCATTCAAGGGCGGGTGCCCGGCAACATCATCACCGTGCAGGGGCTGCATGTGCAGGCCTCGACGATCACCCCCAGCGACAGCCAGGGCGTGATGAGCTACGGCATGGAGCTGCGCTATCTGCCCACCGGCAGCGACGACAACGACGTCGCGTTCATCTTCACCTGATCGCTTTTTATCCACCTGCACAACGGCGCCGCCCAAGCGGCGCTGACTTGCCCAATTCAAGGAATACACCATGAGCATCGTTAAAAAAGACATTCCGACCATCACTGTCGACGTGCCGGTTCAAGTACCGCAAGCGGAAAAACAAAGCACAATTCAAGCTGAGTGGGTGCTCCACGACTGGGACGAATACCGCAAGATCAACGATGAGACACAGAAAGGCACGAAAACCGATGAAGACCTGCTGGCCGATCTAAAAGGGCTAGGTGGCATCAAGGGCGAGGACGGCAACGATTTGCCGTTCGATGACGAACTGGTGCAGTGGGCCATGCAGAAAACGTACATTCGCCGCCCGCTTATCCTGAGCTGGTTTGCCGCGCAAGAAGGGCGCAGCCAGGCCGCCGCAAAAAACTAACCGGCGCCGGCCAGTGGTGGTGTCGCCCGGGCAAGATCAAGGATCACACCGAGGACGATGCCAAGGCGTGGGGCATCAAGCGCGCTGCCCGCGCCCGGCCTGCACAGCCCGAAACCTACGGTGTGTGGGCCGAGCACTGGCCAGCGCTTGAGCTGTTTTTAGCGATGGATAGCCAGTGGCGTGTCGTCGCCGACCCCCAGCGCGGCACGCTCATCTACCAGGGTATCGACTACACCGCCCTTTATGGGCACCCCAAATACGCGCGACTTGACCACGCCGAGCAGGACGCCTTGCTGGCGCAAGTTCAGCTGCTCGAGCTTGGCGCCCGGGTCGCACGTTCCGATGGGCGTAGCCTGCAAGAGCAGGACGCCGAGCAGCGATCACGACAGCGAGACGCGATCTCGCGACAGGTCGAGCGGCAGATTGATATGGCCTTGATGCCTAGTCATTCTTAATCAAGTGCGGTACGTTTCCTGCTGGGGTGACTCAGCGGGGATTCTGCCGTGGCTTAAGTTTTCTGCCTCGGTTCGGGTTTCCTTTATTGCTTGGCTATGGGGGGGAGAATGAAGAAACTTTTAGGGCTGATGGCTATTGGATTAGCGTTAAGTGGATGTGCGAATAATTCTACGTATCAACAACCATCCAGATCATATTCACAAGCTCAGCCGGCACATGCTGCAGCTTCTGCATCTCAAAGCGAACCTGCTAAAACGGCCTATGAATGCGGAGAGGAATATGGGGTAGGCACGACACAGGGATTGAGCATCGATAATGTAGATGCTTACTTGCGCTGCATTAAAACAGCAGAACAAAGTCATGGAGGCGGTGGAAGCCGATTTGAGCCTATTGAACCGGGCTCATCAATGGATGTAGACGTTGGTTATGCTTACTATCCTGGAGAGCTGAAGCTTAGCAATGGCAACCTGTTACGGAAAAGCCAATGGGAGGCTTTGCAACAGATTATGCCGGCGGAACAGGCCCGTCGCGACGTAATTATTGATGCCTTCTCACGCTATTGGTTTGAGTACGACAAGTTTGATAATTCTTTGAAAGTTGAGCCACTTCGTTACATCAGTGGTCCGTACTCCCAAACAAGCTATGTATCGTTGAGGGGGGAAGTGAAAAATGGCAATGCGTCTGGGTTCAGGCTTGAATTTAAGTTCTATGGTGGCGATTGGCTCTTTGCTAATAGCGTAAGAGTGCACGCTGATGGAAGGAACTGGAACTCACCGCCGTTAGACTTTATGCGCGACCACACTGACAAAGTTTGGGAAATAGCTTCAATACCTCTTTCAGGACAGGGGCTCGAAATAGCTCAAAGAATAGCGAGCGGTGATGAAGTGACTATTAGGTTTGTTGGTGAGGATTATTACCATGACTTCAACGTGCCAACGGTCATGAAAGAAGATTTGTCAGCAATGTTAGAAGCCATAAGTTATCTGTAAAGGTTGAATTTTATATAGCCCGCCATGAGCGGGCTTTTTTGTGCCCGAAATTCGGAGTTTTTATGGCCCAGACTTACAAGGCCGGTTTAATCATTACCGGCGATGCCAGTGGCGGTATCCGGGCCATCAAGGCTACGGAAGACGAGCTGGGCAAGCTGAATCAAGGCTTCGACCGTGGTGCCCGCCAGTCCAAGCGCTTTGGCAGCGATGCCGCACGCGCCGGCCAGCAAGTCGCCGAGATCGACAAGGGAGCCGGGGCGGCGAGCCGTGGGCTCGACGTGCTCCACAGCCGCGTCACCGGCGTCGCCGCCGCGATTGCCACTGCTTTCGGCGCGGGCAGCGTGGTATCGCAAGCGCGCCTGATCGCCGACACCGACTCGCTGGCGCGCAGTATCGGTATTGCGACCGGCGAGCTGCAGGCGTGGGATTACGCAGCGCAGCAAGCGGGCCTTGCCGGCGGCAAGATCGGCGATATTCTCAAAGACATTACCGAGCGCATCGGCGAGTTCACCGCCGAAGGCACTGGCGAAGCGGCGGCGCTCTTCGAGAATCTGAATCTCAGCATTGAGGAAATGAAGCGGCTGGCGCCGGATCAACAGCTGCTCAAGATCGCCGACGCGATCAGTACGCTGGAAACTCGAGGCGAGCAAATCAGCTACCTCGAACGGCTGGGCAGCGACGCCACGCTGCTGCTACCGCTGCTTGACGACAACGCCGCGAAGTTGCGAGAGCTAACCAGCGAAGCTAAAGCGATGGGTGTATCGATGTCTCAAATCGACATCGATAACGCCCTGGAAGCGAATCGCGCAATCACAGAGCTTAGCGGCACCGTTGAAGGCCTCACGAATCAGGTCGTCGCGGACCTCGGTCCCGGTTTGGCTGTCACAGTCGACAACCTGACATCGTTCATCGAGGAGTCGGGTGGCGCTTCAAATATCCTGAATGAATTAAAGGATGTTGCCGTAGCGACCGCGGCCCTCATGGCAGGCCGCTACGCCGCGGCATTTGCCAGCTCTGCCAAACAAATAGCTTCGAACATCGTTCAGACGGTGGCGAATACTCGGGCAAACGTAGTCGCCACCGCTGCCGCGCGCGCTAAAGCGGCGGAGGTGCTGCGTGTTGCACAAGCTGAGCAAACGGCAGCGGCCCGTGCCTTGGCCAACGGCCACGCTATCGCGGCCGCTACAGGCAATACTACGCTTCGCAGCAAGGCCATCACACAAATGGCTGCTGCGAACCAGCGCGCGATCGCAGCCGAGGCGGCCCATACTGCGGCTGTTAACGCGAGCGCAGTGGCCATGCAACGTAACACCGCTGCCGCGTACGCTATGGCGGTGGCATCACGCGCCGCTAGCGGAGCGCTAGCGCTGATTGGTGGGCCGGTGGGCGCCGCTGTTTTGGCAGGCACCGCGGCGTACTATTTCCGCGACTCGCTGGGCTTCACTTCAGCGGCGGCGCGAGAGGCGAAACAGGACATCGACCAGCTCGTCGATAGCATGGATAACTACACCCGCGCTCAGTACGAGAGCAATCGGGTTTCCATCGTCCAGGACCTGGCCGAAGCGCGCATTGAAGCGGAGAAACTCGCGCAGGAGATACTGAGCCTACAAGAGAAAAGCCGCGACGAAGGCGTTATCTACCAGGGGCGTGGTGGTGCCGCATCCAGCCAGCTGCCAGAACTCCGCGCGCAGCTACAGGAACAGCAGCGAATCGTTCGTGCGAACGAAGAGGGGTTGAGGAAGTACGACCAGGCCTGGAAAGACGTGCTCGAGTCTCAGGTCTCCGGCGTCAGCATCTTCCGGACCCTCGACCAGTGGTTGATGACCACCGGCGACTCGACGTCCGAGAACGCGCGCCGCTTCAACGCCCTGGGCGACACGCTCGGCGAGAGCGGCGAGAAATGGGACGACTACATCGGAAAATTGCAGGCGGCCCGCGACGTCATGGGCATGACCGCCGCCGAGTCGGCGCAGTACGCCGCTGCCCAGGCAGGGTACACCGGCCTGTACGCCGACCAGGCCGCCGCGGTCGCCGGTCAGACCGACGCGCTCAGTGATTACCAGAAGGCGATCGCCGAGGGCAATGCCGTCGAAGCCGAGGCGCATCTTGCGCGTGCACAGCGCTACGCAGAAGCGGAAGCGATGGTGCAGGCGCAACTGCAAAACATCGGCACGCTGACCAATTTGCTCCAGGGCGTGCAAACCGAGCTCTCCGCTACCGCGCTGTCTGCTGCCCTGGTAGTGGCCGATGGCTCTGGCGCTGTCGCCGCGAACGTAGCCGCCGCCATTCAGGCGATCAACGACCGCGCCGCGGCCATTCGCAACACTACCACCGTCACGGTCAAAAACACGGCGGCGAACCGAGACGCTCAAAAGGCGGCGCGCGATGCCGAGCAGGCCGCCGAGAAACAGGCCGACGCGCTCGAGTCGATTCGCGAGGAAATGGACCCGCTGATCCGGGACCATAAAACCTATATCGATCGCGTCAACGTACTCGAAAAAGCGCTGGCCGCCGGCACGATTACCCAAACCGAGTTCGCCGAGGCGATCCGCTGGAGCGCTGAGCAATACACCCGGGCCGCCTCCGGCGCCGAAGACTACGAACGCCAGACCGAATCGCTCATCGGCAAGTACGACTCATTGAACCAGCGCGCCCAGACGCTGCGCACTGAACTCGACCAGATCCGCCAGCGTTATCAGGCAGGCGTAATCACCGGCGAGCAATACGAGCGCATGGTGGCGGGTGTGCGTGAGCAGATGAAGGAACTTTCCAACGACACCGTCGACGCCGCCTTTACCATGGAAGGCGCATGGGATGAGCTGCGCCTGAACGGCCTGCGCCGACTCGATGACGGTCTTGCCGACCTTTGGCAGGGCGCCATTGACGGCAGTCGCAGTGCCAGCGAAACCATGAAGCGGGTACTCGACCAGACCCTCGCTGAGATGGCGCACATGGCCATCACTCGGCCGATCATGGTCCAGATCGCCGGCAGTATGGGCATGAACGGCGGCGCTCCCGGCGCGGCCCCGGGCGGTGGCTTCAATCTGGGGCAGGTAAGCTCGCTGCGTAACGGTTGGCAAGCGGTTCAAAACGGCTTCGGCGGCGTGCAGTGGGGCGGCGTCTCGACCGGCTACTCCGGCGGTTTTGCCGGCAGCGCGACTAATGGCGTGGGCGTGGCCAGCCAGGGCACGAGCTACCTGGGCGGCAGCATGCGCAATTTCAGCGGCATGCAAGGTCTGACCTCGGCGGGCGCGGGCTTCGCCGGCGGCTATGCCGGCACACAAATCGGCCAATCGCTCTTTGGTAAAGAAGCAGGAAGCTCGTGGGGCGCTACGGGCGGCGCGCTCGTTGGCACCTATTTCGGAGGACCCATTGGCTCAGCCATTGGCGGCGCGATCGGCGGAGCGATCGACTCGCTATTTGGCTCCGGCAAAAAAACGTTCGATTTCGACTTTGCCCAGGGCGGCAACTACGGCGTATTCGGAGACCGAGAAACCGCGCTCGGTCAGTTCGGTATCACGTCGTTCAGCGACTACAAGCTCGAGCAACAGCCCGAACTCGATGCCTTGCTGAATGGCATTGTCGATCTCGACAACGCCATCGGCGCTGCCGCGCTGCCGACTCGGTTGGATGCCATCAAGGCATCGATTCAAGGGTTCGCTCACGATGGGCCGGAAGACCTCGTCGAAACCCGCCTGCGCGCGATGATCAGCGGCAGTCAATCCGCCATGGCCGATGCCGTGATGCGGATTGCCGACCCGCAAACGCTCGCGACCACGTTCGTCGGCGTGCTGCAGCTTGAGCGCCTGGGCGAGCAGATGGGCGCGGCGGTGATGAATGACATCATCGACGAGATCAACCGGCAGGACACCGCCAGCGGCGTGCTCGATGCCAGTAATGCAATGCAGTCGGCCGCCCAAGCGGCGCTGGTGCTGCGCGATGCCAGCGAGCGCCTCAATTTGCAGTTCGATGCGACAGCAGCGGGCGCGATTCATGTCGCGAGTAACCTCGCCGCGCAGGTGGGCGGCGAGGCCAACCTGAATGCGCTGCTTTCGAGCTATTACGATGCGTTCTACACCGAAGAGGAGAAATTTAACGACCTGTCGCGCAGTCTGGAGCAGACGTTCGCCGGCCTGGGGCGTGAGTTGCCGGATACCCGCGAAGGCGTGCGCGATCTCGTCGAGAGTATCAAGCTCATGGGCGCGACCGGCACCGCGCAAACCGCCGCGATTCTGCGCGCGACCCCGGCGCTCAAGCAGTACATCGATACGCTCGAGCAGCAACGCCAGGCCGCTGCGGCCGCCGCCGAGCAAACGCCAGCACCACCGCCGCCACCCGCGTTCAGCTACAGCCAGATCGTGGGTATCGACGGTGCTATCAGCGATTACAACAGCGCGATTGCGCTGGCCGATGAGCTCGCCAGTCAGCGCAAGCGGCAGCTGCAGGATGAGCAACGCGCCTTCGATCAGCTGGGCCAGATGCTCGACTCGTTGATGCTGTCCGATCGCTCGGTCCTGAATCCGTTCGAGCGAATGGTCGAGGCCCAGCGGCAGTACGCTCAGCTTGAGATCCGAGCCCAGGCGGGCGACACCGAGGCGGTCGCTCAGCTGCAATCGGCTGCCGACCAGTACCTCGATTCTGCTGCCGCTGTGTACGGGCAGGCCTCAAGCCAATACGCAATGGTATTCGGTGACGTCTCCAGCTCGGTGTCGTCGCTGGAGAGTCAGTTTGGCGCGTCCGTTGCCGCCATGGGCAGTATCGAGAGCATTGATCGGCAACAACTCCGCGAGCAGCAACAGGCGCGCGATACGCTCACGCGCTCATTGAACGAGGAGATCAAGGCCAACGCCGAGCTTAATACGCTAACGGACCTCATGGGCGCGCTGCCGGAAAACCTCGCGCAGGCGCTGTCGAAGATCTTTCCCAGCGCCACGACCGCCAGCGGCCGCACCTACACCCCCGGTGGACTGGACCAGGAGGGCGATGCCCTGCTGACCGGGGCGACCGGCATCGTCGCGGACAGCTACCGGGAGATTTTCGGTCGTGACCCGGACGATAGCGGCTATGCCTACTGGCAGAGCCGCTACAACAACGGGGCCAGCATCGACGAGATCCGGGAGTCCCTGCGGAGCAGTAAGGAGTATGTCGACGGCAGTCACGCCACAGGCTTGCCCCGGGTGCCGTTCGACGGGTACATCGCCGAGCTCCACCGCGACGAGGCCGTGCTGAATCGTGATGAGGCCGACGAATGGCGCCGGCGCTCCCTTCCGGATATGAGCGCGCTGCGCATGGCCGGCCCGAGCATGCCGATGGTGAACACGTCCCGGGATAACACCCAGGAGGCGCTGTTGAATGCCATGAACGGTATGCGGGCCGATAACCGGCAGCTCGCCCAGCGGGTACAGCAGTTGGAGGGCCTGCTGGCCTCAATCGCCGGCAACACTGGAAAACTGCTCGACCCCGCCCGGCGCACCGCCGCGGCGACTGAAGAAACGGAACGCAACAGCCGGCTACGCAAGAGGAACCCCGCATGATCACCGACGCCCAGTTTACCCGGTGGCTGGAAAGCCCCCGGGAGAACCGAGTAATTCTGGCTGAGCTCGAGCATGCCGGCGGCGTCGTGCAGGTCGCCGACAAGCCGTACATCGCCCCGGCGAGCGAGCGGCTCGAAAACCCGGTCTGGAATGACCTGTTGATCAGCGCGGTGGGTATTTCGCTGCGCGTCGATGGGTTGATCGAGATTGGCAAGATCGAACTGCGCGACGATGGCCGTATTACTGATTGGCTGGACTATCAGTGGCGGGGCTGGCCGGTGCGCTTGTTCCTCGGTGATCCGTCGTGGCCTCGAGCCGAGTTTCGACCCATGGCCGTGGCCACGAATGGAGGGCTGGCCTCGTACCGCAACGGCGTCATTACGCTGGACGTGATCGATGCCAGTGAGCAACTCAACGAGCCGATCGACACCGGCCAGCTGCCAAATGACGGTGGCCCGGTGCCGCTGCTGTTGGGCAAGCGCTTCAACGTGCCGGTGCACCGCGTGGACACAGCTACGCTGCGCTATCGTGTGGGCTATCTGCCACTGCTGAGCGTCACGCCGCGCGACATTGGTAATTCGGTGCCGCATACCGCGCACCTAGCCGATGGCGCGTTCACGCTTGATAACCACCCGGGCAACGGTAGCGAGATTACCGCCGAGGCGCACGAACAGCACGACACGCCCATGTCGATCGTGCAGTGGGTGGCGGACTACTACGGCAAGCAGGTCTCACCCCATACCGTACTGCCCAATGTGACGGTGGGCTTTTACGGCGCCGGCGAGGTCACCGGGGCGCAGATTCTTGACGCGCTCAAGGACACCCTGGGCGCGGGCTGGCACCTCGACGCACTCGACCGGCTCGACATGCGTGTTTTCGACGCGCCCGGGGGGGAGGCGACGACCCGGCTTAGCGTCGACAACGTAGAGGATCGAACTCTGCAGCTCGACGGCGTCGAGCCGCCCTGGTCAGGCCTCACGCTGCAGTGGGGCCGTAACGACGCCCCGCTGCGTAATGTTGCCGAAGTCGTGAACCAGAACGAGCCAGCGCTGGCGGCGCGCTTGGGCCAGGAGTGGCGAGAAAGTACGGGGACACAGGATCTGCCCGGGCACCCGCTTGCTACCGACGAAACCGTCTCCACGCTGCTGCAGGACGGGGGAGAAGCGCAGGCCGAGCGCGACCGCCGGCTGGTTTACCACGCCGTGCGGCGCGAGCGCTGGCGCGTGACGACCTACCTGCCCACCGTGCCGTTGTACGAAACCATTACCGTCAACGTATCACCGCTGGTCGGGCGCGTGGGGCGTGTGTCGGCAGTGCGACTCGAGCGCGCTGGCGGCAAGGCCGAGCTGGAGATCATTCTGTGAGTCGAACCGAACACATTCGTCTGGTGCTCGATAATGCCTACGATGCAGCCAGCCTGGCCGTGAACCAGGCGGCGCCCGGCACGCCGATCGAGAACACCCAGCGCGACGACCGCGCCGAGGTTTATCGCAGCGCTGATACCAGCACCATTATCATTGAGGGCACGCTCGCGGCGGGCGCTTTCGTCGACAACCTTTACATTCTGCGCCACAACCTGAGCGCTACGGGCACCATTCGACTGGTGCTGCTCGATGCCTCTGGCGAGCCATGGGAAAGCGGCCAGCGCCCAACCGGGGAGATCATTCCAGCCGGGGTGTGGCGTGCGGGTATCGATGCATTCGGCGCGACGTACAACGACAAGCTGCGCGACCCGGTCGCAATGATGGAGTTTCCCATCACGGCCATTACCGGTTTTCGGCTGGAGATCAACGACCCCGGTAACGCTGACGGCGCCATCGACATCGGTCGTGTAGTGCTGGGGCTGGCGTTCGTTGCGGAGTTCAACGCCAGTTATGACCTTATCGTCGACTGGCCCGACCGGGCGCAGCATGAGTACAGCGCCGGGCAAACGCTGCGAACGATCAACGGCGGCAACCCGCGCCGACAAACCACGTTCAACCTCGACTGGCTCTATACCGCCGACCGCGCCCGGCTGCTCGAGGAGCTGGCGCAACGCGGCATGATCGCCGACGTGTTCGTTGACCTCTACCCGGCCAGTACCGGCATCGAGCGGCTCACAGGTGCATTTCTCGGTCGTATGACGGAGGGGTACAGCGACGCCCATTACATGCCCCGCGTTCGAAAAACCACACTCTCGTTCATAGAGGTCTAGCGCATGTCGATTTTTGTACCCAATGAGCTGGTACTCCAGCCCATTAACGCGGGCGATCAGATCGCGTTCATTACCAAGTTCAACAACACGCAGGCTGTATTCGCGCTGTTTGCTGAGCAGTGCAATCAGATGGTGCAAAGCATTGATACCGCGCTCTCTGAGACACTCAAAGAGGCCGAGCAGACGCGGCAGCAGGCGATAACCGATACGAATTCGATCAAGGATGAAGCGCAGACAGCCGCCCAGACAGCCACCAATAAGGCCGGCGAAGCCGCAAGCTCCGCCGACGACGCCGCCCAAAGCGCCGCCGAGGCCCAGCAAATTGCCGTGGGCGACGTAGCGATAACATCTCTCCAGCCGGGCACATTGATAACGCCCAAGGATTACGTGAGCGTCGACGAGCAAGGCGCGCTGGCAAAGCGTAACCTGGCGACGGATGTAAGCGAGCAGTTGGCGAGCGGCAGTGAGTTGGTGAACGCCTCTAGCTACACGATCAAGGGCGGCGACCCCGGCACAACAACGCTTGATCTTGCGACACAGCAGGTATTCGAGTTGGACAACCCAACGTCACTGACGATCACGTTTGAGAATATCCCGGCAGCTGGATTAGCTAAACCTGTACTAGTAGACATTGATGGCGCCGGGAGCGTCGAGTTCGTTATTCCCGGTTATACAATACGTTGGGAAGGTGGCGAACCGCCTGCCGTTTTTGATAACTGGTCAACGTATCGAATCATGTTCACGGGTTCTCGCGTGAGCATCGGCAGCTTTGGAGGATAATCATGTTAGAGGCAATGATGGGTGGAATCTCTGCGAATCGGTATGTACTGCAAGCCTCACTAGCAGGGCTCCGAGTGCTTGATGCGAGCACTATGCAGCCTATTAAGTACTACATATCTTCAACATCATCACTATGTACAATGGTTACGACTAGTCCTGACAAATCTATTGTTATTGGTGTTTTCTCAGACGGTACTTACAACAATACCATTGTGCTTTATTCAATTTCTCAAGGGAATCTAACAGTAGTAACTGAAATTGATATTAAGCAGATTTTAGGAGCGCAGGCTAATGCACGATTTGTTTGCCTATCAAACAATAATCAGAGAATTTATATTACTAATGGTTTTGGGACAAGTTCGTCAGCATCACCCTACCGCGTTGTAATAGATGTAGATAGTAAAGCTATAATCTACAATGTTGCAGCACCAGGGAATGTTGGCCAAAACGCGAGTTGTGCAATATCTGCTGATGGTCATTACCTGTTGGACTGGAATGCCAATACGGTTACAAGAAAGGTGAATGTAGATACAGGTCAAATAACAAACCTGTTTACACAGTCAAATCGCAGCTACTTTTCATTTCAGACACACCCTATTACCGGAACAATGATAGCTCTTTGGTATAATCCGTCTTCACCAACAACGAATGGTATATTCATTGTTGACCCCGGCACGCTTAGTAATACAACATCATTCAGAAACCAGACCGATTTAAACGTAGAGTCAACAGATAGATTAGAGTATACATCTGGCGTTCAAGGTTTTGAAATTGATGGCCTTAGTGCAATATATCTCTCTCTGGATAAGATGTGGAAGTGGTCAGGATTGTACTCAGACGATATTATTCCTCACACTGAAAATCAAATACAAACGGCTCCAGTAAGAAACATATCAGACTTTAAGAACTTGAGCTGCTATGGTCCAGACGGACTTTCATGGATGCGTTGGCAAGGCTTTTTAAATGGCGAATATGCTTACACTGATAAAATAAAAGGCAGTGATAACCCATACTTCATGATTCCTTCTTACGCCACAGCACCAAATTGGGTATCAGGAGAACAGCTTTTTACTCCCAATGTCAGTTCATCAAGTGTACTTGTCCAAGCGCGTCAAGCTGCGTGCTTAATTATATAAGGAGGTAGGAGCAGTGCTACACATAAAGGGCAATCAAGCATCATACTCGCAAGTCAAAAAACTCTACCCTGGCACAATATTCCCTGCCCGGCCCAATGATGCTGATATGCGCGCACGCGGCCACTATGTCGAACCAGCTCCGCAGCCTGGGTACGACCCGCAGACCCAGGAAGTGCAGCAAGGACAGCTTGAACAGGACACAGACGGCAACTGGCATCAGACATGGAGTGTGCGAGATTTGACGCAAGAGGAAATTGACGCTCGTAACCACGTCCCGGTGCCAGCTTCAATCACGCCCCGCCAAGCGCGCCTTGAGCTACTGAATGAAGGGCTTTTGAGCCAGGTGGATGCCGCTATCAACTCACTCGACTCGCCGGATAAAGAACGAGCCGCTATCGAATGGGAGTTTGCGGAAGTCATTGAGCGCGATAGCCCCTGGATCAACGACATCGGCGAGGCGCTTGGGCTGACGCAAGAGCAGATCGACGAGATGTTTATCGCTGCCGCACAGATCTGATTCAACAGCCTCCGATACTGATACCGCCTAGAGCGGTTTTTTTGTGCCCAAAATTCCCATGCAGGAGAGCGCGTAATGCGATTAGAGGGCGTGCTGTACAACGCGGGCGGTCCGATGGCGTCTGTCACGGTCCGGTTTCGCGCCGTAGAAACCGTGCTTAACGGCGTGCTAGCGCATTCCGTCTACGAGTTCACCGCTGATGAAAATGGTGGTTATCAGATCGACCTAGAACCGGGCGTTTACAAGGTCTGGTGGAACCACAAGTCCCAAGAGGCATTGCTGGGCGAGATAACCGCGGACGCCGCCTCGGTGATGTCGCTGCCGCAGGCGCTGGCGGCGAGCCCCACGCCGATTACCGAAGGGGCGGCGCAGGATCTGGTTGACCAGCTGCGCGCTGGAGTAGATGAGGCCAACGAAGCAAAAACCAGCGCGCAGCGCTACGCCGCCACATCGGAAAAGGCCGCCCAAACTGCGGGCGAGCAAGCGCACGAAGAGGCCACCAGCGCCGTGGCGGAAATGCGAGCGGAGATCGAGCAGCTGCTCGACTTGATCAGCGGGGAGGTAGTCCATGTCAGCAATGACGGATAAATTCGAATATCTGTTTGAAACAACGGAAATGCTTAAAGAGGGCGCGAACAAGGCGCTGCTCAGCATGGGCCGGGAGCCCGTTGCCGATGGCTCACCCCTTCGGGCGTATGCCGAGGCGTTGCTCGACGACGGCATGACGATCCCGCAGTTTATTGAGTCACTGCTCGGTAGCAATCCAATCAACGCGTTCTACGTGACCGAGGCCGAGTTCTTGGGGCAGGTGACGCTCTGGCAGGACATCGCGATGACCGTTCCCGTTAAGGAAATCGGTGATCCTATCGCGGCTCAGTATGACATCAGCGGCAACGGCAACCATCGCTTCGCTCGTGTTAGTGCCGGCCGTCCGGTCTACAACATGATCAACGGTAGAGGATTCATCGATAGCCGGAACGTCGAAGGGTTTTCGTTTACGACCGATCGAGCACTGAACCTGAACAATGGGTTTGTGGCGATGAAGGTGACACAGACGGTGCAGGCCAGCGTGTTTTCTGTCTTCTTATCGCCAGGGTCCGGCGGGCTGGGATACCCCGCAACTCGCAACGGCACCTTGCTGCATCAGACGTATGATCTTATCAACACGCCGACGACATTCGACGTCAATAGCGGCGCGTGTCTGCTGAGGATGACTGACGGCGTTGTGCGCGCTAGCCATGCTAATGGGGTTGAAAGCACTGTCCCCAATCCGTCTAGCTATAACCGCAAAAACTCGTTGGGCGCGGTCACGCTTCACTACAACTACGCAGCGAACGATCCGCGCTACCAAATCACGGGGCTTTTGGGACCTATGGTACTCAGCGAAGCGCCAATTAGTGTCGCAGACTCACGAGCGCTTATTGAATGGATGGACACGGCATGAGCACTGAATACACAGACCTTGTAGCGATCGCAGCGCCCGAAGGCCACATTTATGACGCGAACCAGCTGGCGCTGTGCCTCGGGGAGTCGCCGTACGATGACCAGACCTTCGGCGTGCTTTCGCGTCAGGACGACGACGGCAATCTCTACAGCGCCGTTACGCCAGTCGTCAAACCCGCGTTCATGGAGCTGGCGGCCGGCGAACTCAAGGCACCGGTCCACGCGCCCGACGTTGACCTGGAAGCGGCTCGGCGCGCTCAGGCCATACTGCTGATCAATAATGGACCTGCCCGGCCTGATCGAATCACTGTGTTAACAGGTAGCCACCAGGATTCCGCAAGCGACTTGCTGGCGCAACTGAGGGTATCGATTGTGCCGGCCGATGAGCCAGCCTAAGCGCCGCTGGTCGCAGTTTGGTCGCAGGCTGGGTGCGACCAGTGTAGATAATGTAAGAGGTGGAAAAGCTAACGTGCTGATTTCAAACGTAAGGCCCGATGCAAGCGCGGCCGTTGAAAGTGCTACAGCGGATTCAAAATCCGCCGCTGTAAAAGGCGTGCCAGTTCGAGTCTGGCCACCGGTACCAACTTGTAAAAAAAGGCCTAGCGTTTTCGCTAGGCCTTTTTTATTGGCTTCTACTAAAGGCTTTGTAGCCGTTGGGTGTCGCTATGGACTACACGTTCATCGGATGGGTCTTCATCGCTGTAACCGGCATTGTTCTTAATACGGCCTTTGCCAGAAAGAAAGGCTACCCGACTTTTTTGGGTATTTTAATCGGGATTCTACTGCCACTCTGGGGGCTTATCGTCATCGCGTTGATCCCTAACCGAAACCAACGTGAAGACGGCACGTCCCCACTCTCAGGCAAGGAGAGTGCACGCATCACGCTGGTGTCGTTGGTCATTGGCGCGCTACTGACCGTGCTGGTGGTTGGGCTCATTTACCTCGGGATGTGGCTTGTGTTTCTTGCCAACTACTGAGGTTCATTGTGGTTTTTCAATCCAAAAGGCGGTTTCCATCACGTTGAGCAAGCATTTCTGCCGCGTATGTCGTAGTCTCGGAGCGTTCTTTATTTAATGCACGGAGAAACACGATGAGCGTGACTTACCACGACAGCAACGCCCGCATGAGCCAAATCGCCATTCACAACGGCACCGTCTACCTGGCAGGCCAGGTACCGGCCGATGCCACCGCCGATATGAAAGGCCAGACCGAGCAGGTGCTGTCGCGCATCGACGAGCTGCTGGAAAAAGCGGGCTCCTCGAAGGCGCACCTGATCTCCGCACAAGTCTGGGTCACCGATATGGCCGAGTTCGATCAGATGAACGCCGCCTGGGAAGCCTGGATCGGCTCGAATAACCCGCCGGTGCGCGCCGCACTCGAAGCCAAATTGGCCAAGCCCGAGTGGAAGGTCGAAATCATGATCGTGGCGGCGCTGGCAAACGGCTGATCCATCGCTCGTTTGATCCCCGCTTTAGAAAACCCCGGCGCCCGCCGGGGTTTTTCGTTGAGTGCGCCCGAGATTGGGGTCTGAATAGGCGCTATTTTTGAGTAAACTTCATGGGGCCACTGAGCGCAGCGGAGGCGTGCGCATAAGCGCAAGGCTCAGGACTGACAACCCGAACGGAGAGGCGATATGCGAGTGATTTCGAGCGAGGAGGTGGCCCGTCACCTTGAATGGGCATGTCTGATCGAACGACTCGAACGAACCTTCCTCACAGGCGTGGAGTCACCGCCGCGTCACCATCACGCCATGCATCGCCCCGACGGCGAAGCGACGATGCTCCTGATGCCTGCTTGGGAAGCCGCCGGCTACATCGGCGTGAAAATGGTGAATGTCTTTCCCCATAACGCCGAAGCCGGCGTGCCGGCGATCTCCGGGCTTTACCTGCTCAGCGAAGGTAAGCACGGCCAGCCCTTGGCCTGTATCGACGGCAGCGAACTGACCCGGCGCCGCACCGCCGCGGCGTCCGCGCTGGCGGCCCGCAAGCTCTCGCTCGACACCGCCGAGACGCTGCTGGTCGTGGGCACCGGCAAGCTCGCGCCCATGGTAATCGAGGCCCACGCAAGCGTGCGCCCCATCAAGCGGGTGCTGGTGTGGGGGCGAAACCCGAACAAGGCCGCCGCCATTGCCCGGGATTACGCGGACCGGTTCGAGACCCGCACCGTCGAGGATTTGCCCGAGGCGGTCGCGGCGGCGGACATCGTCAGCTGCGTCACGCTCTCTACCCAGCCGTTGATCAAAGGCGAATGGCTAACGCCGGGCACCCACCTGGATTTGATCGGCGCCTTTCGCCCGCAGATGCGCGAAACCGATGCCGAGTGCCTGCGCTTGAGCGAGGTATTCGTGGATACCTACGCCGGCGCGAAAGGCGAGGCGGGCGATATTCTGCAGGCCATCGACGAAGGAGCGTTCCGCTTTGATGACGTTCAGGCCGAGCTTTGTGAGGTGCTAAGCGGTGCCCATCCCGGGCGCTCCTCGCGTGAGGCGATCACGCTGTTCAAGTCCGTCGGCGCCTCCCTCGAAGATCTCGCCGCGGCGGTCGAGGTGTGGGAGACGCTGTCGGGGGCCGAGGCTTGATCCCTTGGCGCTGCTATCTGACGCTGACGATTGGCCGCGTTGGCTATTACATACGGGAACGTTAATCCAGGTCCCAGCGAACAACCTTAAAAGGGAGAAACGATGAGCCAGACCGGTTTTTACTGGCACGAGCGCTGCTTCTGGCACGACCAGGGCGCCATCGGTGTGTTTTCCGCCCCTGGCGAGTTCCTTCAGCCCCAACCCGCTTCAGAAAGCCCGGATAGCAAGCGGCGACTCAAGAACATTCTCGAAGTCAGCGGGCTGATCGACGAACTTCACGTCGTCAAACCCGCCTCGGCGACCCGTGAGGATCTCGAGCGGTTCCACAGCCGGCGCTATCTGGACGCGCTGCAAGCCGGCGACCAAGGCTTGGGCGGAAACGGCGGCGACTGCGCCCCCTACACGCCGGGTAGCTGGTCGGCGGCGACTCAATCGGCGGGGCTTGCCATCGCCGCGGTCGAGGCGGTCGCAACCGGCGTGGTCGATAACGCCTACGCCCTTTGCCGACCGCCGGGCCATCACGCCGAAGCTGACCAGGGCCGCGGCTTCTGCCTGCTGGGCAATATTCCGGTGGCGGTCATGCGCGCACGTGCTCTGAGTCAAATCAAACGGGTCGCAATTCTCGACTGGGACGTGCACCACGGCAATGGCCAGCAGTCTGCGTTCTATGAAGAGCCCGACGTGCTCACCGTCTCGATTCACCAGGCGGCCAACTACCCGCTGGATAGCGGTGGATTCGACGAGCAGGGCGAAGGCGAGGGGCAGGGCGCCAATCTCAACCTGCCTCTGCCGCCCGGGTGCGGTATCGGCGCCTATGAGTACGCTTTCGAGCGTCTGGTACTGCCGGCTATCGAGGCCTTCGCGCCAGAGATGATCGTCGTCGCCTGCGGTTTCGACGCCTGCGCCAAGGACCCGCTGGGCAAGATGCTGCTCAATAGCCAGGCCTTTGCCGAGATGACGTCAAGACTCAAGGTGCTGGCCGAGCGCTGCTGCAAAGGCCGGCTCGTGCTCGTTCATGAAGGTGGCTACTCGGAAGGGTACGCACCGCTTTGTGGCCACGCCACGCTGCAGGCACTGGCCGGTAGCAATACCGCCGTGTACGACCCGCAAAACGACGAGATCGCCGCCTGGGGCTACCAGGCATTACAGCCGCATCAGCGCGCGCTGATCGACCATTGGCAAACAGAGTGGGAGCGCAACCAACGATGACACCGCTATACGACCGGGACGGCTGGATCTGGCAGGATGGTGAATGGCTCGAATGGCGAGCCGCCAAAATGCACCTGCTCACCCATACCATGCACTACGGTATGGGCTGCTTCGAAGGCGTGCGCGCCTACGAAGGAGCGGGCGGGACACATATCTTTCGAGCGGCGGAGCATACCCGGCGGCTGGTGGAAAGCGCCCACTCGCTGGATATTCCGCTGTCGTTCAGCGAAGAAGCGCTGATCGAAGCCCAGCGCGCTTGCCTGGCGCGAAACGCGCTAACGGATGCCTATCTCAAACCGACCGTGTTTCTCGGCGCCGAAGGTTTGGGGTTACGCGCTCAAGGGCTACAAACGCATGTGATGATCGCCGCCTGGGATCTGGGGCCATACATTTCGCCCCAGGCGGCCACGCACGGGCTTCGCGCGCTGACCTCCTCCTGGGCACGCCACCACGTCAACATTAGCCTGTGCCGCGCCAAGACCAGCGGCCACTACGTCAACTCGATACTGGCGCTGAATACCGCAGTGAAGGCGGGATTCGACGAAACCATCATGCTTGATCCGGAAGGGTATGTAGCCGAAGCGTCGGCGGCCAACGTCTTTTTGCTACGCGACGGCGTACTGCACACCCCGGAAGTCACGTCGTGTCTGCAGGGCATCACACGAGACAGCGTCATTCAGTTGGCCCGCCAGGTGCTCGGTTTAGAGGTACGCGAGCGGCGCATCACTCGCGACGAACTCTACACCGCCGACGAGGCGTTCTTGACCGGCACCGCCGCTGAGATTCTGCCGCTGCGCGAGCTCGATGGGCGTCATATCGGCACCCGCGCCGGCGCGCCGCCGGTCAGCGAGCCGATCAAGCAGGAGAGCGTGACCGCCCGGTTGCAGCATTTGTATCGCCAGGCGGTGCGTGGAGAGCTTGAGGAATTCAGCCACTGGCTGACCCCGGCGTAGCCGGGGTCAGCCATCGACACAAAAGCATGGCTTTTCAAGAAGGTGCCTGGATGGCTTGTTCGAGCGTTGCGAGTCGTCCGGGCACCAGGGCATCGGCCACGGCGGTAATGCGAATCACGTTGGAAAGAGCCGGATGGGCGAGACGCGCAACCAGTACGCCTTCCTCCAGCAATTGTTGATGCACCGCCCCGGCTACGTCGGCACTTGGCAGGCGAATACCGACAAAGTTGGTAGCGCTTGGCAGAACGTCGGCCCCCAAGGCGTGAAAGTGTCTGGATAGCTGCTCACGGCGCGCTTTGACATCCTTGATGTGCTGGCGCACCTCATCAGAATGGTCGAGTACCACTTCCGCAGCGGCCAGCGTCAGTGTCGATACCGCGTAGTGAATACGCACCTTCATCATCATGGCCAGCACGGTCGGTTCGGCGATGGCGTATCCGATGCGCAGCCCGGCCAAACCGTGGGCTTTGGATAGCGTGCGAAGACGAATCACGCCGGGCAGCGCCTTGGCCGTGAATTCGCTGGGTGCGTCGTCCCGGAAGTCGCTATACGCCTCATCGAGCAAAAGCCAGCAGGTATCCGGCAGCGCCTCGCGCAGCTCGAGAATCGCGCGGTCACTGTGTAGGTGCCCACTGGGGTTGTCCGGGTTGGCCAGGTAGACCAGGCGCGCATTTTCGCGATGTGCAGCGGCCGCCAGCGCTTCGAGATCCGGCGCCAGGACGCCCGGCGCTTCATGGTAGGCGGGCTCTACCAAACGACACCCCGCTCCTTTGGCGAAGTAGCCAAAGGTGGGATACGTGCCCGCCGTGGCGATGACCGTAACGCCGGGCTCGCAAGTGGTGCGCACGGCCAGCGCGATCAGACTGTCCGCGCCGGCATCCACCAGCAGATGCTCAAGGGGGATGCCCTGCTGGGCACTCAGCCGTTGGCGTACACCCAAGGCCTCAGCATCGCCGTAGCCGTAAACGTGCTCGGCCAAGGCGTCGCCAAAGTGCGCACGTAGCGCCTGATGGGGCATGTCCAGACCTTCGTTGGAGCCCAACTGATGTGGAATCTTTTGGCCTAAACGGCGCTCCAGCACCTTGATGCCGGGAAACGGGTTGATCGGACCTTCACCGGTCAGGTGCTCGGGGTAACGGGGCATAACGGTATCCTGAAAGTATTGGCTTTGACTCGTGGGCCGGTTTTTACTCAAAAAGCGCTTCGTCGAGTATCTTGCCGCGGTTGAGCAGTCCAAAGGGGTCGAGCGACTTTTTCAGCGTCTGCATCAGTTCGATCTCCGCCTCGTTTCGACAGCTTCCAAGCCAAGCACGCTTTTCAAGGCCGATGCCGTGCTCGGCGGAGATGGAGCCGCCCAGCGCCGTCAGTGGCTCGTAAACCAGCGCCTCCACGGCGCGGCGGACCGTGGGCTCCTTGCTACCCACGCCGACCGAAATATGCAGGTTGCTGTCACCCAGATGGCCGAACACGATCAGCTGATAATCGGGCCACGACTCCTTAAGCCTCGCTTCGAGCGTCTGGGTGTAACGCTCCATGTCGGCGATCGGTAGGCTCACGTCGAAGGTCAGCACCGGGTCCAGACCCTCCTTCAGGCCTTCGATATCTTCCCGTATCGCCCACAGGCCGTCACGCTGGTTGCTGGACTGCGCGATAACCGCATCGATGATCAGCTCCGCTTCCATGGCCTGTTCCAGCGCATCGCGAAACTGCGCTTCGAGGCGGGCGTCGTCGCTTCCCAGACACTCGATAATCACGTAGTAAGGGTACTCTGTGGACAGCGGCGGCGTGTGCCGGCCCGAGGTGTCGGTCAGCAGCTGGTAGTGGTTTTGCCACATCACCTCGAACGCTCCGAGCCCGCCGCCCAGCGTCTTGCCCATCTGAGCGAGCAGTGCCGTCAATGCCTCGAAAGAAGGGCAGGCGACCATCGCGGTGTGTTCGTAGGGCGTAGGCGGTTGCAGGCGCAGCACCGCGCGGGTCACGATACCCAGTACGCCTTCGGTGCCCACGAACAGCTGCTTGAGATCGAAGCCGGCGTTGTTCTTGAGCATGTGGTTCATCGAGCTAACCACGCGCCCGTCGGCCATTACCGCTTCGAGCCCCAGTACCTGCTGGCGCATCATGCCGTAACGAATCACCCGCACGCCGCCAGCGTTGGTGGCGATGTTGCCGCCGATGGTGCAACTGCCCCTCGCGCCTAAATCCAGCGGAAACTGCAGCCCGGCATCCTGGGCGGCCTCCTGCACGCGCTGAAGCGGGGTGCCGGCCTGAACCGTCAGCGTGCCGCCTACCGGATCGACGCTCTCGATGGCGGTCATGCGCTCCAGCGAGATGACCAGATCGTCAGGGCTGGTTTGAGTACCGTGAACCAGACCGGTCAGCCCGCCGTGGGTCACCACGGTCTGCTTGCACTCGAAGCAGGCGCGCATCACCGCTGAAAGTTCCTCGGTACTGGCCGGGCGAACGATGGCGCCGGCCTGACACGGCGCGCCGGTCATCCAATCTTCCTGCCGACTCGTCACATCGTTGCCGGTCAATACATGGCTAGCGCCTACGATCGTGCGCAGCACGTCCACGGTGATCTTCATTCATGTTCCTTTCGATGACGAGGCCGAGAACAAGCCGTCATGTGATAAAAATGTATGTGAAACAATACCATATTTTTTAAATAGCGCTTTAGACACTGGCCGCGACCGGCGCTTCGCGCCCGGGGATGGCCTCCAGCAGCGAACGGGTATAGCGCTCGCGGGGGTGTAAAAAGATCTGCTCTGCGCTTCCCTGCTCGACGATGCGCCCGTGTTGCATGACCACGATGCGATCGCAGATCTGCGCGGCCACACGCAGATCGTGGGTGATGAACAGCAGCGAGAGCGACAGGCGCTGCTTGAGCTCCTCAAGCAGTTCCAGCACCTGGGCCTGAATGGAGACATCAAGTGCCGAGACGGCCTCGTCCGCGACGATCAATTCCGGATTGAGCGCCAGCGCCCGGGCAATGCCGATACGCTGGCGCTGGCCGCCGGAAAATTCGTGGGGAAAACGGTCCAGAGCGCCGGCGCCCAGGCCCACCATGTCCAACAGTTCACCGGCCTGCTCTAACGCCTTTGCCTTGGGCGTGCCGTTGGCGATCGGCCCTTGGGCGATCGCCATGCCCACTTTGGTGCGCGGGTTGAGCGAGGCATAAGGATCCTGAAAGATCATCTGCACCCGGTGGCGCTCGCGACGCAGGGCATCGCCCTTGAGCGTCGAGAGGTTCACGCCGTCGAGCAGCAGTTCGCCGTCGTCCGGGTGCTCCAAACGCACGACGCAGCGCCCAAGCGTCGACTTGCCCGAGCCGGATTCGCCGACGATGCCGACGGTTTCGCCGCGAGCAAGCGTCAGCGAAACATCATTCAGCGCGCGTACCTCGCGCGCCGGTTTCAAAAAGCCTCCGCGAGAGCGAAACATCTTGTTGAGATGCTTGATATCCAGAAGCGCCGCGGGCTCACGCGCCTCTCGGTGGGGCGGTACAGCGTTGCTCGGGATCGCGGCGATCAGTGCCTGGGTGTACTCGTGCTGCGGGTTGCCGAGCACCTCCTTGGCTTCCCCGATTTCGACGATCTTACCGTGGCGCATCACGCAGACACGGTTGGCAATCTCGGCCACCACGCCGAAATCGTGGGTAATGAACATCACCGCCATCCCCCGGCGGCGCTGCAGGTCGCGAATCAGCTCGAGGATCTGCGCCTGGGTCGTGACATCCAAAGCGGTGGTAGGCTCATCGGCGATCAGGAGCACCGGCTCGAGTGCCAAGGCCATGGCGATCATTACCCGCTGGCGCTGGCCGCCGGAGAGCTCGAAGGGGTAGGCGCGAATCGCCTTTTCCGGCTGAGGTAGGCCCACCTCGATCAACAGCTCCAGCGCGCGAGCCTGGCGCTCGGAAGGGGGCAGCCGGCCGTGGGCCTCGAATACCTCGGCGATCTGGGCGCCCACGCGCATCAGCGGGTTAAGGGCGGTCATCGGCTCCTGGAAAATCATGCCGATCTTGAGCCCGCGCAGCGCCATATGCTGCTTCTCGGTGAGGGTGAGCAGGTTCTGGCCCTCGAAGGTGATCTCGCCTTGTACCGGGCGTACCCCCTTGGGTAAAAGCCCCATCACCGTATTGGCGGCCATGGACTTGCCCGACCCGGATTCACCCACCACGCACATGATCTCGCCGCGGTTCACATCATAGCTCACGTTCTCTACCGCCAATGCGCGATCCGCGCCCTTGGGCAGCGCCACGCTCAGGTCACGAATGCGAAGTACCGCCTCGCCCGGCGCCTGGGATTGATTCGATTGCGTCATGTCTCTCTCCTAGCGCTCGCGGGACAGTTTGGGGTTCAGCGCATCGTCGAGGCCTTCGCCCACCAGGTTCAGCGCCAGCACGGTGAGCAAGATGGCAACGCCAGGAAAGAAACTGAGCCACCAGGCCTGGCGGATCACGGTGCGCGCCGCGCCGATCATGTAGCCCCAAGACATCACGTTGGGGTCGCCCAGCCCGAGAAACGAAAGCCCGGACTCCAGCAATATGGCCGTGGCCACCATCAATGATGCCAGCACGATGATCGGCGAGAGCGTGTTGGGCAGAATTTGCTTGAGAATGATGGTGGTATTGGTCTGGCCCACCAGCCGTGCGGCTTCGACGTATTCACGGTGACGCAGCGACATGAACTCGGCGCGCACCAAGCGCGCCACCGGTGGCCAGCTCACCAGCGCGATCGCCAGCACCACTGAGGTGACGCTGGGTTGCATGATCGCTACCAGCACGATCGCCAGGGCGAAGTTGGGAATGGTCTGGAAGAACTCGGTGAAGCGCATGAGCACGTCGTCGATCAGGCCGCCGTAATAGCCGGCGATAGCGCCCATGGGCACGCCGATCAAAAGCGCCACGCTGGTGGAGACCAGCCCGATCAGAAGCGACACCCAGGCACCGTGCATCAGCCCCGCGGCCACGTTGCGGCCCATGGTGTCGGTGCCCAGTATAAAGCCATCCTGAGCGAGCGGCGGCAGAAACGGGCGCTGCACCATGCGCCAGGGCGACTCAGGAAACAGAAGTGGCGCTAGTATCGCCATGACGATGATCAGCGCCAGAATGACGAGCCCCACTAAAGCGCCGCGGTTCTGGGCAAAGCGTGCGAAAAAGCTCATGAGGCCCCCTTGATGCGCGGATCCGCGAGGCGGTAGACCAGGTCGGTCATGATGTTGAAGACGATGACCAGCGCGGCGGAGAAAAAGAAGATACCCAGAAGCAGGTTATAGTCGCGCTGCTGAAGCGCCTCGAACATCAGTCGGCCAATGCCGGGCCAGGCAAACACGGTCTCGGTGAGGATCGCCCCGCCGACCATTTGACCCGCCTGCAAGCCGGCCAACGTAATGATCGGCAGGAGGGCGTTACGCAGCACATGGCGGCGCTGAATGATGCGCGGCTTCAAACCCTTGGCGCGAGCGGTCTTGACGTAATCTTGCTGCGCGGCTTCGAGCATCGAGGTACGCGTCATGCGGGTGTAGATCGCCATGAAAAACAGCGCCAGGGTAGTGGCAGGCAGCACCAGGTGCTGGGCAACGTCCCACACCAGCGCAAGACCCGTATGGCCTGCACCCACGGTGTAGAGGCCGTAGGCAGGCAGCCACCCCAGATAGACCGAGAACACCACCACCGACATCAGCGCCACCCAGAACAAGGGCGTTGCGTAGAACACCAGCGCAAGCGCCATGATCAGCGAGCCGGAAGGTTTTTTCACCCGGGCGGCGGCCATGGAGCCAGCAACGATACCCAGAAAGAGCGAGAGCACGAAGGCCGTCCCGGTCAGCAGCAGCGTAGCGGGTAGGCGCGCCATGATCAGGTCGAACACCGGGACGCCCAAGCGGTAGGAGTAGCCGAAGTCGAGCATGGCGATGCCCGATACATAGCGCCACAGCTGCACGTACATGGGCTGGTCGAGCCCGAAGCGCTCGCGCAGCTGGTTGAGAAACTCCTGATCCGCCGCGCCGGCTTCGCCGGCCAGAATCGATGCCGGGTCGCCGGGGGCGAGCTGGATCAGCAGAAAGTTAAAAATGACGATAAGAAACAGCACAATAACGGCTTTGATAAGCCGCATGGCAATCAAGCGGGCATAGACCATGATGGAATTCCTGACGTTTTTTTAGCCCGGCCGGGGCACGCCGGCCGGGCAAGGTCTGACTTAGCGGTCGAGCCAGGCATCCCTGAAGCCGTCGTTGACACCGACCCCGGAGGTCACTAGGTCGTTGACGTCACAGCGGTAAATCGTGGGGAAGCCAAGCTCCATTAGCCAGCCTACGGGCACATCCTCGTGAAGGATTTCCTGCACCTGCTGGTACAGCGCCTCGCGTTCGGAATCCGGGTAGGCCGTGGCCGCTTCGTCGAAAAGCGCATCGACCTCGGCGTTTTCGTAGCCTTCCACGTTGTTCCAGGGCGAGCCCTTGGCGATGTTGTCCGAAAGGTAAGTGCGCGAGATGCCAAGCGCCGGGTCGCCGTATTGGAAGAGGTAAGTAAAGGCCAGGTCATAGTCCCAGTCGCCCAACCGTTGGTTCCAGCCCCCGACATCGGTGGCTTGGGTGCTGACATTGATGCCTACTTCGCGCAGGTTCTGCTGAACGGCTTCGGCCCACCGGGTCCAGGTTTCGCCGTAGGGCAGCGGCAACAGCCTGATTTCCTCGCCGTCGTATCCCATTTCGTCCAACAGTTCGCGGGCGCGGTCCGGGTTGTAATCGTAGGGCTCGAGGTCGTCGTCCTGAAAGCGCGCGTTGGAGCCGAAGGCAGACAGCGGCACGTTACCCAACCCGTTCCAGAGCACGTTGCGGGCGAACTCGCGGTCCATGGCGTACATCACTGCTTGGCGGAAGCGCTTGTCGGCGGTCGGGCCTTCGCGGTTGTTCATCCATAGCATGGCGAAGGGGCTAAAGTACTCGTGGCCCTGCTCGGTCATGCAGACGCCGTCCATGTCGGAAAGGCGCGGAATGTCGAAGTTCTCTACGGTGCCGCTGGGCAGCACGTCGACGGTGCCATTTTCGAACGCCACGGCCCGGGAGCCGCCGTCGGGAATGATGTGCCAGTTCACGCCGTCCAGATAGGGCAGGCCCTCTTCGTAGTAGTCATCGTTTTTGACCAGCTCGATGACGGTGCCGCGCTCCCAGTTGGCGAACTTGAACGGGCCAGTGCCGATCGGGTGGTCGTTGTGCTCGTTATTGCGAAAGTCGGTACCCGCGTAGAGGTGTTCGGGCACCATGGTGAACGTGCCCGCCTCGAAAGAGAGCAGAAACGGCCCGAAGGGTTCGGCCAGCGTGAACACGACGGTGTGCTCATCCGTGGCTTCGATGCTTTCGACGTGCTCGAGCACGGCGCGAGCGCTGGGATTGAGTTCGCGATGAAAAACGTCCGCGGAGAACACCACGTCGTCGGCAGTGAAGGCTTCGCCATCGTGCCAGGTCACGTTATCGCGCAGGTGAAACGTATAGACTCGGCCATCTTCGCTCACGTCCCAGGATTCGGCCAGTTGCGGCATCGGTTCCAGGTCGGTGGTGTAGCGTAGAAGCCCTTCGTAGATATTGCCCGCGACGGTGCGGGTGGGGGCATTCTGGATCATGCCCAGTACCAGACCCGGCGGTTCGGGCTGAATGATGGTATCGATGGTGCCGCCGGTTTTGGGTTCCTGCGCCATCGCTGCGCAAGAAACGGCCAAGGCCGCTGCGGAAATCGCGAGAGCCAAAGGTGTTTTCATTGTTCCTACTCCTCGGTTATTCACGTCAATAACGTGATGTTTTGTCTTTTTAGCAAGCGAGGCGTGGTGCTAGGGAGCCCGTTGAAATGGGTTTTTTAGGGCCTTTTTGACCATAGCATCGCTCTTTTAAACTGTCGACAGTCGGCAGTCGTTTATCGACAGTGCCCTTTTTTGCGTCATACTGAACGTCGAAAACAATTTACAAAGAGAGGTGCCCATGGCCTTGTTACCCATGGCTCCCCAAGGGTTGATCCAGCAAAAGAATCTGGTCGAGCAAGTGGCCGATTTTCTCACTCAAGGCGTGATCGAGCAGCGCTTCATGCCCGGCGAGCGGCTCTCGGAAGTGCAGCTTTCAAAGGATTTGGGCGTCAGTCGCGCACCGGTGCGCGAGGCGGCCAGGCTCCTCGAAAGCCGCGGGCTTTTGGTCTCGCGCCCGCGGCGGGGGTTTTTCGTCAAGGCGCTCGACGCGGTCGAGCTACAGGACGTGTTCGACCTGCGCCTGTGCCTCGAGCGCCACGCCATCGAACGCCTCGCCAAGCGGTACACCCCTGAGGCACGGCTCGCGCTCGAGCGTCAGGTGGACGTACTTTGCGAAGCGGCTGCGAGCGACAGTGGCACGCGGCGTATCGAAGAGGATTTGCAGTTTCACCGCCTGATGCTGCACTACGCCGGCAATGAGCGGCTACTGCGTGCCTTCGAGGGGTTGGCGCACGAGCTGCGCCTGTGCATCACTCTGATCACGCGGACCCACGAAGCGCCGGAAACCATCGCGACCAGCCACTATCAGCTGCTGGAGGCGCTGGCGAGCCAAAGCGGCCCGGCCTGCCGGGAAGCGATCGACTACCACATCGGTGTGGCGAGAGATTCCGTAGTGCGCGGGATCAATGAAGCAGGTGTGCAGGAGGAGGGCGGCGCGCGGTGACCGCATGCGTTTCTACCGAGCTTTTATTGCATGGCGCTTTTATGGCACGAAACGAGGAGACCTGGCAGTGCAGACGTTCTTTCACGACGACCAGAAGTGGCATCAGCCGCAAACCTATTTTTCGCGCGGCAAGATGCGCACACCCCAGGAGGTCGCTCAGCGCGCCACTCACCTGTTGGCCGCCGCCGAACGGCTAGGGTTCGAACTAGCGCCGCCTAAAGATTACGGCGTTGGCCCCCTTAGAGCGGTGCACTCGCTGGCTTACCTGCGCTTTCTGGAAAGCGCCCATGCCCGCTGGCACGCGGTGGGCGAGGACTGGGGCGAAGAAGTGATTTCCAACATCTTCGTACGCTCGCCCAACGCATTACAGGGCATTCTGGCCGAGGCCGCCCGCTACCTGGCCGACGGCAGCGCCCCGGTGGGTCAGCATACCTGGCACTCTGCCTACTGGTCGGCTCAGAGCGCGGTGGCCGGCGCCGAGGCGCTGATGAGCGGCGAGCGCTTCGCCTACGCGCTTTCGCGCCCCCCGGGCCACCATGCGGGCATCGACTCTGCCGGCGGCTTCTGCTTTCTCAACAACGCCGCCATCGCCGCCCAGCATTTGACCCGGCGTTATCCGCGCATCGTGGTGCTCGATACCGACATGCACCACGGCCAAGGAATTCAGGAAATTTTCTATTCTCGCAGTGACGTGTTTTACATCTCGATTCACGGCGACACCACCAACTTCTACCCGGCGGTCAGCGGCTTCGAGAACGAACGCGGCGAAGGCGAAGGGCTCGGCTACAACCTCAACCTCCCGATGCCGCACGGCTCTGCTGAGTCAGTATTCTTCGAGCGCCTGGAGCAGGCCCACCAAGCCATCCGCCTGTTCGAACCCGACGCTCTGGTGCTGGCGCTCGGTTTCGATATCTTTGAGCGCGACCCCCAAGCCAAGGTGGCCGTTTCCACCCAGGGTTTTCATGAGCTGGGCCGACAAATCGCAGCGCTGAACCTGCCCACTCTGGTGGTGCAGGAAGGTGGGTATTACCTGGAAGGGCTCGAAGCGAACGCGGTAAGTTTCTTCGAAGGACTGCTGGTAAAGGCAGTTTAAGCCGAGCGCGCATTTCTTATGGACCTGCCAAGCGTCGCCTAAACGAAGGATAAAGCGGCGGTTTTGCCTCAATGGCTGATGCTTGGCAAAAAAACCACCGAACCCACATCTACGCCGCTGCACGTGCCTGCGGAGCAGTTTTTTTATCAGCGCAGGCTTCGAAAGCACCTTGCTAGGCTGCCATCCGCTCGTCCATTGCGCGAGTACCTGACGAAAAGCAGCGGCGGGCTAAAGCAGCAGTGGTTGGGTGTGCAGGTGATCTATGTGGGGCTGATGTAATTGCTTACCTGTTTATAACGAGCCCCCTGAATTGTGCCCTTCGTCGATAAGCGCATTGCAGAGTGGTGCGCCAACGGCAGTATGATTGAAACCGGCAAAACGCGCAGGCACGCGAATTTTGGATATGCCGCCAAATCTTGCTTTGCGCACAATAGAAACAATGGGATAGAGTAAATTTCTGCGGTAGCATAAACTCAATGAATGTGCCATCGCGTTTACTGAGGTTATGTAGCCTTCTGTATAATCACTGTTAACTTTCTGAGGAGCAATCGTGGAACTCCCGAGGTACAAATATCACCCCGATCCAATTTCTACTGGTGCGATCAAGGAAAGCAGGAAAGTCTGCGAGTGCTGTGAACAGGCTAGAGGGTATGTGTATACATCAACTTTTTACACTGAGGAAGAAATTGAGTTTATCTGTCCGTGGTGTATAGCAGATGGCTCCGCCGCTCAAAAATTTGATGGCATGTTCTCTGATGACTACCCGTTGCAAGAGGCCGGTGTACCAGAGGAGGTAATCTCAGAGGTGTGCAAGAGGACTCCAGGGTATAACTCATGGCAGCAGGAAGTATGGCAGGCACATTGCGGTACAGCATGTGAGTTCCATGGAGATGCAGAGAAAAAAGATCTAGTTGAGTTGACGGGCGAAGCGCTAGAAAGGTTTCTAAGTGTTGAAATGATAAAACCAGAGGTTTGGAAAAATATTCTCGAGCATTACGAAAAAGGGGGGAATCCTGCTGTCTACAAGTTTAAGTGCCCTGAGTGCTCGGAAGTCATCTACACAATGGACTTTACGTAGTGTCAAAAGATAACAAGCGCATGTTGTCGGAGTGGTTTTACGCTGCGCTCCAAACCATCCACAAATGCGGGCGTTAGCCATGTTTGAAATTAAGACCATGCATGAGTATCTAGAGTCAACGGAATATATAGACTGGAGTTCACCAGAGGTGCTGGCTATGGCGAAGTTACTAGCCGCTGGCGCAGAGTGTCCCGAGCAGGTCGCAGAAAAATGCTTTGTCTTTGTGCGCGATCAAATCAAGCATAGTTGGGATTACGAGTGTGACCCATGTGACATGTAAGGCATCTGACGTGTTGAAACATGGAACAGGCTACTGTTACGCGAAGAGCCACCTGCTGGCAGCATTGCTTCGAGCAAATGGAATACCGGCAGGCCTATGCTATCAACGTTTAACCATTAGTGATGATGGGGATGGACCACCTTTTTGTCTTCATGGTTTGAACGCTCTATATCTTGAGGAACATGGCTGGTATCGGGTCGATGCTAGAGGAAATAAAGAGGGTGTCACGACTGATTTCTGCCCACCGACTGAGCGTTTGGCATTTTCTATAGCCACTGAGGGGGAAGCGGATCTGCCGGAAATATGGGCAGCGCCAATAACGCCTGTTCTTGACGTGCTTCTATCCCAAAAGACCTATCTTGAGGTATTCGATAATCTGCCGGATATTCAGTTGAATGCGGCTAACCAGGCAATGGCCGCGACAAACGCGTGAATTGCGGCGTTAATCACAAAGAGGTTTTGTTGTATGTCTTCGCCGCAAGTGGGGGTAGGTGTTCTGATTATTCAGAATGGGTGCGTACTTCTTGGAAAGAGAAAGGGCGCTCATGGCGCGGGCACCTGGTCGGCACCCGGTGGTCATCTTGAATTTGGGGAATCAATCGATTCCTGTGCCCGACGTGAAGTGATGGAAGAAACCGGGCTGGTGCTCCAGGGTATTCAGCACGGGCCCTTCACCAATAACGTGTTCGAAGCCGATCAGAAGCATTATGTCACCGTCTTCGTGCTGGCAAGCCCTGAGGGCGGTGAGCCTAAACTGATGGAGCCAGACAAATGCGAAGGCTGGGCATGGTTTGAATGGGATGCTCTCCCAAGGCCCCTATTTCCACCCTTGAACACGCTGATAAGCCAGGGCTATTCACCGATTTCGGCGGTCAATGTCGCTAGCGAACAAGGAATGCCGTGAAGAGCATATGTATATATTGTGGTTCAAACCTTGGTCGGCAAGATGCCTACTCCAGAGCAGCCCGTGAGCTTGCACGATCGCTGGTCAGCCGAAACCTAACGCTTGTTTACGGTGGCGCCAGTGTTGGCATCATGGGTCTGATGGCCGATACCGTTTTGCAACTTGGAGGGCAGGCCGTTGGGGTCATCCCTGAGTCGTTGGTGCGAAAGGAGGTCGCTCACCCGAACCTGACCGAACTACATGTAACGCAATCCATGCATGAGCGGAAAACCTTGATGACTGAACTGTCTGACGGGTTTATCGCCATGCCGGGAGGGATAGGCACGCTGGAAGAGATTTTCGAGGTTTGGACGTGAGCCCAGCTTGGATTCCACAAAAAACCGTGTGGCTTGCTCAATGTAGAAGGCTACTTTGACGCATTAACGATATTTTTTGATCATGCCGTAGCAGAGCAGTTCGTCAAACAACCTCATCGCTCGATGTTGATGGTCGATTCTTCACCCGAAACGCTGCTCGAGCGATTCACCCGTTACGAACCACCTACGGTTAACAAGTGGGTGGGGAAAGCGGAAACATAATGTGATAGCGGCTAACGATTAGCTTCACCGGGCTGCGCAACGAAAACGCGCAGCCCACTGACTTCAAGCGTTATGTATTTAATCTAATCGAGGAAGATTCATGTCCGTTTCATTAGCGTGTATCGCATTACTCTCGGCATTGGTTATCGGCCTTGGGTTCAACGTTTCCATGGCTAGAGCCAAATCAAAGGCCATGTACGGATATAAAGAAGATCCAGAAGACCATTTGTATAAATCGGTGCGCGCCCACAGCAATGCAATCGAATATGTGCCCATCATTGCTTTGTTGATTTACGTTCTGGGCCAGGGCGCACCATCAGATTGGGTGCTTTGGTGCATGGTATTCGTCACTGCCTGCCGGTATTTGGCGGCTATTGGAATCGTGGCGCCCAAAACCATGGCGAAACCAAATCCTTTTCGCTTCATCGGTGCGTTGGGTACTTACATCGGTGGTTTTGCGCTATCTGTCGCGTTATTGATACACGCCATACTTGCGTAATCAGGCAGTGCAGTGGGCCTCTGAAAAGTGCGTTAAAGGCATCGAGCAAGTATGGTCGATGCCGGTACTTTCAATAGATTATCCGCTAGCGAAAGATAGATATCACCATTGCTCTTCAAGGTCTATTCGGGCGACCTCCAGCCTGGTTTGAAGCTGGCCATTTGGCCCCGGGTGAGTATTGCCTATGATTCGGGTTTGCCGGTCGATCGGCCAAGCGCCACTGATCTAACACTCGGTCATAATGTCTCTTCCAGAGCAGAGGTCGATCAAGTGATGACCCAAGCGAAAGCGGCTGGCGCCTTGATCGTCAAGCCGGCACATGAAACGTTCTGGGGTGGCTATGCAGGGTACTTTCAAGACCTCGACAGGCACCTTTGGGAGGTGGTGTGGAATCCAAAGCTGCTGCCTCACGATGAGGCCTAACGTGGGCCAGGAGATGACAATGTTTGGATGGTTCAAGAAAAACACGAAAGGTCCAGATTACTCTGGCGTCGACTCAAGAGAAAAAGCTGAAGCATTAGTTCAAAAGGGCGAGCTTCAAAAGCTGCTGCTTTTACCTGCCGAATTCGGTGGCGAAGACGTTCCACCGAACGTGGTGTATGTGCCAGCGTTCGCCGTTGAACTCAAAGCGAATACGGATCAAAACATCATTTTACCGCTTGCTCAGGAAGATACCATAACGCGTTACAACGCAGCCCCGGAGTATGAGGGTAAAAGCTTTATCCCGGCCGCCATCAATATCGAGGCTAGCGAGCCGGGCTCCTTTACCTACAGGGTCGCCATTTGGGGCAAGGCGCTGGACGAGTCCAGTAAGACGGCCTGACTGAACGAGCAACTGAACGCTCAAAGCGTGACGTTATTCGGTCATGAAAACCGCTGGCTCTCAATTTGCGAGTCACCGGACTCACCACGGCAATGACCTGATCGAATTCGGCCTTGGGTCGTTGGGTGGCCCATCTCGGATATAAAAAGGGTCAGGCCGATTGGTGCTTAACCCAACTGACCCCTTCTGGTTTATCGCCTCCCGTTTCCCATCTCGCCCTAAACCTGAGCGTAGCCCCCGTCAACGAACACCTCGCTTCCTGTCATAAAGCGGCTATCGCCGGACGCCAGGAACGCTACTACGGCGGCGGTTTTGGCTTACTAGCTAAGGCGCGGAGCAAAACTCATCGGCCATATATCGACGTTGGTGATTTCGACCCCCAAGCAGTAAAAGCCATGGATAGCAACGCCACTACACGTGCCTACTGAGCCGTTTCCCCTATCAGAGCAGGTTGCGCTGTCCTCTGCTAAATACCTAACATTGCTGTTGGGCAAGCAGAGGTGGCTTGGTAGGGAGATGTGCTAGGAAAGTTGTGACTGCGTATCTATTGGGAGTGAGGCCATGCCCTTCAAACCAAGTCCCCACATGTGCAATACCGGGTGTTCATATGATTGAAATCGGCAAAACGTGCGGGCACGTGAATTTTTGATATGCAGCCAAAATTTGCTTTTCTCACAACAGAAACAATGGGATAGAGTCAAATATTATGGCCACATAACCTCAATGAACGAGCGGGCACGTTTATTGAGGTTATGCAGTCTTCCAGATAATCACTGTTATGTCACCTTAGGAAGTGGAGTGCCGCGTGAAGTTTAAATTCGATATTAAGGCTAATGCAATTGATAGTTTCAATGAAGCCCTTACCAAATATGAACAAGGACAGGGTGGTGATTTAAAGGCGTTTAAATTTTCCATAACACACTTGGCTCATAGTATAGAGTTAGTGCTCAAGATGTACTTGCAATCACTAGATGACAATTTGGTTTTTTCTAAGTGCTATAAAGAAGTTTTGAAGCGCTCCAAAATGGATGAAACAGATCTTTTGTCAGCATTCAATGCCCTTGAAGGTGAAGGCTACGATTTTGGAAAATTAATACAGGGTCATGCATCTCCCCATACGGTTACGGTCGAACAAGTCTTGTCAATTGCTAAGTGTGAAGTATGTGGAGTAACGGGCAATCATTTTGTAGATCAGGATTTCATAGACGACATTAATTGGATGAAGGATCTAAGAAATTCGATTGAGCATTTTGAATTCGAATTTACTGCTAAAGAAGTTCGTCTTTGTGTCGGCAGGTTAGTTAGAGGTTTAGTCGAGTTTACAGATATATTTTCTCTTTTCGATTTGGATGAAGAAGTGGGTGAAGACCGTATTCACACCTTCAAAGTACTAGCGGATGAATACGAACACGCCCTTTCGGAAGCAAATATTTCGGTCTCAGAGCAAAAGCACCTGCTATTTTCTGGAGTTAGACCAAAATATCAGATGTTTATTGAGTGGAACGTCTATACGTGCCCGAGTTGCGGGAATGACACCATGATACCGAATGATGATTCATCTACGGGCTATAGATGCACGCTAGAGGGCTGTGAAAATGAGGAGTCAGAGGACATTGAAGTGGATTGTGATATTTGTAGTACACCATGGCCTAATGGTGAAATGACTTCATGGGAAGATACATATTCCTATGTATGTCCAAGATGTGAGAATCCCGAGGCATGGTGATATAACAAGCCACTGCACGCGGAAATTTTACTCGCTTCGCTTCTAAAATTCCGGTGAGTGGAGCGTTAGCTTGGATGTAACGCGCACCTGCTTTGCGTATTGGGCATCATCTTAAGAATGACATAAACAGAGAAATTACGGATGCTTAGCTTCCTCTCAAGAATACTCGGAAAAGGAAGGGGTGAAGATCCCCAAGAAAACACCGGGTTAACGCATGTTGCGCATGAGTCGACAAGAAAATCTGGCAGACGAGAACCACCGAAGGAACTCGACTGGTCCCAAGCCGAGTATGTTCCGCTACCGCCATCACCGCCTACTTGGGAGGTCGATGGTCGCGACGAATTTCACCGTGAGTACAGCGATCCATCGATTGGTCCTGTGTTTCAAGCGGGATTCAAGGGCCAACACACCAAGGTCGTGAAGCTGGCCGGCAATTTATCGCAAGAACAGCGACAAGGGCGTGTCGGGGAGGTTATAGCCAAAGCGTACGGCAAGCTGGTTATACAGCGGATGAAATCTGGGCAGCTAGCGGCGGCGGCAAAGCAATCCATTGAAATGTTTGAGCGTGTCCCTAGGCACGTCAAGGACGTTGATTTACGTCGTTTCAATCGTATTTTGAAAGAAATGGAGAAGTCGGGAAAGAAGCATGGGTACGAACCGGTAGATGTTGCAAGCCCCTCATCATTGCCGCTGTTTGAGGTATCGGAAGATGCCCCTTGGACGCTTGTAGGCGAGCGAAAGCTAAAGGTCGGTGAGCGGCCAGATCCTGCCTTTACTATTGCTGCCATCGATGCCAGAGGGACTTGGTTGCTCGACCGTTCCGGGGCCAGTGCGGATCAATCAGGAGTGAAAAGCGTACTTCGTAGAATGGACCGGCATGGGGGCCTAGTTGGCGAGAAAGCTTTGTACCATGATGCCTATCGAACAGGAACCGGCACCGCGGGTTCTGGTATAGCGATTATGGATTCCGGCGTGGTGCTCCACGTCTACGATGAGGATTTGAATCTTGTAACGGAGTCAAATCTGCAAGCGGATCCCCGTGTTGTTGATCATTTCCGGACCATTGATACAAATTACTGGGGTGACTTCAAGTCCCAGGTGCGAGCCGTGGATGTTTCTCCTGATGGGGATTGGTACCTTTTCACCTTAGCCGACGAGGCTTGGTGCTGCACGGCCTCCGGCAATGCTGTCTGGGGGCTCGTGATGCCACTGAAGGAAGGTTGGAAGCGTGTCGTGGGACGCAGTGAGCGCACCGGGGTGGCTCAAGATGTTGAGGAGGCGCTACGGCTTTTCGGTTTATCCCTACCCGTTGATCCCACGGACATCAAGCGGGAGTACCGCAAGTTGGCGCAGGTCCACCACCCTGACCGCAATGCTGGCGATCCCACTGCCACTGAGAGAATGAAAGAGTTGAACAGTGCGTTTGAAATTTTAACTGGTGTTGATCCGAACACGCTCACATACGACGAGTCTGATGTTACGTATTTTGCCCGGACAGATCCCGACTACGCTATGGAGCTAGAGGGCTTTCGACTTGAGATTACCATGACTGGTGGCGTGCCCCAAGATTGGGTCTACGCAGCTAGTTTTGCCGCTGTCGGCGGCGGGGCCTACTTGGCTACTTATTCGGGGAAAGTCATCCGAGTTTCACGAGAGGGTCGCCCCGAGTCGGTGTACGACATCGGGACCTGCCCGAACGAGATCGTTGATGTTGGTCTATATACTTACTTTCTCACTCCCACCCGACTTTATGTCATTGAAGATCGCGCAAAGCTCGCTGCGTTTCTCGATGTCTTCCAGCAGGGGCGATTATTGGTAACGCAAGAAGGGTTTGGCTTGCTCACAGGGAAGCAGCTTCAGTGGTTCACGCCCGCCGGTGCGAAAACTGGCGAATTGACGGCGAGAGACCCCATACGGGCGATTTACGCAACTAATAGCGGAACGATTGTCCAAACTCGACAACACCAAGTCGAAATCCAAGGGCTATTCATGTGAAGCGCATTATTTTCAAAGCCCATGAATGCCTCATTGATGAGTTAACAACAGCGTTAATGCGGACCGGCTTTTCCGCTGGCGCTTCAAAGCCGGCCGGTTACGCTGAGCGTTAAATGTCTATGTTAGATCACGATAAATTCCGGGCCTTAGTCACAGAGCTCTATTCAACGGTCAAAGAGTTGGAGGTTATGTTTCCGGGCAGGCACTTTACCCCGGATGGTCATATGGTTGGCAGTTTGGGTGAATGCCTTGTGGCCGACGCATACAATTTGGAGTTGAAGACAGCGTCCAACAAAGGCTATGACGCTGTCACCGAAACCGGCCTGAAAGTTGAGATCAAGGCTACGCAATCCAACACTGTTGCATTTCGGAGCCAGCCGCAGCATACGATCATCATCAAGATCCTGCGTGACGGTACGTTCGAGGAAATCTATAACGGGCCGGGAGCCTTTGTTTGGGAGCAATTTAAAGGTAAACGGCTACCGAGTAATGGCCAGTTTCAAGTCTCTCTCAACAAACTCCGGCAACTCAATCAAACAGTGGCTCAGGCGGACCGTGTGCCCAGGGTCATTTAATAAGGCGCAGCATTTGGCGCACGATGTTCTTCGGACACCCTTTACATGACTCCTTCGTCGTTACTCCAAGGCCGCCGCTGTGCTTCGGCGTTATAGCGAACCAAACATGAAACTACTCATACTAGCGATAACGCTGTTGCTATCAGGCTGTGTTGTTTATCCCGTCAACAAAACGCTTCAGCCTGAGGCCGAAATCCTCGTCACCGATGTGCAAGGAAAGCCCATTCAGGATGCTTGGGTGTCTTTAATATCAAGCTCCTACCCGTATGGCCTTGAACAGAGGAGAACGGGTGATAAAACCAATGCTGGAGGCGAGGCGAGCTTTCCAGAAATGAAGGAGTGGCGCACGGAATCGCTGATGATCCACGGCGCAAGCGTGTTTTTTTGGAATTGGTGCATCGTAAAAGCCGATTTTGAAACACATATTACCATGTGGAGTAGTGGGGATGACTTTCAGCCCCAATACGATGTCACTCTTACGCCGGGGGAAAGCACGCCATGCCCAGAAGAGCTCAATAAGATTGGCCACAGGCTGTAGCGCGCACAGTAAGGCTGAGCCAAGGGCAGGTGAAGCATAGTGCCCATTGAGAGTCTTTCCGCCGCCGACATTTATTCCCTTGGCCTGGTCGTGAAGTTCTCACCGTAAGGCGGTAAAGTTATTGAATAGCACGGTGACGCCGCCGCTTTAACAATAACACCGTCATGGGAAGCCCAATATGTTCGATTATACGGTTCTGCACTGGATGACATTCTTATCGGCCGCGGTGCTTCTGAATCTTTCGCCAGGGCCGGATATCGCGTTCATTCTGGGACAGACACTTCGTAACGGTCGGCGGCAGGGGTTGGCGGCCATGCTGGGGATCTGGACAGGGGCGGGGGTGCATGTGGTCATGGCGGCGGCGGGGCTATCGGCCATTTTCTCCACGTCCGCGCTGGCGTTTTCCGTCGTCAAATGGCTGGGGGCTGCTTATTTGATATGGCTGGGTATCAAAATGTTGTTATCAAAAGGTGATTCCTTCGTCTCGAACGATCACGCCAGCACGCAGAGTAGCCGCTCCGTTTATTGGCAAGGCGTACTCGTCTCGGCGCTTAACCCCAAGGTGGCTATTTTCTTTCTCGCTTTCTTGCCCCAGTTTGTGGTGCCCGGTGCGGGGTCTAACGGCGCGCAGCTCTTTTTGCATGGCTGCCTTATCATCGTGGTCGCGGCGTTTATCGAGCCACCCCTGGTCCTGGCAGGCGCGCGGCTGGGGTCGTTTTTAAAGAAAAATCGCCAGGTGGGGCTTTGGATGGATCGAGGGCTCGGGGCTTTGTTTGTTGCATTGGGTGTAAAGCTTGCGACGAGCAGCCGGTAGCTTCCTACAGGCTGGAACATCAGCTTTTCCTCACCACGCAGGTTGACCGCCCAAGGAGTCGAGGACATGAGCCCCGAAATCACCCTGATCGTTCTGCTCGCGGCGCTCTTCAACGCCAGTTGGAACGCCATCGTCAAAGTGAGCGGTGACCGCATCGCCGTCATGGCGGTGATCACGCTAATGGGAAGCTGCGTGTCCGCGCTCGCCTTGCCTTTCGTCACGCTCCCGGATCCGGCCAGTTGGCCGCTTCTGGGGTTGGCTATCCTGATTCATACCGCTTATCACTTCTGCCTGCCCATGGCGTACCAGCATGGTGATTTCGGCCAGGTCTATCCCATCGCTCGCGGGTCGGCGCCGTTACTCGTCACTCTGGGCGCGGCCGCGTTCGCCGGCGAAATGCTGGGCATGTTACCGCTGCTGGGGGTGCTGTTTCTCGGGGTGGGGGTGATGTCGCTGGCTTTCGATGCGCGTACCGGTATTACGCGTAACCCGCGCGCCATCCTCCTGGCGTTGGGCACGGGCGCTTTGATCGCCTCCTACACGCTGGTGGGCGGTTTGGGGGCTCGGCAGGCGGGGTCGGTACTCGGCTTTGCGGTTCTTCTAACGCTTGGCAACGGCGTGCTGACGTTCGCGATTGCGTGGATATGGAAAGCCAGAGAAATAAAGAAGGTAATAGGCAGCCACCTGGCACCCGCCGTGGCGGGCGGTGGTATGCAGGTGGGCGCCTACTGGATCGTCATCTGGGCCATGGCCTACGCGCCCCTGGGCATGGTGTCGGCGCTGCGCGAAACCAGCGTGCTGTTCGCCGCGCTGATCTCTACCCTTATCTTGAAAGAAGGCTTTGGCGTGTGGCGGTTCGTGTCGTCCGGGCTGATCGCGTGCGGCATTGCGTTGACGCGTTATAAGCCGTAGCCACTGCCCATCCGTCGTAGGTCGAAAGATGATCTCCCTGGTATCGAATGTGAGAACATGGCGGTTGTGCCCGCTTGGCCAACACCTTATGTGCGTTTGGGGAAAAAATGAAAAAGTGGCTATTCATAGTGCTCGCTTCGCTGTCGCTTTCCGCCGTGGCTGAGGACGAGGCGCTTGATTGCAATAACGTAAGGAACACGCTCGAGACCAATCAGTGCGCGGCTATCGAATTAGAGGCCGCCGAAGAGGAGCTTACCCACTATCTGGAAACGAGCGTTGAGCATAACGCGGCTGACCCGGCGTTAGTCGAGGCTATTCAGGCGGCTCAAAAGCAGTGGCAGGCGTATGCTGCTGCCCACTGCGGCGCGGTCTATACCCAGTGGCGCGATGGCACCATTCGCGGTGTCATGGGCATTACGTGCCGTACCCGGTTAACGAAACAGCGAACGCACGACCTCTGGCAAGACTTCCTAACCTATATGGACAGTACGCCGCCGGTGCTACCGGAACCTCCGGTCGAGTAACGTCTTGATCCATTACATGACGGTACTGACGTGACGCCCGATAGACACGTACCATGCTTGCTTCAGTGTGATCGAATGAGGGGTTACCCAATGTAGACGTTGAGAATTGACCTGGTATCCGATGTGGCCTGCCCATGGTGCGCCATCGGCCACCGGCGCCTGGAACAAGCGCTGGAAACCTTGAAGGGCGAGATCGAGGTCGAGCTTCACTGGCAGCCCTTCGAGCTCAACCGCGACATGCCGCCGGAGGGCGAACCGATTCTGGAGCACCTGTGCCAAAAGTACGGCAAGGACGCGGCCAGCATGGAGCAGTCCCAGCGCGAGATCATGACGGTTGCCGAAGAACTTGGCTTGAATTTCCGTGGCGCGCTGGAGCGCCGGGCGAATAATACCTTCGCGGCCCACCGGGTGCTGGCCTGGGCCGGAACTCAAAACCTTGAGACGCCCCTGCAGTTGGCCCTGTTCGAGGCCTACTTCGGTGAGGCGAAAAATCCGGCCGACCCGCAGGTGTTACGCGAGAAGGCGAGCGAGGTGGGGCTTGATGGCGATACCGCCGAAGCCATCGCTTGCTCTGATCAGTACGCGGACGAGGTTCGAGCGGAGCAGCAGCGGTTTATGGACGCCGGCGTCAACGCCGTTCCAGGGTTCATCCTCGACGGCCGCTACCTGATTGCCGGCGCCCAGCCCGCCGAGGTGCTGGTCGATGCGCTTCGCCAAGTGGCGGAAGAGAACGCTAACCGGTGATGCTCGGTAGGCCTTGAAAAGAGTCGAGTAGGCGAGGAAAGGAGACGCCACTAGGGTGGCGTCTGTGATTTTTCAGGCTTTACTCGCTCAGCCCCACCTTCGCCATAAACGCCCGCGCGTGCACATCCACCGCCTTGATAGCGCTGACGACCTGCTGCGGCGTGAGCTCGTAGGCCAGGTTGTGGCTCGATTCGCCTTCCTTCAGCGCGGCCTCGGCGACGCGGTACAGGTCGTCGTCGCTTGCGTCTTCGAGCTTCAGCGCTTTGAGCGTCACCGGCAGGCCCAGCGCCAGGTATAAATCCAGGTACTCTTCCAGCTCCGCCTGGGGCGTTTGATCCAGAATTAGCTGGGCGACGGTGCCAAACGCCACCTTCTCGCCGTGGGTCAGCTCGTGAATCTCGCCATGAAGCGCGGTGAAACCGTTGTGGATGGCATGCGCCCCGGCCAGGCCGCCGCTTTCAAACCCTAGCCCGCTGAGTAGCGTGTTGGCTTCCACCACCGCCTCGAACGAAGGCGTGACGATCTGCGCCTGGTTGGCCTGGTAGGCGAGCATGGCGTGCTCGAAGAGAATCTCTTCGCACTTCTCGCCAATGGTCGCGCCAAGGAGCGTAGCCTTACCGCCGGCCATGTTGTTGGCATTGGCGCGAATGGCAGCGCGCGCCTCGACCCACGTGGCCAGCGCATCGGCAATGCCGGAGGCCAGAAAGCGCGGCGGCGCCTTGCAGATGATGCCGGTATCCACCAGCACCAAATCAGGATTCTTGTTGTAGAAGCGGTAGGACTCGAACTCGCCGTCGTCGTTATAGATGACCGACAGGGCGCTGGTGGGCGCGTCGGTAGAGGCGGTCGTCGGCAGCACGGCGCAGGCCGCGTCGAGCAGGTCGGCCACGCCCTTGGCGGTGTCGATCGTCTTGCCGCCGCCAAAGCCGATGACCACGTCGGCACGTTGCTCGCGCCCGAGCTTGACGATGCGCTCGATCTCGCGAGCAGAGGCTTCGCCTTCGAATACCACGCGCTCGAAGCTAACGTTTTCGCCCTGCAGGCTGTCACTGAGCGCCTCGCCGGCGATATCCCACACCACGTCATCGGCGATCAGCAGCGCTTTCTTGCCGAGGGCGGCCACGTAGTGCCCGGCGCGGGCGGTGACGCCTTCGCCTTGCACGTAGCGGGCGGGGCTGATGAAGACTTTCTCGTTGGTCGCTTTCATGACTGATCGCTCCTGTGCATCAATGATTGGCTGGCCCAGTGTAGACAGTGCCCAAGCCGAAACGCTCGAATTGATTCAACAAACGTATCAGTAGCGACCGTTACCATGACCGGCGACAATAAAATGCCCCGCGCAAGGCGAGGCATCGTGGGAGAGAGCAGGGTGAAGCTACTTCAGAAAGTCGCGCAGCAGATCACTTGCCTGGTCGATGGCGAGCACGCCGTCCAGGTGGCCTTGATTGCCTTGAAGCGCTTCCAGCGTCACCTCGTTACCCGCTTGGCGGATCAACGCGGCGGTGCGGCGCACGCCTTCCGCGGAGAAGACCTGATCGTCTTCGCTATAGAGCATCAGCGTCGGCGCCTGAATGTTAGCGAGCCCTTCATCGGCGGATTCGCCGCCGGCCTCGAACGTTTGATTCGCGCGCACCAGATACAGCAGGTGGTTGGCATCGGCGCTGTGGGCGCGAACGGCGGCCAGGTTGTCCAGCGTCTGCTCGATCGCGTAGCGGGCGCCTAGCTCTTCGGCCGGGTCACGGTTTTCGTCCGCCCAATCGCGGGTGAAGGTGCGGTTCGCCCAGCGCCAGTGGCTGGCGTTGAGCGTGATCAGCGTGAGCGCCGCCTTGAGCCCTTCAAGCGGCGGCTCGCCGTCGTAGTAGTCGCCTTCGTTCCAGTTCGCGTCCAGGCGGATGGGCGCCGCCCAAGTGTCGAGCATGGCGACCAGCCACGGGTCGGCGGCGCCGCTACCGATTACGGGCACCAGCCGCTCGACCCGCTCCGGGTAGACGCTTGCCCACTCGATCGCCTGCAGCGCGCCCATGGAGGGGCCCATCACCGCGTATAGCGACTCGATCCCCCGGCTCTCCAACAGCGCCCGCTGCACCTCGACGAAATCGCGAATCGTCACCACTGGGAAATCCATGCCCCAAGGCTCGTCCGTCTCCTGGTTGATCGTGGCCGGGCCGGTCGTGATCACGTTCGGGTCATGGGCGTTGAGGTTGACCAGCGTGTCGGACGAAATGATATAAAAGCGGTCGGTATCCAGCGGCTTGCCCGGGCCGATGATGGCGTCCCAGTAGCCCGCCAGCACGTCGCTTTCTTCGTAGCGGCCGGCGGCGTGGCTGGTGCCGGAGAAAAAATGCGTGATCAGAATGACGTTATCACGCGCCTCGTTGAGCTCGCCGTAGGCCTCCCAGCCCACCCGAACGTTGGGGATCGTCTCGCCACTTTGCGTGGTGAAACGCTCGATCTCGAAGCTCTGTTTATCGACTAACCCGTCGAAGGCAAAAAGAGGCGTCGCGGTCATAAGGGCAAGGCTCGCTATCATCAGGGTGTATCGGCGTAGGTGGGGCATGGAATCTCCCGGGGGTGTTGTGATTGTTTTGGTGTACGTGAGAGGAAGCTCTATTGAGCATAGTCCGGATCGAGAATAGTCTGGATTAAGAATGGCTGGGATTGAGAATGGTCAAACACCGAGTTTTTTAACCACCCAAGCGCCTCGGGAGCATAAGCGCCCATGAACCTTCTGTTTCTTGGCACCTCCGCCGGCACACCCACTAAAGAGCGCAACTTTTCCGGGCTGGCGCTTCGCGAGCGCACCGGCAAGGGCTGGTACCTGATCGACTGCGGAGAGGCGACCCAGCATCAGCTTCTGCACACGCCGCTGTCGCTTCACGGGCTGCGTGCCATTCTGATTACTCACGTGCATGGCGATCACTGCTACGGGCTGCCGGGGTTACTAGCGAGCGCGTCGATGAATGGCCGCACCGCGCCGCTGACGATCGTTGCACCTCGAGCGATCGAGCGGTAGCTCATGGCCACCTGCGAGGCGACCAAGCTTCGGCTGTCGTTCGAGATGACGTTCGTCTTCTCCGAGACGTTGCCCGAGGTCGAGTTCGACGCGCTGACGGTCGCCACGACGCGCCTCTCCCACGGGGTGGACTCTTACGCCTACCGCTTTACCGAAAAGCCGGTACCGGCGCTCGACACCGAAAAACTGATCGAGCACGGCGTGCCGCGCGGCCCGATATGGGGGCAGCTTCATAAAGGCGAGGACATCGAGTGGCAGGGCGCAACGCTGAAAAGCGAAGCGTATTTAAAACGCGAGCAGCCGCCAATCAAAATCGTCGTTGCCGGCGACAACGACCGCCCGGAGCTGTTGGCCGGCGCCTGTAAAGGGGCCCAGGTGCTGGTGCACGAAGCCACCTACACCGCCGCGATGGCGGACAAGGCCGCCGAGGTGCGCCACTCTTACGCCCGGCAGGTCGCCGAATTCGCCGAGGCCGCTGGGCTACCGCATCTGGTGCTCACCCACTTCAGCCCGCGCTATCAGTCTCGCGCGCAGACTTCATCGTCGATTGAGGAGATCAGAGCGGAGGCCGAGCGTGTGTACTCGGGCACGCTTGTTCTGGCGCGGGATTTTCTGGAACTCGGCCTCGACAAGGTCGGTAACCTCTCGGAAGTCGTGCCCGCAGATACCTTCAACGCCACTTGAACGGATTCAGCCCGTTGGCCTGGCGCATCATCAGGCGTTTGGCCAGCGGCAGCCGTTCGGCCAGGTGCAGGCTGAAGTCGCCGAGCTGGCGAAGCGGTTTGGCGCCGGTGAACAGGTGATGAAAACCGTCGGTGGCGGCGATCATTGCCTGGTTGGCCAGGCGCCGGTGCCACTCGTAGTGTTGCAGCGCGGAGGCGTCGCCGGCATCAACGTGCTTGAGAATTTGCTCGGCCAGGGTGTCGGCGTCGTGCAGGCCGATGTTCAGGCCCTGGCCCGCCAGCGGGTGCACCACGTGGGCGGCGTCGCCCATTAGTGCCAACCGCTTGGCGGTATAGCTTCGGGCGTGCTGGCGCTTGATGGGAAAGCTTGCGCGGGCCACCACGCGAGTAATGCTGCCTAGGCGTTTGGGAAACGCCGCTTCGATGGCGTCCATCAGCGCGTCGTCGTCCAGCGCCTCGCGCGCCTGAATGGCGTTGGGTTCGTCGTACCACACCAGAGAGGCGCGGTGGCCGGGCAACGGCAGCATGGCTAGCGGCCCGGTGGGCGTGAAACACTGCCAGCTCACATCCTGCTGAGGGAGCGCGGTTTCCACGTTGACGATCATCGCGCGCTGGCGGTAGTCGTGGGTGGCGATGTCGATGCCGGCCAGCTCCCGGAGCTTCGAATTCGCGCCGTCGGCGCCGACCACCAGCTCGGCGCTCAGGGTTTTGCCGTTATCGAGCCCCACCGTGCGCCCGCGGCCGCTGGCAAAGGTGGCGACCAGGGTGGTGTCGGTATAGAGCGTCACGCTTGGCAGGTTTTCCAGGCGCTGCCAAAGCGCGTGCTGAAGCGCAGCGTTCTCGATGAAAAGCCCAAACTGCTCTAAATCGCTGTCCTTGGCCGAAAAGAGGCTGTGCCCGGTGCCTTCCTGGTTCCACACTTCGATATGGCGAAACGCCGCGGTGCGCTCCATGGGGAGCTGCGCGCCGCTGGCCTCGATGAACTCGAGCGAGCGTTTGTTGAGCGAGGAGATGCGCAGGTCATAGTCGCCTTCGGGCGCTTTGGGCGGCGCGCCGCGCTCGATCAGTGCCACGCGGCGCCCGCTCTTGCCCAGCCGCGCGGCCAGCGCCGCCCCGACCATGCCGCCGCCAATGATGATGGTGTCGTGATCCTGCTGCATGAGAGGCTCCTTTCTCCGCCGGGGGAGGGCACGTTATAGGCTCGGCCGATGTCTTACAGTATCGTTGGGATGTTAACTGGTTTTTTGAGGTGGCGTATTGACGCAGATAAAAAATCCAACAGATGTAGAGCAGGCAGGCGAGGAGCTGGCGGCGTTCATCGCTGACCATCCGCGCCTTTTCATCATCACAGGCGCCGGGGTCAGCACCGATAGCGGCATCCCCGATTACCGCGACGCCAACGGCCAGTGGAAGCGCTCGCCCCCGGTGCAGCACGCCGATTTCATGGGCAGTCTCCACGTGCGAAGGCGCTACTGGGCTCGTGCCCTGATCGGCTTTAAGGCGCTAGTCAGCGCCCAGGTGGGCGGCTCGCACCGAGTGCTGGCAGCGCTCGAAGCGCGCGGTCACGTGGAAATACTGGTCACGCAAAACGTCGACCGGCTGCACCAGCGTGCGGGCTCACGCCGAGTGGTCGACCTGCACGGCCGAGCCGATACGGTGAGCTGCATGGCCTGCGGCTACTCAATGATGCGCTACGCCATGCACGCGGAAATGGCGCGCATGAACCCGCGCTTCGCCGCCATGGACGCCGCCCACGCCCCGGACGGCGACGCAGATCTGGAAACCGATTTTTCGAGCTTTCGTGTCTACGACTGCCCGCGCTGTAGCGGCGTGATGAAACCCGACGTGGTCTACTACGGCGACGTGGTGCCGAAAGCGCGCCGGCTCGAAGCCGAAGCGGCGCTTGCGCGCTCAAGCGCGGTGCTGGCGGTGGGGACGTCGCTGATGGTGTTCTCCGGCTACCGGTTTTGCCGCGAAGCCCACGCTCGGGGCCTGCCGGTGGCGTCGCTGTCGCTGGGGGTGACCCGCGCCGATCATCTGCTTTCTCATCAGTGGCGCGCGCCGCTAACGCCGGTGCTGGCTCACGCGCTCGAGTGTCTCGATCGCGCGTCCTAGCGCGCTTTGGAGACCCACGGGTTGTCCGCGATCCAGAGCCGCCAGGGCGCGTCGCGATCCGCTGGCTCGGCGTAGTCGATACCGACCCGCGGGCCAGTCGCAATGCGCTGCGGGGTGGGGCCCTGGGCGACCCAGAGCTTGTCTGCGCGGGTCATGTCTTCGCCGTACAGGGCCTTGTCGATCGAAAGCGCCCGGGTGAGCTTGCCCGGGCCGTTGGAAAGCTCGCGATTTCTTGCCACGCGCGCCCGCCGCATGGCGTCTTCGTTCAGGCAGGGCTCGACAGCGCGTACCAGCACCGCGCATGGGTTGCCTTCTGGCTGGGTGACGATGTTCAAAAGCCAGTGCATGCCGTACACCAGATAGACGTAGGCGTGGCCGGGCGGGCCGAACATCGCCTCGGTGCGCGGCGTTTTGCGCCGGTGGGCGTGGCAGGCGGAGTCCGTCGCTCCCCGGTAGGCCTCGGTTTCGACGATGGTCGCGGCGATTAGCTCGCCCTCCACGCGGCGCACCAGCTGGCAGCCTAGAAGGTCCCGGGCGACTTCGAGGGTATCGCGGTCGTAAAAATCGCGGGGCAGAGGTGTTGAGAAGGATGCAGCGTCTGCAGATTCGGAAAGCGCCATGAGTTCGCCATAAACTTGAGTCAGGTGCTAGGGTATTAGCCCAACGACACTATTGAAAGCGGAGGCTCCAGTGCTGACATTCGAGCATGACTATACCCGGCTCCCCGAACCGCTCTGGCTCGCCTGTGAGCCTTCCGGTGTGCGCGCGCCAAAGCTGATCGCCTTCAACGAGGCGCTGGCCCGAAAACTCGGCGCAAGCGTCGTGCCTGACGACGAGACGCTCGCCCAGTGGTTCAGCGGCAACGAGATACCCAGCGGCGCGAAGCCTGTGGCGCTTGGCTACGCCGGCCACCAGTTCGGCAACTTCGTGCCGCAGCTCGGCGATGGTCGCGCGCTACTGCTGGGCGACGTGGTGGACGCCGAGGGCAAGCGCTTCGATGTACAGCTCAAGGGCAGCGGGCGCACGCCGTTCTCGCGCGGTGGCGACGGCCGCTCGCCGCTGGGGCCGGTGCTGCGCGAGTATCTGGTCAGCGAGTTCATGGCCGCGGTGGGGGTTCCCACAACGCGGGCGCTGGCAGCGGTGGCTAGCGGCGAGCGCGTAGCGCGCCAGATGCCAGAGCCCGGCGCGGTGTTCACCCGTGTGGCGTCGAGCCACGTGCGCGTGGGCACCTTCCAGTTCGCCGCTCGCCACGGTGAGGAGACCACCCGTGCGCTGGCGGACTACGTTATCGCCCGCCACTACCCCGAGGCGCGCGAACAGGATGATCCGTATCTGGCGCTTTTGGAGTGCGTGACTCGCCGTCAGGCCGAACTCGTGGCGCGCTGGATGAGCCTGGGCTTCATCCACGGCGTGATGAATACCGACAACACCAGCATCAGTGGCGAAACCATCGATTACGGCCCCTGCGCCTTCATGGAGCAGTTCGACCCGCGCAAGGTGTTTAGCTCGATCGACGAGGGCGGGCGCTACGCTTTCAACAACCAGCCGGCGGTCGCCCAGTGGAATTTGGCCCGCTTTGCCGAAACCTTGCTACCACTGATGAACGTTCAGGGTGAGGAGGGCGTGGAGCTCGCGGTCGAGGTGATTCGCGGCTTCGAGGCGCATTTCGACAAAACCCGGCAGGCGCTGCGCATCGCCAAACTCGGACTCGCCGAGGACGCCGGTGACACCGCCGATACGCTGATGGACGCGCTCGAGACATTGATGCATCAAGGGCGCATGGACATGACCGCCACCTTCGATGCGCTGACCCACTACGCTGAAGGCTTCGATGACATACGCCGCGAGGCGCTGCTGGCGCTTACCGATCAGCCAGAGGCGTTCGATGCGTGGCTCGAGCAGTGGCGCGCGGCGCCGCTTTTAAATGACGCCACGCGCTTTGACGCCATGCGCCTCGCCAACCCGGTCGTGATCCCGCGCAACCACCGCGTGAAAGAGGTCATCGACTCGGCCATGGAAGACGACTTCGCGCCGTTTCATACGCTGTTGAGCGTGGTGAGCGCGCCGTTCGATGAGTCCGTCGAGGCGCGCCGGCTGGCCGCGCCGGCCACCGACAGCCAAGCGGTGCTGCGCACCTTCTGCGGCACCTAGGGTGCGCGGGGCTATGCTACACTGTGATTTTTTACAGCCTTGACCCGGGTAACGGCCAAGCGCTGACCTTTCGACGGTGAGTCAGGCAGGAGCCCGTGCGCAAGATTATTCACTGTGACTGCGACTGCTTCTATGCAGCGGTCGAGATGCGCGACAACCCGGCGCTGACGGACATTCCTATCGCCATTGGTGGCAGCGTCGAGCAGCGCGGGGTGGTCGCCACCTGCAACTATCCGGCGCGCGAATACGGCATCCACTCGGCGATGCCCATGGGGCAGGCGCTCAAGCGCTGCCCGCACCTGACGATCGTGCGCGGCGACATGCCCAAGTACAAGGAGGTCGCCCGCCAGGTCTTTGCCATCTACCGCGATGTAACCGAGCTGATCGAGCCGCTGTCGCTCGACGAAGCGTTTCTGGATGTTTCCGAGGTGACGCAGTTCAAGGGCAGCGCCACGCTGATGGCCCGGGCCATTCGCGAGCGGGTGCAAAAAGAAGTGGGCATCACCGTGTCCGCTGGGGTTGCGCCGAACAAGTTTCTCGCCAAGATCGCAAGCGACTGGAACAAGCCCGACGGTCTCTGCGTCATTGCCCCGAACGACGTCGAGCGCTTCGTCGAGGCGCTTCCGGTCAAGAAGATTCATGGCGTGGGACCACGCACCGCCGAGAAAATGGCGAGTCTCGATATTCACACCTGCCTCGATCTGCGGGCGCGCCCGCTGACCGAGTTGATCGAACACTTTGGCCGCTTCGGCAAGCGCCTGCATGAATTGAGCCGAGGCCATGATGAGCGCCCGGTAAAAACCCACCGCGAGCGCAAGTCGATCAGCACTGAACAGACTTACTCTCAGGATCTACCGACGCTCGAGGCGTGCCGGGGCGAGCTTCCGGAGCTCCTGCAGGATCTGGAGCGCCGCTACGCCCGGCTCGACCCGCCGCCGGCGGTGAAGGGGCTGATGGTCAAGGTGAAGTTCAATGACTTTACCCAAACCACCGTCGAGCACGCCGACCCGGCACCAAACATGGCCCAGTTCGAAACGCTTCTGAACGTTGGCTGGGCTCGCGGCAGTCGCCCGGTACGCCTGTTGGGCGTGGGATACCGCTTAGCCGACGGCGCCCCGGATACTCAGCTTTCGCTCTTTTAAGGCTCCCCCTTTCGGCGCATTGACGTCGGCGTGGGGAGCGATTAAAACAGCTGTATGATCGATAGCGGCCTAAAGGCCGCGCTGACCTTCTATTCTCCCTTATCCCGAGCCGCCCATGACGCACTCTCGCCCTCTGCTGGTCTTTGCCCACGCCAACGGCTTCACCGGCGCCAGCTACCGGAGCCTTTTGGCGCCGCTCGCCGAGCACTTCGAACTGGGCCCTATCGACCGGGTGGGCCATCACCCGCGCTACCCGGTCAATCGCAATTGGGCCAACTTGGTCGACGAGCTGCTGCATTACCTGCCCACCCATCGAAAAGTATTCGGCGTCGGGCACTCTTTGGGCGGCACGCTCATGGCCATGGCGGCGCTTAGAGAGCCCGAGCGCTTTTTTGGGGTGGTCATGCTTGACCCGCCCCTGATGCTGGGCGTGGATGCCTGGGCGATGAAAGCGGCCAAGCGCTTTGGCTTTGTGGACCGCCTGACACCGGCGGGTAAAACCAAAGGGCGGCGCAGCGTTTGGCCAAGCCGCGAGGCGATGGCCCGCTCGCTTGGCCGCCGCGGCATCTTTCGCGGCTTTACCGCAGAGGCGCTCAACGACTATGTTGAAACAGGCACGACGCTTCGCAACGACGGCCAGGCGGAGCTGGTGTTCGAGCCGAGGGTGGAAGTGGCGATCTTTCGCAACCTGCCGGACCACCTGTCGTCGAAACTGACGAAAATCCGCGTGCCGGTGGAGATCGTCGCTGGCGACCGCTCGGATCTGCTGACGTCGGGTCGTATCGCGCGACTCACCCGCAAGGGCCTGCGCGTGAGCCACGTTCCCGGCGGCCACATGTTCCCGATGGAGCATCCCGAGGAGACCCGCGCGGCGATCATCAACGCCTGGCAACGGCTCGCACCCTAAACCACAGCCCACGAGACCCTATCAAGGAGGCATGCCATGTACCTGTCCGTACAGCTGAGTTACTACCCGCTGACCGATGACTTCAAGCCCGTGGTCAAGGAGGTCGTCAAGCGCCTGGAAGCTACCGGTCTCGAAGTGCATGCCAACCGCATGAGCACCCAAGTGTTCGGCGAGTTCGACACGGTGATGAACGCGCTTACTGAGGTCATGAAGTGGTCCTTCGAGACCCACGGCAAAGCGGTGTTCACCGCCAACTTTCTGGAAGGGGATCGCCGGCCGCGGGAGTAGCCGTTAGTTATCGACCGCTTTGATCGTCAATGCCGCGCCCGCCGCGGCATTGTTGTTTGTGAGCCGAATGAACGGCTGCAATCGGTCCAGGTATTCTGAGTATTTATTCAAATCAATCAGTTGGTTAAGTTAGCGTTGAAAGTGAATGATACTTCGTTCGTTGCGGGGCTTGGTGTCGCATTCAGGCGCATTTACGTCGCCTTCGAAAACAGACGACCGGCCGAGGAGGGTACATTGAAAGCGACATTCAATAAAAACGGCAGGGAACTCCATCATGACAGCGATCACTCCTTACTCTCGCCGGCGCACTGCCGGTAAAAGCCTGCTCACCGCTCTCGGGCTGGCGCTGGCTAGCGGCCAGGCGTACGCCCAATCCTTTAGCCTGGACTTCTCCAACGAGTACAACGCAAGCTCCATTCATGCCCAGGGCGATGCCTACTTCATCGACAAGGTGAACGAGCTGACCGACGGCGATATCAGCATCACGCTGCACACCGGCGGGGCGCTGGGGTTCAACTCCGGTGACCATTTCTACGCCGTGGCCGACGGTGCCGTCGACATCGCCGATACGCTGTCGGGCACGATGAGCGGCGTGGACTCGATTTTTTTGCTTTCGTCGCTGCCGTTTCTGGTCAACGATATCGAAGACGCCCGCCAGCTCTACGATATTGCCAAGCCTTATTACGAAGAGGTGTTCGCGGACAACGACCAGGTGCTGCTCTACGCCTCGCCCTGGCCGCCGAGTGGTATCTGGTCTAAAGACGACATTCAAAGCGCCGATGACCTGCAAAATTTAAAAATCCGCACCTTTGATCGTAGCGGCACCGAGACCTTTAGAAACGTCGGCGCCGCGCCGGTGAGTCTCTCCTGGGGCGATGTCGTACCGCAGCTCGCCACCGGCGGTATCAGCGCCGTTCTAACCTCCGCCGAAGCCGGCGCCAACGGTAGTTTTTGGGAGCATCAGAACTACTTCTCCGCCGTTCAGTACGCCATTCCGCTCAACATGGTGCACATGAACAAGGCGGTCTTCGACTCCTTTAGCGAGGAGCAACAGCAGGCCGTGCTCGAAGCCGCTCGCCTGACCGACCAGCACAACTGGGCCGCCGTCGAAACCCGCACAGAAGAGAACTACCAGACGCTTGCGGACAACGATGTGGTCGTGAACGACCCGGTGGCGCAGGCGCTGACCGACGTTCTATCCGAGGCCTCTACCAGCGTGGTCGAGAACTGGGTCGAAAGTACGGGTGAAACCGGCGAGACGATTCTGGACGAGTTCCGGAGCCAGCAATGAGGGTTTTCGAAGCCATCGAAAAGGCGTCGAGATTTCTCAATCGTGTGGGCGCTGCCATTGCGGTGGCGCTCATCATTTATATGTTCGGCCATATCATCGTCGAGATTGCGATGCGCCTTTTCGGCCGCTCGACGTTCATTCTGGATGAGTACATCGGCTACGCCGTAGCGACCATGGCGTTTTTGGGGCTGCCTTATGTACTGGAGAAGGGCGGGTTGATTCGGGTATCGCTTTTGATGGATCGCGTTCCCGGCCCTGCACGGTGGCCGCTGGAGTTATTCAGCAGCCTGGTCACCGCTGGCTGTTTTTTCTGGCTCTCCACGTTCTGGCTGCAGAACGTACAGCGTAGCTACCAGCGCGGCGTGGTCAGCGAAACCCTGGCCGAAACCCCAATCTGGATACCGGAAAGCGCTATTCTCATCGGCATGTGGCTAATTTCGCTGACACTGCTGGTAAGGGCGTTCAAAATCGCGCTGCTGCGCTCGCGCTACTCCTCACATACCGCTTAGACCGGGCTAACAGGAACGATTTATGGATATTTTCTGGACGGCCGTCGGCGTGGCGCTATTGCTAGTGTTTTTCCTCTCCATGGGGACCTGGATCTTCGCCTCGATGCTGGCGGTATCCATTGGGTCGCTATGGCTTTTCGGTGACTTTAGCGCGGACCGAATCGGCCTGATCTTTTCGCGGGTGCTATACCGCGCCAGCAATAGCTGGGAGCTTTCTGCCATACCGCTATTCATTCTGATGGGCGAGCTGATCTTTCGCTCCAACCTGTCGGAGCGTCTTTTCAAGGGGTTGGTGCCGATCACAAGCCGACTGCCGGGCGGCATTTTGCACACCAACGTGCTGGGCTGCACGCTGTTTGCCGCGGTCAGCGGTTCGAGCGCGGCTACCACCGCTACCATCGGCAAAATCACGACCCAGGAACTCAAGGCGCGCGGCTACGACCGTAACCTGTCGATCGGCTCACTCGCGGGGGCAGGCAGCCTGGGGCTTTTGATTCCGCCGTCGATCGTGATGATCGTCTACGGCGTGCAGGCGGAGGTGTCGATCAGCCAGCTTTTCATGGCCGGCGTGGTGCCGGGGCTTGTAATCGCGCTGCTCTACAGTAGCTATATCGGCGCGCGGGCGTTGATATCGCCGGACCTGGCGCCCAAACAGGTGGCGCATGCGCAGTCTGTCGGCCAGTCGATTTTGCTGCTGCTGCCGATTTTGATCCTGATTGCGATTGTGATCGGCTCGATCTACAGCGGTATCGCCACGCCTTCCGAGGCGGCGGCGGTAGGCGTGGCGGCCACGCTGGTGCTGTTGGCCGTTGAGCGCCAGATTAACGTTGCGATGCTCATCGAGGCGTTTCGCGGCACGCTGATCACGTCGATCATGGTGTGCAGCCTGTTGATCACGGCAACGCTGCTTTCCACGGCGATGGGCTATCTGCACCTGCCGCGCGAGCTCGCCAGTTGGATTGCGGCGCAGAACTTTAGCCCAACGATGCTTTTGGTAGCGCTGGCGATCTTCTATATCGCGCTGGGGCTCTTTCTGGACGGGATTTCGATCACGGTCATGAGCCTGCCGATTACGCTGCCAATCGTGCTGCTGGCCGGCTTCGATCCGATCTGGTTCGGTATCTTTTTGATCATCATGATCGAGCTTGGTCAGATCACGCCGCCGGTCGGTTTTAATCTCTTCGTTTTGCAGAGCTTGACCGGGGAGAGCATTGGCCGCGTGGCGCTGGCGTCGCTGCCGTTTTTCTTACTCATGTGCCTGGCGGCCATCATCATCAGCGTCTGGCCGGAGCTTGCGCTGTGGTTGCCGCGTTACATGACAGGTTGAGCGCGGTGTAGTGTAGGGCACAAAACAACAACGCCGCCCCAAGGGGCGGCGTTTTTATTCATCGAACCAGCATTCAGGTCAGCGATTCCAGGCAGGCCTCGATGATGTCGAGGCCTTCGTTGAGCACTGCGTCGTCGATGGTGACCGGCATTAGAAAGCGGATGGTGTTGCCGTAGAGGCCGCAGGAGAGCAGGATCAGCCCCTTTTCGCGTGCTTTCTTGCACAGCGCACCGGCCAGGTCCGGGTTGGGGGCGCCTTCGGCTTTATTGGATACCAGTTCGAAAGCGGCCATCGCGCCCATGTTGCGCGGGTGGGCGACGCAGTCGAATTTTTCCTGCCACTGGCCAAAGCGCTGAGCCAGTTTGTCGCCCAGTGCCCGGCTCTTTTCCAGAATGTTCTCTTCCTCGAAGACCTCGAGCACGGCAAGCGCTGCGGCGCAGGCGGTGGGGCTGCCGGTGTAGGTGCCGCCCAGCGAGTTGGGGCCGGAAGAGTCCATGACCTTGTCGGTGCCGACGATGGCTGAGATCGGCATACCGTCGGCCATGCTTTTCGCCATGGTCATGATGTCCGGCTCGACGCCGCTGTGCTCGATGGCGAAGAGCTTGCCGGTACGGCCAAAGCCGGACTGCACTTCGTCGACGATCATGAGAATGCCGAGCTCGTCACAGATATCGCGCACGCGCTTCAAAAACGAGGCGGGTGCCGGGTAGAAACCGCCTTCACCGAGCACCGGCTCGAGCACGATGGCGGCGGTATTGGCCGGGCCGGCGTCGGTCTTGAGCGTCATCATCAGCCCGCGGATGGCTTCCTCTTCGCTGATGCCGTGGGAGGGCACCGGGTAGGGCGCGCGGAAAACGGTGCCGGGCATCGGGCCGAAATCGGTCTGGTAAGGCGCGACTTTACCGTTCATCGCCATGGTGTAGAAGGTACGGCCGTGGTAGCCGCCGTCAAAGCAGATCACGTTGTCGCGCTTGGTCGCCGCGCGCGCGATCTTGACCGCGTTTTCGAGCGCCTCGGCACCGGAGTTGGCGAGCATGACCTTGGCGTGACCGCGCACCGGCACCACGTGGCTAAGCTTTTCGGCGACCTTGACGTAGCCCTCGTAGGGCATGACTGTCTGGCAAGTGTGCATGACCTTGTCGAGCTGATCCTTGACCGCGGCGACCACTTTGGGGTGGCGGTGGCCAATGTTGAGTACGCCAATACCGCCGGCAAAATCGATGAAGCGGTTGCCGTCGGCATCCCAGATTTCGGCGTTTTCAGCGCGGGCGGCAAAGGCGGTGGCGGGGCTTGCGGCGCCGGCGGCGACGTATTTCTGCTTTAGCGCGTTAAGCTCGGCATTACTCGTCATAGCAGGGTCCTCTTGCGTTGAGCAAAAATAACGGGTGTGAGGACAGCATAGTACGCAAGTGCCGATATTTACACGTCGTCAGGCAAGGCGTACCTGGTTGCGCCCGCTGGCTTTGGCAAGATACATGGCCTGGTCGCCGCTCTCGATGAGCTGCTCAGCACAGGTAGCGGGCGTACTGGCGACGCCGGCCGAAAGCGTGATCGCCAGCTGGTGAGGCGTAAAGCGGCGCTCCTCGATGATTGCGCGCAGGCGCTCGGCGGCGATGTGCGCCTCGTCACTGCCGGTTTCCGGCATGATGATAAGGAACTCTTCGCCGCCCAGGCGCACCTGCAGGTCGGTATCGCGAAGGGCGTGGGCGATCGTTGCCGTGACCTCGGCGAGTGCGGTATCGCCGGTGGCGTGGCCGTAGGTGTCGTTGATCGATTTGAAACTGTCCAGGTCGAACAGCACCACGCTTAGCTCGCCGCCGTAACGCCGGCAGCGCTTGAGCTCCTCTTCAAGCTGACAAAGCCCCGCGCGACGGTTCATTAATCCCGTGAGCCCGTCGTGGCTGGCCAAGTGATCGAGCCGGCTGTTGGCTTCCTGCAGGCGCTCTTCGAGCTTCTTGCGCTCGGTGATGTCGATGACAAAGGTGACCTTGTGCTGCTGATCGTCGTCGCCCTCGACTTTTGCGGCCTCCGTCAACACGGTGCGCTGCTCGCCGTTTTTGCAGTAAACTGTCCACTCCTGGCGGGCCTCGATCATCTCCGTGCCACCAAGAAACTCGGTATACTGGGCGCAGGCAAAGGATTGGCTTTCCGGCGAGAGCAGCATGATAAAGTGCTGGCCGATCAACTCCTCCTGAAGGTAGCCAAAAAAAGCACAGAAAGCGGGGTTGACCAGCTCGAAATGGCCCTGCGGGTTGGTGATACAGATGCCGATAGGGGCACTGCTAAGAACGCTCCAGGCGTTGCGTTGGGAGCGTCTGACCTTTTCTTGTAGTTGGTCGGTCGAAAGATCAAGCATTCACTGCCTCGGGAGTTGCAAGTGCAAGCGCCTTGGCTCGCAAGGCCGCAAGTCGCGGCGACAGATCCTCACCCAATGAATTAATGGCAGGCTTGGCATAAAAATAGCCTTGCTGGCGCATAATGCCAGCGCGGGCAAGCCACAGCGCTTCGGCTTCGGTTTCGACTCCTTCGGCGATCAACGTCGTACCAAGCTCTCGGCCAAGGGTAATGACTGACTTCAAAATTGCCTGGCGCCGCAGGTCGCTATCGCAGTGCATGACGATCTCGCGATCGATTTTTAGCTTATTGGGGGCAAGCTCGGTAAGAAGATCGAGATTGGCGTAGCCGTTGCCGAAATCATCTAGCGCAGTTTCAAAGCCCATACTGCGGTAGGCGTCGATGATGTCGGAGAGGTGCTGGCGATCCTTTACACGCTCGGTTTCGGTGATTTCGAATATCAGCCGATTGGCCGGCCAGCCTACCCGCCGTGATACCTCGAGTGTGGCCTGAATGCAGGCGTGGGGCTCGTAAACCGCGTTGGGGAGAAAATTGATAGAAAGGCTGGCCGGCATATTCAGCGCGCTGGCCATTTCGATCGCCCGCACGCGGCAGGCTTGGTCGAAGCGGTAAAGAAGGTCATCGGTAACTTTCGAGAGGATGCTGTAGGCCGATTCTCCATTCACCCCGCGCACTAATGCCTCGTAAGCGGTAATCTGCGCTTGGGAAATATCCACGATTGGCTGGAACGCCATGGTGAATTCGAACGGCAACTCCCCTTCACACCGATTACAGTGCCCCTGTACGCGAGCGCAGTTACCCATGAAACATCCTCCACAAACCCTTGATTTCTTAGTTTCTAGCGCGCTTTTGATGCGCCATTTTTCTAGTGTTTTAAGCTTAGTTCTTGGTAGTTTAGTATCAGTATAGGAGTCCGTACATGTCCGGCGTTATGCTTTTAACGCTCGTTTAACAATTATTTTCAATATTGCGTTGACCGACGCGCGAACAAAAAAACGCCCTGAGCGGGCGTCGAACAAGGGGAATCGAAAAGTAGAGGGGCGGTGAGCGGCGGGGCTAGATGATGCCCGCCTTGTAAAGCGCTTCGCGCTGCTGCGCAGTGATGCCGATTTCTTCCAGCACGTCGTCGGTGTGCTGCCCCAGAAGCGGCGGCGCGGTGGGTGCCGTGGTCGAGCGGCCGTCGATACGCACCGGGTTGGCGACCAGGTCGACGCTGCCGGCCTGAGGGTGAGCAAAGGTCTTTCTGAGTCCGCGCGCCTTGACGTGGGCATCCTCGAATACCCGGTCGAGGGTGTTGATCGGCCCGCAGGGCACGCCGACTGCTTCCAGCGCCGCCAGCCACTCGTCGATCGAGCGCAGCGCGAGCGTGGCCTCTAGAAGCGGCACTAGCTCCTCTCGGTTCGCCACCCGCGCGCCGTTGGTGGCAAAGCGCGGATCATCACAAAGACCGGGCTGCTCGATGACCTGACAAAAGCGCCTGAACTGTTCGTCGTTACCCACCGCGACGATGATATGGCCATCGAGGGTCGCGAAGGCCTGGTAGGGCACGATATTGGGGTGGGCGTTGCCCAGACGCTCGGGCACGCGGCCCGAGGTCAGGTAGTTGGTGGCCTGGTTGGCCAATACCCCGACCTGAACGTCCATCAGCGAAAGATCGATATGGCAGCCTTGGCCTGAGTCACGGCGGGCGTACAGCGCGGCGAGAATGGCGTTGGTGGCGTAGAGCCCGGTGAACAGATCGGTGATCGCCACGCCTACCTTGACCGGGCCGCCGCCGGGTACCTCGTCCGGCTGGCCGGTCAGACTCATCAATCCGCCCATCGCCTGGATCATGAAATCGTAGCCGGCGCGGTGCGCGTAGGGGCTCTGCTGACCAAAGCCGGTGATCGAGCAATAAATCAGCCCCGGATTGAGCGCTTTCAAACTCTCGAAATCGAGCCCGTAGCGCTTGAGCCCGCCGACCTTGAAGTTTTCCACGACGACATCGGCGCCTTCAGCCAGGGTTTTGATCAAGGCCTGGCCTTCGGGGGCGGCCATGTCCACCGTCACCGAGCGCTTGCCGCGGTTGGCGCACAGGTAGTAGGCGGACTCGAAGCTGTCACCGAGCCAGGGCGGCCCCCAGTGGCGGGTATCATCACCTTTGACCGGGCGCTCGACCTTGATGACGTCGGCGCCAAGATCGGCCAGCGTCTGCCCGCACCAGGGGCCGGCGAGCACGCGGGAGAGATCGAGCACCTTGACGCCTTTGAGCGGGGTGGGCGCATCGCTCATAAACACTCCTTGCGCAAGGCGGCTTAGAAGAACGCCTGCAGACCGGTCTGAGCGCGGCCCAGAATCAGCGCGTGCACGTCGTGGGTGCCCTCGTAGGTGTTGACCGACTCCAGGTTCACCATGTGGCGAATAACGCCGTACTCGTCGGAGACGCCGTTGCCGCCGTGCATGTCCCGCGACAGGCGGGCGATGTCCAGCGCCTTGCCGCAGTTGTTGCGCTTGATCAGCGAGACCATTTCCGGCGTCCAGCTGCCGTTGTCCATCAGCCGGCCGACCTGCAGCGCCGCCTGAAGGCCGAGGGTGATTTCGGTCTGCATATCGGCGAGCTTTTTCTGAATCAGCTGGTTGGCGGCGAGCGGGCGGTTGAACTGCTTGCGATCCATCGTGTACTGGCGCGCGGCGTGCCAGCAGAACTCGGCGGTGCCCATCACGCCCCAGGCAATGCCGTAGCGTGCCTTGTTCAAGCAGCCGAAGGGGCCTTTCAAGCCGCTGACGTTCGGCAGCAGGTTCTCTTCCGGCACGAAAGCGTTATCCAGCACGATCTCGCCGGTGATCGAGGCGCGAAGCGACACCTTGCCTTCGATTTTGGGTGTGGAGAAGCCTTCCGTGCCGCGCTCGACGATGAACCCCTTAATCTGGTTTTCGTGGGCGGCTGACTTGGCCCACACCACGGCGATGTCGGCGATCGGGCTGTTGGTGATCCACATCTTGGCGCCGGTCAGGCGGTAGCCGCCGTCGACCTTTTCAGCGCGAGTGATCATCGAGCCCGGGTCGGAGCCGTGGTCCGGCTCGGTCAGGCCGAAGCAGCCGACCATCTCGCCGGTGGCGAGTTTGGGCAGATATTTTTTCTTCTGCTCTTCACTGCCGTAGGTTTCGATGGGGTACATCACCAGCGACGACTGCACGCTCATCGCCGAGCGATAGCCCGAATCGACGCGCTCCACTTCACGGGCGATCAACCCGTAGGCAACGTGATTGACGCCGGCACCGCCGTACTCTTCGGCAACCGTCGCGCCCAGTAGGCCAAGCTCGCCCATCTCGGACATGATGTCGCGATCGAAGCGCTCTTCGCGAAACGCGCTCAGCACGCGAGGCTGAAGATTTTCCTGACAGTAGTCGTGCGCGGCGTCGCGGATCTGGCGCTCTTCGTCGGTAAGCTGTTGTTCGAGCAGCAGCGGGTCGTCCCAGTTGAAGCGTGACATGGCAATAGCCCTCCTGATAGATGCGTCCAATGTATCGCTGATGCGAAAAAATATCTACATTTTTATAAAACGACGACGTTAGTTGAAGAAAAGCTAGTCGATGCCACGCTCGCGCAGCAGATCGGTGATGATCGGCACCGGCGTCATCAGGTGATCGCGCATCATGACTGCGGCGCGTTCGGCGTCGCGGGCCAGAATGACCTCGACCAGTGCGCTGTGTTCGTCGTGTTTTTGTGCAAGCGCCGTTGATGACATCACCGTCTGCTTGAGCCAAAGGTGGCGATAGCGCTCTACCTGGCTGAAAAGAGTTTCGCGCATTTGCAGAAGGTGGGGGGAGTTGCAGCCGCTGGCGATCGCGGTGTGAAACGCCTGGTGGCGCGCATCCCAAGTGTCCAGCAGCGCCTCCGGGGAGCTTACGTCGGTGACCTTACCCAGGCGGTGGGCGGTGGCCAGCACCTCGGCTTCCCAGTCGTCGTCGCCGCGCTCGATGGCCAGTTTCAGCACCAACCCTTCGAGCTGGGCGCGAGCGTCGTAAATATCGCGCAGCTCAGAAAGCGACATGGGGGCGACGCGGTAGCCGCGCTGGCTAATGGCGATGACCAGCCTGTCGGCTACCAGCTGGGAAAGCGCCTCTCTCAGCGGGCCGGTGCTCAGCCCGTAGTGCTCCTTTAGGCGGCTCATCAACAGCTTTTCGCCCGCATGATAGCGCCCGCGAATGATGTCACGCTTCAAATCGCGGTAGGCGCTGATGGCCAGGTTAGGCCGGGGCAGGGAGGTATCCATCGCGTATCCTGTATCGGTGTTGGCCGCTTTTGATAAATGGCGGTCATTATCCGTTAATCTCGATTATTTAGCATGACAGGCGCGTCTTTAAAACGCTTTCAAGAGCGAAAACGTTTTAAAAACGCCGGCAGTGAGCTTTGGGCATGGCACTATCGTCCCATTAACGTTCGATTTAAAACCGTGCTAACGTCGAGTAAACGGTTAGGTGAAAGGCATGTTCTGTGAACAACCGTTTCCAGTGACCGACGCCGTTGATACCGCCTTGATTTAAACGTCAATAACGCTCCCACAAGGATAGAGGCAACGCTCATGCAAACGCTAAAATACGCAGTCGCCACGACCATGCTAGCCATGGCGCTACCCGCCAGTGCCCAGCAGCTTTCGATCGCCACCGGCGGAACCGGCGGCGTCTACTATCCGATCGGCGGCGGTTTGGCCGAGATGATCAACAACCACATCGAAGGTGCCCAGGCCACGGCAGAGGTAACCGGCGCATCGGTCGAGAACATGGGCCTGATCATGCGCGGCGATGCTGACATGGCGACAGCGCTTGCCGACACCGTCTACCAGGCCTACACCGGCACCGGCGATTTCGAAGGCCGTCAGGTCGAGAACACCCGGGCGCTGGCCTCGATCTACCCCAACGCCGTGCAGCTTGTCGTGCTAGCGGAATCCGACATTCAGGGCATCGATGATCTGGCCGGCAAGCGCGTATCGGTGGGTGCGCCGGGTAGCGGCACCGAGCTCAACGCCCGCGCCGTGCTCGAGTCCAACGGCATTAGCTACGACGACTTCACCGCTCAGCGGCTCAACTTCAACGAAACCGCCGACGCCATCCGCGACGGCGACATCGACGCCGGTTTCTGGAGCGTGGGCCCGCCCACCAGCTCGATCATGAACCTGGCGGCGACCCGTGACATCCGCCTGATCAGCTTGACCGATGAAGAGATCGCCAACGCTCAGGAAGAGGAGGCGGTGTTCGCCCCCTACCAGCTGGAGGCCGGCCTCTACGACGGTATGGACGAAGCGGTGCAGACCATCGGCATTCCTAATGTGCTGGTGGTCAACGCGGACATGGATGAAGAGCTCGCCTACCAGCTCACCCAGCTTCTGTTCGAGCACACCGACGAGCTGATCGCCGTTCACCCGGCAGCCAACGACACCACCGTGGAGTTCACCATGGAGTCCACCCCGGTGCCGCTGCACCCCGGCGCGATCCGCTACTTCGAGGAAACCGGTGTCGAGATTCCCGACCGCCTGCGTCCTTGATCACTCCCTTAACGCTTACTCTTAACGATCGTTTAAAAGGCGTCTGATCATGCAGTGGTCCACTCTACCGCTGATAGCGCTTTCACTGATGACACTGCCGCACGCCGGCGCCTGGGGACAGGCGCCGGCGCGTTTGGTGGTGACCAGTGAGTCGGGTGAGGTGTTGATCGATGACACCGTTGTGGAAGACGGGCGCTGGTGTATGGCCTGGAACCATTCGGTGGCACACTTCACCGTGCTCGACTGCTATCGCAATCAACAGGGGCAGATGGTGCTCGAGCGCAGCCACCAGCCGGACTTCGCCGCGGGACTTGGTCATATCGCGGGCCGCGGCGAGCAGGTCTCCGACGGCGAGGGCGGCTACTGGATCAACGCCATCGATGAGCCGGTGCCAGGCAATCGTTACCTGCTGCGCGCGGGTGCCCTAGCGGTCAACCACCGCATCGTCTGGCCTGACGGTGAGCATGAGCCTTCGAGTATCAGCGAGCGCGCCGCCGGTGAGCGCGTGACGGTCGAGCTAGCACCGTCTTCAAGCGCCAACGCCGATTGACCCTGTGTACTCGAACCTTCCCTGGTTTGAGTATGCTGGTTTTAGTACGAAGATCTTCCAACGCCATTTTTCTAATGCAGCTCTTTTAACGCTTCGAGGACTCCATGAGCGAATCCACTCAACCGCCGGTGGTCATGCCGGGTGCCAACGCGATTCAGCCTCGCGCCGCACTCTGGGCGATCACGCTGGTCGCGGTCGCCCTGTCGCTTTTTCAGCTCTATTCGGCGGGCATTCAGCCGCTCGGGCTTTTCTACCAGCGCAGCATTCACCTGGCGCTGGTCATGCTGCTGGCGTTTTTGATGTTTCCGGTGTTCGGCCCGGACCGCAAACGCGGGGCGCTCGGCTGGGCGCTCGATGCCGTCTGCTTTGCCGGTGCCCTGATCACCGGCGGCTATCTGGTGTTCTTTCTCGATGAGATCATCAACCGCGCCGGGTTCTGGAACCAGACCGACATCATCGTGGCGATGATCGCGACCGTCACGGTGCTGGAGGCGAGCCGCCGCGCGGTGGGGTTTGGGATGACCATCATCGGGCTGATCGCCATTATCTACGCCCTCGCCGGCCCCCGGGGCGAGCTGCCCTGGCTTGGCGAATGGCTGCCGGGCATTCTCTCCCACCGCGGCTATACGCTGGACCGCGTCGCGGGGCAGCTCTATCTCGGCCAAGAAGGCATCTTCGGGCTGCCGCTCGGGGTGGCGGCGACCTACATCTTCATTTTCGTGCTGTTCGGTGCTTTTCTCGAGAGCACCGGGGCGGGGCGTTTCTTCATCGATATGGCCTACGCCGCCACCGGGCGCCAGCGCGGCGGCCCGGCGAAGGCCGCCGTGCTCGCCTCGGCGGGCATGGGCTCGATCTCTGGCAGCGCCATCGCCAACGTGGTGACCACCGGCGCCTTCACCATTCCGCTGATGAAAAAGCTGGGCTACAAGCCCAAGCAGGCCGGCGGTATCGAAGCCGCTGCCTCGACCGGCGGGCAGATCATGCCGCCGCTGATGGGCGCCGGCGCCTTTTTGATCGCCGAGTACACCAACACGCCGTATCTGGAGATCGTCAAGATCAGCATCCTGCCGGCGATCATGTATTTCGCCACGGTCTACCTGTTCGTGCATATCATCGCGCTCAAGCAGGGCATGCAGGGCATGCCGCGCTCGGAGCTTCCGAAGATGCGCCAGGTGATGAAGGATGGCTGGCACTTTCTGCTGCCGCTGGGGGTGCTGGTGTGGCTGTTGGTGCTGAATCTGTCACCGATGCGGGTGGGGTATTACGCGGTCATCACCATGGTGGCGGTCGCGGTGATTCGCTACGCGCTTTGGTATTTCTTCGTCGCCCCCGGCCAGGGCCAGCCCGTAACGGCTGAGCGCACCAAAGCGGTCGTCTGGTCGGGGTTGACCAAACTGGTCGAAGGGCTTGAATTGGGCGCGCGTAACGCCGTGGCGGTGTCGATGGCCTGCGCCGTGGCAGGGATCATCGTGGGCGTGGTGGGGCTGACCGGGCTCGGGCTCAAGTTCTCGTCGATGATGCTCGCGTTCTCCGGCGGTAACCTGGTGCTGGCACTGGTCATGGTGCTGCTGGCGAGCCTGGTACTCGGCATGGGCCTTCCCGTGACCGCAAGCTATATCGTACTGATCGTGCTGGTGGGGCCTGCCTTGACCAATGAGTTCGGCGTGCCGCTTCTGATCGCGCACCTGGTGGTGTTCTGGTACTCCCAGGACTCCAACGTGACCCCGCCGATTGCGCTGGCGGGCTTCGCCGGGGCGGCGATCGCCGGCAGCAAACCGATGGAAACCGGCTTTCAGGCCTGGAAGTTCGCCAAGGGCCTCTACCTGATTCCGCTGTTCATGGTCTTCAACCCGGAGATCATTATTGGCGGTCCGGTACCGGTGGTGATCTGGAACGCGATCATCGCGATCTTCGCGCTGTGCGCCTTCGCTGCTTCGCTCGAAGGATACCTGTTCACGCGGATGAACTGGCTGGCGCGCATCGCCATCGGCGCAGCGATCTTTGGCGTGTTCTATCCAAGTTTTTGGACCGAGCTTACCGGGGTGGTGGTGATGGCGGCGGTGATCGGCGCCAACTATTTGGCGAGCCGCCGCGAGGCGCACCCGGTCACATCGTGATCGCCCCCAGGTTAGCGCCATAAAAAAGCCCGGAACGCCATGGCGTTCCGGGCTTTTTCGTTTAGGGCGTTTCGTTCAGAGCGTCTTCTTGCAAGACAAGCGAGCGTTAGAAGATCGATTCCGCCGCGCCGGAGCCCTGGGAGCCGGTCGCTTCCTCGAACTCGCGGCTTACCGTGCGCGCCTGGTAGGAGGGCAGGTTACCTTCGCGGAACAGCTCTGAAATGCCGCCGGACTGATTGTCGTAGAGCCGGCGGCCGTTGTCCGGATCGACCCGCGCGGTCACCACGTTGCTCGGACGCTCCGGCAGCGCCGACGGCGTACCTGCCAGGGCCTGACCCATGAAGTCGATCCAGATCGGCAGGGCGGCGCTGGCGCCGTACTCGGCGGTGGTTTCGTTGCTGTCCTTGCCCACCCACACCGTGGTCACCAAATTGCTGTTGAAGCCGGCGAACCAGGCGTCGCGCTGGTTGTTGGTGGTGCCGGTCTTGCCAACGATATCGTCGCGATCGAGGCTGAGCGCGGCGCGCCCGGTGCCCGAGGTGATGACGTCGCGCAGCATGTCGCGCAGGATGTACACCGCCGCCGGGTCGGCCACGCGTTTGGCGATGGGGTAGCTCTTGCCGTCGATCTCGACGCTTTGCTGGCCCTCGGCGCAGCTCGCGCAGGCGATGCTGGGCGTGGCCTCGTCGATAATGTCGCGGTCGTCGTTACGCGTGACGCGCTCGATGAACCAGGGCGAGACCTGAAAACCACCGTTGGCGATGACCGCGTAGGCGTTGGTCATCTCCATCGGCGTAAGGCTTGCGCTGCCGAGTGCCAGCGACAGCCCGCGCGGCAGGCGGTCCACCGAGAAGCCGAAGCCTTCCAGATAGTTGATGGTCGGGGTGATGCCCATCGACTGCAGCACCCGGATGGTGACCAGGTTGCGCGAGCGGGCCAGAGCCGGGCGCAGGCGCATCGGGCCCTGGAAGTCGCGGCTCGAGTTCATCGGCCGCCACAGCGAGTCGCTGCCGTCATCGACCACCAGGGGCGAATCGTTGACCACGCTGGCCGCGGTCATGCCGCCGTCGTCGAGCGCGGCGAGATAGATGAACGGCTTGAAGATCGAGCCGGACTGGCGCTGAGCCTGAATGGCACGGTTGAACTTGCTGGCGTTGAAATCGAAGCCGCCCTGCAGCGCGAGAATGGCGCCGGTGCGCGGGTCCTGCACCACCAGCGATCCCTCGACGTCCGGGCGCTGGGAAAGACGCACTGAGCCGTCGTCGCTTTCCACTACGCGAATCAGGTCGCCGCGCACGGCGATTTGATCGGCGCTACCGGGCTCGCCGCCGCGGCTTCGCGGGCTCAGGTACTGGCGGGCCCAGTTCAGGCCGTCCCAGCCAATGGTTCTAAGCTCACGGTCGCGGGTCAGCACCTGCATTTCGCGGCCGCTGCTTTCGACCACGATGGCCGGCTGCAATAGCCCGTAGTTGGGCGTGCGCTCGAGTACCTGAAGCCAGTTGGAGACGTCGCCGTCGATGCCTTCGATCTCGGTCTGGCTGCGCTCAGCGGCCTGACGCGCGGTCTGGCGAATTTCCGGCGACTCGGAAAGCTCTTCCTCGAGCCCTTGGGTCGTGGTCTGCTCCTGGGCTTCGACCAGACTCGCGGCGATGTCGCTCTGCTCCGGTCCGCGCCAGCCGTGACGGCGGTCGTACTCGATCAGACCATCGGCCAGCGCCTGACGTGCGGCGGGCTGGAGCTCGCTATCGATGGTGGTATAGATGCGGTAGCCGCCGGTGTAGGCGGTGTCGCCGAAGCGCTCGACGGCGAACTGGCGCGCCATTTCCGAAACGTAGGAGGCGTCCACTTCGGTTTGCGTATAGTGACGACGCGCGGTAACGGGCTCCTGCACCGAGGCCTGGTAGGTGTCGTTATCGATATAGCCCAGCTCGCGCATGCGAAACAGGATCCAGTTGCGGCGGATCAAAGAGCGCTCGGAGTTGGCCAGCGGGTTGAACGCCGATGGCGCCTTGGGCAGGCCGGCGATCATCGCGGTTTCGGCAAGCGTTAGCTCGGAGAGCGGGCGGTCGTAGTAGGTTTCCGCGGCGGTAGCGATGCCGTAGGCGCGGTTGCCCAGAAAGATCTTGTTCACGTAGAGCTCGAAGATCTGCTGCTTGGAGAGCACCTGCTCCATCTGCAGCGCGAGCAGGATCTCGCGAATCTTGCGCGTGAAGGTCTGATCCAGCGTCAGCATGTAGTTACGCGCGACCTGCATGGTGATGGTCGAGCCGCCGGACTGGATTGCACCGCCGCTACTGGCAAGCTCCACCGCGGCGCGAGCCAAGCCTCGCGGGTCGACGCCTGCGTGCTCGAAGAAGCTCGAGTCCTCGGCGGCGATCAATGCATTGATCATGTTCTGAGGGATTTCGTCGTAATCCACCACCATACGTCGCTCTTCACCGAACTCGCCAATCAGCTTGCCATCGTTGGTGAAGATGCGAAGCGGGGTGTGGAGCTCGAAATTCTGCAGTTGGCGGACATCGGGAAGCCCGGGCGAAAAGTAGATAGCAGCGGCGATCACGGCCAGCGCCGTGGCGCCCACGAGGGCAACCACCGCGGAGAACAGTGACACGAGAAGGGTTCGTAAAAACGTCATGAACAGAGGGCACCCGTGGAGATAAAAGAGGTACGGCGTCCAACTCGCCGTATTGCGCAATTGGGCACCATTATAAGAAGCCTATCCATCGGCCACCAGTGTTGATATGCCTTGTTGGTCTTAACGTGTCGCGCTGTTAAAAATAAGGTAACCTCGCTACACGCTCGGTAAAACGATAAAACCAAACGGGATCCCATGCGCCTATCAACGTCTGGAAAGGGATTGATCGGGGTCGATATTACCTCGGCCACCGTTAAGCTTTTAGAGCTTAAACAGCTGGATACCAACTACCAGGTACAAAGCTACGCCGTTCGCCCGCTTAAGGAAGGCGCAGTGGTGGAGCGGCGTATCCGCGATATCAACGATGTAGCTCGGGTACTTCGAGCCGCCGTCGAACACGCCAAGCCTTCAACTCGCAAGGCCGCCGTGGCAATACCGGCGAGTGCGGCGATCACCCGTCTCATTACGTACCCTGCCTCTCTTGGCGAAGACGAAATAGAGGCTCGAATCATAGATGAGTACGACCGCCACGTTCCGTTTCCGTTCAATGAGGTGGCCTTCGATTTTCAGTGTCTAGGACCGGTCCCCGGTGACGAAAATCAGCAGCAGGTGATTTTAGTGGCGTGTCGTCAGAGTGACGTCAGCCAGCTTACCGACACCTTAATGCAGGCAGGGCTCGAGCCCGCGGCGGTTGATGTCGAAACCTTCGCCGTGGAGCGCGTATTCAGCGAGCTACGGCGTCAGCTCAACGTGGCCGAGGAAGCGAAGGCGAACATGGCGCTGGTGGACCTGGGCGCGAACATGAACGCTTTTCATGTACTCGACAATGGGCGCATCATTTACAGTCGCGACACCGTTTATGGGGGGCGCCAGCTTACCGATACCATTCGCGAGCGCTACGAGTTGACCAACGAAGAAGCGGGGCTCGCCAAAAAACGTGGCGGGCTGCCGGACGACTACGAGGATAGCGTGCTCAATCCCTTCATCGACACCGTCGTGCAGCAGGTAGGCCGCTCGCTGCAGCTTTACTACACCGCTGGGCGTAAGCGGCGCGTGGAGCACCTGGTACTGGCTGGCGGGTCGAGCGTGATTCCGGGCCTTGCCGAGCGCATCGCCCAGGAGAACGACCTCACGGTGACTCAGGCCAATCCGTTCCAGCGCATGAAGCTGCGCCCACGAATCAATGTCAAAGGGCTTACCAGCGACGCGCCGGCGATGCTCACCGCCTGTGGGCTTGCCATGAAGGTGAGCCAGTGAACATCAATATCAATCTGCTGGCCTGGCGCGAAGCGCGCCGGGAGAGGCGCACCAAACAGTTCTACGGCGTGCTGGCGCTGTCGCTCGCGATGGGCATTCTGGTAGCCCTTGGCGTTTCGCTGATCTATCAGCAGGAGCTCGATGAACAGGCGATACGAAATGACTATATCGTCCGCCACATCGAGCAGCTCGATCAGCAGATCGAAGACGTCAAGCGCTACCAGGAGGATGTCGCTCAGCTCAACCAGCAGCTCGCGCTGTTCAATACGCTGCAAAATGAGCGCATCGATACCGTCGAGCTCTTCAATGCGCTGGCGGCCAGTTTGACCGACGGCGTGGTCTACGAAGAGCTCAGCCGCGAAGGCCCGCGGGTGAGCCTGACGGCAACGGCCAACGACGAGCGCCAGGTTTCCGAGCAGCTTCGCCGCTTGGCCCGCGTGCCGGGCTTCGCGGTACCGGTGCTGTCGGAAGTCACCAGCGCGCCGGACGAGCAGGGGCGGCGTTTTCGCTTCGATATGATGCAAACGCTACATACCGTTGAGGCCAGTGCGACGACCGAGGAGACCGCCCAGTGATGAGCAAAGCTCGGGCGCGCCAAGAGTGGCAGCGCCTCAAGGAAGTCGAGATGCAAAGTCTCGATCTAAAAGAGGCGGGCGGTTGGCCGATTTTTTTGAAGGCGCTGTGCGTGGTGCTAGTGTTTGCCGTCGCCTTTGGGGCCTTAATGACTTGGCAGGTGAGCGAAAAACGCGCCGGCCTTGCCGAAGCCAAACGCGAGGAAGCGCGGCTGTTGAGCGACTACCGCGTCAAGGCCTCGGAAGTGGCACTCTTGCCCAACGTTCAAAGCCAGTTGGCAACCCTTGGCGGTCATATGGAGCGCATGCGCGCGATGCTGCCGACCAATGTCGAGATTCCGTCGCTGCTGGACAGCATCAGCGATGCGGCGGTGGATAATCGTCTTACCATCGAGGTGATTCGCCTCGGCGCGCCGGTGGCCAACGAGCACTACATCGAGCATCCTCTGGATATCCAGGTGCGCGGCGGCTACCACCAGCTGGGCCGCTTCGTTGCCGATATCAGCCAGTTAGCGCGGATCGTGACCCAGCACGATTTGACCCTTACCGCCATCGAGCCGCCGGGAGAGTCGCTGCGGCTAACGCTGGATGCGCGCACCTATACCTTTATCGACGAGGCTCGAACCGAAGAGGTGGCGCCATGATCCAGCGCGCGCTGTTACCGCTATTGCTGGCCGTTTTGCTATGTGGTTGCAACGACGCCATGCTCGACCAGCTCGACGTCACGCTTGCCGAGATTCGGCGCGCGCCGAACGTGCCAGTGGCCATCGATGCCCAACCGTTTCCCGAGCCTGCATTATTAAACTATCGATATAGCGAGTCGCGTAGCCCGTTTTTGGCGCCTGAGCGGCTCACGCGCAGTGAGACAATCGCTACTCGCAACAGCGCTCTGGCGCCGGATACTCAGCGCCCGTTAGAGCCGCTGGAGGCCTTTGCACTCCCGTCGCTACGCCTGGTGGGCACGCTTCAAATGGGCGGTCAGCGCGTCGCCCTGATCGCAACGCCGGACGGCAGCGTCGTCACCGTGCGCGAAGGCAATCACTTGGGTACCAACTACGGGGAGATTACCCGCATTACGCTGGACGAGGTCACGCTGATCGAGCGCATCCTTGACGAGCAGCAAGGGTGGCAAACGAGCCCGGCCGCTCTGTCGCTGCAGCCTTGAGGCGCTCAAGCACTGCGGTTGAACAACCATTTTCGTTGGACGTTTATTTGGACATCCCTGTTTATGATCACCATTGCCCGCCGTACCGCGTTTTGTCTGCTCGCCCTGTCGCTGCTTGCTTGCCCGGCGCTTGCCTCGGCGGCGCTGTTGACCGATCTGGAGGTGCGTGACGCGCCTCAGGGCGAGGTCGAGCTGCTGCTTTCGTTTGACGGCGCGCCGGGCGAGCTGACCGGCTACGCGCTGGAAGCGCCGCCGCGGCTGGCGCTGGATCTGGCCAATACACAAAATGGGCTCGCCGAGCGAAGCCAGGCAGTGGGGCAAGGCGGTGTAGAGCGCATTACCACCATCGAAGGCGGCGGGCGCACGCGGCTGATCGTCGATTTAAGCGGGGCGCACACGTTTCGCTCGGCGGCCTCACCGAGCCGGCTCAGCGTATTTCTTACCCCCACCGCCATTGGCTCCCAGCCGCCGGTCGCGCCAGCGTCGACGGTAAGCGCCGCCAGCGTTCCCGCCGCTACACCGACACCGCGCCCGGCACCTGCCGCCGCCAGCGGGCCGGAAATCGAGGACATCGATTTTCGCCGCGGCGCCAATGGCGCCGGGCGGCTTCTGGTCACGTTCAGCCAGAGCGGGGTGAACGCCCGCGTCGAGGAGGCGGGGCTTGGCGTGGTGAACGCCACCCTGCCGGGCGTCACGCTGCCCGCGTCGCTCGACCAGATTCTCGACGTCACCGACTTCGCCACGCCGATCAATCGCATCACGCCGCGCACCACCGCTACGGGTACCCAGCTCGAGCTACAAACTCAGGGGCCGTATGCGCTGCTCTCCTCGCAAAGCGGACGCGTGTTGACCGTTGACGTCGAGCCCGTGGCTACGCCTGCGGATTCCCTTTCCCAGCGGCCGGATGAGCGCTTTACCGGCGACCGGCTGAGCCTCAACTTTCAGGACATCGAGGTGCGCTCGGTGCTGGCCACGCTTGCCGAATTTACCGGGCTCAACCTGGTCGCCAGCGACAGCGTCACAGGTCGAGTCACACTGAACCTGAACGACGTGCCCTGGGATCAGGCGCTGGCGCTGATTCTGCAAAGCCAAGGGCTGTCGAGCCGCGAGCAGGGTAACGTGATCGTGATCGCCCCGGCCGGGGAGCTTGCCGAGGTCGAGCGCCAGGAGATCGAGTCGCGCAACCAGCGCCAAACGCTGGCGCCGCTGGTGACCGAATTCATCGAGGTGCGCTACGCCCGCGCCGAGGATTTCGCACAGCTTTTGCGCGGCGCCGAAGGCTTTGGACTATTGACCGACCGCGGCCGGGTCAGCGTGGACCAGCGTACCAATACATTGTTGGTACAGGACACCGCCGACCAGCTTCGCGAAATCGTGGCCACCCTGGATCGGCTCGACGTCGCCGTACGCCAGGTACAGATCGAGGCGCGTATCGTCATTGCGCGCGACACCGCTTCGCGTGAGCTTGGCATCAACTGGGGAGCGTCGAGCACACGCGGTTTCCAGCTCAATGAAGATACCGGACAATACGCTCGTCGCGATATCAATCCCAATGGCATCAATCGCGCTCAGGGCGGGCTCGCCGTGGATCTTGGGCCCGGGGCGATCGGTGGCACCGGGTTCAGCTTCGGCTATCTCTCCGGCGACGTGCTGCTGGATCTCGAGCTTCGAGCGTTGGAGAGCGAGGGCAAGAGCCAGACGATCTCCCAGCCGCGCATCATCACCGCCAACCAGCGCACTGCCACCATCCGCCAGGGCGAGGAGCGCGCCTTTCAGAGCGTGGACGTGCAGGGTAATCCGGACACTCAGTTCAAGGAGGCCGAGCTCTCGCTCGAGGTGACCCCGCAGATCACCCCGGACAACCGCATCATCATGGACTTGGTGATCAAGAACGACAGTTTCCGCGAAAGCGAATTCGGCGGCGAGCCGCCCATCGATACCAACCAGATCGAAACCCAGGTGCTGGTGGACAATGGCCAAACCGTGGTGCTGGGCGGTATCTTGACCACCGAACAGCTCAGCCAAATCTCTAAAACGCCGCTTCTGGGCGATCTGCCGCTTTTGGGTCGGCTGTTTCGCTACAACCAGGAGAGCAATGAGAAGGTAGAGCTGTTAGTGTTTATTACTCCACGACTACTCGATGATGGTTTGGCGGTTCGCTGATGCAGGATTTACCCAATCTTTTTCTGGTCGGCCCGATGGGAGCCGGCAAAAGTACCATCGGCCGTTTGCTGGCCGCGGAGCTTTCGCGCACTTTTCATGACAGTGACCACGTAATTCAGGACCGCTGCGGTGCGGATATCCCCTGGATTTTCGACGTCGAAGGCGAGCCCGGTTTTCGCCTGCGTGAAGTGCAGATGATCGATGAGCTCACCAGACTTTCCGGGGTGGTGCTGGCGACCGGCGGCGGCGCGGTGCTGCGCGAAGAGAACCGCCGGGCGCTGCGCGAGCGCGGCACCGTGGTGTATCTGCTCACCACCGTCGAGCAGCAGCTCAAGCGCACCGCCCGCGACAAGAACCGCCCGCTATTGCAGCGCGTCGACCGCGAGCAGGTGCTCAAGGACATGTTTTTACTACGTGACCCGCTCTACCGCGCGACCTCGGACATTACCGTACGCACCGACCGGCGAAGCCCTCGCGCGGTGGTCAACGACATTTTGCGTCGCGCGCGGCGCTTGAACGACCCGCTGGAAAACCGCCAGCTCACCGACTCCGGGGTATCCTCATGACCGCAAGCGCCCGGCGTACCCTCAACGTGGCGCTCGGCGAGCGCAGCTACCCCATTCATATCGGCCGCGCTCTGTTGAGTGAGCCCGGCCTGCTGGCGCCTTATTTGGCGGGGCGCCAAGTGATGGTGGTGACCAACGACACCATTGCGCCGCTCTACTTACAGGCGCTGATCGACGCTCTGCCCGACGAGTGCGACGTGCGCACGCTGTCGCTACCCGACGGCGAGCGCTACAAGAACCTCGAGCAGGTCGAGCGTATCTGGGATGCGCTGCTGAGCGCCGGTTTCAACCGCCGCTGCACGCTGGTCGCCCTCGGCGGCGGCGTGATCGGCGATATGGTTGGCTTCGCCGCCGCCGCCTACCAGCGCGGGGTGGCGTTCATTCAGGTGCCGACCACGCTGCTCTCCCAGGTGGACTCTTCGGTCGGCGGCAAAACCGGCGTCAACCATCCGCTGGGCAAGAACATGATCGGCGCCTTCCACCAGCCCCGCGCGGTACTCATCGATACCGACACGCTGGCCACACTGCCCGCTCGCGAACTCTCCGCCGGGCTTGCCGAAGTGATCAAGTACGGACTGATTCGCGACGAGGCGTTTCTGAGCTGGCTCGAGCAGAACATGGACGCGCTTCGCCGCACGGATGCCGAGGCCGTCAGCGAGGCGATCGCGGTGAGCTGTCAGATCAAGGCCGATATCGTCGCCGAGGACGAAACCGAGCAGGGCGTGCGTGCGCTGCTGAACCTGGGCCACACCTTTGGTCACGCCATCGAGGCGCACCAGGGCTACGGTAACTGGCTACACGGCGAGGCGGTCGGCGCCGGTATGGCGATGGCGGCCACGCTCTCCTTCGAGCTTGGCATGATCGACGAGCCGGCACTCACCCGCGCCCGGGCGGCGATCGAGCGCGCCGGGCTGCCGTTGGCCGCTCCGGCGAATATGGATGTCGAGGACTTTCTCAGCCGCATGCGCCTGGACAAGAAGAATGTCGACGCCCGGCTTCGCCTGATACTGCTAAATGCCTTGGGCGAGGCGGTGATCAGCGACGAGACGCCGCCGGATACGCTGGAAGAGCTGCTGCGGCGCTACCCGCGAAGCGAATAGCGCACCGCTTTGTTTTATTCGTCTCGATAAAAGGCGCCGCCCGGCGCTCTCAAAAACCCGCCACCGTGGCGGGTTTTCTGCGTTTGGGTCATGCGTGAAGCCAATAGTTGCGCCAATCGGTATGCCGTATGCGTTATCGGCATGGAGAAATGCGGAATTGTAAGACTAAAGTCTATGTGGCGTTCGGGCTCACGCAGGCTACGCGAGGTGCCAGCTTAAGTGGTTGACGGGGCTATGTTTTTTGGTTGACTGGTACTGCAAATACAGGATTTGGCGAGAGTTTTGAGAATTTTGGTGCGGTCGGGCGATTGCGCCAGGTAGGGGCAAGTGGCTATGCTGAGCGGCCATTTTCCTGCGGCAGCGAACGCCAAAGAGCAGGGGGCTCGGGCGGGAAAGGCAAGTCAGAATAAAAAGAAAACCCGTCATTAAAGCACAAGTTCGCTGCCAGTAAAACACCTTGACTAGAGGCACGCCCATGAACAAAGGTCTTCATCAGCCTGGCGAGTTTCGCGATAACTGCGGTTTTGGGCTTATCGCGCACATGCAAGGAGAAGCCAGTCACGATCTCCTTAAAACCGCCATCGAGTCGCTGACCTGCATGACCCACCGGGGCGGTATCGCCGCCGACGGCAAAACCGGCGACGGCTGCGGGCTGCTGCTGAAAATGCCGACCCGGTTCATGCGCGATGTCGCAAAAGAAGCTCTGGATATCGAGCCCGGCGAGCACTTCGCCGTGGGCGTCATCTTTCTACCCAATGACGACGCGCGCGCGCAAACCGCCCGCGAGACGCTGGAGCGCGAGCTCGATAGCCGTGGCTTGAAGCGCCTGGGCTGGCGCGAAGTGCCCACCAACTCGAGCGTATGCGGCCCGATGGCGCTCGATTGCCTGCCGCGTATCGAACAGATTTTCGTCGAGCCCGGCGACAGCGCCAACTTTACCGTTGATCTGTTCATGGCGCGGCGCTACGCCGAGCAGGCCTTGAAGAAGGAGGAGGACTTCTACGTCGCCTCGCTCTCTTCCGAGGTCGTCTCCTACAAGGGCCTGGTAATGCCGGAAGATCTGCCGGCGTTCTACAAGGATCTGAATGATTCACGCCTGGAAACCGCGATTTGCGTTTTCCACCAGCGTTTTTCGACCAACACCGCACCGCGCTGGCCGCTGGCCCAGCCGTTTCGTCTACTCGCCCACAACGGCGAGATCAATACCATCGAGGCCAACCGCGGCTGGGCGAACTCGCGCAAGGCCAACTTCGCAAGCGAGCAGCTGCCGGACATCGTCAAGCTCGACGAGGTGGTCAACACCACCGGCTCCGACTCATCGAGCATGGACAACATGCTCGAAGTGCTGCTCACCGGTGGCATGGAGCTTCACCGCGCCGTGCGTATGATGGTGCCGCCGGCCTGGCAAAACGTCGAGACCATGGACGCCGAGCTGCGCGCGTTTTATGAGTACAACTCCATGCACATGGAGCCCTGGGATGGCCCGGCCGGCGTGGTCATGACCGACGGCCGCCAAGCGGTGTGCATGCTCGACCGTAACGGTCTGCGCCCGGCGCGCTGGGTGATGACCAAAAACGGCTACATCACGCTCGCCTCCGAAACCGGCACCTACGGCTACAGGCCAGAAGACGTGGTGGCCAAGGGCCGCGTCGGCCCGGGGCAGATGCTCGCCGTCGATACCCAGACCGGCGAAGTGCTGCATACCGACGACATCGACAACCGCCTGAAGTCCGCCTACCCCTACAAGCGCTGGCTGAAAGAGCAGGCGAGCTATCTAGAGTCGGCGCTGACCGAGCTTGCGCGCTTCCAGAGCATGGACACTGAGGCGCTCAACGTGCAGCAGAAGATGTTCCAGGTGACGTTCGAAGAGCGCGACCAGCTGCTGCGCCCGCTGGCGGAAAGCGGCCAGGAGGCGGTCGGCTCCATGGGGGACGATACGCCGATGGCAGTGCTGTCGAGCCGCCCGCGTCTTCTGACCGACTTCTTCCGCCAGAAATTTGCTCAGGTGACCAACCCGCCGATCGATCCGCTGCGCGAAGCGATCGTGATGTCGCTGGAAACCTGCTGCGGCGCCGAGCTCAACGTCTTCAAGGCGACCCCGGAGCACGCCCACCGCCTGATTCTGACCACGCCGATCCTGTCGCCGCGCAAGTTCACCGCGCTGGTCAGCCAAGATGATCCGGCGTTTGCCAGCTGCCTGCTGAGCCTTGGCTACAACCCGGACGAGACCAGCCTCAAGCAGGCCGTCGACGCGCTGTGCCAAAAGGCCGAGCGTCAGGTGAAAGAGGGCTGCGTGCTGCTGGTGCTCAGCGATGCCGAGCTGCCCAAGGGTGAAGTGCCGATTCAGTCCGCGCTCGCCGTCGGCGCCGTGCACAGCCACCTGGGCCGTCTTGCCATGCGCCCGATGGCGAACATCATCGTCGAAACCGGCTACGCCCGCGACGCCCACCAGATGGCGGTACTCTTCGGTGTGGGCGCCACGGCGGTCTACCCGTGGCTTGCCTATCAGGTCATGGCGGACATGCACCGCGTCGGCGAGCTGACCGGCAATCCGGCGGACGCCCGCGAGAACTACCGTAAGGGCCTGCAGAAGGGGCTGTTCAAGATTCTCTCCAAGATGGGGATCTCGACGCTCGCCTCCTACCGCGGCTCGATGCTGTTCGAAGCGGTCGGCCTCAACGACGAGATCATGGATACCTGCTTCGTGGGGATGGCCTCGCGCATTCAGGGCGCCGGCTTCAGCGAGCTGCAGATGCAGCAAACGCTGATTGCGAAAGACGCCTGGACGCCGCGTAAGGGTATCTCCCAGGGCGGCCAGCTCAAGTACGTTCACGGCTACGAGTATCACGCCTACAATCCTGACGTGGTCATGACGCTGCAGGCCGCCGTGCAGGAAGGCAGCTACGCCAAGTGGAAGAAATTCGCCCAACAGGTGAACGAGCGCCCGGTGGCGACCATTCGTGACATGCTTAAACTCAAGCAGTCCGGCGATTCCATTGCCCTGGACGAGGTGGAGTCTGTCGATGAGCTGCTGCCACGTTTTGACAGCGCCGGCATGTCGCTCGGCGCGCTCTCGCCGGAGGCCCACGAGGCGCTCGCCCAGGCGATGAACGAAGCCGGGGGGCGCTCCAACTCCGGTGAAGGCGGCGAAGACCACGCCCGTTACGGCACCATCAGAAGCTCCAAGATCAAGCAGATCGCCTCGGGCCGCTTCGGTGTGACGCCGTCGTACCTGGTCAATGCCGAAGTGCTGCAGATCAAGGTCGCTCAGGGCGCCAAGCCCGGCGAAGGCGGCCAGCTGCCCGGTGGCAAGGTTAACGACATCATCGCCAAGCTGCGCTACGCCGTGCCTGGCGTGACGCTGATTTCACCGCCGCCGCACCACGATATCTACTCGATCGAGGATTTGGCGCAGCTGATTTTCGATTTGAAACAGGTCAACCCCGAAGCCCAGGTCTCGGTCAAGCTGGTCTCCGAGCCCGGCATCGGTACGATCGCCACGGGCGTTGCCAAGGCCTACGCGGATCTGATCACCGTCTCCGGCTACGACGGCGGCACCGCGGCGAGCCCGCTGACCTCGATCAAGCACGCAGGCTCCCCCTGGGAGCTGGGCCTGCCCGAGGTGCATCAGGCGCTTCGCATCAACGGCCTGCGCGACAAGATTCGCCTGCAGACCGACGGCGGCCTAAAAACCGGGCTCGACGTCATCAAGGCGGCGATTCTCGGCGCCGAGAGCTTCGGCTTTGGTACCGCCCCCATGGTCGCGCTGGGCTGCAAGTACCTGCGGATTTGTCACCTGAACAACTGCGCCACTGGTGTCGCCACCCAGGACGACTACCTGCGCGGCGAGCACTTCCGCGGTACCGTCGACATGGTCAAGAACTACTTCCGCTTCATTGCCGAAGAAGTGCGCGAGCTGATGGCGATGATGGGCGTACGTAAGCTCACCGACCTGATCGGCCGCACCGATCTGCTCGAAGTGGTGGAAGGGCGCACCGCCTCGCAGCGCGGGCTCGACCTGACGCCGCTGTTGACAAACGACTTCGTGCCGGCGGACGCGCCGCAGTTCTGTACCGTTAGCCGCAACGTGCCTCACGACCCGGGCGCGAAAAACCAGGAAGTGCTCGAAGCGCTCAAGAGCGCCATCGAGAACCGCTCCGGCGGCGACTTCAGCTTCGATATCACCAACTGCGATCGCAGTGTCGGCGCGCTCTCGTCCGGCGCCATCGCCAAGCGATATGGCGAAGAGGGACTGGAAGAGGCGCCGATCAACGCCCACTTCACCGGCGTGGCCGGTCAGAGCTTCGGCGTCTGGAACGCGCGCGGCCTTAATCTGTATCTCGAAGGCGACGCCAACGACTACGTCGGCAAGGGCATGAACGGCGGGCGCATCGTTATCGTGCCGCCGAAGGTCAGCGAGTTTGAAAGCCACAAGACCTCGATCGTCGGCAACACCTGCCTGTACGGCGCCACCGGCGGCACGCTTTACGCCGCAGGTGTGGCCGGCGAGCGCTTCGGCGTGCGTAACTCCGGCGCCATGGCGGTGATCGAAGGCGCGGGGGACCACTGCTGCGAATACATGACCGGCGGCATCGTCTGCGTGCTCGGTGAAACCGGCGTCAACTTCGGCGCGGGCATGACCGGCGGATTTGCCTACGTGCTCGACGAGGAGCGCAGCTTCGTGGACAAGTACAACCATGAGCTGGTGGAGATTCACCGGGTCAACACCGAGGCGATGGAGGCGTACCGCCGCCACCTGCGCGAGATGATCGAAGCCTACGTGGCCGAGACCGGCTCCAAGCGCGGGGCAGCCATTTTGGAAGACTTCAGCGACTACGCGCGCCACTTCTGGCTGGTGAAGCCGAAGGCGGCGAGTCTGGGAAGTCTGCTGGATCAATCTCGGCGTCAGCCGCAGTAATCCGAATGTGTCCATCGCCGAGAGGAGAGAGATCATGGCCAACCGTTTGAACAACGATTTCCAATTTATCGACGTGGGTCGTAAGGACCCGCAGAAAAAAGAGGCGCATACGCGCGCGAAAGAGTTCGCCGAAATCTACGAACCGTTCAAGCCGACGGACGCGGCGAGTCAGGCGCACCGCTGCCTGCACTGCGGCAACCCGTACTGCGAGTGGAAGTGCCCGGTACACAACTACATTCCCAACTGGCTGCAGCTGGTAGTGGAAGGCAACATCATCGAAGCGGCGGAGCTTTCGCACAAGACCAACTCGCTGCCGGAAGTGTGCGGGCGCGTCTGCCCCCAGGATCGCCTCTGCGAAGGCGACTGCACGCTCAACGACGGCTTCGGTGCGGTCACCATTGGCTCGATCGAGAAGTACATCACCGACACCGCCTTTGCCATGGGCTGGCGCCCGGACATGTCGAAGGTGGTTTGGACCGACAAGAAGGTCGCGATCATCGGCGCAGGTCCCGCGGGCCTGGGCGCGGCGGACATTCTCGCGCGCAACGGCGTCAAGCCCGTGGTGTTCGACCGCCACCCGGAGATCGGCGGGCTTTTGACCTTCGGTATCCCCGAGTTCAAGCTCGAAAAGAGCGTCATGGAGCGCCGCCGCGCGGTGTTCGAGGAGATGGGCATCGAGTTTCGCTTGAACGTCGAGATCGGCGTGGACATCGAGTTCGATACCCTGGTGCAGGAGTATGACGCGGTGTTCCTCGGCATGGGCACCTACCAATACATGGAAGGCGGCTTTCCCGGAGAAGATCTGCCCGGCGTCTACAAGGCGCTCGACTTCCTGATCGCCAACGTCAACCGGCGCCTGGGCTTCGAGAAGGACCCGGCAGACTACATCTCGATGGAAGGCAAACGCGTGGTGGTGCTGGGCGGCGGCGATACGGCGATGGACTGTAACCGCAGCTCGATCCGTCAGCGCGCGGCGAGCGTGACCTGCGCCTACCGGCGCGACGAAGAGAACATGCCCGGCTCGCGCCGCGAGGTGGCCAACGCCCGCGAAGAGGGGGTGGAGTTTCTCTTCAACCGCCAGCCCATCGCCGTGGTCGGTGAAGGCAAGGTGGAAGGCGTGAAGGTCGTACGTACCCGCTTGGGCGAGGCCGACGAAAACGGCCGCCGCCGCCCGGAAATCGTGCCCGGCTCCGAAGAAGTGATTCCGGCGGATGCCGTCGTGGTCGCCTTCGGCTTCCAGGCAAGCCCGATCCCCTGGTTCGAAGGCTCGAGCATCGACGTTTGCGAGCGCAACCTGGTCAAGGCCCCGGAGCACGGTCAGTACGCCTTCCAGACCACCAACGAGAAGATCTTCGCCGGCGGCGACATGGTTCGCGGCTCGGATCTGGTGGTCACCGCCATCTACGAAGGCCGCCAGGCCGCCGAGGGCATGCTGGATTACTTGGGCGTGTAAGTGCTGCGTTTAATGTAACGTTTTGAATAATCAATGCGGGTCGTGGCAACACGGCCCGTTTTTTATGGCGTGGCTCGGGGAGTCCCGAAAGGTGATGGTGGCAACACCGCTGTAGGAGCAGGCTTTAGCCAGCGACCTGTCGATAGGGGCACCAGATGTGCTGACCCGCCAGTTCAAATTGAGCCTTCGGGCGAGCTCTGGTATTCTGTCATCCCATCCTGGTGTGGCTTTCTGCCGTGCCTTCTGATCACGTTCTTACAGGTTTTCCATGACACGATATATCTTCGTGACCGGCGGCGTTGTGTCCTCTCTTGGCAAGGGCATCGCGTCGGCCTCGCTGGCGGCGATTCTAGAGGCCCGCGGCCTTAAGGTCACCATGCTCAAGCTCGATCCGTACATCAACGTGGATCCGGGCACCATGAGCCCGTTCCAGCACGGCGAGGTGTTCGTCACCGAGGATGGCGCCGAAACCGACCTGGACCTGGGCCACTACGAGCGCTTCATTCGTACCAGGATGACCCAGGGCAACAACTTCACCACCGGCCGGGTCTACGAGCACGTGCTGCGCAAGGAGCGCCGCGGCGACTACCTGGGCGGGACGGTGCAGGTCATCCCGCACATCACCGACGAGATCAAGCAGCGCGTCTACGACGGCGGTGAAGGCTTCGACGTGGCGCTGGTCGAGATCGGCGGTACCGTCGGCGATATCGAGTCGCTGCCGTTTTTGGAGTCCATTCGTCAGATTCGAAGCGAGCAGGGCGCGAGCCGGGCGATCTTCATGCACCTGACACTGGTGCCCTACATCAAGACCGCCGGCGAGACCAAGACCAAACCGACCCAGCACAGCGTCAAGGAGCTTCGCTCCATCGGTATCCAGCCGGATATCCTGATTTGCCGCAGCGAAGTCGAGCTCGAAGAGAGCGAGCGGCGCAAGATCGCGCTGTTCACCAACGTCGAAGAGCGCGCGGTGGTCCCGCTTCAGGACGCCGACACCATCTACCGCATTCCGCTGATGCTTCACGAGCACGGCCTCGATGACATCGTCTGCGACAAGCTGCGCCTGGACGCCGAGCCTGCGGATCTCTCCGAGTGGGTGAAGGTGCTCGATGCCAAGCTCAACCCGCTGAAGTCGGTGAGCATCGCCATGGTCGGCAAGTACATGGAGCTTTTGGACGCCTACAAGTCGCTCAACGAAGCGCTGATTCACGCCGGTATCCAAGGGCGTATCAAGGTCAACGTCGACTACATCGACTCCGAAGACATCGAGCGCCACGGCACCGAGCGGCTGGCCGGCAAGGACGCGATTCTCGTGCCCGGTGGTTTCGGCGAGCGCGGCGTGGAAGGCAAGATCAAGACGGCTCAGTTTGCGCGTGAGAACAACGTGCCGTATCTGGGCATCTGCTTGGGTATGCAGGTTGCGGTGATCGAGTACGCCCGTAATGTGGCCGGCTGGGCGGATGCCAACTCCACCGAGTTCACCCACGACACTCAGCACCCGGTGGTCGGCTTGATTACCGAGTGGCTCAATAGTGAAGGCAAGATCGAGCTGCGCGACGCGGCCTCTGACCTGGGCGGCACCATGCGCTTGGGCGGCCAGGTGTGCCACCTGAAGGCGGGCAGCCGCGCTCGCGAGGCCTACGGCAGTGACGAGATCGTCGAGCGCCATCGCCACCGCTTCGAGGTGAACAACCAGTTCATCGACGAACTCGAAAAAGCGGGGCTGGTGATCTCCGGCAAGAGCGTGGATCAGTCGCTGGTCGAGATGGTCGAGCTTGCCGATCACCCCTGGTACGTGGCGTGTCAGTTCCACCCGGAGTTCACCTCCACGCCGCGCGACGGCCATCCGCTGTTCTCGGGCTTCGTTAACGCTGCGGTCGAGCACAAGGCGCAGCGCACCCGCGCTCACGCCGCGCCCCACGAGTAAGGAGCGACGATGGCTTCCCAGGAGCGTCATATCGACATTGCCGGCCTGACCGCCGGCAACTCCCTGCCGCTAATGCTGCTCGGCGGCATGAACGTGCTGGAGTCCGCTGAACTTGCCGATGAGGTGGCCGCCGCCTACGTCGAGGCGACCACAGCACTCGCCATGCCCTACGTGTTCAAGGCGAGTTTCGACAAGGCCAACCGCAGCTCTGTCCACTCGTATCGTGGGCCGGGCCTCGAGAAAGGGCTGCAGATACTCGCCGACATCAAGGCGCGCTACCACGTGCCGATCATCACCGACGTGCACGAGCCGCACCAGGCGGCGGCGGCGGCGGAAGTGGCGGATATCATCCAGCTACCCGCGTTTCTGGCTCGCCAGACCGATCTGGTGGTCGCGATGGCCAAAACCGGGGCGGCGATCAACATCAAGAAGCCGCAGTTTTTGGCCCCGCACGAGATGCGCCACATCATCACCAAGTTCAACGAGGCCGGCAACGACCGCCTGATGCTCTGCGAGCGCGGGTCGAGCTTTGGCTACAACAACCTGGTGGTGGACATGCTCGGCTTTGGCGACATGAAAGAGACCGGCTACCCGCTCTTTTTCGATGTCACCCATGCGCTCCAGCGCCCCGGCGGGCGCGCGGACAGCGCCGACGGGCGCCGGGCGCAGGTGGCAGAGCTCGCCCGCGCCGGGGTGGCCGTCGGCTTGGCCGGGCTCTTTTTGGAAGCGCACCCGGACCCGGATAACGCCAAGTGCGACGGGCCGTGTGCGCTGCCGCTGGATCAGCTCAAACCGTTTTTGACCCAGCTTTCACAGCTTGACGCGCTAGTAAAAGGTTTCGAGCCGCTCGTGATTCGCTAGGCGCGCGATGGGCGCCAACGCCATGGCCGGCGCTCACGGGAAACATCGCTAGTTAGTAGACCGATAATCAAAAAAGGACGCTGTCATGACCAAAATTGTGGATATCACCGCGCTGGAAGTGCTCGACTCCCGCGGCAACCCCACCGTGAGCGCCACGGTACGCCTGGAAAGCGGCGCGGTAGGCCAGGCGTGCGCGCCGAGCGGCGCTTCCACCGGCTCGCGCGAGGCGCTGGAGCTTCGCGACGGCGACAAGGCGCGCTATCTCGGTAAAGGTGTCTTGAAAGCGGTCGAGGCGGTCAATGGCAGCATCCGCGAGGCGCTGGTCGGCATGGATGCGCGCGATCAACGCGGCCTGGACGACGCCATGCTGAAACTCGACGGCACCGACAACAAGGCGAATCTGGGCGCCAACGCCATTCTCGCGGTGTCGCTTGCCGCGTCGAAGGCAGCGGCCAATGCCAAGGGCGTGGCGCTCTACGCTCACATCGCCGAGCTCTACGGCAAGCCGGGTCACTACAGCATGCCGGTACCGATGATGAATATCCTGAACGGCGGCGAGCACGCGGATAACAACGTCGATATTCAGGAGTTCATGGTTCAGCCCGTGGGTGCGGCCAGCTTCCGCGAAGCGCTACAAGTGGGCGCCGAGATCTTCCACGCGCTGAAGAAAGTGCTCTCCGCCAAAGGGCTCTCCACCTCCGTGGGCGACGAAGGCGGCTTCGCGCCGAATCTTTCTTCCAACGCCGAGGCGCTCGCGGTGATCAAGCAGGCGGTGAGCGATGCCGGCTACACGCTAGGCACTGACGTGACGCTGGCGCTCGACTGCGCTTCCTCCGAGTTTTACAAGGATGGCCAGTACAATCTGGCCGGCGAAGGCAAAAGCTTTGATGCACAGGGCTTCACCGATTATCTCGCCGGGCTCTGCGACGACTATCCGATCGTCTCGATCGAGGACGGCATGGACGAGTCCGACTGGGACGGCTGGAAAGCGCTTACCGACAAGCTTGGCGATAAGGTGCAGCTCGTTGGCGACGACCTGTTCGTGACCAACACCAGAATTCTAAAGCGCGGCATCGACGAGAAGATCGGCAACTCCATTCTGATCAAGTTCAACCAGATCGGCTCGCTTTCCGAGACGCTGGATGCGATCCAGATGGCCCAGGACGCCGGCTTCACCGCGGTGATTTCACACCGCTCCGGTGAAACCGAGGACACCACCATCGCCGATCTAGCGGTGGGCACCGCCGCGGGCCAGATCAAGACCGGCTCGCTGTGCCGCTCCGACCGGGTCGCCAAGTACAACCGCTTGCTGATGATCGAGGCGGAGCTTGGAAACGTCGACTACCCCGGGCTGAAAGCGATCAAGGGTCAGTGAGCCCAGGCGCTTCGCTTGTAAGCGATTGCTTAATCAAGTGTAAGAGATCGCTTACCTGATCCCAGGAAAATAGTATTAAAGCGTTAAAATTAGACAGCTTACTTTATAATCATATTTTTAAGTGGTTGATTTTTATAAGGTGACAATTTAAAGGCGAGCCTAACGGCTCGCCTTTTTTAATGACGAGTGTTTTTTGCGTCGCGGCGGATCTCTGCCACACTGGCGTCAGGACAAGGGGAGGCAAGGATGCTTTAGGCAGGATAGAGAGCGAAAGAAGCGGTGCGCCGGAGCCAAAATAAACGAGGCGCCGGCAAGGAGGACACCGAGGAGTGTTGACACAGGATGTGGTAAAAGGAAGTGCTTGGAGCGGGCGGCCTACGGGCCGCCTTTTTTATGCGCCGGTGATGGGCATCGACACCAACGTACTTCCGAGAGGCAGGGGCTTTCTGGGGTTAGCGCGAATCCTGTCGATGGTTATCTATCAATGGTTATCTATCGATAGTTATAAGAAAAATGCATTGTTATTCCTTTCGACGATTAATTACCATGACGCGTCCGAGTTAGCAGGCTATCGTTTTGTCTGCTCGTTGTCCGGTGCATTCCGCACCGGCCTGGTTTTATGGAGGCGACGACCATGCCCTGGTGGGTAGCGATAAACGTACTGATTTTTGCGCTGGCGATCGCGCTGTTGGCGCGCTGGCAACGCCGCGGCGCGAGCCTTTCTCGCGTGGTGCTGGTGGGGCTCGTTATCGGCGTGCTGCTTGGCGCCGCGCTGCAGGCGCTCTACGCCGGCACCGACACGCTCACCGGCACCATCGATTGGGTCAACCTGGTCGGCGGCGGCTACGTGCAGCTTCTCAAGATGATCATCATGCCCCTGGTGCTGGTGACGATTCTCTCGGCGGTCACAAGGCTTCACGACGCCAGTTCGCTGGGCAAGATCAGCGTTGGCGTACTGGCCATGCTGATGATCACCACGACGATTTCCGCGATCATCGGTATCGGCATGACCCAGCTGTTCGGCCTTTCCGCCGAAGGGCTCGTGCAGGGTGCCCGCGAGCTCGAGCGCGGCCAGGACATCATCGAGCGCAGCGCTCAGGTCGCGGATCTGACCGTACCGCAGCTGCTGCTGTCCTTCATTCCCAGCAACCCCTTCCAGGACTTGGCCGGCGCGCGCCCGACCTCGATCATCAGCGTGGTGATCTTTGCCACCTTTCTGGGCATGGCGGCGCTCGGCATCAAGCGTGAAAACGCCGCGCTTGGCGACAGGCTGATCGACGGTATCGACGTGGTGCAGAAGTGGATCATGCGCCTGGTACGCATGGTGATTCGTCTCACACCCTATGGCGTTATGGCGCTGATGACCAAGGTGGTCGCCACGTCCGACATCGGCGATATTCTCGGCCTTCTTGGCTTTGTAGTGGCCTCCTATATCGGGCTTGGCCTGATTCTGGTGATGCACGCGCTGTTTCTGTCCGGCGCCGGCGTCAATCCGCTGCGTTATTTCCAGAAGGTATGGCCGGTGCTGACGTTCGCGTTCACTTCGCGCTCGAGCGCGGCGACCATTCCGCTCAACATCGAAGCCCAGGTGGACCGTATCGGCGTGCCGCCGGCGATCGCCAACTTCGCCGCCTCCTTCGGTGCCACCATCGGCCAGAACGGCTGCGCGGGGCTTTATCCTGCCATGCTCGCGATGATGATCGCGCCGACGGTGGGGATTGATCCGCTCTCGCTCGAGTTTCTGGCGACCCTGGTGCTGGTGGTGACGCTGGCCTCCTTCGGCATCGCCGGTGTTGGCGGCGGGGCGACGTTTGCCGCGATCATCGTGCTCTCGACGCTGGATCTTCCGGTCGCGCTGGCCGGGCTTTTGATCTCGATCGAGCCGCTGATCGACATGGGGCGTACGGCGATCAACGTCAACGGCTCCATGACCGCGGGCACGGTGACCAGCCGGCTGCTGGGTCAGCACGACGGGGCGATCTTCGCCGCCGAGTCCGACGAGCTGGGGACGCCGAAAGCCGCTTAGCGCGCGTTTTCAGGCCCAAAAAAAGCCACCTTCGGGTGGCTTTTTCGTGTGCAGGGGGCAGGGCGGGACTCAGCGCTCGAGCTTGTCCATTTTGCCGCTCTTGCCGTCCCACTCTTCGGCGTCCGGCAGCGGGTCTTTCTTCTCGCTGATGTTCGGCCACACGTCGGCGAGCTCTGCATTGATCTCGATGAAGGGCTCCTGACCATCCGGCAGCTCGTCTTCGGAGAAGATTGCCTCGGCGGGGCACTCCGGCTCGCACAGCGCGCAGTCGATGCACTCGTCGGGGTGGATCACCAGAAAGTTCGGGCCTTCATAAAAACAGTCGACCGGGCAGACTTCTACGCAGTCGGTATATTTGCACTGGATGCAGTTCTCGGTAACGACAAACGTCATCGGTTGGTTCCTCTTGCCAGGCCGCCAGCGGCCACGGTAATCGTAAATGATTGCTAATCGTGAATGGTTATAAGCTAACCGCTTTTTATAAGCTAAAACGTATGCCGAGTATTCTAGAGGCGGTGCCGGGCTGCGGCAAGCGCGAACTGGCTCGTCATAGAAGCTCGCGCCACTGATAAATCAGCGCCAGCGCCTCTCGCGGCGATAGATCGTCCACGTCGACGTTGGTAAGTGCTTCTACCACCGGATGCGGGGCGCTGGCGAACAGATCGCTTTGAAGCGGCGCGCTTGCCGCGGGCGCCGGGCGCTGCTGCTCGTCGACGTCGCGCTGCTCGAGCGTGGCAAGCTTTTCGCGAGCGCGATGGATCACGCCCCCGGGCACGCCGGCCAGCTGAGCGACCTGCAGGCCGTAGCTTTGGCTTGCCGGCCCCGCTTCTATGCGGTGCATGAACACGATGGTGTCGCCGTGCTCGGTGGCGGTCAGGTGAATGTTCGCCACGCCCTCGGCCTGTTCCGGCAGGGCGGTCATCTCGAAGTAGTGCGTTGCGAAGAGCGTCAGCGCTTTGGTGTTCGCCAGCTGTTCGGCGCTCGCCCAGGCAAGTGACAGGCCGTCGAAGGTGCTCGTGCCGCGGCCGATCTCATCCATCAGTACCAGGCTCTGGTCGGTGGCGTTGTGAAGGATGTTGGCGGTTTCGGTCATCTCCACCATGAAGGTGGAGCGTCCGCCGGCGAGGTCGTCGGAGGAGCCGATGCGGGTAAAGATGCGATCGAGCGGGCCGATCTCGGCCTGCGCGGCGGGCACGAAGCTTCCGCAGTGGGCGAGCAGCGCGATCAGCGCGGTCTGGCGCATGTAGGTCGATTTACCGCCCATGTTGGGGCCGGTGATGACCAGCATGTGCCGCGTGGGGGAGAGCGCGATATCGTTGGGTACGAAAGGCGTTTGGCTGACGTGCTCGACCACCGGGTGGCGCCCGGCGCTGACGTGAATGCCGGTTTCCTGGCTGAGCGTCGGGCGCACCCAGCCAAGCGCCTCGGCGCGCTCGGCGAAGGCGCACAGCACGTCGAGCTCGGAAAGCGCCTGAGAGGTGGCCTGCAGCGCGTGAAGGTGGGCGTTGAGCTCGCCAAGAAGGCGCTCATAAAGCCATTTTTCCCGCGACAGCGCCCGGGACTTTGCCGACAGCGCCTTATCCTCGAACTCCTTGAGCTCGGGGATGATGAAGCGTTCGGCGTTTTTCAGCGTCTGGCGGCGAATGTACTCTGCCGGCGCCTGCTGCGCCTGGGCGCGGGGCAGCTCGATGAAGTAGCCGTGCACCCGGTTGTAGCCCACCTTCAGGTTCGAAAGCCCGGTGCGCTCGCGCTCGCGCCGCTCGAGCTCGACCAGATACTCGCCGGCGTTCTCCGCAAGCCCGCGGTGCTCGTCGAGCTCACTATCGAAGCCTTCCGCGATCACGCCGCCGTCGCGAATCACCACCGGCGGGTTGGTGATGATCGCTCGGGTCAGGGTGTCCGCTATCTCGGGATAGGGGCGAACGTGAGGCTTGAGCGTGTCGATGGCGCTGCCGCTTTCCACCGCCTCCAGCAGGCGCTGCAGTTCGGGGAGTGCGTTGAGCGCATCGCGAAGCCGGGCCAAATCCCGCGGGCGGGCGCTGTAGAGCGCCACGCGCGCCAGTATGCGCTCGATGTCGCCAAGCTCGCCAAGCGCCTCGCGAAGCCCCATGTAGGCGGCGTCCAGACTCAAAAGCGCGACGCCGGCTTGGCGGCCTTTCACCAGCTCGGTTTGGCGCAGCGGGCGGTTTAGCCAGCGCTTCAATAGCCGCGAGCCCATGGGCGTGGCGCAGGTATCGAGCACGCTCGCCAGCGTGTTGTCGGTGCTGCCGCCGAGGTTGGTGTCGATTTCCAGGTTGCGCCGGCTGGCGGCGTCGATGACGACCGCGTCGTCGCGGTTCTCGACGGTGATGGCGGTGACGTGGGGCAGGCGCGAGCGCTGAGTGTCGCGGGCGTAGTCGATCAGCACGCCGGCAGCGACCAGCGCAGTAGAGAGGTGCGCGCAGCCAAAACCGCGCAGATCCTGCACCTGGAACTGATCGCACAGGCTTCGCGTGGCGCTCTCCAAATCGAACAGCCACTCGCCCTGGCGGCGCAGGCTGCGCTTTTGCGACCAGGCCTCGGGCAGCGTCAGGTTTTCAGGCACCAGCAGCTCCGCCGGCGCCAAGCGGGTCAGCTCGGCAAGCATCTCCGCTTCGCTTTCGACCTCGAGCACGTTGAAGCGCCCGCTGGAGAGCTCGAGCCAGGCCAGCCCAAAACGCTCGCGGCCGGGTGACAGTGCCACCAGCACGTTATCGCGCCGGGCGTCGAGCAGCGCCTCGTCGTGCAGCGTGCCCGGGGTGACGATGCGCACTACCTGGCGCTCCACCGGGCCCTTGCTGGTCGCCGGGTCGCCGACCTGCTCGCAGATCGCCACGGATTCACCGGCAGCAACCAGCCGGGCGAGATAGCCTTCGGCGCTGTGGTAGGGGACGCCGGCCATGGGAATCGGCTTGCCGCCGCTTTGGCCGCGGGCGGTCAGGGTGATATCCAAAAGCGCCGCGGCGCGGCGGGCATCGTCGAAGAACAGCTCGTAAAAATCCCCCATCCGGTAAAAAAGCAGCACTTCCGGGTGGTCGCGTTTGATCTTCAGATACTGCGCCATCATGGGCGTATGCGCGGGGCTTTGTGACATGGACGTCCTGGCTTGGCGTGGCCCACGGCAAGGCGTGGCCGTGGGCGGTGTTCGAGTTCCGTGTGCTGGTTCTATAGGCAACACAAACGCAGTATTCTACGCTGAACACAGCGCTGACATGAAGGAGTCTGCAGAGTGGCTGACGTATCCGGCTTGAAAAATCTCGATGTGGCGCTGCTTGCCAGGCGCCTGGGCAAGCTCTGCGTGGCGCAAAACGTAACGCTGACCACGGCGGAGTCCTGCACCGGGGGTGGTATTGCCTCCATGATCACCTCGGCAGCCGGAAGCTCCGCCTACTTCGAAACCGGGTTCGTTACCTACTCCAACGCGGCCAAGACCCGGCTTTTGGGCGTTTCGACTGAAACTCTCGACGCCAAGGGGGCGGTGAGCGAAGCGGTAGTCGACGAGATGGTACGCGGAGCGTGTCGCGAAAGCGGCGCCGATCTGGGCGTGGCGGTCAGCGGAGTGGCCGGGCCCGGCGGCGGCAGCGCGGACAAGCCCGTGGGGCTGGTGTGGCTCAGCGTCGGCAATGAGCGCGAACAGCGCGCCCAGCGCTTCGTGTTTCCCGGCGATCGGCAAGCGGTACGCGAGCAGGCGGTGCGCGAGGCGATGATCGCTTTGATCCTGCGCCTTTCGCGCTAATACCGTCGAGTAAAAAACCGTCTCATCAGCGCTTTAAGAGCGCTCTCACGGCCGGGCCATCACGGAAATAAATAGCACGACAGGGATAGGTTTTGCGGCCAATATTTGGCATAATACTGGCTAATTATACAGGTTGTTACGAGGACGCTTTACATGGCTCAAGATGAAAACCGTACCAAAGCACTGAACGCCGCGCTCAGCCAGATCGACCGTCAGTTCGGCAAGGGCACCGTCATGCGCTTGGGCGATGCGCCGCGTGTGGTCATGCCGTCGGTATCGACCGGCTCGCTGGGGCTGGATATCGCGCTCGGCATTGGCGGTCTGCCCTACGGGCGGGTCGTTGAAATCTTCGGCCCGGAGTCCTCGGGCAAGACCACGCTGACGCTGTCGGTCATCGCCCAGGCGCAGAAGCAGGGCAAGGTGTGCGCGTTCGTGGACGCCGAGCATGCGCTCGACCCGAGCTACGCGGAAAAGCTCGGCATCAACCTGGATGATCTGCTGGTCTCCCAGCCGGACACCGGCGAACAGGCGCTTGAGATCACCGACATGCTGGTGCGCTCGGGAGGGGTCGACGTCATCATCATCGACTCCGTAGCCGCACTGACGCCGCGCGCCGAGATCGAAGGCGAAATGGGCGACGCCCACGTCGGCCTGCAGGCGCGCTTGATGTCCCAGGCGCTGCGCAAGATCACCGGCAACATTAAAAACGCCAACTGCCTGGTCGTCTTCATCAACCAGATCCGCATGAAGATCGGCGTCATGTTCGGCAGCCCCGAAACCACCACCGGCGGTAACGCGCTGAAGTTCTACTCCAGCGTGCGTCTGGATATTCGCCGCACCGGCTCGGTGAAAACCGGCGATGAGGTCACCGGTAACGAAACCCGCGTGAAGGTCGTGAAGAACAAGGTCGCACCGCCTTTCCGCCAGGCCGAGTTCCAGATTCTCTACGGCAAGGGCATCTACCACGCCGGCGAAGTGATCGATCTGGGCGTGCAGTGCAACCTGGTCGACAAGGCCGGTGCCTGGTACAGCTACAAGGGCAGCAAGATCGGTCAGGGCAAGGCCAACGCTTCCCAGTATCTGGAAGAGCATCCGGAAATCATGGAAGAGATCGAAAGCCAGATCCGCGATCAGCTGCTGGCCAAGGCCGAGCCTAAAAAAGAGGAAGAGGTCGCCGCTGCGGATGACGCGGACGGCGAAGATAGCCTGATCTAATCGCCCGCCCACTGCGGAGATAGCCATGTTCGGCGCCGGTAACGCGACCCCACGCGGGGTCGCAATCGACTTACTGGCTCGGCGCGAGTACTCACGCGACGAGCTCCATCAGAAGCTTGCTCAAAAAGAGTTCGAGCAAGCCGATATCCTCGAATGCCTCGACGCCCTCGAGGAGCAGGGCCTTCAAAACGACGACCGCTTCAGTGAAAGTTTCGTGCGCTCGCGCGTGCTGCGCGGCCAGGGGCCCATTCGCATCAAAATGGAGCTTGGTCGCCGTGGTATCAACGGCGAGGCCCAAACCCAAGCGCTGAACGCGGTGGTCGAGCAGGAGCGCATCGACTGGTTTGAGCTTGCCGCTGAAACGCTACAGCGGCGCTTTCACACCTCCGGCGCGCCGGCGGGCGAGCGTTTCGTGCCCCCTAAAGAGCGCGCCAAACGCGAGCGCTTTCTGGCCCAGCGCGGCTTCGACTTCGACCAGATCCGCTACGCGCTCTCCACGCTTTCCGACTAAACCACCCCTGTAATCCCTTCACTCCTTGCGCCTCTTGCGGGCTGCCAGGGCTTCGTGGCTTTAGTCGCGTGGCAACTTCGTTATAATGGATGTTTTGCGACCCCAGCGGGTGGCGGCGATAGCGCCCCGGGGCATCATGCTTCATTGTCACGGAACCCCTATGAAAAGCGCAGCGATCAGGCAGGCCTTCCTCTCCTATTTCGAAGAGCACGGACACACCGTGGTTCCCACCAGCTCGCTGGTACCCGGCAACGACCCAACGCTTTTGTTCACCAACGCCGGCATGGTGCCGTTCAAGGACGTCTTTTTGGGCCGCGACCCGCGCCCCTACGTGCGCGCCACCTCGGCCCAGCGCTGCGTACGCGCCGGCGGCAAGCACAACGATCTGGACAACGTCGGCTATACTGCGCGCCACCACACGTTTTTCGAGATGCTGGGCAACTTCAGCTTCGGCGACTACTTCAAGCGTGACGCCATTCGCTTTGCCTGGACGTTTTTGACCGAAACCCTGGGGCTGCCGAAGGAGAAGCTCTGGGTCACCGTGCATATCAGCGACGACGAGGCCGAGCGCATCTGGAAGGATGAAATCGGTATCGACCCGCAGCGCTTCTCGCGCCTGGACGAGGACAACTTCTGGCAGATGGGCGACACCGGCCCGTGCGGCCCGAGCTCGGAGATCTTCTTCGACCACGGCGCTGACGTTTGGGGCGGGCCGCCCGGAAGCCCGGAAGAGGACGGCGACCGCTACATCGAGATCTGGAATCTGGTCTTCATGCAGTTCGACCGCGACTCTGAGGGCACGCTGAACCCGCTGCCCAAGCCTTCGATCGATACCGGCATGGGGCTCGAGCGCGTCGCCGCGGTGATGCAGGGCGTGCACTCCAACTACGAGATCGACCTGTTCCAGAATCTGCTGGCGGCGGCGGCCAAGGCCACCGGCTCCAACGACCTGGAGGCGCCGTCGCTTCGCGTCATTGCCGACCATATCCGCTCCTGCGCGTTTTTGATCGCCGACGGCGTGCTGCCCTCCAACGAAGGCCGCGGCTACGTGCTGCGCCGGATCATTCGCCGCGCGGTGCGCCACGGCCACAAGCTCGGCGCGACGGGCACGTTCTTCCATGAGCTGGTCGAGGCGCTGGATGCGGAGATGGGCGACGCCTATCCGGAGCTTCGTGAATCGAGCGCGCAGATCGCCCGAGTGCTGTTGAAAGAAGAGGAGCAGTTCGCCCGCACGCTGGATCACGGCATGGGGCTTTTGACCGAGGCGTTGGAGAATCTCGACGGCGACACGCTGCCCGGCGCTACCGTGTTCAAGCTCTACGACACCTACGGCTTCCCGTTCGATCTGACTGCGGACGTCTGCCGCGAGCGCGGCGTCAAACTCGATGAAGAGGGATTTCAGCGCGAGCTCGAAGCCCAGCGCGAGCGCGCCCGCGCGGCCAGCCAGTTCGGCGCCGACTACAGCGCCAACATCGAACTCGAGGGCGCCACTGACTTCACCGGCTACGAGCTTCTGGCGGATGACGCAAAGGTGACCGCGCTACTCGATACCGAAGGCAATGCGCTTGCCACGCTCGAGGCCGGGCAGAAGGGCATCGTCGTGCTGGATCGCACGCCGTTCTACGGCGAGTCCGGTGGCCAGGTGGGCGACACCGGCTACCTGCACGTCGACGGCGGGCGTTTTCAGGTCACCGATACCCAGAAGCAGAGCGGCCACCACCTGCACCAGGGCGTGATGGTGGAAGGCACGCTGAATGTCGGCGCTGGGGTGCGCGGCGAGGTCGACACCGGCCTTCGCGCCGCCACGGTGCGCAATCACTCCGCCACTCACCTGCTCCACGAGGCGCTTCGTATCGTGCTGGGTGACCACGTTCAGCAGAAGGGCTCGCTGGTCAACGCCGAGCGTTTGCGCTTCGACTTCAGCCACTTCGAGGCGCTGAGCGCGGAGCAGCTTGCCGAGGTCGAGCAGCTGGTCAACGAGCAGGTGCTGGCCAATGCCCCGACCCGGACCGAGCAGATGAGCCTGGCCGAGGCCAAAGCCAAAGGCGCGGCGGCGCTGTTCGAGGCGAAATACGCCGACAGCGTGCGCGTGCTGACCATCGGGGCTAACGACTTCTCCATCGAGCTTTGCGGCGGCACCCACGTGGCGCGAAGCGGCGATATCGGCTGCTTCCACATCGTCACCGAGGCGGGCACCGCCGCCGGCGTTCGCCGTATCGAGGCGATCACCGGCGAGAACGCGCTTGCCTACTTCCAGCAGCAGGAAGCCACGCTCGAACGTTTGGGTGCGCGGCTCAAGGCCAAGCCCGAGCAGGTCGAGTCCCGCGTGGAGTCGCTGTTCGAGCGCAACCGCAGCCTCGAAAAAGAGCTCGAGCAGCTCAAGACGAAGCTTGCAAGTTCCGCCGGCAGCGACCTGCTGGGGCAAGTGCAGGAGGTGAGCGGCGTAAAACTTCTGGCGACACGGCTTGAGGGCGTATCGGGCAAGGACCTTCGCGGCATGCTCGACCAGCTCAAACAGAAGATCGGCTCCGGCGTGATCCTGTTGGCCGTGGCGGACCAGGCGGCGGGCAAGGTGAGCCTGATTGCTGGGGTGACCGATGATCTGACCGGCCGCGTTAAAGCCGGCGAGTTGGTCAACCACGTCGCCGCACAGGTCGGTGGCAAGGGGGGGGGGCGCGCGGATATGGCCCAGGCCGGCGGCAGTCAGCCCGAGGCGCTACCCGGGGCGCTCGATAGCGTGCCGGCCTGGCTTGCAAGCGCGCTCTAACTTAAAGGGCCGGTGGTGCTGCCATCGGCCCTTTTTATAGCGGTAGTCAGGCTAGCGCATGTTTCCAACGCTAATTTCCCGCTAGTCTACTATTACTCTTTTACTCCGAACGCATAGGGAAAATGGCATATGGCACTATACGTACAAAAGTTCGGCGGTACGTCGGTCGGCTCCGTCGACCGGATCAAGGCCGTGGCGGAAAAGGTAAAAGGCTTTCGCGATCAGGGCCATCAGGTCGTGGTGGTGGTCTCCGCCATGAGCGGTGAGACCAACCGGCTCACCGATATGGCCCACGCGCTCAACGAAGACCCGGCGCCGCGCGAAATGGATATGCTGCTCTCCACCGGCGAGCAGGTGACCATTTCACTGCTGGCCATGGCGCTGCAGCAGCTCGGCGTCTCGGCGACCTCGCACACCGGCGCTCAGGTCGGTATCCATACCGACAGCGCCTACACCAAGGCGCGCATCCAGCGCATCGAAACCGACGACCTTAAGACTGACCTCGATGAAGGCAAGGTCGTGGTCGTGGCAGGCTTTCAGGGCGTGGACGAAGAGGGCAACATCACGACCCTCGGTCGCGGCGGCTCGGACACCACCGGCGTTGCCCTGGCCGCGGCGCTCGGCGCCGATGAGTGCCAGATCTACACCGATGTCGACGGCGTCTACACCACCGACCCGCGCGTCTGCTCGAAGGCGCAGCGCCTTGAGAGCATCACCGTCGAGGAGATGCTGGAGCTTGCGAGCCTGGGCTCCAAGGTACTGCAGATTCGCGCGGTAGAGTTCGCCGGCAAGTACAACGTTCCGCTGCGGGTGCTGTCCAGTTTCGAGGATGGCCCCGGTACCCTAATTGTTGCTGATTCTGACCAAGACGAGGATTCCATGGAAGAACCGCTGATCTCCGGTATCGCCTTTACCAAGAACGAAGCCAAACTGACCCTTCTGCACACGCCGGACGTGCCGGGTGTCGCCTCGCGCATTCTCGGCCCGATCGCCGACGCCAACATCGAAGTCGACATGATCGTGCAAAACGTTGCCCCCGCCGGCGACTACACCGACTTCACCTTCACCGTGGCCAAGGGCGACTACAAGGCGACCAAAAAGCTTCTTGAAGAAACCGTGATTCCGGATCTGGGTGGCGGCGAGCTGCGCGGTGACGACAATATCGCCAAGGTCTCGCTTGTTGGTGTGGGCATGCGCTCCCACGCCGGCGTGGCCTCGAAGATGTTTCGCGTACTGGCCGATGAGAACGTCAATATCCGCATGGTCTCCACCTCGGAAATCAAGATTTCCGTGGTGATCGATGAAAAACACATGGAACTTGCGGTGAACGCGCTACATAAGGCGTTCGGTTTGGACAGCACAAATATAGAATCTGAATAACATTTGTGCTCTAAACCTTCTACGCTAATAGGTAACTTGCTGCCAACGGTGGTGAGCTCACTTACAGCGAATGCTTAACGTGTCATGGAGCCAGAGGCAACAGTCATTGGTGACTGGTGTCGCTTTGTCGCATAATAGCGGCGGTGACGCCTCTGGCGGACACGGTTCGTTGTACAAACGTCTGAGAAGGAGATCAGCCATGCTCATCCTAACGCGCCGTGTAGGCGAAACGCTGATGATCGGTGATGAGATCACCGTCACAGTGTTGGGAGTCAAAGGTAATCAGGTCAGAATTGGTGTGAATGCTCCCAAGGATGTCGCTGTACATCGCGAAGAGATCTACCAGCGCATTCAGCGCGAGCGTGACACTGAAAGCGAACCTGAATAAATGGCGGCTTATCCCACGTCCACTAGAGGGCGTCTAAGCGCTAACATGAAGCCGGTGCGAAAAAATTTCTGCTTAAGTCTGGACAACCCCACGCATAATCGGTAATATTCGCGCCGTGCCGTTGAGGAGAGGTGGCCGAGTGGCTGAAGGCGCTCCCCTGCTAAGGGAGTATAGGGTTTATAGCCCTATCGAGGGTTCGAATCCCTCTCTCTCCGCCAACTGCCGAACTTGTTGAAAATCGTTGTACGTTTCAAAGTATTTTGGAAGTGAGCGAGTTTTAATCGGATATGCGCCCGTAGCTCAGCTGGATAGAGTATCTGACTACGAATCAGAGGGTCGGAGGTTCGAATCCTCCCGGGCGCGCCATCCGCAAGTTGTTTGATTGAATCGCAGGAGTCCATCTGGCGATTTGGGTCAAAAGAAGTAAGCAGTATCAAGCAAGTCGTATGACATTTTGTAAAGCGCCCGTAGCTCAGCTGGATAGAGTATCTGACTACGAATCAGAGGGTCGGAGGTTCGAATCCTCCCGGGCGCGCCAAATTCCAGGAAAACCCGCCTCCCCGGAGGCGGGTTTTCTGCGTCGGCACTATGCAATCAGTGCTATGCAATCAGTACGGTGCAATAAGCACCATGCAAAAGTGCTCGGCGCGCCACGCAGGCTGGTTCAGGAGGATGGAGCCTGTGCACGAGAGCTGCTCGCGCTCTCTGCGGTCGTTTAAAACGCCTGCCACGTCATGTGGCCAGGCGTTTTTTTTGGTCTTTGGATCAGGCGAGGGCGCACGCTTTCGGGCTGGGGGCGAGCTCGGCGAGCAAAACGTCGAGCTCGGTGATGCGCTTCAAGCGCTGAAAATGCTGGTTGGCCTCACTGCTTGCCTGTCGCATCTGTGCCAGCCACTGTTTGACCAGCGATACGACCACGCGCTCGGGCAGCGTTTCGCGCTGGCGCCCTGCATACTCGGCGATGACGCCCGCGCGCATTGCCCAGCTGGTCTCGGCCAGGCGCTCGCCGGTATCCAGCCAGTGGCGGATGCGCGGGGCAAGCCAGGGGTCTGCCAGTGCGCTGCGCCCAAGCATCACGTCCTGGCAGCCCGAGAGCGTGCGCGCCTTCCAGTAATCCTCCAGCGTCCAGATATCGCCGTTGGCGACCACCGGAATCGAAAGCTTCTCGCGGATGCGGGCGATCCACTCCCAGTGCGCCGGCGGCCGATAGCCTTCGTCGCGAGTACGCCCATGCACGACCAGTCGCGCCGCGCCGCCGGCCTCGGCGGCCTGACCGCAGGCCACCGCCAGGCGCCGGTCAGAGAAACCCAAGCGAATCTTCGCCGTAACCGGGATGCGTCCCTCCAAGGCCTCGTGCACCGCGCTCACCGCGCGCAACACCCGCTCAGGGCGGCGCAGGAGCGAGGCGCCGCCGTCGTGGCGGTTGACGAGCTTGGCCGGGCAGCCGAAGTTGAGATCCACGCTAATCGCACCCAGTTCGAGCGCCTGGCGCGCGTTGGCGGCCAGCGCCACCGGGTCGGAGCCCAGAAGCTGTAGATGCACCGGCACGCCGCTGGGCGTGGCGACTGGTAGGCGCTCGAGCTCCGGGCAATGCTTGTAAAACACCCGGGGCGGCAGGCGCGCGTCCACCACGCGCACGAATTCGGTCACCGTCCAGTCGAAGCCGCGCTCTCGCGTGAGCAAATCGCGGGTGAGGGCGTCGATGACACCCTCCATCGGCGCCAGGCCGATTTCCCCATTTTGTAGTAAATTAACAACCATGGCTTCCACTATCGCGTCATTGCAATCTATCCTGAATGTGGCAGGTTAGAGGATTGTCCTCACTGCGCCAAGCGCCTTTGAAAGAGCCCGGCGCGCCAATCGATGGGATCACTCGGGAGAAAATCGTGCAAGAAGGAGAGCTGCTTCATGAAGGGCTGGCCCTGATGGGATTGGGGATGGGCTTTGTATTTGTTTTTCTTACCATACTAGTGATCAGTGTGGTGCTGATGTCGGCGCTAATAACCCGCATTCAGCCCGCCGCCGAACCGACGCCAAAGCGCGCCAAGGCCGGCGTTGGCGTGACCCGGGTGGGCCAGGACGACGAGGTCGTGGCGGTCATCTCTGCTGCGGTGCATCGTTACCGCAGTTCACGTACCCGATAGCGACACCACCCCCTAGCGAACTTTGCAAAAACAAAGCGGGTTTTTTTGTTAAGTTTACTAACAAAACAATGTTTGGGAACGATCCATGAACGAGCTAGGCACCAACGACAAAATTACCAACGACAAAAGCATCAACGATAACGGCAACAACGAGAAACTGCGCCCGCTGGGTATTACCGATGTCGTGTTGCGCGACGCCCACCAATCGCTGTTCGCAACGCGCCTGCGCCTGGACGACATGCTGCCGATTGCCGAAAAGCTCGACCGAATCGGCTTCTGGTCGCTGGAGACCTGGGGCGGGGCAACGTTCGACGCTTGCATTCGCTATCTTGGCGAAGACCCTTGGGAGCGTATTCGCGCGCTCAAGGAAGCGATGCCCAACACGCCCCAGGCCATGCTGCTGCGCGGCCAGAACCTGCTGGGCTACCGCCACTACGCCGATGACGTCGTCGATAAATTCGTCGAGCGCGCCAAAACCAACGGCGTCGACGTTTTCCGCGTGTTCGACGCCATGAACGACCCGCGCAACCTGGAGCGCGCAATCAAGGCCGTGCGCCAGGTCGGCGGCCACGCCCAGGGCACCATCTCTTACACCGTGAGCCCGGTGCACACCCTGGATAGCTGGGTAGAGCTTGCCCAGACCATCGCCGAGATGGGCGCCGACTCGCTGGCGATCAAGGACATGGCGGGGCTTTTGACGCCTTACACCGCTTTTGAGCTGGTCACGCGGCTGAAAAAGGCGCTGTCGATTCCGGTGCACCTGCACTGCCACGCGACCACCGGGCTTTCGACCTCGACCATTTTGAAAGCGGTCGAGGCGGGCGTGGACAACGTCGATACCGCGATCTCGTCGATGTCGATGACCTACGGCCATAGCCCGACCGAATCGGTGGTGGCGATGCTCAAGGACACCGACCGCGACACCAGCCTCGATCTTGAAGCGCTCGAGGACATAGCCGGCTATTTCCGCCAGGTACGCAAGAAGTACGCCGCGTTCGAGGGCTCGCTAAGAGGTATCGACTCGCGCATCCTGATCGCCCAGGTGCCCGGCGGTATGCTCACCAACATGGAGAGCCAGCTCAAGGAGCAGGGCGCCGGCGACCGGCTCGACGACGTGCTCGAGGAAATTCCGCGGGTGCGCGAGGATCTCGGCTTCATCCCGCTGGTGACGCCCACGTCGCAAATCGTCGGCACCCAGTCGGTGATGAACGTAATGATGAATGAGCGCTACAAGTCGATCTCCAAGGAGGTGCAGGCGCTGTTAAAAGGAGAGTATGGTGCCGCGCCCGCGCCGTTCAACTCGGAGCTTCAAAAGCGCGTGCTGGAAGGCGGTGAGCCGATCACCTGCCGTCCGGCGGACAACCTGTCGCCGGAAATGGAGCGTTTGAAAAGCGAACTCGAAGAGAAGGCGAGCGCCGAGAACATCCGCCTGGGCGAAGGCGAGCAGCGCATCGACGATGTACTGACCTACGCGCTGTTCCCGCAGATCGGCCTGAAGTTTCTGAAAAACCGCGATAACCCGGACGCCTTCGAGCCCGCGCCCCAGGCTGAGCAAGCCAAGGATACCGACAAGCCCAAGGCCCAATCAGCGGCTCCGGCCGCCGCGGCGGCGGCCGGCGGACCTGAAACCTATACCGTCAAGCTCAACGGCAAGGCCTACGTGGTCGAGGTCGCCGAAGGCGGTGAAATTGGCCAAATCACCGACACTAGCGCGTCATCGGCGCCGGCGCCGGCAAGCGAACCCGCCGCGTCGAGCGGGGAGAGCATCGATGCGCCGCTGGCTGGCAACATCTTCAAGGTCAACGTGAAGGTGGGCGATCAGGTGAGCGAAGGTGACGTGGTGATCATTCTCGAAGCCATGAAGATGGAAACCGAGGTGCGCGCCCAAAGCGGGGGCACGGTGTCCAGCGTCAACGTGAGCGAAGGCGACAGCGTCGCCGTGGGCGACTCTCTGATCGAGCTTTAAGGGCCTTCGATAATGGATAAATTGATTACCCTGTGGGAAGGCTCGGGGCTTTATAACCTTCAGCTCGGCCAGGCGGTCATGATGGTGGTGGCGCTGGTGCTGTTGTATCTCGCCATCTACAAGAAGTTCGAGCCGCTGCTGCTGGTGCCGATCGGCTTCGGCGGGATTCTGGCCAACATACCCGAGGCGGGGCTTGCGATTTCGGCGCTCGATCAGGCGATCGACGTGGCGCGCCCGGCGCTGCTGGAGCAGATCAGCGCCGCCTTGGGGGTGGCGCTCGACCCGGCGGCGGGGCTGGAGGCTTGGCGCGAAGCGCTCAAGGCGGTAGCGCACGACTCCGCGCCGGAAGCGGCGCGCGCTGCCCGCGACATCGCCGTGGGCGCAGGCTACAGCAACGGCGTGCTCTACAACTTCTACAGCGTGGCCATCGGTTCGGGCATCGCGCCGCTGGTGATTTTCATGGGCGTGGGGGCGATGACCGACTTCGGCCCGCTTTTGGCCAATCCGCGTACGCTGTTTCTCGGCGCGGCGGCGCAGTTCGGCATCTTCGCCACACTCTTTGGCGCGGTGCTGCTCACCTCGATGGGCGTGATGGACTTTTCGCTCAACCAGGCCGCGGCGATCGGCATTATCGGCGGCGCTGACGGGCCGACCTCGATTTACGTCTCGAGCGTGCTGGCGCCTGAACTACTGGGTGCGATCGCCGTGGCGGCCTACGCCTACATGGCGCTGGTGCCTCTTATCCAGCCGCCGATCATGCGCCTTTTGACCACCGACAAGGAGCGCAAGATCGTCATGACGCAGCTGCGCCCGGTCTCGAAGCTCGAAAAGATCGTCTTTCCGATCATTTTGCTGCTGCTGGTGGCGATGTTTTTGCCGGACGCCGCGCCGCTTCTCGGCATGTTCTGCTTTGGTAATCTGATGCGCGAATGCGGCGTGGTCGAGCGGCTGGCGGACACCGCCCAGAACGCGCTGATCAATATCGTCACCATCGTGCTGGGGCTGTCGGTGGGCTCGAAACTGATGGCCGAGAGCTTTCTGGCCTTCGAGACGCTGGGCATTCTGGGGCTTGGCATCGTCGCCTTCGGCATCGGCACCGCCGCCGGCGTGTTAATGGCCAAGCTGATGAACCTGGTGAGCAAAATGCCGATCAACCCCTTGATAGGGGCGGCCGGAGTCTCTGCGGTGCCGATGGCCGCCAGGGTAGCCAACAAGGTGGGGCTCGAGTCTAACCCTCACAACTTCCTGCTGATGCACGCGATGGGCCCGAACGTGGCCGGCGTTATCGGTTCGGCGGTGGCTGCCGGGGTAATGATCAAGTATTTAGGGTAGCGCTGGCGCCTGAACGTGGGGTGGCGGTGTCGAGCAGCCCTGCGCGAGGGCGCTGTGAACCCCTCCATGGGCGCTACTTTCGCCGTCCCTGGCGAAAGACCCTCGCTACGGGCTGCTCGACACGCGGCATGGGAGAAGCTTTAAACTTGCTAACTGAAACGCCCCGCTTTCGAGCGGGGCGTTTCAGGTTTCAGCGCGCTGAAACGTCAGCGCGCTTTTCAGCCGATTCTCGAGGGCGGTGAAATCCGCCGGCTCGTCGGTAGGCCAGGCAATGGTCAGCGTCACGCCCTGGCCGTCGTAGTCGGCGCTCATGACAGGCGCGCTCTGTTCGTCGAAGTAGGCGCGGGCCTGGGCTTCCTGGGCGAAATCGACCTTTACACGGTAGGACGTACGCTCGACGATTTCGCGCGTAGGCAGGGTCTCGAGGGCTTTGTTGACCGACTGAGCATAGGCGCGAGCAAGCCCGCCGGTGCCAAGCTTGGTACCGCCGAAGTAGCGGGTGACCACGCAGCCGATCTCGCCGAGCCCGCTGCCCAAAAGCGCCTGATACATCGGGCGCCCCGCGGTGCCGCCGGGCTCGCCGTCGTCGGAAAAGCCGATATGGGTTTGCTCGCCGGGCGGGCCGGCAATGAACGCGCTGCAGTGGTGGCTGGCGCCCGGGTGCGCCGTGCGCGCCGCTTTCAAAAGTGCCTCGAAGGCCTCTGGCGTCGGCGCGTGACAAAGCCAGGCGATGAACTGGCTTTTCTCGATGACAAGCTCGGCTTCGAAGCGGGCGTCGATCGCAAGGTCGGGGGCTCGGTAACGCAAGCGGGGCTCCCAGAAACGGTTAGTGGCGCCTTGCGGCAGCGGCGGGGCTTTCCACGCCCATCACCATGCCCAGCACCTGTATATCGCTATTATGCAGGAAAACCGATGGCATCGCCTCGCCTTCGGCGCACAGGCGCACGCCAAGCCGGCTGATCGACAGCTCCTTGAGTGCGATTTCGCGCTGGTTGATCGTCGCGGTGGCGACTTCCCGGTGGCCGCCGCGCTGCTGGCGGTGAATCACGATCACATCGCCATCGAAAAGATTGTACTGCTGCATGCGATGACCGCGAACGCGCAGCGCATAGGTATTGCGCCGGGTGACTTCGCGCTGCTCGCCGGTTACCCGCTTAAGGGCGGGGCCGCGTGGGCAGGCCGCGACGCGCGAGGCGGTGGCAGGCTCAATCGGTCGTGATGCGATCATCGGTTTCTCTCCAGCAATCGCCCGCTCCCTGGGCGTGAACAAGTGAAAAGCGTGGGTCATGTCTTTTCATACAGTGGTTGGAGTATAAACCTGTTTTTAAATACAGTGCTACCCCTGTAGGGCGTTTAGCTCGAAGATGGTTTCAACGCTTGCCCGCTCAAGCCCGCAACGGCAGGCGCGAGCGGCGCTCACATCGCTTTGACGGAGCCGGCTTGCTGGCGGGAAAGCGCATTTTTGTGTACAGTGCGCGCGAACTTCACGCCCTGGAGATGCCCCTTGAGCCTGCGCCTTCAAGCCCGACAGCTTGCCTGCGAGCGCGACGACCGCTGGCTGTTCGACGGGCTGGATGTGATGCTCGAAAGCGGCGAGATTCTGCGTGTCGAGGGCCCCAACGGCAGCGGCAAGACCACGCTTTTAAAGATCCTTTCCGGGCAGCTCGACGATTACGACGGCGCGCTTGAGTTCAACGGTCAGCCGCTTCGCGCCTGCCGCGATGCGTTTCTAGCGAATCTGCTCTACTTGGGCCACGCACCGGGCGTGAAGGCCGGGCTGACACCGCTCGAGAACCTGGCCTGGTATCAGGCGCTCGGCGGCGAGGCGCCGGATGAGGCCGCCTGCGAGTGTGCGCTTAATGATGCCGGGCTTGCCGGGTTCGAGGATACGCCGGCCGGGCGGCTCTCCGCTGGCCAAAACCGACGCGTGGCGCTTGCCCGGTTGACGCTCACACCCCGGGCGCTCTGGGTGCTCGATGAGCCGTTCACAGCACTCGACCGCGAAGGCGTCGCCATGCTGGAGCGGCGCCTTTCACACCACGTAAAGGCGGGGGGAAGCGTCATCATCACCACTCACCACGCCCTTGGCGGGCTCGAGCGGGTTCGCCGCCTGCGACTGGGTGAGGCGCTGGCATGAGCGCGAGCGACGACGGAGCATTGAGGCCACCGCCCCACGGGGCCGGGCGCGCGTTCATCGCCACGCTCTCAAGAGGCTTGAGGCTTGCGTTTCGCCGCCGCGGCGAGGCGCTCAATCCGCTGGTCTTTTACGCTCTGGTGATCACGCTCTTTCCGATCGGTATTTCGCCGGACCCGGCGCTGTTGGCCGTGATAGCGCCGGGGCTTTTGTGGGTGGCGGCGCTTTTGGCCGCTCTGCTGTCGCTGGATACGCTCTTTCGCGGTGACTTCGAGGATGGAAGCCTGGAGCAGCTCATCCTCGCGCCGCAGCCGCTGTGGACCCAAGCGCTTGCCAAGGTGTGCGTGCACTGGCTGATGACGGGGCTGCCGCTGGCGCTTTCGGCGCCGCTGCTCGCCACACTGCTTGCGCTGCCTGAGGGCAGCTACGCGGTGCTGACGCTTTCGCTGGTACTCGGCAGCGCCACGCTCAGTTTGGTGGGGGCGATCGGCGCGGCACTGACGGTGGGGCTTGCCCGCGGCGGTGTGCTGACCTCGCTGTTGATCCTGCCGCTCTACATTCCGGTGCTGGTGTTTGGCACCGGCGCCGTCGAGGCGGCTATCGCCGGGCAAAGCGCCTTGCCCTATCTCGCGATCCTGGGGGCGCTTTTAGCGCTTTCGCTGATGCTCGCCCCCTGGGCAATCGCCGCTTCGCTTCGTATCAGTCTCAACGGTTGAGGACGCGCCATGTGGGCCATCGTGCACAAGTTTGGATCCCCCCAGTGGTTTTACCGGCTAAGCTGCCGGCTCGAGCCCTGGTGCTGGGTGCTGGCGGCGCTGTCGCTTGGCGCGGGGGGCGTCTGGGGGCTGGCGCTGGCGCCGGCGGACTATCAGCAGGGCGAGAGCTTTCGAATCATCTACGTGCACGTGCCGGCGGCACTTTTGGCTCAGTCGGTGTTCATCGCGATGGCGCTGGCAAGCCTGGTGTTTATGGTATGGAAGATCAAGGTAGCCGATATGGCCGCCGCGGTGATGGCACCGTTTGGTGCGGCGATGACGTTTACGGCGCTGTTTTCCGGCGCCGTGTGGGGCGTGCCGACCTGGGGCACCTGGTGGGTGTGGGATGCAAGGCTCACCTCGATGCTGATTCTGCTGTTTCTTTACCTGGGTGTGATTGCGCTGCGCGGTGCGTTCAGCAGCCGCCAGAGTGGGGCCCGGGCGGCCTCGGTACTTGCCATGGTGGGGGTGATCAACATTCCGATCATCAAGTATTCGGTCGAGTGGTGGTATACGCTCCACCAGTCCGCCACTTTCTCGCTCACCGAGCGCCCGGCCATGCCGGCGTCGATGTGGCTGCCACTTTTGATCATGGTGGTAGGTTTTTATAGCTTCTTCGCGGCGCTTACGCTTTTGCGCGTGCGCAGCGAAATTTTAAGGCGCGAAGGTGACAAGCGCTGGGTGCGTGCGCTCAAGGAGATCCCTTCATGAGCGCTTTTGACTCGCTCAGTGCGTTTTTCGCCATGGGTGGCCACGGCGTTTACGTCTGGTCGGCTTGGGGCGTCACCGCGGCGCTGCTGTCGCTCTGTTTTTTTCAGGCACGGCTCGAGCGGCGCGCGCTGCTCAAAGCGCTATCGCGGCGCGCCCGTCGCGAGCGGGCCCGCGCCGAGACCCCGTCCACCCCAATGCCAACCGAGGAAAGCGATGACGCCTAAACGACAACAGCGGCTGTTCGCGCTTTTGGGGCTGGTGGTGCTGGCGGGGGTGGCTCTGGGGCTAACGCTCTATGCGCTGCGCGCCAACATCAACCTGTTTTTTAGCCCGGTACAGATCGCGATGGGCGAAGCGCCGCTCGAGCGCCAGATTCGCGCCGGCGGCTTGGTCAAGGAGGGGTCGGTCACCCGCGACCCGCAAAGCCTCGATGTCGATTTCGTCGTCACCGACTACGTGGAGGAGGTCGAGGTCATCTATAGCGGCATCCTGCCGGATCTCTTTCGCGAAGGTCAGGGCGTGGTCGTGGTCGGTAAGCTTGAAAGCGATGGGCGGATTTACGCCGACAAGGTGCTCGCTCGCCACGACGAAAACTACATGCCGCCAGAGGTTGCAAAAGCGCTGGAAGAGGCGGGCTATACGCCATCGGATTATCAGCAAAAGGCCGCGCGCGTCGCCGAACGTTTAGCGGTGCCGACCAGCGAGGGCGAGTAGCCATGTGGATACGGATGATTCCCGAAGTCGGCCACTTCGCGCTGATTCTGGCGCTGTCGATGGCCGCGCTTCAGGCGACCCTGCCGTTGGCCGGAAGCGCGAGCCGGCGCCCGCTCTGGATGGCGTATGGGGCGCCGATGGCGGCGGGGCAGTTTCTGTTTCTGGGCGCGGCTTACCTGTGTTTGACTGCAAGCTACCTGCTCGACGACTTCAGCGTGGCCAACGTGGCCAACAACTCCAACTCGCTGCTGCCGTGGTACTACAAGGCCAGCGCCGTCTGGGGCAATCACGAAGGCTCGGTGCTTTTGTGGAGCCTGATGCTCTCGGGCTGGGGCTTTGCCGCCTCGCGTTTCTCCCGCGCGCTGCCCCGCGACATGGTCGCTCGCGTGCTCGGCGTGATGGGGCTGGTGAGCGTCGGCTTTCTGCTTTTCATACTGCTTACCTCCAACCCCTTCGAGCGGCTGTTGCCCAACGTGCCCGGTGACGGCGCCGATTTGAACCCGCTGCTGCAGGATTTCGGCCTGGTGATCCATCCGCCGATGCTCTACATGGGCTACGTCGGTTTTTCGGTGGTCTTCGCCTTCGCCATCGCCGCGCTGATGGGCGGGCGCCTCGATGCGGCTTGGACGCGCTGGGCGCGGCCCTGGGCAAATCTCGCCTGGGCGTTTTTGACCGTCGGCATCGCGCTTGGCAGCTGGTGGGCCTACTACGAGCTCGGCTGGGGCGGCTGGTGGTTCTGGGACCCGGTCGAGAACGCCTCGCTTTTGCCCTGGCTGACCGGCACGGCGCTGCTGCACTCGCTGGCGGTGACCGAAAAGCGTGGCTCCTTCAAAAGCTGGACGGTGCTGTTGGCGATCACCACCTTCGCGCTTTCGCTGATGGGCACGTTTTTAGTGCGCTCCGGCGTGCTCACCTCGGTGCACGCCTTCGCCAACGACCCGGCCCGCGGCTTTTTCATCCTAGTGCTGCTAGGGGTGACGGTCACGCTGTCGCTTTTGCTGTTCGCGCTGCGCGCGCCTCGGGTCAGCCACCGGGTCGGCTTTGGCTTGTGCTCGCGGGACACGCTTTTGTTGATCAACAACTTCCTGCTGGTAATCATGACCGTCACGGTGCTGCTCGGCACCGTCTACCCCTTAATTCTGGACTCGCTGGGCCTTGGCAAGATCAGCGTTGGCCCGCCGTACTTCAACGCACTGTTCGTGCCGCTCGCCGTGCTGATGTGCCTGTTCATGGGCGCCGGCCCCGTGGCGCGCTGGAAGCGCATGCCCTTTATCGATCTCAAGCGTACGCTGTGGCTTTCCGGGCTTTTGGCGCTGGTGTTTAGCATGGCGGCGCCGCTGCTCTTCGCCGGGCGCTGGAACCCGTGGGTGAGCCTTGGGCTTCTGGCCGCACTCTGGATCGTGCTGCCGCTGGTGCGCGACGTGGTTGCGACCTGCCGCCGGGCGAGCTCGATCCGGCGCGGGCTTGGCAAGCTGTCGCTCGCCTATTGGGGCATGGTGCTGGGTCACGTGGGGCTTGCCGTGACCATTGTCGGAGTGACGGTGGTGTCGAACTACAACGTCGAGCGTAACGTGCGCATGGCCCCCGACACCGCGGTCGAAGTGGCCGGCTATGAGTTCACCATGCGCGAGCTGACTAGCCGCCGCGGGCCGAACTTTCTGGCGGATACCTCGGTGATCGAGGTGCGCAAGGGCGGTGACGGGCGCGCGTTCATCATGCGCCCGGAGAAGCGGCTTTATCTCGCCACCGGCATGCCCATGACCCAGGTCGCGCTGAGCCCGGGGCTTTTCCGCGATCTTTACGTGGCGATGGGCGAGGATCTGGACGACGGCAGCTACGCCATGCGCGTGCAGTACAAGCCCTTCGTGCGCTGGCTCTGGCTCGGGGCGCTACTGATGGCCCTCGGCGCCGTGCTGGCGGTGATCGACCGCCGCTACCGGCGCGCGCCTTCCCCCATCCAACGCGAGGTCACGCCATGAGACGCTGGCTATTGCTACTGCTGCCACTCGGCTTCGTCGGCATCGCGCTGTTTTTCTACCAGGGCCTTTCGCGCGACCCGAGCCAGCGCGACTCGGCGCTGATGGCCCGCGATTTTCCCACCTTTAGCGCCACCACGCTCAGCGACGAGACGCGTCGCGTGGACGAGTCGCTTTTGCGCGGCCAGGTGACGCTGGTCAACGTGTGGGGCGAGTGGTGCCCGGCCTGCAAGCAGGAGATGCCCCAGCTGCTGGAACTGGCCGATCACGGCATCCGTCTGGTCGGGGTGAACTACCGCGACACCCGCGAGAAGGGCGCCGAGTTTCTCGAGGAGTACGGCAATCCTTTCGAAGTCAACGTGTTCGACCCCGACGGCAACTTGGGCTTCGATCTCGGCGTCTACGGCGCGCCGGAAACCTTTCTGGTCGATGATGAGGGCGTGATTCGCTACCACCACAAGGGCTATATCTCGCCGGAGGACGTGCGAGCGCAGATCCTTCCGGAGGTGGAGAAGTGGCAATGATCCGGCGTTTGGGGCTTCTGTTGGCGCTGATGCTAGTGGCCGCATCGGCGCTGGCGGCGATCGAGGTGCGCGAGTTCAGCGATCCGGTGCTCGAACGGCGCTACGTCGATCTGACCGCCTCGATGCGCTGCCCGCTGTGCGAAAACCAGGCGATCAATGACTCCAGCGCGCCCATCGCCGCCGACATGCGCCAGCGCGTTTTCGAGCTGCTCCATCAGGGCCAGTCGGACAGCGAAATCGTCAATCACATGGTGGAGCGCTTCGGCGAGTACATCCTCTACAACCCGCGCCTCGAGAACCGCACCTACCTGCTGTGGGGTATTCCTGTAGCACTTGTCGTACTCGCCGCGCTGGTGCTTGCGCTGATCGTGCGCGGCCGGCGCCAGGCCTCTGCGCGCGCGCTGAACCTTGAAGAGCGCGCTCGGCTCGACGCGCTGATCGACGAGGAGAAAACCCCATGACGCCGCTCTGGATTGCGCTTCTGATCACGGCGCTACCAGCGCTTTGGCTAATGCTGTCGCCGCTTTGGCGGTCGCGGGCGCTGTATGACGCTCAGCGCCGTTTCGAGGGGCACGACGACGCCAACCGCCAAAACGTTGCCATTTTTCGCCGCCGACTCGCATCATTGGAGAGCGCTTTTGATCGCGGTGACATCGACCGGGCGCGGTTTGACGAGGACAAGCTCGAGCTCGAGCGAAGCCTTTTGGACGACACCGCACCCGCGCCCAAGCGCGCGCTGAAAAACCCCGGCGCCGGGCGCCTGGTCGTGCCGCTGGTGGCGGTGGCGGTGCTCGTCGCGGCGGTGATCGGCTACCAGCGAAGCGGCGCCGAGGGCGATCTGCGCCTCTACGCGCTGCGAAGCGCCTGGGAGAGTACGCCAGGCCACTCTTTCGAGAGCTACATCGCGCCGCTGGAAGCCGAGGCCGACCGCCAGCCCGGCAACCCCAACGTCTGGGGGACGCTGTTCACACTCTATCGCGAAACCGGCCAACTCGAGCAGGCGGCGGATGCGCTGACCCGGCTGATCGCTATCGAAGGCCGCGCGCCGGCGCTTGTGAGCGAGCTCGCCGAGCTGCGCTTTTTCATGGCCGGGCGCACGCTGACCTCCAAGGTTCAGGCGCTGGTCGACGAAGTGCTGGCGCAGGACCCGCGCCAGCCCAAAATCCTGAGCCTACTCGGCGTTCACGCCTTTGGCGAAGGCGATTATGAGCTTGCCATCGACCGCTGGCGCCGGGCGCTGGCAAGCCTTGGCGAGGGCGAGACGAGCGAGGCGCTACGCGAAGGCATCCGCGAAGCCCAAACGCGCATGGCATCGCGTGAGGCTAACGTTTCGGTCGATGGTGTGTTTGAATAGCCCGCTCGTTTTTTCCGTTTTCAAAGAGCCGCGATGCGCCTAACGTCCATACGCCTTACCGGGTTCAAATCCTTCGTCGATCCCATCACGGTGCCCTTCGATGGCAACATGACCGCGATCGTCGGGCCCAACGGCTGCGGCAAGTCCAATATCATCGACGCGGTGCGCTGGGTCATGGGCGAGTCCTCGGCCAAGACCCTGCGCGGCGAGTCGATGGCGGACGTCATCTTCAACGGCTCCACCGGGCGCAAGCCGGTCGGCCAGGCCGCCATCGAGCTCAAGTTCGACAACCGTGACGGCGCCATGGGCGGCGCCTACGCTCAGTATTCGGAAATCGCCGTCAAGCGCCTGGTCACTCGCGACGGCCAGTCCAACTACTTCTTCAACGGCCAGAAGTGCCGCCGTCGGGATATCGCCGATCTCTTCATGGGCACCGGGCTCGGCCCGCGCTCCTACGCGCTGATCGGCCAGGGCATGATCTCCCGGCTGATCGAGGCGCGCCCGGACGATCTGCGCGCGACCTTGGAAGAGGCCGCCGGTATCTCCAAGTACAAGGAGCGCCGGCGCGAAACCGAAAACCGCATGCGCCGCACTCAGGAGAACCTGGAGCGCCTGGACGACATTCGCGAAGAGCTCGACAAGCAGCTCGAGCGCTTGAAGCGCCAGGCCGAGGCCGCCAAGCGCTATCAGACGCTGAAATCCCAGGAGTATCAGCTCAAGGGCGAGCTTGCGCTGATTCGCGGCCGCACCCTGCGCGCTGAACAAACGCGCCAGGAAGCCCGGGTGCGCGAGCTCGAAATCAGCGTCGAGAAGGACGTGTTCGGCGTGCGCGCCTGCGAAACCCGTCTCGAGCAGGCCCGCGCCCAGCACGATGAACTCGGCGAAGTGCTCGAACGCCACCAGCAGCAGTTCTTCGAGACCACCACGCGCATCGCTCGCCTCGAGCAGGACCAGGCCCACCGCAAGAGCCGCGAAAGCCAGCTGGCAAGCGATATCGATACTGCCCGACGCGACCTCGAAGAGCAGCGCCGGGTAAGCGAAGGTGACCGCGAGCGTCTGACGGCGATCGACGAGCGCTGGGAGACGCTGTTGCCGGAGCTCGAAGGCCTGGATGAGCAGCTCGAGGCGCTGGAAGAGTCGTTAGCCTCGATCAAGCCGACGCTTGAAAGCGCCGAGCAGCACTTCGCCGACCTCGACGCCCGCTGGCGCGACGCCAGCCGCAGCGCCGAGCGCGGCCAGGACCAGGTGGCCGATCTCGAGCAGCGTATCAAGCGCCTGCAGGGCGAGCGCGAGCGCCGCGAGCAGCAGCGCGGCGATCTTGACGACACTACCGCCGTGCGCCAGGAGTACGCTCAAAGCCAGACCGAGCTCGAAGCGGCCGAGAGACGGGTCGAGCAGTTTCAAACCGAGCGCGAGCAGGGCCAGCAGCGCCTAAGCGACACCAAGGGGGCGCACCAGAGCGCGCTCAAGACCCGCGATGACAAGCGGGCAGAGCTGAGCCGCTGCCAGGGCGAGCTCGCCTCGCTCAAGGCGCTGATCGACGCCGCCCTGGCCGACCACGACCCGGCCCTGGACGGTCATCTCCAGGCGCTGGGCCTCGAGAGCGCTCCGAGGCTCGGCGAAACCCTGCAGGCCGCGCCCGGCTGGGAGTCGGTCGTCTCTTGGCTGCTCGCGCCTTGGCTCAATGCCCGCATGGTGGAAGGCGCGGCGCTGGCGGCGCTGCCCGAGGCGCTGGCCACCGATTGGTGCCTGATCGGCGCCACCGCGCCCAAGGCAAGCAACGACGGCCGGCTCGATGCGAAAGTGGACGGCGCCGGAGCGCTTAATGAGTGGCTCTCGCGCATTCATGTTGTCGAAGACGATGATGAGGCCCAAGCGCTTGCCGCCCGGCTGACTGCGGGAGAGAGCGCGGTCAGCCGCCAGGGCCTCTGGTGCGGGCCGGGGTGGCTCTCGCAGAAGGCGAGCGGACAGGGTGTCGATGCGCTGCTGGTCACCCGCCGGCGCTTCGATGACCTGAGCCGGGAACAAAAAGAGCTCGAGCAGGCGCTCGAGGCGCTGGACGCGCAGTGCGAAAGCCTGGCCGAGCAGTTGGAGAACCTCGAGCACGAACGCAGCGAGCGCGACCAGGCCGAGCGCGAACACGGGGCGCTTCGCCAGCAGTTGGCGGTCAAGGAGCAGCGCCTGGCGCAGCGCCTGGAGCATCTGGAGGGCCGCGCCGCCGAGATCGACGATGAACTCGCCACCCTCAAGGAGGACGAAGCGACGCTGGTGCTCAGCCTCGAGGAGCAGCGCGAGCGCTGGAACGACGCCATGGCCTCGCTCGACGAGGCGGCCACCGCCCGCGAGGAGAGCGTGGAGCAGCGCGCCCGCGCCCGTGAAGAGTTCGACCGCCTGACCCGCGAGCAGGCCCCGCTCAAGGCGAGCCAGCAGGCGCTGGCGCTGGAGCGCGAGCGGCTTAACACCGAGCGCGACAGCCTGCGCGCCCAGCAGGCCCGCGCCGGGGAAAGCGAAGAGCGTCTGACGCTGCGTATCGAAGAGCTCGAAGAGGCCCGCGAGGCGCTAAGAGAGCCCGACGAGCTCGCCGCCGAGGAACTCGAAGAGCTGTTCCATGAGCGCGAGCAGCGCCAGGCTCGGCTGAGTGAGACCCGCGAGCAGGCCCAGGGCATCACCGAGCAGCTCAAAAACGACGAGCTCGCCCGGCAAAACCACGAGCGCACCCTAGAGCAGAGTCGCGAACAGCTTCAAACGCTTCGCATGGAAGTACAGGCGCTCACGCTCAAGGCTGCCACCCAGGACGAGGCGCTTGCCGAGCTCGGCCACGACGCCGAGGCGCTCGCCAACGGGCTTGCCGATGATGCTGAGGAGTCGCGCTGGCAGTCGCTTTTGGAGAACACCTCCGAGAAGATTCGAAAGCTCGGTGCGATCAACCTGGCGGCGATCGAGGAGTACGACCAGCAGGCCGAGCGGCGCAACTATCTGGAAGCCCAGCACGCCGAGCTAACCGAGGCGCTCGAGACCCTGGAGCGGGCAATCAAGCGCATCGACCAGGAGACCCGGGTGCGCTTTCGCGACACCTTCGATCAGGTCAACGCCGGGCTGCAGGAGCTTTTCCCGCGGGTGTTCGGCGGCGGCGCGGCGTGGCTCACGCTCACCGGCGAGGATCTGCTGGAGACGGGCGTGGCGATCATGGCGCGCCCGCCGGGCAAGAAGAACAGCACCATTCATCTGCTCTCCGGCGGTGAAAAGGCGCTGACGGCGCTGTCGCTGGTCTTTTCGATCTTTAGGCTCAACCCGGCGCCGTTTTGCATGCTCGACGAGGTCGACGCGCCGCTGGACGACGCCAACGTCGGCCGCTATGCCAAACTGGTCAAGGAAATGTCAGAGAACGTCCAGTTCATCTACATTACCCACAACAAGATCGCCATGGAAGCCGCCGAACGGCTGATGGGCGTCACCATGCAGGAGCCCGGCGTCTCAAGGCTTGTGTCGGTCGGTATCGACGAAGCCGCCGCCCTGGTCGACTAAGGAAAGAGGGTAGGCTCAATGAGCGGCGCGTTTTGTCCGGCGCGACGTGCATCCGGAGCGGTTGATCCCGTTGATAAAAAATATGGCGACTGGACGTATATATAGTATTAAAAGGGCGCTTAACGAGTTTCGTTTTAGCGCTCTTTTTAATCAAACTAACGCCAACTCTTAAGCACTTGTCGTGATAATACCGAGTTGTGCTTGTTTAATGAGCGAATATGGCGGTAAGATTTTGTCAACATGGGATAACGCTTCTACACTGAGCACATTTATAAGCTGGTCGAAGAGTAATTGTAGACTTGCCGACCGCTATAGGGCTCGTCGCCCGGGTGTAAAAGAGCGTTAGCCAAAACAAGCGCCAGGATGGCACTTTTAGCAGTACTGTTTGTCCAAGCGCCGGATTTACTCTGTCGACTATTGAACGAAACGGCGGGTAGCCCGCGTAGAACAAGCACACGTTGTCCTTTTTATAGTAGTCGCACTATGTTTGGTGGTCGGTGCAGCGTCTGGATGGATGCGAATGATCTTCAAAGGTAGCGCCTTTAACCGGTTAAAATGACCCATGGAATGCTCGACATGGAACTAAGAGAGTGGTTAATCATTCTGGGATTGGCGTTGGTGTCGCTTATCGTGGTCGATGGGGTTCGAAGGCTGCAGCGCCAGCGCCGAGTGCCAAGGCTCGACCAAGCGGTCGATAATCTGCCTAAAGCGTCGGCAGAAGAGTTCGATGACGAGGCCAAGGAAGCCGAGATCAACTGGGAGCTTCCTAACGGCGGCGCTCGCGTACTCAAGCCCGCCGACTACAGCGGTTTGGGCAAAAAGCCGCAGCTGGAGCGCCAGGAGCACCCCGGCCCGTCCCGCGTACTCTCCGATTTCAAGCGTTCGTTCTCCCGAGCAGCCACGCGTTCCAAAAAGCCGGCCGGCGGCCGGCAGTTTGCTTTTGAAGGCGGCTACAGCGACGAGCGCGCTGAAAGCGCTTCTCGAGTTCAATCCGGCGTATCCAACAGCGCTGCGTTTAAAACCTCAGCCCCTCAGGCGTCCGCACCCAAAACGTCTGCTTCTAAAGCCCCGGTTTCTGAAACCCAGGCCCCTGAAATGCCAAATCCCGGAGCATCAGCCCCGTCCTTTGCTACTGCTACCGACGAGCCGGTAAGCCCGGCACTCCGACCCGATACCGAGCGCGCCCAGGACGCCCCGGTAGCCGCGGAGCGCCAGGAGCCCAGCCTTTTCGCCGAGCCGGCGCCAAAGGAGAGCGCATCGCCCGGCGCCGAGCCAGTCGAGCCGACCCTTTCCGCCGCCCCGGCCGAGCCCGCGCCAGTTAACGGCACCAGCGCTCCCGGCGTTACTTCCGAGGTGCCTTCTTCGCGCACCGAGGCGCTTGCGAGCGACGATGCCGTCGCAGACAGCAAGCCGGCAGCCGAGCAGGAGTCGGTGCTTCGCGCCGAGCCCGAAGATACCGCCGCCCACGTCAAGAGCACCGAGGCACGCAAGCGCCGGCAGCTGCGCGCCCATACCGCCGGCGAGCTCGATGACGATACCGTCGACGAGTATCGGCTGGTAGATTTCGAAGGCATCGGGCGCTCGTTCAAGCGCCGGATGATCGAGCACCGTCAAACGCGCGAGCGGAAAAAAGCAGAAAAAGCCGAGCGGGCGAAGGCGCTGGCCAAACAAAAAGCCGAACGCAAGGCGCTTGAAGCCGAGCAGCGCCGCGAAGCGAAGGAGGCCGCCGAGGCCGAGAAGGCGCGCATCGCTCAGGAGAACGCCCGAGCCCGCGAAATCGAGGCCGCCAATAGCGCGAGCCGATTCGATAACGACGAGCTTTACAGCGCCGAGCCTTCGATGAGCGCGCTGCGCCGCCAGGGCGGTGATAGCCGTTACGACGAGCGCTTTGATGAGCCCCAGAGCGACTACCGCGACGACTATGCTGATGAGTACAGCGATGCGCCGGCTTATGAAGAGAACAGCGTACACTCCCATCCGGCACTCGAAAAAGCGCTTCGTAACGACGTCTCCGGCGCTCGCGCCAAGGACGCGCTGACCGACGCGTCGGAGATGGTCGTCATCAGCGTGCTCTCCCGGGACGAGGAGGGGTTCGACGGCGTCAAGCTTTTAGAACTGATGATGGCCTGCGGGCTTCGCTACTGCAGCTCGATGGGCGTTTTCCACCGCTTCGAGACCGAAAGCGACGACAGTGCGCTGCAGTTCTCCCTGGTCAACGTGATTAAGCCCGGTACCTTTCCCATCGAGCAGATGGAGGAGTTCGCCACGCCCGGCGTGACCTTCCTGATGCCGCTGCCCGGCGCGCTCGACAGCGCCGCCGCGTTCGAGGCGATGGTGGAAACCGCCATGGTGGTGGTGCGTCATATGGGCGGCGAGCTCAAGGACGAAAACCGCAGCGTGATGACGGCGCAAACCATCGAGTTCGCCCGCCAGCGGGTCCATGAGTTCGAACGCCGCCACCGGCTACAGCGCCACGCCCGCTAGCGCCTCGTTCTTATGCCTCGTTCGTATGAAAGCACCCGCCTGAAAAGGCGGGTGTTTTTGTTTCTGGAGCCGCTGGCTGTCAGGCTTTAGGATAGTGTCCATCAGACCCGCTTTACGGAACCCCAACGAATGAGTCAGCCCTCTCATGATGTGCTCGAAGAGCTCGCCTCACTTCGCGCCGAGCTCGACGACGCCAACCACCGCTATTACGTGCTCGACGAGCCCGCGCTGACCGACGCCGACTACGACCGCAAGCTGCAGGCCCTGAAAGAGATCGAGGCGAAGCATCCAGAGTTGATCACGCCGGAATCGCCCACTCAGCGGGTAGGCGCGGCGCCGGCGGAAGGTTTTCCCGCGGTGGCCCACGCCACCCCGATGCTGTCGCTGGACAACGCCTTTGATCGCGACGATATCTTTGCCTTCGCCGAGCGCGTGGCCGAGCGTCTCGAGTGTGATCCAGGCGAGATCGAGTTCAGCTGCGAGCCCAAGCTCGACGGCGCGGCGGTGTCGCTGGTGTACGAGCAGGGCGTATTGACCCACGGCGCGACCCGCGGCGATGGGCGCACCGGCGAAGGCATTACCTCGAACCTGCGCACGCTGCGCTCGATTCCGCTCAGCCTTCGCGGCGACCCGGCCCCGGCGCTGTTGGAGGTACGCGGCGAAGTCATCATGCGCCATGAAGGGTTCGAGGCGCTCAACGAACGCGCCCGCGAAGAGGAGGGGCGCGTGTTCGCCAATCCGCGCAACGCCGCCGCGGGCAGCCTGCGCCAGCTCGACCCGCGCATTACCGCCAAACGCCCGCTGGAGTTTCACGCCTACCAAGTCGCGCGGCTCGACCCGGACGAAGGCGACACCAGCCACAGCGCGCTGATGGCCAGACTCAAGACTCTCGGCTTTCGCTCGAGTAGCGAGCTTGAGACGCTCACCGGCCCCGAGGCGGTCGCCCGCTACTGCGACGCACTCGGCGAAAAGCGTTTGAATCTGGGCTATGACATCGACGGCGTGGTGATCAAGGTCAACGACCTACGCGCCCAGCGCGAGCTCGGGTTCGTGGCCCGCGCGCCGCGCTGGGCGGTGGCGTTCAAGTTTCCCGCCCAGGAGGAGGTCACCACGCTCAACGACGTGGAGTTTCAGGTCGGGCGTACCGGCGCCATTACCCCGGTTGCCAGGCTCGAGCCGGTGAGCGTGGCCGGCGTCACCGTCTCCAACGCCACGCTTCATAACGCCGACGAGATCGAACGGCTTGGCGTGATGATCGGCGATACCGTGGCGATACGCCGGGCCGGCGACGTCATCCCCCAGGTTGTGCGCGTCGACCCTGAAAAGCGCCCGACAGGGGCCCGCGTGATCGAGTTTCCTACCGCCTGCCCGGTGTGCGGCTCTGATATCGAGCGCGTCGAGGGTGAGGCGGTGGCGCGCTGTACCGGCGGGCTTTTCTGTCCCGCCCAGCGCAAGGAGGCGCTCAAGCACTTCGCCAGCCGCAAGGCGTTGGACGTCGACGGGCTGGGCGAAAAGATCATCGATGCGCTCGTCGAGCGCGACTGGGTCAAGACCCCGGCGGATCTGTTCGACCTCACCGCCGAGCGGCTGGCCGAGCTTCCACGCATGGGGGCCAAATCGTCGCAGAACCTGGTCGCGGCGCTCGAAAGTGCCAAAAACACTACCTTTGCGCGCTTCATCTACGCGCTCGGCATTCGCGAAGTGGGCGAGGCGACCGCGGTGAATCTGGCGAGCCACTTCGGCACGCTCGAGAAGCTCATGGCCGCCGATCAGGCCGCGCTCGAAGCGGTCAACGACGTTGGCCCGATCGTCGCCGCCCACGTACATCTCTTTTTCCAGCAGCCGCACAACCGGGAAACCATCGAGGCGCTGATCGCCTCCGGTGTTACGTGGGAAGAAACGGAAGTCACGCGCGGCCCGACGCCCCTCGAGGGCCAGACCTGGGTGCTCACCGGAAGCCTTGAGACCATGACCCGCGACGAGGGCAAGGCGCGCCTGCAGGCGCTGGGGGCGAAGGTCGCCGGCAGCGTGTCGAAAAAGACCACCTGCGTGGTCGCCGGCGAAGCGGCGGGCAGCAAGCTCGCCAAGGCCGAGGAGCTCGGGGTCGAGGTGCTGGACGAGGCCGCCTTTACGCAACAACTGAAGCAGTGGGAGCAGGCCGAATGAGCCGATTCATCGAAGTGCCGGCGCGCATGCTGCCGCCGGAGACCCTGAACGCGCTGCTCGAAGCGTTCGTGACCCGCCAGGGCTACGACACCACCGATACCAGCGGAGACGGCATGCACGGCTGGGTGGTCGAACTCAAGCGCCAGCTCGAGCGCGGCGAGCTGCTGATCGCCCACGACATCGAGCTGGAGCAGACCGAAGTGATGACGCTCACCCAGTGGCGCGCTTTTGGCCGCGATCTTGCCGATGACGAAGAAGAGGGCGACTACTAGGCTCTGTCTGAAAAGTGCCTGCGCTCGACAATACGGCGTTAAAAATTGGCTCAGAATACTCATTTACACATAGTAAACTCCGTTTCTTCGCCAATTTTTGCCTTCGCTCGCCGACTTTTCAGACAGACCCCAGTCGCTTGGCCGTTAGGACTCGGCGCGAATCAGCGCGCTGATCAGACGCCGGCCCGGGTGCAGGTGATCGGCGAGCGCTGCCTCGACCGGCAATGGCTCGCCGAGCATCCGCGAGGCGATCACCTCGGCGCACAGCGGGGCGCTGGCAAGCCCCCGGCTGCCGTGAGCCGCCGATACCCAAAGCCCCGGGTGGTGCGCGCCGGGTATGGGCGCCACGCGGGAGGCGTCTTTCGAGAGTTTGGCGTAGTCGCGTTGCCAGGCCTGCGCGTTGGGCACCGGCCCGGCGTAGGGCGTCTTGTCCGGGCTCGCCGCGCGGACCGCGGCGCGCCCGGAAAGTGTTGCCGGCGTCAGTGGCCCGCGTTCGCGCTCGAGCGCCTCGACCCACTCGGGAAGCGCGGCCTTGAGCTCGTCGATATTGCGCTGGTGATCCGCCTCGCGCAGGTCGCGCTCGCCGTCGTTGGGCACGAAGCTGGCGCCAAAGGTGAGCACGCCCTCCAGCGGCGGGCAGACGTAGCCGGCGGCGCACACCACGCTGGTCGGCGCGCTAACGCCCTCGGCAAGCGCCAGCGAGCTCACTTGGCCGCGCACCTTTTGCAAGGCGAGCGTTCGCGTCTGGGAAAACGCGTTTGCCTGGTGCGCGCAGGCGACGACCACCTGATCCGCATCGCACGAGGTGTTATCCCCAAGCGCCAGCCGCCAGCCGGATGCGTCGGCCTCAAGCGCGCTTACCTCGGCCTGTTTGAGCGTAATGCGTGGATGCGCCAGCAGCGCCCGGCAAAGTGCCTCCGGTCTCGCCCAGCCCGCCTGTGGATAGAAAAGTGCGTGTTCGGTCTCGCCCATGATGCCGGCCAGTGGTGATAGCGGCCCCTGATGCGCTCGAACCACCGCGTCGCCCAGCGGATGGCGCGCTAAAAAGCGGCGCTGGCGGCTCGCTTCCTTGTCGCTGGGGGCCAGCTGTACCACCCCGCAGGGCGACCAGAACGCCTCGCTTTCTTCAAGCCCGCCTAGCCACCGCGCGCTGTACAAAAGCCCCGCCAGATAGAAGCGGCTCTGCAGGTTGGTTTCGACGGCCAGTTTGACGTAGAGCGCGCCCTGGCGATTGCCCGAACCACCGGCGCCCGGTGCTTCGCGCTCGAACACGCTCACCTTCACCCCGCGCCGGGCAAGCGCGGCCGCCGTGCAGGCACCGGCCAGGCCCGCGCCGATCACCGCGACGTGCTCGACCGGCTGCGTCGCCGGCGGGGTGAACCAGGGCGTGTGGCCGCGTCGATTATCCACCGGCGGTGTTTCGATCTCGCCGGCGAGCATCTCGCGCTTGCGCCCGAAGCCCGGCACCTTTTGGATCGAAAAGCCCGCGGCCTTGAGCCCGCGCTTGACGATACCGGCGCAGGTGAAGGTGGCAAAGGTCGCACCGGGGTGCGAGCGCGCCGCCATGGCCTCGAACAGCGCGTCCTGCCACATTGCCGGGTTTTTGGAGGGCGCGAAGCCGTCCAGAAACCAGGCGTCGACCCGGCCGTCGAGCAGCGTCAAACGCTCGGTGGTATCGCCAAAGTGAAGATCCAGCGTCACCCGCTCGCTCAAATGCAGCCGGTGAATGCCGGCGATGGGGGCGGGCCAAAGCGCGCAGAGCGTGTCGGCGTAGCGGGCAAGCGACGGCCAGGCGCTCAACGCGCGGGACAGCGCCTCGACGGACATCGGGTACTTCTCTGTGGATAACAGATGAAGGCGCGCGCCTGCCTGGGCGTGCTCTTCGAAGCACGCCCAGGCACTGAGCACGTTGAGCCCGGTGCCAAAGCCCGTTTCGCCGATCACGAACGCCCGCGGTTCACGCCAGCCGGCAAAGCGCTCGGGCAGCCGGTTGGCGTTCAGGAACACGTGCTCGGTTTCGGCGCGGCCGTCCTCGCGGGAAAAATAGACGTCGCCGAATTGATCGGAGTGCGGGGCGGCATCTTCCCAGGTCAGCGGCGGGGCGGTCAACGCCGCCAAAGGCGGCAATACAGAGTGGCGCTGGGTCACACGGTTATCCGTTGTCGAGGCAAGAGTGAAAAGCGGTTAAAAAATGACCAATTCGTTAATGCGGGCGTACTCTCTCGCTTTGAGAAAAGCGTCCGCCGTGTTTTCACAGAGTTTTCCACAGCCTCTGTGCAAAAGCCGGCGGCGCCTCACAGCGGCCCGTAAAAATCAAGGCATTACTTTCTTGAAGGGCTTCACGGTGACCCGGGCGTAAACGCCTGCCGCCACGTAAGGGTCGCTGTCGGCAAAGGCCTGAGCATCGTTCAGACTATCGAACTCCGCCACCACGAGGCTGCCGGTAAAGCCGGTGTCCCCCGGGGTTTCGCTGTCGATGGCCGGGTGCGGGCCCGCCAGCACCAGACGGCCCTCGTCGCGCAGCGCTTCCAGGCGGGCAAGGTGGTCTGGGCGCGCCGCCAGGCGCTTTTCCAGGCTCTCGGAAACGTCTTCACTCATGATGGCGTATAGCATGGGGTGTCCTCGGCGTTAAGCGCAGGGCTTAATTTGGGTGGCGGGCCGTCGATGGCCCAAGGCCCTGGCGCGCTGCGCCGGCGGGCGGTGAATAAAAATCAGCGTTTCATATCGCGGCTTACATGGTACGGCGCACGCGCGTTAGGTACCATGGCGCGGCACGTGCAAACGCCCGTACTTATACGTGAAGGCCCTCATTCTGACAAACTCCCCAACCGACGTCATGCCCATGCCCCGACTCCCTGTGACCGTGCTGCCCGAAAGCTTCGAGGCCGACCACGGCTACCCGGTGGATCTGCACATGCACTCCACCGCCTCCGACGGCGCGCTGTCGCCCTCAGATCTCGTTGCGTTGTGCGCAAGCCGCGGGCTGTCTCATATCGCCCTGACCGACCACGACACCATGGACGGCGTGCCCGAAGCGACGTTGGCCTGCGAGCGAGAAGGCCTTTGTCTGATCGCCGGCTGCGAGCTCTCCACGCGCTGGCAGGGCATCAATATTCACGTGGTGGCGCTGATGCCGGGGGGCGCTCGTGGACCGCTTATCGAAGGCCTCAAGGCGCAGCGCCAGGCGCGTATTCAGCGCGCTGAGGTGATCGCCGAGCGCCTGGAGAAGCTGGGGCTCAAGGATGCGCTGGCCAAGGCGCGCGAACACGCCGGCAGCGAGCGCCCGCTGGGGCGCCCGGACTTCGCCCGGGCGCTCGTGGCGGACGGTCTGGTGCCGGATTGGGCCAGCGCCTTCAAGCGTTACCTGGGCAGCGGCAAGAAGGGCGACGTCAAGGCGCACTGGCCCGAAATCGGCGAGGCGGTGGAGTGGGTCGTGGCCTCCGGCGGAGTGGCGGCGATCGCCCATCCGCTTCGCTACGGGCTGACCCGGCGAAAGCGCGGCCAGCTGATGGACAGCTTCGTCGCCGCCGGCGGCCAGGCCGTGGAGCTGGTCAGCGGCCAGCAGAATCCGGACACTACCCGCGATCTGGCGCGCCAGCTCGTCGAGCGCGACCTGTACGCCTCGCTGGGCAGCGATTTTCACTTCCCCGGCAGCCACGCCGCCCCCGGCAGCACCAGCGCCATCCCGCGTACCGCGGCCCGGCCGATCTGGCAGCATCCGCGGCTGGTCCATTTACACGACGCGCCCGCCGGGCTTCTGCCCGTGGGGGAGTCGGCATAACCTGGCCATCCTGGGCTATGCTTGGGGAACACCGCCCGCCGGGCGAGAAGTCACAGGGCAAGGAGTCAGCCATGAGCCAGTACTTTCAGATCCATCCGGAAAATCCGCAAAAGCGCTTGATCGACCAGGCGGTCGAGATCATTCGCGAGGGCGGGGTGGTCGCCTATCCGACGGACTCGGGCTACGCGCTGGGCTGCCATCTGGGCGAGAAAAAGGCGATCGAGAAAATCAAGTGGCTGCGCTCGCTCGACGACAAGCACAACTTCACGTTGGTGTGTTCGGATCTCTCCGAAATCGGTACCTACGCCAAGGTTGATAACGCGGTGTTCCGCCTGCTCAAGGCGCACACGCCGGGGCCCTACACCTACATTCTGGAAGCGACCACCGAGGTGCCAAGGCTTTTGCTCCACCCCAAGCGGCGCTCGATCGGCGTGCGCGTGCCGGATCACCGTATCACCCACGCGCTGCTCGAAGCCTTGGGTGAGCCCTTGATGAGCGTGACGCTGATTCCGGTAGACGAGACGCTGCCCATGAACGACCCGGAAGAGATCCGCGAGCGCTTTAGTGCGCATCTGGATCTGATCATCGACGGCGGCGCCTGTCACCTGGACCCGACCAGTGTGATCGACCTTCGCACCATGCCGCCGACTATTGTGCGCGAAGGCCGCGGCGATACGACCCCTTTCGAAAGCTAGCCTTTTAGGCGACGCCGGCGATCATTCGCCGGCGTCACTGTCTTTATCGGACCGCTTTTCCTCCTCACGCTTTTTTTCTTCGAGCTTTTTCTCTTCGAGCTTTAACTCCTCCATGTTCGCCTTCGCCTCTTTTTCTCGTCGCTCTTCTTCTCGCGGGTCCTCGCTAAATTCGTCAAGCCAGGTGCCGCAGCGCAGGCAATAACGCGCGCGTTTTTCGTGGTGGTCGTGGCCGCAGCCGGGGCAGGCCTCATCCGAGTAGCGGTCCTCGCGTATCGAGCGGATCACCTGGGCCGAGAAGACGCCGGTGGGGACGGCGATGATCGAGTAGCCCAGCAGCATCAGGATCACCGTGATCGATTTGCCCAAGGGCGTTATTGGCACGATATCGCCATACCCCACCGTGGTCATGCTCACGATCGCCCAGTAGATCGAGATCGGAATGCTGGTAAAGCCCGCTTCCTTGGACTCGATGGTGTACATCAGTGCGGCGAACAGCGTAACCACCATCAGAATGCTGCTGAAAAAGAGCAGGATCTGGCGCGAGCTGCGCTTGAGCGCCTCGAGCAGCATGTGACCTTCGCCAACGAACTCCATCATCCGCAGAATGCGAAAAATACGCAGCACGCGCAAAAGGCGCACGATCACCAGCCCGTGCGCGCCGGGTACCAGCAGAACCAGCCAGGCAGGAAGAATGGCGATCAAGTCCACGGCGCCGTAGAAGCTCTTGATATAGGCCATCGGCCGATCCAGACAGTAAAGACGCACCAAAAGCTCGATACTGAAAAGGATGGTAATTACCCACTCGATATAGAGAAATAGCTCCCCGTAGGGCTGGGCGATGCTCTCGACGCTGCCGAGGATGATGATCGTCACGCTGGTGAGAATGGCGATGATCAGCGCCAGATCGAAGGCCTTGGCGCCGGGGGTGTCGGCTTCGAAAATAATGTGGAAAAGCTGCGAGCGCAGGCCTTCCGGGCCCGGCGCGAGGTGAAGACTCATGGCGTCATCCTTAAACGTGGCAAGCCGATTCAGCTTAGCGCGCTTTCAAGGGTCAGGCGATGTGCCAAGCTCAAGGCGTTGTAGCCAAAGCTGATGCTGGTGGCGTTTTTAACCAGCGCCCGAGAAAGCGCCGCCGCGGTCGGGCGAAGCGGCTCGGCAAGCGTCGCGTGCTCGGCCAGCGTCTCGTAGGCGCGCGCGGCCTGCTCGAAATACTCGGGCTCGCCGCTGTCCTGATAGGCGTCCATCGCTACCGTCGCGCGGTGCAGCCACTCGCCAGGTGTATCGGCCTCTGGCAGCGCCCACCCGCCATGAATTAAGGCGTTGCCTCGGGCGGCCTTGCTCGAATCGCTCGGGCGAAGGGGCACGAAACTCGACATCGAGAGCGCCAGCGACCAAAGCGCATCCGGGGCGCCTGCCTTGAGTTCGAGCTCGATTTCACAAATCACGGCCCGCGCGCCGTTGGCGCGGATCTCGCCTTCATCGAGCACGAGCTCGATGCGGCTATCGTTCCAGTCGATCATCCAGCTGCGCCGGTCGAAATCCGTGGCAAGCGTTGGGGTGAGAGTCTCGAGCATGTCACCTGGCACGTTCTCGAACGGGGGGAGGGCGGCGAGCGCCTTTTTATCTAGCCCTTTGCTCACGGCCCACTCCCACTCGCTGCGCCTGGAAAGCCCGCCGCCGCCGTGGCCTTTGGTCTTGACCGTTTGCAGTGTCTGCCCGCCTGCCTGACGCAGTCGCACGGCGATCCCCTGGCGGGAAAGGTCTTGGTTGGGGGTGTCGTAATAGGTGTTGGTCAGGCGCTTTCGGGTTGGCGCCTTTGTCAGGGCAGGGTAGCTTAAAAGGGCGTCGATGGACGCGGCAGGCAGCGCTAGCTTAAGCTCTATTTCGAGCGGGGAGTGATCTTTCATGACAATAGCTACCTTGCTTTTGTGAACGTTGCGTTAAATTTCGACGTCATTATGAACTTTTCATGACGGCGGCAGGCGCACTCTTTATACTAGCGCCGCCATTTTCAGGCTTTCCACACTCAGGATGAAAGGCACTATGGTTACCTCCAATCCTTTTTCCGCCATGTTCGGCCGTTCGCCCTTCCAGCCGCTTCTGGCCCATATCGTCAAGGCCAATGAGTGCGCGGATCAGCTCCTGCCCTTTTTCGAGGCCTCGCTTGCCGGTGACTGGGAGACCGCGACGGCGCTGCGTGAGCGTGTCACCTGTCTGGAGCACGACGCGGACACGCTGAAAACCGAGCTGCGCTTGAATTTGCCCAGCACCATGTTTTTGCCGGTATCGCGTTCTGATCTATTGGATCTGATCAGCGTGCAGGACAAGATCGCCAATAAGGTGCGTGACATTACCGGCATTATGCTGGGACGTAAAATGCGCGTGCCCGACGAGCTGGCCGAGCCGATGCGCGACTACATGACCACCAGCGTGGCGTGCGTCGCCCAAGCGCGCCAAGCGCTCGAGGAGCTCAAGGAGCTTCTGGAGTCCGGCTTCGGGCGCAACGTGTCGGACGTGATGCAGAACATGATCCGCGAGCTGCATACCCTGGAGCATCAGGCCGACGATCAGCAGGTGGCGATTCGCCGCCAGCTTTTCGAGCTCGAAAGCGTACTGCCGCCGGTGGATGTGATCTTTCTTTACAAGATCATCGAGTGGGTGGGCGAAGTATCCGACCGCGCAGAGCGCGTGGGTAGCCGACTGCAGATTTTGACCGCGCGTTAAGGGGACCGCATGCAGATTATTGCCCAGTATGGCGATATTTTTATCATTCTCGCCTGTGTATTTGGCTTTTTCATGGCCTGGGGCGTGGGCGCCAACGATGTCGCCAACGCCATGGGAACCTCGGTGGGGTCGAAAGCGATCACCATCAAGCAGGCCATCATCATCGCGGTGATTTTCGAGTTTCTTGGCGCCTGGCTTGCAGGCGGTGAAGTGACCGCTACCATCCGGGGCGGCATCATCGACCCGGCGCTGTTGGAGGCCAATCCGCAGTTTCTGGTCTACGGCATGCTCTCGGCGCTTTTGGCCGCCGGTATCTGGCTGATGGTGGCCTCGGCCAAGGGCTGGCCGGTCTCGACCACCCACTCGATCGTCGGTGCCATCGTCGGTTTCGCCGCGGTGGGGCTGGGCGTAGAGGCGGTGGCCTGGGATAAGGTGACCCAGATCGCTTCGAGCTGGGTGGTGTCGCCGCTTCTGGCCGGCACCATCGGCTACGTGCTGTTCAAATCCGTTCACCATTTGATTTTCGAAAGTAATGACCCATTCACTGCCGCCAAGCGCTACGTGCCGGGCTACGTGTTTCTGGTCGGCTTCATCGTCTCGATGGTAACGCTCACCAAGGGGCTATCCCACGTCGGGCTCGATCTGAGCTTTAGCCAAAGCCTGATCCTCTCGATTCTATTAGGCGCGGCCATCATGGGGCTGGGAATCGTCATGCAGCGGCGGATCAAGTTCGAACAAAACGCCGCCGACCACTTTGGCTACGCCAACGTCGAGCGCGTATTTGGCGTGCTGATGATCTTTACCGCCTGCGCCATGGCCTTTGCCCACGGCTCCAACGATGTCGCCAACGCGGTCGGCCCGCTGGCCGCGGTGATCAGCGTGGTGCGTAGTGAAGGCATGATCGACAGCGCCGCGCTGGTGCCCTGGTGGGTGCTGGTGCTCGGCGGCGGCGGTATCGTGTTTGGTCTGGTGACCTACGGCCACCGCGTGATCGCCACCGTCGGCACCGGTATCACCGAGCTGACGCCGAGCCGCGGCTTTGCCGCGACCCTGGCCGCGGCGAGCACCGTGGTACTGGCCTCGGCCACCGGCCTTCCCATCTCGACCACCCACACGCTGGTGGGCGCGGTGCTGGGCGTGGGCCTGGCCCGCGGCATGGCGGCGCTGAATTTGCGCGTCATCGGCACCATCGTGATGTCCTGGCTGATCACGCTGCCGGCGGGCGCGTGTCTGGCCATCGTGTTCTTCTTCATGTTCAAGGGCATGTTCGGCTAACGCCAACGCGCCTGCCACGCGGCACCGTTTTGCCTCGCCTTGGCGAGTCTTGCAAAGCGGTGCCGTTTTTTTTGGCGCTGGTTTTTCGGGCTCTGTTAAAGTAGTCGGCCTGCTAACGCCTTCATTCACTCTGCGCCGGAGAGCGGCCCCTTGGATACACGCTTCCCCTTTGTCGACTGGTTTCGCAACGCCTCGCCGTACATCAACGCGCACCGGGGGCGAACCTTCGTAATTTTGATCGAAGGCGACGCCATGGCCTCACACCGTGGCGAGCAGCTGATTCAGGACCTGGCGCTGTTACACACGCTTGGCGTTCGGCTGGTCGTGGTGTTCGGCGTGCGCCCCCAGGTGCAGGCTGCTCTCAACGCGGCGGGCGTGGCACCCGTTCACGTCGATGGGCGCTGGGTTGCCGACCGCGCGGTGATGGCACAGGTCGAGCAGGTGGCATCCCACCAGCGGCTGTGGCTCGAGGCGCGCCTCTCCTTGGGACTGCCAAGCTCCCCGCTGCACGGTGTCGAGCTCAGCGTGGTCTCCGGTAACCTGGTCACCGCCAAGCCGCTGGGCGTGCGCGAAGGCGTGGATTTCGATCATAGCGGCGAGGTGCGCCGGGTGCGCGCCAATGCCATTCAGGAGCTTTTGAGCCAAGGGTCGCTAGTGCTGCTGCCGCCGCTGGGCTTTTCCAGCACCGGCGAGGTGTTTGATCTCGACGCCGCGGATGTTGCCCAGCACGCCGCCGTGGCGCTAAAAGCGGACAAGCTGATTTTGCTCGGCGACTCGGAAGGCCTCGAAGACGAGCAGGGCGGCCTCCTTCGCCAACTCAGCCCGAAGGAGGCCGAGCCGCGGCTCGCCGCCGCCGCCCCCGGCTCCGAGCTCGCCCGCCACCTGAGCGCGGCCTCTACCGCGGCGCGCAAGGGCGTTGCGCGCACGCACCTGCTTAGCTGGCAGGACCCGGACGCGCTGCTGGGTGAGCTTTTCACTCGCGACGGCGTAGGGACGATGATCACCGAGCACCGCTACGAGCAGCTTAGAGCGGCCACGCTCAACGACGTGGCGGGGCTTTTGGAGCTCCTCGAACCGCTGGAGCGCCGCGGGATGCTGGTGGCGCGCTCCCGCGAGCGCCTGGAGCACGAGATCGACGACTATCAGGTGATCGAGCGCGACGGCATGGTGATCGGCTGCGCGGCGCTGCACGTCTTTTCGGAGGCCGGCGTTGGCGAGCTGGCCTGTGTGGCGGTGCACGAAAGCTATCGCGGCGGCGAGCGTGGCGAGCGCCTGATCGAAGCCGTCGAGCAGCGCGCGCGTAAAACCGGGCTTGCGGCGCTGTTCGTGCTCACCACCCACACCGCCCACTGGTTCGTCGAGCACGGCTTTCAGAACGCAAGCCTGGAGGAGCTTCCGCCGCTCCGGCGCGATACCTACAACCACGCGCGCAAATCCAAGGTGCTGATCAAAACGCTGTAAGGCGCGCGACGGGCAGACGGGGCGGGCGAAAAACTGGATAATGGGGGCCATCGCCCAACGCCTTTCAAACGCGCCGGGCACACTCATTGATGCGGACGTCTGCCCATGGAAATCAAAGTTAACTACCTCGACAATTTGCGCCTCGAGGCGAAGTTCGACGACTTCAGCGTTATTTCGGATCAGCCGATTCGCTACAAGGGCGACGGCTCCGCCCCCGGTCCCTTCGACTACTTTTTGGCCTCATCCGCCATGTGCGCGGCGTACTTCGTCAAGGTGTACTGCAACGCGCGCAATATCCCGACCGACAACATTCGCCTGTCCCAAAACAACATCGTCGACCCGGAAAACCGCTACAAGCAGATCTTCAAGATCCAGGTCGAGCTGCCCGAGGAGATCTCCGAAAAGGATCGCGAGGGCATGCTGCGCTCCATCGACCGCTGCACGGTGAAAAAGGTGGTGCAGACCGGCCCCGAGTTTCAGATCGAGGTGGTCGAGAACATCGATGAGGACGCCCAGGCGCTGCTGATGGGCGCCCCCGAAGGCGGCGAAACCTTCATCGAAGGCAAGGATGCGCCGCTGGAGCAGACCATCGCCACCATGAGCGGCATACTCGCGGATCTCGGCATGAAGATCGAGATCGCCTCCTGGCGCAACATCGTGCCCCACGTCTGGTCGCTGCACATTCGCGACGCCGCCGCCCCCATGTGCTTCACCAACGGCAAGGGCGCGACCAAGGAGAGCGCGCTGTGCTCGGCGCTCGGTGAGTTCATCGAGCGGTTGTCGTGTAACTTCTTCTACAACGACCAGTTCTTCGGCGAAGAGATCGCGGCCAGCGACTTCGTCCACTACCCGAACGAGCAGTGGTTTCAGCCGGGCGCGGGTGATGAACTGCCCGAAGAGATTCTCGACGCGCATACGCGGGCGATCTACAACCCGGAAGGCGAGCTTGCCGGCTCGCATCTTTTCGACACCAACTCCGGACGCGTGGACCGCGGGATCGTCTCGCTGCCGTTCACGCGCCACTCGGATGGCGAGACGGTCTACTTCCCGTCGAATCTGATCGAAAATCTGTTTCTGAGTAACGGCATGAGCGCGGGCAATACCCTGGCGGAAGCCCAGGTGCAGTGTCTGTCAGAAATTTTTGAGCGCGCGGTCAAGCGCGACATTCTCGAGCAGGAGCTTTCGCTTCCGGACGTGCCGCAGGCGGTGCTGGCGAAGTACCCGGGTATTGTCGAAGGCATCCAGGCACTGGAGGCTCAGGGCTTCCCGGTGCTGGTGAAGGATGCCTCGATGGGCGGCCAATTCCCGGTCATGTGTGTGACGCTCATGAACCCGCGTACCGGCGGCGTGTTCGCCTCTTTCGGCGCCCATCCGAGCTTCGAGGTGGCACTCGAACGTAGCCTCACGGAACTGTTGCAGGGGCGCAGCTTCGAAGGCCTGAACGATTTGCCGCTGCCGACGTTCAACTCCCAGACGTTAGCCGAGCCCAACAACTTCGTCGAGCACTTCATCGACTCGGTCGGCGTGGTCTCCTGGCGCTTTTTCAGCGCTCGGTCCAACTTCGAGTTCGTCGAGTGGGACTTTACCGACGAAGGGCGCAAAACGTCCGCTGAGGAGGCCGAGACGCTGTTCGACATCTTCGCCGAGCTCGACGCCGAGGTGTACATGGCCGTTCACGAGGATCTCGGCGCGCCGGTGTGCCGCATTCTGGTGCCGGGCTACTCCGAGGTGTACCCGATCGAGGATCTGATCTGGGACAACACCAACAAGGCGCTCGACTACCGCGAGGACATTCTCAACCTCCACGCTCTCGACGACGAGGCGCTAACAGCGTTGGTCGAGCGCCTGGAAGAGAGCCAGATGGACGATCACGCCGACATCATCACGCTGATCGGCATCGAGTTCGACGAGAACACCGTCTGGGGTCAGCTCACTATCCTTGAGCTCAAGCTTCTGATCTTTCTGGCGCTGGGTCGGCTCGACGAGGCGCTGGACTGCGTCGAGATGTTTTTGCAGTACAACGATAACACCGTCGAGCGCGGGCTCTTCTACCAGGCGGTACAGGCGGTGCTGGAGATCGCGCTGGACGACGAGCTGGAGCTCGACGACTACCTGCCCAATTTCACCCGCATGTTCGGTGAAGCGACCATGGCGGCGGTGGTCGGCTCCGTCGAAGGCTCCGTGCGCTTTTACGGACTCACGCCCACCAACCTGCAGCTCGACGGTCTGGAGCGCCACCAGCGCCTGATCGAAAGTTACAAGAAACTTCACGCCGCGCGCGCCGTCAAAGCGGGCCTTGCGTGACCCAATCTAAAGAGGCCGATATGACCCCGACGCTGTTCAATACGACGCTGTTTAACACGTCACTCATCGCCACCGCCCTGGCCCTTGCGCCGCAAGCGGCGCTCGCCCAGAGCTCCGAGCAGAGCCAGAGCGAGGTGCGAAAGCTCTACAGCGGCCGGATGATGCCCGACGAGCAGGTCGAGCTTTCGCGCCACATCGACCGGCTGTTCCCGACCCGCACGGTCAAGTCAGCGGCCGAGCCGCATCGGTTTGGCCAGCGTGACGCCTCGCTCGAGGATTTCTCGCTGACGCATGACGGCGTGACCTACGATATTTATGACTTCATGGCGCTCAACCGGGTGAGCGGGCTGATGGCGGTGCACGACAACAACGTGGTGTTCGAGCAGTACGCGCTGGGCAATACTGCCCAGACGTCCTGGATGTCGATGTCGATCGCCAAGTCGGTCTCCTCGACGCTGATCGGGGCCGCGCTTAAGGACGGCTATATCGAAAGCCTCGACGATGCCGTCAGCACCTACGTGCCAGAGCTCGAAGGCAGCGTCTATGACGACGTCAGCGTCGAGCAGATTCTTTTGATGGCCTCCGGCGTTGCCTGGGATGAAACCTACGCCGACCCGGACTCCGAGCGTCGCCAGATGCTCGAGCTCCAGCTCGAGCAGCGCCCGGGCGCAATTCTCGAGTTCATGGGCGGGCTCGAACGCGCCGCCGAACCCGGCACGGTGTGGAACTACAGCACCGGCGAAACCCAGCTTCTCTCGGCGATCATCAACGGTGCGGTAGGCAAGAGTGCCTCTGAATACCTCTCCGAGAAGATCTGGGCAAACTTTGGCATGGAAACCGATGCTCAGTGGTGGCTCGACGGCGAGAATGGCCAGGAGATCGGCGGAAGTGGGCTGTTGATCACGCTACGCGACTACGCTCGCTTTGGTCAGTTCGTGCTCGAGGAGCAGCGCGCGCCGAACGTACTGCCGGAAGGCTGGGTGACGGAGTCGGCAAGACCCCACGAGATCGGCGGCGAGGACATCGAGTACGGCTACTCCTGGTGGCCGGAGGGTGACAACGCCTTCTCGGCGGTGGGCATCTTCGGCCAGTGGGTGTTCATCGACCCGGACAACGACATGGTCATCGCCATGACCAGCGCCCAGCCAAAGGCGGAGGCTATGGAGATCGTGCCGATCACCCAGTTCTTCCACGCCCTGAGCGACCACCTCGCCGCCAGCGGCGCCGATCGTTAGGCAATAAACCTGCGCTAACCGAAAAACCAGTAGCAGACGCCGATGGCCGTGATGATTCCCGCGGCATCGGCGAACAGCGCGCAGCCCAGCCCGTGGCGAATGCGGCTGATGCCCACCGCGCCGAAGTAGACCGCCAGCACGTAGAAGGTGGTCTCGGTGCTGCCCTGAAGCGTGGCCGCCAGCAGTCCGGGGAAGCTATCCACCCCGAAGGTGTCCATGGTTTCGATCATCATGGCCCGCGCGCCGCTGCCGGAGAGCGGCTTGATGAAGGCTGTCGGCAGCGCGTCCACGAAGCGGGTGTCCCAACCGATGCTCTCTATCAGCCAGCGCACGCCGTTCAACCCCGCATCCAGCACACCGCTGGCGCGTAGCACGCCAATCGCGACCAGCATGGCGATTAGATAGGGCAAGAGCGTCACGGTAAAGCTCACGCCCTCCTTCGCGCCTTCGATGAAGGCGTCATATACCTTCACCCCGCGCAGCGCCCCAACTAGTAAAAAGAGCATTACGATACTAAACAGCGCGAGATTGCCGATCAGCGTCGAGGCGGCGGCCAGCGCCTGGCTCGAAAGCCCGGCCAGGGTGGTGATCAAAAGCCCCAGCGCCAGCGCCGCGGCGACGAGATAGCAAAGCACCACCGGCTGAAAGAGGCGGATTCTCTGCACCAGCGCCACGGCGATCAGCCCGGCCAGGCTCGACGCGCTGGTGGCAAGCAGAATGGGGAGAAAGACCAGGGTGGGCTCGGCGGCCCCCTGCTGGGCGCGGTACATGAAAATGGTGACCGGCAACAGCGTCAGCGAGGACGTGTTGAGCACCAAAAAGAGAATCTGGGCGTTGCTGGCGGTGTCCCGGCTCGGGTTCAGGCTTTGAAGCGAGTGCATCGCTTTGATGCCGATCGGTGTGGCGGCGTTGTCCAGGCCTAGAATATTGGCGGCGAAGTTCATGCTGATCAGCCCCATGGCCGGGTGGCCGCGGGGCACCTCCGGCATCAGTCGGCTAAAGAGCGGGTCCAGCGCCCGGCCGAGCAGGCGAATCATGCCCGCCTTTTCGGCGATCGACAAAAACCCGAGCCACAGCGTCATGGTGCCCAACAGCACTAAAATGATATCGACGCTGACCCGGGCCATGTCGAAAAGTGAGGCGACCAGGCGCGCGAAGACCTCGCTGTCGCCGCCGACCAGCCACTGCCAGAGCGAGGCGGCAAAGGCGGCGATGAAAAAGCTTAACCAGATTCCGTTGAGCATGCGGGGGTCCCGAGGCGGTCCAAAGCGCTCCATCCTACCCAATTTGGCGCCGCGCCACAGTAGCGAAAACAGGCGCATTGATGCGATGCTGGCACACATGTTAAACCACGTGAGGAAGCGCTAATGTTTATTCAGGAGCAGCAGCTCGAGGGTCAGCACGTAAGGCTCGAGCCCTTGAACGCCGGGCATATCGAGGCGCTTGCTCAGGCGGTGCGCGACGGGCAGGGGTGGACGCTCTGGTACGCAAGCGTTCCCCACCCGGACGACATGGCCGCCTACGTGGAGCGGGCCATCGAAGAGGTCAGCCGCGGTCACTTGGCCTACGCCGTGCGCCACTTGGCCAGCGGCGATATCGTCGGTACGACGCGATTTTACGCCGTCGACGCCGCCAACCGTCGGGCGATGATCGGCTATACCTGGTACTCCCAGAGCGTTCGCGGCAACGCGGTGAACGCCGAGTGCAAGCTCTTGATGCTATCGAACCTGTTCGAGGGCTCCCAGGCAATCGCCTGCGAATTTCGCACCCACTTCTTCAACCGGGCTTCGCGCGCGGCGATCGAGTCGCTGGGCGCCAAGCAGGACGGCATTTTGCGCGCCCACCAGATTCTGAGTGATGGCTCGCTGCGCGACACCGTGGTCTATTCGATCATCGAATCCGAGTGGCCGGCAGTGCGCGCCCAACTTCAGAGCAAGCTGGCGCGCTTTGTCTTGAGCTGAAAGGAGCACCCATGCCTAGCTTCACTCATATCGTGCCCGTGTGCGAAGGCGACTACCCGAACGCCCATGAAAAGGTCGGTGAGCTGCTTGCCTGGTTTCAGGCTCGGGAAATGGTCGAGCAGCAGCCCTCGCACTGTCTCTTCGAAAATGAGCTGCTCGGGTACCGGCTCCTGGCGCCGATCGCGTCAATCTGGCGAGAGCCCGGGCTAACGGACACGCTGGATCTCAACGTGTGCGGGCTCGAGCTTCACGCCGGCGAGCGGCGGGTGTTTCACCCGCTGGAAGGCGCCGAGCTCTCCTTTGTTTGCCCGGCCTGCGGCTTTGACCAGGGGTGGGACGCGCTGACTGCGATCGGTGATTGGCAGGCCGGGGACGACGACTACCCGTGCTGCCCCGGCTGCCAAGCGCGCTTTTCAATCAACCAATTCGACACCGACGCCGGCGGCACCGACGTGCCCTGGGCGTTTGGCACGCTCGGGTTAACGTTCCACAACGGCGGTGTTGATTTCGCGCCCTGGTTTCTAAAGGCGATGCGGGAGCTTACGGGCTGTGAGCTTCGCATCGTGGCGTCGCACCTCTAGCCCGCTGTAAGGCTATATCAGACCACGCGCGCACCCAGCACGTGCTCGAAGTGGGAAAGCGCCCAGGCGTGGCCGGTGGGATCGAAGCTCGCTACGGCGTTTTGATGCACGACGAGCGTAAAGCCCTTGTTATAGGCATCGACCGCCGTGTGCAGCACGCAAATATCGGTACACACGCCCACCAGATGCACCTCGGTGATGTTGCGCTCGCGCAGCCGGGTTTCGAGGTCTGTGCCGTGAAAGGCGCTGTAGCGACGCTTATCCAGGGTCAGAACGTTCGGCGCGTCCTTGATGGTTGCGTGGTACGCCGCGAGCTCGCCATAGAGTGCCCGGCCCTCGGTACCCTCGATATTGTGGGGCGGAAAGAGCACCGTTTCCGGATGGTAGGGGTCGTCTTTTGTGTGCCGGTCAATGGCGAACACGACGAAGTCACCGGCCTCGACGAACGCCTTCGACAGCGCCAGCAGGGCGTCATGAATGTGCTGGCCGGCGGCGCCACAGGTGAGGGAGCCGGTGTCAGCGATGAAGTCAAAGGTATAGTCGATGTTGATCAGTGCTTTCATGCCTGCCCCTTCGGTGGTGGTGTCGCTGCGTCTTGCATCATCTAAAGCGAGAGAAAGAACAAAATCAACGGCGGCGATAAAAGCGACAGGATGAAGCCGCTGACCACCGCGACCGGCACGCAGGCCACGCCGCCGTGTTGCTGGATCACCGGCAGGGTGAAATCCATCGAAGTGGCGCCGCCGACGCCGATGGCAAGCGGCGCGTGGCGGTGGATGATCAACGGAATCAGCACGAACGCCAAAAGCTCCCGGGCCAGGTCGTTGAAAAACGCGACCCCTCCGAGCAGCGGGCCGAGCTGGTCGCCGATCAAAATCGCCGAGAGCGAATACCAGCCAAAGCCCGAGGCCATGGCGAGCCCCTCAAACGGCGTAAGCGACAAGAGCGGCGCGGCGGCAAGCCCGGCCAAAAGCGAGCTCGCCGCCAGCGTTGCGGCGATCGCGAGCCCCAGCCGGTTGAGCAGAATCTGTTTGAGCGCCATACCGGAGTTGCGTAGCTGGCAGCCGATCAGTATGAGCAGCGCGTAGAGCGCCCACTCGGCGAGCATATCCGCCGCGGCGAACAGTTCGCGACCCACCATTGGCGCCAGCAGCAGCCCCAAAACGACACCCAGCACGACCGTGACCAGCAGTAACAGCGAGCCCTTGATCGCGGCGAGCTTGCTGGTTGGCGCGTTCTCCACCACGTTTGATGCACCGGCCTTGAGCGCCAGCCTGCGCGATAGCCAGCCCAGGGCGGCCAGGTTGAACGCCATCGTGATCGAAAACAGCACCAGCGTGCTGCCGCCCAGCGTCGAGAGCTGGCCCGTCAGGTTGTCGAGCCCGGCCAGGCTCACGCCCATCAGCAGCAAAATCAGATACACCGAGGCGCTGACGCCGCGATTGATGAGCGCCAACAGACGCGGTGAGCGAACGCGCAGAAGATAGCCCCCGACCAGGGGCAGCAGTACGATGAGTAAACCGGAGAACATGGCGGTGGGTGAGCCTTATTGCGGAGCAAACCGTGTCAACGTGATGGTGGTATCCCGGCGGCCATCCTTGATGTACTCCGCAGAGAGAATCAGGCCTGGCCACTGGGGGTGAAAGCTAATGTCGATATGGCGATCCGGCTTTTCGACGTCCGTGAGCGTTACGCTCGGCGCCTGGAACTCACCGGCGGGGACGCTCACGGTGGCTTGTGGGTGGACGTAGTACTGAAAATGCTCGTCGCGCCCGCGATGGTCGAGAAAGGTGATATCGCAGGGCGCGCGCTCGGTGCACTCGGCGTTCTCCACGCGGCGCGACAGATCGAACAGCGCGGTCTGGCGATCGAGGGCGGTGAGTTCGGATTCATCAAGCGTATAGTCGTCGCCAACGCCCAGCAGGGAGTAGCTGCTCGAATAGAGCAGCGCCCGGGTGTCGTTGTCCTCCACCGCGAAGCGGCTGCGCTCCTCGCCCTTGGCCACGGCGATGGAAAAACGCATGCTGGAGAGCCAGTGAAGCCCTTCCTGACTGAGCGTATGGCGCACGGTGGCGCCGGGCCAGCCGCGAATTTCCAGCCGGTAGCTCGCCTCGAAAGGGCGTGGGGCGACAAGCTCCGGCGTCTGGGCCGCGGCGCTGGACGCCGCGCCTCCGGCCAGGGTCGTCAGCGCCAGAAAGGCGGCGCTGCGCAGCGACGATACAATACGGGGCACGATCTTTTCTCCTTTGCTTCAATCTTCCCTAAGAGCGCCCGGCCCGCCGCTTCGTTCAGTCAAAACGTCGCGGCCCTCAGTAGCCGTCCTCCGGATTGACCGTGGCAATGGCGTCGCCGGCCTCGAAAGCGTGCAGATACGAGATCACCTGGTCGATGGCGTCCGCCATCGGCGTAGGGGCGGCCATGTGCGGGGTGATCAAAACGCGCGGATGCTGCCAAAGCGGGTGGGCCGCCGGCAGCGGCTCCTCGCTGAACACGTCCAGCAGGGCGCCGCGCAAATGGCCTTCCTGCTCACCGCTTCCCAGCGCCTCGAGCAGGGCGTCTTCGTCGATCAGACCGCCCCGGCCCGGGTTGATCACGCTGGCGCCCTTGGGCAAGCGCGCGAGCCGCTCGGCGTTCATAATATGCCGAGTGGCAGGGGTGTCCGGCAAAATGGTCACCACGCTTTTTACTTGACTCAACAGCTCGTCGAGCCCCGCTTCGCCGTGGAGGCAGCGCACGTTCTTGAGCGTTTTGGGGGAGCGGCTCCAGCCCAGCACCGGAAAACCGGCCTGGTCGAGGGCGCTCGCTACCGCCTGGCCAATCGCCCCGAGCCCCAGTACGCCGACCGGCCACTGGGCTTTCTCCACGACCTCTTGTGGCTGCCACTGGGCGTCTGGCTGCTGCGCGCCGTAGCGGTCCATGCTGCGATAGAAATGTAGCACCCCGTAGAGTACGTAGTCCGCCATCAGTTCGCCCATGCCGGCGTCGCGCAGTTTGACGATCGGCACGTCTGTCGGGCGCTCGGGGGAGGCGAGCAGATGATCCACGCCGGCACCCAGGTTGATGATGCCCTTGAGCGCGCGCTGCTCGGCCAGCAGGTGCCCCGGCGCTTTCCAGACGGCGAGATAGTCGGCGCCCTGGCGCTCTTGTGCCGGCGCGTCGCTGGTGAGCACGATCGCCTCGGGCAGCGCCTCGCCAAGTGCTGTCTGCCACTGATCGGCCTGGTCGGTATGTACCACGATCTTCATGAAAAGCCCCCGTGAATCGCATGTTGTAGGTTACCAGCTATCATGGGTTAAGTGGGGGAAGGGCTGCAAGGACGCCGCGCACCCTCGGCGCTACACCGGCGCTCATCTTGAGGCGAAAAGGAGATTCACCATGGCAACCCGCAAGGCCCACGTGGTCACGCGCAAGCGAAGCGGCAAGGGCTTTACCTATAAAACCGAAGACGGCGAAACGCTCAAGGATCAAACGTGGCGCGAGTGGATCAAGTCGCTTGCCATTCCGCCGGCTTGGCGCGACGTCGAGATCACCCTCGATACGCGCCACCATATCTACGCCACCGGCCGCGACGACGCCGGGCGCAAGCAGTACGTCTACAACCCCAAATGGCGCGAAAAGCGCGAGGCGCTGAAGTTCGATCGCATGATCGCTTTCGCCCAAAAGCTCACGCCGATGCGCCGGGTCACCGGCCAGCACATGTTGCAGGAGGGGCTGCCGCGCGAAAAAGTACTGGCGTGCATGGTGCGCTTGATCGACAGCGCCTATTTTCGCCCGGGCAGCGAGCGCTATCGTCAGCAAAACGACTCCTACGGGCTGACCACCATGCGCTCGAAGCACCTGACCATCGACGGCGACGAGCTGATTTTCGACTACCGCGGCAAAAGTGGCCAGGACCAGCACCGGGTGGTGGAGGATGCGCGTTTGGCGAGCGTGGTCGCGGAGCTCGACGAGACGCCAGGCTACGAGATTTTCAAGTACTTCGATGACGACGGCAATAAAGTGCGCGTCGACAGCGCCGATCTCAACGACTACATCCACGAGGTGATGGGCGAGCAGTTCAGCGCCAAGGATTTTCGGACCTGGGCGGGTACCTCGATCGCCGCGCTGGCGCTGGAGGAGCTGGGGGTCGACGATGATGAAAAGATCAGCGAGAAGAACGTGCGCGAGGCCGTCGAGCGGGTGGCGACGTCGCTTGGCAACACGCCAAGCATCGCCAAGGCGAGTTATATCGACCCGCGGGTGGTGGAGAGCTACCTGGACGGTCAGACGCTCGAGAACTTTCGCCAGCTGGTCGAGGTCGAGCTCGAACACGAGGATCTGACCGGCCCGGATGAGCGCGCCGTGCTCGAACTTTTGAAAAGCCGCTTAAAGCGCAAGACCTGACGCGCGTCGTCGCCACACCGGCGCGGCCGGTTTTTGATAAAGCCTTTGACCCAACGCCAAGGGTCGGTGCTAGTATCGGCTCAAGACGGCAATGGCGGTGCTCGCACGGACCTGTCGCTGCATGGGCCCAGCAAGCTGGTTTTTTGATTTAAAAGGGCGAGTTGCTCGATGAATGAGGTTTCCCTGCCTTTCACTCGCGAAGAGTACGCCGCGCGCCTTTGGAAGGTGCGCGCTGAAATGGCCGGCCGCGGTATCGATGTACTGATCGTCAGCGACCCCTCCAACATGGCCTGGCTGACCGGCTACGATGGTTGGTCGTTCTACGTGCATCAGTGCGTGCTGGTGGGGCTCGAAGGCGAGCCGGTCTGGTTCGGACGGCGCATGGACGCCAACGGCGCGCTTCGCACCTGCTGGATCGATCCGGAGAACATCACCTATTACCCCGACTACTATGTGCAAAACCCGGACATGCACCCGATGGAGTATCTGGCGCAGTCGGTGATGCCCGGGCGTGGCTGGCACACCGGCGTGGTCGGCATGGAGATGGACAACTACTACTTCTCCGCCAAGGCCTACCAAAGCCTTTTGCGCGAGCTGCCCCACGCCCGCTTCATGGACGCCAACGCCTTGGTCAACTGGTGCCGGGCGATCAAGTCGCCCCAGGAAATCGAGTACCTGCGGGTGGCCGGGCGCATCGTCGAAGGCATGCACTCGCGCATCATCGAGGTGATCGAGCCGGGCCTGCCCAAAAGCAAGCTGGTCTCGGAGATCTACCGCGTCGGCATCGAAGGCTTCGTCGACGAAAACGGCCGCGTGTTTGGCGGCGACTACCCCGCCATCGTGCCGATGCTGCCCACCGGCAAGGACGCCGCCGCCCCGCACCTGACCTGGGACGACACCCCGTTTCGCGAAGGCGAGGGCACGTTTTTCGAAATCGCCGGGGTATTCAAGCGCTATCACGCGCCGATGTCGCGCACGGTGTTTCTCGGCACGCCGCCCAGAGATTTCATTCGCGCCGAATCCGCGCTGCTGGAGGGCATCGACAACGGCCTGGCCGTGGCCAAACCCGGCAACCGCACCGCGGACATCGCCATGGCCCTGGGAGCGGCGATGGACAAGTACGGCTTTGATCGCGGCGGCGCCCGCTGCGGCTACTCCATCGGGCTCTCCTACCCACCGGACTGGGGCGAGCGCACCATGAGCCTGCGCCCAACCGACGAGACGATTCTGAAGCCCGGCATGGTGTTTCACTTCATGCCCGGGCTCTGGGTGGAAGACTGGGGCCTCGAGATCACCGAAAGTATTCTGATCACCGAAAGCGGCTGCGAGACCCTGGCGAACTTCCCCCGTCAGCTGTTTGTGAAGTAGCGAGACGACGATAGACCCCAGGTTCGCCACCGCGCCGACGACGATTCGACAAAAGGACACACGCATGACTCAGCAAGCGAGCACCCGGCGGCCAAGCCCCGTTTCCGCCACCGTGGATTTCGACGCCGACGGTGTCCAACACGGCTTTCTGAAACTGCCGATCTCCACCGATATCTCCGCCTGGGGCGCGGTGATGATTCCCATCACCGTGGTGAAAAACGGCGAGGGCCCTACCGCGCTTTTGACCGGCGGCAACCACGGCGACGAGTACGAAGGTATTACCTCACTTTTGAAGCTGACAAACGCCCTGAAAGCCGAAGAAGTCTCCGGGCGGGTGATCATCGTGCCGTGCATGAATACCCCGGCGGTGATGGCCGGTACGCGCACCTCGCCGATGGATAAAGGCAACCTGAACCGAAGCTTTCCCGGCGACCCGGATGGCGGTGTCACCGCGCAGATCGCCGACTACTTTACCCGAGTGCTGGTGCCGATGAGCGACGTGGTGCTCGATCTACATTCCGGTGGACGCACCCTGGATATCCTGCCGTTTGCCGCCTCCCACGTGCTCGACGACAAGAACCAGCAGCGGGCCGCCCTCGATGGCGCCAAGGCGTTCGGGGCACCCTACGCCATGGTGATGTTCGAGCTCGACGCCGAAAAGCTTTTCGATACCGCCTGCGAGCGTCAGGGCAAGGTGTTCGTGGCCACTGAGCTCGGCGGCGGCGGCACTTCCACCCCGCAGAGCATGGCGATCGCCGAACGGGGCGTACGTAACTTCCTGATCCACTACGGGCTGGTCGAAGGCGAGGTGGCCATGCCGGAAGGCGGCCAGGTCTATCTCGATATGCCGGATGCCCGCTGCTACGTGCAGAGCCAGCACCAGGGCGTGCTGGAGCTGACCGTGGCGCTGGGTGAGGCGGTCCAAAAGGGCCAGACCATCGCCTACGTGTATGACATGACGCGAAGCGGCGCCGAGCCGGTGGCCTACAAGGCCGAGCGTGACGGCGTGCTGATGGCGCGCCGCGCGCCGTCGCTAATCAATATGGGAGATACGCTTGCGGTGATCGCCGATGTTGTCGAGCGGTTGGAGGCGTAGCGCCACGTGCTGAAACTCGACCGCTATGACCTGAAGATTCTCGACATTCTCAGCCGCGATGGGCGCATCACCAAGTCCAAACTGGCCGAGGCGATCAATCTGTCGATCAGCCCCTGCTGGGAGCGGGTCAAGCGACTCGAGAAGGCCGGCGTCATCGAAGGGTATACCGTCTGCATCAACGCCGAGGCTTTGGTTCCGCGCAACCCGGTGTGGGTGCAGATCGAGCTCAAGGCGCACAACGTGGAGAGCTTTTCGCGCTTCGAGGCGCTGGTACTCGAAACGCCGGAGGTGACCGAGTGCGTGGCGGTCGGCGGCGGCGTGGATTATCTGGTGAAGTTCGAGGCGCGCTCGATCGACAGCTACCAGCGCCAGATGGATCGCTGGCTGGTATCAAAGGCCGGCATCGAGCGCTATTTCACCTACATTGTGACCAAAACCGTCAAGCGTAAGCCTCTGGCGCTCGAGTTCGACGAGCCGTCATGACACCTTAATGAGCGTGATGAGGGGAAGGCTGGGTCGAATACTCGCGCCGACACACCCGATTGCGCCCTTGCTGCTTGGCATCGTAAAGCGCCTGGTCGGCGCACCGGGTTAGCTCCTTGAGCGTCGTGCCGCTGCCGAGCATCCCGCTGCAAACGCCCACGCTCACGGTCACCTTGTCCGCCGGTACGCCCCGATGGGGAATCCGACGTTCGGCCACGCGCTCGCGAATGTGCTCCGCCACGGCCAGCGCGTTATCGTGGCAGGACGCTTCGCCGTAGCGCAGCACCAGAAACTCTTCGCCGCCATAGCGGCACACCACATCCTTGGGCGCGCAGGCGCTTTTAATGGCATCGGCGACCTCGCGCAGCGCGCTGTCTCCCTCACCATGGCCGTAATGGTCGTTGTAATCCTTGAAATGATCGACATCGACCACGATCACGGTGGCCTTCTCTAGCGAAGCGCCGCGCTGTGCCAGTTTCTTTTCCTGACGGGCCAGCGCCCGGCGGTTGGCAAGCCCGGTAAGCGGGTCCAGGTGCGAAAGGCGCTCGAGTTCGACGTTACGCTCGGTCAGCTCGCCGCGCAGGCGCTCCACGTGCAGATTCTCCATGTAGAGGCGCAGCGACTCGGAGGAGAAGCGGTAGTTGGCCATCAGCGATAGCACCAACACCGGCACGCCTACGGACAGATTGCGTACAACGTACTGCGTCGTCACTCCTTCCAAAAACCAGACGGTAGAGTAGAGGCACGCAAATACGAACAGCGAGCCGTAAACGCTGTACTCGAACGGTGGAGTAAAGACGATGGTGAGCACGAGAATGAACACCAGCCCGGCATAGAAGTAGTCGAGCACGCTCGGATCGCTGGAGCCAACGATCACCAGACACCAGGCGACGCACCCAAGGCAGGCCTGGCAAGTGCCCGCAAGCTCTTTTAGCCGAATCGAGCCCGGCCGGTCGTAGTAGAGCATTAGCGCGACGGTGGTTGGGCCCACCAGCAGTCCGCGGAGCAATATCGAGCGCCAGGTGACATCGGTGAGTAGGTAGATATCGACCAGCGTGTAGGAGAAGTAGAAAAACGCGAGCCAAACCGTGACCAGCTTGAGCGAGCGAAGGCGCTCATCATGTCGGTAATTGTCGTAGTGATCACGGACCGTCAGGTCGCCGGCGCGCTGCGAAAGCGCCTTGTAATAGGAAGTGAGTCGATACACGAAATCGGCCTCTGCAATGCCAAGCACGGGGTCGATGTGTCTCTCAAACAGTGCCGGCATGAAAAAGATCATTTAAGTTGCATGAGTTTACTCCACAAATGTTAACAAGTGCCTTATTTGCACAAGCGAACCAAAAAAAAACGTCATTGAAGCGCGGGCCACCAAAAAAATCGCAAGCTCGGCCGCGCTTTTCAAAAACACTTCGGGTAAATCCTCGCGTAGCGTAGAGCCATAACGTCAGTGCCACCGGCGCTTATCGCTTTTTGCACGTCTTCGTCGCTTGTTGACGAAGGCCAGGGAGGTTTTATGACCACGCACGCCGCGACACTTTCCAATCGCCTGGATGACCCGCGCCTGTTTCGCCAGTACGCCTACGTGAACGGCAAGTGGACCCACGGCGAGGGCGGGCGCGAAGAAGGCGTTGTCGATCCTGCCACTGGTGAGACGATTGGCCATATTCCGCTGCTCGAGACCAGCCAAATCACCGCCGCTGTCGACGCCGCCGAGGCCGCCTTCAGCCAGTGGCGGCTGCTGCGCGCTGACGAGCGCTGCGAGCGCCTGCTTGCCTGGTACGATCTGATTCAGGCCCATCGAGAGGATCTTGCGCGCATCATGACCCTGGAGCAGGGCAAGCCGCTGCCGGACGCCCGCGGCGAAGTGGAGTACGGCGCCAGCTTCGTGCGCTGGTTTGCCGAGGAAGGCAAGCGCACCTATGGCGAAACCATCCCCAGCCACATTCCGAACGCCTCACTTGGCACCATCAAGGAGCCGGTTGGAATCGCGGCGATGATCACGCCCTGGAACTTCCCGCTGGCGATGATCACCCGCAAGGCGGCCGCCGCCTTGGCCGCGGGCTGCCCGGTGATCGTCAAGCCCGCCAATGAAACGCCATTTTCCGCGCTGGCGCTGGCCGAGCTTGCCGAGCGCGCGGGCATTCCGGCGGGCATCTTCAACGTGGTGCTGGGCGAGCCCGCCGAGGTGTCGAAGATTTTGTGTCGCGAGCCGCGCATCCGGGCGCTGTCGTTTACCGGCTCCACCCGCGTCGGGCGGCTTCTGATCGAGCAAAGCGCCGATACCGTCAAGCGGCTGTCGCTGGAGCTTGGCGGCAACGCCCCGTTCATCGTCGGCCCGGACATGGACCCACGCGAGGCCGCGCTCGCCGCGGTGGCGGCGAAGTTCCAAACCGCCGGGCAGGACTGTCTCGCCGCCAACCGAATTCTGGTGCACGCCTCGATCCACGACGAGTTCGTAGCGCACTTTACCGAGCGCATGGCCGCGCTCACCGTGGGCAACGGCTTCAAGGGCGAGGTGGATCTGGGGCCGCTGATTCACCGCCAGGCCGTAGAGAAGGCCGCCGCGATCGTCGACGACGCCCTTTCAAAAGGGGCGACGCTGATCGCCGGCGACCAGCAAAAGGCGCCGGGCGAGAACTTCTTCATGCCGACGCTGCTAACCAATGTAACGCCCAAAATGAAGGTGTGGCGCGAGGAGAACTTCGCCCCGGTAGCCGGTATTACCGCGTTCGAAAGCGACGACGAAGTTATCAACTTGGCCAACGACACCGAGTATGGCTTGGCCGCCTACATCTATACCCACGACATCCGTCGCATCTGGAAACTTTTGCGGGCGCTGGAGTACGGCATGGTCAGCGTCAACTCGGTTAAAATGACCGGCCCGCCGGTACCCTTCGGCGGCGTCAAGCAGTCCGGCCTTGGCCGCGAGGGCGGTGCCACCGGTATCGACGAATATCTGGAAACCAAGTACTACTGCCTGGGCGCGCTGGGCTCCGTCTCCGGCAGCTAAGCGAATCGGCAGCGTAACGACATTTTAATCACGCATTTATCAGGCCCCGCTCGACATCGGGCGGGGCGCACGTCAAGAAGGCAGCGTATGAGTCAGCATCAAGCGTTAATCGACCGCGACCGCAAGGTCACTTTTCACGCCTCGACCCACCTCAAGGACTTCGCCCACGGCGACGCGCCGGGGCGCGTGATCACCGGCGGTAAAGGCATCAACATCGTCGACAAGGACGGCCACGAGTTCATCGACGGCTTCGCCGGGCTATATTGCGTGAACATCGGCTACGGGCGCACCGAAATCGCCGAGGCGATCTACAAGCAGGCGCTCGAGCTCTCCTACTACCATACCTACGTGGGCCACTCCAACGAGCCGCAGATCGAGCTTTCCGAGCGTATCGTCAAGGCCGCTGGCATGAACATGTCGAAGGTCTACTACGGCATGTCAGGCTCGGATGCCAACGAAACCCAGCTCAAGATCGTACGCTACTACAACAATGTGCTGGGTCGCCCGCAGAAGAAGAAGGTGATCTCGCGGATGCGTGGCTACCACGGCTCCGGCATTGCCTCTGGCTCGCTCACCGGGCTCAAGGCGTTTCACGATCATTTCGATTTGCCGATCGACACCATTCGCCATACCGAAGCGCCGCATTACTACCTGCGCGCTGCCGAGCAGCACGGCATGACCGAGCGTGAGTTTTCGGCGTTTTGTGCCGAAAAGCTCGAGACGATGATTCTGGAAGAGGGCCCGGACACCGTGGCCGCGTTCATCGGCGAGCCGGTACTTGGCACCGGCGGCATCGTGCCGCCGCCGGAAGGCTACTGGGAAGCGATTCAGGCGGTTTTGAACAAGTACGACGTGCTGTTGATCGCCGACGAAGTGGTCTGCGGGTTCGGCCGCACCGGGGCGGCCTTTGGCAGCCACTATTACGATATCAAACCGGATCTCGTCACCATTGCCAAGGGGCTCACCAGCGCCTACCAGCCGCTTTCCGGGGTGATCGTCGGTGACAAGGTATGGAAAGTGCTCGAAGCCGGCACCGGTGAGTTCGGCCCGATCGGCCACGGCTGGACCTACTCTGGCCACGCGCTGGGCTGCGCGGCGGGGCTTGCCAACCTGGACATCATCGAGCGCGAGAACCTGGTCGGCAACGCCGCGGAAACCGGCGCCTACTTCCAGAGCCAGCTGAAGGCGACCTTCGAGGGCCACCCGCTTTTGGGCGATGTGCGCGGTGTGGGCCTGATGGCGGCGCTGGAGTTCTCGCCGGATGCGAAACAGCGCCTGCACTTCGACCCGGCGCTGAAGGTCGGCCCGCGGGTCGCCGCGGCGGCGCTTGAAGAGAATCTGATCGCCCGCGCCATGCCCCAGGGCGATATCCTCGGCTTCGCCCCACCCTTGACCATCAATCGTCAGGAGGTGGACGAAGTGATCGGCCGCGCCAAGCGCGCCGTCGACCGCGTCACCGACGAGCTGACCCGCTCAGGGGATCTCAAGACCGGCGATCAGGAAGCCGCCTTCACGATTTAAGCCACTCATTGCTTGAGCGCCACACCCGCGTTGGCGCTCGAGTATGGGCATTCAAGGATAACTGTTGGGAGGCATCCATAGCGGCGCCGACGTTATAGCGTCCAATGAGTCTTGAGTGCTTAATGAGGCTTGTGGGAAAGTCTGTCGATGGAGGCGGAAACGTTACGGGCGCCTTTGAGTATCTCATCGACGATGGTTTCTATCTCGGTGACGCTTTGCTGACTGGAAGCCCCCTGCGTAATCACTTCCTGCAATGCGACGGTGGTCCGGGTCACGAGCTCGTTGTTGTTCTTGAGCACTTCGGTGATTTCGCCGACCGCTTGGCTCGAGCCCTGAGCCAAACGGCGAACCTCGTTGGCGACGACGGCGAAGCCTCGTCCTTGTTCGCCGGCGCGCGCCGCTTCCACGGCGGCGTTGAGTGACAGCAGATTGGTCTGATTGGCAATTTTGGAAATCGATTCGGTGATGCCGTTGATGCTTTTGGCCTGCTCGTTTAACGCGCCTATCAGCTGTTGAGCCTCGTTCATGGTCTGCGCCACGCGCCGGGCATCCTGCATCACCTGATGCAGATGATTGAGACCACTCTGGGCGATCTGCTCGGTTTGCGTGGAGGTGCTCTGAGCGGACTCGACGGCCCTGATGGCCGCAAAGGATTCTTCCATCGAGCGGGTGATGTCGGTGGCGAACTTGACGACCTTGATGACGTGTCCCTGGGTATCGCGAACGGGGTTGTAAGTCGCTTCGAGCCAGACGCTATCGCCGCGGGCGTTCACGCGTTCGAACTTGCCGGAGCGAAATTCGCCCTGCGCCAGGCGTTGCCAAAAGTTCGGGTTATCGGCGTAAAAACTCTCTTTACAGAACATCCTGTGTTGGGCGCCTTTGATCTGATCAAGGCGATAGCCCATGGTCTGCTGAAAATTTTCATTAGCGTCGACGATCTCGCCCTGGGGGGTGAACTCGATGACCGCCATTGAACTGTTGAGCGCCTCGAGTACCGCGCTGCGGCTCTCGGAGCGCTGGTGGGTACGGGTGACATCGTTGGCGATCTTTAGAATGGCGGTTACCTTACCGCGCCGGTTCTCGATCGGAATATAGGTAGCCTCCAGCCAAACATCGCCCCCGTCTGCATCAAGGCGGTGAAACGTACCTTGCTGGCTGATACCGCTTGCCAGATCGCGCCAGAACTTCGTATAGGCTGGCGATTGGGTCAAGCTGGACGGGCAGAAAATCCGGTGATGTTTGCCTTTAACCTGCTCAAGGCTCGAATAGCCCATGGCTGCCAGAAATTGCGGGCTTGCTTCTTCTATCTCGCCGGAAGGCGAGAAAAGAATGCAGGCGGTATGGCGCATGAGCGCATAGTGCTGCGTATCGAACCATTGGAGGTTGAGCATGCTGTTTTCCCTTGATCGCGTTCTATCGTCAAGATGTTGATTCAATATGATTGTCTTGCCTGCCTATATCGGCCGCATCATGAGAATCTTGAGGATGGCCGTGCGCATCGTGATTGTTTGGATAGATCGATGACATCGCATTCGCATCAATGGCGAGCTGATCCGCCGCGGCGTTTTTGTTTTGCGCCGGGCAGGCTACGCTAAGAGCACCCCTTTTGATTCTGAAAACGAGGTGCACGATGCAACCGGTTTTAGCCTTCGACGTTTACGGCACGCTAATCGACACCCAGGGCGTCACCGAAGAGCTCGAGCGGCGTCTGGCGGACGGCTCGCGTGCTCAGGAGTTTGCAAGGCGCTGGCGCGAGAAGCAGCTCGAGTACAGCTTTCGCTTTGGCCTGATGGGCGCCTACGTGGCGTTCGCCGAGTGCACGCGACGCGCGCTGATTTTCACCGACCGGGCGCTGCAAACAGGGCTTTCCGACAACGACTGCGATCACCTGATGACGCTTTACGGGGAGCTTCCCGCTTTTGATGACGTGCGTCCGGCGCTGGCCGGGCTCAAGGAGGCCGGCTTTCGCTGCGTGGCGTTCTCCAACGGCACCGAAGAAGCGGTGGCGGGGCTTTTGGGCCGGGCCGGCGTCTCGGCCTACATCGACGATTGGGTCAGCGTCGATGCCATCAAGCGCTTCAAGCCCGACCCGGCGGTCTACGCCTATCTTCGCAGCCGGCTGGATGTGCGCCCCGAGCACACCTGGCTCGTGTCGAGCAACGCTTTTGACGTGATCGGCGCCAAGCACGCCGGGCTCAAAAGTGCCTGGGTGCGCCGTCGAAGCGATGCCCCCTTCGACCCCTGGGGAATCGAGCCGGACATGACCGTCACCGACCTCGAATCGTTTTCGACGCGTATCATGGGGTAGGGCACCCATGGGCGCGGTGCTTCATTGACAAGCCCGCGCCGCGCTCCTATAAACACGTTACACCCCTCACCGCCAAGCGCTCATGCTCCTGCTCATCGTTACCGCGACGTTTGCCATCTTTTTTTCGTTTCTTTGCTCCATTCTCGAAGCCGCGCTGTTGTCGATTACGCCAAGCTATATTGCCCGGCTGAAGAACGAAAACCCGAGCCTGCACGCCTCGTTAAACGCCCTCAAGACCAATATCGACCGGCCGCTGGCGGCGATTCTCACGCTCAATACCATCGCCCATACGGTAGGGGCGACGGCGGTGGGGGCCCAGGCGGCGGTCGTATTCGGCGAAGCTTCGATTGCGATCGTCTCGGCGGTGATGACGCTTTTGATTCTGGTGCTTTCGGAAATCATTCCCAAGACGATCGGCGCGACCTACTGGCGCCCGCTGTCGCCGCTTTTGCCTCGCTTGCTCAAGCCGATGATCCTGGTGCTGTTGCCGTTCATCTGGCTTTCCGAGCAGATCACGCGCCGGCTGGGAAGCGCCGAGCACGACGTCGACCTGCGCGAGGAGATCAAGGCGCTGGCGCGGGTCGGGCTTGAGGAGAAGGTGCTGGACGACGACGAGTCGCGCACTATCGTCAACATGCTCAATCTGCATGAGATCGCCGTGTCCCGGGCGATGACGCCGCGCACGGTGTGTGTAACGGTCACCCCCAACATGACCGTGGCCGAATTCGACGGCCAGCACGGCAAGGCATCGTTCACCCGCTTTCCGGTTATGGACAGTGCCGAGCAGCCCTTTGGCTACGTTCACAAAGCCGATATCTATCACGCCGACGACGACAAGAGCATGCGCGAGCTGATGCACTCGATCGGCCGGGTGGATGTCGACCACCACGTCGAGCAGGTTTTCGTGTCCATGCTCAAGGATCACCTGCACATGCGCGTGGTGTATGACGAGCACGGCACGTTCGTAGGGCTGATTACGCTCGAGGACATTCTCGAAACCATTCTGGGCCAGGACATCGTCGATGAAACCGATAGCGTGACGAACCTGCGCCATCACGCCAGGCAGCGCTGGCTCTCTCGGGTCAAGCGTGGTCGCGAGCCGGGCGATCCGGCCGCGGCGCACAAGGAGTAAGCGCAAGCGAGCGGAAATGGTGGAACACAGAGGCATCAGGCAATGTCTTAAAACCAAACGTTCTATAGAGAATTGATAGAGCGTGGTTTAAGGTATTAAAAGTTCGATCACCCGCAAAGGAGGCACCATGTCACTACGTATCAACGCCGTCGTTCCGGATTTTGACGCCGAGACCAGCCAGGGCGCGATCCGCTTTCACGACTGGATCGGCGATAGCTGGGCGATTCTGTTTTCACACCCAAAGGATTTCACCCCGGTGTGCACGACCGAGTTTGGCGCGGTTGCCAGGCTCAACGACGAGTGGAAAAAGCGCGGCACTAAAGTGATCGGTGTCTCCGTGGATGGTGTCGAGGATCACAAGCGCTGGGCGGGAGATATCGAAACCTACAGTGGCAGCTCAGTCGGCTTTCCGATCATCGCCGACGAAGGTCTGGAAGTCTCCAAGCTTTTCGACATGCTGCCGGAAGACGCCTACCTGCCGGATGGCCGCACGCCGGCAGACAGCGCCACGGTGCGTTCGGTGTTCATCATCGGCCCGGACAAAAAGCTCAAGCTGTCGATGACCTACCCGATGTCCGTAGGGCGTAACTTCGCAGAGATCCTGCGGGCGCTCGATGCGCTGCAGGCCACCGAAAAGCACGGTGTTGCAACGCCAGCGGATTGGACCGTGGGTCAGGATGTGATTATCCCGCCGAGCGTATCCAATGACGATGCCAAAGAGAAATTCGGCGAGTTCGACGCGGTGCTGCCTTACCTGCGTAAAACGCGCCTTAAGTGATGTGATTCAGGCGCTTGCTATAGAGCGTCGAACAAGAGTGTAAGATGAGAAGGTGAAGAGGGCGGCCGCTGGCCGCCTTTTTCGTCAATGGCGTTTACCGCGCGACGCTGGCCCTCTTTGTATCCAGCCGGCCGGCATTTATTACACCGACTGAAGCGCTAACTGTTCGACGGAGTCCGATACGCCGCGCGCGCCGGCCAGAATCTCGTTGACGATGGTTTCGATCTCTCCCACGCTCGCCTGGCTGGTTTTGCCCTGTTCGACCACTTGGGAGACGGCGAGGCTCGTGCGCTCGACCAGCTCGCTGTTTTCTCTCAGCACGCGGGTAATCTCGTCGACAGCTTCGCTGGAGCCCTTGGCCAGTTGGCGCACCTCGTTGGCGACCACGGCAAAACCTCGCCCCCGTTCCCCCGCTCGCGCCGCTTCGACGGCCGCGTTCAGCGAGAGAAGGTTGGTCTGATTGGCGATTTTGGCGATCGAGGCGGTGATCTTGTTGATCGTTTGCGCCTGCTTGTTGAGCGCGGTCATGAGCTGCTGGGCGTCGGCCAGGGTCTGGGCCGCTTGGCGTGACTCTTCGATCACTCGGTGCAGATGCGTCAGGCCGTTTTGAGCGATCTGCTCGGTCTGGCTGGAGGTACTTTGGGCGTTCAACACCGCACGGCGGGCGGCTTCGCCTTCCTTGACGGCTCGCGTGATGTCGGTGGCGAACTTGACGACCTTCACGACGTTATTGTGGCTGTCGTAAACCGGGTTGTAGGTGGCTTCAAGCCATACGCTTTGGCCGTGGCTGTCGATGCGCTCGAACTTGCCCTGCTTGAACTGGCCGCTGGCGAGCTGTGCCCAGAAGGCCGGTAGCTGAGAGATAAAATCCGGCGTGCAGAAAATGCGGTGGTGCTGGCCCTTGAGCTGCTCATTTTTATAGCCCATGACGCGCTCGAAGTTGGCGTTGGCGTTCAAAATGGTGCCGTCGGGAGCGAACTCGATGACCGCCATGGAGCTATCGAGCGCGCGGAGCACGGCGCTATGGCTCTGAGCGGATTGATGACGCGTTGAGATATCGCTAGCGATCTTGACGATTTTCTCCACCTTGCCGCGACGGTTTCTCACCGGCAGATAGATCGCTTCCAGCCAGATGTCCTCGCCGGCGGCGCTGATACGCCGGAAACTACCCTGTTGGGGCTCACCGTTGGCCAGAGCGCTCCAAAAGTGCTGATAATTCGCTGAGGAAGTCTCTTCAACCGGGCAAAAAATGCTGTGGTGTTGGCCCACGATATCGTCCAGCTGATAGCCGATCTTTTGTAAAAAGATGGGGCTTGCGCCCTGGATGATGCCTTCGGGCGAAAAGTGGATACTGGCGGTATGTTCCTGAAGCGCCAAGGGTAAAGCGTCGTGCCTGATAAAGGTGAGCATGGGTGTTCTCGGTGGGAAAGGGCTGTACTATGTTAATTATATAGTTCTTTTTTTGTACAAATTATGTACTAGTTTTCTGCTTTTTCAAGCGTTGGGTGCCATTCTTTTGATTAAGATAACCTCGCCCCGTTTTTTTGCGTACTAATGAGTTGCAAACAATTGTGTCATCCTCATTTAACGATTGAGAAGCGCTATCAAGTGCGATAAACGCGCGCTAAAATTCCGCTATCGATGAGCTTGACCTGGGTGGCATTCGAGAACGTGCTTGCTATAATCGCGCTCTCTGAAAAGCCGCGTTATACGGCTTTTGCCTCGATCACTTCGCAAAGCAGCGGTAATTCATGCTTCTCACCTCTCTCTGGACGATGCTTCCACCCTAACGCTGTGCCCTCACTCTGCGGCTTTTCGCCGCTATCCTCGCACCCTTTGCCCGCGTTTCTGCGCAGCCGGGGTTGCACGAAAGATCGATCAACGTTTTACGGGATATGGCATGGCGCTTTTCAACAAGTACGAATGGTTCTCCAACATCAAGGGCGATACGCTTTCAGGCATCGTGGTGGCGCTTGCGCTGATTCCCGAAGCGATCGCCTTTTCGATCATCGCCGGCGTCGATCCCAAGGTGGGGCTTTATGCATCGTTTTGTATCGCGGTGATCATTGCTTTCACCGGTGGGCGGCCGGGCATGATTTCGGCGGCGACCGGTGCGATGGCGCTGTTGATGGTGACGCTGGTGCGCGAGCACGGCCTCGAGTATCTGCTGGCGGCCACGCTTTTGACCGGCGTTCTGCAGATCGCGGCGGGCTATTTGAAACTCGCCGAGCTGATGCGCTTCGTTTCTCGCTCGGTGGTGACGGGCTTCGTCAATGCGCTGGCGATTCTGATCTTCATGGCGCAGCTGCCGGAGCTCACCGACGTGACCTGGCACGTCTACGCCATGACGGCGGCGGGGCTTGGCATCATTTACCTTTTCCCCTATCTGCCGGTGATCGGCAAATCGCTGCCGTCGCCGCTGGTCTGCATCGTGGTGCTGACCATTGTCTATCTGGTCAGCGGCATCGACATTCGTACGGTAGGCGACATGGGCGAGCTGCCCGATACGCTGCCGGTGTTTTTATGGCCGGACGTGCCCTTGAATCTCGATACGCTGGCGATCATCTTCCCCTACGCCGTGATGATGGCCGTCGTGGGGCTTTTGGAGTCGATGATGACCGCGACCATCGTCGATGACCTGACCGACACGCCCAGCGACAAGAACCGCGAGTGCAAGGGCCAGGGCGCGGCGAACATCGGCGCGGGCCTTTTGGGCGGCATGGCGGGCTGCGCGATGATCGGCCAGTCGGTGATCAACATCAAATCCGGCGGGCGCACGCGGCTCTCCACGCTGATTGCCGGGGTCGTGCTGCTGATCATGGTGGTGTTTTTATCCGATTGGGTATCGCAGATTCCCATGGCGGCGCTGGTCGCGGTGATGATCATGGTCTCCATCGGCACCTTTAGCTGGGCCTCGATCCGCGATCTGAAAAAACACCCCATGAGCACCAATATCGTCATGCTGGCCACAGTGGCGGTCACCGTGGGCACCCACAACCTGGCGCTTGGCGTGTTCGTCGGCGTGCTGCTGGCGGCGCTGTTCTTTGCCAACAAGGTAGGCAACATCATGGCCGTATCGAGCGCCTTGACCCATGAAGGAGCGCGCGAGTATCGCGTCATCGGCCAGGTGTTTTTCGCCTCGTCGCAGCGCTTCATCGCCGCCTTCGATATCAAGGAGAGTCTCGATCACGTCGTCATCGACTTATCGCGCGCCCATTTTTGGGATATAACCGCGGTACAGGCGCTCGACCGGATCGTGATCAAGTTTCGTCGCGAAGGGGCGACGGTAGAGCTCAAGGGGCTCTCCGAGGCAAGCGCGACCGTGGTCGACCGCTACGCCGTTCACGACGACCCGGAAGCGGTCGAAAAGCTGATGGGCGACCATTAAGCAAAAGGAGAAAGTCATGACCGAGCACGTATTTGCCGCCATCGACGACTCGCGGTTTGCCCAGAGCGTGAGCGAGTACGGTGCCTGGGCGAGCCTTGCGCTAAAGGCGCCGCTGAGTCTTTTGCACGTGATCGACAACCACTCCGGCGTGCCCGGCGAGCAGGACCTTTCCGGCAACCTGTCGCTGGGCTCTCAGGAGCAGCTGATGGAAACGCTCTCGAGCTTCGATGAGCGGCGCGCGCAGGAAAACCGCAAGCGCAGCAAGGCGCTCTTGGAGCAGGCCGGCGTGTGGTCGAAAGCGCAGGGGGCCCAAGCCAATGCGCGCCAGCTCAACGGTACCTTCGTCGAAACGCTTTTGGAGCTCGAAAGCAAAACGCGGCTTTTGGTGCTGGGTAAGCAGGGCGCTACCCACAGCCGATTCGAGGAGCTTGGCGAGCATATCGAGGCGCTGGTTCGCCGCATCCATCGCCCGGTGCTGATCGTGCCGCCCACGTTTACGCCACCCAAGCGCGTGCTGATTGCATTCGATGGCAGTCAGACGGCGCGCAAGGGTGTCGAAATGCTGGCCCGTTCGCCGCTCTTTAGCGGTGCTGAGTGCCACGTTTTGATCGTGGGCGCAGCCACCGGCGAGCACACAAGCGAGCTCGACTGGGCGCTCGAGACGCTCACCGCCGGTGAGCACCAGGCGAAAGGCGCGATTCGCGCCGGCGATATCGACCAGACGCTCGAGAGCTACATGGCCGAGCACGCCATCGACCTTCTAGTGATGGGCGCGTTTGGCCATTCAAGGCTCAAGCACCTGCTGATGGGCAGCACCACGACGAAAATGCTGCGCCGTGCCACCACGCCGGTACTGGTACTGCGCTAGACCTGTGTGTTAGCTCTGTGCGATAGATTTATGTATTAGCCCTGCGCGTTGGCCAGCCGTTGGCCAAGCCAGACACCCAGCAGCCAAAGCGCCACGCTTGCCAGGGCGTAGGCGCCGGCAAGCCCGCCGTGACGCTTGAAAAGCGTGAGAAGCTCGAGGCTGAAAAGCGAGAAGGTGGTGAACCCGGCGCAAAAGCCGGTCACCCAGAACGGCTGCCAGCGCGCCCAGCCACTGTTAGGTGGTTGCGCCATTCGGGTCGAGAGCCAGCCGATCAGCGCCGAGCCCAGCGCGTTGGCCACAAGCGTCCCCCAGGGCAGAGCGTTGCCCAGCCCGGCCAGCGCCAGTAGCGACACCGCGTAGCGGCACACGCTGCCAAGCGCGGTCCCAGCGCCGACCGCCAGGTACGCCGCTATTCCCTTCATAACGCCCCCCCCGTCAGGTGCCATCCCAGCGCGGCGAGTGCCGTACCCGCGGCGAGCGTGCCCGCCAGATATGCGATCGCCTCACGTGGCTTGCGGTCTTGCCAGAGCGTGAGCGTTTGCAGCGAGAGCGAAGAGACCGTGGTGTAGCCGCCGAGCAGCCCGCCGATTAGCAAAAGCCCGATCGGGGAGTTCGACAGCGGCGCGAAACCGTAATGGCCCAGCAGCGCCCCGGCGGCCAGGGCGCCGCTTAAATTGATCGCCAGCGTTCCCCAGGGAAATTCCGTTGCCAGATGCCGGGCGGCCAGCCGTGTAACGGCCAAACGGCTCATGCCGCCGAACCCGGCGCCAAGGGCCAAAAGCGCGATATTGATGACTGTTTGGAGGACCCCGTGACCCATCAGTACCTTTCACCTTGTTTGACCATCGCGGGGAGTATAACAGGCCCGCTGGGCGGGCCTTGAGGATTAGGCGAGGCGGGAAGAGCGCGACACCTTAGGCGGTCGCGTTTTCGCTGCGTGTTAGCGTGTCCTGGCTTGCCTGAGTCTGGGCGGCGTTGATGCCCGACAGCAGCGCCTTGAGCGAGGCGCTCACCGTGTCGCTGTCCTCGGCGACCGCGCAGATACGCTGGCCGTCGACGTTGAGCTGCACAAACGCAATGGCATTGGCTTCGCTGTCGCCGCCCAGCGAGTGCTCGCTGTAGTCGACGATCGCCACGTGGCTACCGGCGTGCTGGCGCCAGGCGTCGGTAAAGGCGGACATGGCGCCGTTGCCGGTGCCTTTTAAGCGCAGCGTATCGTCGCCTTGCGTCAGCGTGACCTCGATGCCTTCGTTTTGACCCTTCGAGAGGCGGTAGTCGGCCAGCGCCAGCGGCGCCTGATGGCTAAAGTGATCGAACATCACCTGGCGGACCATTTCGCTTGAAAGCTCGCTGGCGCGCTTCTCGCTTTCCTGCTGCACGTAGGGCGCGAGCGCCAGCATCATCCAGCGCGGCAGGTTGATGCCGTAGTCGCGCTCAAGCAAAAACGCCATGCCGCCCTTGCCGGACTGGCTGTTGACACGAATCACCGCCTGGTAGTCGCGGCCGATATCGCGCGGGTCGATCGGCAGGTACGCCACCTGCCAGGGCTCGTCGTCCTTCTGGTGCTTGAGCGATTTGCGAATCGCATCCTGGTGGCTTCCCGAAAACGCCGTGTAAACCATCTCGCCGACCCAAGGGTGGCGCGGGTGCATGGTGATGCCGGTGCACTCCTGCACCACCTGCACGATTTCGTCCGGGTTGGACAAGTCGAGCCCGGGGTCAATGCCTTGGCTGTAGAGGTTCATGGCCAGCGTGACGATGTCCATGTTGCCGGTGCGCTCGCCGTTGCCTAAGAGCGTCCCCTCGACCCGGTCGGCGCCGGCCAGCAGCGCAAGCTCGGCGGAAGCCACCGCGCCGCCGCGGTCGTTATGCGTGTGCACCGAGATGATCACGCTATCGCGGCGGCTAATGTGCTGGCAGAAGTACTCGATCTGGTCGGCGTGGTGATGGGGGCCGGCGACTTCCACGGTGGTTGGCAGGTTCAGGATACAGGGGATTTCCGGAGTCGGTTGCCATACGTCCATGACCGCCTCGCAGATCGACAGCGAGAAGTCGATTTCGGTGCTCGAGAAGCTCTCCGGGGTGTACTCAAAGCGCCACTCGACGTCCGGGTACTTGTCGGCGTAGGTTTTGACCCAGGTCGCGCCCTGCACGGCGATATCGGTAATGCCGCCACGATCCATCTCGAAGACGCGCTCGCGCTGCACGGTGGAGGTGGAGTTATAAAGGTGGATGATCGCCCGATTGACGCCGACCAGTGACTCGAAGGTCTTCTCGATCAGGTGCTCGCGGCACTGCACCAGCACTGCGATGGTCACGTCTTCGGGAATTTGATTCTCGTCGATCAGCCAGCGCACGAAGTCATAGTCGGGTTGGCTTGCCGAGGGAAACCCGACCATCACTTCCTTGATGCCCACCTTAACGATCTGGTGCCAAAAGCGTTTTTTCTGCTCGACGGTCATCGGCTCCAGCAGCGCCTGGTTGCCGTCGCGCAGATCTTCGCTCACCCAGATCGGGGCGCGGTCGAGATCCTTGTCCGGCCAGGTACGGTTGAATGCGGGAACGCGGGGGGCGGGGCGGTACTTGCGATGATCGAAGGCAGACATAAAAAGGCTTCCTGACGTTAATGGGACGTTGAGACGTATCGTCGGCTTTTTGAGCGCGTCTCGTCATCTGACGGTAGCACCAGTATACCCATGGATTGCCAGAAGATTATTGCTAATACTCGTCTGCTGCGGCAATAATTGGCAGAAACTATCGTTAAAAGATGAAATTTTGGCAGGAGGTAGCCGATGCTGCCCGTTCCGCTGGAACTCGATCGCTATGATCGCCACATTCTCGATGTGCTACAGGAAGACGGGCGCATCAGCAATCAGCTCCTTGCCGAGCGCATTGGGCTCTCGCCATCGCCGTGTCTTCGCCGGGTGCGCGCGCTCGAAGAGCACGGCCTGATCGCGGGCTACCGCGCCGAGGTCGACGCGCGCCAGCTCGGCTTCGATTTGACGGTGCTTCTGCATATCGCCATGGATCAGCACACGCAGGAGCGTTTTGATAACTTCGAGCGCCAGGTGCGCGAGATTCCCAACGTCATCGAGTGTCTGATCATCACCGGCCAGGCGGCGGACTTTCAGCTCAAGATCCTGATTCGCGATATGGACGAGTATCAGCACCTGCTGCTGCACGTCATCAACCGTATCGAAGGTGTCACCGGCGCGCACACGAGCTTCGTGCTGCGCCGGGTCTTCGAGCATCGCCCCGTGCCTACGCGCCGTCAGGCGCTTTAAGGCACCCTTTTCAATACTCTTTTTTAATACTCTTTTTTTAATCCTTCTTTAATACGCTTATACAACGAGGAGAACGCATGTCCATCCAGCGTCACGACACTAAAGCGCGCATGAGTCGCGCCGTCATTCATCAGGGTGTGGCCTACCTGTGTGGCCAGGTTGCCGGGGTGGATGCGCGCCACGGCGATATCACCGAGCAGACGAAGAGCATGCTGGCGCGCGTCGACGCGCTGCTCGAGGAGATCGGCTCCAGCCGCGAGCAGCTGTTGAGCGCTACGGTTTACCTCAAGGAAGGCGGCGACGTTGCGGCGATGAACGCGGTGTGGGATGCCTGGGTGCCGGAAGGCTATGCGCCGGCGCGCACCTGCGTCTGCGCGCCGCTGCCCGCCGAGGAGCTCAAGGTCGAAATCACCGTGACGGCCGCCGTGAGCCAGTAGCGGGGCGGCTACTCGAGCGGAAAGCGCGTCTCGCGGAGGCTCTCCTTGATCTTTTTGAGATGTGGCAGGAAATCCTCGCCGCGGCGCAGCGTCACGCCGGTGGCCAGCGCATCGATCAGCGTGAGCTGGATGACCCGCGAGGTCATCGGCATGTAGTGGTCGGTGTCCTCGGGGGTGGCGACGTCGAGCGTTGCCGTACACTCCTTTGCCAGCGGCGAATCCGGCGCGGTGATGCCCAGCACCACCGCGCCGGCGGCGCGCCCGAGCCTGGCGATATCGACGAGCTCTCGGGTGCGCCCGGTATAGGAGATGATTACAATCACGTCCCCGGTGTGGCAGGCCGCGGCCACCATGCGCTGCATCAGCACGTCGATATAGGCCATGACCGGCAGGTTGAAGCGAAAGAACTTGTGCTGCGCGTCCTGGGCGACCGCGCCGGAGGCGCCAAGGCCAAAAAAGTGAATGTGCTTGGCTTGGGTCAGGTAGTCGACCATGCGCTCGATCGCGGCCATGTCGACCTGGCGCTCGGCCTCCTTGAGCGCGGCGATGGTGGCGCCAAATATCTTCGGCGTGTACTGGGTGGCGTTATCACCGGGCTCGACCGCGCGGGTCACGTAGGGCGTGCCGCCGGCCAAACTCTGAGCCAACTTGATCTTGAAGTCCGGATAGCCCTTGGCACCGAAGTTACGGCAAAACCGGTTCACCGTCGGCTCGCTGACCCCTGCGGCCTGGGCCAGGCTTGCAATGCTCAGACTCGTGGCGGCCACCGGGTCGTCCATGATGACGTTGGCCACCTTGAACTCCGAGCGATTTAGATCGTTGAGCCGTTCGCGCAGGCGGTCGAGCAGGTCGTGGGCCATGTGGGTTCCAGAGCGTTCGTCGAAGGGTGGGCGTCTGCCCACTGCGCGCACCAGTCGAAGAACTCATCGGCGGGCAGTGGGCGGGCATAATAATACCCTTGCGCCGCCTCACAACCAATGGAGCGCAGGTAATCCGCCTGGGGTTTGGTTTCGATGCCTTCGGCGACCACGTCGCACCCTACCGCGTGGGCCAGCCGCGTAATCGCCAGCGCCAGGTGTCGGTCGACCTCCATATCCTCCAGATCCATGACGAAGGCGCGGTCGATCTTTAGCGTCGAGAAGGGCAGCGTTTTGATATAGGCAAGCGACGAGTGGCCGGTGCCGAAGTCGTCGATGGCCACGGCGATATTGAACTGGGCGAGCTTGGCAAGCTGCAGGCGGGCGTTGTGCATGTCGCTCAAAAGCCCGGATTCGGTGACCTCCAGCGAGAGAAAGTCCGTCGGTACCTCGTAGGCTTCGAGCGTTTTCAACAGCGTGTCGGCGAAGTCGCGCCGGGCGAGCTGGCGGGCCGCGACGTTGACCGCGATATGAAAGTGATCGTTCAAAAGCCCCTGGTGACGCCAGGCCACGATATGGCGAAGCGCCTCTTCGATGACCCATTCGCCGATGGCGAGGATGTCGCCGCTGGCCTCGGCCAGCGGAATGAACTCCGCCGGCGAGACGCGCCCAAGCGCTGGATGATCCCAGCGGATCAGCGCTTCGGCGCCGATCACGCGGTTGTCCGACAGCGAGATCTTGGGCTGAAAGGCCAGGCTGATCTCACCGCGTTCGGTAGCGCCACGAATCGACTGCTGCAGGCGCAGCCGCTGACGCTGAAGGGTTTCGAGCTCTTCGTTATAGCTTTGCACGCGCACGGGGGCGTTTTTGTGTGGCAGCGCCAGCGCCGCCATGTGCACCAGCCGCTCCGGATCAAAACCCTGATCGGCCCTGCTGACACCGATTCTGGCCCCCAGCGGTAGCAGCAGATCCTCCAGCGCCTGGTCCTGGTTGAAGCACTCCAGTAGCCCAATAGCAAGGCCGGTCAGCCGCTCGTGGCTCGTTTCGGGCAGGATGACCAGAAGCTCGCTGCCGCCCCAGATACCGAGGGTGGCATCGCTTTGCAACTGGCCCTGAAGCTGTTGGCTAACGTGGAGCAGTAGCTTGTCGGCGATGGCGTAGCCGTGAAGGCGCACGACATCGTCGAGCTGGTCGATGGCGATGAATAAAAGTCCGGTCGGCGCCTTGTCGCGGGCGGCGCGCTCGAGCATATGCGTCATCGCCCGCCGGTTGGGCAGTCGAGTGATGGTGTCCGTGCGCAGCTGCTGATCCAGCGCCTGAGAGTGCTCGTCGGCCAAGCGTTTGAAGCTTTGCGCCTGACGGGTGCGGCGCTGATAGCGCTGCTCGACCTCCAGCGTATTGCGAATACGCTGGAGTACGTCGTCGTGCTTGAACGGCTTGGTGATGAAATCTCTAACGCCCAAGGCCAGCGCGCGGTGGCGCGTATCGTCATCGATTTGTGCGGTGAGCACGATGATGGGAGGTGCTGCCTCGCCACAATGCGCCTTGAGCGCTTCGGTCACCGCGTAGCCGTCCAGGTGCGGCATGCGAATATCGAGCAAAACCAGATCAGGGCAGTGGCGTTGGCAGTAGCCGAGTACCTCGCGGGAATCGCTCAGGCCGTGTACGTTGTCGTAGCCGTGCTCCTCGAGTAGGTCGGTCAGCAGCTCGACATTGATGGCGTTGTCATCCACGACCAACAGGTGCTTTTGGGCCAGTTTCATAGATCACTCCCAGAGGCTGGGTGAAGATGCTCATCGAGCGCCTTCGTGAGTTTATCGATGTCCAAAGGCTTGGTGAGATACTCGTCAAACCCGGCGGCGAGCCCTTTTTCGACGTCCTCGGGAGTGGCGTTGGCGGAAAGCGCCACCACGCCCATGGCGTCGAGCGCCGAGTTTTGGCGCAGCGTCTTGAGCGCCTGATAGCCGTTAAGCCCGGGCAAGTTGATGTCCAAAATCATCAGGTCGAAACGGCTGTGGCGCAGTATTTCCAGCGCAAGCTCGGCGCTGCTCACCACCTCTAGATCCACCGTATCCATCTCTTCGAGAATATCCTGCATCAGACGCTGGTTGGTCGAGTTGTCCTCGACATACAGAATGCGACGTTGAACAACGTTTGCGCGGTGGTTGAGCGGCGCGTCGCTTTCAGGGTCGGTTTCGACCCTCTCGTCGGTCAGTGGAAGCGTGAACCAGAACGTGGCGCCTTGGCCGGGGGCGCTCTCGACGCCCACTTTGCCGTGCATGCGATGCACCAGCTCCCGGGTGATGGCAAGCCCGATGCCGGTGCCCTCGATGGCGCCGTACTCCGCATCCAGTCGATTGAACGGCTCGAACAGCTCGCTTTGGCGCTCCTTGGCGATACCGGCGCCGGTATCGCGCACGCTGATTTTGAGCGCATTGGCTTGGGCGGCGGCGCGTATCTCGATGAGACCGCGCTCGCAGTTGTACTTGATGGCGTTGGAGAGCAGGTTTAAAAGCACCTGTTTGGTGCGGGTGTAGTCCGCTTGTACCCGCCAGCCCGCCGCCAGAGGCGCGCGCTCTAGCGTGATGCCCGCCGCTTCGATGTTGGCCTCGAGGGTTGCACAGGCGTCGTCGAGCACCGCGCTCACCGAGATCGGCTCCAGCGATAGCGCCAAATGGCCGGATTCGATCCGCGCGAGATCGAGGATTTCGTTGATCAGGCCCAACAGGTGCTGACCGCTTTTTTCGATCTGCTGCACCTGTCGCTGTTGCTTGTCGCTGAGCGGGTCCCGGCGGCCCTTGTCCAGCAGTTGCGCGAAGCCGATGATCGCGTTCAAGGGAGTGCGCAGCTCATGGCTCATCGATGAGAGAAATTCGCTCTTGGCCTGGTTGGCCTCTTCGGCCTGATCGCGGGCCACGGCCAGCGCCTGAAGCACGTGCTCGCGCTCGGCCATCTGCCGGTAGAGGTTGATTAAAAGCGCGCAGGTGTCGGTAAAGGGTTGAAGCCAGTCGATTAGTGACTGGTTGAGCGGCTGCTGGCTGTTGGCGATCGCGTACATGCCGATGACCTGATCGCCGCTGAGAATTGGTACGCCCATGTAGTTATCGAGCCGAGGGTGGCCCGCAGGAAAGCCGCCTCGACTCTTGTGCCCATAAACATCCTCGGTAATCACTACCTCGCCATGGGCAAAGACGCGACCGAGCAGCGTGTCGGCATTGGTCAGCGTCATGTCGCCGCTTCGCAGCCGCTCCATCAGCTTGTGGGAGGTTTCGCTCCAGGAAAGGTCGGTGATGGCGTGAATCTTGAGCGCGTTGGTCGTGTCGGTGGGCAGCACTTCGCCGATCAGCGCGTAGTCGCTGTCGGTCAGCTCTCTTAGCGCTTCCATCAAAAATACCCAGAGCCGCTGGCCGGACATCAGCGCCTGGTAGTCGGTGATCCCTTGGTGAAGCACCTTTAAAAGGCCTTGCTCCTTGAGAATGCGCTGATTGGCGGCGTAGACGCTACTCAGGTCGGTCATGACGGCCAGAAACTCGACGACGTTGTGTTGGGCGTCGTGAATGGCGTTGAGCGTCATGTGAACCGGCACGCGGTGGCCATCGCGGTGAAGCGCTTCCATTTCGCGACCAATGCCGATCACCGCCTGCGCTTCGCCAGCCAGGTAGTTTTTAATGGCGCGGTGATGCTCAGCGGCAATCTCTGGCGGCGTCAGCATGTCGATGCTTTGATTCAAAACGTCATCCGCCTTGAGGCCCAGTAGATTCAGTGCCGACGGATTGATGGCGCTAATGTACCCATCGCGGCCGATACGGACCTTGGCCACAGCGCTTTTGCTGAACAGCGCCTCGAAGCGTTCGGCATCGCGGAAAAGCATGGCCTCTCGCTTATGGCGGTGGAAAAGGTCCTCGACCTGAGCGGCGAGATTGGCTAAAAGCCGCCGCTCTCGATCGCTAAAGTACCGCGGGGTCTGATCGATGAGGCACAGCGTACCCATGGCAAGGCCATCGGTTGGGCGTAACGGGTGGCCGGCGTAAAAGCGAATATGGGGGGCACCTAGCACCAATGGATTGTCCAGGAAACGCAAGTCCTTGAGCGTGTCCTCGATGACCAGTGTGTCGTTTTTATAAACGGCATGCGCGCAGAACGAGTGTTCCCGCGGGGTTTGCTGGATCTCCAGACCGGTGTGCGACTTGAACCACTGTCGGTTTTGGTCCACCAGCGTAATCAGGGCAATGGGGACATCGAAAATATCGCAGGCAAGCTCGGTCAAGCGGTCGAGGACGTCGTCCGGCGGCGTGTCCAGAATCTCCAGGTGGTGCAGGGCCGCTAGTCGCTGGGGTTCGTTTTTGGGTATCTCGGCGGCTTGCATAATCTTTCCAGGAGTGGGCTAATCCCTTCTTTATCGGTCGTTTTTAGCCAGGCTTTAACGATTCGCCGGCTTGGTGGCCAATTTTTTTAACTCTCGCTGATCTGGCAGGGTGATAAAAGCCTCAGCCGGGTTCTAGTGGGCGATCGATTGCGCGATACTCGGGGTCAAAGCGGTCAAACGATAGCCGTTATTCGCAAGCGGTCACGTGATCGGTCGTCATTCAATGCGAGGTGCTCATGACGGATGGCAAGTCTTCACAGGCGTTGAGTCTGGTCACGCTCTCGTCGATCGAGCGCGTGCCCCGGGCGCAGTGGGATGCGCTGGTAAGCCCGGAGCAGCCTTTTTTACGCCACGCCTTTTTGAGCGCGCTGGAGCAAAGCGGCTCGGCAAGCGAGGCGACCGGCTGGCAGCCGCGCCATCTGAGCGTCTGGCAGGGGGAGCGGCTGGTCGCGGCGTTGCCACTTTATTTGAAAAGCCACTCCAGCGGCGAGTACGTGTTCGACTGGGGCTGGGCGGAGGCCTTCGAGCGCGCCGGGGGTGACTACTACCCCAAGGCGCTGAGCGCCGTACCCTTTACGCCGGTACCGGGCCAGCGCACGCTGGTGGCGCACGATATCGATGCCCAAAGCGCCTTTGCTCTGCTCGCCAACGGCTGGCGGGATCAGTGCGAGGCGCTGGGGCTTTCGAGCTGGCATCTGCTGTTTGCTGGCGACGATGAGGTCGACACTTGGCAGGACCAGTGCCCGGAGCTGATCGTTCGTCACGGAGTGCAGTTTCAGTGGCGCGACCGCGGCTTTAATGATTTTGACGGTTTTTTGGCAAGCCTCACCGCCAAGCGGCGCAAGACGATCAAGCGCGAGCGGCGCCTGGTCGCCGAGCAGGGCATCACGCTCAGACGCCTGGAAGGCGAGGCGATCGACGATGAGGCGCTTGCGCACTTTTTTCGCTGCTACACGATCACCTACCATGAGCGCGGTCGCCCGCCTTACCTCAACGAGGCGTTTTTTCAAGCGCTTCGCCGGGACATGCCAGAGTCGATGCTGCTCGTTCAGGCGCTGGTGGACGGCCGCCCGGTGGCCGCCGCGCTCTATTTTCGCGGCGCCACCACGCTTTACGGGCGCTACTGGGGCAGCGAAGTGGTCGCCGACTGCCTGCACTTCGAGGCCTGCTACTACCAGGGCATCGAGGTCTGTCTGGAGCGGGGCCTGACGCTTTTCGACCCTGGCACCCAAGGCGAGCACAAGCTGGTGCGCGGCTTCGCCCCGACGCCCACGCGTTCGCTTCACTACCTGGCCCACGAGGGCTTGGCCGCCGGCGTTGCCGAGTTTTGCGCTCGGGAAGGCGAACACGTCAAGGCTTACCGCCAGGCGGCGCTGGAGGCGCTGCCATTCAAGACCTAGGCCAGAACCTGGCGCGACAAGACACGGCTCGCTGCCTGGCCCGCTTGCTGGCATAATGCGCGCCGTTCACGCCTTGAAAAGGCACTCGATTACAGGAAGCTTCGATGCATCGATGGCTTACGATCGCCCTGGTGGGCGTTCTGGGATTTTTACAGTATCAGCTCTGGCTGGGTAACGGCGGCTGGCAGGATCTGCAGCGCGTCGAGCAGCGCGTGACGGTACAGGAGGCGGCGAACGTGCCGATGCGCGAGCGCAACGCCCGCCTGGCCGCCGAGGTCACCGATCTCAAGACCGGGCTGGATGCCATCGAAGAGCGCGCCCGTAGCGATATGGGCATGGTGCGAAGCGACGAGCAGTTTTTCTGGGTGCCGGGCGTGGCGATTCAAAACGAACTGATCGGCTTGAACGCGGCGATGGTCGCCAACCCGGTCGCCGCCGAGAACGAGGCCGCCGATGAGTGATCGCCTCTGGCTGGTAGTGCCGGCGGCGGGCCAAGGGCGGCGCATGGGCGCCGACCGGCCCAAGCAGTATCTCGAAATCGACGGCCGCCCGGTGCTAGCCCACACATTAACGCGTCTTCACGCCGCTTTTCCAGAGGCGCGGCTGGTGCTCTGCCTGGATGCCAACGACCAATTTTTCGACCCGCGCTTCGTGGCGTTTGAACACTGGCAGCGGGTCGACGGCGGGCGCGAGCGGGTCGACAGCGTCCAGAACGCGCTGAACGCGATCGATGCCGAGGATGACGATCTGGTCATCGTGCACGACGTGGCGCGCCCCTGCGTCAGCGTTGAAGATCTGCGCGCGCTGGTCGATAACGCCCGCGCTCACCCGGGCGGCGCGCTTCTGGCCATGCCTGTGGCAGACACCATGAAGCGCGAAACCGATGCGGGGCACAGCGCGCGCACCGAGCCCCGCGACGGGCTCTGGCACGCGCTAACGCCCCAGGGGTTTCGCTTCGCGCTGTTAAAGCACGCGCTGATGCACGCGGTAGAGCAGGGCATGGCGGTCACCGACGAAGCCTCCGCCGTCGAGGCGCAGGGGCTTTCGCCGAAGCTCGTCAGCGCTCGCCGCGACAATCTGAAAATCACTCATCCCGATGATCTTGCCCTGGCGGCGGCGATTCTTTCGCTGCAGGCCGGCAACAGCAACGACACCAGCAAAGAGTAGTGCTCATGCGTATTGGCCATGGATTCGACGTACACCGCTTCGGCCCAGGGGATCATTTGATGGTCGGTGGGGTTCGGCTTGCCTTTGAGCAGGGCTTCGTTGCCCACTCCGACGGCGACGTGCTGCTCCACGCGATCAGCGATGCGCTGCTAGGCGCCTGCGCGCTTGGCGATATCGGCCACCACTTCCCGGACACCGACCCGGAGTGGAAAGGCGCGGACAGCCGCGCGCTCTTGCGCCACGTGGTCGCGCTGGTGGGCGAGGCCGGCTTCGACGTGGGCAATCTGGACGCCACGATTATGGCCCAAGCGCCGAAAATGGCACCGCATATCGGCGCCATGCGCGAGGTCGTCGCTTCTGATCTCGGCGTAGCGGTGGGCCAGGTCAACGTCAAGGCGACCACCACCGAGCGGCTCGGTTTTACCGGCCGGGGTGAGGGGATCGCTGCCGAAGCGGTGGTGCTGCTCACGCCCAGGGCGCGCTGATGAACCCGCTGCCGGACTGGCCCCGCGCGCTTGAGAGCCGCTTTGGCCCCCGCGCGCCGGGCCAGTACCGCCAGGCCCCGGAGGACTTCTTCGTCGACGAGCAGCTCGACTTCACCCCGGAAGGTGAGGGCGAGCATTTGTGGCTGCGTCTTGAAAAACGCGGCCTGACCACGCTCGAGGTGGTCAAAAGTTTGGCTCGGCTTTGTGAGGTCGCGCCGCGCGCCATTGGCTATTCGGGCATGAAGGACAAAATCGCGGTAACGCGCCAGTGGCTCAGCGTCCATTTGCCCGGTCGGCCGTCGCCCCAAGGGCTTGACGAGGCGCTCGCGGCCCAGGGCATTCGCTTGGTCGAGCAGGGGCGCCACCCGCGCAAGCTCAAGCGCGGCGTGCACCGCACCAACCGATTTCGCCTGCGCGTAAGCGGCGAGGCCGTCGAAAGCGAGGCGTTCGCCAGGCACTGGGAGGCGCTGTGCCGTGAAGGCGTGGCCAACTATTTCGGCCCCCAGCGCTTCGGCGCTCAGGGGCGCAACCTGGACAAGGCGCGCGCGGTGCTGCAAAAGGGTTGGCGCAAGCGCGACGACCGCCAGGGCATGCTGCTCTCCACGGCTCGCGCCTTTTTGTTCAACGAGTTTTTGAGCGCGCGGGTAAGTGATGCAAGCTGGCACTCGCCGGTGCCGGGCGATACGCTGATGCTCGACGGCACCCAAAGTGTGTTTGACATTGACGGCGTCGATGAGACCCTGACTGCACGCGCCGAAGCGCTCGACCTTCACCCGACGGGCCCGCTTTGGGGCGTTGGCGAGGGCGCGCTTGGCAGGGCCGGTGCACTCGAGCAGGCGCTTTACGTTCGCGAACCCGCACTTTGCGACGGTTTGAGCCGTGCGGGGGTGAAAAAAAGTCACCGGGCGCTTAGGATGCGCGTCATCGAGCCCGTACTGACGCGTGAGGCCGATGCCGCGGTGCTTGAATTTTCTTTAGCGCGAGGCGGCTTTGCCACCGCGATTTTGCGCGAGCTGATCGACCACCCGGATTTTTGATGGCGCCCTTGCGCGAGCGGACTCATACATTAGAGACCGTGAACACGATCAGGGAATTACGCCACACCGACTGCCTAGGGAGAGGCCCATGCGACGACTGCTTTTATCCAACGACGACGGCGTGTACGCGCCGGGGCTTCGCGCGCTACACGACGGGCTAGTCGAGCACGCCAAACTGCGCGTGGTGGCGCCGGATCGTGACCGCAGTGGGGCGAGCAACTCGCTGACGCTGTCGCGCCCGCTATCGCTCACCGCGCTCGACGGCGGCTTTTACAGCGTCGACGGCACGCCCGCCGACTGCGTCTATCTCGGCGTCAACGGGGTGTGGGACGAGCGCCCGGACCTGGTGATCGCCGGGATCAATCACGGTAGCAACCTGGGCGACGACGTGCTTTACTCCGGCACCGTCGCGGCGGCCATGGAAGGGCGCAATTTGGGCATGAGTGCGATCGCCATGTCGCTTTGCGGCGAGCGCCATTTCGAGAGCGCCGCGCGAATGGCGGCGACACTCGTCGGCGCCGCCGACACGCTGTCACTGCCGCCCAGAACCCTTTTGAACGTCAACGTGCCGGATCTACCCTGGGAGGAGATTAAGGGCGTTCGCGTGACTCGACTTGGCTATCGCGGCCCGGCGGAGAAGGCGGTACCGATCAAGGACCCGCGCGGGCGCACCCGCTACTGGATCGCGCCGGTGGCGGCCAACGCCGATGACGGCGAGGACACGGATTTCGCCGCGATCAACGAAGGGTTCGTCTCGATCACGCCGCTACAGACCGACCTGACGCGCCACCCGGCGCGGGGCGACGTGCAAGCCTGGCTGGACGCTTTTGCCTGATCTCTTTCAGGAGGAGCGCCGTGGGCGGGGAATGACCTCCCAGCGCACGCGAGATCGTATGGTCGAACGGTTGATCGACCAGGGCATTGTCGACGCGCGGGTGCTCGAGGTCATGGCCGCCGAGCCGCGCCACCTGTTCGTCGACGAGGCGCTGGCGCACCGGGCGTACGAGGATACGGCGCTGCCGATTGGCTATGGCCAAACGCTTTCGCAGCCGTTTATCGTGGCGCGAATGACCGAGCTCGTGCTCAAGGCCAACCCCCGGCGGGTGCTCGAAGTGGGCACCGGGTCGGGCTACCAGGCGCTGGTGCTGGCGCGGCTGGTGCCCACGCTTTATTCCGTCGAGCGAATCGTTACGCTTGGCGAGCGCGCGGCCGGGCGGCTCTCGAGTCTTGATGCCCGCGTGAATCTGGCCATTGCCGACGGCGGCGAGGGCTGGCCGGGAGGGGCAACGTTTGACGTGATCCTTCTGACCGCCTGCGCGCAAACGCTGCCCGAAGCGCTGTTGGAGCAGCTGGGCCATCACGGCGTATTGATTGCGCCACTGGAAGCGCCGGACGGTAGCCAGTGGCTAACACAGGTCAAGCGTATCGGGGGAGCGTTCGAGAAGCGCCGCCTGGAGCCGGTACGCTTCGTCCCTTTATTGCAAGGAGTGGTGGATTGAAGCATCGACGCTTGGGCGTATTTTTAAAAGGCGCCGGGATGGGCGCCGCCGATGCGGTGCCCGGCGTTTCGGGAGGCACGATCGCCTTCATCACCGGCATTTATGAAGAGCTGATCCATACCATCAAACAGTTCGGCCCCAGCGCCTGGCCCGCCTGGCGCCGGGGCGGCTGGCGGGGTCTTTTTGCGCACCTGAATCTCGGGTTTTTGGTGCCACTTCTGGCCGGTATCGCGCTGAGTTTGGTCAGCGTAGCGCACTTGGCACTTTGGCTGATGCAAGCGCACCCGCTGCTGCTCGACGGCTTCTTCTTCGGGCTGGTTGCCGCCTCGGCGCTGGTAGTGGGCCGGGCAAGTGGGCGCTGGCGGCTTTTATACGTGCTGCCGCTGTTAGCCGGGCTGGTACTTGCCCAGGCGCTTCCGGCCTTGATGCCGCTGGTGCTGCTGTTGGGTAACGAGGCGCTGATCGTCGTCGTGGCCGGCGCCATCGCCATCAGCGCAATGCTACTGCCCGGCGTTTCCGGAAGCTTTTTGTTACTCACCATGGGGCTTTATGGCACCATCATGGGGGCTATCAAAAGCCTCGATATCGGTATTATCATGTGGTTCGGCTTGGGCTGTTTGACCGGTCTGATGCTCTTTTCACGATTTCTCTGGTGGCTTTTGAACCGCCATCACAACGCCACGATGCAGCTACTTTTAGGCTTCATCGTCGGCTCGCTGCCGGTGCTGTGGCCCTGGCGCGAACTTCTTAGCTATCAAATGGGCCCCGAAGGGCAGATCATTCCGCTGTCCCACCGCTATCTGCTGCCAGGTGACTACGCTAACCTGACCGACGGTAGCGCCCAGGTGGTGGGCGTCGTGGTCATGATGCTCGTTGGCGCGGTGCTGGTGGTGGTACTTAGCCGGCGGGCCGCTCAAGGGCCACGCAGTTCGACACAAAGCGCGCGGCGTTGAAAAGGAGTAGGGTTTGCATGCGTAAGGTTTTTACACTCTCTTTAGTGGCGTTGGCCATCAGCGGCTGCGTCAATCAGCCGTCAAACGCCCCCCAGGTACGAGATTTGAGCGAAGCGCGCCGCGCGGTGGAAAGCTCGCCCCAGTACACCGTCGCCCCAGGCGACACGCTCTATGGCATCGCCTGGCAATACAATTTGGACTACCGGGAGCTGGCGGCGATGAACAACATCGCCCCGCCGTATCAGATTCAACCCGGCCAGACCATCACGCTGCGCCAGGGCGGCGGTGCGAATGCCCAGGGGCCGAGCCCGGCCGATCAGTCGCCGGCGCGCCAGGGCGGCGCGGTAGCCACCGGCCTGGGCGGTGGCATGGCCGTCGCTGGCAACGAGACCGGCGCGCAAGTCGGCGGCCAAAACACCGTTTCGTCAAGCGACCAGCAGATGGACTGGCTGTTGCCGGATGAGAGCGCCATCGAGCGCAATCAGCGCATCACCGCCGAGCGCGGCGACACCAATAGCGACGGTAAAGACGACGGTAGTGACGACCAGGCGCCGGCGCATGAAGAGGCGTCCGCGGCTGAGACTTCAACAGAGGAGGCGCCCGCCGCCACGCCGGAACCGGAGGCACCCGCTGAACCCGAGCCGCAGCCCGAACCGGTGGAATCGACGCCCGACGCCGCTGCGTCTGAGGCGCCCGCGGCTCCAGACCGCTCCTCGCGCACCTTCACGCCGGCCGAGACCATCAACTGGCGCTGGCCGGCGGATGGCCAAGTCGCCGGTGGCTTTGGTGAGGGCGAAACGATCACCGCCGGGATTGATATCACGGGACAAAAGGGGCAACCTGTAAGGGCCGCCGGTCCAGGCATCGTGGTCTACGCCGGCAGCGGAGTACGGGGTTATGGCAACCTCATACTACTCAAACACAACGACCACTTTCTTAGCGCTTACGCGCACAACGACAGTTTGCGCGTCAGCGAAAACGATGTGGTCGAGGCAGGAGAAGTCATTGCCACCATGGGCGATAGCGACACCGACAGCGTCAAACTTCATTTCGAGGTGCGCCGCGATGGCCAACCCGAAAACCCCTTGGACTTTTTACCATCGCGTTAAAGCACTCTCTTTGAACGGCTTGGCCAAGGCGCCCCGCGCCTTTAAAAAAACCCGAACAGCTTGATAAGAGCGTCATATAACAATAACGGTGAGCGCGTACAGACAGTACGACCACCCACACTTTTTTACATGGCGGTTAGGCAAGACAACGGGGGTAAGATCATGAGCATGCTGGAGAAGGACCTGCAGGAGGTTGACCTTGAGACTGCGGAGGAGGCATTGGATGATGCCGAGGAGACCGCCAACGAAGAGGAAGATGCCTTCGAAAAAGCACTGGGGCGTGAAGATCGACAGTCGACCCAGAGCCTGGACGCTACGCAAATTTATCTCAACGAAATCGGTTTTTCGCCGCTTTTGACGCCGGAAGAGGAGGTTTATTACGGCCGGCTGGCGCGCAAGGGAGACCCGATGGGTCGCTCGCGGATGATCGAATCCAACCTGCGCCTGGTGGTCAAGATCGCCAGACGCTACCTCAATCGGGGTTTGACGCTGCTCGATCTGATCGAGGAGGGCAACCTAGGGCTCATTCGCGCCGTGGAGAAGTTCGACCCCGAGCGCGGTTTTCGCTTTTCGACCTACGCCACCTGGTGGATTCGCCAAACGATCGAGCGGGCGCTGATGAATCAGACGCGCACCATTCGTTTGCCCATCCATGTGGTCAAGGAGCTCAACATCTATCTGCGCGCCGCTCGTGAGCTGACTCAAAAGCTCGATCACGAGGCGACCGCTGAAGAGATCGCCGAGCACTTGGATAAACCGGTGGGCACGGTCAAGAAAATGCTGGGCTTGAACGAGCGCGTGTCGTCGGTGGATTACCCCATGGGCGGCGAAAGCGACAAGCCGTTGATCGATACCCTGGCCGATGACGACGTCTCCGGCCCGGAATCGCTTCTGGTCGACGGTGACGTGCGTGAGCACGTCGATCACTGGCTCGATGAGCTCAGTGAAAAGCAGCGCGAAGTCGTGGTTCGCCGTTTTGGCCTGCGTGGCCACGAGTCGGCGACTCTCGAAGAGGTCGGCGCTGAAATCGGCTTAACCCGTGAGCGGGTTCGTCAAATCCAGGTCGAAGCGCTAAAGAAGCTTCGCCGCTCGCTGGAAAAACAGGGCCTTTCTCTCGACGCCATCTTCGAGAACTAAGCCTTAACGCACTGCTTCCCGCGAGACTTGCCCACGGCAAGACAGGGCGCACCGGCCAGCCGGTGCGCCGGCATTCAAGCAGATGACCCGGCCCAATACGTTGGGCTTTTTTATACCCGAATGAAACCCACAGGCGCCGTGTCAGCGCCTGGTAAGTGAGAAGAGCAATGCGCCCTCTGGCGGCCCATATCGATCTCGACGCGCTGCGTCACAACTACCGCGTGGCCGCCGGCTGCGCGCCCCAAAGCCAGTCCGTGGCGGTGATCAAGGCCAACGCCTACGGCCACGGCGCGCTTGCCTGCGCTCGTGCGCTTGAGCCGCTCGCCCCGGCGCTGGCGGTGGCGTGTATCGAAGAGGCGATCACGCTGCGCGAAGGCGGCATCACCGCCCCCATCGTGTTGCTCGAGGGCTTCTTCGACGCCGAAGAGCTCGCTCTGGTCGATGCCCACGGCCTGTGGACCAGCGTGCACAGCGACTGGCAAATCGAAGCGCTTTTGGCGTTTACGCCTCAAACGCCGATCCCCGTCTGGGTCAAGGTCGACTCCGGCATGCACCGGCTGGGATTCGAGCCCGACCGGGTAGAAACGATCTGGCGCCGGCTCGAGGCCGCCCCCGGGGTGGGCGAGCTTCACCTGATGAGCCACTTCGCCACGGCGGATGCCGGCGACAGCGGCTATTTCGAGCGCCAGCTCCAAAGCGTCGCAGCGCTTGGAAACGCCCTCGGCGCGCCGCTGTGCCTGGCCAACTCGCCGGCCACGCTTGCCTATCCCGCCGCCCATGGCGCCTGGAACCGGCCCGGGGTGATGCTTTACGGCAGCAACCCGCTGGAGGTGGACAACGCCATTACTCAGACGCTTCGCCCGGTCATGAGCCTGCGCTCGGAAATCATCGCGCTGCGCGAGATCGAGGCGAACGAGCCGGTGGGGTACGGCGGGCGCTGGCGCGCGCCCCGTCGCTCATTGATTGCCGTGGTCGCCGCGGGCTATGGCGACGGTGTCGATCGCCACGCGAGAGACGGCACGCCGGTGCTGGTCAACGGCCAGCGCTGCAGGATCGTCGGGCGCGTGTCGATGGATATGCTTACGGTGGATGTGACCGAGGTGGTGGGGGCGGCGATCGGCAGCGAAGTGACGCTGTGGGGCCAGAGCGCCTGTGGGGCGCTTCTGTCGGTGGACGAGATCGCCCGCCACTGCGATACGATCAGCTATACGCTTTTGACCGGGGTGCTGCCCCGGGTGCCGCGCCGCTATCACGGCGCTTGATCAAGGTTACCCCAATGTCGAAGAAACCCTTTCCCCGTTCGTTCGCTCACCCGCGCTACTGGCCGACCTGGCTTGCCATCGGTGCGATGTACATCGTGGCCTGGCTGCCTTGGCGGCTGAAGCTTGCCATCGGCAAGCTCATCGGGCTGATGGCCTGGGCGCTGATCAAGCGCCGGCGCCATATCACCGCGACCAATATCGCGCTCTGCTTTCCCGAAAAAAGCGATGATGCCCAGCGTCAGCTGGTCAGAAAGACCTTCATCGCCAACGGTATCGGGCTGGTCGAGACCGCCACCGGGTGGTGTCGCCGCGCCGAGGGGTTTCGCCACAGGGTGGCCTACCACGGCGAGGAGCACTTGGCTCGGGCCAAGGCTCAGGGTAAGGGAGTGCTGGTGGTGGGCATACACTTCTCGACGCTGGATCTGGGCGGAGCGCTGCACTCGCTCTTCTTTCCGGCGGACGTGGTCTACCGGCCGCATAATAACCCGCTGTTCGAGCGCTTCATGACCCGGGCGCGCTCGCGGATTTTCGGCCAGGCGATCGACCGCCACGACCTGCGCGGGGTCGTGCGTCGCATCAAGGCGGGCCATATCGTCTGGTACTCGCCGGACCAGGACTTCGGCCGCGATGTCAGCGTCTTTGCACCGCTGTTTGGCCAGCAGGCGGCGACCATCCGCCTGACCTCGAAGATCGCCCGCATGACCGGCGCGCCGGTAGTGCCCTTGATGTTCCACCGCAACCCGGACGACTGCACCTACACCATCGAGTGCTTGCCGGCCTTCGAGAATTTTCCAAGCAAGGACGAAGTCGAGGATGCCACCCGGGTGAACCAGTTCATCGAGCGGGCGATCCGCAAACACCCGGAGCAGTACCTGTGGCTGCACCGGCGCTTCAAAACGCGCCCGGAAGGCGAGGAGAAGGTTTATTAGCCGCGAGCCTTGAGGCCGTCTTGAGCGCCCCTACGCGAGGGCGCCATGAATACGTCCCTGTAGGCTACTTTCGCCATCCCTGGCGAAAGACCCTCGCTACGGGGCGCTCAAGACTGCATTTGGGGTAAAATCATGGGCTACAAAAAAGCCGACGCACAGGCGTCGGCTTTGTCGTTTTCGATCGTTTGATCATCAATCGAGATTGCGCGAGTAGAAGATCTCCAGCATCTCCTTGCGCAGGCGGCTTTCGATGTCGCGCGCCTCCTCGAAGGTGATGTCGCGCCGTGAGGTGCCGAACAGATAGTTGTCCAGCTCGAAATCCTTGAGCAGCATCTTGGTGTGGAACATGTTGTCCTGATACACGTTCACATCCATCATCTGATACGCCTGCTTGGTGTCCTCGGCCAGGTAGTCCTGAATCGAAGTGATGGCATGGTCGATGAAGAGCTTTTTACCGTCGACGTCGCGGGTGAAGCCGCGCACCCGGTAATCCATGGTGACGATATCGGAATCGAAGCTGTGGATCAGGTAGTTCAGCGCCTTGAGCGGGCTGATGTGACCGCAAGTGGAAACGTCGATATCCAGGCGAAAGGTGCTGATGCCGTTGTCCGGGTGGGACTCGGGGTAGCTGTGCACTGTCACGTGGCTCTTGTCCAGGTGGCCGACCACGGTTTCCGGAAGCGGGCCCGGGCCGGGCGTCGTTTGGGCTGCCGGTTCGTCGAGCTCGTGCTCGGCAATCAAAATGGTCACGCTGGCGCCGTGGGGCTCGTAGTCCTGACGCGCGATGTTGAGCACGTGCGCGCCGATGATGTTGGTCACATCCTTGAGAATCTGGGTAAGACGCTCGGCGTTGTACAGCTCATCGATATAGTCGATATACGCGCCGCGCTGCTCTTCGGTCTTGGCGTAGCAGATATCGTAAATGTTGAAGCTTAACGAGCTGGTGAGGTTGTTAAACCCGTGGAGTCGGAGATTATCAGGCAATTCCGCGCCTCCTGATGGCAGTGAAAACACCCCGACGAGCCAGCGCCGGAACCGATTGGCAAATGTTGAGCGCCCCGCGTCGGGCGCGAGGGCGGGCTATTATGCCCCCCCGCGGCCCGCGTTGCATCCCGCCTCGCCATTTTTTTACGACACAGCGTCCTGGATCTCGAAGGAGTGCGTGATGTCGACGCCGCCATTGACCAGCATGATCGAGGCGCTGCAGTACTTCTCGGCCGAGAGCTCGACGGCGCGCTGCACCTGCTTCTCCTTGAGCCCGCGCCCGGTGACCACGAAATGCACGTGGATGCGGGTGAACACCGAAGGCACCTCGTCGGCGCGCTCGGCGTCGATCTCGGCCACGCAGTCGGTGACATCGGCTCGCGCCTTGTCGAGAATGTTCAGTACATCAAACGCCGTGCAGCTGCCCATGCCCATCAGCAGCATTTCCATTGGGCGTGGGCCGGTGTTGCGCCCGCCGTGATCCGGCGGTCCGTCGATCACCACGCTATGGCCGCTGCCCGATTCCGCCACGAACTGGCGTCCGTCTGTCCACTTCACTCGTGCTTTCACGCGGCTCTCCTTTCGACTGATGCTGGGGTTTGAATACGTTTTGAATACGTTTTGAATGCGTTTTTAAATACGTTTTTGAGTATGTTCCAAAGGCGGTTGGCGCGTTGGATAAGGGCGCCGGGCCTACTACCGATGCACGCAGGATAACACGCCTGCCGGTCGAGACCGCCTAGCGCGGCAGCGGCCAGCCGCCTTCATCGATGGCGATGAAGTCAACGATGTCCGGATTGTAAAGATAGACCCACGCCGGGCCAAAACGGGTCGTTAGCGTGACGCGCTGATACTCGCCCTCGTCCGGGGCGTCGATACGGTGATCCTCCAGTACATCGAGCCGGGCAAGCATTGCCTCGTTGATGCGGTAGACCTCCAGCGCAATGCCTTTCGATTCGCGCTGTTTGGCGCCGGGGTAGGGGCCCACGTCGTAAAGCGTAAGCACGCGGCTGGTATCCGCGCCGACGAACTCGGCCGCCTCCAGCAGGTGGGCGTTGTTGAGCCCCTTTTTCAGCGTGCCGTATACGGCGACCAGAGGCGTGACGGCGATATCGTCGGCAAGGCTCACGGTGACTCCCTGGTAAAGCGGTGTGTCGATGACGTTAAAAACTCCTCGAGCGCCTCTAGTCGCGCCGGCGTGCCGACATCCACCCAGTGGCCGGTAAAGTGCTCGGCGCTGACCTGCCCGCGGGTAATCGCCTCTTTTAGAAGCGGCGCCAGCGCGAAGGCGCCGGGGGAGCAACCCTGAAACAGCGCCGGATGGATGACGGCGATGCCCGAGTAGGTGAGCGCCGGCGTATTGAGCCCCGCTTGGCCCTTTTCGAGCGAGAAGTCGCCGTTTGGGTGCTGGGGCGGGTTGTCCACCAGCATCAGGTGGGCGAGCGCCTGCGGCCCAAGCGTCGGGGTGGGCAGGGCGTCGCACCAGACGTCGCCGTTGACCAGCAAAAACGGCGCCTCGCCCAGAAGAGGTAGCGCATTGAAAATGCCGCCGCCGGTTTCCAGCGGCGTCTGCTCCACGCTGTAGGTGATCGAGAGCCCGTAGCGCGTACCGTCGCCGAGGGCCTTCATGATCTGCTCGGCGCGGTAGCTTACATTGATCACTACATCAAAAATGCCGGCCCGGGCCAGGTGCGCCAGATGATGTTCGATCAGCGCCTTGCCGCCGACCGGTAGCAGAGGCTTGGGGCAGGTGTCGGTCAGCGGGCGCATGCGCGTACCGAGCCCGGCGGCCAGAATCATCGCCTTCATGGCGAAACTTCCAGCTTGTCGGCGATGGCCGGGCGCAGCGTGTCGCGCGCCCAGCGGGCGAAATCGTCGTGGTTTGAAAGCCCGGCCAGGCTGTCCTCAAGGTGATCCAGAAAGTGGGGTAGCCGCTCGAGGTAGCCGGTTTTGCCATCGCGCAGGGTCAGGCGGCAGAAAATGCCCAGCACCTTCAGCGAGCGCTGGGCGGCCATCGCGCGACACCAGCGCAAAAACGTCGCCGCATCGACGCTTGCCGGTAGGCGCCCGTCCTGGCGCGCCCGGGCGTGAAACGCCAGCGCCAGCGCGTCGAAATCATCCGCGTTGAAGCGCCAGTAGCGCCCGCAAAGAAGCGAAATGACGTCATAAGTGACGGGACCGGCCACCGCGTCCTGGAAATCGATCATGTAAAGGCGGCCCGCGTGGGGCATGAGGTTCATGGCGTCGAAGTCTCGATGTACACTCACCACCGGCTGCTCGAGCGCCAGCCGCGCCAGGTCGCCCTCCAGGGCGGCGAGCGAGGCCGGTACCTCGAGTCCGAGCCAGCCTTTCAGGCACCACTCGGGAAACAGCGCGAGCTCGCGGCGCGCCAGCGCCTCATCAAATGCCGGCAACGTGCCCGGGTCCATGGCGTTTTGCAGCGCGCTCACAAGCCCGAGCGCCTGAGCCGAGTGCTCAAGCACGCTCGCGGCATCGGTGAATCTGGCCTGAAGCGGCGTGTCGCCCAGGTCCTCGAGCAGTAGAAAGCCCTGGTCCAGATCCACCTGATAAATGGCGGGCACCGGCAGATTGGCCGCGTGAAGCCGCCGACCGATCGCCACGAACGGGGCGGAGTCCTCTTGCTCGGGCGGGGCGTCCATGACAATTTGTGTTTCGCCGGAGGGAAGTCTCAGGCGAAAATAGCGGCGAAAACTCGCATCGCCCCCGGCGGGGGCGAGGGTAAGGGCGGTCGAATCGAGACCGTGCTGGTCGGCGACCCACTTGGTGAGGGCGTCAAACCTGGATGTGGACATGCAAGCTCCTTGCTGGTCGGGCATCATGCGAGCTGTATAATACCGATTCTGAATGCCAAGGATAACGAACATGGGCAAGCGATGTACGGGGACGGCGCTGGCGGGGCATACGCTGCTGGGTATTTTTGCGCTCACGGCGACGTCGGCGGTGGCGCAAAGCGAGCCGCTGCCCGCCAGTGCGCTGGACTGGCAGCCCTACCGGCCGGACGAGGCATCCAATCAGCTATGCCGCGGCCGCTACGTAATGCCCGGCTACCGTTTGCCCGCCGAGCAGAACCCGGAAACACTCTCGGTGGAGGCGCAAAGCGCCGATTACGCCCAAAACGGCGAGGCGCTCCTGCGCGGCGACGTGGTGCTGCGTCGGGGCGATAGCGAGCTTCAGGCCGCGCAGATTTTTCTTCCCGCCGAGCGCGAGCAGGTCGATGCCGAAGGGGAGCTTGCGCTTCGAGACGGTCAGGCGCTGGTGCGCGGCGATCAGGCCACGCTGTTTCTCAACGAAGATCGCGCCACCATCGACAACAGCCACTACGTGCTTTACGAGCCGCGCCTGCGCGGCCAGGCCGAGCGGCTCGAGCAGACCGGCGAGGATCAGTACCGGCTGCGAAGCGCCAGCTTCACCACCTGCGAGCCCGGCGAAAACACCTGGCAGATTTTGAGTAGCGACATCCGCCTGAACCAGGCCGAGGGCTTCGGCACCGCCCGCAACGCCCGCCTGCACGTCAAGGACGTACCGGTCTTCTACTGGCCCTGGGTGCGCTTTCCGCTGGACGACCGGCGTCAAAGCGGCTTCTTGTGGCCAACGCTTGGCTTCTCCAACGATGGATTGGACTACGCCCAACCCTACTACTGGAACATCGCGCCCAACCAGGACGCGACCATCACACCGCGCTTCATGACCGACCGAGGGCTTTTGCTCAACGGCGAATACCGCCACATGAGCGAGCAGACCCGCACCCTGATCGAAGGCGGCTACCTCGCCGACGACGGCGGCCGAAGCTCTGGCGATAACCGCTTCGAGGGCGAGGCGCGCTGGTACATCGACGCCCAGCACCGCGGGCGCATCAACGCGCGCAGCAATTACAATTTGCGCTACGGCGGCGCCAGCGACGGGCGCTACTTCGATGACTTTGGCGCCGAGTTCGGCAGCAGCGAGCGCGCCGGCATGGAGCGCCTGGCACAGGTAGACTACCGCGGCGAGCGCTGGCAGCTCGACGCCCGCGCCCAGGGGTTCCAGCGCCTCGAGGACCCGCTGGCCGACAGCGACAAACCCTTCTACCGGCTGCCGAGTTTGACCGCCAACACCACGAATTGGGATCTCGGCGGCGGCTTTTACGGCCAGTGGCGCTCGAATGCGACCTACTTCTGGCGCGATGTGAACGAAAATCTGGTGCCCGAGCGCGAAGCGGCCAACGGCTCGCGCCTTCACCTGACCCCGGCGGTGGGCTGGCGCTTCGAGAAGCCCTGGGGCTACATCGAGCCTCGCACCGAGTTCTGGAACACCGCCTACGAGCTCGACTACGGCAGCCGCGACACCGACCGTGCCACGTCGCCCACGCGAAGCCTGCTGGTTACCTCCATCGACAGCGGCCTGATCTTCGAGCGCGATCTGGAACTCGGCGGCGACGGCTATCGCCAGACCCTGGAGCCGCGCCTCAACTACGCCTTCGTGCCGCGCACCGACCAGTCCGATCTGCCCGAATTCGACAGCTACGAGCGCGCCTTCTCCTGGGACCAGCTCTGGTCACCGCTGCGCTTCTCCGGCGCTGACCGGGTGGGCGATCTCAACCGGATCTCTTACGGCGTGCAGTCGCGGTTGATCGAGGACGACGCCGGGCGCGACCGGCTCACCTTCGGCGTGGGCCAGAGCGCCTACTTCGCCGAGCGGCGCATCGACGAAAACGGCGATCCGGACACGCTTCCGGATCGCCCGGAGGAGAACCCCTTCGTCAATCCGCAAAGCCGCTACCAGGCGACCCGCGAGCGCTCGCCGCTGGTGACGCGCCTAGACTGGCAGATCAACGACCGCTTTAGCACCGGCTACGAGTGGCTCTACGACGACCAGCGCCAGCAGACCGAGCGCTCCAGCGTCGACGTTCGCTACCGCCATCCCGAGGGCCACGTAGTGAACCTTGGCTACCGTTGGGAGATCGAAGGCTTCGACCCCGGCGTAGTGCCCGGCGACGACGGCTTTCGCGACTACAACCGCGAAGAGTGGGATCTTTCGGTGGGGTACAAGGCTGCCCCGCAGATCGACCTGATCGGGCGCTATCTGTATGACCAGACCAACGACCGGGCGCTGGAACAGCTGGCCGGCGTGCAGTGGAACGACTGCTGCTATGGCGTGCAGCTCGTATGGCGCGAATGGATCGACGACAACGACACCGCCCGTGTGGCCGACGATTTCAGCGACCGCGGCCTGTTTTTGCGCTTCGTTTTCCGGGGGCTGGGCGGCGTTGGTCAAGGCGCGAACACCTACTTCGACCGGGCGATTCCAGGCTACACGCCTTCGCCTTTGTAACTTGCCACTGTCATTTGCCAATAGCATTTGCCACTGCGGCGATGCGTGGCTAGCGTAACGCGCGGCTATTTTTAAGCGACGAAGAGAGTTTTTCCATGATGATGCACAAAATTCGGGCCCAGGGCCGCTTTACACGAACGCTTTCGCGGCTGACCACGGTCGGGGCGCTGGCGCTTAGCCTGGGCGCCGGCGCGGCGCTAACCAGCACCCAGGTGCTGGCCCAGAGCTTTCAAAACAGCCAGCGCCAGACGCTCGATAGCGTCGCGGCGGTGGTCAACGACGGCGTGATCATGCAAAGCGAGCTAGATGATCGCGTCAATCAGATCGAGCAGCAGGCCCAGGCCCAAGGCGGCGAGCTGCCGCCGCGGCGCCAGCTCACCCAGCAGGTGCTCGAGCGCATGGTGCTCGACGAAATCCAGCTGCAGATGGCGCGTGATGCGAATCTCAATGTCGACGACACCGAACTCAACCGTCAACTGCGCAGCATTGCCGAATCCAACGGCATGAGTCTTGATGGCTTCGCTGACGCCCTTGAGGCCGACGGGCTGAGCCTGGCCGAGGTGCGCGAGGATGTGCGCCGCGAAATGCTGATGCGTCAGGTGCAGCAGCGTCAGATCCAGCAGCGCGTCAACGTCAGCGAGCGCGAGGTCGACCGCTTTATCGAGCAGCAGCCCGGCCAGCAAGGCCAGTCCTTCATCGAGGAGAGCCAGGCGCGCCACATTCTCGTCGCGCTGACCCCGACCCGCGATGAAAGCCAGGCCCGCGCTCGCGCCGAGCAGGTGCGCTCGCGACTGCAGCAGGGCGAATCCTTCGCCGCGGTGGCGCGCGAGTTCAGCGACGACAGCGGCAGCGCCATGAACGGCGGCGACCTGGGCTGGGTACGCCCGGGCCAAACCGTGCCGGCGTTCGAAGAGGCGATGAATAGCCTGAGCCCGGGCCAGATCTCGGCGCCGGTGCGCTCGCAGTTCGGCTACCACGTGATCGAGGTGCTCGATCGCCGCCGTCAGGACGTGACCGACGAGAGCCGCCGCGAGCAGGTGCGCCAAGCGATCTTCCAGCGCCGCGCCAACGAAGAGCTGCAAAACTGGCAGCGCGAGATCCGCGAAGAGGCTTTCGTGGACATCCGCCAGTAATGACCGGCGAGCCTCGTTTACCGCTGCTGGTCACCACCGGCGAGCCGGCGGGCATCGGCCCGGAGCTTACGCTGATGCTGGCCGCACAAAAGCGCCTGCCCCCGGATACCGTTGCCGTCGGCGACCCGCAGATGCTGGCCGAGCGCGCCGCGCGCTTGAAGCTCGACGTGGAGATCGTGACCGGGGAGCAACCGCCGGAAAACGCTGCGAGGCCGCAGCTACCGGTGTGGCCGGTCGCCCTCGGCGCGGCCTGCACGCCCGGGGTGCTGGCGCCGGCCAACGCCGGCTACGTGATCGAGACGCTCGACGTCGCCGTTGCCGCCTGCCGGGAAGGCAGGGCGGCGGGTATCGTCACCGCGCCGCTGAACAAGGGCGTGATCATCGACGGCGGCTTTACCGGCTTCACCGGCCACACCGAGTGGCTGCGCGACGCCTGCGGCGTCGATGAGGTGGTGATGATGCTGGCCACCGACCGCGCCCTGCACGCCCAGCGGGACGGCTGGCAGGGAAGCCGTGACCTGCGCGTGGCGTTGGCCACCACGCACCTGCCGCTTCGCCAGGTGGCGGATGCCATCACCTTCGAGCGGCTAACGCGCCTCATTACGCTGCTTGCCGAGGACCTGACCCGCCAGTTCGCGATTCCCTCGCCGCGCATCGCGGTGTGCGGGCTCAACCCCCACGCCGGTGAAGAGGGGCACCTGGGCTTTGAAGAGATCGAGACCATCACGCCGGCCATCGAGCATCTGAAAGCGCAGGGAATCGACGTTCGCGGCCCGTACCCGGCGGATACGCTCTTCACCCCGCGCCACCTTTGTGAGGTCGACGCGGTACTGGCGATGTATCACGACCAGGGGCTTTCAGTGCTAAAGTATGCAGGGTTCGGCCAGGCGGCCAACATTACCCTTGGCTTGCCGCTGGTGCGTACCTCTGTGGATCACGGCACCGCGCTCGATCTGGCGGGCCTGGGCGTGGCGAGCCCCGAGAGCCTGCTGGTCGCGATCGACCTCGCCAGACACCTTGGCGATCAGCGCGCCGTCTATACTGCCTCGACGCGCTAGCCGCCGGTTCATTCGCCACCCCGTTACACGCTTTATCCTACTCAAGGACTTTCGTTCGATGTCTCAAGCGCCCCTTCAACACCGCGCCCGAAAACGCTTCGGCCAGAACTTTCTTCGCGACCCCGGCATCATTTCGCGCATCGTGCGCGCTATCGGGCCCGCGAAGAGCGACCGGCTGATCGAGATCGGCCCGGGCCAGGGGGCGCTGACCGAGCCGCTTCTCGACGCCGGCGGTGCGCTTGAGGTCATCGAGCTCGACCGCGACCTGATCCCGGGGCTGCGGGTGCAGTTTTTCAACTATCCGGGGTTCGTGATCCACGAAGGCGACGCGCTGAAGTTCGATTTCAACGCGCTCAAGGGCGACGGCCCGGCGCTTCGAGTGGTCGGCAATCTGCCCTACAACATCTCCACGCCCTTGATCGTGCACCTGCTCGGCATGGGCACCGCCGTGCAGGACATGCACTTCATGCTGCAAAAGGAGGTGGTCGAGCGCCTCGCCGCCGAACCTGGCGGTACCGACTGGGGGCGGCTGTCGGTGATGGCGCAGTACTACTGCCAGGTCGAGCAGCTTTTCATCGTACCGCCGGAGGCATTCGTCCCGCGGCCCAAGGTGGACTCGGCCATCGTACGCCTGACGCCGCATGAGTCGCTGCCGCACCCGGCGGATGATCCGGCGCTGCTGTTCGAGCTGGTCAAGCTCGCTTTTGGTCAGCGGCGCAAGACGCTGCGCAATAACCTCAAGGGCCGGGTCAGCGCCGAGACGCTGGAAGCGCTTTCGATCGACCCGGGGCGGCGCCCGCAAACCCTGAGCGTGGCGGAGTACGTGATGATTGCCAACCACGTCGCCCGTCTGGACGCCGAACAGGCGAGCGCCGAGCGGGGTGAGCCGTGAGCCAGCTCGAGATCGACGTGAGCGTCACGCCCGAGTACTGCCTGGAGGAGTCGAGCGTGAGCGAGTCTCGCTACGTGTTCAGCTACACGGTCACGGTGCACAACCAGAGCCCGCACAGCGTTCAGCTCATGGCGCGCTACTGGAAGATCACCCAGGGCAGTGGTGACGCCCAGGAAGTGCGCGGCAAAGGCGTGGTGGGCCAGCAGCCTCTGATTGGCCCGGGCCAGCGGTTTCGCTACACCAGCCGGGCGATTTTGCAAACCCCGGTCGGCGTGATGGAAGGAGCGTACACACTGCTCAACACCTACACCCAGCGCGCTTTTGACGTCGCCATTCCCCCGTTTCGCCTGGCCGCGCCCAGCCAGCTCCACTAGACACGCCGCTGCTCCAGCGCCTCGTTGAGATGCACGCCAAGGCGCAGGGCGAGCTGAACGATCGTCAGCGTCGGGTTGGCGTGGCCCGAGCTTGCGAACACGCTGGAGCCGGCCAAGAACATGTTCGCCTGAGCAAAAATTCTGCAGTCGCGGTCAACGACGCCGCGGCGGGCGTCGTCGCTCATACGCGTACCGCCCATATGGTGGCGCCCGGCGATCTCGCCCTCCTCGGGGAGCGCCACCGGCTCCTGGGCCAGCCAGTCGGCAAACTGCACCCGGCCGATGTTTTCCTCGAGCAGGTACTCGCCCAGTAGCATCAGGCTTTCGCGGATGGTGTGGCGATCCAGCGCCGACTGCTGCCACACCAGCCGGCTTCGCGGCACGCCCAGCTCGTCGCGCTCCTCCATGAGCTCCACCGCGTTATCGAAACGAGGCTCCTGCTCCCAAGCGGCGCGCAGATAGACGCCGTGGGCGCTACCGGCGCTTTGGGTTAGTTGCTGTTCAAGCCCCGGGGCTTCGCGGCCAAGCGCGGCGGCAAGCGCCTGGGTGGCTTCCGGCGCCATGCGGTGCAGGCGAAGCCCGCAGTTGAGAATGCCGCGCTCGGCCATCGCGCGTGGGGTCGGCGACAGGTAGACGTTGTAGTCGGTGTGAAGGCCCAGACGGGCCGGATCGAACAGCAGCGCCTGACCGATGGTAGCGTGCGGATGCTCCATCCAGTAGCGCCCGAGCGTGGTGGTATCAGGCACCAGCCGGCCGCCGCTTTGCGCGTTGCACCAAAGCAGCAGCCGGGAGTTCTCGATACCGCCGCAGGCGAGCACGAAGCTGCGCGCGCGGATCGTTTTACGCTGGCCGTCGAAATCGCTGAAGGTGGCCGTCTCGACCCGGCCATCGCCCACGCTCAGATCCACCAGGTTGGCGGTCAGACAATACGTTAGCGTCTCAAGACCGTTGAGGGTCGCGGCGAACTTGTCCTTCATGCGCGTGGGCGGGCCCAGTGAGAAGTAGACCCGCTCGAGCCCGGCGCCGTCGATCGGCGCATCCGGAGCGATCTCCTCCAGATCCAAAAGCGCGGCCGCCGCTTCAAAATAGGGCTCCAAATCCGCACGGGAGATCGGCCAGGCCGTTTCCGGGGCGGCCTGTTTGGCGGTGAAATCATGGGTGTCCAGCGGACGACACACGCCGCCCCAGTGATTGGTCGAGCCGCCCATGTAGCGAAGCCGAATACTCGAAAGCTCAAGATAAGTATCGCCCAGGGTGTCGCCACGGTAGAGCGCCTGGGAGCGCTCGCTAAAGGAGGCCTCGCCGCCTTCGCACAGAAGCACCCGGCGGCCCTGCTGAGCCAGCGTCATGGCAACGGTGATGCCCGCCGCGCCCGCGCCGATCACGCAGACATCGAAGACCTCCTGCTCGCTTAGCGCGCTAAAGGGCTGATACATTAGCGGCTCGAACCGTCGATGTCGGCGCGGCGCAACAGCCAGCCGTTTTTCAATAGCGAAGGCGCTGTCGACGCTGCCTGTACCAGGGGGTGGGGTACGCCGGCAAGCAGTGCGCCGCCGGCGCCGAGCGAGAGGCTTTTTAAAAGCGCCCGGCGCGCGGGGCTTGTAAGCTTAAGCGACGCGCAGGCCGTCGCCTTTGAATCGATGGGTAGAGCGTGGAGTTCTGGCATGGTCGTGGTCACCCTAAAGCCAACACGGGGTCGTGCTATTTGCCTATAGTAGCCGGACGAACGCTTTCGACGGGCATTTCTTTCAACGCTTCGCACAGGCCCACCACGCCCGCGCTTTTCACGCTGTCGCCGCCTTTTATGCGTAACGGTTTTTACGAGCAACGCTTTTTTACAAGCAACGTTTTTTACGAGTGACGGTTTTTTATGAGAGTCGACGTTTTATGAGTATGTATGCCATCGGCGATCTTCACGGCTGCCACGCGGAGTTTGTAGCGCTTCTGGACAAACTCGCTTTCGATCCGGCCCGCGATACCCTGTGGCTGGTGGGTGATCTGATCAACCGCGGGCCTGGCTCGCTCGAGTGCCTGCGCGAGGTCAAGGCACTTGGAAGCGCGGCGCGCTGCGTACTGGGCAACCACGATTTTCATCTGCTGGTCGCCGCCCGCGGCGGCGGCCGGCTGAAAAAAAACGACACCCTGGAGGCGATTCTGAACGCCCCGGAGCGCGAGGCGCTGCTCGACTGGCTGCAGGCTCAGCCGCTGGCGGTGTTCGAGCGCCGCACGCTGATGGTCCACGCCGGGGTGCTGCCGAGCTGGAGCGCAGACGCCGCCTTGGGCTATAGCGCCGAGGTGCAAGCGATGCTTGAAAGTGAAAGCGCCGGGCAGTTTCTACAAACGCTTTACGGTAACGAGCCGGCGCGCTTCGTCGAGTCGCTGGAGGGCATGGACCGCCTGCGCGCGCTGGTCAACGTGTTCTGCCGCATGCGCTTTATCGACGGTGAAGAGGCGCTTGATTTCGCCGCCAAGGAGGGCCTGGACAGCGCCCCGCAGGGCTTTCACCCTTGGTTTCAGTACCCGCGTCGCGACGACACTCGCTTGGTGTTCGGTCACTGGGCGGCGCTGGAAGGCACAACGCCGGGCTCGCAGATCGACGCTTACGCGCTGGACACCGGCTGCGTGTGGGGTGGGGCGCTCACCGCGATGGATCTCGAGACCCTCGAGCGCGTGAGCGTACCCAGCCAGAAGAGAGGGAGCTGACGTGGCCGTTTGTGATAAGGCGCTCGACGGGCTCGAGGTCTACCGCGTCGGCGGCGCGGTGCGCGATGCGCTGCTCGGCTGGCCGGTGTTCGATAACGACTGGGTGGTGGTCGGCGCCACGCCTGAGCGGATGCGGGCGAAAGGCTTCAAGCCGGTCGGGCGGGATTTTCCCGTATTTCTACACCCGGAAACCTTCGAGGAGTACGCGCTGGCGCGCACCGAGCGCAAGGCGGGCCACGGCTACGGCGGCTTCGAGGTGCACGCAAGCCCGGACGTGACGCTGGAAGAGGACCTGCTGCGCCGCGATTTGACCATCAACGCCATCGCCCAGCGCCCGGACGCTACGCTAGTCGACCCTTTCGACGGCCAGAAGGATCTCGAGCGGCGCCTTTTACGCCACGTCTCCCCGGCGTTTGCCGAGGACCCGCTACGGGTGCTTCGCACCGCGCGCTTTCTGGCCCGCTACGCCGGGCTCGGGTTCACTATCGAAAGCCAAACCCAGACGCTGATGCGCCGGGTCGCGCAAAGCGGTGAGCTTTTACATCTGGCCGCGGAGCGGGTGTGGGTCGAAACCGAGAAGGCGCTGGCCGAGCCACACCCGGCGCGCTTTTTTCAAGCGCTCGACGAGGCCGAGGCGCTTGAAAGCTGGTGGCCGCACCTGGCGGCCCATCTCGACGAGGCGCTGGGGCTTTTGGAAAAGGCACCCTCCGGCGGCGAGCTCGCCCACTGGCGCATGGCGCTTTTGGCAAGCGCCTTGAGCGAGCCCGAGCGCGAGGCGCTGATCGAGCGCCTTCGACTGCCCAACGCCGTCGCCGCGCTTTGCCGCCATGTGGCGCTGAGCCGTCATCTCATCGAGCGCCCGCTTTGCCCGGCGCGCGCCTTCGAGTGGCTCGAGCGCCTCGACGCCTTTCGCAAGCCCGCCCAGGTCGAGGCGCAGCTCTCCCTTATTGCGGTGCTGGCTCCAAAGCTCGAAAAGCCGCTTAATGATGCGTTTCAGCGCGCCCGGAACGTAAGCCCGCAAGCGCTGATGCTCGAGGGTTTTCAGGGCAAGGCGCTAGGGGAGGCGCTGCGCGAGCGGCGCTTTGTTGCAGTCGAGCAGGCGCTGAGCGCAGGAAATGATTAGGGCGAAATCGCCACGCCGCGAAAGCTGAACGCCACCGGCCACAGAGGCTGGTCGCTGAAATCGGCGCGCGCGAAAAGTGTGGCGTAGGGCGTTTTACAGCGCGGATGGCACTCGTTGGGTAAAAGTTCGGCGAGCGGCCTGAGGACGAAGGCGTAGCGGGTGATGTCCTCGCGGGGCAGGGTGAAGCCCTCGAAGTCGGAGCAGGTGTCGCCCACGCTGAGAAGGTCGATGTCCAGCGCTTTAGGGGCGTGGCGCTCGCGGGGCACGCGCGGGTTGAGCGCCGCCTCCTGAGCATTGGTCCACTCGTTGAGCGCCTCTGGACTCCAGTCGCTCTCAAAAGCGACCACCGCGTTGAAGAAGTTGGCCGTGGCCTGACAGCCGACGGGCTCGCTTTCAAACACCCGCGAGATTCTCACCGAATAAAAGGTGCGCTTTAGCGCCTCGAAGCAGGCGCCAAGGTGCGTGGCCGGGTCGGCGTTGCTGCCCAGGCTCAAGCAGACCAGGCTCACGACGCCGGGCGCTCGATGACCTCGGGAATCTCGCCGCGGGTGATCTCGAGCCCCACGCTTTGGGCGGCGGGCACGGCGGCGGGCTTGCGCACGGCCAGGCGTAGCCAACTGATTGGAAACTCGTGGCGCAGGCACTCGCACAGCCGCTCGGCGAAGGTTTCGATCAGGGCGAAGTGATGCTCGTCGGCAAACTGCTGAATGCGCTGGCAAACGGCGCCGTAATCCAGGGTCAGGTGCAGATCGTCGGTGGCCGCCGCCGGGCGAATGTCGGTGGCAAGCGTCAAATCCAGGCGCAGCGACTGGGTGATGGTGCGCTCCCAGTCGTACACGCCGATCACGGTTTCAATCGTCAAACCTTCAATTAAAATACGGTCCATGCGCCCTGTTCCTGTTACAAGTGCTTGTCACAATACCTATCAAGGTCAAAAAAGAGTGTACGTGAGCAGCCCGGCAAACGATACCAATCCGCGCGCGTGTGCCCGGTGAATGCGCTTCTCTGGGCCTTAGCGGGCTATCTGAGCGGCAGCTGGCTTGCCGCCATCGTCGTATGTCGGCTCGCCGGCGTTGCCGACCCGCGCCGGTGCGGCTCGCAAAACCCGGGCGTTTCCAACGTGCTGCGAAGCCACGGGCCGCGCCTGGCGGCGGCCACACTGGCGCTCGACGCCGCCAAGGCGATGCCGGTGTTGATGCTGGCCAAAAGCCAGGCGCTACCGGTGTGGTTGCAGGGGGCGGTGGGTCTATCGGTGCTTTTGGGCCACAGCTACCCGGTGTGGTACGGCTTTCGCGGCGGCAAGGCGGTGGCCTGCGCCTTCGGGGCGCTGCTGGTGCTGGTGCCCTGGGTGGCGCTTTTGTGTGCAGCACTCTGGGCGCTGATCGCCTGGCGGCTTCGCACGGCGGCGGCGGCCTCGCTTGCCTGCGCGCTGGCCGCGCCGCTGCTGACGCTCTGGCTTGCGCCTTTGTATCTGGGCGTGGTCGGCGCGTTCACCTTGCTGGTAGTGGCGCGCCACGCGCTCAATATTCGCCGCCTGCGCGACGGCAAGGAGCCTCGGCTTCGCCGCTAGCGCTTGGGCGGGGTCAGGGTGTCCAGCGGCCAGCGCGGGGTCGCCTGCATGAGGCCGGTGGTGTCGCGCTCGCCGGCGTCCAGGCGCCGGGCGCCCACGTAGGCGATCATGGCGCCGTTGTCGGTGCAGAACCGGGCCCGGGGGTAGAAGGTTTGGGCCCCACGCTTTTCGGTCTCCACGGCCAACCGCTCGCGAAGGCGCGCGTTGGCGCTCACCCCGCCGGCCATCACCAGCCGCTTGAGCCCGGTGTCATCCAGCGCCCGGCGGCACTTGATGACCATGGTATCTACCACCGCTTCCTCGAAGGCGCGGGCGATGTCGGCGCGGGCCTGCTCGTCCAGCGCCCCTTCGGCGTCGAGCTTTTTGATCGCGGTCAGGGTATGGGTCTTGAGCCCGGAGAAGCTGAAATCGAGCCCGGGGCGGTCGGTCATCGGCCGCGGAAAGCGAAAGCGCTTCGGGTCACCGCGCTCGGCGAGTTTTGCGACCTGGGGGCCACCGGGGTAGGCAAGCCCCAGCATCTTGGCGGCCTTGTCGAAGGCTTCGCCCGCCGCATCGTCGACGGATTCGCCCAATAGCCGATAGCGGCCAAGACCGCTGACCTCGACCAGCTGGGTGTGCCCACCGGAGACTAACAGCGCGACGAAGGGAAACGCAGGCGGGTTCTCCTCGAGCATCGGCGCGAGCAGGTGGCCCTCCATGTGGTGAACGCCGAGCACCGGAATATCCAGCGCCCGCGCCATCCCGTGGGCGGTGCTGGCGCCGACCATGAGCGCGCCAACGAGCCCCGGGCCCGCGGTGTAGGCGATACCGTCAAGATCGCGCTTATTCAGGCCTGCCTCCACAAGCACCTGGTCGATCAGCGGTAGCAGCTTGCGGGTATGATCGCGCGAGGCGAGCTCCGGCACCACGCCGCCGTACTCGGCGTGCATGGCGACCTGGCTGTAGAGCGTATCCGCCAGCAGCCCTTGGCCTGCCGGGGCGCGGGTGTCGTAAAGCGCGACACCGGTTTCGTCGCAGGAGGTTTCGATGCCAAGCACTCTCATGGGGGTCTCTTTAAAAGCGTTCAGGATGTGCGCGATTTTATCACGCCGGGCCTTCGATCCGGTACGCGCTTTCACAAGGGGCCGCCTCCTCGGCGTTTGCTGAGTTGACGCGGGGCAACGCTCGACTAGGGTTATTAAAACCCTCGTTCATACACCCAAGGACATCGCCATGCGGCACGCATTCCCCCTCACTCGACGCCGGCTTCTTGGCACCCTGTCGGCGCTGGCGGGGTCGAGCCTGGTGCCCGGTGCCTACGCCAGCGACGAAAGCGATGACAGCGACGAGGCCTCCAGTGACTCGCCCACGCGCTGGTGCATCAAAAACGCCACCATCCTGACCATGGAGGAGGGTAAGGCGCCACTGGAGAAGGCCGATATCTGGGTCGTGGACGGGCGTATCGAAGCGGTGGGTGAGAGCCTGGATACCGGCGACAGCGAAATGATCAGCGGCGAAGGCTGCATCGTCATGCCGGGGCTGGTGGATACCCACAACCATATGTGGCAGACCCAGATGCGTGGCATGTTCGGCCAGACCGAACAGAATCTGTTCTTTCCGCTGACACAGCGGCTGGGCGAACACTTTCGCCCCGGCGATATCTGGATCGGCGAGTATCTGGCGGCGATGGAGAACGTCAACGCCGGTGTGACCACCAGCTGCGACTTTTTCGACAACAACCGAAGTCCCGAACACTGCCAGGCCGCGCTCGAAGCGCTGGGCGCCTCGCCCCTGCGCACGCGGCTGATGTTTGGCAACCAGAGCAAGAGCGGTGGCGGGCAGATCGACCTTGAACACCTGGGCGAGCTTGTAGAGAACTGGGAGCGCTTTAGCGAGCGCGGGCGTCTTTCATTGGGCCTTGGCTGGCGGCTGCCCGATAACCTAAGCAATCAGAACGCCATGGCCGTCAAGCGACGGGAGTTCGATGCGGCGCGCGAGATGAACCTGCCGATCTCCGTGCACGTCAGCGGCGAAAATCACGACGCTCTGTTCCAAGCGCTGATCGACGGCGAGTTTTTGATTCCCGAGCTTCAGGTCGTGCACGCCACCAACGCAAGCGAAGAGCATCTGAGCGCCCTTAACGAGGCCGGCGCCAGCCTTTCGCTGACGCCGATTACCGAGCACCGGGTCGGCTATGGGCTTACGCGGCTGTCGCACTTTGAAAGCGTCGAGCGGCTAGGGCTCGGCATCGACGGCAACGCCCTGGCCGGTAGCGGCGATCTGTTTTCGGTGATGAAGCACGCCGCGCTGACCGAGCTCGGCGCCAGCGAAAATCAGACTAGCGTCGACTGCGAGCGGCTGGTGGCGCTGGCCACGCGCTTGGGCGCCGAGTCGATCGGGCTTGGCGACGAGATCGGCACGTTGAGCCCGGGCAAGAAGGCAGATCTGATCATGCTCGACACCCACCAGGTGGGCCTTGGCATGCTGCCAAGCGAACCCTACGCCTTTACCGTGTTTGCCGCGACACCGGCAAGCGTTTCGCTGGTGGCCGTGGATGGGCGCATCGCCAAACGCGGCGGGCAGCTTGTGAGCATGGACGACGAGCAAATCGCCTCGCGCATCGATGCCTCGCTTTCGCACCTGCGCGACAAGCTATGAGCCGGTTTCGAAGAGCGTTATTCGAAGAACCTTATTTAAAGAACCTTATTTGAAGAACGCCAAAGGCCTAGCGCGCTTGGGAGAAGGGCCAGGCGGGCGCGGTGCCAAGTTTCGCCCGGTTGCAATATAGACGTATCGCGACTAGACTACTCGGCGCTGTAAAAAAGGGTCGTACACTGTATCTACAGATGCTGGATTAAGCGGTGTGCGCACTATCCGAACTCAAGTCTCCTTAAGGTGGTGAGTGCTTAATGCCTTCTGTAAAAGTACGTGATAACGAGCCGTTTGACGTCGCTCTGCGTCGCTTCAAGCGTTCTTGCGAAAAAGCCGGCGTTCTCTCTGAAGTACGTCGTCGTGAGCATTACGAGAAGCCGACAGCCGAGCGCAAGCGCAAGGCAGCGGCAGCTGTGAAGCGTCACGCTAAAAAGCTTCAGCGTGAGCGTAAGCGTTTCGAACGGCTCTATTGATCCGTACCCAGAAACACGCGCCCCGGCGAATGTTTCAAGAGGGATGCCAAACGGCCGCCGTCAGGTGGCCGTTTGTTTTTGAAGACAACGACATTAATGAGTGATCTAACCCAAGTCGCGCTTGGGTTAGGCCATTGACCCTTGCCCCGCGCAGGAACGCCCCTTCATGGCCGGACAGATCCCCCAGCGTTTCATTGACGATCTTCTGGACCGCGTCGACGTCGTCGAGGTGGTGGGCGAGCGCGTTCAGCTCAAAAAGGCCGGGCGCAACTACTCCGGGCTTTGCCCCTTTCATCAGGAAAAGACCCCCTCCTTTACGGTGAGTGCCGACAAGCAGTTCTACCACTGCTTCGGCTGCAGCGCCAACGGCAACGCCCTGCGCTTTTTGATGGAGTACGACAAGCTGTCTTTTCCCGAGGCGGTCGAGCAGTTGGCCGCCCGTTTAGGGCTCGACGTGCCCCGCGAAGGCGCCGATGACCCCCGCGAGCAGCAGCGCGAACAAAAGCGCAAGGAGGGCGTGAGCCTTCTGGAGCTTGCTGGCAGCTTCTACCGCGAGCGGCTGAAGATGCAGGCGGGGCAGAGCGCCCGCGACTACCTTAAAAAGCGCGATCTCTCCGACGAGGTCATCGCCGCCTACGGCATCGGCTTCGCGCCGGACGGCTGGGAGGCGCTCAAGCAGCATCTCAGTGCCAAGGGCGTCAGCGAAGCGGTGCAAATCGAGTACGGTCTGCTGATCCACCGCGAGGATACCGGGCGCACGTATGATCGCTTTCGCGATCGGGTGATGTTTCCCATCCGCGATTTGCGCGGGCGCACGCTGGGCTTTGGCGGGCGCATCATGGGAGACGGCCAGCCGAAGTATCTGAACTCGCCGGAAACGCCGGTGTTTCACAAGGGGCGCGAGCTCTACGGCCTATATGAGGCGCGCAAGGCCAGTGCGAAGCTCGAGCAGCTGATCATGGTGGAAGGCTACATGGACGTGGTGGCGCTGGCGCAGTACGGCATCCACAACGCCGTGGCGACGCTCGGCACTGCGACCACCGAAGATCACCTGCACCGGCTGTTTCGCTTGGTCAGCCGCGTGGTGTTCTGCTTCGACGGCGATCGCGCCGGGCGCCAGGCGGCAAGTCGGGCGTTGGAAACGGCGCTGCCGCAGATGATCGACGGGCGCGAGGCGCGCTTTCTGTTTCTGCCCGAAGGCGAGGACCCGGACTCGCTGGTGCGCCGCGAAGGCGAACAGGCGTTTCAGGACCGGGTGACCTGCGCGATGCCGCTGTCCGAGTTTCTGTTCGAGCAGGCCGCCCAGGGGCGCGATTTGAACACCGTCGAGGGCAACGAGCGCTTCGCCAGCCACGTTCTTCAGGCGATCAACCGGGTGCCGGAGGGCATGCTCAAATCGCTGCTGCTGGAGGCGCTGGCCAAGCGCAGCGGATTGAGCAAGGAGCAGCTCGCTTCGATGCTCGAAAAGCCCGCCCTCGAGCCCGCTCCTGTTAGTGATGAGCCACCGCCGTTCGATGATGGTTACTATCCGGAGTCGGCGCCCGCGCCCCAGGCGGCCCGGCAAAAGCCCAAAGCCTCGAGAAAGGTGCTGTCGACCGTCGAGCGCATCAGCCAGCTGCTGTTGTTCGAGCCGCGCCTTGTTGACGTCGTGCCCGACAACCTCGACTGGCTACAGCAGGGCGACCCGGATGCCGCGCTTTGCCGCGAGCTGGTCACGCTTTTGCGCGCCGGGCGTTACAAAAGCCCGCAAGTGGTGTTGGCGCACTTTCAGGGCAGCGAAGAGGGTCAGGCGCTCAACGCGCTCGCCCGCCGCGAGCTGTTGATTCCCGCCGCAGCCAGGGAGACCGAGCTTCTGGGGCTGATCGAGCATCTTGCGGGGCTCGAGCGCAGACGCTCGCCGCAAGAGGAGTACGAGGCGCTTTTAGCGCTCGAGCGTTCGGGGCAAAAACTGGACAAAAACCAGCGGCAACGTTTGGCAACGCTCGTGGTCGAACTCACTCGCAAGTAGTAGCTCACAAGCAGAAGCTCTTTAGGCAGTAGCAAAGTCAGGCGGGGAAACGTATAAAAACCAAAAGCGCCGGAACGGCGTTTGAATAGCGCGTCGCGAAAGGGGGAAATGAAAGGGGTTGAAATACGCCCGTGCGGCGCCATATAGAGAGCATTAGCGGCCGGGAAGCGGCCTAACCGAATAACCTAACACACCTGATTCATCGCGCAAATACGTTTCGCTGGGAAAAACGCAGCAAATTACGCTATAATGTTCGGCTTGTTGAGTTTTATCGATTCAGCGCCCCAGGTGTTTCATTCTTCTTCGTCGAGATAGGGTTTCTATGGCTGGAAATGCGCAGCAGCAGTCACGTCTGAAGGAGTTGATCGCGCGCGGCAAGGAACAGGGCTACCTGACCTATGCCGAGGTCAACGACCATCTACCCGAGGATATCGCCGACCCGGATCAAGTGGAAGACATCATTGGCATGATCAACGACATGGGTATCAGTGTCGTTGAAGAAGCGCCTGATGAAGACACTTTGATGATGTCGGATCACTCCACGGACGAGTCCGCTGCGGAAGAGGCCGTGGCGGCCCTCGCCGCTGTGGAGAGCGACGTGGGTCGCACAACGGACCCCGTTCGCATGTACATGCGCGAGATGGGCACGGTCGAGCTTTTGACCCGTGAAGGCGAAATCGAAATCGCCAAGCGGATCGAAGAGGGCACGCGGGAAGTGATGTCATCACTTGCCTATCTGCCCGGCGCGGTTACCTCCATTTTGCAGGCCTACGATGCCACCCAGGACGAAGAAGCGCCCGGGCGGCTGTCGGATCTCTTCTCCGGCTTCATCGACCCGGACGAGGGCATTCCCGGCGTTGCCGAGGCCGAAGTGGCCGAGCCTGTCGTCGACGCCGAGCCCGGCGACGACGAAGACCTCGACGGTGATGACGAGGACGACGAAGACGACAACTCGGCCAGCGAAGGCGGCCCGGACCCGGAAGAGGCTCGCGCACGCTTCGAGCAAATTCGCGAGCAAAACGCCGCCGTCGAGGCCGCCTTCAAACAGCACGGTCGCGGCAGCGCCGAACTCAAGGCGGAGCAGGCGCGTTTGGCAGAGCTGTTCTCACCGATCAAGCTCGTGCCGAAGCACTTCGAGCGCCTGGTCGGGCAGGTTCGTATCAGCGTCGAGCAGGTGCGCGCTCAGGAAAAGGCGATCATGCAGCTCTGCGTGAAAAAGGCCAAGCTTCCGCGAAAGCTGTTCATCAAGTCGTTCCCGGGCAACGAGTCCGATCAGAGCTGGCTTGATCGCTTCCAGGAGGAGCAGCCCAAGTACGCTGATCGTCTCGAGCCACTGCGCGCCGATATCGCCCGCGCCCAGCGCAAGATCGCGTTCGAGGAGGACATGGTCCAGCTGATCGTGCCGGACCTGAAAGAGGTGAACCGCAAGCTCTCCATTGGTGAAGCTAAAGCGCGCCGCGCCAAGAAAGAGATGGTCGAGGCGAACCTGCGTCTGGTAATTTCGATCGCCAAGAAGTACACCAACCGCGGCCTGCAGTTTTTGGATCTGATTCAGGAAGGCAACATCGGCCTGATGAAGGCGGTGGACAAGTTCGAATACCGCCGCGGCTACAAGTTCTCGACCTACGCGACCTGGTGGATTCGTCAGGCGATCACCCGGTCGATCGCCGACCAGGCGCGCACTATCCGTATTCCGGTGCACATGATCGAGACGATCAACAAGCTCAACCGCGTATCGCGCCAGATGCTTCAGGAAATGGGCCGCGAACCGACCCCGGAAGAGCTTGGCGAGCGCCTCGAAATGCCGGAAGACAAGGTACGCAAGGTGCTGAAGATCGCCAAGGAGCCGATCTCTATGGAGACGCCGATCGGTGACGACGACGACTCGCACCTGGGTGACTTCATCGAGGACGGCACCATGCTGCTGCCGATCGATCTGGCCACTGGGGAAGGCTTGATCGAAGCCACGCGCAACGTGCTGGGCGGTTTGACCGCGCGCGAAGCGAAAGTGCTGCGCATGCGCTTCGGGATCGACATGAACACCGACCACACCCTCGAGGAAGTGGGCAAGCAGTTCGACGTCACCCGCGAGCGTATTCGTCAGATCGAAGCCAAGGCGCTGCGTAAACTGCGCCACCCCAGCCGCTCGGAGCCGCTGCGCTCGTTCCTCGACGAGTAAGCTGACCGCCCTGTGTGGTGAATAAAAAAGCCCCGCCGTTTTATGAACGGCGGGGCTTTTTGCGTTGGCTGCTCCGGCGCGGTGTCTACCAGGCCGCGCCACAGAGGCCGATCAGCTCAGCGGTTTGGCCGCCTTGCGCGCGAGATAAATGCGCCGCGCCATCAGCAGCAGCTCGAGAGTGGCGAACATGATCAGGCTATAGCCCAGCAGCTCAATCACCTCTTCGGCGGCGTCCTTGATGGTGCGCTCGAAGCTTTCACCCAGCACGGCTTCCCAGAAATCGCTGCGGCCATAAAGGCGCGAGAAAATGTAGGTGGTCAGCACGCCGCTGGCAAAAAGGCCAAAGGAGAAGGTGTTGCTGAAGTAGCGAAACTCGTCGAGAAACCGGCGGCGCTGAATGATGACCCAGGTGATCGACGGCACGACGATCAGCGCCACCAGAATCTTCCAGGTGTGGCGGGCAACGTACTCATCGAGAAAGTAATCCTGCTCGCGCACGAGTGAGGCGGCGATGAACGCGAACAGCAGCAGCGTGACCGTTGGCCATACTTTTAGTACCTGGCGCACGTAGATGAGCATCAAGCAGGCGCTGGCCAGCACGGCGGTCTGGGCAAGTTCGGTAAAACCGTATTCGCTGAAGCGAAGTTCAGGCATGTAGAGTGCTTCGAGGTAGCTGCCCTGGGCGATGGCACCGATAAACAGCACATAAAGTATTGCGCGCATGAGACTCGTTTTGAAGTTGATGGACCAGTTGGGTGGGGGCAGTGACATTGAGCATCCTTACAGGGCATGACGCAGATCATAAACATTCAGCATTGAATGTTCATTATATCGTCACTTCGCTGTGCTCGCACTCAGATAATGCCCGAGGCGCTCGTACTCGGAAAGCCTATAAAGCCGCCAAGGCGGCCTTGAATCAGCGTTTAGGAAGTCCGGTATCGATATGCGCCGCCAGGTAGTCGACCAGCTGGCGAATCTTGGGGGAAAGATGGCGGTGGCGCGGATAGACCGCCCATACCGCGGTATCATGGTGCTGAAACGGCTCTAACACCGCGATCAGCTCGCCGCTTTCCAGGTAAGGCGCCACGTAGTAATCAGGAAGCTGCGCAAGCCCCAGGCCCTTAAGCGCGGCGTCCAGAAGTGCCGGGCCGGAGTTGCCGCTCCACCGCCCCTCCAGGCGTACCTCGCGGCGCTGGCCGTTGACCTCGAACAGCCAAAACGAGCGCGAGCCCAGCAGGCACGGGTGCTGGCTCAGCTCCGAGAGCGTATGCGGGCGCGGCGCCTGTCGGAAATAGTCGCTGGAGCCCACGATGTATTCGCGGCGTTCGCACAGGCGCTTGGCGATCAGGCTGGAATCCTTGAGCACGCCCATGCGAATGGCGATGTCGAATCCTTCGTCGATCAACTCCACCGCCCGGTTGGTGAAGTGCATGTGCACCTCGAGCTCCGGGTGCTGGCACTGAAAGTCGTTGACCAGCGGGGCGACATAGCGCTCGCCGAAAGTCGTGGCCGCGGTTAGCTTCAAAAGCCCGCTGGGTTTGGCCTGAAGCTTGTTGAGCATCTGCTCGGCGTCGCGCAGCCCGTCGAACAGGTGGCGACAGTGCTCTACGTAGAGCGAGCCGGCGTCGGTCAGGCGAATCTGGCGCGTGGTGCGATACAAAAGCTGCACGCCGAGCTGGTTTTCGAGCTGGCTGACCAGCCGGCTGGTGTGCGATGTCGATACTTTTAGATGGCGCGCCGCCGCAGAAAAGGTGCCCAGCCGCACCACTTCGACGAACGCCTCGATACGATCCCAGCGCTGCATGACACTCCTTAAAAGCCGATTGTTGCTGAAGAGCAACAATCTTGTGAGTATATCCCTGTTTATCCCGTTCGCACAGGTGGCTACACTGGCTGGCATGGAGCAAACGTTTGGCTCTTTATCCTAGGAGATTTGATATGAAGTCACGCGCTGCGGTAGCGCTTGAAGCGGGTAAGCCGCTCGAGCTCGTAGAGATCGACGTCGAGGGTCCGAAAAAGGGCGAAGTGCTGGTGAAGATGGCCGCCACGAGCGTTTGTCACACCGACGCCTATACGCTGTCAGGCGCAGACCCGGAAGGGCTCTTTCCCTCGGTGCTGGGCCACGAAGGCGCGGGTATCGTCCAGGAAGTGGGCGAGGGCGTCACCAGCCTGAAACCCGGCGATCACGTGATTCCGCTCTACACCGCCGAGTGCGGCGAGTGCAAGTTCTGCAAGTCCGGCAAGACCAACCTGTGCGGCAGCGTGCGTGCCACCCAGGGGAAGGGCGTGATGCCCGACGGCACCTCGCGCTTCTCCCTCGACGGTAAAAAGCTGCACCACTATATGGGCACTTCGACCTTCAGCGAGTACACCGTGGTACCGGAAGTATCGCTGGCGGTAGTATCGCCGGAAGCGCCGATGGACAAGATCTGCCTGCTCGGGTGCGGCGTGACCACCGGTATCGGCGCGGTGCTCAACACCGCCAAGGTCGAGCCGGGCGCAACGGTTGCCGTGTTTGGCCTGGGCGCCATTGGTTTGGCGGTCATCCAGGGCGCGGTCATGGCGAAGGCGGGCCGAATCATCGCCATCGACGTCAACGAGGATAAGTTCGAGCTCGCCAAACAGTTCGGCGCCACCGACTTCGTCAACCCGAAGAAGTACACCGACCCGATTCAGCAGGTCATCGTCGATCTGACCGACGGCGGCGTCGACTACTCTTTCGAGTGCATCGGTAACGTCAACGTCATGCGCTCGGCGCTGGAGTGCTGCCACAAGGGCTGGGGCGAGTCGATCGTCATCGGCGTGGCCGGTGCCGGCGAAGAGATCTCCACTCGTCCGTTCCAGCTGGTTACCGGCCGGGTCTGGAAAGGCTCGGCGTTTGGCGGTGTCAAAGGCAGAAGCGAGCTTCCTGGTTATGTAGAGCGCTACATGAACGGCGAGATCAACATCGACGACTTCATCACCCACGACATGCCCTTCGAGAAGATCAACGAAGCCTTCGATCTGCTCCACGAAGGCAAGAGCATTCGTACCGTACTGCACTTCTAAGCGACCTGCGTGTATTAACGCTATAGTCAAAAGAGAGAATAAAACGCGGTGGGCCCTCCCGCCGCGTTTTCATCTTTAGGAGCTTACTCATGAGCATGAGCGAAACCCTGGAACTCGTGTCGGCCAACAGAAGCTTTGGCGGCTGGCACAAGCGCTACCGCCACTACTCCCGGGCGCTGGACTGCAATATGGTCTTCGCCGTTTACCTGCCGCCACAGGCCGAAAACGAGCGCGTGCCGCTGGTTTGGTGGCTCTCCGGGCTCACCTGTAACGACGAAAACTTCATGCAGAAAGCCGGCGCTCACCGCGTGGCCGCCGAGCTCGGCATTGCCATCGTCTGCCCGGACACAAGCCCGCGGGAAACCGATCTGCCCGGCGAGCACGAAAGCTTCGATTTCGGCTCCGGCGCCGGCTTCTACGTCAACGCCACCCAGGCGCCCTGGAAAAGCCACTATCGCATGTACGATTACGTGGTCGAGGAGCTTCCATCGGTGGTGCGCCAGCACTTCCCGGTCAACGGGCGCGAGTCGATCAGCGGCCACTCCATGGGCGGCCATGGCGCGCTGATTCTGGCGCTGCGCCACCCTGGCCGCTTTAGCTCGGTCTCGGCGTTCTCGCCGGTGGTGAACCCGATGAATTGCCCCTGGGGCAAGAAAGCGTTCACGAACTACCTTGGCGAGGATGAATCGAGCTGGCGCCAGTACGACGCCTGCGAGCTGGTAGCCAACGGCGCCTCGCGCCAGCGCCTGTTCATCGACCAGGGCGATGCCGACCAGTTTTTGGAAGAGCAGCTCATGCCCGAGCGTCTGGAAGCGGTGTGTGAAGAGCACGATCACCCGCTAACGCTTCGCCGTCAGCCAGGCTATGATCACAGCTACTTTTTCATCGCCTCGTTCATCGAAGATCATTTGCGCTATCATGCGCAGCATCTCATGAAACGCTAAGGATGCTGTAATGCTCAATCGCGCGCTGCGCCGCTGGCTTGAACGACTATGGCGTATCCTCTGGCGTGGCGCACTGGCCTTCGTGGTGCTCTCGGTCGCGCTGGTACTGCTGTTCAAGGTGGTGCCGCCGCCGGGGTCGATGGTCATGGTCGAGCGCAAGATTCAGAGCATCATCGCCGGCGAGCCGATCACCATCACCCGCCAGTGGCGAAGCTTCGACGAGCTCTCGAGCAACGCTAAGCTCGCCGTCCTTGCCGCGGAGGATCAGCGCTTTCCCGAGCACCGCGGCTTCGACTTCGTCGAACTCAAGCGCGCCTGGCAGGCAAGCCAGGACGGCTCGCGCCTGCGCGGGGCGAGCACCTTGAGCCAGCAAACCGCCAAGAACGTGTTTCTCTGGAGCGGCCGAAGCTGGCTGCGCAAGGGGCTCGAGGCTTGGTTTACGCTGTTGATCGAAACCTTCTGGAGCAAGACCCGCATTCTCGAGGTGTACCTGAACGTGGCCGAGTGGGATACCGGCGTCTTCGGCCTCGAAGCCGCGGCGGATCACTACTTCGGCGCCTCGGGCAGCTCGATGACCGAGCGCCAGGCGAGCCTGTTGGCGGCGATTTTGCCCGACCCGCGTAACAGAAGCGCCGCTCGGCCGGATGCCCAGGTCGAGCGGCGCAGCCAGTGGATTCGCCGGCAGATGCGAAACCTGGGCGGGGTCGGCTACCTGGAACGGCTTTGATCCGGCGGCGAGCGCCGGATCACCAGCATCACCCCGACAATGGCCACGGCCATACCCACCAGGCCCAATAGCGGCAGCCGCTCATCGAACAGCCACCACGCCTGTAGCGCCGTGACCGGCGGCACCAGATAGAAAAGGCTCGCCACTTTCGACGCTTCGCCCTGCCGTATCAGCGCCATCAGCAGCAGAATGGCGGCGATCGACAGCACCAGTACCAGCCAGCCAAGGGTCAATAGAAACGTGGGCGCCAAGGTCACCTCGCGGGTTTCAAATAAAAACGCCCCGACCCCCAGCAGCGCCCCGGCCGCTAAATACTGAATCACCGTGCCGGAAAGAAGCGCCATCTGCGTACAGAAGCGTTTTTGGTAGAGCGTGCCCAGCGAAATGCCCAGCAGGGCGACGAGCACACACGCCAGCGCATCAAAACCGAAACCATCAAAAAGTTGCCGACCGAACTCCAGCTTGCTACACAGTACCAGTGCGATGCCCGCAAGCCCCAGTGAAAGCCCCACCCATTGCAAGCGCGTGAGACGCTCGCCTAAAAAAGGGCCGGCCAAAAGCGCCGTCAACAGTGGCTGAAGCCCCACCAGCAGCGCGGCAAGCCCCGACGGCATGCCCAAATAAATGCCGTAAAATACGCCGCCCAGATACGCTCCGTGCACTAGGCAGCCCGAAACGCCGATGTGCGCCCAAAGCGCGGGCGCGTGCGGCCAGGGCGCTTTCATGACGAAGGCCAGCGGTATCAGCAGCAACAGCGTCAGTACGAAGCGAACGAATAAAAAGGTGAACGGCTCGGCGTAGGGCAGGCCGAATTTGGCGCCAATGAAGCCCGTGCTCCAAAGCAGTACGAACACAAGCGGCATGGCCGTAAGGCCTGCATGCGTTATTCGCGCGCGGGGCGTGGCATCGGTCGAGAAGCGCATGGCTCACCTTTAAGAATGGGTTTTTCATTTGTTAACTTATTGTTACTTATAATTACACTAAAAATTGAACCTGTTGGAGCGCGCTGCGTCTGAGTCACCACACACATAACGCGCATAGAGGTTTCTTATCATGCAACGATTGACTGCCTTGTTTTCAGCTGCACTTCTTGCAACCGGTTTGATGGCAGGTACTGCCCAAGCCCAGCAGGAACAAGAGCCAGCGCAGGATTCCGCGGCCACCCAACAAGCCGCCCCGACGCAGGACTTCTCTGACGAGCAGCTACAGCAGTTCGCCGATGCTTCTCAAGAAATCGCCGTGATCTCGCAAGAGTACACACAGCGTCTGCAGGAAGCAGAAGACGAGTCCGCTCAACAGGAAGTTCGCGCTGAAGCCAACGAGCGCATGATCGAAGTGGTCGAAGGCAGCGGTCTGGACGTCGACACGTTCAACGCGATCGGCCAGTCCATCCAGCAGGATCCGGAAATGATGCAGCGCGTTCAAGAGATGGCCAGCCAATCCTGATGGGACTGACGCCAAGCCCCGACCGGTTAAGTGTCGGGCGCGCTCCTTAAGGCGTCAAGCAGGTTATCAACTCTAAAAGCCCGGCGTTTTTCGCCGGGCTTTTTTGTGCGCGCTGCTTTACCGCCTAGGGATATGCCGCCAAACTTGGTGCCAAACGGGCGAGCACTTCACCGAGGAGTCATTATGGATGTGGAACTGTGGGAAATACGCCAGCATATGGGGCAGTTTCCCCCCTTCGATGGGCTGTCTGACGAGCTTTTGGACGCGATCGCTGAAAGCGTCGAGATACGCTACTTCAAGACCGGCACCGAGGTTCTGAAACTCAACGAAGTGCTCGACGAGCTTTGCTATATCCGAAGCGGCGCGGTCGAGGTCTATCGACGCCGGGGCGAGCTGTACAATCGCCTGGGGGAAGGCGATATCTTCGGCCATTTCAGTCTGATGCGTAATCATCGCGTACGCTTTCCCGCTACCGCCATCGAAGACACCCTGATGTACTTCATCCCAAAGGACGTTTTTCAGCGTCTTTGTGAGGAGGACGAGGATTTCGCCGACTTCGTCGAGCTCGAGCGCCCGCGCCTTGAAAGCGTCGCGCAGCAGCAGAAGAAATCCAACGACATGATGGTCACCCGGATTCGCAAGCTGGTCACGCGCTATCCGGTCATGGTGGAGTCGACCATCAGCGTTCAGGACGCAGCGATCCAGGTCGGCCAAGCCCAGGCCTCGGCGGTACTGGTGATCAACGAGGGCAGCGACAACCCGCGCTACAGCTTCAAGGACAGCGAGGGCAAGACTTGGCAGATGTGCGGTATCCTCACCGACAGCGATTTCCGCAACCGGGTAGTGGCCAAGGGGCTATCGCCGCAAACCTCGGTGGGCGACGTGATTTCCGATCATCTGATCACGGTGCAGTCCGACGCCTCGGTGTATGAGGCGATGCTGATCATGCTGCGCAGCAACGTCCACCATCTGCCGGTGCTCTACCGCCAGCGCCCGGTCGGCGTGGTGCATCTCTCCGATATCATCCGCTACGAAACCCACAGCGGGCTTTATCTGGTGAGCAATATCTTCAATCAGGCAAGCGTTCAGGGTTTGGCGCGACTTGCATCAGACGTGCGAGCCGCCTTCGTACGCATGCTTCAGGAGGGCGCCAACTCGGTCATGGTCGGAAGCGCGCTGTCGACCATCGGGCGCAGCTTCACCCGGCGGCTTCTGGAGCTTGGCGAGGAGGAACTCGGCCCGCCGCCGGTGCCGTACTGCTTCATGGTCAACGGCTCCATGGCGCGCAACGAGCAGGGCATCGTCACCGACCAGGATAACGCTCTGATTCTTTCGGACCGTTTCGACCCGGAGCAGCACGACGAGTACTTCAAAGCGCTGGCCAGGATCGTCAGCGACGGGCTGGACGCCTGCGGCTACCCCTACTGCAAGGGCGACATCATGGCGACCAACCGTCAGTGGCGCCAGCCGTTGCACGTCTGGAAGGGCTATTTCGAGGAGTGGATCGCCAACCCGACGCCGGAGAAGCTGCTTCACAGCTCGATCTTTTTCGATCTGGACAGCATCTACGGCGAGGATCACTACGTGGAAACGCTGCAGGACTTGATCGCCCAGCGCGCGCCACAGGCCCCACGCTTTCTCGCCGCCATGGCGCGAAACGCGCTCAACCGCACGCCGCCGCTGGGGTTTTTCCGCACCATCGTCATGGAGAAGGACGGCAAGCACAACAACTCCATCAACCTCAAGCGCCGCGGCACCGCGCCGATGGTGGATCTGATTCGCGTCCACGCCCTAGCCTGCGGCTCCAAGGCACAAAACAGCTTTCAGCGCTTGAACGATATCGACAACACCCAGCTGCTCGCCTCGGGCGTGAGCGACAAGCTGAGCTACGCGCTCGAATTTCTGCACATGTCCCGGCTTCGCCACCAGATGATCGACCTTCAGGAGGAGCGCGAGCCGGACAACAACATCGAGCCGGAAAACGTCGACGACAGCGAGCGCCACACCCTCAAGGACGCCTTCCAGGTGCTGAGCAACGCGCAGAAGTTCTTGAAATTCCGCTACCCCATCCCGGCCCAGCGCTAAGGACGTCACCATGAAAGGAATACGCCCGCGCCAGCGCGTTAATCAGGCCGACTGGAATGGCTACATGAAAAAGCGGGGCGCGGTCGCCCAGGACGACATCTTGAAGCGCTTTTTCGACACCGAACTGCCGGGGCCGGATACGCCCATTTCGGAAGTGCCGATGGTGGCGCTGGATATGGAGACTACCGGGCTCGACGAGCGCCGCCACGCCATCGTCAGCATCGGCTTGATCCACTTCACCCTCGATCGTATCCCGCTCGCTAGCCGGCGCTACTGGGTGGTCAAACCGCCAAGGCCGCTGAGCGAGGAGTCGGTGACGTATCACCACATCACCCACTCGGAAGTGAGCGACGCGCCGGATCTGGATGAGATACTCGAGCCTCTGCTCGACGAGCTGGCCGGGCGGCTCGTCGTGGTGCACTTTCGCAACATCGAGCGGCCGTTTCTGGACGCCGCGGTGAAGTCACGCCGCGGCGAAGGGGTGCTGTTTCCCATGATCGATACCATGTCGCTGGAGGCAAGGCTTCACCGTCAAACGCTCTGGTCGAGGTTTCGCCGCTGGCTTGGCCGGCCGCCGGTCTCCATTCGATTGGATGCCAGCCGTCAGCGCTACGGGCTTCCCACCTACCAGGGCCACCACGCGCTGACCGATGCGTTGGCCACCGCCGAACTCTTCCAAGCGCAGGTGGCGCACCGCTACTCCCGCGATACGCTGCTCAAGACCTTTTGGTGTTAAAACCGTCGCAGACGCCAGTACCTTCAAGCATAAAAAAACGGGCAGCCATTTGGCTGCCCGTTTTCATATTGCCTACGGTGGATCGATGCTCGATCGCACTTTCTTTCAATCGTACTTTCTTTCAATCATACGGCCTTGGGTTCGCTCATCAGGCCCTTGATGATGGCGTAGCACGACACCAGCAGGATAAGCGCGAAGGGCAGGCCGGTAGAGACCGCCATGGTCTGAAGCGCCGTCAGACCACCGCCTAGCAGCAGCGCGATAGCGATCGCCCCCTCGATGGAGGCCCAAAACACGCGCTGGGGAATCGGCGAGTCGACCTTGCCGCCAGCGGTGATCGAATCGATGACCAGCGAACCGGAGTCCGACGAGGTCACGAAGAAGACGATGACCAGCACGATGGCGATGAAGGAGGTGATATCCGACAGCGGCAGCTGCTCCAGCATCAGGAAGAGCTGTAGATCGACGCCGGCTTCGCGTACCGTTTCGATGCCTTGACTGACGTACTGATCGATCGCGGTACCGCCGAAGGTAGTCATCCAGAGCACCGAGACGACCGAAGGAACGATCAATACCGAAATCAGAAACTCACGCACCGTACGGCCGCGCGACACGCGGGCGATGAACATGCCGACGTACGGAGACCAGGAGATCCACCAGGCCCAGTAGAAGGCGGTCCAGCCGTGGGTAAAGCCAACGTCTTCACGCCCGAACGGGTTGGAGAGCGCGGGCAGATTGACCACGTAGTTGAAAAGGTTCTCGAAGAAGCCGGTGGCGATGAACAGCGTCGGTCCTACGGCGATGACGAAGAACAAAAGCGCGGCGGCCAGGGCGATGTTGATCTTGGAGAGCAACTGAACACCCTTGTCGACGCCGGCCACGATCGAGCAGATGGCCACACAGGTGATGCCCACGATCAAAAGAATCATGGTGATATCGCTTTCCGGCGCGCCGAAAAGATAGGTGAGGCCCGCAGCGGCTTGAGTAGCGCCCAGCCCCAGTGAGGTGGCAAGACCGAAAAGCGTGGCGAACACCGCCAGAATATCGATCAAGTGCCCCGGCCAGCCCCAGACGCGCTCGCCCAGAATCGGATAGAACACCGAACGCATGGAGAGCGGAAGGCCCTTATTGAAGGCAAAGAGCGCGAGCGACAGCGCAACGACGGCATAGATTGCCCACGGGTGCAGGCCCCAGTGGAAGATGGTCGCGGCCATGGCAAGCGCCGTCGCACCCGCTGCGTCACCTTCGGCGCCGGAAAGCGGTGCGCCGCTGCCGCCCTCGAAGGAGGTGCCAAAGTGGGTTAGCGGCTCGCTGACGCCAAAGAACATTAGGCCAATGCCCATGCCCGCGGCGAACAGCATCGAAAACCAGCCCATGTAGGTAAAATCCGGTTTGGCGTTGGCACCGCCAATGCGAATTTTACCTAGTGGCGAGACGATCAGACCAAGACAGAGAATGACGAAAATATTGGCGGTAAGAATGAAGAACCACGCCAGATTACCGGTCAAAAAGTTGAAGATGGCGTCGTAAATGAACGAGATGTTGTCCTGTAGCGCCAGTGTCAGAACGACGAACAGCGTAACGACGATGGAGGAAATGGTGAAGACTTTACCGTGGAGGTCGAGCCTCAAACCCATTTTTTCGGCGGTGAAGTTGTCCTGACCAATAACGTAATCGGTATCGATGAGGTTCGCTGGCCCGTCCGGGGAGGGAATACCCTCACCGACCGGCTCTTCCTTAGGCTGGTTGGGTTTTTCGTTTTCCACTCGATCTTTCTCCATGTTGAATCGAATTCGCTAGGCGCACGGCCAGAGGGCTGCTCTACAAGACGGGGCCGCAGTACTTGCCCGTCAGTTGTATAAGAAACAACCCTCATGCACAAACTGTTTGTACAAACCTTTTATAAACCCGGCGCATTTAACGCACCGGGTGACGGTCGTGGTTACGAATCGAGCCACTGCTCGACGACGTCCTGATTCTCTTCGACCCACTGCTTGGCATTTTCATAGGGGTCGCTGCCGTCTTCCTGGTTCATGAGCATGACCTCGCCCATCTGCTCTGGCGTCCACTCGAAGGCGTCCAGAATGGCGTAGGCGCCGGGCATGTCGTCCTCGAAGCCGTTGCGCACCACGGTGTGGATCTGCTCGGCGCCACCGTATACTTCTTCCGGATCGTCCAGGTACTTGAGGTCCCAACGGGCGAACATCCAGTGCGGGGTCCAACTGGTCACAACGATATCTTCTTCGTTGTTGATGGCGCTATCCAGTGCGGCGGTCATGGTCGCACCGCTACCGCTACGCAAATTCAGATCGAGATCATAGGTATCCACGACCTTTTCGGTAAGGCTCATCAAGCCTGCGCCCGGGTCGATACCGATGATCTCGTTATCGAACAGCTCGGCGTTGTCGTTAAGATCGGCAATAGAGTCAACATCGGTGTATTCGGGAACGACCAGGCCAAGCTTGGTGCCGTCCAGGTTCGGGCCCAGGTCTTTGACGTCACCTTCAATGCGCTCCATATAGTCGGCGTGGGTGGTCGGAAGCCAAGCCGCGACGATCGCGTCGGCGTCGCCGGTCGAAAGCGCCTGAAACATGGCCGCAGCAGAAAGCGAGGTCATGTTCACCTCATAACCTTCCTGCTCGAGCACGGCAGCGATCACGTTGGTTGAGGCGACTTCAGAGGACCACTCGACGTAGGCCAAATTGACCGTGCCCTGCTCCTGGGCTTGGGCAACGCCGCCGGCTAGCAGGGCGCTACCGGTCATGAGGCCGAGGGTGGCAAGACGAACAGAACGATTGATGCGTGTTTTCATGCTGTTTCCCTTTTTTTGAATATGTAACGCTTTATAAAAGGTAAGAACCTTCATCTTATGAGAGGCCAAAACGCGCGAGAGCGCCGGTTTTGGCTTCCCAAGCATGGTGGCTTATAGCGTGGGCTTCAAGTTTTGAGCGTTCGCGCGACAAGCCCATGGCCTTATTGACGCTTTGATTTACGCAGCGCCTGAGTCAAACGATCGAGCAGCATGGCCAGGATGACCACCGCGATACCGGCCTCGAACCCATCGCCCGGGCGCAGGCGCTGAATGGCGCGCCATACTTCGCTACCCAGCCCGTCGGCGCCGATCATCGCGGCGATCACCACCATCGACAGCGCCAGCATGATGGTCTGGTTGATACCGGCCATCACCGTGGGCAGCGACAGCGGCAGCTGAACCTTGAAGAGTTTTTGACTACGCGTGGCTCCGTAGGCATCGGCAGCCTCGATCAGATCCGTCGGGACTTGGCGAATGCCGAGCGTGGTGAAGCGAATGGCCGGCGGCATGGAGAAGATCACGGTAGCGAAAATCGCCGATACCGCGCCGATACCGAAAAATGGAATCGCTGGAATCAGGTAGACGAACGCCGGCATGGTCTGCATGAAATCGAGAATCGGCATGATCACCTTATAGAGGCGATCGGAAAGTGCCGCCAGGATGCCGATGGGAAGCGCGATCACGACCGCCACAAGCGTGGCGATCACCACCAGCGTCAGCGTCTCGATCATCGGGTTCCAAAGATCCATGTTCCAGATCAGCGCAAGGCCTGCCACTGCGCCGATCGCCAGGCGCGGGCTCGCCAGGCGCCAGCAGAGCAGGGCGATAAGCGCCATCAGCGCCCACTCGGGAAGCCACATCAAAGCGTCGTTAAGGCTGTTGATACCGGTTTGGGTCACGCGTGAAATCGCACGTGTGACGACCGAGTATTCGCTGGTCAGCCAGCGCAGTGCGGTTTCGATCCAGTTACCCAGAGGAATGCGGGGAATGTTGTCCATCACTGATCTCCTGCTCGTGCCAATTCATCCAGTACCGCGCCCTTGACGACGACGCCGAGAAGTCGCTTTTCCTCGTCGACTACGGCAATCGGGAAGCCTTTTTCGCTAAACATGGCGAACAGGTGCTGTAGAGGCTCCTCGGGGGTGACTTGACGAAAATCCTGAGTCAGGTAGGCATTCAGCGTTTCGTCACCGGCTTCGATGGCCTGGCTTGCGGCGTCCGCTTCCAACAGCCCCTTGAGGCGGCGGTCGCGGTCGGTCACGTAGACGGAGTCGATACTATAGTCGCGCATGCGGCGAAGCGCGGTGCGCGGGCCGTCGGTGTCACGGATGCTGGTGCGTACCGGGCGCATCGCGCTCTCCGCGGTCAGAATGCGCGAGCGGTCGACCCCCTCGATGAAGCGGCGAACGTAGTCGTCGGCGGGCTGTGTCAAAATCTCTTCCGGCGTGCCGATCTGAACCACTTCGCCATCCTTCAACAGCACGATGCGATCGCCGATCGACAGCGCCTCGTCCAGATCGTGGGTGATGAACACGGTGGTTTTCTGCATGCGCGTTTGAAGCTGCAAAAGCTCCTGCTGCATCTCCTTACGGATCAACGGGTCGAGCGCAGAGAACGCCTCGTCCATCAGCAGAACGCTGGCATCGTTTGCCAGCGCCCGGGCAAGGCCTACGCGCTGCTGCATACCGCCGGAAAGCTGGTTGGGGTAGGCATCTTCCCAGCCGCCAAGACCCACCTGCTGCAGCGAGTTGTAGCCAAGCTCTTTACGTTTGGCCTTGTCGATGCCGCGAATCTCGAGGCCGAATTCGGCGTTTTGCTGAACGGTGCGGTGGGGGAAGAGGGCGAAGTTCTGAAACACCATGGAGAAGTGACGACGGCGACACTCGAGAAGCTTCTTCTCGCCGAGCGAAGGAATGTTCTCATCGTCGATGACGATCTCGCCTTCGGTGGAATCGATCAGGCGATTCAAACAGCGAATCAGGGTGGACTTGCCGGAGCCCGAAAGCCCCATGATGACCAGTAGTTCACCTTCGTAAACGTCGAAGGAGATATTGGAAAGGCCCAACGTTTGACCGGTCTGCTCGAGTATTTCCGGGCGCTTGAGGCCCTGGTCGCGTAGCTCGAGCGCTTTTTTCGGCTGTTTCCCAAATACCTTGCTTAAATTGCGAACCTTGATTTTGACAGGACGTGTTTCATCCATTAATCGAACCTTTTTATGGGGTGATTTATCGTTGGCTATCTCACTAACGCGCAGACTGTTGGTGCCAAGGCCTGCCACGGTTTCCTAGAGATCATAAAAGTAAATTAACGATGACTCGCTGAATTATTAAAAATTATTATACATAGATGGCATCAATGTGTCACAACGCCCGGCTCGTACGGTGAACTAACGCTACATGTGTCATTTTGCCCCTGTTCATCATTAGCATAGATTAATCCAAAAGCGTGGGAAAACTTTTTATAAGTTTATGATTTTAGAAATAAAATATAGATAGTGTGCTGGGGTGGCACGGGTTGTGTAACTTCGCTTTCAACGACACGCGTTGAAATTCAGGGTCGAAGGATTCGACGCTAGCGCCAGAGACGGCAGCCTGACTATTTCGCAGGATTCGATGGAGGCAGGTTTTATGGATAAGCATTTTGTGGATAAACAAGGCAAACCGACGTTCAAACGCAAATCCCTCATTGCTCTTGGGATGCTGCTGACCGCCAGCACATTGACGCTTGCGGGCTGCGGTGGCGACGATGAAGACGAGATGCCGCCGGCCCCGCAGCCCGAGACCATGGAGCAGGGCGGCACTGCTAATGATCCGGCCATGAATGAAGAGCCGGGTATGGCCAATGATTCGGCCATGAGTAACGATTCGGCAATGGCCGACGACCCGGCGATGAGTGACCCGGGCCTCGAAAGTAATGCCACGACCTCGCAAGAGCCGATGCCGAGTGACGAAGGCGCCATGAACGATCAGGACCCGGAAGAGAATCCCGGTTTTGGCGATGGCACCGAGCCGATGCCCGGCTCCGCACCTGGCGACGGCGAGCGTGAAGACGAAACCACCCAGTAAATTGAATCAGTAAGATGACCGCTCCCTACGGTAATGAATCGAGCGGGCTGTCCGTTCCCTGCGGCTGCGCTCAATAATTCATTACCATTACCCCCGCGCCTGCGGGGGTTTTTTTATGCTCTCAAGGGTGAAGGGCGTTGGAAACGCTGAGGGTACTGGCAAAAACCGCGCGCCAGCGCTAGGTTTAAAAGGCCCTGCACGGGCAGATCGCTTCAAGGAATGCGACTTCACAAGGTCAAGGAGAAAGACACATGGCACAACAACGTGGCGACCGTTCTAAAGCGCTGCTGCTAAGCGCTCTGCTGGCCTTTGGTGCGCTGAGCCTTGCCGGCTGTGGCGACGATACCGATGCGCCCAACCCGGACGCCGAGCCCGAGGAGCAGCAGCCCATGGGCACTGGCCCAATGTCCAACGACGATGCTGGCGAAACGCCGAGTGACGGCGTCTAATCGAGCGCCTGCGGTTTTGATCTCTCAATGGCCAGACAGCCTCGACTGTCTGGCCATTTTTTTGCCATCAACGCGTGGCTAACTATCGTCCTCAAGGCGACGGTAGAGCGTGCGGCGGGCTATGCCCAGCACTTCGGCGGTGCGCCGCTTGTTGCCGCCGGTCGCCTCGAGCACCTTGCGGATATAGCGCTTTTCGACCTCCTCAAGGCTTGGCCAGCGGGTGGGCGCCGGGGCGGGCGTCTGGGTGCCCGAGAGCACTTCACCACTGAGCGTGGGGGTAAACTCGGCCTCCGATTGGGCGCTGACGTGATCGCGAAGCCGCTCCGGCAGATCGCCATGCTGTAATACGCCCTCTTCGCTGAGGGTGACGGCGCGCATGACCGCGTTTTCGAGCTCGCGCACGTTGCCCGGGTAGGAGTAGCTAAGCAGCGTATTGAGCGCCTCGGGCTCGATCTGCTCGATCTGCTTGCCCTGGGCATCAGCGTGTTTGTCGATCAGCGCAAAAATCAGATGCTCGATGTCGCTGCCGCGCTCGCGAAGCGGCGGAATGCGCAGCGAAAAGGTCTCCAAACGGTAGAACAGATCGCTTCTAAAATTCTGCGCTTCGATCTCCTTTTCCAGATCGCGGTGGGTCGCGGCGATGATGCGCACGTCCACCGGCTCTTCGCGCTCGCCGCCCACCGGGCGAATCGTTTTCTCCTGCAGCGCGCGCAGTAGCTTGGCCTGCAGGTTGATCGGCATTTCGCCGATTTCATCGAGAAACAGGCTGCCGCCCTGAGCGCTTTGGAAAAGCCCTTTGCGCGCTTCGTTGGCGCCGGTGAAGGCGCCTTTGACGTGGCCGAAGAACTCGCTCTCCATCAGGTCGGCGGGGATACTGGCGCAGTTGACCGGCACGAAAGGGGCCTCACTTCGCGGGCTCTCCTGGTGAATGGCGCGGGCCATAAGCTCCTTGCCGGTGCCGCTTTCCCCCAGTATCAGGATCGGCGCGCTGCTTTTGGCAAGCCTGGAGGCGTCGTGGAAAAGCCCCTGCATGGTCGGGCTTTTACCCACGATGCCGTGAAAGTGAGTCAGCTCGGCGTCGTGGGCAAGCGCCAGGCGCTGGCGCTCGAGGACGCGAAAAACCGCCTCGCGAATGGCGTCCAGATCCAGCGGCTTGGTGAGAAAGTCATTGGCGCCAAGCTTGAGCGCCTCGACCGCCTGGTCGATGGTGCCAAAGGCGGTAATCACGATGATGCCAAGCTCCGAGCCGCTTTGGCGAAGCTGTTGCAATAGCTGGATACCCGACATGCCCGGCAGGCGCACGTCGGTGATCATCATGGCCACCGGCGTGTGGCTCAAAAGCGCCACGGCCTCTTCGGCGCTCGATACACCAAGCGTGGTATAGCCGGCATCATTGAGCTCCTCTTCGAGCAGCTCGCGGATTGCGGGGTCGTCCTCGACGACCAAAAGCGGTAAAGCGTGTTCCTGTTCGGTCACAAACGTTTTCCTCAAGCGGATGCGGTGTCTTCACTCAAGGGGAGGGTGATTTCAAATCCTGCTCCCCCGAGGGCGCTGTCGAACACGCCAATCGTCCCGCCGTGATCATTGATAATGCGGTGTACCATCGAAAGCCCCAGCCCGCTACCTTGGCCCACGGGCTTGGTGGTGAAAAACGGATCGAATACCTGCTGGTGGTGCGATACCGGAATGCCCGGGCCGTCGTCCTCGACCCAAAGCGTTATTTCACGGCTATTTTGCTGGGCGCGAACCCTGATAAGGCTAACATCCATCGCCTGGGCGGCGTTGCGCAGCAGATTGGTCAGCACCTGCACGACCTGCTGGCCGTCGGCCATCACCCAAAGCGGTGGCGTTGGGAGCGTGACGTCGAGACGAATGCCGCGGGGCTCCAGCTCCTCTTCTACCAGCTGGCTGGCGCTGGTTATAAGGTGATCGAGCGACTGTCTCTCTTTCTCGACGTTGTGCTGGCGGCCAAGCTCCATGAGCTGGCGCACGATCTCGACGATGCGCTCGACCTCGCCGCGAATGCGCCCAAGCCTTGCGCGCTCATCGTCGCCGATCACGTCGCGCCGTGCCAGGCGCTGGGCCTGGCCGTTGATGACGGTGAGCGGCGCGCCGATCTCGTGGGCCACCCCGGCCGCCAGCACGCCAAGCTCAGCGAGCTTTTTGGATTTACGCAGGCGTTTTTCGAGCTCGATTTCACGCTCTCGCCGGGCGTCGATATCGCGGTCCTTCTCGGCCATGGCGTCGAGCATGCCGTTGAGCCCGGAGGCCAGCCGGCGATACTCCGCCGGCCCTTCGACGCTTGCGCGCTGGCGCCGGTCGCCATCCTCGACCAGCAGCATCACGCGTAGAAGCTGGTTCAAAGGCCGCTCGATGTAGCGCCGAAACCCCCACCAGATACTGAGTACGATACCGCCAGCGCCGATAATGAACACCAGCACCGCCACGATACTGATAAAGCCCGTGTAGTTCTCGATACCGGTATTGAGCCGGTTGACCTGCAGCACGCCGTAGACGGTGCCATCCTGGGTGCGCAGCGGAATCAGCGCCGAGTAGTAGGTCCAGCCGTCGTGCTGGCGGTAGTTGCTATAAAGATCGTCCCGCGAGATCACGCTTTGAATCTCGTCCGGGGTGAAGAGATTCTTGCCAAGCCCCAGCCCGTAGATTTCCCGACCCTGCACGTCGAACACGTACGCGCCGTAGATCCGGTGAAACGAGAACGCCGACTGCAGCGCCTCTTCCAGGGGAGCGGCGCTTTCGCGGGCGACGGCGTAGCTTAGCGAGGTGCTCAGCGCCCGGGTGATGATCTCGACCTCGGTTTGAAGCTTGGAGCGCACGTTATCCTCGAGCGCCTTGATCGCCACGAAGCTGAACGCCACCAGCGCCACGAACAGCGGCACGATGACCGTCAGAATCATTAAATTGCGTAAGCGCATCGCGTGTCCGTTGCCGCCAAGGGGTTATAGAAGCTATTAAAAAGACGTTTATGAATCAGTCGGTCGGCAGCAGGCGATAAAGCCCGCCCTGGTCGCTGTCGGTCAAAAGATAAATGCCGCCGTCCGGGCCCTGGCGCACGTCGCGAATGCGCCCGACTTCACCCTCGAGCACCACTTCGCTATCCACGACGCGGCCGCTGTCGATCACGAAGCGCTCGAGCTTTTCGCTGGAAAGACCGCCGGCGAGCAGATTGCCCTGCCAGGCGGTAAAGCGCTCGCTGTTCACCTCGGTAAGCCCGGACGGCGCAAAGCGGCCATCGAGGGCGACGGCCGGGTCGGTCATCCCCGGCTTGGAGTCGACGCCCAGCGGCTCGTTGGTGGCGTAGTCGTTGCCCAGAGTGACCTCCGGCCAGCCGTAGTTGAGCCCGGCTTCGATCAAATTCAGCTCGTCGCCGGTGCGTGGGCCGTGCTCGGATACCCAGAGCTCGCCGTTGTCGCGAACCGCCATGCCCTGGATATTGCGATTGCCCAGCGTATAGATTTCATCGAGCGTGTCGCCGTCATCGACAAACGGGTTGTCGTCAGGCACGCCGCCGGTTTCGGTCAGGCGCAGGGTGGAGCCGGCGTGATCGTCGCGGGCCTGGGCGCGGGTGGGGTCGGAGCCGCGATCGCCCACGCTCATGACCAGCGTGTCGTCCAAAAGCCACGCTAGCCGCGAGCCGTAGTGACGCCCGGGCCCTGAAGCCCGGTCCTGCTCGAACAAGTGCTCGACTTCACCCAAACCGTCGCCTTCCCAGTGCACCCGTGAAAGTGCGGTGCGCGTGCCGTTTTGATCCGGCTTGCTCCAAGTGAAGTAGATCCAGTCGTGCTCGCCGTCGCCAAAATCCGGGTGGAGCACCACGTCCAGAAGCCCGCCCTGGCCCTGGGTGCTGACCTCGGGCATGCCCTCGAGCGCCTCGAGATGGCCCTGGTCATCCACCAGGTTGAGCGTGCCGCGTCGCTCGCTCACCAGATACCGGCCGTCGGGTAGAAACGCGACCGCCCAAGGGCGGGTCAGGCCGTCGGCCACACGCTCGATCGAGAACGTAACGGCGTCGGTTTGAACCGCCTCGTGAATCATCTGGGCTTGGGCGCTAACGGCGCCGGTTAACAGCAAAAGACCACCCAAAACGCCAGAGGCGCGGCGAAGGGAAGAGGACAACGGGGCAGTGGGGTAGAACATGAGCTCTCCGACCAAGGGGTGACGTCGACCCAGCAGTGACTGCGCGTGCGCGAGAAGGTTTCCTACACGCTACATCATAAACGCCAGCAATGCAGGCAGATAGAAAAGCGCCAACAGCGTCGAGCAGAACACCAGGCTTGCGACGTAAACCGGCTCGCGCTGAGCGCGCTGGGCGAACAGATAGTTGAACACCGCCACCGGCATGCACATCTGCAGCACCAGAATCATCTGCGCGAGCGCCGGCAGATTCAAAAGCTCGGCTACCAGCCAGGCCGTGGCGGCGGCCAGCGGAATGCGCACCAGGCTAAAGCCGAGCCCCGAGCGCAGGTTGTCGACCCGGATGCTCGCCAAGGATACGCCGAGGGTGATCAGCATCAGCGGTACGGTAAAGCCGGACATCAAATCAACGGTGTTGGCGATCCAGCCAGGCAGCGCCGTGTCGGTGAGCATCAGCGCCATGCTGATCAAAATGGCGTAGACCGTCGGCGTTTTGACCAGCGTTTTGAGCGGATTACCCCGGCTCGAGAGCATGGCGCCGATGGTGAACTGAAAAAGCGACACGGTCACCATGACGGTGATGCCGTAAACGAAGCCGGCGCTGCCAAACGCGTAGAGCACGACCGGCAGGCCCATGTTGCCGGTGTTGGGGTACATCATGGGCGCGATGAGCACTTTCCAGTCGCGGCGCAAAAGCCTTGCCACGCCAAAGGACGCCACGCCCATCAGGCTGATGACCAGCGCGGCGGCCAGCATGGTCTTGCCGAAGGTGTGGGCATCGATCGAGGCGCCGGCAAGCGAGGCCAGCACCAGCGCCGGCGTGCCAATGTTGAACACCAGCCGGGTGACGAATTCGATCGGGTAGGGGTAGCCCAGGCGCACCCAGAAAAAACCCAGGCCGGCACCGGCGAGCACCGGGGCCATCACGGCGAACAGTTCAACGAGCATGGAGCGTTCCTGGCAAGCGTAAACGCCTATTGTCATCAATCGGGTCGTTAGCTGGCAAGGTTTCCTAGCGGTCCCACGGCCGCCCAAACGCCATTGAGGGGCGAAAACGCTAGGCGAACAGCGGCGGCGCCTGCCACTGGTGCGGCACGTGCTCGCGCAGGCAGCCCAGCAGCGCGCTGACCCGGCGCGAGTGATGCCCGAACGCGTAGAGCATCGACACCGGCAGTGGCTGGGGCTCCCAGCCCGCCAGGCACGGTACCAGCTCGCCGGGGTGGTGCATTTCGCGCTGATGGACGATCCAGTGCGGCAAAAGCCCGATGCCCTGTCCGTTGGCGATCGCGTCCACGTGGATCAGGGTTTGATCCACTCTGAGCCGCGAGCGGGGCGGCGAAAACACGTACTCCGGGGCGCTGGCGTGATAAAGCGGCAGGCGAGTCGTGTCGGTGTCGAGCAGGTCGATCCAGGCGTGGTGATCCAGGTCGCTCGGGTGAGTAAGCGCAGGTGCCTGGGCCAGATAGCGCGGGCTGGCGTAGAGCCCTCGGGTGAGCTGCCCAAGGCGCTCCTGGTTCAGCCCGCATTCGTCGAGCGCGCCAAGCCAGATATGCACACTGTTGGTTTGAAGCGTCGTGGATGGCCTTTCCCGGCTCTGAAGCGTGAGTTCGATGCCCGGGTGGCGATCGAGAAAGGTATCCACGACTTTGGAAACCCAGTTGCGGGCAAGCGCGCCGTGAACCTCCAATGTGATCTTGCCGCTAATCTCCTCGCGAAGCTCCGACAGCGCCTCCTGGCTTTGCCGGGCCAACGTCAAAAGCTCCGTGCAGTAGCCGTGAAAAAGCAGCCCGGCTTCGGTAGGCGTTAGCTGGTTCGCTTGGCGGCGCAAAAGCGGCTGGTTCAAGCGCGACTCGAGCTGGCTGATACGCCGGCTCAGCGTGGATTTGGCCACCCCCATACGCTGGGCGCTGCGGGTCAGGCTGCCGGTCGCCATGACGTCCGAAAACGCGTTGAGTTCGTCGAAGTCGTACATGAAAGCGGGCCCGCGAGCAAAAGAGGCCCATTGTGCCAGTAACCGCTACAAATGAAAATAAGAGCGATTTGTGTTGCGGTTCCAGCAACGCCGCGTTCCCCCGCATCCGGTAGTGAATGTGAGAGCATGTGAATGCTAATTATTAGCATTCAACAAGCAATAACACTATTACGATATCCGGATCTTCATAGGAACTGCGTCATGTCATTCCCCTTGCGCAAAACGCTGCTGGCAAGCGCGATTTCGTCTTTGATCGTCACGCCGGCCTGGGCACAAGAGAGCACATCCCTGAACGATGTCGTCGTCACGGCGGCGGGCTTCGAGCAGCAAACCACTAACGCCCCCGCATCCATCAGCGTGCTCTCTCGCGAAGAGATCGAGCGCGGCTACTACCGGGACGTCACCGACGCGCTGCGTGACGTGCCGGGCGTCACCATCACCGGCGGCGGCGCCGGCGACAATGGCAACGACATCTCCATTCGCGGCATGCCTTCGCAATACACGCTGATTCTGGTCGACGGCCGCCCGCAAAACTCACGCGAATCGCGCCCGAACGGCAGCGCCGGGTTCGAGCAGGATTGGCTGCCGCCGCTGCAGGCCATCGAGCGTATCGAGGTGGTGCGCGGGCCGATGTCGACGCTTTACGGCTCCGATGCCATTGGCGGGGTCATCAACATTATCACCCGCCAGGTAGCCGATGCGTGGCACGGCAACGTACAGTTCGACACCGTTTTGCAGGAAGACAGCGATTCCGGCGATAGCCGCCAGACCAACTTCTATGTCAGCGGGCCGCTGGTGGACGACCGGCTGGGGCTGCAGGTGTATGGCCAGGCCTCTCAGCGCGACGAGGACGATATCGTTAGCGGCTACGAGGATAAAAGCCTGCAGAGCCTCACCGCGCGCCTAAGCCTGAGTGCCAGCGACAACCATGATTTTACCGCCGAGGCGGGCATTACCGAGCAACAGCGCCTGTCACGCGTCGGACGCTCGACCGCCGCGGACGGATGTCGCGGCGGCTGTTCGGACAGCGATAACGACTTCTCCAACGATCACGTGGCGCTGACCCACAGCGGCCGCTTCGACTGGGGCACCACCGAAACCTTCGTGCAGCGCGAAAACAGCCGCAACGATTCGCGCGATATCGAAATCACCAACACGAACGTCAAGACCAGCGCCATTTTACCGCTGGGCATGCACATGCTCACGGTGGGGGCAAACTACGAAGAGGAGTCGCTCGAGGACAGCACGACCAACCAGGTCTCGGATCGCACTAGCATCGATGGCAGCCAGTGGGCGCTGTTCGTGGAAGACGAGTGGATGATCACTCCCACTTGGGCGATCACCGGCGGTCTGCGCCTGGACGACGACGAAAACTACGGCAGCCACGTCAGCCCGCGCCTTTATAACGTCTGGAACATGACGCCGGACTGGACGCTCAAGGGCGGTGTCTCCACCGGCTACCGCTCCCCCAACCTGCGCGAGATCACCGCCGACTGGGGGGCGATCAGTCGCGGCGGCACCACCTACGGCAACCCGGATCTGGAGCCGGAAACCTCGCTCAACAAGGAAATCGCGCTGCTGTATGCCGATGAAAACGGTTTGAGCGGAAGCCTCACGCTGTTCCATAACGACTTCGAGGACAAGATCACGCGTCTACCCTGCATCTCGGTCGGCTTGGGCGAGCAAGAGTGCCCGGCCGCGACGCAGTTCGATATCGACGCTAACGGCGAGCTCAATACCAATACGCGCATCAACGTCGACGATGCCATCACCCAAGGCGTCGAGGCCAGCCTGAGCGCGCCGCTTGGCGATGCGCTGGCGCTAACGGCGACCTATACCTACACCGATTCCGAGCAGAAAAGCGGTCAGAATCAAGGCGAGCCGCTCAACCAGCTGCCCAAACACCAGGTGTCGGCGACGCTCGATTGGGACGTAAACGGGCGTCTCAACCAGTGGACCAAACTGACCTACCGCGGTGAAGAGAGCCAGCCCACCAGCGGCCCTTCTCGCGGCTCGCTGGTGGCACCGTCCTACACCTTCGTGGACACCGGCCTTGGCTACCGCCTCAACGACACCGCAACGGTCAGCGCGGGTATCTATAACCTGTTCGATGAAAGCATCACCCCCGAGGAGTATGGCTACATCGAAGACGGGCGCCGCCTCTGGCTGGGTCTGAACATCGAGTTCTAACGCCACCCTCGCGTGTCCACCCCATTGAAAACGGCTACCTCGGTAGCCGTTTTTTGTGGGCGTTTGTGAGTGAGCGCCCTTGAGAGAAAGCCTTATGAGACAGCGCGAAAACCGATGATCGCCGCGCCCGTCACTCAGCCGCCGATACAAAAAAGCCCCGGCCAAGGCCGGGGCTGAATCAGCAAGCGATATCAAACGAACCGCTAGCGAGCACTGCGAGGTCGGTTAGAACTCGTAGGTCGCGGAGAGCCAGTAGCTGCGGCCATCCAGCGCGACGCCGTTGGTCGAGCGTCCGGTCTGGGTGTAGTCGTAGGCGATATAGGTGTCACCGTCGAAGTTATAGGTGTCGTAGCCGCCGAAGTCCTTGTCGAACAGGTTGTATACCGTGCCGGTCAGACGCAGGCTATCGGTGAAGCGGTAGGTCGAGCGCAGGTTGAAGAGCTCGTAGCCGTCGAGCTTGTTGCCCAGCTGCTCGACCAGCGCGGCCGAGCTTCCCGATACGTTGCCGGAGAAGCGCTCGCGAGAAGAGTAGTACTCGCCCTCGAGTGTCGTGCTCCACTGCGGGTTGATCGCCCAGGAAAGGTCCGCAGTTAGCTTGTGTTTGGGCGCGTTGGTCAGCGCTTGGCCTTCGTTATCGCCGGAGGTCACTTCGGTGTCGGTATAGGTGTAGCCGCCGCTGATGCGCCAGGCCGGGTCGAACTGGTAGCTCGAGGTTAGCTCGACACCACGGGTTTCGGCGCGGTCGACGTTGACGGAGCGGTTGAAGCTGTCCTGACTGACGAAATCGCCCACGCTGATGCAGTTGGCCGCGTTTGAGAAGGGCCTGTTGCCGTCGCTGTCGACGAACTGGCAGTTGGGAATGTCGTCACCGCTGGAAATCCGGTCGCGGAATTGGGTAAAGAATACCGTGGCGCCGGCGGAGAAGCCGTCGAGGTTGTCGTAGATCGCGCCGATTTCGTAGTTGGTGCTCTTTTCCGGTTCGAGATTCGGCGAACCCAGGCTCGCGGAGTTGCCCTGGTTGCCAAAGCCGTTCACGCCGTCGTGAAGCTGATTGAGCGTCGGCGTTTTGTAGCCCTGGCTGATGCCGCCCTTGAGCGTCCACTCGTCGGTGGTGTTCCACACCAGGTAGCCGCGCGGGCTGAAGTGGCCGCCGAAGGCGTCGTGGTTTTCGTAACGCCCGCCCAGCGTCAGGGCCAAATCATCGGTCAAAAACCACTCGTCCTCGACGAACAGGGCCCAGCTCGACTGGCTGAACTCCTCATTGCCGGCGGTGGCGTCTGTCAGGTCGGCGTCGATGTACTGGCCGCCCACCGTGACCATGTGCGCGTCCAGCGGCGCGACGAACTTGGTATCGACGACGACGTCGCGGTTTTTCAGCGTGCGCGGCTCGCCGCCCAGGGCAAAGTAGCCGTAGTCCGGCGCGTTACCGGCGGGCAGGGTGCGGCCAAGCGATTCGGTTTCGTTACGCGTGATGCTGGTGTCCCAGGTACCCGTCGACAGGCGCGCGGAGTGGCCAATGGCGATCTGGTCGCGCTGGAAGCGAAGCTCGTCCTCGTAGCCAAAGAACTCAGTAGGGGCGGGGGTTTCGCAGTCGTTGCGGCGCAGGCCGTCGCGGCTACCCAGCCGGCAGTCGGTGTTGTCGTAAACCTGGCGGGCGCGCTCGGCGTCGAGCCAGATCTCGTGGGTATCGTTGGGCGTAAAGCTCAGCCGGCCGCCGATGGAATAAATGCGCGCCTCGGACGGGCGCGGGTCGCGGCCGACGCTCTCTTCCACCAGCCGCTCGGAGCTGTCGCGATCGAACACGCGCCCGCGAAGCTGCACGCCCAAAGTGTCCTCGATGAGCGGGCCGGTGGCGTAAAGATTCAGCGTCGAGCTGTTGCCCGCGTCGCGATCCTCCTGGAAGGTGTTTTCCACGGTGACCGAGCCCGCCCAGTCGGTACCCACACGGCGAGTAATAATGTTGACCACGCCACCGAGGGCGTCGGAGCCGTAGAGTGTGGACATCGGCCCGCGAATGACCTCGATACGCTCGATGGAAGAGAGCGGTGGCATGAAGCTGGTGGAGGTCGAGCCAAAGCCGTTCGGCGTCACGTCGCCGGAGGTGTTCTGGCGGCGGCCGTCGATCAGGATCAGCGTGTAGTCACTGGGCATACCGCGAATCGAAATGCTCTGACCGCCGGTTTTGCCCGTGCCCGCCCGTACGTCCACGCCGGGCACGTCGCGAATCGCCTCGGCGATGCTCGAGAACTGGTTCTGCTCCAGCTCCTGACGCGTCACGACCGAAATACTCGCCGGGGCATTGTTGAGCGTTTGCTCATAGCCGGCGGCGGTGACGACCATGCTGTCCAGGTTGGTCGCGCTTTGCTGGGCGTGCGCGGTGACGGTGAAAGACCCCAGCGCGATGGCGCTGGCGAGGGCGGTGCGAGTGAAACGAGCCATGAAACAACCCTTACTTGAAGAACGATCTTGAAGACCGATGAGATCGATGTAGTGGTATTAATGAGATTTGTTATCAAATGTGATCGAGAGTCTAAAAATAATAGTTCCCAATATCGAGCTAAAATTCAGGAACGTTGCGTTGCAAAAGGAGGAACTTTTAGCGCGTTATCGAAATGGCCTCGCGTTAGGTGCTGGTAATAATGGCGAATTGCTAAAAGTGGAACGAGCCATTCGACAGGATGGTAATGCAATCGCTTTTGAGAATCGTTATTATCATCAGCCTCGATAAGCAGCAGGCATTTTCAGGAGAGTCAAATGGCGGGTAGAGCGCGCGGTACAATGAAAGCGACGACGTTCAACGCGGCGTGGCGTGTAGGGTTGACCGGGGCGCTGGTGGGCGCGCTGCTGACAGGCCAGGCCCAGGCGCGTACGCTCGACACCGCCTTTGGCGAGGTCGAGGTGGACGGCACGCCGGAGCGGGTCGTCACGGTATACGAAGGCGCGCTCGACGCCTCTATCGCCGCTGGCATCATGCCGCTGGGCGCGGTGACCACCCGCGGCGGCACCGATGTCGCCAACTACATCACCGAGTACTTTTCACAGGACTTCGACGTCGAGCGTCCGGAAGTCGTGGGCGTGGTGCGTGAAATCAACATCGAGGCAGTGCTCGCCCAGCAGCCGGATTTGATTCTGGCCGCCCCGCAGCTGCCCGAAGAGCAGTACCAGCTGCTCTCGCGCATCGCCCCGACCGTGGTACCGCAGAGCGATGGGTTCGCGCCGGACAGCTGGGAGAAAGAAGCGCGCCTGTTCGGTGAAGCGCTCAACCGCCAGGACGCCGTCGAAGAGGCGATCACCGCCGTCGACGAGCGCGTCGACGCGCTCTCCGCGCGTATCGAAGAGCACCACCCGGACGAAAGCGCGTTCGTCGTGCGCTGGATGCCGAGCGGCGCCATGGTGATGTCCGAAAACCTGATCGCCACCGGGCTTCTCAACCGCGTGGGCGTGAACGTCAGCGACGCCGGTTTGATCGAAGAGGGCAGCGCCCACAGTGACGTGCTGAGCCTTGAAAATCTTTCCATGGTCGACGGCGACTGGCTCTTTCTGGCCACCCTCAACGAAGAGGGCCAGCAGGCGCTGGACGCCGCGCGTGAAAGCGCCGCCTTCTCGCGCCTGAACGTGGCGCAGCAGGAGCACGTCGTGCCCGTCGATGGCCAGCTGTGGAGTAGCGCCAGCGGCCCGCTGGCGGCGCTGGCCATTCTTGACGACATCGAAGACGCACTACTGCCGTGACCGGGTTTGTCAGTGCGGTGAGCGGCCCACTCGCGCGCCGCTCGCCACGCCACTTGATGCTGGCTCTGCTCACCGCCCTCGTGGCGGTGAGCGCGTTGAGCCTGTTGATCGGCGCGGGCAGCGTCGGCCCGGCGCGCATTCTGGCGTTTTTGCAGGGCAGCGCCGACGACGAGGCGCGCTTCGTGATGTGGGAGCTTCGCGCGCCGCGCACGCTAATCGGTATCGTCGTGGGCATGGCGCTGGGCGTGGCCGGGGCGCTGTTGCAGGCGGTGTCGCGAAACCCGCTGGCGGAGCCCGGGCTTCTGGGGGTGAGCGCCGGCGCCGCCTTTGCCGTGGCGCTGGCGCTGGTGCTGGGGGCGAGCGCGGCGACGCTGCGCATTTCCGTGGCCCAGCTCGGCGCGCTGATCGGCTGTGTCTGCGTGATGAGCGTGGCGCGTTTTCGCGGCGTGGGTAACGACCCGGTGCGGCTGGTGCTGGCGGGTGCGGCGTTTTCGGGGCTTTTGGGCTCGTTGACCTCACTGCTGCTTTTATACGATCAGCGCGCGGCAGACGAAATTCGCTTCTGGGTGGTGGGCAGTTTGGCCGGGCGTCGTTTGGACGACCTGGTCAGCGTGCTGCCGAGCCTGGCGGTAGCCGCGGTCGCGGTCGCGGTGACCGCGCGGCCTCTGGCGGCGCTGGCGCTCGGTGAGCGCGCCGCCTCCGGGCTTGGCCATCACCCCGGCGTGATCCGCTGGATCGTGATTGGCAGCGTCGCGCTGCTGGTCGGCGCGGCTACGGCAATTGCCGGGCCGATTACCTTCGTTGGGCTGGTGGTGCCGTTCGTTGCCCGCGCGCTGGCGGGGCCGGATATTCGCCGCACGCTCTGGTTCTGCCTGCCGATCGGGCCCTTGATCGTGGTCAGCGCCGATATCATTTCGCGGGTGGTGGTGGCGCCTTCGGAGCTGCCGCTGGGCGTGCTGACCGCGCTTTGCGGCGCGCCAGTGCTGATCGCCGTGGTTCGCGCGCGGCGTTTGCCCATGCTTTAATGCGCGCGCTCAGCCGCCGCGCCTCGAGACTCGTGTTTAGCTATACCCGTGCTTAGCCATAACGCTCTTTTATTTGCCGGCGATTCATCCAGTGACGACTCAATCTGTGACCATGGCATCGAAATCCACCGCCACCTCCGAGTACCGCTCGGAGGCCACATCTCCTACGCGCGCCGTGAGTGATGCGCCTGCCGCTTGCCCGTCGCCGCCGGGCTATTGGCGTCTGGCCTGGCAGGGCAGGGGGCAGGCCTTTAGCGTGCTGCTCGAGCGCCGCGCCGTGGCGGTCAACCTGGGGCTTTTGCTTGCGCTGCTGATCGCTGGCGTGGTGTATCTGAGCCTGGGGAGTGTGCCGCTGTCAGTGAGCGAGGTCATTCCCGCCCTCGCGGGCCAGGGCGACATGATGACCACCTTCATGGTGCAGGAGCTTCGCCTACCAAGGCTGGCGGCGGCCTGCCTGACCGGCGCCGCCTTTGCGCTGGCGGGCGTGCTGATGCAGACCCTGGCGGGCAACCGGCTGGCAACGCCGGGCATCATCGGCATCGACAATGGCGCCACGGCGTTTGCCATCGCCTCGGTCATCGGCGTCGGCGTGACCATCGCACCGCCGGCCATGGCGCTGGCCGGAGCGGCCACCGCCGCCGCCATCACCTTCGGGCTTTCTGCCGGCAGCGGCACTCAGGGGTATCGCTTCATCGTGGCCGGTATCGGCGTAGGCGCGGTATTTGGCGCGCTGACCCAGTTCTATCTCGCCCGCGTGCCGATCGACACCGCCAACGCCGCCTACCCCTGGACCGTGGGCACACTCAACGCCCGCTCGCCCGGCGCCGTACTGCTGCTGGCCGCGGGGCTGGGTGTCGGCGTGGTGCTGGCGATGGGGCTGGCGCGGTCGCTGTCGATTCTGCGCTTTAGAGACGCCGTTGCAAGCGGCTTGGGCGTGAAGGTGAAAGCCTGCCGGATTCAGGTGCTCGCTCTTTCTGTCGTGCTCACGGGGTTGGCCGTCGCGGTGGCCGGGCCCGTGGGCATGGTGGCGCTGATCGGCCCGGAAATCGCCCGCTCGCTTTCAAGCTCACGCCACGTTCCGGTGCTGGCCGCCACGCTCGCCGGCGCCTTGGTCATGGTGCTGGCGGATCTGGCCGGGCGCACGCTGCTCGCGCCGATCGAGATTCCCGTGGGCATCGTCACCGCCGTGGTCGGCGGCCCTTGGCTTTTATGGATACTGATGCGCCCACAAAGGAGCCGCCCATGAGCACGCCCCACGACACGCCGGCGCCCACGCTTTCGACCCAAGCGCTGGACATGAGCTACGGCGCCCGCCGGGTGATCCGTGAGCTGGCGCTGAATTTGCCGAGCGGCAAAGTGACCGCGATCGTCGGGCCCAACGGCTGCGGTAAATCCACGCTGCTCGCCGGGCTTTCCAGGCTGCACAAACCGGAAAACGGCGCGGTGCTGCTCGACGGCGCTGACATTCAGACGCTTCCCGCCAAAACTCTGGCCAAACAGCTCGCGCTGCTGCCCCAGGAGGCGATCGCCCCAGAAGGGCTGACCGTGACCGAGCTGATTCGCTTTGGCCGCCAGCCCCACCAGGGGTGGCTGCGCCAGTGGTCACCGGAAGACCAAAAAATCGTGCAGTACGCGCTCACCGCCGCCGGGCTCGAGGCCCTGGCCGACCGCCCGCTCGAGGCGCTCTCCGGCGGGCAGCGCCAGCGCGCCTGGATCGCCATGACCATCGCCCAGCAAACGCCGCTATTACTGCTCGACGAGCCCACCTCGGCGCTGGATCTCGGCCACCAGATCGAAGTGTTCGAACTGGTGCAAAAGCTCGCTTGCGAGGGCCGCACCGTGGTGATGGTACTGCACGATCTGGCCAGCGCCTGCCGCTACGCCGACCACCTCATCGCTATGTTTGATGGGCGCATCGTCGCCGAAGGCGCCCCGTCCGACGTCGTCACGCCGGCGCTGGTCCGCACGCTCTATCAGGTCGACTGCACGCTGCTGACCGACCCGGATACCGGCAGCCCGCTGATTGCGAACGTGCGCCGAGCGGTCAGTGCCTGACGGCTAGCGGTTGATCAGCACAGCGTCCAAAGTGACCGGCACGTGATCGGCGATCTGCTGATAGCCCAGCAGCGACATGACGCTGCGCACCGTGTTGTTCGCCATCAGCGTGCTGCCGTCCAGTTCCATCGGTTCGGCGTGGGTGACGCGCACCTGGTTCAAGCCTTCCCGAGTGAAGCGAAGCGGCACCTCTTCCTGGCGGTTGATGCCTTCGTTTTGCACGCGGAAGGTCAGCGTCTCGACCATCGACTTGCCGATATCCAGCGCGTCCAAACGCTCAGGCGGCATTTGGGCAGTCAGCGTGACCAGGGTGGAATCGGTCAGAAGCCTCGCCCACACCGGCAGGTCGCCAAAGCGCGAGAGCAGGTCGGTCTGGTTGAGCTTGAGCGGCAGCGTCAGCGTGCCATCCGGCGAGATGTTGCCCTGAAGGTTGCGCACCTGATGGTGGTGGGTTTGCGGCGAAGGGCCGTCGAGCTGCGTGATACTCGCCTGTACCTGGGATTGGCTGGCATCCAGCTGCCAATCCGCGAAGGCGGGGGCCGCCAGCACCAGCGGTACAAGAGCAAACAAGGCTTTCATGGCATGTCTCCACAGTAAGGACTCCACAGCAGACTCGCCCCTTGGGTAAAAGTGCCGTGGTGATCGCAAGATAGCGCCCCAAGGGTAGCCTCGCCCCGCCACATTCGCTATGATATGCACGCTTTTCGGGCCTATAGCTCAGTTGGTTAGAGCAGGGGACTCATAATCCCTTGGTCGTAGGTTCAAGTCCTACTGGGCCCACCATTAAAATCAGTAGTTTAGCAATTGTCTCTGGTGAGTCCCCTAGTCCAAGGGTACAGTTTCGGTACAGTGCCGATCTTTCAGACCCTGGAGATTTTTTGTGGCCACCATCGTCAAGACCCCTTCTGCAACCTGGAAAGCCGTCATCCGCAAGTCGGGTTGGCCAACCACCGCGAAGACCTTCCGTACCAAACGTGACGCCCAAGATTGGGCACGCCGCACTGAAGATGAAATGGTGCGCGGCGTTTATATCCAGCGTAGTGCCTCAGAACGAATGACGCTTGAAGCAGCGCTAAAGCGCTACTTGGCCGATATTACTCCTACCAAGAAGCCCAGCACCCAAAAGAGCGAACGCCACAAGGCCAACACCCTTATTGAGCACTTGGGCAAATACTCCCTCGCAGCCCTGACGCCGGAACTAGTCGCTAACTACCGTGACAAGCGTTTAAACACTTTGGGTCGCCGAGGGGAGTTAATCAGCCCCAGTACTGTGCGCCTAGAGCTTGCTTTACTTGGACACCTCTACACCGTGGCCATCCAGGAATGGGGCCTCGGTCTGACCTATAACCCCGTCCAGAACATCCGCAAACCTAGCCCAGGAGAAGGCCGCGATAGGCGCCTGAGTCCCGAAGAGGAGAAGCGCCTGTTCGACGTGCTACGGCAGCACAGCAACCCCATGCTGGCCTGGATTGCCAGAATCGCCTTGGAGACGGGCATGCGCTCCTCAGAGATCCTGACCCTCACACGCTCCAAGGTCGATGTGAAACGCCGCGTGGTGCGTCTCACCGACACCAAGAACAATGAAGCTCGCCTGGTGCCGCTGACTCAGGCCGCCACCGAAGTATTCAAGCAGGCGTTGCACAACCCGGTACGGCCGCTCGACTGTGACTTTGTGTTCTTCGGTGAGCCTGGCAAGGGCGGCAAGCGTGGGCCATATGCATACACCAAGCTATGGAATCAGGCGAAGAAGAAGGCAGGACTCGATGACTTCCGCTTCCATGACTTAAGACATGAGGCCGTCAGTCGGCTGGTTGAGGTAGGGCTATCCGATCAGGAGGTCGCCGCGATCAGTGGCCACAAGTCAATGCAGATGCTGAGGCGGTATACGCACTTGAGAGCCGAGGATTTGGTCGTGAAGCTGGATAGAGTGAGGGAGGTCTAAAACATTAATAGCTTGAGAAAACTGGGCAGAACGATCAGGCGGCTTCCGACCCTGAGTGGACATTCCGGCAGAAGCGGTATGCTGGTGCAGCAGTGGGAAGCAGTTTACTTCTCCTGGCATGCTTCTCGAGTTTGAAAGCTTCGAGTGGTCAGAACGCTATGATGCTATAAACCAAAATTTGGCTATACACATTGCTTCAATTAAAGAGCCTTTCGAAATAATGCAAATCAAGGTTGCAAACTTAGAAATCTTGGCATCAAAGCGTAAAATTGTACGAAAAAAAACCTAACAAACTGTTCAAGAGGATGTTCGCAATACGTGGTATTTTTACTATGCGTTGAGTTTAGTGTTTCAAGTAGTTTGCGACGGCGACGGCTTCGGCATTGCGTTGCTCACCTCTTAACAGGGCGTTATATTTTTGATAAGCGTAGAGGAATGAAATGACTATAACATATATACAAGCTGCTGTGGCTGCTTTTGCATTGGTTAGTGCAACCGCTGCGGCTACATGGAATATAAGGAATGATAGGCTAGAGGAGCTTAACTCGATAGTGAACTCCTACGAGGCAGCGAAATCTTGGAAAGTTCCTGAAACAATTGCAAAATTAGATGAATCTGTTGAATACCTCAATAGCGAGTTAGGCCTCATAGTAGAAAATCAGCAGTATAAAGAAGAAATTGATGAGTTAATGATCCAGATTTCTGAGCTTTCCGAGACTGTTTCTATGAAAAATAGTCAAATATCAGCGCTTGAAGACAAGGTTGCTGAGCAAGAGCAATTCTTTAAAGAGTTTTTTTCCGATACAGAAGAATTTGTTTTAGAAAATAATACCTCTATTGGTTTTTTTGGCGCTGAAATTGTCGTTGCCCTAAATGATGCTTATGAAACTTTAGGTTACGCGGATGTTACGATTAACAATAGCAAACATCGGATTGAAGTGGGGAGTATTATCCCTGTCACTAATGCTAATAAAACCTGTGATCTAATATTTAAAGAATTTGTGGGATACAATAGTATTAAACTGAGCATTCTATGCCAAGAGATATAACAATCGGCTGCTGTTGGACATTCCTGCGCTAGTGCTCCGGCACGTCGCAAAGCCAGAGCGTTATATTAGAATCATATAAAAGACCGCATTTAGCCGATACCAGAATTTAAGTTATGGGTGTTATGTAGCGTGTAGTATGTTGTAGTAGTATACAACATACTACATTGGTTGAAAGGTGATCATTCCTTCAGCAGTGAGTAGGGAAAATTTAGCTGCTAAAGTTTCCTCTGCCTTTCTGGTGTGAACTCAGTGGAACGCATACTCAATGCTGTCCTCACTCTCGTGGCAGATCTAATGCTAGTCATACTTTTTAAGTGCACATGTTCTTGAAATATTGCGGTTGTAAAAAGCGCCCCTCAAGTGTCAATGAAATTGCAGTGACTAAATCTTTTGTATAAGAAAACTCGCTCAAGCCATTTTCTAATTCTTGATGAAAATGGTCTTTTTGTTTCTTAAATAAGATGCTTTAATAAAGTATAGGTAAACTTTTAACTTGGTGTTTAGCTATACTTTTAAAAATAATAATAAAGTGTTGAAAGTTTTTTAAAGATAACGTAAATATTTAAAGCGAAGCCTTTAATTGCGTTATCTGGAGATGGTTATGACAACCGAAGAGCAGTTGCTAGAACGCTATGGTCCTTTGCTATCTTTAACCGATTTATCGGAATTGTTGAAGCGCAGTCCCGATGGGCTACGAATATCGTTGCAAAGCCAGTCAGAGTTTTCCGTGAAATGGAACGCCGCCAAGAGGAAGGTTGGAAGACGTGTCTATTTTCGTGCAACTGATGTTGCTGGACTGATTGACGAGGCTTGAGGGGCAGGGCCGTGGACGATACTGCAATCATTCGACGCCGAGTGCGATCAAACTTCACTACGCTCAACAATGAGTTGATTCGAGATCAGCGAATCTCATGGAAAGCCTTGGGAATTTTGGTATTTGTGCTCTCTCTGCCGGATAACTGGAAGCTCAGGTTATCGCATCTTTCGAAAGAGAAGGAGGTCGGTTCTGGTCGAGATGCTACGAGAGCGGGGCTAAGGGAACTAGAGCAGGCGGGATATCTGTGCATTCAACGAGAGCGTGGTGAATGCGGAAAGTTCGTACGCACCTCATGGTTAGTCACTGACCGGCCAGGTGACTTTGACGTTGATCCACCAGGTTCGGATTTTCCGAATACGGTCGACCCGTCTTCGGGAAAATCGTAAGAGGAGGATCCGATGCTACTAAATAAAGAAGCTAGTAAATAATGAGCTTAGTAAATACCTATTTCAATAAATATATGATCGGCATTCGCCGTGTTTCTACTCCAAGAAGGAAAAGGCCAGTTACATCAAATGCCCCATGGTGAGCTAATGAGATTGAGTAGCTGGTTCGCTCGGTAGCTGTGTTGACACTTGAGGGGCAGCACTTCGGGTTCATTGACATTTGAGGGGCATTGCGGAAACCGCGTGGAAATCTGTGTATTTCAATGTGGAAAGCGCAAGGACACCGCTATGGGTAATTCACTGTTAGATCGCTGTTTTACCGCTTCTGGAGTGCTGCATTATCGCCGCAAGTATCGACTTCATCAGAGTTCGGGGCTGTTTTTCACGAATGCACAGGAAAAAACAGATCCGTGCAACGAAATGCAGAGAAATAGCGATGCTTTGCACATGGCGTACCTACAAAAATCAACGCTGAAGTGCGGGCAGGATGTGTGAAGTAGTCCCACCCCGCAAGCGTGGTGTTCCTCTTCACTGGTCCTTATTCGCACCTGCGGTGCTCAACGGAAATCCTGCTCTGCAAAGCATGGCATCTGAGATAGGAGCTGGCATGAGTGAGAAGCAAAGAGTGACACGGAAGAACAGCACTCCGCTCAAGGTGTACTGCCTTCCGGAAGAGAGAGAACTGATTGAGTCCAACGCCAGGCAGGCAGGGCTAAGCGTTGCTTGTTATCTGCGGGAAGTGGGGCAGGGCTATCAGGTCAGTGGCGTTATGGACTACGAGTATGTCCGCGAGCTGGTTCGTGTAAATGGTGACTTGGGGCGTTTAGGGGGCTTGCTCAAGCTCTGGCTGACAGATGACGTGAGAACGGCTCACTTCGGGGCGGCTACCATCCTAAGCCTGCTCGGAAGGATCGAAGCCACTCAGGAGGAAATGAGTCAGGTGTTGAAATCCGTGGTGCAGCCAAGGGCCAGGTCGTGATTTTTTTAGCTGCTAAAATGTGGGGCTGGCACTCATGATCGCCAAACACGTCCCCATGCGCTCCCTGGGCAAGTCAGACTTTGCTGGTCTGGTGAATTACATCACCGACGAGCAAAGCAAGGAGCACCGTCTTGGCGCGGTACGGCTGACCAACTGCGTGGCGTATTCGGTCCAGGATGCCGTCAGCGAGGTACTAGCGACCCAGTTCGGTAATACCCGAGCGAAGAGCGACAAGACCTATCACTTGATTGTCAGCTTCCGGGCTGGGGAACAGGTTGAGGCCGATATCCTGGTGGCCATCGAGGACCGTATTTGCAAGGGGCTGGGCTTTGGAGAGCATCAGCGCATTAGCGCCGTTCACAACGATACCGACAACCTGCACATCCATATCGCCGTCAACAAGATCCACCCCACGCGCAACATCATCCACGAACCCTACTACCCACACCAGACCCTGGCCGAGTTATGCGAGGTCATGGAACGGGATTACGGGTTGCAGCAGGACAACCACATGCCGCGCCGACGCGGAGCCGAGGCCCGAGCGGCCGACATGGAGCGTCATGCCGGTATTGAAAGTCTGATCGGCTGGATCAAGCGCGAGTGCCTGGAGGACATTAAAGCCGCGCAGTCTTGGTACGGACTGCACCAGGTCATGCGTGACAACGGCTTGGAACTCCGGGCGCGGGGGAATGGGCTGGTTATCGTGGCGGGTGATCACGCAGTGGTCAAGGCGAGCACCTTGGGGCGGGAATTCTCCAAACCGAAGCTGGAGGCCCGTTTCGGCCCGTTCGAGCATGACCAGGCGCAACAGGCCAAACCCCGCCGCCAGTACCGCAAAGACCCGGTACGGCTGCGCGTGAACACTACCGAGCTTTACGCCCGCTTCAAATCAGAACTGCAGAGCGCGGCGGCCAACAAGACGGCGGCCCTGGAAAAAGTCAGGCGGCAAAAAGACCGCCGGATTGAGAACGCCAAGAAGAAGGGCAAGGCCCGGCGGGCGGCCATCAAGCTCACCAGCGGCAGGCTGACCAAGAAGGTGCTGTATGCGCAGGCCAGCAGCGCCCTGAAAGCCGATATTGACGCGATCCAGAAGCAGTACCGAGAGGAACGCCAGACGATCCATGAAGCCTACGGGCGCCGCTCCTGGGCCGACTGGCTCAAACGGGAAGCCTTGCAGGGCGATACCGGGGCCCTGGCCGCGTTGCGAGCCAGAGAGGCCGCCCAGGGCCTCAAGGGCAACACCTTGAAGGGTGAGGGACAGGCGAAGCCCGGCCATGCGCCGGTGATCGACAACATCACCAAGAAGGGCACCATCATTTACCGGGCCGGAGCCAGCGCCGTGCGCGACGATGGCGACCGGCTACAGGTGTCCAGGGAGTCCGACCAGGCAGGCATCCAGAACGCGCTAAGGATGGCGATGGAACGCTACGGCGAGCGCATCACCGTGAACGGTTCGCCGGAGTTCAAAGCGCGGGTGATCAAGGCGGCAGCGGATGGACAGTTGCCTATCCGGTTTGCGGACGCCGGGCTGGAACGTCGCCGCCAAGCCCTGGCGAACGGCGAGAACACCGCCCCGGCCAAGACCCGAAGCAAACGGGCGGGAGTGCCGCCCATCGGTCAGCCGCCACCCCCGGTGCGCCGGAGCCGGCTGCAATCGCTGTCCCAGGCCGATGTGCTTCACCTTGAGGGACAAGCGGGCAAGACTCCGACACCGCCCCCATGGGGGCCGAGCGAGCAAGAGCGCCGCAAAGCCAAGTTACGGGCAGAGATGGACGCCAAGAAGGCAAAAAGACAGCAAAAGGGACGTTCAATATAGTGCTTTCCCTTTGGAAGGCGGCAACAAACAGTAGATGCGATTAACCCTTGGGAAACCTAACCGTTCCCCAGGACAATGACACCGATGTTCAACAACCATTGGCCGCGCGTTCTGAAGGTGTCGCGCAGGTCGGACGCCGGGATAGTAAGTGACGAGCTATCCCTGTAGAGGTCCACACTTCACCGCTGGGTTCTCCGGCAGGGGTAGTGGCTCGCAATCTTCATGAGCGAGCCGCTACAGGTTGGTGAGTGCAACTTAGTCACAATGAAGCTAAGAGCACTCAATCATGAGAAGAGAAAGAATTTTAGCGGCTAAAATTCCTGTCGCGGTCATGTCCTTGGCGTTAACCGCGTCCATGCCTGCCCAAGCGGGTATCCCTGTCGTCGACGGCACCAACCTTCAGCAAAACGTTATGACGGCTATGGAGTCCGTCTCACAGACTCTCAAGCAGATCGAGCAGTACCAGATGCAGTTGCAGCAGTATGAAAACCAGTTGCAAAACACCATGGCTCCAGCGGCCTATATCTGGGACAGGGCACAATCCACGATTAATGATCTGATCCAAGCCACCAATACGCTTCAGCATTACCAGAACCAGCTCGGCAGCCTCGATGCCTACCTGGGCAAGTTCCAGGACGTAGCGTATTACCGGAGTTCCCCCTGCTTCAATGGCGGCGGTTGCACGGATGCCGAACGTGCAGCGATGGATGAAAACCGTCGCCTGGCGTCTGAATCGCAAAAAGCGGCCAACGATGCGCTCTTCCGAGGGCTGGATCAGCAGCAGGATAACTTGGCGTCTGATGCTCGACAGCTTGAACGTCTGCAATTCGCTGCTCAGGGCGCGGATGGCCAACTTGCCGCCATTGGTTACGCCAACCAGCTCGCCAGTAACCAGGCCAACCAACTTCTGCAAATCCGCAGCTTGCTGATTGCTCAGCAGAACGCTGAAGCCGCCCGTCTTGCCGCCGAACTGGATGCTAACGCCAGAGGGGAAGCGCGGGAACGGCAGATGCGTACCTGGAATTACCAACCTAGCGCAGCAGATCGCTATTAAGGAGGCTGCGATGAAGAAGATCATCCCACTTGTGGCAGCTGTTGCCTTGGTAGGTTGTGAGCAGGAAACGGTACCAGAGGCGAGTGCGATCACGTGCGCGCCAGTTGCGTTTCAGAAGACCATCAACGAGCTGAGCCGGGAATCGAACCGAAAAGCCTTTACTGAAGCCTGCCGGTCGTTTGAGAGGGCCCAGCGCATGCGGGAATGGGAGTTCGAACCCAGCTCCCCCGACAGATATTGAGGGAGGGCGTCGCATGAAACGATTCGGTTTTGGTGGTTTGGGCGTGATGGCCGTCCTCATGCTGTCCGATACCGCAATGGCTCAGGAGCTATCCAGCAGCAACATCATGGATGATGTGTTGGACCGCTTTCATTCCGCGGCATCAACGTGGGGGCCTGCGATCGAAGCGGCTGCCAGCCGGTTGTTCTGGACCCTGGTAGTGATCTCGATGGTCTGGACGTTCGGCATGATGGCGCTGCGCAAGGCTGACATTGGCGAGTTCTTTGCCGAGCTTGTTCGCTTCACCATCTTCACTGGCTTTTTCTGGTGGTTGCTGACCAACGCGACTCAGGGCATGAACATCGCGGGTACCATCGTGCAGTCATTGCAAACCCTTGGGGCACAAGCCGGTGGCCTTTCCAACAGTAACCTGGGGCCTTCCAGCATCCTCGATATCGGCTTTGAACTGTACGACCAGACGGTGAAGGCTACGTCAGAGTTGAGCTGGAAACAGTTTGCCACTGCGTTGGTGATGGAAGGTATGGCCTTGGCCGTATTGCTGGTATTGGCGATTATCTCCGTCAACCTGCTCCTGCTGCTAGCCGCCAGTTGGATACTGCTTTATGCGGGAGTGTTTTTCTTGGGATTCGGTGGTTCTCGCTGGACCTCAGATATGGCGATCAACTATTACAAGGCCATTCTCGGCATAGCGGCTCAGTTGATGGCAATGGTGCTCCTGGTCGCCATCGGTAGGGAGTTCATTACCCACTACTACTCGCAGATGAGCGAGAACATGGCGTCCCAGGAGTTGGTCGTGATGCTGGTCGTTTCTGTGATCCTGCTATTTCTGGTTAACAAGATTCCACCGATGATTTCCGGCCTGGTGTCGGGTGGCAGCGTGGGAGCAATGGGCATCGGGTCATTCGGTGCCGGTGCTGCGGTAGGAGCAGCCATGACAGCGGCAGGTATGGCGCTCACGGCGGGCAAGATGGCTGGGAGCGCGATGTTGGGCGGTGCGGCGAATGCAGTAGGTGGCGGGTCAGCCATCAAGGCTGCCTTCGAGAAGGCCCAGTACAATATGTCAGGGTCAGATATGCCGAGCTTTGGCACTGGAGGTGACAGTAGCGGTGGTGGGAGTGACAGCAGCTCCACCGGAGATGAAGCTGGCACCGGTGACACCCCATTTGCGCAGGCGGCCGGTTTCGCTGGTTCTGGCTCCCGATCTGGTGGCGGTAACGGATTCAAGCGAGCAGCATCCTTGGGAGCGGGTACGGCTGGCGAGCTAGCTAAAGGAGTTGGGTCGAAGATGGCTGGGAAGTTCCAGAGCAAGGTTGATCAAACCGCTGGTGGCCGCATGGCGTCCTCTATCCGCGCGAGCATGGAGTCGGAAGGGGGTAGTGAGGTCGCAGAAGCGTATGATTCTGTTCCATCGTTCGACAGCGACAGCGACAGCTTGGGCGGTAGTGAAAGTCAGCAGGACCGTAACGACGAGATCGCTCGCTTTGTGAACCGTGGCCAGCAGGACACCTAAGGAGGCCCCACGATGAAACAACGCCATTTTATGGTAGCCCTGGATATGCTCGACGAAGGGCAGGAGGCCCACACAGAAGCCGCTTTTGTACCTGCTGTCGAGCTATCGGTCGAGGGGGAGAGGAACTTCGGGGCAGAGATTGCCGCTTTCGTGAACCGTCCGGCCCACTCGGGCCGCGAGGGGGCACCACGCAGCACGCATACTAGCAACGATGTAGGAACTGGAACCGGAAAAACCCCGTTTTCAGAGGCGGCGGGATTTTCTGATACGGGCTTCTGACATTATGGGAGCCATTGACCAGCGATAGCTCAGGCGGCCAATGGCCGCCTTTCCGTTAGGAGGAGCGCATGGACGAACAGATATGCCGACAACGGCGAAAAGAGCTGGAAACCAAAACCGACGAGCAGGCCGGCGAGACGCACCCAGAAAGCGGGGAGCCGGTGGTTCGGTGGCTGACTCCCGAGGAGATCGACGAATTGCGGCGGGATATGAAAGAAGCATCTGCTTGGGCGCGAGCTGAGCTGAAGCGGCGTAGAGCATATAGATAAGTTGGTCATAGAAGCCAGCACGCACAGACCCCAGCCCTGTCAGCCTTTTAGTTCTGATCTGTGTTGTGGCAGCCGCTAGCGTGCATAGTTGTCAAATGCATTCATGCTAAAATCTATAACTAACTGACCGAAAAGGGAACTTTTGAGGGTATGCTGGTCTACAACGCCACCAAGCAGCAGTTAATCGACGATGTACGAGCCAACGTCATCACCGAGGCCATCGAGAACGAGGTGGCACGCAGGCTGAACCGCAATTCGCCGCGCAGTGAGGTGACGTCGTGGGAGAACTCCCTACGCTTCATGATGAGCATTCTGCTCGACGAGGGCATTCCCGCATCGGCGGGAGTGGCCATCGAGTACAACATTCCGCTGACTAATTGCCGTGTGGATTTCATCCTGACCGGTAAGAACCACCAGCGAGACGATGCGGCGGTCATCGCGGAGCTGAAACAGTGGCAGTCCGTCGGGGTGACGAAGAAGGGGCCATCGTCAGTTCCCAGCCCAGCGTCAACGTTTTCTCCATGAGGAAGGAGGCCTTGAGCCTAAGCGCCGACGCTAGATTGATCTCAGTCGCCTGCTGTAAGGGAGTCCCAGCGCTCGACACTGCCTGCTGAGACTTGAATTTCTATCAAGCGGATCCTCACGCGCTCAGCTACCTTGCTAACGATTTCCGGCGTTGGGGGCATGCTCCAGAAAAGGGCCTGATTGAGAAAATCCTCCCATCCAAAGAACAGGGTAACTGCGATACCGAAATGCTGTGCCCAGCCTGTCACTTCTTGTTGATCGATTGCCGGCTGTTCTCTACTCGACATTACAATCGCAGCTTCTTTAGCCTCCATACTCAAACAGTTTCTTCCGAAAATCTGTATATCAGCCAAGGACACAGGCTTGTCCTTGACCTCAAAAGCCTTTTCTACTTGAGATAGACTCGAATCGGAGTAGACACAAACGTCACCAGGACGGTTTTTACTAGGGTCATTTATACTAGCACTTAGGACTAACTCGGGCGCTGCATATACGTCTAGAACTCCGGCAGTAACTGCTTGCGCGCGCTTTCCGCCCTCAGAATTTTTAGAGACAAATAACTGGATCGCCGCTAGCAACTCAGCTTGGTTGACAGTAGATTCGTAAACGCCTGTGTAGTCAGGAATGTAAGCCCTCCTGACTGTGATATATGCTCTAAGAGCAGCAGCGGCTTCTTCAGCACTGTAACTTGATAAAGTTTCCACTAAATCAATTAGATAGCGGTATACTTCCTTCCCGTTAGAGTGAATCGGAGTGTCATCACCCAAGCGCCCCATTCGGAAATAAGGTTGATTATTCAAAGGCTCTCGCCCAGTGGCGCCGATGCTAAAGCCAAATTCCGCAGAGACTGGTACAAGAACAGCATGTGCTAAGGGACGTAATGAAATTGCTTTCGGGTTGCCTCGATTTTTTTCGTGTTGAGGCTTGAAAGCAAAAAGGTCAACCTCTGGATTAAGAGACTTTGCAAGCAAGCAAGCTCCAAGAAAAGCAATGTGGGTAACAGGAGCCCCAGCAGCGCATAATTCCGATAAATGCTCGACGTGAGCCAACCAGTCCTTGTCTGAATTTTCCGGGGAAGCCGCCGCTGCCTGCTCTCTAAGGAATTGAGTGGCATGAATTGTATTGATACGGATAGCCATTATTGCTCCAACTTGGTCACTTGACCTATTCGCAAAAGGTCGCCGGGGCTACATTCCAGGGCTAGACAAAGCTTCTCAACTGTGCTCAGTCGTGTGTTGTAGGCGGGTCTGCTCGCTAAGGACTGCAAAGTCGACACCGACAATCCTGTGCGCGTCGAGAGTAGGTCGTAAGTAAGCCGTTCCCCTGTCCGTTTTCGATACGCGTCCATGGCTTCTCTGAGTTCAATTTGAATCATTGCTAAATTTGTATTGACAATACAGGTTTTGTGGGTAGAATATGCGGTATCATGTACGCTACCACCTTTCCATTCAGATGATCTAACCAAAGAGCATATCATGCTTACTGCTATCAGTTTATTCTCTGGCATAGGCGGTCTGGACTTTGGGTTCGAGGCTGCGGGCTTCCAAACCAAAGTAGCCCTAGAACTAGACGGCACCGCGTGTCAAACCATGCGCCTCAATCGTCCTGAATGGAACGTGATTGAGGACGATGTCAACCATATTTCCTCGGCTTACCTCCTTGAGCGGGCTGGGCTCAGCACTGGCGAGCCAGATGTATTAATTGGAGGCCCGCCTTGCCAACCCTTCTCGAAGTCTTCCTACTGGGTTAGCGGAGACTCACTTCGACTGGATGACCCTAGAGCCGATACTCTCACCGGCTACTTACGTGTCCTGCGAGACACGCTTCCTAAAGCGTTTCTTCTAGAAAATGTCTCTGGTCTAGCGTTCAAAAACAAAGATGAAGGCCTTCGTCTACTCATAGAGGGTATTGAGAAAATCAATAGAGAGACCGGCACCAACTATCGGGTAACATGGAAAAGCCTTAAGTGTGCCAATTATGGAGTTCCCCAAACACGTGAACGTGTATTTATGGTTGGGGCTCGGGAAGGTCAATCTTTCAATTTCCCTTCAGAAACACACTGTTCTGCTAACGATTTGAGCGAAGACCTGTTTAGCGACAAACTTCCGCACAACACGGCTTGGGACGCCATTGGAGGATTAGCAGAACCTTCTCCTAATGAAAAAGGATTGTCCGTTGGTGGTAAATGGGGGGGGCTTTTGCCTTCAATACCAGAGGGTAAGAACTATCTATGGCACACCAATAGAGGTGGCGGTTATCCACTGTTCGGATGGCGTACTCGCTACTGGAGCTTCATGCTCAAGCTAGCTAAAGCACTACCATCTTGGACAATACAAGCGCAGCCTGGGGCTTCTATAGGACCTTTCCATTGGAACAATCGAAGGCTTACATTCGAGGAGATGGCTCGCCTTCAAACATTCCCCTCAGACATTCGAGTTGAGTGTGGACGAACGGAAATGCAGAGGATGGTCGGCAATGCAGTTCCTTCCCTTATGGCTGAAATTCTAGCTAGAGAAATTCGCACTCAAATACTCAGAAAACCTCTTGACGGCTCGCTTCAGCTAATGCCTAAAAAGAAGATTTCTACTCCAGAGCCAGAGCCAACAGCACCCCTTGCGAGCCAATATAAAGCTTTGATTGGTGAGCATGATGACCACCCCGGGACTGGCCGTGGCAAGAAAGCAATCACCCGAGCAAGAGCATCAACCACTTTGACAATTTGAATATTAGCAAAAAACCTGCGGCCGTTTTTTATTAGATGCGGCCGCGAACTCTTCCCGTGGGTCTACCCATAACTTTATATAAGAGTTTGTTGACTAAATGCGTTCTCTCCATGGATGCTAAATCGACTGGTGGTTGGTTCCATATCCAGTAAAGTAAATTCCGAATACGAATTACGGCTCCTTTGATGGTTTATGATTTTTCATCAAATCGCCGTTAAAGGCTGTATTTGAGTGCGAAATTAAACTTGTTCTGGCAACAGATCCCGCATGGCGCCGTCGTGACAACAGCCTGGTTCGCTGCGCATGATGTCATTCCTGATCGGGCTCGCAAGTTGGCCAACAGCGGTTGGCTGAAGCGCGTGGGGCATGGTGCCTACTGTCGTACGGGGGGGGCCCTCACCTGGGAGAGCGGAGTCTTTGCCCTGCAGGCGCTCGGTGAGCAGGGCAAGTCACTGATCTGGCCGTGCGGCCAGACTGCACTGGCACTGCATGGCTTTGCCCACTATCTGCCCATGGGGAAGCGCACAACGCACCTGTATGGTAAGGAGGTCGCTCGGTTGCCCCGGTGGTTGAATGACGCCGAGTGGGCAGGGCGGATGCTGCTCCACTCTGAAAAGGGCCTGCCAGCGCAGCTTCCCGGCAGCTTCACGGACTACGCGCCGGATGGCAGGGCCTTCAGCTTGCAGGTATCGACCCCCGAGCGAGCGGTCCTGGAGTGGATCGCCGTGACGCCGAATGAGCTGCTGTTCAGCAGTGAGCTGGTGGACACCTTCGGCGGGCTCAATACGCTGAGTCCGCGCCGGTTACAGGCATTGCTGGAGGGGTGCCGTTCGGTGAGAACCAAGCGGGCTGGTACTGGCTCGCCACGCCGGGCATGCCTGGTACGCTCGCCTTGAACCAAGCCGACTGGACCTCGGCAAAGGCAAGCGGCAGCTCTGCCAGGGCGGCAAGCTGGACAGGGAATATCACGTTACGGTGCCGGAGGCGTTCCTGCATGCCGATTGAAGCTCGTTACCACGAATAGGTCAGGTTGCTGGTCTCGCTGCTGCCATTCCTCAATGACGAGCCGTGCTTCGCCCTCAAGGGTGGCACGGCCATCAACCTCTTCGTGCAGCCATTACCTCGCTTATCGGTCGATATCGACCTGGCCTACCTGCCGCTGGAGCCTCGTGACGAGGCCCTGCGACGCTGTCGCGAGGCGCTGCAGCGACTGGTAGGGACCTTCAGCGCCCGACTGTCAGGCGTGCGGGCCAAGCTTCAGGATTCGCCGAGATGAGCTGAGGATCCTGGTACGCCGAGGGCGTAGCCAGGTGAAGGTCGAAGTATCGCCGGTACTGCGTGGCACCCTGCACCCGCCCCAGGAGCGCGATGTCTTTGAAGCCGTGGAGGACGATTACGGCTTCGCGGCGGTGCAGGTGGTGTCACTGCCGGATCTGTATGGCGGCAAGATCTGCGCAGCGCTGGACCGCCAGCACCCCCGGGACCTCTTCGATGTGAAGCTGCTTCTGAACTAGGGCGGCCGGCCCGAATCGAAGCGTATTTAAGGCTTCCTGGTCTATCTGCTGGGGCATCCCAGGCCCTTGAACGAAGTGATCAACCCACGGCTGAAAGCGTTGGATGGCGTCTACCGACAGGAGTTTGTCGGGATGGCCAGGGCCGATATCCCATTGCAGCAGTTGGAGGACGCTCGGCACAAACTCCTGACGCGGCTGGGCCAACTGACCACCGATGAAGATATGGACTTGGACAAGTCCAGCCAGACGACTGTTCTGCAGCGATAGCTGAAATTGGCACGGTCCGTTCGGTTGCCAAAATACTGAGAGCAGTGACTACTTCAAAGCGGTCACCTCGTCCGCGGAAAACCATTCGGACCGTTTAATTGCGTCAAGCGCTGCGTTGGGGTTCTTGGCCCAAAGAACTAAGGCGAGGCTTTCCTCGGCTCGGCTGCAGGTCACGTAAAGAAGCCGCAGAGTTCGGTCGATGGTGGTCTCATTTCCCTCGTCAACGTTTTTCCGGTCAGTCGGACTCAACTCCTCGGCACTGAAGAGCTTGTCGTAGGAGAACTGTGTGCCGCCAGCTTCCTCATCGTCCATGACGACCATGACATGCTTGAACTCGGAGCCCTTGACGACTTGGTGCGTCGCGAGTTCGGCTTCTCCGCCAAGGTAGGCACGATACCGAGCAATCTCTCGCCAAGGCGTGTTGAAGAGGGCGTGCCATCCGCGTTTGCGTCGGTCCTCCTTAGCTTCCTTGCCCCTTACCTTTGGTTCGGGCGGTGGAGGAGAGGAGTCGCCATATGCCTGGGTCAGGCGGAGATCCGCTTCGAAGAGCTCTCCCTCTAGGACCGGAGCCAAGACCTCCTGTACGGTTGCCCCGGGCTTGGAGGTGGCGTCGGCAAACCTCATGACTGCGGCATGAATGTTGTCCAGCGTGGCTTGGCGCTCGGCGCTGGCCTGCGGGACCTTTGCAAGCGCGCCGTGCCTGCGCAGCACCTCCGTGGCAGCAAATTCATTTAGCGAGCCATCCGGTTGCAGGCACTCTGCGAGCTCAAGCATTGGGCCGAGGAGCGGCCGAACCATGGCTGGACCGGTCCGCTCCCCGTTACTCTTAGGCATCGCGGCGTCCTTGTCCAGCAGGTCCATCGCGTAGTATGCATTGAAGAAGTTGCCTCGCTTGGCTGCTAGCTTGTGCTCAAGCGCTAGCGTTTTGTAGCCACGTACGCCATCCTGCCAGGCCGCGCTGGCAGTCTCAGCAGCCATTGCCAGCGCGCAGTCCGCCTCCTTCCGAATCTTCTCGGCGGCATTCTTCTTGCTATCGCCCACAAAGATACGAACAGTTCCACCGTTCTTCTCCGTCCGCGGGTGCTGGGGTACGCCAGTCTTGGGCTGAGTACGGCCTTCGATGTCCGCGTCCCAAATCTTGTTGATGAACTCAACGATGCGCTGCTGACTGCGATGGTTCATCTGCAGCGCGGGGCGCGCCCAGTCCTCGGGAACATGCGACGGGAGGTCGTCGTGGCCGTCAGGGTAGATGCGCTGCCGATGGTCGCCCAGGAGTCCGAGCGTGATGTAGCCCGGACGGTTTTTTGAGAGTTCGAACAGCGCGTCAAGCACTCCCTTCATCGTGTCTTGCGACTCATCGATGAGGATGAGGGGGTGTCGGTCCTCCAGGATGTGCTGCAGCGTTGGGCGCTCACGAATGAGCCACGCTGTCACTTCCAGAACCTCGGCGTGTGACAGCGCGCCTGATCCGTAGGTGTTCCGGTCCGGGTGGTAGATGAACGCGTTGGTGTTACGAATTTCCTCGGTCTTCGCCTCAATTTCAGCGTACTTCTGCCGGTCCTTGTCCGACTCGCCCCTTACCTTGCTCATCGCATGGGCCTTGGCTGCCTCAAGCTTCTTGGCGTTGCGAGCAAGCAGGGCGTCTCGGATGTCCTCGGTGAAGTCCTTGATGAGCTCCCAGCAGAAGGAATGGATGGTCGACACTGCGGTCAGGTAGTTCTCGCCGAGTCGGCCGTTGACGACTGCGGTCGCGTTCTTGGTGTAAGTGATGACGCGAACCGACTGTCCACGGGACCGGAGCCGCTCTGCATACTGGCTACCCGCTTCGTGCTTCACCACTCCTGTTACCCGGCGCAGGACCTCGACCAACGTGCGAGTCTTCCCGGACCCTGCGCCGGCGAAGAGGAAGAAGCTGCTGGGCGGTGTCGCAGTGATGTAACCGCAGATGTCTTCGACGACGTGAGTGTCGCGGTCGTTTCCAAGGGACTGCAATGTGGCGCTCAAGGGGTCTCTCCAGCCGTGACGTTGAGTTGGCCGCTCAGCCAGGTGAGTGCGTCAGCGATGTATGCGGGGCATTCCAGGGCTTGACCGGCGTTCAGCCGTTCGAACAGTGTTGCCGCAAAATCGCCCTTGCTGAAGTTCCCGCGCAGCATTACGTGGAGCTCCTTAAGCAGCTCGGTATGGTCAGGGTTGTCGAGCACGATACCCATCACCTTCCCCAGTGTGCCGCGGTGGTCCTTTTTATTGCCGGTGATGGGGTCCTTCTCTTGGTCTAACGCCTTGAACCAATCAAGGTTAGAGAGGACGAGAGAGTCCTCGAACGAGCTGGGCCATTGGTCGCTTGCGGCTGCAATGGGAAGCTGCCACGCGAAGCGGACTTTGACGCCTGAGTCGGAGGTCCACTCCAACTGGGCGGGCGTCGGCTTCCCATAAGCTTGGAAGTCGGACAGCTTCGGGTGCCACGAGGTCAGTGTGTCGTTCCCGCACTCGAGGTCTGCTTGGCCTGCGATGTGCACCGCGGCTCGCACTGTGCGCCCCTTTTTACTCTTGGTTGGAACCACCGGGTCCAAGTCGGTGATAACGATCGTTGGAATCCCCAACCGCTCCACCAGCGGCCTGAGGCGGTGCGCATGGCTGCCTCCGATGTCAAGGAAGGTCACATACTTCTTGGCAAGCTTGGGAAAGTCCCGCTCGATGAAAAGCGGCACTAGCATCCGCTCCGCGGTGCCCTCCACAAAGATGGCCGCGTCAGCGAAAAGGAGGTCTGTGTGTTGGACCTGAAAGTAGCGCTCGGCGAACGTCCTGGTTTGAATGTCTTCGCCGAAGGCATCGCCCAGATTGACGATCTCCGTGCTGGGTTTAGTGCCTGTGTCGGTACTTGCTACCCGCTTCACATATCGCAGACGCGTGAAGCTGTCCCCATGGGCCAGATGGCTTGAGTGCGTGCTGATGAGCAGCTGGCTGCGAAGGTTGCTATGGACCAGCTCCTTTGGGCGAATGAGCTCGTGAGCGTTCGACGAGAAGTTGCGTTGAACCTGAACGTGTAAATGGGCTTCAGGCTCCTCAACCATTACGAGGTGAACCGCCGCAGGAGTGCCCTGTGGCGGATTGAGGCGCGCGGCGCGAAACGACACGAACATGAAGCTCAGCGACTGCAGATTCTGATAGCCGAGTCCGATAGAGTGCTCTGGCAAGGACTCGTCGACCGCGGTTTTGTCTAGACAGTATTGGACAGCAGTGCTGTGGGCGAGAAGGTCTGTAGTCTGGATACGGGTGCGGAAGTGAAACTGCTGGGGGTCATGCAGTCCCGGGTATCCTAGAACTTCCACGTCCTCCATCGCTGGTCGGAGCGCCTTGTAAATCGAATCGTCAAGCTCCGCCTGAGCCCTGGCGACGGCTGCCACCAAGTCCTCCCGATGACCGTGCCCGGATGGAGCGACGTTCAGGTGCTGTCGGGCGAACTTCAGAAGCTGGCTCGAGAATAGCCCTGGACGCGAGCTCGCCGATTCAGACCGTGTCTCGTCCTCCTCGGCGCCAAGCCCTCTTTGAGCAGGAACAAAATCCACGCGGATGAGCTTGCGCAGGAGCTGCAGCTCGACCGGCTGCGAGCCAGGCGGCAGCGCCTGCAGGTCACGGCGCTTCTTGTCTGCCAGAGGCCCCTTCAAGGGGTCGAGGCGGTAAGCGGCGATGCGGCGCAGGTCCGAGGAGTGCCTGAGCCAGTAGTCAAGCAGATCCATAGGCCAGGCGTGGCCATCCTTCGGAAGCTTCCGCACGGGAGAGCGTGCTTCACGGTAGCGCCAGGCCAGATTACGAAGTTCGTTCGCGTCTGCCACGGGCTCGAGCCGAACCCGTACGCCAACTGCGCCACCTGACCACTTCAGCGACGTGATGAAGGGAGCAATATGGTTGTACGCACCTTCCTTCGCATCGAACCAAAGATCGATGAACGGCATGCAAGCCAGGAGCTGTCGATACTGCTCCTCCCATATCTCGACATCCTTGGAGTCCGTTGTGGGATCTTCGTCGAGCGCCTCCCAGAGTTGGCCCAACTCGCGCAACTTCGCCCATTGCGAGAGACTGATGTCAAAAGCGCGGAAGCCGGGCGACTCGCTCAGGAAGTTGCGAAGGACCGTGAGGAGGGAAGTCTTGCCGCTGTTGTTGGCGCCAACCAGGATGGTGGTGGTCTCATCGAACTCAAGGCGGGTCTTTGCCAGGCGTCGGAAGTTGCAGACTTCGACGCAGGCGAGCCGGATTGGTGAAGCGCCGGGAGGCGCAGCTGCTTCGGTGGATGGCACTGGGGGCGCACTCGGTGTGGGGCTCGAGGCTGGATTGGCGGTGGGGGAGGGAGTAGAAATCTCGTGCGTAATCATAGCGCTTCCTTGCGGCTGCCCCGTTTGTCGGCGGCGAGCGTTATAGTTGTTGCGAGGCCCCAGCGCGGCAACCGGGTGCTCAATAGATTGAGCGTACTGTCATCTGGCCACAGGAACCACCCTCTCAGCCCCAACAAACGGATGCTGCTGTGAAATCGAATGTTGATGCAGAGAGCGTACCGCTCCAAGCGACTCAGCTGCATGACTTGTTCAATCTTGCGATGGGGGCAGCGTAGTTATCTAGAATTCCAAGGACAGTTGGCTTGATGTGCCTAACATCCCCTCCTGATCCGGTACGGAAAGCACTGTGCAGTTCATCGTGGCGTTCGTGGACCCAGGCAGTTTGTCTAACGAGGGGCCGGTGAATCGCCGGTTGTGGGTCAGTTGGTTGACTTTGATATGTATTCGTATCTCCCCTGCGTTGGATAGCGAAGTAAATGACGCTGAGCTTTAAGGCGACGGCGTGGGGTGTCTGCTCTCTGTCCGAAGCGATTGCTTACGACGGCTATGCGAGAGACCGCTTGTGTCCGTAATCGATCAGCATGCCTTTGAGAGAAGCAGTTTTGTGCTCACCTCAGAGGCATGCTTTTCGAGAGAGGGAAGGTCCCTAATGGTACACCAGCGGTACACACACCAGCTTCCTGTGCTATCCTCAGCTTTCGCTAAACTACTGATTCCAAAGAACTGTACCTTTCGCTAAATTTCGGTCAGTTTTCCTTTCGTGACAATAACTTATTGTTTTAAAAGCGAACTCATAATCCCTTGGCCGCAGGTCCAAGTCTTACTGGGCCCACCAACTATTTTCAGCCGATATATCCCCATTACTTGAGCCAAGCGCTCAAACAACACTCCAAGCCTGCCTCAAGCGCTCCACCGTATGCTCCCATTTCGGCGTGGTCGGTTTGCAGACCGTATTTTGATTCCCGAACAGCCCTACCTCACGGAAAGCCTTGGTGGCAGGGACGCTTTTGATCCAGCGTACCGGCACGATGTACTCCAGCGTTTCCTCATCGTCCATCGTGCTGTTGTTGTGCAGGTGAGGGTACTCGGCGGGCGTGGTGACCGTTTTCAGGCTTTTTAACCCGTCCATCGTTTCGACCTTGAACTCATCCGCCGGGCAGCGCTCGCCCGTTACTTCCGCCACGCCTACGTAGCCAGTCTTGGGAATATTGACCCAGACTCGGTCGCCTTCGGAAAGCAGGTTGAGGGTCTTGGAGTACCAGTGGGCGCCGCCGCCGGCGATGAAACCAAAACGCCGGGCGAGCTCCCAGGGGCGGTCGTCGCCGAAGGAGGCGTAGAACTCGCCGTTCCAGGGCGCCTTTTGCGCCTTGCGCGCGGCGGGCTGGGGCGGCTCGTCCGGGTCGATCATCCAGGCGCGGCTCAGGTAGTGGTTGCCGCCGTCCTCGAAGGCGGAGAAAAACATCGCGTTGATCGAGAGCTGCGCGTGGTCGTTCAGGTAGTTGATGATGCGCTCGCTGCTGGCGTCGAGCCGTGTGGCGACTACTACCATCTGGTGGCTGTCGTTGAGGGTGATGTCATCGAGCGGCACGCCGAACTTGGCCAGGAACGCTTCTTCGAGAGTGGGGTGGGGGCGGTGGTAGCGATCGGCAAAGGCCTGATAGATCTCGATCAACTGGTAGTCGGCCAGCGTCACCACCCAGCTGGCGTAGTCGATGGCCTGGGCGACTACGTCGCGGGCGTTTTATCGCGTTTGAGTTCGATGACGTTGCCGTTGGCATCGAGTGCGAGCAAATCGATCAGCTTATCGAAGCCGGTACGTACCTGACGGCCGATCAGTAGCCAATCACGGTTGAGAATCGAGATATCCTGCATGATCTGATCTTCCAGCACGCCCTCGTCGGCAAGCCCTGTAGAGCGCAGCTTTTGCGGCGCCTCATTATTCTGGCCTGCCAGCTTCCACATGCCTTGTTCAATCGCCATTCAAGTGCCCCTCTTACGCGTGAAGTAGAAAACGCCGCTGTCTTCAAGCCGCCGCCAGCTCGCTCAACCGCTCGGTGTACCAGTTTTCTTTGCTGCTGGTGACCATCAGGCGGCGACGGGCGCGGGTCATGCCTACGTAGAGTAGGCGCGCCTCTTGGGCCTGCATTTGTTCGTCGTTGCTGAGCGCGCCAAGCCCACTGAGCAGCACCGTATCGAACTCCAGCCCCTTGCTGCTTTGGCGGCTGAGCAGCACTACCTCGTCGGCTTCGGGGGTATAGCTGCGCTTGTCGGCAGACGTTTGCAGGATGCGGCAAGGGATACCGGCTTTTTGCAGTGCCTTATAAAAGAACTGCCCTTGAGCGTTACTGGTATACACCACGGCCATTGTATTCAGCTCGCTTCCCTGGTGCTGCCATGTCTGAATGCAGTGCACGAGGTAGCGAGCCTCAAGGTGGACATTATCGAAGGAGCGAAACGCCGGTTTGGGGCCGCTGACCCCGGCCACTTCGGGGGTGATCAGCGGTATATGGTCATCGTCGGTATCGTGAGCTTTTAGGAAATCCCGCGCAAAATCGTAGGCGAACGTCAGGATTTGCCGGGTATTGCGGTAATTCAGCTTGAGAATGGTGGTGCGTCCGCGAGCCTGGACACCGGCCGAAGAAAGCGGGAATTTCAGCGCTCCTTTTTGATAAATGGATTGCGCGTCGTCGTAGAGCAGCAACAGCGAATTGGTGTCCGGGTCGATCATTTGTACTACCAGCTTCAGCCAGTCACGCTCGAAGTCGTGTCCTTCGTCGATCATCACCGCTGCATATTGCGCCCGCGGAATGCGCGACTCTTCGACGGCTTGAATCACGCTTTCCACTTGGCGTTCGTAAGCGGGTTTGCTGCCCGTCTGCAGGTCGACGTTATAGGTCTTCAACTGCTGGCCGCACCACTCATGGAAGTGGTGAACCATCACTTTTTCGGCAATCCCTTTTTCGGCGATAAAGCAGCGAAGTCGTGCCGCCAGCGTAATGTTAAAGCACAGCACTAAAATCGGCTTGCTGGATGCTTGGGCCAAATGCAGGCAGCGATAGCCCAGAATCAGCGTTTTCCCGGAACCAGCCACGCCATGAATGACTCGGTGGCCATCACCCATGCTTCGGGCTAACTGTTCCTGATGAATATCCATGACGCGCACGATATCGGGCACGACCGCGTTGTTTGGTGTCTTCTCGTCGGCTTCGCTGTCGTCAAAAAGATCCCCGGTCGGAGCATCGATACGCACCTCAGGGAAAAGTTGCCAGCGAATCCTATCGAGCTGGGGAAGGGTGAGCTTCTCGCCAAACTTATAGTTAAACATGTTCCAAAGGCGCTGCTGAAACGCTTCAGGGTCGGTGGTGGCGAGCATCTCATCCTTGCAGATCACTAGATGCCCCGGCAGCACGACCTCCTGTTCCTCTTCTGCTATCGCCTCGTCCCACTGGCGGCGGTTGATGTTGGGAAACACCACGCCGAACCCGTAGGGAAAGCAGAGCTTGCCCTGATAGCGTCCATCGCCCTGGGTGAGTTGCGGGTCACGCTCAAGCTGGTTAAGAGCGGTAAAGGCGCACTGACGCGCCTGGACCAGCGGGTTGCTCACCGTCTTGCGCCCCTTTGGGGTATCGATGACCGCACTTTCCGGCGTGATCGAGTGCAGGGTATCGAGCTTCCAGTCCTTCACTTCGAGAAACAAAAGCCCGCGGGCGGGGTGTAGCACGATGAAGTCCGGATAGCGACGCTGCCGCCCGAGCGGTATGTCGTACCAGACGATGTAGTCGTCTTCGAGCAGGCTATCCAGGCGCTGCGCCACGCGGCGCTCGCCGCTGGTCATACGGGTAATGGTGGAAAGCGCGGGAATGAAGGTGGCCATGGTGTCGAGTGTCCGAAGGCGAGCCACTGGCTGTTTAGTAAAATATTATTAGATTCCTCATTCTAGCGAGCCCGCTAAACCGCTTCAATTTAAAAACGATGTTAAAAGAAGCGACTAACAGACGCGGCTGGTTTTAGCGCGTTCCTTATAACTCTTCCCAAGTGATGGCAATTACCGCTCTGGCCCCCTTTATGCATGATGTTCCCCAAAGCCACCTCCGGCTTTATTGACACGACCGGGCCGCCGCCCGGCAACGAGGATCCCATGCGTTCATTGACGATGCTGCGACCGGTGAAATCGATTCTCTACAGCGTGGCGCTACTGCTTCTGGGCAACGGGCTGCTCAATACGCTATTGAGCCTGCGCGGGGTGAGCGAGGGGTTTTCCACCGTGCTGCTGGGGCTGGTGATGTCCGGCTATTTCGTCGGGTTCATCTGCGGTACCTGGGTGAGCCGGCGGTTGATTCGGCGGATGGGGCATATCCGCACCTTCGGCTTTTGCGCTTCGCTCTGCGCCACCGTGGCGCTTCTGCACCTGGTGTTCGTCACGCCCTGGGTGTGGCTGCCGCTGCGGGTGATCTACGGGCTTTCGTTCATCACACTGATCACGGTGATCGAGAGCTGGCTCAATAGTCAGGCAGCGAGCCACGAGCGTGGGCGTCTCTTCGCCGTCTACATGGTAGTCAACCTGGGGTCGCTGGCGGTGGCGCAGCAGCTACTGCGGATCTCCTCCATCGAGGGGTATCTGCTGTTCGTCATCATCTCGATGTTGATCAGTTGGGCGGTGCTGCCCATCACGCTCACCCGGCGGGTGCAGCCGAAAGTGAGCGAGCGCCCGAAAAGCAGCCTGCGCTCGCTTCTGGGCTTTGCGCCGCTGGCGGTGGCCTCGGCGGCGCTCTCGGGGCTGGCCATGGGCGCATTCTGGTCGATGACGCCGGTTTACGCCGACCACATGGGCTTCGATATCGCCGGGGTGGGGCTGGTGATGAGTACGGCCATCATTGGCGGGGCGCTGCTGCAACTTCCTATCGGGCGCTTTTCCGATAAGCACGACCGGCCGGTGGTGCTCACTTGGGTGGTATTGGGGGCGGCGCTGGTGGCGCTGATGATGCCCTTCGCACCGAGCCAACCCGCGCTGCTGGCGCTCTACTTCCTGTGGGGCGGGCTCGCGTTTTCGCTCTACCCGCTGGCGGTGGCGCAGCTGATTGACCAGCTTCACCCGGACGAAATCGTGGCAGGCTCGGCGGACATGCTGGTGATGCACGGCGCCGGCTGCGCCGTGGCCCCGCTGGCGGCGGGCACGCTAATGCACGTGGTCGGGGATCAAGGCCTGCCGCTTTATATCGCTGGCGTGTTCCTGCTGCTGGGGCTCTACGCTACCTACCGCCGCCGCCGGGTACGGGCGCTGAAAACCCATACCGCCCATTTCGAGCCGATGGTGCAAGGCAGCGCCGAGGTACTGAGCATGATGTTCGACGACGCCCAGCCGGATCTCTTCGACGACCCGAGCTTTTACGAAGCCCACGAACGCGAACGGCTGGTGACGATGCTTCGCGAGGGTTAGCCCGGTGGCCGCTTGTGATTCGATGTGGCAATCACCAGGCCCACTACGATCAGCATGCCAAGGGGAATCATCCAGCCGCCGAAGAAGACGTTGATGTTGGCATTGCCCAGCGCGCTGGTACAGCCAAAGCCCCCGAACCCGAAGGCACAGCCGTAGGGCTGGCGGTCCAGCGAGATGATCAGCCCTATCCACAGCGCTATGCCGGTCACGGCGGTGAACAGCATCGCGCCCACGCGCTGGGAGCGGCGCAGCAGGGTACGAATCGCCACCCATACCACGAGGGCGTAGGGCACCACCCAGCCCACCACCGCCAGCCAGTTATGCAGGGAGTCCTCGACGAACAGGAAGGTCATGTTCATGCGCGGGTCGCAGGCCAGTTTGACGGTTGAATCCACCGGGCGATGAACGCCATACAGAACATCGGCACAACGGTAAGGCGTATAGGCGAACCCCCAGGCGGCCAGCCAAACCGGCAGGCACAGGGCGGCAATGATGAGTAGCGTTCGATGGCTCGGCAAAAAAGGGCTTGGCAAGAAATGCTCCGTCACTATATCAATGATCGTTAACTAAATTACCACGCGCGCGCGCCAGTTACATGGCCAGCGCAACAGGTCGGGATGAGGGCGTGTAGGCAACGTGTCATGACGAACGCAACGCGACGTTGCGCTTTCAACGCTTGTTAAGCACTTTGGTTTGTGGTGGTGAATAAAAATCTCTATCATTCGCTTTACTCAATCGCCCTTTGCTCTTTAACGAGACCGATCATATGGATTCCAGGCCCTTTGCCGTCGCGCCTTTATCGCTGGCCGTTCGCCGTTCACTCCTCCTTTCTATGACCGGGGCGCTTTTTACAGTGCCTTTGGCGGCGCTTGCCCAGGAGCAAACGGTGAACCTGGGTACCACCACGGTCACCGCCACCGCGCTCAAGGTCGACACGCCGGATATCGAAACGCCGCGCTCTATCTCCACCGTCAGCAGCGAAGCGCTCGACACCCAGGGCGTGCGCACCTTCGATGAGGCCTTTCAGTATCGCTCTGGCGTTACCTCCCAGCCTTATGGTGACGACAACAACGCGGACTGGTTTCTGCTGCGCGGTTTTAGCGCCGAAAGCGCGACCTATCAGGATGGCCTGCGCCTGTTTCGTACCGGCGGCTACTTCTGGTGGCTCACCGAAACCTTTGGCCTCGAGCGGGTCGATCTTCTCAAGGGCCCGGCTTCGATCCTCTACGGTGAGGCGCCTCCGGGCGGGGTGATCAACGCGATCAGCAAACGCCCGACCCGTGAACCCCAGGGCACCCTAGAGCTTCAGGCGGGCAACCACGACCACCGCCAGGTCGCTATCGATACGTCCGGCCCGGTGGGCGATAACGAGGATGTGCGCTATCGCATGGTCGGGCTCTACCGCGACCGTGACGGGGAGCTTCACGGCACCGGCAGCGAGCGCTACTACTTCGCGCCGAGTCTGGCGGTCGACTTCAGCGACGACACCACGGTGACCTTTCTGGCCAGCGTGCAGAAGGACCGCGGCACGCCGACCTCCGGCTTCTTTCCGGCTCAGGGCACCGCGAACGCCACGCCGCTTGGCCGCATCGACCCGGAAACCAACTACGGGCAGCCGGATTTCGATACCCTCGATCAGCGCCAGACCTCGCTGGGCTACGAGCTCGAGCATCAGATCAACGACACCTGGGAGTTCCAGCAAAACGCCCGCTACGCCCATCTCGATCTGGAGCTCAAGAACGTCTACCCGAACTCCTTTGTCACGCCGCCGCGCAGTATCTCCCGCGGGGTGATCGACCGCGACGGGGATTACGACGCCTACACTCTGGATAACCGCCTGATTGCGCGTACTTACACCGACAACACCGAGAACACGCTGCTGCTCGGCGCGGGCTACCAGAAGCTCGATTTGAACTACGTCAACCGGGACAGCTTCCGCACCCTGGGCGACGGCTCGAGCTTCTTCGCCAACATCGATACCGTCGATCTCTACCAGCCGGACTACGCGGCGTTCAGCGAACCGGACACTGGCGACCCCACCCGGCACAATTTGAGCCAGCGTCAGTTCGGCTTCTACGTGCAGGATCAGCTGCGCGTCGCGGACAACTGGATCTTTCTGGCCGGCGCCCGCTACGACAACGTGAAAAGCTCCGAGGATTTGAGCGACAACACCGGCCGCTCTGATCAGGGCTACGACGACGAACAGGTGTCGCTGACCGCCAGCGCCATGTATCTGGGCGACAACGGTATCTCGCCGTACGTGAGCTACAGCGAATCTTTTACGCCGGTGGCGGGTAGCGGCCCGAGCGGTGAAAGCTACCGGCCGCTGGAAGGCCGCCAGCTCGAAGCCGGGGTCAAGATCGCGCCGTTCGATATCGACGGCTACGTCACCGTCGCCGCTTTCGATGTGGAAGAGGACAACACGCTGATCTCTACCGGCGCGCCGGTACAGGAGCAGGCCGGCGAGCGCCGCTCTCAGGGTTTGGAAGTGGAGGGCGTGGGCTATTTGACGGATGCGTTGCAGCTCACCGCGGCCTACACCTATACCGACGCGCGCTACGATGTCAGCGATGCCCAGCAGGACGAACGCGTGCCGCTGGTGCCTCGCCACGCCGCCTCCGCGCGGCTGGACTACGACGCCAGCCAGTTCATGCCCGGCGTCTCCGTCGGTGCCGGCGTGCGCTACGTGGGCGAAAGCGAGCCAAGCCCCGGCAGCAGCGTCGAAGGCAGCGTGTCTTCGGCCACAGTGTTCGATGCCGTGGCCAGCTACGACTTCAACCCGAACTGGACCGCCCAGGTAAACGTCAACAACCTCACCGACAAGGAGTACGTCAGCGGCTGCGACTTCTACTGCTACTACGGCGCCTCGCGCAGCGTGATTGGCAGCGTCAGCTACCGCTGGTAGGGCGCACGGCGCGTCCGCAAGCGATGTAGTCGCTATGCAAAATCCCGGCTCCGGCCGGGATTTTGCGTTTTGATCGACCGCTGATGACGCGCGCCATGGGTACGTTAGCGAACAGACACGATTACCCTGGTTCCCTATGCTCCCATCGCGCCCTGTTGGCCTACGCCGTGGAGCCGTGGCGCTCAGGGAACGCTTATGACCTTGTTCGTTTGGCGCCACCGTTTATCCGCTCAGGCACTGCCTTGGCACTCCCTCGCGCCGATCCGAGAGGAGCTTTTCAGCGTGGAGCGCCTCGAGCAGCATGCCACCAGTTTGGCCGCGGCTCAGCGCATCAGCGCGTCGCCGCCCCGCGTTCCCGCTTTACAAAGACGTCTTCGGGATAACACGACCGCGCTGTTGAGCGCCTACCAGTCAAGCGCTGCGGCACTGGCGAATGATCAGGACATCATGCCGGTAGCCGCATGGCTTTTGGACAACTACCATCTTGTCGAGGCGCAAATCAGGGAAGTGCGCGCGGATCTACCGCCAGGCTATTACCGTCAATTGCCGAAGCTGGCCGACGGCCCCTTTGCTGGCTACCCTCGGGTGCTGGGGCTGGTCTGGGCGTTCGTGGCGCATACCGATAGTTACTTCGACCCCGAGGTGCTTCAGTGCTTTTTAGCCGCCTATCAGCGCGTGCAGCCGCTCACTATCGGCGAGCTATGGGCAGTGGCGATCACCCTGCGGATCGTGTTCATCGAGAATTTGCGCCGCCTGGCCGATCAAATCACCGATGAGCAAAAAGCGCGTACCGAGGCGGACGAGCTGGCGCGAAGCCTGCATACCCCTGGCGACGAGCCTTTAGTCAATCCGCTTGAAAAAGGGCCTGGCGATATACAAGGGGGCGGAGAGGCGTTTGCCGCTCAGCTGGCCAAGCGCCTGCGTGATCAGGACCCGCGCACCGTCCCGATGCTGGGGTGGCTCGAGCAGCGCTTGGCCCGTCAAGGCGACAGTATCGACGAGGTCGTGCACCGGGTGCAGCAGCGCCAAGGGGCGGCCAATGTCACCATGCGCAATATCATCGATAGCATGCGCTTGATATCGAGCATCGACTGGCCAGAGATCGTCGAGCGCGCCAGCCTCGTGGATGCCAGGCTCAGCGCTGGCAGTCCGTTTGCGGCCATGGATTTTCCGACCCGTAACCGTTACCGCAGCGCCATCGAGCGTCTGGCCCGTAGAGCCGAGTGCAGCGAGCTCGACGTGGCTAAATACGCGCTCGAGGCCGCTCGACAGGCCGGCGCGAGCCAGGCCGACATGATCGAAGCGGCACGGCTGGGCGATCCGGGCTATCACCTGATTGGCGCGGGGCGCCAAGCGCTGGAGCGGGTTATCGGCTATCGTCCTTCGCTGGGCCAACAGCTGGGTCGGACAACACGGCAGCTGGGGCTTACCGGTTATCTGGGCGCGATCGGCTTGCTGTCGCTTTTGCTGCTGGGGCTGGCGCTGTGGTCGTTGACCGCCGTGGTGGCGGGCAGTGGGGCTAGTCTGGGGTTCGGCTGGCTGGCGCTACTGGCATTGATGGGGTGGTTACCTGCCAGCGACGTGGCCGCCGCGCTGGTCAACCTGTCGATCACGCGCGCCGTGGGGCCACTGTCGCTGCCAAGCCTCGATCTGGCGCAAGGGGTGCCGCCGGCGCTGCGTACTCTGGTGGTGGTGCCCACGCTGCTTACCAGCGAAGCCGACCTGAACGAACAGATCGGCCATCTGGAAGTACATCACCTGGCGAGCGGCGAAGGAGCGCTTCACTACGCCTTGCTGCTGGACGGCGTCGACGCCGACCAGCAGGAGCTTTCAAGCGATGCGCCGCTACTGGAACGTGCACGACGGGAAATCCAGCGGCTCAATCAGCGCTATGGCCCCTTGTCGGATCAGCCGGGCGAACGGTTCATGCTGCTTTACCGCATGCGCACCTTCAATGCCAGCGAAGGGCGCTGGATGGGCTGGGAGCGCAAGCGCGGCAAACTCTGCGAGCTGAACCGCTGGCTGCGCGGCGCCCAGCACACCGCTTTCGTCGAGGCGCCGGCCGCACCGGCCAACGTGCGCTACGTGATTACGCTGGATGCCGATACCCGCCTGCCCCGAGAGGCAGCGACACGGCTGATCGGCAAGATGGCGCACCCGCTCAACCGGCCGCGCTTCAGTGAAGCCGAGCGGCGGGTCGTGGAGGGCTATGGCGTTCTCCAGCCGCGGAGCACTCCGGCGCTGCCGACCGGTACGGAAGGCTCCCGGTTTCAGCGGCTATTTTCCGCCCCCGGCGGCATTGACCCCTATGCTGGCGCCGTGTCGGACGTTTATCAGGATCTATTTGGCGAAGGCTCGTTTGCCGGCAAGGGTATCTACGATGTAGACGCCTTCATGGCGGCCATGGAGGGGCGAGTTCCGGACAACTCACTGCTCAGCCACGATTTGTTCGAGGGGCTTTTCGCGCGGGCGGGGCTGGTGTCGGACGTGGAAGTCGTCGAGGATTTCCCGGCGCGTTTCGAGGTCGCTGCCAAGCGCCAGCACCGCTGGACCCGTGGCGACTGGCAGCTACTGCCTTGGGTGCTGGGGCGGGCGCAGGCAGCGCTCGAGGTTCGAGCGCAAAGGCTTTCACCGCTGGCGCGCTGGAAAATGCTGGATAATCTACGCCGTTCGCTGGTGGCCCCGGCCACCCTGGCGAGCCTGGCGGTGAGTTGGTGGCTACCTTTACCTGCGGCGGCGCTGGCAACGCTGCTGCTGATCAGCGTGATCGCCATACCAACGCTTTTGCCGCTGATGGCCGTCGTTGTACCCGCCCGTCCGGGGCTTGAGATGCGCCCGCACGTGTCCCGGTTGCTGCTGCTGTCGCGTCTGGCAGCGATGCAGACGCTGACGTTTCTCGCTTTTCTCCCTGACCAGACGTGGCGCATGTTGGATGCCATTGGCCGCACACTGTTTCGGCTTGGTATCTCTCGCCGTCATTTGCTCGAATGGACGACGGCGGCGCAAAGTTCCTCGCGCCCGGCGCTGACGCTGGCTGGTTTCTACCGCGCCATGGCGCCCGGGGTGGGATTGGGGATGCTCGCGGCGTTGCCAGCGCTGTTGCATCAGCCAGGCCTTGGTGTGCTGATCGTACCGGTGGGACTTTTGTGGCTGGGGGCACCGGCACTGGCGGCCTATCTGAGCCGCCCTCCGATCGGAGCGCCTGGCCGCTCGCTGAAACAGGCGCAGCGGCTGGCGCTGCGCTCGGTGGCGCGGCGCACCTGGCGCTTTTTTGAAACCTTCGTCACCGCCGAAGAGAATCATCTACCGCCGGATAACTTCCAGGAAGACCCGCAGCCGGTCATTGCACACCGCACCTCGCCCACCAATTTAGGGCTTTATCTGCTCTCCACCGTTGCCGCGCGCGATTTCGGCTGGGCGGGCACGCTGGCCACGTTGGCGCGGCTCGAACGGACGCTTGCCACCATGCGCGGCTTACCGCGTTTCAACGGGCACTTTTACAACTGGTATGCCACCCGTGATCTGCGGCCTCTCGAGCCGATCTACGTCTCGTCGGTGGACAGCGGCAATCTGGCAGGGCATTTGATCGTGCTCGCCAATGCCTGTGACATGTGGCTACCCGCCAAGCCCTTGGCGGATCTGCGCCCCGGCATCGGCGATACCCTGCGTTTGGCGGGTGAGGCGCTCGAGGCGCTCGACGTAGCCTGTAATGAGCCTGAAACGCCGATGGCGCAGTGGGAGTCGATGGCGCGGCTGTTCGACGACGCGTCAGTGCCAGCGTTAGCCGAATTCAAGGCGCTAAGTACAGCGCTCCTTCATTCGCTGTACCAGCAGGTCGAGCCCGGCGTCAGCGAGGCGGGCGACAATGCGCGCTTTTGGTGTGCCGCCCTCGACAGAATGCTCGGCGAGCACTGCCAGGACCTCGAAGGGCTCGCAGCGGCGTCGGTCGCGACGCGGTTGAAGGCGCTGGCGGGGGAGGCGCGGCAGATGGCGATGGCCATGGACTTCGGCTTTTTGCTCGACGAAAAGCGTCGGCTGCTGTCGATCGGCTACGCGGTGGCCCAGAACCGCCTCGATATCAGCTGCTACGACCTGCTCGCCTCCGAAGCGCGGCTGGCCAGCCTTTTCGCGATCGCCAAGGGGGATGTGCCCACCCGCCATTGGTTTCGCCTTGGGCGTACGGCCACGCCGCTGGGCGGCGGATCGGCGCTGATTTCCTGGTCGGGCTCGATGTTCGAATATCTCATGCCGTCGCTTTTGATGCGCGCCCCGGACGGTAGCCTGCTGGCGCAGACCAACGGCCGCGTGGTCAAGCGTCAGCAGGACTACGGTGACTCGCTGGGCGTGCCCTGGGGGCTTTCAGAATCGGCCTATAACGCGCGGGATTTGGAGTTCACCTATCAGTACTCGAACTTTGGTGTGCCGGGGTTGGGGCTCAAGCGTTGGCTGTCGGCGGATGTAGTGATCGCCCCTTACGCCACGGGACTGGCGGCGATGGTGGATCCCGTTGCGGCGTACCATAACTTTATGCGGCTGGCAGTGATGGGCGCGCTGGGACGCTACGGCTTCTACGAGGCGTTGGATTTCACGCGCTCGCGGCTGCCTGCCGGGGAGCCGGTGGCGATCGTGCGCGGTTTCATGGCGCACCATCAGGGCATGACCATCGTGTCGCTGGCCAATGTCGAGCATCAGGGACTCATGCGCACGCGCTTTCATCGAGAACCGATGATCAAGGCGTGCGAGCTTCTGCTACAAGAGCGAGTGACGCAGGATATCGCCATTGCCTACCCCAGCGCCGAGGAGGTCAAAGCGGCGCCGAAAGGGTTACCTGGAGACGCCCCGACGGTGCGGCACTTCACGGCGGTCGAGGGAGCACCACCGGTGACGCATCTGCTTTCGAACGGCCTTTACGCGGTGATGCTCACGGCGGGTGGCGGGGGCTACAGCCGCTGGCAGAACGTAGCGGTGACCCGCTGGCGCGCGGATGCAACCTGCGATCCGTGGGGCAGCTTCATTTTTTTGCGCGACACGTTCGATGAAACGGCCTGGTCCGCCTGCGGTCCGCTCGTTCGGGGGGGCAGCGCCTGCTCTGAAGACCCTCTCGAGGTCACGTTTGCCGAGGAGCACGCCTGCTTTAGCCGCCGCCGAGGGCCGCTGACCAGCCTGCTCGAAGTGCTGGTGTCCAGCGAAGACGATGGCGAGGTACGCCGGGTCTCGTTGACCAACGCCGGGCGGGATACGCGGGAGGTCGAATTGACCAGCTACGCGGAGCTGGTGTTGACTGCCCCGGCGACGGATAACGCGCATCCGGCCTTTGCCAAACTGTTCGTCGTGACCGAGTATTTACCCGAATTGGGGGCGCTGGTCGCTACTCGGCGTGCGCGCACGCCGGATGAAGCACCGGTCTGGGCGGCCCACTTCGCAGTACTGGAGGGCCAAAGCCAAGGGGCGCCGGAGTACGAAACCGATCGCGCGCGCTTTATCGGCCGCGGGCGGTCACTGCCCACGGCGGTGAGCCTGGCCAGGGGGCAGGCGCTATCCAATACCGTGGGCACGGTGCTCGATCCGATATTTTCGCTCCGTTTTCGCGTACGGGTGCCGCCAGGCAACGGCGTTCGGGTGGCGTTCTGGACCGTGGTCGCCGGGTCTCGCCAGGCGCTGCTCGATCTAATCGACAAGCATCACGACCGCAGCGCTTTCGACCGTGCCGGTACGTTGGCCTGGACCCAGGCCCAGGTGCAACTGCTCCACCTTGGCATCAAGACCGACGAAGCGGCGGATTTTCAACGCCTGGCAGCGCCGCTGCTGTATCCGGACGCGCGTTTTCGAGCGCCGGCAAAGGTCATGCTGCAAGGCGCTGGCCCACAGTCCGGCCTCTGGCCTTACGCCATCTCCGGCGATTTGCCCATCGTACTGCTGTGTATCGACACGCTCGACGACCTGGCGCTGGTGCGTCAGCTGCTGCGCGCCCATGAGTACTGGCGCATGAAGCGTTTGGGGGTCGACGTGGTGATTCTCAACGAGCGCGCTGCCTCCTACGTGCAGGATTTGCAGAACGCGATCGAAACCTCCGTGCTCAGTAGTCAGGCGCGTCCTCGGCTGCGAGAGGGCTTCGCACAAGGCACCGTCACCGCGCTACGCACCGACCTGATGAGCCAGGCCGCGCAGACCCTACTGCGCGCGGCAGCGCATGTCGTGCTGCACGCTCATCGCGGCTCGCTATCCAGCCAGCTCGCCTTTCTTGAATCGAGCTTGGCGAAGGCCGGCGGCTCGGAGACCGGGGCACCAGCGCCTTTGCCACGCAAGGTGCTGTCGGATAGCGTCAAACGCGAGGACGCGGTACCCCCCCTGGAATTTTTCAACGGGCTGGGCGGTTTTGACCGACTGGGGCGTGAGTACGTCACGGTGCTCACGGAGGGGCGCACCACGCCAGCCCCGTGGATCAACGTGATGGCCAATGCCGGGTTTGGCTATCAGGTCTCGGCCGAAGGCAGCGGCTACCTGTGGGCCGAGAACAGTCGTGACAACCAGTTGACGCCCTGGTCCAACGACCCGGTCACGGACCCACCAGGAGACGCTCTCTATCTTCGCGACGAGCAAAGCGGAGCGCTTTGGACGCCTACCGCGCTGCCAATAAAAAGCAGCGGGCGCTATCTGGCTCGCCATGGATTCGGCTATAGCCGCTTCGAGCACCAGGCCCATGGCATCGCCACGAATTTGCTTCACTTCGTGGCGCTCGAGGCGCCGGTAAGGATGTCGAGGCTGACGCTCGACAATCGCTCGGGCCGGCCTCGGCGGGTGTCGGTCACCGCGTATGTCGAATGGGTATTGGGCACCTCGCGCAGCGAATCGGCCCCTCACATTACGACGCAAGTGGATGAGCAGAGCCATGCGATGCTGGCCAAGCGTCCCTGGAGTATCGATTTTCCCGGGCGGGTCGCGTTCGTTGACCTGGCGGGGCAGCAGAGCGCCTGGACGGCGGACCGGCGCGAATTTTTGGGCGCTCGTGGCCAGGCCGACGCACCTGCTGCGTTGCAAGGCGCGGTGCCGCTTTCCGGGGCCTGCGGAGCGGGTCTGGACCCTTGTGCGGCGCTGCAGTGCGTGGTGGACATCGCCCCCGGGGCGCGGGTCGACGTCATCATGCTGATCGGCCAAGGGCAGTCACTCGAAGAGGCGAGATCCCTCATTGCCCGCTACCGCGAGGCGGATCTGGACGCGGAGCTTGCCGCGGTAGAGGCGCATTGGCAAACGCGGTTGGACGCAGTCCAGGTGAGCACGCCCGATCGCGCGATGGATATCATGCTCAACGGCTGGCTGCTCTATCAGACGTTGGCGTGCCGCATTGCGGCGCGCGCCGCTTTCTATCAGGCGAGCGGCGCGTTCGGCTTTCGCGATCAGCTTCAGGATGGCATGGCGCTTGGGTTCGCCTGTCCGGACGTTACGCGTGCGCATCTGCTGACGGCCGCCTCACGCCAGTTCGTCGAAGGCGACGTTCAGCATTGGTGGCTGCCTCAGCAGGGCCAGGGGGTGCGCACGCGGATTTCCGACGATCGGGTCTGGCTGGCCTACGCCTGCGCGCAGTACATCGAGACCTCCGGCGAGGTTTCGATCCTCGATCAGCGCATTGGCTTTTTGGAAGGGCCGGCGTTGAACGACGATGAGCACGACGCTTTCTTCACGCCCCGTACGTCGGACGAGACCGGTACGCTGTTCGAGCACTGCGCGCGCGGGCTCGACTCGAGCCTGGCCTTGACCGGGGTAAGCGGGTTGCCCCTGATCGGCGGCGGCGATTGGAACGATGGCATGAATCGGGTCGGGTTGGAGGGCAAGGGCGAAAGCGTTTGGCTCGGCTGGCTCTTGCTGCGCACGCTTGGCCTGTTCGCGCCCTTTGCCGAGCGTTACGACCCACCCCGGGCCGAGCGCTGGCGCGCCCATGCGAAAGCGCTTGGCGAGGCGCTCGATAGCGTTGCCTGGGATGGCCAGTGGTACCGGCGCGCTCGTTTTGACGACGGCAGTTGGCTGGGTGGGCAGAACGCCGAGGAGTGCCGCATCGATGCCATCGCGCAAACCTGGGCCGTTCTTTCCGGCGGCGCTGATCCCGCCAAGGCCGCCATGGCCATGCGCGCGTTCAAGCGCGAGTTGATTCGCAAGGAGCCGGGCCTGGCGCTCTTGTTCTGGCCGCCCTTCGACAAAACCCCCAAGGACCCGGGCTACATTCGCGCCTATCCGCCGGGGCTTCGCGAAAACGGCGGCCAGTACAGCCACGCGGCGATGTGGGGGATCATGGCGTTCAGTGAGTTGGGCGAGGGTGACGAAGCGGCGGCGCTGTTCGCGCTGCTCAATCCGATCAACCATGCATTGACGCCGGACGACGTCACGCGTTATCGAGTGGAACCCTACGTTGTCGCCGCGGATGTTTACTCCGTGGCGCCTCTGGAGGGGCGCGGCGGCTGGACCTGGTACACCGGCTCCGCCGGCTGGATGTACCGGGCCGGTGTGGAAGGTATGTTAGGGCTTCGCCGCCGGGGGCAGACGCTGGTCATCGCGCCCTGTCTGCCGAACGCCTGGTGGGGCTTCGAGGCTCAAGTGCGCATCGCAGACACGTCCTATGCCATTCGGGTCGACCAGGTGGAGGAGGAGGCGTCCACTCGGGCCGTGCTCGATGATTCGCCGCTTTCCCTTTCACTGGGACCGGTGACCGTACCACTGGATGGACGTCCTCACCGGCTCACGCTCACGCTGTCGCGAGCTAATCTGCGCGTGCCATGACGCTGGCATACAGCGCGCGGTCCGTTTCATAGCAAGAGCAGGCGGCCTTGATGAGCCCTGGGCGATCGAGAATGGTGATTTCGCCGCGATGATAATCGATCAGTTTGCGCGTTTGCAGCGCAATGGCCGACAAAGTGATACCGGCTCGGCGCACGCCGAGCATGATGGCCAGAAACTCGTGGGTGAGCCGTAAATGATCTGAGCCTGCCCTGTCATGGGTCATCAACAGCCAGCGTGCGAGCCGCTCCTCGATATGATGGAAGTGGATGCAGGCTGCCGCGCCGGACAACTGATGCATCACGACGTAGAGATAACGTAACAGGCGGCGATGCAACTCGGGGCTATTCGCCACCAGGCAGCGAAAGCTATCCGCCTCGACGCGCAGTGCCTCTCCCGCGCCTTGCACGATCCCCATGAGGGCCGAATGATCGACACCGAGCAGGGCGCTGACGCCCAGCACTCCCTCACGGCCGGCCATGGCGATTTCGAGACGGCTCTCGCCGTCGAGCACCGTCATTTGCGAAATAAAGCCATCGGTTGGAAAGTAGACGTACTCAAGCGTCCGGTTGGGATACTGCAGTACTTCGCCAAAGATAAGGGGAACCGACTCGCTCGTGTCCGAAAAACGCGCCTTTTCTTCGCGGGGCAATCCCTTCAGTAACTGATTGGTACTGGGCAAACGATGAGTGGACGTCATGAGTCCCTCTGAGTGAATGAGCCTGGCAGGCAGCACCGCGAACGGTCGGCATTGCCAACAGCGCTATTGCTTCGGTGTGGGCTGGAGTGAGGGCAAAAGTTGGCGTGAATACCCAAGGTAACACTAAAAAAGCGCAGCGTCGGCACGCCAGCGCACATAGTTCGAAGCCGGCAGGGTTCGAGGTTAGTCGCGTACGAGATTGGCAGAGTTCGAAGCGGGCAGGAAAAAAGTACTCGAAGTCGCTGTGTAGAGGCTGAGGTCACGTCACCTCGAGGTGATTGAGCAGACGATCATATTCGTTTTTCACCACCGCATAGCATTCGCACACGCGTGCCTCCAGGCCGGCCCGGTCGCGTACGGTAATGTGACCGCGGTTATAGGAGATAAGGCCTGCTTTTTGTAGTTTTCCTGCCGATTCAGTCACGCCTTCGCGGCGAACGCCTAACATGTTGGCAATCAGCTCCTGGGTCATCACTAGATCGTTGCCCGGTAGGCGGTCAAGGCTCAACAGTAGCCAGCGACAGAGCTGCTGGTCGACGCTGTGATGTCGGTTGCAGACGGCCGTTTGGGCCATCTGTGTGAGCAGTGCTTGGGTATAGCGCAGCAGCATGCGCTGAAGAGAGCCGGCGCGTTCGAACTCGCGTTTGATCAGCCCTCCTTTGAGGCGATAGGCGCGTCCCGAACTTTGTACGATTGCGCGACTGGGTGTGGTTTCACCGCCCATGAACAGCGAAACACCAATGACCCCCTCGTGCCCGACCACCGCGATCTCGGTCGAAGATCCATTCTCCATAACGCACAGCAGCGACACGATAGCATCGATGGGAAAATAGACGTGGCTCAACGCGCGGCCCGACTCATAAAGCGATTGGCCCAGCGTTAACGTGACTTCTTCGAGATGAGGCGACAGGTGAGCGAGCTCTTCATCCTTGAGCAAACCAAGCAAGCCATTTTGACGAAATGGGTGTCGCTCGTGCATCCAGCAATCCCTCCTGATTCACTTAAAAAAAGCGTGAAGCTTGAATGAAAGCGTTCATTAAGCGGCTATTTTTTTATCGAAGCGTGATTCATTGAAAACCCTAAGTCAGTATAAGGATTCGACCGTTTGATTCTGTACGCTGTCGAACATAGCGAGAATAGGTGATGACGTCGGCGAGAATTGAAATATACAAAAAAATTTGAATTGTGTACTGAAAACGTCCACTACGTGTGCGCTAGCGCACAGTCGAGAGCAAAGGGCGGGATTATGGTGACAAGCGCCTGCATAAAAAATGCGCGTGAACCCCCCTTTTGGCATCTTCATGAGCGGGCGGTCTGGTTGAACGTTGAGTCGCGGCTCGTGTTGCCAACATGATGGAAAAGTCGCTACTCAGGTATTGGGTATCAAGAGGGTCTGGGGCAACAGATTCAAATAAAACGAAGCGCAATGGCAAGCTGCGGCGCGCCAGGATGGTCGTGCTTAATAATAAAGTTTCATCCCGGACACGATTACACATGGGGAAGATGGCATGCTGTACGGTGATGGCAATAACCGCAGTAGCTCTGTGTCCAGGCACAAGGAATCAGTACCCGGCGCTCATGTTTTAGCGCCACTGGTGATATGGCATCGAGAGAGGGATTGGGCTCACGTTGCGCTCAATTATGTCACTGACGCGGTGTTGACCACCGACGAAAATGGTCGGGTTACCTATCTTAATCGTGAAGCCGAAGTGCTGACCGGCTGGTCGAAAAGTGAGGTCTCGGGCAGCCCCGTCGAGCAAGTGCTTGCGTTGATTGATCGCCAAACCTGCGAGTCAATGGTAAGCCCGGCCATTCGCGCCATGATCGAAAATCGGCCGTTGCAACTTGCGCTCGACGCTATCTTGATTCATCAAAACGGCAGTCAGCGCGAGATCGAGTACTTTGCCGCTCCCATTCACGATCGCCAAGGGGACGTGGGCGGATCGGTCATGATATTTCACGATGCCTGCCAATCGTTCGCTCGTTCTGCCCAGCTGGCGTATCAGGCTCAGTACGACCCTCTAACCGCTTTGCCCAATCGTTTCCTCTTCGCTGACCGAGTTTCGCGCGCGCTGATCCAGGCCAAACGCGGCCATCATAAAATGGCGCTTCTATACGTCGATATGGATCGATTCAAGGTCATCAACGATACGCTGGGTCATGCGGCAGGCGACCGCTATCTTCAAATAGTGGCCGAGCGATTAAGCGGCTGTATACGCATGAGCGATACGATATGCCGTCATGGAGGCGATGAATTCATAATGCTTTTGAACGAAATCGAAAGCGTCGAAAGCGCCTTGATGGTGGCGCAGAAGGCGCTGGCGGCTTTGGATCAGCCTTGTTTGCTGGTGGGGCATCGACACACCATCAGCGCCAGTATCGGCGTGAGTATTTACCCCGACCACTCGACCGATCAGCACGGACTACTCCACTGCGCCGACCTGGCAATGTACTGCGCCAAACAAAAAGGCCGGCATCAGTGCCAGCTGTTTTCTTCGGAAATGGGGGCGCAGTGCTAGGTGCTAAGCGCTAAGTGAACGCTCGGCGCGTAGTGTCGTCCTGAACGTGGATCACTCTGATCGCCGGGTGTGCCAACCCGGTAGCGGTTAATACCCGATGCCGTCCCTCGAGTTTCTATTTAAACGAACTTCTATCTAAACGAGTTTGTACCTAATCGAGCCTTTACTGACACGTAACGAAGGCGCCTTCCGTCTCTACGATATACTCCGGCAAACCGCTTTTTTCCTCATGCGCCGTCGCCAGGCTACTCGCCGCGAGCTAACGCTCGCTCCCGCAAGCACTTGCCAAGCTCGACTGAATGGCACCAGGTCAAAGACACTTGGGAGTTCCAGCAAAAGCCCGTTACGCCCATCTCGAGCTCAAGAACGTCTACCCGAACTCTTTCGTGACGCCGCCGCGCAGCATTTCCCGCGGGGTGATCGACCGCGACGGGGATTACGACGCCTACACCCTGGATAACCGCCTGATCGCGCGTACCTATACCGAGAACACCGAAAACACGCTGCTGCTCGGTGCGGGCTACCAGAAGCTCGATTTGAACTACGTCAACCGGGACAGCTTCCGCACCCTGGGCGACGGCTCGAGCTTCTTTGCCAACATCGATACCGTCGATCTCTACCAGCCGGACTACGCGGCGTTCAGCGAACCGGACACCGGCGACCCCACCCGGCACGATCTGAGCCAGCGTCAGTTCGGCTTCTACGTGCAGGATCAGCTGCGCGTCGCGGACAACTGGATCTTTCTGGCCGGCGCCCGCTACGACAACGTGAAAAGCTCCGAGGATTTGAGCGACAACACCGGCCGCTCTGATCAAGGCTACGACGACGAACAGGTGTCGCTGACCGCCGGCGCCATGTACTTGGGTGACAACGGTATCTCGCCGTACGTGAGCTACAGCGAATCCTTTACGCCGGTGGCGGGCAGCGGCCCGAGCGGCGACAGCTACCGGCCGCTGGAAGGCCGCCAGCTCGAAGCCGGGGTCAAGATCGCACCGTTCGATATCGACGGCTACGTCACCGTCGCCGCTTTCGATGTAGAAGAGGACAACACGCTGATCTCTACCGGCGCGCCGGTACAGGAGCAGGCCGGCGAGCGCCGCTCTCGGGGCCTGGAAGTGGAGGGCGTGGGCTATCTGACGGATGCGCTGCAGCTCACCGCGGCCTACACCTACACCGACGCGCGTTATGACGTCAGCGATGCCCAGCAGGACGAACGCGTACCGCTGGTGCCGCGCCACGCCGCCTCCGCGCGCCTGGACTATGACGCCAGCCAGTTCGTGCCTGGCGTCTCCGTCGGTGCCGGCGTGCGCTACGTGGGCGAAAGCGAGCCGAGCCCCGGCAGCAGCGTCGACGGCAGCGTGTCTTCGGCCACCGTGTTCGATGCCGTGGCCAGCTACGACTTCAACCCGAACTGGACCGCCCAAGTGAACGTCAACAATCTCACCGACAAGGAGTACGTCAGCGGCTGTGACTTTTACTGCTACTACGGTGCCTCGCGCAGCGTGATCGGAAGTATTAGCTACCGCTGGTAGGATTTTCACTTGTGCATAAAAAACCGGCTTAGGCCGGGTTTTTTAGTGGGCGGTCATTTCTATAAGTTTTGATGCTCCCTTTTGGCTACTCCTCCAAAACTTATTCTTCCAAGCCCCGGCTTTCATGCAGGGCGTTATTTTCATTCCATTTTTACGCTCCACCGCGTTCAACAAGGCTTAGTACCGCGATAAAACTGAGGGTGCTTTTAATTTGAAATGTCTTTAAAAATATTTGACATGTTAAAAATATAAATTCAACCTTCTTAAAAAATCTAACATCCTGAAGGTATTTTAATGAGTGACAGTTTTCAGTTTCACCCGGAAGCGTGGATCGAGCATCGTGCGCCACGTTTTAAGGGCCAGCGCCTTTCTTCTCGCTATTTGATGATGCAAGACGGCACGCGGATCGCCGTCGATGTGCACCTGCCTGGTAATGAAGAAGCCGGCGAACGCTTTCCCGTAGTCGCCTTCTTTACGCCTTACTACCGGCGCATGAAGCTGACGCCCGATGCGCCTCAGGATTTGGAGGATTGCCCCAATATCGGCGTGTTTCGTTCGCTGCTGCTGGCGCGCGGGTACGCGCTGGTTGCCGTCGACGTACGTGGCAGCGGTGCATCCTTTGGCGTCAGGACCGGGCTTCGTTCGCCCAAGGAGCGCACGGACTACCTGGAAATCGTCGAGTGGATCAATGCTCAGGCGTGGTGTAGTGGGTCGATCGGCGTTACGGGTATCTCGTATCTAGGGGCGGCGGCGGATTTCACCGCGTCCTGGGCGCACCCGGCAGTCAAGGCGATCGTGCCTCACTCGGCGGTATGGGATACCTGGTCCAACCAGCTCTATCCCGGCGGGGTCATGTGCCGGCGGCTGGTCAAAGAGTACGGCAATCTAATGGACGCACTGGACGATGACGCAGCCGAAGATCGGAACAAGTTTCCCTACTTCAGTGGCACTCACTACGATGGCCCAGCGCCAGTTGATGAAGATACCGACGGCATCTTGCTAGCCGAAGCGCTCGAGGCGCACAAAGCCAATTTCGATATGGCCGACTTCGTCCACCAACTGACCTTTCGCGACCGAGCGCTGCATACCGACCCGGATTTCAGCTCGGCGATCATTAGCCCTTACTACTACGCCAATCGTGATGCAGATAGCCAAACTGCGGTTTACACAATTTCGGGCTGGATGGATGGCCACTACGCCAAGGGGGCGGCTCTGCGCTACCAGTGGCAGCAAAATCCGAACAAACGTCTGCTTCTGGGCGCTTGGGATCACGGAGCACGCACCGGCGCAAGCCCCTATCGCCATGACCCGCAGCCTCAAGCAAAACCTTTGGCCGAGACGCTGCGCTTCTTCGACGAGCACCTGATGGGGATCGCGACCGGCCTCAAAGACGAGCTTCCGGTTCACTACTACACGGTTGGCGAGGAGCGCTGGAAAGCCGCTTCGGAGTGGCCGCCCTGTGACATCCGGTGGCACACGCTCTATTTCCAGCCGAATAGCGGTCTGGCGGCCGAAAAACCGCAGGCGCTGGATGTTGCGGACCACTACACCGGCGACTATCGCTGCGGAACAGGCAATCAGTCCCGCTACAACCGCTTGTACGCGCAGAACGTGGAGGGGTATTACGCCGACTGGGACGGGCGCGATCAGACCATGCTGAGCTACACCACCAGCGTACTGGACGCCGACATGGAGTTGACCGGCCACCCCGTCGTGCGGCTGCACATTGAAAGCGATACCCAAGACTGCGCGCTGTTCGTGTATATCGAAGATATCGATGATAAGGGCAAGGCAAGATACGTGACCGAAGGCGTGTTTCGGGCACTTCACCGCCGCGTTGCCCCGGCGCATCCTAACTTGCCTCCGCTAGGGCCAGAACACAGCTTCAACGAGCGGGATGCACGCTATCTCATCCCAGGGGAGTACAGCGAAGTGGCTTTTGATCTGCTGCCCACTTCCTGGCTTTTCAAGGCGGGCCACCGCCTGCGCGTCGCCATTTCCTTGGCCGATAGCGATCACTTTTCGCGCATTCCCGATGGCGTGGTACCCACGATCCACGTCGGCCGCAGTCAGCATCGCGCCTCGGCTATCGAGCTTCCGCTCATGCCACGCGAGTGATACTCGCTCATAACAAAGTGCCGCGCTTTGACGGGGCACGCTAATCGACGGCTGCAAAAAACGCCCAACTGCAAAAAGCTCTAAAACAAACCAACAGGGTACTCAACGATGCAAACATTAACGCGATACTGTCTGAGATTCGTGCAGACCTGCCTACCCAATGCGCTACTGCTGGCCATGGCGCTTAGTGTGGTCGTGTTCATGATGGGCGTTTTGCTAGAAGGCCAAAGCGCTACCACCATGCTCAATGGATGGGGCGACGGCTTCTCCAACCTTTATCGATTCGCGATGCAAATGTCGCTGATTCTGCTGACCGGTTTCGTCATCGCCAAGACGCCAATCGTCGCCAGAATGATCGACCGTCTCGCCTCCATGCCGACGTCGCCAGGCCAAGCCGCCGGGGTCGTGGCCGTAGTTTCCATGGTCACGTTCTACGTCAACTGGGGTTTCGGGATGATCGTGGGCGCATTTTTGGCGCGTGAAATGGCTCGGCGCGTGCCCGGGCTTCATTTCCCCCTAGCCGTGGCTGCCGCCTATTCCGGTGAAATTATCCGTGGCACCACCGCCTCCATTCCGCTGCTGATGGCCTCGGAAGGCAACTTCATGCAGGACGTAGTGGGCGTAATTCCGATCACCGAAACGCTCTACGCTTGGTGGAACGTAGGGCTTTCGGTGATCCTTCTATTCCTGCTGTATTTCGTGTTTTCGCGCATTAAACCCGAAGCCGATGAAATCGTGCAGTACCAAGGCGAACCGCTGGACAATACGGTTGAGCAGGTCGATACCAGTCAAATGCCTTGGGCCGAAAAACTCGAGCATTACCGCTTGCCCAACCTGGTGATGGCGCTGCTACCCATCGGCTACCTGATCATCAACTTCCAGGAATTAGGATTCACCCTAAGTCTGAATCTGGTGATTTTAATTTTCTTGGCCGTGGGGCTCATCTTGCAGCCGAGTCCGGCAAGTCTGGGCGCGGCGGTCAAGGAGGGCATTCTTGCCTGCCGCGGTATCATTATCCAGTTCCCGCTCTATGCTGGTATTGCCGGCATGGTGCAGGTGTCGGGGCTGGCGGACAGCATGGCTGGCTGGTTTGTCGAAATCGCCAATGTTCACACCTTCCCGGTCGTGACCTTCATCTCCGCGGGTATTGTAAATATCTTCATTCCTTCCGGCGGCGGCCAGTGGGCGATCCAGGGTCCCATTATGCTTGAAGCTGCGCAGCGCTTGGGCGCCGATATCCCGCAAACAATTATGGCATTCACTTGGGGCGATGCCTGGACCAACCAGATGCAGCCTTTCTGGGCGCTGCCGCTTTTGGGCGTGGCCGGGCTTTCCGCTCGCGACATCATGGGTTACTGCGTTATGTGGACCTTGATATGCGGTGCCACCATTATGTCCGTCTTCGTGGTGCTGTCGCTGCTTTGAATCGTTTCGAAAACCAGGCTAGATGATAAACTAAGGTGGTGTCTCGGGTTTCCGGACACCGCCTTGCTTTTAACATGGAACGTTTCATGGCTCCCAAGAAGAAAGTCAGCCTGAATGCTCAAGCCTTCGAGATTATCAAGCGCGATATCATTGCCTGCCGTTTGAGGCCGGGGACGACCATCACCGAGGTGTGGTTGACCGAGCACTACGCGTTTGGAAAGGCGGCGATTCGCCATGCTTTGACGCGACTGGCCCAGCAAGGGTTAGCCGTCAATCACGGCCGTCTTGGCTATACCGTTGCCCCGATCACCCTTAAGGGCATTCGCGAAAGCTATCAGGCTAGGCGCCTGCTCGAGCCTGAACTATGCCGGTTAGCGGCGGGCAGACTGGATAAGGAAACGCTCAGCGCTCTTCAGGAGTGCAGCCAAGCGACCTATGACCGCCACAGCACTGCCGAAATGATCGACTACTCCTATGCTAACCATCGGTTTCACAGCCTGATCGCGCGCGCCGCTGGCAATCAGCGCCTAGCGCGGCTCATTGAGGAGCTATCGGAAGATCATATGCGCATTGCCTACGTTAGCATGGTGTATGGGCAAAGCGATGGCTATTGGAGCGAAGAGCACGCCGAGCTTGTCAGCGCACTCGAAAAAGGCCAAGGCGATATCGCCGCCCGGCTGATGGATGAGCATTTGAAGCGCGGCGAACAAGCGATTATGCAGGCCGTACTGGAATTGCCCGATTTGCTGGAAACCGCCATCGGCTAATGAGGCTTATCACGCTGCAATCGCTACATCGCGATGTTTACTCGTCGCGTTTTTTTGTGGGTTTAGATGTGGATATCCATCAACCGTTAATGGCCTCAATGCGGGTAGCCTGCCACACGAAGCTTTCCGTGGGCCCCTGGTCGAGATCGGCGCAGGTGTCGACGCGTAAAAGCGCGACGCTCTGGCACTGCACCTCGAACGTGGTGGTATGTTCGGCCTGCTGGCACTGCCAGCGAAGCGTGCGCTGCTGTTCGTCGCCCTGATCGTCGGTCAGCGTCAGTTGGGAAAAGGGCGCCTCAAACTCAAGTCGTTCGAGCAGCGCCACCTCGGCGCACTGCTGGGCCGGGGTAAGCCGCGAGTCACCGCGGTAGCCGGGCAGAAACCGCCGGCCGCTGGCCTCAGTGCGCAGAAAGGGCAGCACCTGCTCGGGGTGAAGGCGCCCATACTTGCGCACCTGGGGCAGCACGATGAGGCTGGCGGCCAAACGGCACCCGCCTAGGTGACTGCTTTCCCATACATCGAAAGGCAAGGCGTGCTCCAAAACGGCGGCGGCCAGCGCCTTGTAGGTGCGGTAGCCGTATTTCGCGCAGCACTTGTCCTTCTTGCCGTGAGTGCAGCACAGAATCAGGTCGGCTTCCGGCGGCGCCTGCTCCCACTTGGCAAGCGAATGGCCCTGACGCCACCGGTCGAGAAAGCGGGGCAGCTCATCGCGCGCCACGTTGAAGCGGCGCCGTTCCGGCATCAGAAAAATCTGATGGCAGGTGGCGTCCTGTGCCCGGCGGTGAATCAGGTTGACCCGCCGGCCAGCGGCGGCGATCTCGTCCAACTGCGTTTTCAGCGGATCCGCCATGTCGCTTGCGTGGCGCAGGTTGCGCTGCCACTTGGCGCGGGGCCAGCTGATCAGCAGGTTCTGCTCGGCGTGGGCGGCGCTGCCCGCCAGCGGGTCGTGCTGCTGCTGGCTCAGCTCGGCGCAAAAGGTGTGGGTCATGAGGCTTTTCGGGGTGAAAGGCGGCTGGGCGGGCGCTCAGGGGCGCGCTTTCGCGGCACGCAGATCGGGCGGCCGCTTTCCGGGTCCTGCAATACCTGGGCGTCGAGTTCGAACACGCGCTTAAGGTTCTCGGCGGTGAAGACCTCGCCAGGCGCGCCCTGGGTCACGATGTGCCCGTCGCGCATTAGCACCAGGCAGTCGGCGTAGGCGGCGGCCAGGTTCAGGTCGTGCAGTACCAGCAGCAGCGTGCGGCTCTTCTCGTGGGCGAGCCGCGACAAAAGCTCCAGAAGATCCACCTGCACCTTCAAATCCAAAAAGGTGGTGGGCTCGTCGAGCAGGATCAGGTCGGTTTGCTGGGCCAGCACCATGGCAATCCAGCAGCGCTGGCGCTGGCCGCCGGAGAGCGCATCGACACCGCGCTCGGCAAAGGCGCCAACGTCGGTGTAGGCCATCGCCTCGCGCACGGCCTCCTCGTCCTGACGGCTGTTTTTCTGCCATAACCCTTGGTGAGGAAAGCGGCCCATGCTGACCAGCTGGCGAACGCTCAAGCCTTCTGGTGCCACCGGGCCCTGAGGCAGAATTCCCAAGCGCTTGGCCACCTCGCGGGTGGGGCGCTGGTGAATGTCCTTGCCGTCCAGGTAGACCTGCCCGGCGCTGGGGGCGAGCGTACGCGCCAGGGTCTTGAGCAGTGTCGACTTGCCGCAGCCGTTGGGGCCCAAAAGCACGGTGAGCCGGCTTTCCTCGATGGCGATATCCACCCCTTTTAGCACGGGCTCGACATCGTAGCCGACGCGAAGGCCAGCGCCGGTCAGGCGAGAAAGTGGGGGCGAAGAGAGCGTCATGGGCGGGCTCGTGCAGTCAGCGAACGGAGCAAACCCTAGGATAAAAAATTCTCATTTTCAATATTTTCCCTCCTTTGCGCCTTTTTCCGGTACGTCATATCGCTATCCATTAAAAGACATCCGCGCAGGAATGAGTCGAACGCGGTGTTCCATTTTATAGAAAATAAGGGTCTAATATGCGTAATACAATCATTATCATTTAGATGCTCGTTCCAATGCGGGTATTTATGCGCGCCAACACAAGGCACATCGAAAAGCGGCTTAAAAAGCGGTGAAAAAAAGCTGTTAAAAAAAGGGGTAGGACAAGGTGAATATCGATAAACGCATGGCCATCTGGCCAACGGTCACCCTCGCCGGGCTGGTGGCAGCGACGCAGGGCTTCGCTCAACAAACCGAGCCCGCCGGGCGCAGCAGCGCTGAGCCGACCATGGTGGTCACCGCCTCGCGCACCAATGCAACCGTGGAAGACTCGCCGCAGACGGTGCGCATCATTAGCGAGGAGGAGATCACCCAGCAGCGCCAGATGACCAGCGATTCGTCGCAGATACTCAGCAACCTGCTGCCGTCCTACTCACCCAGCCGCCAGAAGATGAGCGGCAGCGGCGAGACGCTGAGAGGCCGCACGCCGCTGATCCTGATCGACGGTATTCCCCAATCCAACCCGCTGCGCCCGACCGGGCGCGAGGCGCACGCCATCGATTTCTCGATGGTCGAGCAGATCGAAGTGATCCAGGGCGCCAACGCCACCAACGGCGTGGGCGCGGCGGGCGGGGTGATCAACCTGATCACCAAGCGCCCGGAACCCGGCTCCTTCAACCAGTACGTAGAGGGGCAGATCACCACGCCCACTCGTGAGCTCGACAGCGAGACGCTGAGCTACAAGGCGGGCTACGGCGTGAGCGGCAACAGCGGCGACGTGGATTATCTGTTTTCGGCAAGTGTGGAAGACCAGGGGCTGTTTCTGGACGGCAACGGCGACGCGGTCGGGGTAGACAACACCCAGGGCGATCTCATGGATTCGCGCTCGTATGATCTGCTGGGCAAGCTCGCCTATTGGATCGACGACGACCAGCGCCTGCAGTTCACGCTCAATCACTACGATATCGAAGGCCACAACGACTACTTAAGCGTTACAGGCGACCGCGCGAACGGCGTGGTCACGACCTCGCTGCGCGGCACCCCCGAAGGCGATGCGCCCTACAACCGGGTGTGGACGACCGGGCTTGGCTACGACCATTTCGATTTAGCCGGCATGCAGCTCAGCGCCCAAGCGTTCTACCAGGACTACGAGGCGCTGTTCGGCGCGACCGACTCGGCGACCTTTCAGGACCCGGCGCTGGCGCCGGTGGGCACCTACTTCGACCAGACCCTGGCGGCGACCACCAAGTTCGGCACCAAGGTCTCGCTGACCCGCGACGATCTGTGGGACGAACGCCTGAAGGTAACCCTGGGCTTCGATACGCTGTTCGATGAAACCGAGCAGTACCTGTACACCAGCGATCGCACCTACGTGCCGCCCACCGACTACACCGATCTCTCGCCGTTCGTGCAGGCCGACCTGCGCCCGGTCGACTCGCTTCTGCTCTCCGCCGGCGCGCGCTACGAGTACGCAAAGCTCGACATCGACAGCTACCGCACCGTGGCGGCCAACAACGGCGTGGCGGTGGAAGGCGGCGACCCGAGCTTCAACGAAACGCTCTATAACCTGGGCGCGGTCTGGAGCCCGGTCGAGCACTGGAGCCTGTTCGCCAACTACTCCGAAGGCTTCTCGATTCCCGATGTGGGGCGCGCGCTTCGCGGCATCAGCACGCCGAATCAGTCCGTTGGCAGCATCGATAACCTCGCCCCGATCGTCACCGACAACATCGAAACCGGGGTACGCTTCGAGAACGGCCGCCTGGCGGCGGAGCTCAGCTACTACGAATCCTCGTCCGACTTCGGTAGCCGCCTGACCGAGATCGACGACGTCTTCTACATGCAGCGCCAGGAGACCGAGATCAAGGGCGTCGAGGCCGCGCTGGACTACCAGTTCAACGACCGCCACTCCGGCCGGGTGGCCTACTCGCGCATGGACGGGCGCTATGACAGCAACGAGGACGGAAACCTGGATGCCAAGCTCTCGGGGCTCGATGTCTCGCCGGATCGTCTGACCGCCAGCTGGTCAGCGAACTGGACCGATGACCTCTCCACCTTCGTGCAGGCCAACTACGCCTTCGATGAAACCTTCGATGAGGCGAACCGCGAGTTCGACGGCTACCTGCTGATGGACGCGGCGATCGGCTATCGACTGCCGGTCGGCCAGATGAACGTCGGGGTGTCCAACCTGCTCGACGAGCAGTACGTGACCTACTACTCGCAGAGCGCGCTGGTTAACGACGAGCGCTACTTCGCCGGTCGCGGGCGCACGTTGACGCTGGGCTATCGTCTGGATTTCTAGCGCGTTCTATACAGCAGATAGACGAAAAAGGGCGCGCCGATGCCGGCCACGAAGATTCCCGCCGGCAAATCCTTGGGCAGAAAGGCGACCCGCCCCAGCAGGTCGGCGCAAAGCACGATGAGCGCGCCGACCAGCGCGGCGGCGGGCACAAGCCTTGCCAGATGGCGACCGGTTAGCCTGGCCGCGAGATGCGGCGCCATCAGCCCAACGAAGCTCAAGCCCCCGGCAAAGGCCACCGCCGCGCCCGCCAGTACCACGCTGCAGGTTAAAAGCGCCAACCGGCTGCGCGTGATGGCCACCCCTAGCCCCAGCGCCACGTCGTCGCCCAGCGCCATGGCATCGGCGTGGCGGGCAAGCATCAAGCAAACCGGCAGCGTCACCAAAAGCCAAGGCAGTAGCCCCCGCACATCGTCCCACTGCGCGCCGTAAAGGCTGCCGGTGAGCCAGACATAGGCCGCCATGGCCGCCGCGTCGTCGCCGATCACGATCATCATCGTCGTCCCCGCGCCCAGCGCCGCCGCCAGACCAATCCCCACCAGCACCATGCGCGTCGGGCGAATGCCCCGTTGCCAGCTTAGCCCGATCACTGCAAAGGCCGCAGCCAGCGCGCCGAGCATCGCCGCCACGGGCAGCCAGTGGATGCTTAAGGTCGACCCCAGCAGCGCCAGAAACGCCACCGCGGCGAAGGCGGCGCCGCTGGTGATGCCGATCACGTCCGGCGAGGCCAACGGGTTGCGCACGATCGCCTGCAACAGCGCCCCGGCCACGGCTAGCGCCGCGCCGACCAGCACCGCCAGCGCGATGCGCGGCAGACGAAGCTCCCAGACGATGAAGGCGATATCACTTTTTGACGGCGCGATTAACGCCTCGGCCACTCGGGCCGGCGAGGTCGGAAAACTGCCCAGACACAGCGACAGCGTCGCACTGGCGATCAATAGTAGAAAAAGCGATAGCAGCGTGGCGCGAAAGGAGGCGAGCGCGGCGGGCGCTGTGCGCGAAGAAGCGTTCATGTTCATTGGGCGGCCAGCCTGCGCCTTGCCAGGTAAATGAAGAAGGGGGTGCCGAGCAGCGCGGTCATCACGCCCACGGGTACTTCCTGGGGCGGCATCACGAAGCGCGCGGCGACGTCCGCCAGCAGCAGCAGCGCCCCCCCGAGCAGCACGCAGGCGGGCAGCAGCCAGCGGTGGTCAACTCCGAAGAGCCCGCGCGCCATGTGCGGCACGATCAAGCCCACGAAACCGATCATCCCCGCCAGCGCCACGGAGCTTCCCGCCAGCACGATGACCGCCGCGCCCAGCAGCAGCTTGGTGGTCGTCGCCGACATGCCAAGGCCGGTGACCAGGTCGTCGCCCAGCAGCAGCGCGTTGGCGCGCCCGGCGAGCAGCGCGCTGAGTATGAGACCGCCCAGAAACAGCGGTAGCAGCGGCGCCACCAGATGAAGGTCGCGCCCGGACACCGAGCCCGCCAGCCAGTAAAGCACGCTCTCGAAACTCTGCTGATCGATCACCAGAAGTCCCTGGCTGAACGACACGAACAGCGCCGTGACCGCGACGCCGGCCAGCACCACGCGAAGCGGTGAAAACTCCCCCTGGCGGCCGCGGGCCAGCGCTACCACCAGGCCGGCCGCTAACAGGGCGCCTAAAAGCGCCGCCCAGACGATCTGCCCCGGCGTGCTCAGCGGCGCAAGCGACACCGCCACCACCACGAAGAACATGGCGCCGGCGTTGATGCCCAGAATCCCGGGAGAGGCGAGCGGGTTGCGGGTCACGGTCTGCATCAAAGCCCCCGCTACGGCAAGGCTCGCGCCGACCAGCGCGGCCACGCAGGCTCGCGGGATGCGCTCGGTGAGCAGGATGATCTGATCTACCCGGCCCGGGTCGTAGTGGAAAAGTGCCTGGGGCAGGGCGCTCAAGGCGATTGGCGTGGTGCCCAGCATCACGCTTGCCAGAAACGCCGCCAGCAGCGCAAGCGCGCCTACAAGCAGCCCGAGCGCCCGGCTCGATGTATGGCTCAGCATGGGGCGTTCTCCCTACCGGCCGCGAAGGCGCTTTCGCCAAACGCGGAAGGGCGAAGCTGGTAATGGCGGTAAAGGTCGTCGAGCATGGCATTGGCGGCCAGGATGCCGCCGCCCATCATCCAACTGACCGGCTCGACCTCGAATACCCGGTCACGCTCGACCGCCGTCAGCCGCTGCCAAAGCGGATGCGCCGACCAGCGGCGGTAGTTGTCGGCGATGGCCGGGTCATCCGGCTCGAGCAGCACGAACATCACGTCGGCGTCCAGCACCGGAATGTTCTCTGGGCTTGTCAGCTTCATCCCCCAGCTTTGGGCGGTCAGTGTCTTGGACTGTGCAAAGCCCAGCTCGCTGAGAATCGAGCCGGCGAAGCCGCTGGTGTAGATACGCAGGTGATCGCTCTTGAAGCGCACCACCGCCACCTTTTGCGGCCACTCGCTGCCGAACCGCTCCATGATCTGGCGGCGAAAGTCGGCGACTCGCGCATCCCAGCGCGCAAGCAGCGCCTCGGCGCGCGCCTCGCGCCCGGTGGCCTCGGCCATTTGGCTCAGCGTGATCTTGAAATCGAACACCGTGGGCATGGAAAGCGTCGGCGCGATGGCGCGCAGAAGCGGGGCGACCCGGGCGTGGCGAAAGTCGCTGGCAACAATCAGCTCGGGGGAAATCCAGGCGATCTTCTCAAGATTGGGCTGGGTTTCGAGGCCCACGTGCTCCACCCCGGCCAGATCGTCTCGCAGGTAGCGATACATCGGCCGCTCGAGCCATGAATCCACCACGCCGATGGGCGTCAGTCCCAGCGCCACGGCGTTGTCCGTCGCCCCCTGAAAAAGCGTGACGATGCGCAGGGTCTCGGGTGAGGAGGCGTCGCGCACCGATGTATCGCGCACTGACGCATCGTGTGCCAAGGTGTCAGCCGAAAGCGCCATAGCGCCGGGGGCGGCCAGCAGGGCGCCAAGCCCCGTGCAAACGGTGAGAAGTCGACGGCGCGTAAGGCCGTCGTCGCGAAGGCGCGGTGTGATCGCCACGAAGGGTACCCAATCAAAAGAGGCGATGTTGTCACGCGCTAGAAGAGAATGCAAAGCGTTATCAGGCGTTATGCTAAGCGATGAGCGAAGCGCTCAACACCGCGATGCCAAACACCGCGACCCCCGCCGCCACCGGCCAGCCAAGCGAGCGGGTGCGCCGCCAAACCAGCACCGTAGCGAAAAGCCCCAGCGCGGTGGCAAGCCAGGACGTGGCGTTGGGGTTGACTGGAACGATCGACACGCCCAGCACGGCGGCGATCATCAGGGGGCCGAGAATGGCCAGCCACTCCGGCAGCGGCGTGGGGCCATCGCTTTGATCGAGCCGGCGCTGCATCCAGAGAAACGGCGCCACACGAATCAGCAGCGTGCCGAGCGCCGACAGCGCCACGGCGATCCAAAGCTCGATACTCATGCGCGCCTCCTGGCGGAAAACCGCACCGCGTAAAAGCACAGCGCCCCGCACGCCGCCCCCAGCGGAATCGCGACGTTGCTGGCGCCGGTCAGCGTCAGCGCCAGCGACGCGATAATCGTGGCGATAAGCGCCAGCGACCAGCGCAGATCGACAAACCGCGGCGCGGTCATGGCAAGAAACAGTGCCGGTAGAGCGAAGGGCATGATCTCGCCCAGCAGCGGCCAGTACGCGGTCACCGCCTCGCCGGCCACCGCGCCCACCACGGTGCCCACTACCCAAACCGCCCAGGCCATCAGCGCGCAGCCTAAAAACCAGCCGAACCGCCGCGCGGGGTCGAGCGCTGGGAGTCTCGTCAGCGCCAGGGCGAAGACCTGATCGGTCAGCCCGTGCATCAGCCAGAGCCAGTGGCGGCTTCGGGGCAGCAGCGCGGCCAGGTTCGGGCCATACACCAAGTGGCGCGCGTTGATCAGCAGCGTCAACGCAACGACCAGCCAAAGCGGCGCGCCGGTGGCGATCATGCCCACAAACAGAAACTGCGAGGCGCCGGCGTAGATCAAAAGCGAAATCGCCGCCGCTTCGAACGTCGTAAAGCCCGCCTGGGTCGCCACCAGCCCGAACGACAGCGATACCGGTATGTAGCCGCCCAGCAGCGGAATGCCCTCGCGCGCGCCCTGAAGGGCGGCGTGCCAAACGGCGTGGGAGCGGGCACTGGATTCGGTGGACGCGCGCATGGGACCTCGATGCCTTTGAGCTGTTATTAGTGGTGCGTAATAAGCGGTAGCGGGTGGTGCGTGATAGTGATTGGTACGTGGTAGCGAGTGGTACGTGATAGCGATTGACGCGAATGGCTAGTGGTAAGTAATGGTGACGAGCAGCGTGGCGCGCTCGTGTTGGGTGCGATAAAAATGCGGCCGGTCGGCGTTGAATCGAGCGCTGTCACCGGGGGCCAGCGTGCGCAGTGCGCCGTATTCACCCGCCTCGATATGCCCGCTAATGACGAACAGCGTCTCGACGGTGTTTGGGGTGTGCCCTTCGGCCTGGCGCTCGGTATGGGGTGCGAACCCCATCCAGTAAGCGTCGACTTGGGGCGTGCCCTGACCCTGCTCGATCAGCGTGAGCTGTACGTCGTCGTCGCCCAGCGCCTCGTCGACCGGCGCAATTAGGGCGCCGAAGGGCACTCCGAGCTGCACCGCCAGGCGCCAGATCGTGTCCAGCGTCGGGTTGCCGTTGCCTTGCTCGAGCCGGCTCAGGTTGGACTTGGCCATGCCCGCCGCGCTTGCCAGCTGGCTCAGCGACAGCCCGCGCGCCAGGCGCAAACGCTGAAGGTGCGCCCCTAGCGTGCGTAACGTTTCTTCTTTCATGGTGAACCGTTCGCGAATTTAGCGTCGTGCTATTTTTGAAGTGTTCTTTTTAGAGAACGCTTTATATAAGAAACGTTTTATAAAAAGAACGCCGGGTCGTCAACCCGGCGTGGCTAATAAAAAGATGAGAGAAGAGATAAAAGGCAGGCGCGGAGTGATAAATCAGGCGGCTGGTTTTTTCGCGCGGCAGGCAGCGGCGGTAAAGAGCACGTCGGTCGAGGAGTTCAGCGCGGTCTCGGTGGCGTCCTGCACGACGCTGATCACGAAACCGATCGCCACGGCCTGCATTGCCACTTCCGTCGAGATGCCGAACAGGCTCGCCGCCATGGGAATCAGCATCAGCGAGCCGCCGGCCACGCCGGAAACCCCACAGGCGGCCAGCGCCGAGACCACGCACAGCAGCAGCGCGGTCGGAAAGTCGACGCCGATGCCAAGGGTGTGGGTCATGGCCAGCGTGATCACGGTAATGGTGATCGCCGCGCCGCACATGTTGATGGTCGCGCCCAGCGGTATCGAGATCGAGTAGGTATCGGCGTCGAGATCCAGCCGGCGGCAAAGCTCCAGATTCACCGGAATGTTGGCCGCGGAGCTTCGGGTGAAAAAGGCGGTGATGGCGCTTTCTCGCAGGCAGGTCAACACCAGTGGGTAGGGGTTTCGCCGGGTAACAATGTAGACCAGCAGCGGATTGGTAATGAGCGCGACCACACCCATGCAGCCCACGATGATCCCCAGCAGCTGGGCGTACTTGAGCAGCGCTGAGACGCCGGACTCCGCGAGCGTTCCCGCCACCAGGCCGAAGATGCCCAGCGGCGCCAGACGAATCACCAGCGTAACGAGCTGGGTGACCGCCCCGGAGAGATCCGAAAGCGCCCGGCGCGTGGTGTCGCTCGCCTGACGCAGTGCAAGCCCCAGGCCCACAGCCCACACCAGAATGGCCACGAAGTTGGCCTCCATCAGCGCGCTGACCGGATTGGCGATCGCGTTGAGCAGCAGGTCGCGCAGCACGCCGATGATGTCGCCCGGCGGGTTGCCATCGGCACGAGGCGCATCGAGCGCAAGCTCGGTGGGCATCAAAAAGCTCGCGCTCACCGCGATCAACGCCGCGATCAGCGTGCCGATGACGTAAAGCGCCAGCACCGAGCGTATCTGGGTGGGTCGGCCCTTTTGGTGTGCCGCGATTGCCGCCATCACGAGCACGAACACCAGAATCGGCGCGACCGCCTGCAGCGCGCTGATGAATAGCTGGCCAAGTAGTGCCACGCGGGTCGCCACCGCCGGCGAAAGTAGCGCCAGCGCAACGCCGACGGCGATACCGATGAGAATTTGAGAAATCAGGCCCAGCCGTAATAAAGGCCGAAGCGCCGCTTGGGCAGTCGCAATCATTGCAAAGCTCTTGGTCAGTCAGGACAAGGCGCCGACGCGCTGCGCGACGCTCGCGAAAGGCGGGCATTCTAGCAGCGAAGGGGCAGGGCGGGGGCATTAAGAGAAAAAAACGACGAGCTCGAAACGACGTAGGCGTTTTTAAAGAGCGGACACAAAAAAACGGCTTGCTTTCATCCGGAAAGCAAGCCGTTTTTATCAGTTCTCGGCCGTTACAACGTTATGCCACGGCGGCTTCAGTCTCAACGCTGGTTTGGTGGGCCGCTACCGGGCTAGCAATTTGGGCCTTGGCGGTCGCGCTCATGGCATCGACCATGGAGTAGCCCTTGTTGATCAACTCGACCACGTCAGGAGACGAGCCCCACTTCATCAGCATCTCGTCGAGATACAGTTCTGCGGAAGAGAAATGACCGCAATGGCTCAACATTTTGGCAATGGTAAAGTCCGTATGCGGGGTATCAAACATTTCGCTGCGGATTTCCTTGATCGCCATTTGCAGGCCGGCTTCCGAAATGTTTTCCAGTTGTAATCTGTGCATGCCACCACTCCTTGTGAATGCTGATACTTGGTAAAGTATTTATTTATACGTGTCTTGTACCAACTCACAGTAATACACCTCACCAGCAGAAGCAATCACCAATTTTGGCCCTGTCGAAAAAATCTCCACGTATAAAAAAAACCCGCTCACGGTGGCGGGGTTTTCGCTGTACAAATGGGGTCTTAAAGCGGTACTACGAAGGCAAGCGTTGCCAAGCTTCCGGCGAGAAAAGAGGCGGCGGTCAGCCATAAAAACTCCGTGTTGCTCTCTTTTTCTCTCCTAAGTTTCTGTTCGCTTAGATATTTTTCAAGATGCTCTGGGCTTCCTGGCTGAGCCCCATTGAAAAGATGTTGGCGTATCATCTTAACTCCTTGAGCGTAAACTATTTGAGTAAATCCCCTCGTACGTGTTTTACGACCAGCCCGATGCTTGTACAGACATTCTCTGGGTCTTGGCGAAAGTATAGACCATGCACCGGGTCCAGCGTTCATGAAAGTTGTACAAAAAGTTAACCTGAAGGTCATCAAAACGGCATGTGAGAAACGTTCGCTCGCTAACCGGCTAATATCAAAGGCGATGGTCCTGAGCCAGCCCGCGCGTCGATTTTTGTTAAGCAGTCGCGCATATAAAAGGAGCAGGCGGTGTATTCAACTAAAGTTGTTAGACTTTGGTATTAATCGAGGCTAATTCGCTGGACTAATCGCCGCTTGCAGGGAATAAAGGGCGCTCTAAAATCGGCGACGCTGTTTTAGCCATCTCAAGGCGCTGTCGCGAAGCGTCTTTACTGCTCACTCAATACCAAGCGGTACTGCCCCATGTTCAAAACGGCCACCCTATCGGTCTGGGACCAGCTTTGGCACTATCATTATCAGGCCAAAAACCTTCTTCTCTGCGCGCTGCCGACCTCCGGTGCCCCCGGCGCGAACGGGGCGCAAGGCGGTTCAGGCACGCCGACACCTCCCGATGAAAACCCCAACCCCTCGCCGCGCCCGCCGGCCTACAACCGTGCGCAGTCCATTGGGCTCGTGCTGGGGCCTTTGATGTTCGCGCTGACGGTGCTGTTTTTTGAGCCGGCAGACTTAAGCTTCGAAGGCCGCATGGTACTGGCGACCACGCTGTGGGTCGCTATCTGGTGGATCACCGAGGCCATTCCGATTCCGGCGACCTCGCTTTTACCGATCATACTGCTGCCCATTACCGGGGCGCTCGAGGGCAGCGCGGTCACCGCCGCCTACGGTAATCCCATCGTCTTTCTGTTTTTGGGCGGCTTTTTGATCGCGCTGGCGATGGAGAAGTGGGATCTGCACAAGCGTATTGCGCTGACGATCATTTCCATACTCGGCACCAGCATCAATAGCATCGTGTTCGGCTTCATGGCCGCCACGGGCTTTCTTTCGATGTGGGTGTCCAACACCGCCTCGGTGATGATGATGCTGCCGATCGCCACCGCGATCGTCTATCAGGTCACCCAGGAGCTTGCCAAGAGCGACGGCGATCACAGCGGTGAGATTGACAAGTTCAGCAAAGCGCTGATTTTCGGCGTCGGCTACGGCGGTACTATCGGCGGGCTGGGCACGCTGATCGGCACGCCTCCCAACATCATTCTGGCCGCCGTGGTCAGCGAGCTGTTCGGCTATGAAATCTCGTTTGCCAGCTGGCTGATGTTCGCCTTTCCGGTCGTGGTCGTGCTGCTGTTCATCGGCTGGATCATGCTCACGCGCTTTATCTACCCGATGAACCTGGGCCATCTGCCCGGCGGTAAGGAGCTGATCAATAAGGAGATGAAGGCGCTCGGGCGCACCAGCTTCGAGGAGAAAGCGGTGCTGGCCGTGTTCTTGCTGGCGGCGTTTTTCTGGATCACCCGCTCGTTTTTGTGGCAGGGCCAGATCATCGATATCCCCGGTATCAACGACACCATGATCGCGATCACCGCGGCGGTGGCGCTTTTCTTGATTCCCTCGCGCACCAAGGGCGGCTGCCTGCTGGATTGGGACATCGCCCGTGACGTGCCCTGGGGCATTTTGCTGCTCTTCGGTGGCGGCCTGGCGATCGCTGCCGGCTTCAACTCGTCGGGTTTGGCTGCCTGGATGGGCGATCAGATGAGCGTGCTGGAAGGCGTCAACTTCCTGATGGTGATTCTGCTCTCCGCCGCCATGGTGCTCTACCTTACCGAGATCACCTCCAACACCGCGACCGCGACCATGATTCTGCCGGTACTGGCCTCCTTGGCGCTGGCGCTGAACGTGCATCCGTTCGTGCTGATGGTGCCGGCGGCCATGGCGGCCAACTGCGCCTTCATGCTGCCGGTCGGCACCCCGCCCAACGCGATCATCTTCGCCACCGGCAAGATCACCATCGCCGAAATGGTGCGCAACGGCTTCTGGCTCAATATCATCGCGCTGATTTTGATCGTGGCCGCGACCTACTTCCTGCTCCCGGCACTTTGGAGCGTGGATCTGACGGTGTACCCGGACGCGTTTCGCAACTAAGTCGCAAGCGTTTAGCACTCAAGCCTCATGCCCCCGCCCGATGCGGGGGCTTTTCGTTGGGCGAACCAAAACGTGGCGAAAGGCGCCGGGCCCGTTGGCAGATGAGCGCCGCCTCGCTACGCTGGATGAAACGCTCAAGGCAGTGGGCTTTAAATCTTGAAAAGGAGAACCGCATGGACTCGCAAAGCGATCAGCAGACCCGTATCCGCCAGGCCCTCGGCGTCAAAGCGTCGATTGATGTGAACGAGGAGATCGAGCGGCGCGTGGCGTTTCTTTACCAGCGCCTCAAGGAGACTGGCCTGCGTACGCTGGTGCTCGGCATTAGCGGCGGCGTCGATTCCACCGTGACCGGGCGGCTTTGCCAGCTCGCGGTAGAGAGAGCCCGCGCCGAGGGCCTCGAGGCCGAGTTCTACGCCATGCGCCTGCCCTACGCCGTGCAGGCTGATGAAAACGACGCCCAGCAGGCGCTCGACTTCATTCGCGCCGATCATCTGCTCACGGTGAACATCAAGCCCGCCAGCGACGCCGCGCTCCAAGCGCTCGAGGAGGGCGGTCTCGTGTTTCGCGACGAGCACCAGCGCGATTTCGTGCTGGGCAATATCAAGGCGCGCCAGCGCATGGTGGCGCAGTACGCGGTGGCCGGCGCCCACGCGGGGCTGGTGGTCGGCACCGACCACGCCGCCGAGGCGCTGATGGGCTTTTTCACTAAATTCGGCGACGGCGCCTGCGACGTGGTGCCCCTGGCCGGGCTTACCAAGGACCAGGTGCGCCGCCTCGGCGCCGAGCTTGGCGCACCAGAAGCGCTGGTGAAAAAGCCGCCCACCGCGGATCTCGAAACCCTGAAGCCGCAGCTCGCCGACGAAGACGCCCTGGGCGTGACCTACGCCGAGATCGACGCCTTTTTGACCGGCGAGGCGATCGACGGCGCAGCGCGCAAGACCATCGTGCAGACGTTCGAGCGCACCCAGCACAAGCGCGACCTGCCCATCGCGCCATAGGCGTTCACTACCGCCGTCGAGCAAGTGCCCGGGCGTGGAGGTCGATGATAAGATGCGGGCACTTTCATTAGGGCGATGCCATGCGACTACTGCACACCGCGGACTGGCACCTGGGGCGGCTTTTCCACAACGTATCGCTGCTCGATGACCAGCGCTTCGTACTCGACCAGCTCATCGAGATCGTCGATCGTGACGGCGTCGATGCGGTGCTGGTCGCCGGCGACATCTTCGATCGCGCCATTCCCCCCGCCGGTGCCGTGACGCTGCTCGATGACGTACTTTATGAGCTTTGCGACCGGCGGGGCTTGCCGGTAGTGATGATCTCCGGCAACCACGACAGCGCCGAGCGGCTGCGCTTCGGCGCCCGCCATCTCAGGAAGGCCGGGCTTTATATCCTCTCAGAGCTCGACCGAATCGACACGCCGGTCACCCTCGAGGCGAACGGAGTGACGGTCGATATCTTCGGCATTCCCTACGCCGACCCGGAGCACGTGCGCAGCACCTTCAAGTGCGAGGCGCGCGACTTCGACAGCGCCCACCGCTTTTTACTCGAGCGTATCGAGGCCGCCCGCCAAAAGAGCCGCCCGACGTTTCTGATGAGCCACTGCTTCGTCGACGGCGCCGCGGCCTCGGACTCCGAGCGCCCGCTGAATCTCGGCGGGGCGGAGAGCGTGGCCTGGGAGCCGATGCGGGGCTTTGACTACGTGGCCCTTGGCCACCTGCACGGCCCGCAGTACCGCGGCAGCGAGCACATCCGCTACAGCGGCTCGCTGCTGAAATACAGCTTTTCCGAGGCGCGCCAGCGAAAGGGCGTAACGCTGGTCGATATCGACGCCGACGGCAAGCTTACGTTCGAGTGGCGCACGCTCGCCCCCAGGCGCGAGGTGCGCGTGCTCGAAGGTGAGCTTGAACACCTGCTGGCCCAGGCACAAAACGAGGCTGTCGAGCGCCGCGAGGACTACCTGCTGGTGCGCCTGACAGACCGCCACGCCATTCTCGACCCGATGAGCAAGCTGCGCGCGCTCTACCCCAACGTGCTCCATTTGGAGAAGCCGGGCATGCTCGAGGCGCGCGGCGCCCAGCAGCTCGACCGCGAAAAGCTCCACTTCAGCGCGCTGGACATGTTCAGCGACTTCTTCGAGCAGACCAGCGGCGAAGCGCTCGACGACGACCAGAAAACGGTCGTGCGAGCGCTGATTTCAGAGCTCAACAAGGCGGAGGGCGGCTCGTGACCCCACTCGTGCTCACCATGCAGGCCTTCGGCCCCTTTGCCGGGGTCGAGCGCCTCGACTTCACCGCTCTGGGCCGCCACCCGCTCTTTCTGATCAACGGCCCCACCGGCGCCGGCAAGAGCTCGATTCTCGACGCCATCTGCTTTGCGCTTTACGGCCAGACCACCGGCGAGGAGCGCACCGGCACGGAGATGCGCTGCGACAGCGCAAGCCCAACCCTTCTCACCGAGGTGACGCTGGATTTTCGCCTGCAGGAGCGCCTTTACCGCCTGCGCCGCGTACCCCAGCAGGAGCGCCCCAAGGCGCGCGGCGAAGGCACCACCACGCAAAACGCCGAAGCCCAGCTCTGGCAGCTCAACGAGGCGCTCGAGGAGCAGACGTGCCTGGTGGCCAAAAACGTGGGGGAGGCTAACGCTCAGGTTCAGGCGCTGCTGGGGCTGGATGTCAAACAGTTTCGCCAGGTGATGGTGCTGCCCCAGGGCAAGTTCCGTGAGCTGCTGGTCGCGCCGTCCAGCGAGCGCGAAAAGATTTTCGCCCGACTGTTTCAAACGCAGATCTTCAAGCGTATCGAGGATGAGCTGCTGGAGCGCTCGAAGGGGATCGTCGCTCGGGTCAAAAGCCACCGCGAGCACATTAGCGGCCTGCTGGCCGGTGGCGAGCTCGAAAGCGAGGCCGCCCTCGATGAAGAGCTTGCCGCGCTTTCGCCCCGGGTCGAGGAGGCCACCGCCGGCTTCGAGGCCGCCAAGCGCGAGCGCCGCCAGGCGGAGCAGCGCCGCGACGCAGGTAAAGAGATCGAGCGCCAGCGCCAGGCGCGGGAGGCGCTGGTGCGTGAAAAGAGCGCGCACCTGGAAAGCAGTGATGCCATCGAAGGCGAGCGCCAGCGCCTGGCGCAAAACGAGCGCGCCCAAGCGCTTCGCGCACCGTTCGAGGCCCAGGCCCAAGCACGAAAAGCGCTGGAAGCGGCGCGAGAAGAGCAGCGCCAGGCCCAGGCGGGGCTCGATGATCAGCGCGGGCGCACGGCGAAAGCGCAAGCGGCGCTGGCCGAGGCGACAGCGCGTTTCGAGCAGCTCAGTGAACGTACCGAGCGCCGCCGGGCGCTCGGCGAGTACCTCGAAAAGGGCCAAGCGCTGGAGGAGCTCGCCGCGCGGGCCCGCCAGGCCGACCAGGCGCATCAGCAGGCGGCGTCCACCTTCCAGCAGCACACGCAGCGCCTGGAGGAGATTCGCCGGCAGGGCGAGGCGGCCAGCCAGCGTCTCGAGGCGCTTCAGGCGGAGTATCAACGCCTGGCCGGGGCGCCGGCGGAGCTCAATCGCCATCGGGAGCTTCTTGCGGCGCGCCGCGAACTCGAGGCGCTGGCCGACAAGGAGCGCCAGACCCAAACCGGCGAGCAGCGCGCGGCGCAAACCCTCGAGCAGTGCCAGGCGCAGACCCGCCACGCCGAACGCGCCGCCACCGAGTGCGAGATGCGCTGGCACCAGGGCCAGGCGGCGTTTTTGGCGCAAACGCTCCAAGTGGATGCCCCTTGCCCGGTGTGCGGAAGCTCTGATCACCCGGCGCCCGCGAAGCCTTCCGGTGATATCGTCACTAAAGAGCAGGTAGAGCAGGCCAGAGCCCAGGCGGCCAGCGCCCGCCAGGCGCAGCAGGACGCCGAGCGCGCGCTGGAGACGGCGCGCTTCGATGCCCGCCAGCACGCCGAGCAGCGAAGCCGCCTGAGCCAGGCGCTTGGCGAGTGGGCCGGTGCGCCGTTAGGCGAGCTTGAGCGCGCCGTCTCGACGTTTGAGGCCAGCGCGGCGCGGCGCGAAAGCGTCGAGCGCGAGATCGACGCGCTGTCGACTCAGCGCGAGACGCTGCGCCGCGACTGGAGCGCTCAGGATCAAACGCTGAAAGCGTCTCAGACTGAGCGGGATGCGGCGAAAGAGCAGGCGCTTCGCCTTTTGACTCAGCGCGACCAGCTCAGCGAGGCGCTGCCCGCGGACGCCCGCGACCCGCAGGCGCTTCGCACCAGTATCCAGGCGCTTGCCGCCGAGATCAGCGAGATCGAAACGGCCCACGCCGGTGCCCGAAAGGCCCACGACGAAAGCGTGGCCCTGCAGGCTCGCGCCGAGGAGCGCGCAAGCGGCGGCGAAACGCGCCTCAAACAGGCCGAGCAGGCGCTCGAAAGCGCCCGCGCCGAGTGGCAGAAGGCGCTGGCGGCGAGCGCCTTCGCGGACACCCGCGCGTTCGATGCCGCCCGGCTCGAAGAGCCGGCGCGCCAGGCGGCGGCCCAGCGCGTCGAGGCCTACCAGCGGCGCCTGGACGAGCTTACCGGAGCTATCGCCAGCGCCGACGCCAGGCTCACGGATCAGCCCGAGCCGGACATGGCAGCACTCGAGTCAGAGGTCGAGGCGAGCCTGGCTCGCGAGCAGGCGGTTTTCGAGGCGTGGCGCGGGCTAAGCGAGCGCCAGAACGCCTTGAACGGCGTGCGTGAGAAGCTCAAGGCTGCCCATGAGGCCCAGCAGGCGCTCGAGGCGGAGTACCGGCTTTGGGGCACGCTTAGCGACGTGGCCAACGGGCGCACCGGTCATCGCATCAGTTTGCAGCGCTTCGTGCTCGGCGTGCTGCTCGACGACGTCCTGATTCAGGCCTCCGAGCGGCTCACCCGCATGAGCCGCGGGCGCTATCAGCTCGTGCGCCGGGAAGACCCCTCGAAAGGCAACAGCGCCTCAGGGCTCGAGCTCGACGTGGCGGACACCTACACCGGCAAGCAGCGCCCGGTGGCGACCCTGTCTGGGGGCGAGTCCTTCATGGCGGCGCTGGCGCTGGCGCTGGGGTTATCGGACGTGGTCCAGGCCTACGCCGGCGGCATCAAGCTCGACACGCTGTTCATCGACGAGGGGTTTGGCAGCCTCGATCAGGACGCGCTGGATCAGGCGATCGAGGTGCTCTGCGAGCTGCAGTCCAGCGGGCGCATGATCGGCATTATTTCCCACGTCAGTGAACTCAAGGAGCAGATGGCGGTTCGTATCGAAGTAGCCGCGCACCGCTTGGGCAGTACGACCTCGATCAAGGGCGCGGTCCATTGAACGTTGACGTCTCGACGACAAGGAGGAATCAATGAACGCGAGCAGCATTTTACAGCAGCTGATGAAGCAGGCGGGCGGCAAGAGCCAAAACGGCGGGGTAGACGTCAAGGGCGTGCTCGACGGCCTCTCGCGCCAGTTCGGCGGCGGCGAAGGCGCCAAAAGCAGCGGCGGCGGTAGCGGGCTGGATGTCAAAAGCCTGCTCGGCGGCGGCGCCATGGGCATGCTGGTGGGCTCCAAGCGCGGGCGCAAGCTTGGCGGCAAGGCGCTCAAGTACGGCGCGATCGCCGGCGTCGGCATGCTCGCCTGGAAGGCGTGGCAAAGCCACCAGGCCAAGGGCAGCCACGGCGACGCATCCGGTCGCGAGGAGGGCGAGCGGATTGACGTGCTCGAAGGTGAAATTCAGGAGCGGCGCAGCCTCGAGCTTTTGCAGGCGATGATCATGGCCGCCCGCGCCGATGGCCATATCGACGCCGACGAGCGCGCGCTGATTGGCGAGCAGATCGATAGCCTCGGTGCCGACGACGAGCTGCACGCTTGGGTCGAGCAGCAGCTCAACGCCCCGCTCGACGCCAAAGCGCTCGCCTCCCAGGCGGATTCGCCCCAGGCGGCGCGGGAGATGTACCTGATCAGCCTGGCGGTGAGCGACGAGCAGAACCCGATGGAAAAAGCCTGGCTCGACCAGCTCGCGCTGGAACTCGACCTGGATCAGCAGATGGTCGCCGAGCTCGAGCGCCAGGCGGCTCAGGCCGGATAATGGTCGTCGACGGCGTTGGGTAGAGGTGAAAGGGAGCGAAAACGTCTAACCTGCTGGTAGGGTGGCGGGTTGCCACTCCACTGAATCAAGGAGTCCACGGATGAACGCAAGCAGTATTTTCAAGCAGTTGATGGAGCAAGGCAGCGGCGAGCTGGGCCTCAAGGGCGTGCTGGACGAGCCGACGCCGGGTCCGCGCGGCCCGCGCCCAAACCGCACTCAGTCGCCCCGGCCGCGCGCAGGCTTCGATACCCGAAGCGCGCTGGGCGGCGGCGCCATGGCGCTGCTGATGGGCTCAAGGCCTGGCCGCAAGCTGACCGGCAAGGCGCTCAAGTATGGAATCGTGGCAAGTATCGGTATGTATGCCTGGAACGCGTGGCAAAGCTCGGAATTACGTAACGGACCGAGCACCGGTGCCGATGATGAATGGGACCGTGACCAGGCCCGCACCGCCGGCGGCGAGCACATCGATTCGCTCAGCGGCGAGCACCAGGAGCAGCGCAGCCGCACACTGCTGCAGGCGATGATCCTGACCGCGCGCGCCACCGGCCAAAGCGATGAGCAGACGCGCACCCGGGTCACCCAAAAAATGAGTGATCTGGGCGCCGACGACGAGCTCTACACCTGGGTAGAAAAGCAGCTAAGCGCGCCGCTGGATGCCAGCGCGCTTGCCGAGCAGGCGGATTCCCCCGAGGCGGCCCGGGAAATCATGCTGGTCAGCTTGGCGGTGGCCGGCGAGCGCCACGAGATGGAAAACGCCTGGATCGATCAGCTCGCCGATGCCCTGGGGCTCGATCGCGAAACGCTGATCCGGCTCAAGCGTAAAGCCGCCCAGGCGAGCTGATGCTCGAAGCGCTCAACATTGCGCTGGCCACGGGGCTGGGGGTGGGATTTGCGCCGCTCGCCCCGGGCACCGTGGGCACGCTTTGGGGCGTGGCGCTGGCCTGGTGGCTGCTGGGCTTTCGCATTAGCCATCAGATGGCGATTAACGCGCTGCTGCTGGGCTTGGGCGTACTCGTTTGCCACTTCGCCTCCGGCTACTACGGCGGGCTCGACTACGGCAGTATCGTGTTCGACGAAATCGTCGCCTTTCCGCTGGCCGTGATTGGTCTCAAGGCGACGCGAACGCTCTGGGTAATGGCCGCCGCGTTCATCGTGTACCGGCTACTCGATGCGATCAAGCCGCCGCCCATCCATCTGGCCGAGTTCGCACCCGGCGGGCTCGGCGTAGTGCTGGACGACGTCATCGCCGCATTTTTGACGTGGCTTTTGTTGGCCGCGCTGCTATTGGTTTACCGCCGGACCTACGCCCCGCGCGCTATTTGACGCGCGCATAAAAAACGCCGCAAGCAGCGCTTGCGGCGTCAATCAGTAACGCTAGTAAAGGCCTTTCAGGCCGACACCGTCCCCTTACTCCTGAACGATGATGACCGCCTTGGCATTGACGAACTCGTGCATGCCGAAGCCGCCGTGTTCGCGGCCGTAGCCGGAGTCCTTCACGCCGCCAAAGGGCATTTCCGGGGTTGCCACACCGAAGCCGTTGATGAACACCATGCCGGTATCGAAGTATTTGCTTGCAAGCTCGGTGGCGCGCTTCACGTCCTTCGAGATGATGCCGCCGCCCAAGCCGTAGCGGCTGTCGTTGGCGATGCGCATGGCGTCTTCGTCGTCTTTTGCGCGAATCAGCGCGGCGACCGGGCCGAACAGCTCGTCATCGTAAGCTGGCTGGCCTGGGGTGACGTTATCCAGCACCGTGACCGGGTAGAACGCGCCGGGACCAGACGGCTTCTCGCCTCCGCAGAGGATTTTGGCGCCGTTTTGCACGCTTTTCTCGACCTGGTCGTGCAGGCCATCGCGCAGATCTACGCGAGCCATCGGGCCAACGTCGGTGCCGCTCTCTTTCGGGTCGCCGACCTTGAGCGCCTTCATCTTCTCGACGAAACGCTCCTTGAAGGCTTCATAGTTCTTCTCGGTCACCACGAAGCGCTTTGCCGCCACGCAGGTCTGGCCGCCGTTGAACACGCGCCCGGTGACGCAAGTATCCACCGCCAGATCCAGGTCGGCGTCGTCGAGCACCAGGTAGGCGTCATTGGAGCCGAGCTCCAGCACGGTCTTTTTCAGGTTCTCGGCGGCCTTGGCAGCCACCTTCCGGCCGGCGGTGTCGCTGCCGGTCAGGGTCACACCGCGCACGTGCTTGTGCTCAATGATCTTGTCCGATACGTCGTGGGAGATGACCAGCGTGCGGAAGACGTTTTCCGGCAGGCCCGCATCACGGTAGAGCTTCTCGAGGAACAGGCCGCTGCCGGTGACGTTTTCGGCGTGCTTCAACAGCACCCCGTTACCCGCCATCAGGTTAGCGATCGAGTAGCGTACCGCCTGATAGGCGGGGAAGTTCCATGGCTGGATGCCGTAAATCACGCCTATCGGCGAGTAGGTCACGATGCCGCGCTCGCCGTTGCCGGGCTTGCGCTGCTCGTCGGCGAGCTTGTCCGGGCCGTGCTCGGCAGTGTAGTCGCAGATGCCGACGCACAGGTCGATCTCCTGGCGCGCCTCTTCTGGCGGCTTGCCCATTTCATCGACCATGAGCGTGGCGAAGGCTTCCTTGTTATCGGCAAGCGCCTTGCCGATCGCCTTGATGACCTTTGCCCGCTCGTCCAGTGACTTGAGCCGCCACTGTAGAAAAGCCTCGTGGGTCTGCTCGACGACCTTGAGCGCTTGGCTCTCGTCCATCAGCGTGTAGCTTTCGAGGTTTTTGCCGGTGGCCGGATTGACCGTCGTAATGCTGTTGCTCATAAGACCTCCTGTCTTTTAATCAACGCTTTGAGTGCGGGCCACAAAGCCCGCGTCCAGCCCTTGGGTGAATCACCCATTAGCCGACTGGTCTATTTGGTTCGCTCTTAACCCTAGTAGACAAACGCCGGGCTAGCCAAACATGAATGTCTAAAGGCCTGGATTAGGCCTGAGCAAAGGCTCGGCCTATCCAGCGTAGCTCGTTTTGATCACTCGACTGCAAGGATGGTTCCGAAGGATTCACGCCGGGTTGCCAGCGGCAATGCCGGCTCAAATTCGGTGGAGCCAAACGCTATCCAGAGTGTCGAGCGCCGCGCGAATCGGCGGCTCGGATTCACGGTCCTGTCGCCAGGCAAGGCTAAGCGCGCAGGGCAGGCGCACATCGTCAACCACCGCCAGTCCGTTTTGCTGGCGCTCGGCCATGGCCTGAGCGTCGCGGGCCAGGCTCAAGCCTACTCCTGCACGCACCAAATCCAGCATGCACGCCTCCTGGTCGACCTGGGCCACACGATTGGGCGCGGTGCCGCATTCGGCCAGGGCGAGGCTCAAAAGCCGGTGGTGGGCGGAGTCCGTGGGCGTGACGATCCAGGGAAGCCGCGCCAGCGCTTCCCAGCGGGTATCCAAAAGTCGGTTCTCCCAGCCCGGTGGGGCCACTACGTGGTAGTGAAAGTGGGTCAGCTCGCGAAACCCGAGTGTATCGACGCCGGGGCCCTCGCCGGGCGGGGCGAGAATGAAACCGACGTCGAGTTCGCCCCGCTCGATTTGGGTGATGACGCTTCCGCTCATGCCGTGGGCGAGCTCGGTTTCGAGCTGCGGTGCGCGGGCCATCAGCCGGCTCAAAAAGTGGCCCAGGCGGATGAACTCCGGGTCGACGATGGTGCCGACTCGGAGTTTGCCGCGCAGGGTCTGTTGCAGGGCGCTGGCGCTCTGCTCGAAGGCCTGGGCGCTGGCCAGCGCCTGGCGCGCGGCGGGCAACAGTGCAAAGCCATCGTGGGTCAGCGCCAGGCCTTGTGGGCGGCGGATAAAGAGGGTTAGGCCCAAGTGCGCCTGAAGCTGCTTCAACTTTAGGCTGACGGCGGGCTGAGTCAGGTGCAACTGGGAGGCGGCTTTCGAGACGCTGCCGCTTTGCGCCACTGCTACGAACGCCCGCAGGGCGGCGTACTCCTGCATGAAAGCTCCTTGGCCCGTTTTGTTATCAGAAAAGCTTATATCGCGCTTAAGAATTACTCAATTGATCCTGGCCCGGCGCGCGGTAAGCTCGAATGAACCAGGGGTTTAGGCCGTATCGCTAATTTAGCGCACGGCAAACCGCTTCAGCGATCACCGAACAAAAGGCAGCTTATGTCCACCGCGATTCAGCACTACATCAACGGCCAGCGCGTAGACGGCGACGCCGCCGAGCGTCAGGGCGTCACCAACCCGGCCACCGGCCAAACCACCGGCCAGGTGGCGCTGGCAAACCAGGCTGACGTGAACCGCGCCGTCGAGGCCGCAAGCCAGGCGTTTCCCGCTTGGGCGGATACGCCGCCGATTCGCCGCGCTCGGGTGCTGTTCAAGTTTCTGGCGCTTTTGAACGCGCACAAGGACGAGCTCGCCGAGGCGATCACCAAAGAGCACGGCAAGGTCTTGACTGACGCCCAGGGTGAAGTGGCCCGCGGCATCGATATCGTCGAGTTTGCCTGCGGCGTGCCGCAGCTACTCAAGGGCGATTACACCGACCAGGTGAGCACCGGCATCGACAACTGGACGCTGCGCCAGCCGCTTGGCGTGGTGGCGGGCATCACGCCGTTCAACTTTCCCGCCATGGTGCCCATGTGGATGTTTCCGGTGGCGCTGGCCACCGGAAACACCTTCATCCTGAAGCCGAGCCCGCTGGACCCGAGCGCCTCGCTTCTGATCGCCGACCTTCTAAAGCAGGCGGGCCTGCCCAACGGCGTGTTCAACGTGGTGCAGGGCGGCAAGGAGGCGGTCGAGGCGCTGATCGATCACCCTGAGGTGCAAGCGCTGTCGTTCGTGGGTTCCACGCCGATCGCCAACGCGATCTATCAGCGCGCCGCCGGCCACGGCAAGCGGGTGCAGGCGCTGGGCGGGGCGAAGAACCACATGGTGGTGATGCCCGACGCGCACCTGGACAAGGCGGTGGACGCGCTGGTCGGCGCGGCGTTTGGCTCCGCCGGCGAGCGCTGCATGGCGATCAGTGTGGCGGTGCTGGTCGATGACATTGCCGATGAGGTAGTAGCAAAACTTGCCGAGCGCGCCCGCACGCTCAAGGTCAAGGACGGGATGCAAGAGGACGCCGAAATGGGGCCGATCGTCACCAGAGACGCCCACGCGCGCATCACCGGCTATATCGAGAAGGGCGCGGCAGAAGGCGCGACGCTGGTGGTCGACGGGCGCGAATTCGATTCGAGCCAGACCGGCGAGGGCAACGGCGAAGGCTTCTGGATGGGCGGCACGCTCTTTGACCACGTCACGCCAGAGATGACCATCTATAAAGAGGAGATCTTCGGCCCGGTGCTCGCCTGCGTACGCGTGCCGGATATCAAAAGCGCGATCGACTTGATCAACGCCCACGAGTTCGGCAACGGCGTGAGCCTTTTCACCGAGAGCGGCAGTGCGGCGCGGGAGTTTGGCCGGCGCATTCAGGTCGGCATGGTGGGCATCAACGTGCCGATTCCGGTACCCATGGCCTGGCACGGCTTCGGCGGCTGGAAGCGCTCGCTGTTCGGCGACACCCACGCCTACGGCGAAGAGGGCGTGCGCTTTTACACCAAACAGAAATCGATCATGCAGCGCTGGTCCGACTCCATCGACGACGGCGCCGACTTCATGATGCCCACGGCTAAATAGTCAGGAGGTTTTATGGCAGCGCGCAATAACAACGCCAACCAAGGCGCCGGCGACACCTTCGATTATATCGTGATCGGTGCCGGCACCGCGGGCTGTTTGATGGCCAACCGCCTGAGCGCCGACCCGGGCAACCGGGTGCTGCTCATCGAGGCGGGCGGGCGCGACAACTACCACTGGATTCACGTGCCGGTGGGGTATCTTTACTGTATCAACAACCCGCGCACCGACTGGCTCTACAAGACCGAGCCGGACGAGGGCTTGAACGGCCGCTCGCTGATCTACCCGCGCGGCAAGACGCTGGGCGGCTGTTCGAGCATCAACGGCATGATCTACATGCGCGGCCAGGCCCGCGACTATGACCATTGGGCGGAAGTGGTCGACGACCCGGCCTGGAACTGGCAAAGCTGCCTTACGGACTTCATGCGTCATGAAAGCCACTACCGGATGGACGACGGCGGCGACGCCGACGAGACGCACCGGCGCTTTCACGGTCAAGGGGGCGAGTGGCGGGTGGAGAAGCAGCGGCTCAAGTGGCCGGTGCTCGACGACTTCGCCCGCGCCGCCGTCGAGGCGGGCATCCCGCGCACCGACGACTTCAATCGCGGCGATAACGAAGGCGTGGCCTACTTCGACGTCAACCAGCGCGCGGGCTGGCGCTGGAACACGTCCAAGGCGTTTCTGCGCCCGGCGCTCAAGCGGTCGAACCTTACGCTCTGGCACACAAGCCAGGTCAACGGGCTCTGCTTCGAGCAAGGCGAGGGCGAGCCGCGCTGTACTGGCGTCGAGCTCGAGCGCCGCGGACACCTCGAGCGGGTGAGTGCGTCAAAAGAAGTGGTGCTCTGCGCCGGCGCCGTCGGCTCGCCGGCACTGCTGCAGCGCTCCGGTATCGGTGCGCGCGAGCATCTTGAAAAGCTCGGTATTCAGGTGGTGAAAGAGCTGCCCGGGGTAGGCGAGAATCTGCAGGATCACCTCCAGATCCGCTCGGTGTATCGTGTCAGCAACGCCAAAACGCTCAATGCCATCGCTTCGACGATGTTGGGCAAGGCCGGCATCGGCTGGGAGTATGTGACCAGGCGCACCGGGCCGATGAGCATGGCGCCCTCGCAGCTGGGCGCGTTTACGCGAAGCTCTAGCGACTACGCCCACCCCAACATTCAGTACCACGTGCAGCCGCTGAGTCTCGAGGCCTTCGGCCAACCGCTTCATCCTTACCCGGCGATCACCGCAAGCGTATGTAATCTGAACCCGACCAGTCGCGGCACGGTGCGCATTAAAAGCCGCGACCCGATCGATCCGCCTTCGATTCGCCCGAACTACCTGAGTACCGAGGAGGATCGGCGGGTCGCCGCGGACTCGCTTCGCGTGACCCGGCGCATCGCCGCTCAGCCGGCATTTGCAAAGTACGAACCCGAAGAGGTCAAACCCGGCGCGCAGTACCAAAGCGACGAGGAGCTGGCACGCCTGGCCGGTGATATCGGCACCACGATCTTTCACCCGGTGGGCACCACGCGGATGGGAAAAGCGGAGGATCCGATGGCGGTGGTAGATGCCCGATTGAAGGTGCTGGGCGTGTCCGGACTCCGGGTGGCGGACGCCGGTATCATGCCCACCATCACCAGCGGAAACACCAATTCACCCACCCTAATGATCGCCGAAAAAGCCGCTAAGTGGATTTTGGATGAAGCGTCATCGCATTGACATTTTTTTATGGCATAGTGTTGACGAGTGTGCTGCATAGGTGCATGCTTCAAAACAGTAGGTTAGCAAGTCGAACGTTGTCAGCAGCATCGAAACGCTTAAGCGTTGAGTCTGGTGAAAGTTTCTTGTTCTACCCACTGTAACTCGGGTATTACCCGGCTTTTCATTAAGCTACATCGAGGATTTCGATCATGGCAACTGGTACCGTTAAGTGGTTCAACGACACTAAAGGTTTCGGCTTCATCTCTCCGGACGACAATGGCGACGATCTGTTCGCTCACTTCTCCGAAATTCAGGCTGACGGCTTCAAAACTCTGCAAGACGGTCAGAAGGTTTCCTTCGACGTCACCCAGGGTAAAAAAGGCCTTCAGGCTTCTAACATCAAGGTTCTGTAATTTCGAACCCCTGATGTTTCCCGCTTGCTAACGCAATCGGGCAAGAAAAACCCCGCTCATCGCGGGGTTTTTTAATGCCTATCGTTTGGCCACCTAGACCAGATCGCGGGGGATCGACTCGTCCCAGCTTTGCGAGTAGACCCGCGTATCGCCTTCCCAGGCATCGAGCGTTGCCTGGATGCGAAAGGCATCGCTACTTGCCGTGAGCCGCGTGTGGGTCAGCGTGCGCACCATCCAGTCGCCGCGGCGGAAGGTGCGCTCCCAATCGGTGATGCCTTCGATGCTGCGGTAGTCGCCGTAGGCGTAGCGGTAGCGCTCGGTCACCTTGCCGGCGATCTCCAGGTCGATGTCGTCGAAGCGGTAGGCGCCTTCGTCGTTGATCACCAGCACCTCGTTGACGTCGGTGGCCAAATCGCGAATCACTCGCCACACCTCGCCGCCGGTCTCGATGACCGTGGTGGCAAGGCCCGGCGCCGATACCGGCGGCTCGAACGCGGGCAGCGCCGCTTCCTCCTGGGGTCGCGGCTCGCGGGTAGGCAACACCAGCCGGCACGCCTCGGGGTGGAAGGTCAGGCGCACCGGCTCCGGTGCCGGCCAAGCGATCGGCCAGTAGCTTGTCGAGATCGACACGCGAACGGCGTGGCCGGCCATGAACTGCTGGGCGATGTGCTTGAGCGCGACCCGCACGCGGTAGCGCTTGCCGGGCTCCAAAGGCTCGGGAAACTCGTCGCTGTCGCGGTGGGTCAGGTTCAAAAGCCCATAAGAGACGCGGGTGGCCTTATCGTCCGGGTGAATGTCGCTTAAGCGCACCGCGACCATCGCCACCGGCTCGCTCGATGCGAGTTCGAGCTCCAGCACCGGCTGGCCGCAGATCTCGAGCGGTGCTTCAAGCCGCGCGGTCTGAAAAATCAGCGAGCCGCCGTCCTCGTCGCGCTGGTCGTGGGGCAGATCCGGCGGGGCGTTGTAGGAGCACCACTTGCCAGCGTGAAGGCCCACCGACAGCGACGAACGCAGCGTCATCGGCGTCTCGCTTGCACCGCTTGCGCTGCCGCTCGAGGCGTCGTCGTCGGCCAACAGGTCGTGGCCGGCGGTGAGCCTGAAGTACTGGGGTACGATATTGCGCGAGGGCCAGCCCGGCTCTGCGACCCAGCGCCCCGGGCGGTGCTCGTAGCGGGTAGAGGGCGGCGCCGACTCCTGCATCCAGACCCGCAGCATGGGTTCGTCCATGATGGTGTTGTCGATGCCCTTGAGCCAGTAGTCCCACCAGCGCAGCGCGTCCTGCAAAAAGCCGATGGCGGGGCCCGGCACGCCCAGGTGCGGGTACTTGTGCGACCAGGGGCCGATGAGCCCCTTGCGCGGCACGTCGAGCCCGGCCATGAGCCTGAACACCGCGTTGCAGTAGCCATCCGCCCAGCCGCTGATGGCGTAGACCGGGCATTTGATCGCGCTGAAATCCTCACACACCGAGCCGTGCTTCCAGTAGTCGTCTCGGCGCTGGTGCTCGAGCCACTGCTTGAGCCACAGCCCGCTTCCGGCAAGGCGCTCCAGCCACATCTCGCGCCAGCGCTCGCCGACCAGCGCCGGGTCCGGCGGGCAGGCGTTGCCGTCGAACATGGTCGAGGCCCAGGAAAGGTTATCCACCAGCATGCAGCCGCCCATGTGGTGCACGTCGTCGGCGTAGCGGTCGTCGGTGGAGCAAATGGTGATGATTGCTTTGAGTTCCGGCGGCTGGCGCGCGGCGATTTGCAGCCCGTTGAAGCCGCCCCAGGAAATCCCTACCATGCCCGCTTTGCCGGTGCACCAGGCTTGGCGGCCGAGCCAGGCGAGAATTTCGACGCCGTCGTCGAGCTCCTGGGGCAGGTACTCGTCATAAAGCACGCCGTCGGACTCGCCGGTGCCGCGAATGTCTACCCGCACGCCGGCGTAGCCGTGACCGGCCCAAAAACGGTGCATACCGGCGTCGCGCTGAGCGGTCAAATCGCGCTTTCGATAGGGCAGGTATTCGACGATGGCGGGCACCGGGTCGGTGTCGGAATCGAAGGGTCGCCAGATGCGCACGGCCAAGCGCGTGCCGTCGCTCATCTCGATCCAGGTCTCTTCTTCGAACACGCGGCGGGGCAAGTCATCCACGATCTGCATAAGCACTCTCCTTCCTTAAAAGCGAACTTGCCCCTTAGCCGGTCACGTCGCTGAACTCGAAGTGAAGCCGCACGGCCAGGTTGCGGTAGTTTTTTTCTAGCGCCTCGCTGGTGGGTGCCCCCATCCAGATGTAGGCGAGCGCGTAGCTGTAGGCGTCCTGCTCGGGAAGCGTCGAGAGCCGCTGGCCAAGTGTCACCTGAAGGTCGATCAGCGTGCCCGGGTAGGCCTCTTCCAGCGCCTTAATCTCCTCTTTGGAGGGCACGCGGGCGACAGTGGCATCATCGAAAAAGACGCGGTAGAAGAACTTGCCGGCTACCGGATAAGCGCCTTCGCGGTGAGGCATGTTGGGCGTTTGGCCCAGCGCCAGGTCGATGGTGACCTGCTGGTGGCTGACGCCGTCAACTTTTTCGAAAAGGTCGCAGTGGGACTGCGAAATGCGCGTGTTGACCTCCAAAAGCCAGATGCGGTTTTGCACTTCGTCCCAGAAAAACTCCACGTTGAAGGCGGCGTTGTCGTAGCCGATATGCGACAGCAGCATCGTGGTCAGCTCGCGCATCTTGTCCTGAATCTTCTCCGGCAGGGTGGAGGGGTAGTGGTAGTACAGAAAGCTCAGCACTCGCGGGTAGCGAAGCGAGTCAACGATGCCATAGGGCACCACCTTGCCTTCGAACACGTAGCCTTCCACGGTGCATTGCCAGCCGCCGATGATCTCCTCGGCCATGCAGAAGCCGCCATCGACCCGGCGTACTTCCTCGGGAATCTCGGCCTGGTCGAGAATGAAGTTGAACGGCTCGGAGATCAGCCCGATATCGCGTCTAAGTTCCTTGATCGCGGATTCGAAATCCTCGGGGCTATCGATGCGAAAGCCAAGGCGCGACCCCGAGGACTTGATCGGCTTGATGAAAAACGGAAAGTAGAGCCCGGCGCGGCCGATTTCCGACAGCGCCTGGTCATCGAAGGGGTCAAAGGCGGTAAAACGAGGGATGAAGTTGCCGATCACCTCGCGCTGGCAGCGCCGGCTCCAATACTTGTGCTCGCACTTCAACAGGCTTTCCAGGCTCGTGGTGCGGGTGTTAAAGCGGTTGCACAAAAGCGGCAGCATGGTCGAGACGGGAAAATCCATGTAGCCGACGATGGCGCCGATATCGTGATCGAAGTTCGAGAGCGTTTCGCCTGCACGCTCGACCATGGACTCGATCGGGAACACTTCGGTGTCGTACACCTCGGCGGGCTCGATGACGCCGTGAAACTCGAAGTGCTCGGCGCCTCGCAGGCGATTCAAGCGCTCGCGGTTGAAGTCGTTGAGCCCGACGACGAAGATATGCTGCGTTTGCATGCGGTCTTCTCCTGTAATGACGAAACAGTCCGGCCGACCACCACGTACGATTCAGGTACCGCCTATCCAGTATGTAAAGAAGAGTTAGCCTTTTATATTTTTGGTAACGGCCGCTTTAACGAGCTTAGCGGGCTTTACTCGAAGGCGCTCGGCGCTTTTCGCCGATTTTGTGCTAATGCCATGGCTCTTTTAGAGACACGCTTCAAACGGAGCGGCACGGCTAATCTCTTATATGTTTTTATCGAATAAATGTGTTCCTAAAAATAGCTTTTTGGAATATCTGCCAAGCGTCACAATGAGCGCGTTTCTTTTTTCAAGGCGCGCGTCATGTCACTGGATGCTTGGATTGCGATCGGGGTCGTATTAACGGTATTTCCGTTGATGGCGCTCTCTCGGCTGGGGCCGGATATTATCCTGATGGGCGCGGTGGTGGTGTTGCTCACCCTGGGCGTGATCGACCCAGGCCAGGCGCTGGGAGGGTTCTCCAATTCAGGGCTCTTTACCGTGGCCTTTATGTACGTGCTGGTGGCGGGTATTCGTGAAACCGGCGGCATCGATCTGATCATTCGCCACGTACTCGGCACGCCCGCCACCGAGCGGCGAGCGCTTTCGCGGCTGGTGCTGCCGGTCGCCTCCTTGAGCGCTTTTCTGAACAACACCCCCGTCATGGCGACCTACATTCCTGCGGTCATGAGCTGGAGTCGGCGCATTCGCCGCTCGCCGCAGCGGCTGTTGATGCCGCTAAGCTTCGCCTCGATTTTGGGCGGTACCGTCACGCTTTTCGGCACCAGCACGAATCTGGTGGTCTACGGGCTTTTGACCGAGCGCTACCCCGAGCTTTCGATGGGCCTTTTCGACCTTGCCTGGGTGGGCCTGCCCGTGGCGCTGGCGGGGCTTATCTACCTGATTTTCGTCGCGCCCAGACTGTTGCCCAATCGTGAGGGCATGGGGCGGGCGTTCGCCAACCCGCGGGAGTTCACCATCGAGATGGAGGTCGAACCCAGCGGCGTACTGGTCGATCGCACCGTGGAAGAGGCGGGGCTTAGGCATCTGCAGGAGCTGTTTCTGGTCGAGATCGAGCGCGCCGGTAACGTGGTCAGCGTGGTTGGCCCCGGCGAGCGGCTCAAGGGCGGCGACCGGCTGGTGTTCACCGGCACCAGCGACGCCGCCGTCGAATTACAGCAGATTCGCGGGCTGGTGCCGTCGAGCGAACGGGGCTCGAACCTGGAGAAGGAGTTCAAGGAGCGCCGGCTGGTCGAGGCGGTAGTGTCACACCAGTGTCAGTTCATCGGCCAGCGCATCCGCGACGGGCGCTTTCGCACGCTCTACGGCGCGGCGGTGCTAGCGATCTGCCGCGGCGGTGAGCGGGTTACCGGCAACCTGGGCCAGGTACGGCTGCAGTCGTCTGACGTGCTGCTTTTGGAGGCGCGCCCGCCGTTCATCGAACGCCATCGCGAATCCCGCGATTTTCTTTTGATCAGCGAGCTCAACGGCGCCGCCCGCCCGGTGCACGAGAAGGCGCCGCTGGCCTGGGGCATTCTGATCGGCGCGGTGCTGTTGGCCGCACTTGGCGTGATGAGCATGCTCAACGCGGCGATGCTGGGGGCGGCGCTGGCGCTGTTGACCGGCTGCTGCTCGGTGGCCGGGGCCAAGCGCGGCCTCGACACTCAAGTATTGTTGACCATTGCCGCCTCGTTTGGGGTGGGCGCGGCGCTTCAGGCCTCTGGCGCGGCGAACGTGCTCGCTGGCGGCGTGCTCTCGATGGTGGCGGGCAGCCCCTGGCTTCTGCTTCTGGGCACCTACTGCGTGGTGGCGCTTTTGACCGAGCTTGTGACCAACAACGCCGCGGCGGTGATCATCTTTCCGGTGGTGACCGCCGCCGCCGAGAGCATGGGCGTGAGCGTCATGCCTTACGTGGTGACCATCATGTTCGCCGCCTCGGCCAGCTTTTTGACCCCGATCGGCTATCAGACCAACCTGATGGTCTATGGCCCCGGCGGCTATCGCATCAGCGATTTTCTCAAGGTCGGCGGCGGGCTCAACGTGCTGACCGGGGCGATCGCCGTGGCGTTGATCCCGCTGGTATGGCCGTTCTAACGCTCGCCGTTGCGGCCACTTTGCGCTAGGGTGTCGCTTTTGTTTACGAGGAGATCGCGTTATGTCAGAGCCGGGTGAACTGATCATCGAGCCCAAAAATGGCCAGCCGGCGGATGCCTGCGTGTTCATCATCCACGGCCTCGGCGCGGACGGTCACGACTTCGAGCCGCTGATTCCGGCAATGGGGCTGTCTTCGAAGCTGAACGTGCGCTTCATCATGCCCCACGCGCCGCGTCTGCCGGTGACCGTCAACGGCGGCATGGTGATGCCCGCCTGGTACGACATTCTGGCAATGGACCTTGGCCGCCGGGTGGACGAGGCGCAGCTCAAACGCTCCGCCGAGCGCATTCAGGCGCTGATTCAGGAGCAGCTCGACCAGGGCATGGATAGCCGGCGTATCATCGTCGCGGGCTTCTCCCAGGGCGGGGCGGTCGCCTACCAGGCCGCGCTCACTTTTGATGCCCCGCTTGGCGGGCTGCTGGCGATGTCGACTTACCTGGCCACCGGCGAGAGCATCGCCTTTGCCGAGGCCAACGCCGCCATTCCCGTCGAAGTGCACCACGGCAATTTCGACCCGGTGGTGCCGGAAACTCTGGGGCGCGCCGGCGCCGAGCGGCTCAAGGAGAAGGGCTATAGCGTCAACTACCGCCAGTACCCCATGGCCCACGCGCTCTGCCCGCAGCAGGTCAACGATATCGGTAAATGGCTGCAGGCGCGCCTTGGCTGAGGCGACATCGACAAGCGCCTAAAACGCAGGCACAGTGGCTGTTTACAGTAGATGTTAACCATGGCTTTTAACGTCAGTTTCTAACCGTGGCGTTGACCAACGACTTTCTACCGTAGCCTCTTATAGCCGAGCAGGGAATCAGCGAAGGCCTATGCTAGCGTCCGTCGACCTTTTGGAAATAGGGCTTTCGCTCTGCCTCGGCGCAGCGGCGCTCGTGTGCCTGTTCGACCGCCACGTGGGCCGCGCAACCGGCGCCTACGTTGCCTTTGCGCTCTCACTGGTGCTCACTTGGCTGTGGCTGGGCGCGCCGCTTTTAGCGCTGATCGAGCTCGTGCTCGGCGGGCTTGTCACCGGGGCGAGTCTCTTTTACGCCCTCGGCGCGCTGGACGCCCGCCGTCGCGGGCTGCGCTTTCATGTCACCTCGCTTCGCCGCCACGGCCCTCATATCGATACCTTTCGCGGCCCGGTCAGCCACCGACTGGCGCGGACCCTGCTGACGGTTGCCTGGTGCGGCATGGTCGGTGCAGTCATTCGGCTGGTCATGCCGGAGATGGCCTATAACCCTTCCGAGCATCCGCTGATGCTGGTGGCGGTACTGCTGGTGGGGCTGGCGATGGGCGCGTTCGCCCTGCACCGGCATCGCCTGCGCCGGCTGCTCGCTTTTAACGTGCTGGGTAGCGGCGTGTTTCTGTTGGTGGTCGGGCTTGCCGGCACCGCCGAAGGTTCCCAGGCGCTGGTGGGCGTCGGGCTTTTGGTGGCGTCACTTGGCTCGCTGCTGGGGGCGGTGCTCATTCGCGAGCTCAACGCCCACGAAGACGAGGCGAGCCAGGAGCAGGCCGGCGCCCCGGGGAGGCCGGGATGATCTGGCGATTTGGCCTGTTTGAAAGCACTTTCGCGCCGCTGGCGCTCACCCACTGGGCGCTTTTGTGTGCGCTTTTGCTTCCGCTACTGGCGGGGCTGCTCGCCGCTGTCTTGCCGCCCAGGCGGGGCGCGCCGGTGCTTGTCGTGGCCGCTTTGCTGCTGGCCGCCGGGGCCGCGCTCACCCTCGATGCCTACCAGACCGGGCTTTTACGCTGGCAGACCGAGATTCTCGGGGTGACGCTATCGCTACGCTTGAACGGGCTGGGGGCGCTTTTACTGCTGGTCACGCAAGGCGTCTCGGCGGCGGCGGCGCTCTACGCGCCGGGCTATCTGCGCTTGATCGAGGCGGGGCCGGCGGGGCGCTGGCTCTGGCCGCTGATGGGGGTGACCGTCAGCGCGCTGTCGCTTTTGTGGCTCGCCGCGGATCTGCTCACGCTCTACTTTGCGCTTGAAGCGCTCGGGCTTTCGGCGGTGGCGATGTTGCTGCTGTCGCAAAAGAGCGAGGCGCTCGAGGCGGGCATGCGCTATCTGCTGCTCACGCTGGTCGGCTCCTTGGCTTATCTGATGGGCGTGGCGCTGATCGTCGGCGAGTGGGGCGAGCTCGAGCTATCGCGGCTGGCCGTTGCGGTCGAGCCCGGCGCGGTGGCCTATGTGGCGGCGGCGCTACTGGGCGCGGGGCTTGCGCTCAAGGCCGCCCTTTTTCCGCTGCACGCCTGGCTTGGGCCAGTGCACGAAAACGCCTGGACGCCGGTGAGCGCCCTGCACGCGGCGCTGGTGCTCAAGGCATCGCTCTATATGCTGATCCTGCTCTGGAGCCTGCTACTACCCCAGACGCTTTGGGCGCCGCGCCTGATCGCCTGGCTTGGCGGGCTGGCGATCGTTTGGGGCGGGCTGACCGCCTGGCGGGCGCAAACGCTCAAGTCCCTGGTGGCCTCCTCGACGGTGGCGCAGCTGGGCTATCTGATGGTCGCCTTTCCGCTGCTGTTGGGCCCTGACATCGCGCCGATTCCCAAAGCCCTTGCCTGGCAGGGGTTCTGGCTGCAGCTGATCGGCCATGGGCTGGCCAAGGCGGCGATGTTTCTCGCCGCAGGCAATCTAATGCTCGCCACCGGCGAAAGCTCGCTGAAGGGCCTGGCCGGTACCAGCCGGCATTTGCCGCTGTCGCTTTTGATCTTCGGCCTCGCCTCGATCACGCTAATGGGCCTGCCGCCAAGCGCCGGGTTCACCGCCAAGTGGCTGCTGTTACACGCCATGGTGCTTTCGAAGCAGTGGGTCGGGGTGGCGTCGCTGCTCGTCGGCACGCTGTTGACCGCGGCGTACATCTTTCGCATGTTTCGCTACTCCTTTGACGAGCGCGCCCCGCACCACCGATACCAGCCGCTGGCGCGGGGCATGGACGCCGTCGCGCTGACGCTTGCGCTGGCGGCGTTGGCACTTGGGCTGTTGGCGCACTTTCCGCTTTCGCTTCTGCACGGAGGGGGCGCATGAACATGGCCTGGCTGCCGCTCGCCGCGCTTTCGGTATCGCTTTTCGCCGCGATCGCGATCTTTTCACTGCCGGAAACCGCGCGGCCGGCGCGCACCGTGATCAACCTCGCCGCGGCGGCGTGCAAGGTGGCACTGGTGGTGCTGATGGTCTGGCGGGTCTCCCAGGGGTTCGAGGACACCTTTAGCTTTCAGATCATCGGCGGCATCGACTTCGTGCTGCGCGCCGACGCGCTCGGCGTCATGTTCGCCGGGCTCTCATCAATACTGTGGCTCTGCACCACCGTCTACGCCATCGGGTATCTGGAAGGTGCGGCGAACCGCAAGCGCTTTTTCGGCTTCTTTAGCCTCTGTGTGACCAGTACGCTGGGGATCGCGCTGGCGGGCAATCTGTTCACCTTCCTGATCTTCTACGAAATGCTCACGCTCTCGACCTACCCGCTGGTTGCCCACGCCGGTACGCCCAAGGCGCTGGCGGCGGGGCGGGTCTATCTTCGTTATACGCTCAGCGCCGGCGTGGTGCTGTTGCTCGGCGTGGTGCTGCTCTACAGCCTGACCGGCGATCAGTCGTTTGCCTCGGAACAGGGGCTGGATCGCTATCTGGGCGATCACCGTGGGCTGTTGACGTTCATTTTCGCGCTGCTGGTGGGCGGTTTGGCGGTAAAGGCGGCGATCGTGCCGCTGCACGGCTGGCTGCCGCGGGCGATGGTCGCGCCGGCGCCGGTTAGCGCGCTGTTGCACGCCGTTGCCGTGGTCAAGGCCGGCGCCTTCGGCATTCTGCGTATCATCTATGATTTGTACGGCATCGAGCTCAGCGTGGAGCTTGGCGTAACCACTTGGCTTGCGGCGCTGGCGGCCTTCACCATCCTGTACGGCTCGCTGCGGGCGATGGCCCAGGCCGAGCTGAAACCACGGCTTGCCTTTTCGACCATCAGCCAAGTCTCCTACATCGTGCTGGGGGCGTGCGTGGTGGGGCCTTTCGGCACCATCGGGGCGCTGGCGCACCTGCTGCACCAGGGCTTGATGAAGGTGACGCTCTTTTTCTGCGCCGGCAGCTACGCCGAGGAGCTCGGCATTCACCGCATCGACGAGATGAACGGCGCCGGGCGGCGCATGCCGCTGACCAGTATCGCGTTTACCCTGAGCGCACTCGGTATGGTGGGTTTGCCGCCGACCGCCGGCTTCATCACCAAGTGGTATTTGGGCATCGGCGCCATCGAGGCCCGGATGCTCTGGGTCGTGGCGGTGCTAGTACTCAGCAGCGTGCTCAACGCGCTCTACTTTCTACCGATCATTTACCGGCTCTGGTTTTGCCAGGGGCCGGCCCACGGGGTGGGCGAGTGGCCGAGCGAGCAGCGCCTGGGGCGCTTCGAGACTCACGGCTGGCTTTTGTGGCCGGCGGTTTTTACCACAACGGTAGGCCTTCTGGCCGGGCTGTTAGCGGGGCTGCCCTTTAGCCCGCTGGACTGGGCGACCCGCGTTGCGGTCGGGGAGTACCTGCCATGACCGCGCTGCTGTTGGCCGCACTTTTATGGCCGCTTTGCGTGGCGCTTTACGTGGTGCGCCAGATGTTTCGCCCGCCCGAGGCGAGGCGTTTTTTTTCGCTCGGGTGGCTCAGCGCCGCCTGGCCGGCGCTGTTGCTGGCGTTCATTGGCGAAGGAGCGTGGGAGTGGCAGGCCTGGCTGCTCGGCGGGCAGTGGGCGCTCGACACGCTCGCAAGAGCCTGGCTTGGCTTCACCGCACTCTTGTGGAGTCTGGCGGCGCTCCACGCGCGGGGCTACTTCAAGCGCGCGGCGGCGCGCGCACGCCTGGGCGATGACGGCGAAAGCGGTAAGCTTTTGCGCTTCACGCTGTTCTGGCCGCTGACGTTTCTGGGCAACGCGTTTTTGATTCTCTCCAGGGACGTTGCGAGCTTCTATCTCGGCTTTGCGCTGATGACCTTCGCCGCCTACGCGCTGGTGCTGCACGAGCAAAGCGGTGCGGCCAAGCGCGGCGCACACGCCTATATCGTGCTTGCGGTCATCGGTGAAGCCCTGATCCTCGGCGGGCTTTTGTGGGCAGCGGGCAGCGGCGAGACAACGACGCTCGAAGGCGTGCGCGAGGCGATCGCCGCCGCTCCCCAGGGCGTGTGGATGGCGCTTCTTCTGTGGCTGGGCTTTGGCGTCAAGGCCGGGGTGATCGGGCTTCACGTCTGGCTGCCGCTAGCCCACCCGGTGGCGCCGGCGCCGGCAAGCGCGGTGCTCAGCGGGGCGATGATCAAGGCAGGGCTTCTGGGGTGGCTCGCGCTACTGCCGCTGGGTGTGGAGGGTTTGGCGCCGGCGTTTTCGACGCTTGGCGAGATAATGCTCGTGGCCGGGTTCGCCGCCGCCTTTGGCGCCGCGTTTTACGGAGTGGGCCAGTGCCACCCGAAGGCGGTGCTCGCCTACTCGAGTATCAGCCAGATGGGCATGATGACCGCGCTGGTGGCGGTGGGGCTGCTCGACGCAACGCTTTGGCCGGCGCTGCTGCCAGGCATTGCGCTGTTTGCCGGCCACCACGCGCTGGCGAAGGGCGCGCTGTTTTTGGGCACCAGCGTGAGCGAGCACATGCCGCGCCTGCCCACCGCGCTGTTGTGGATTGTGCTGGCGCTGCCGGCTCTGTCGCTGACCGGCGCCTTCGGCGCGGGGTTGATCAGCAAGTACAGCGTCAAGCACGTTCTGGAGGAGGGCGCGCATCACCACATCATATTGCTACTAACGTGGGCGGCGGTGGGCACCACGGCGCTGGTCAGCGTTTGCCTGTGGCGCCAGTGGCAGGACCGCAACACCGGCGACAGCGATGCCTGGCAGCTAGCCGGCTGGGCACTGGCGATTCTGGCCGCCCTGACCGTGCCCTGGTGGCTGCCGCTGCCGGAGGAGAGCGTGCACGTGCCGGCGCTAAAGTCGCTGAAATCCCTGGTATGGCCGCTGCCTGCTGGCGTGGCGTTGGTGGTCGTTGGAGTGGTGATTGCCCGCGCTTTAAGCGCGCCGACGCTGCCGGCAGGGGATTTGTGGTGGCCGTATCAAAAGGGGGCGGGATGGCTGGTCGCGCTTTGTAAAGGCGTGGCGCGACGAGCCAAGCGCGTTAAGCGTTCAAGCGTTGCCCGTGCGCTGGTGCTCGAACGCTACGCTATGGCGCGCTTGAATCATGCGCTTGAAGGGGAGCGATGGCTGCGCCGTCACGGCAGCGGGCTGATGATGGCGCTGGCGGTGGTGCTGGCGTTATTACTGATTTGGGAGGGGAGCCAATGAGCGAGACACCGCAAAAGAGCTTGCGCGGGCGCCGCGCGCAAACGCCGGAAGAGATTCCCACGCCCGGGCTTCTGGACGTGTGCTGGCGCGTGGTGCGCGCGGCGCGGCGTAACCGCTTGACCATGCTGGCCGCAGGCACCGCCTTCTACGCGCTGCTGGCGCTGTTTCCGACCATCGCGGCGGTCATCTCGCTTTGGGGCCTTCTGTTCGACCCGATGGAAGCAGCCCAGCAGCTTTACGAGATCAGTCGCTTCATGCCGCCGGACGCGGCGAACTTGATCGACCAGCAGGCCGAGCAGGTGATCGAAAACACCGAAGCGGGCAACTTCATGGCCGCAATGATCGGGCTTGGCATCGCCATGTTCGTCGCCTCGAAGGGGGTGGCGGTGCTGGTGGTGGGGCTCAACATCGTCTACGGCGAAAGCGAGAAGCGCCCCTTTGTGCGCCGCACGGTGCTGTTGACCCTGCTCACCTTCGGGCTGATCGCGATGACGCTGATATCGCTTGGCTTCATCGCGCTGATTCCGATGGCGGTGGAGTCGCTTGCGATCGAGGCGCCGCTGAACAACATCATCAACTGGCTGCGCTGGCCGGCGCTTTTGATCATCACTAGTTTTCTGGTCACGCTGCTCTACCGCTTTGCGCCCTACCGGCGAAAGCCGCGCTGGGAGTGGCTCAACTACGGCACGCTGTTTGCCACGCTCGCTTGGCTTCTGGGGTCGGCGGCACTGTCGCTCTACGTGCGTACCTTTACCACCTTCAGCGAAGTCTACGGCTCGCTGGGGGCTGTGGTCGCCATGATGATGTGGTTTTGGATCTCGGCATTTTTAGTGCTGTTCGGCGCCGAGATCAACTGCGAGCTGGAGCGTCAGACCGTAAAAGACACCACCGTCGGGCGTTCGCGCCCGCTGGGTGAGCGAAAGGCCTTCGCTGCGGACACCGTGGGCGTGCCCAACCCGATGGGTGAGGAAGACGATGAGAGTGAGCCGGATACCCGCTAGTCGCGCCGCCGTCGGCGGCGCGAGTGTGAAGGTGGTGGAAGGGGAATTGATGGAAGGGCTTACAACAACTCTTCGGCGGCCAGCGCCAAACGCGAGCGCTCGACGCTTTTTAGCGTGATGTGCCCGGCGTGAGGCCAGTCTCTAAAGCGCTCGACCACCGCGGCCATGCCGCAGGTGTTGGCAGTCAAGTAAGGCGTGTCGATCTGACCGACGTTACCCAAACAGACGATCTTGGTGTTGCGACCGGCGCGGGTCACCAGCGACTTGAGCTGTTTGGGGGTGAAATTTTGCGCCTCGTCGATAATCAAAAAGGTATCGTTCAGGGTGCGCCCGCGCATGAAGCTCGGCGAGCGGATCTGCACCCGCGAGCCGATCAGCTGACGAGTGGCGCCGTTGTCCCAACTCGATTCGCCGTCGTCGTTGCGCAAAAGGTTGTCCATGTTGTCGTGAAACGCCCCCATCCAGGGCGACATTTTCTCCTCCTCGGTGCCCGGTAGAAAGCCGATGTCCTCGCCCATGGGGATCGGCGCGCGGGTGAACACGATGCGCTCGAACTGCTTGGCGTCCAGCGTTTGTTGAAACGCCGCGGCGAGCGTCATGTAGGTCTTGCCGGTGCCGGCGTTGCCGGCGATGGTGACCAAGTCGATCTCCGGATCCATCAGCAGATTCAGCGTGAAGTTCTGGCGGCTGTCGTGGGCGTGCACGCCCCAAACGCCCGAGTGGTGGCGGTAGTTGGTCAGAAGCTGGAGCGTGGCGCGCTCAGAACTCAGCTCGCGCACGATAGCCTCGAACTCGGCGCCGTTTTCGCTATCGCTGACCAGCATGCCGGTGTGCCACTCCACGGGCATCTCGCCCTTGAGGTGGTAGAAGGTGTGATGGCCGGTGCGCTCGACGTCGACCTCGACGTTTAACGTTTCCCAAAGTGTGGCGCTTTCGCTTGCCGCGTGCTGGTAGACGCTGGCGCCCTCGATCATGGCGTCGCTGTCGGAGAAGGCACGATCGTTGTGGTAATCCTCCACCGGCACCTTGAGCGCGGCGGCCTTGATACGAAGGTTGATGTCCTTGGTAATCAGGATGACCGAGGCGTCCGGGTGCTCGTCGCGCAGCCGGCAGGTTTCGGCCAGTATACGGTTGTCCGGGGTGTCGCTGACTTCGTTGAGAAGCTTCAGATCGCTGTAGCAGAGGAAATGGAGCCGGCCGCTTTCGCCGGAAAGCCGGGGGATGGGAACGCCGTGCTGAACTTCCTTGAAGGTGACCTGACTGGTGAGATCCGACAGCGTGCGGCTAATTTGGCGCGCCGTACGGGCGATTTCGCGAATGCCGTTTTTATGCTTGTCCAGCTCCTCAAGGACGGTCATGGGGATGACCACATCGTGCTCGTCGAAATGGTACAGAGCCGCGGGGTCGTGAATCAGAACGTTGGTGTCGAGCACATAAAGCCGTTTGGCTTTCTTATCGAGTTTGACCATCGTGGAAGTCGCTCCTAAGTGGACGGCAACATCGACACTGGCAGGGCTTTTTGACGCACGCATGACACTGCCCGTGTTCTACGCTCTAGAGTGTCATCGCTCTCCTCTGTGGTTTTTTTATAGCGTGGTGGGCAATGCCACTTTTTGCCAATACACGTTTCAACGAAACCGCGTTCACTCCTCGTGGGCCAAAAACCGCGTGAGCCGGCTAAGCAGCGCGCTCGCCACCGGCCCCTGGGGGCCGCTCACCAGCGAGCGGTAGTGGTAGCTTTCGAGCGTGAGCTCGTGGGGCAGGCGGCTGAGCGTGCCGGCCTTCAGCGCTTGGCTGATGAGCGGGGCGGGCAGAAGCGCCCAGCCGGTGCCCTGGATCACGGCGTCGCGCATTAGCTCGAACATCGTCACGCTTAGGTAGTTGGCTGAGAACAGCGCCTCGCTCACCAGCCGGTCGTCCTGCAAGTGGCTCAAGCAAACCTGGGTGTACTGGGCAAGATCGTCGCGGTGCACGTTGGGGAGCCGGCTCAAGGGGTGGTGCGGCGCGGCCACCAAACGCATGTCGATCGGCGCCAGGCGCTTGGCGTAGTGGGGCAGCGCCTGAGCAGTGTAAAGGCCGAAGGCGATATCCACCGTTTGGCGCGCGATCAGCGTTTGATGCGTTTGCGGAGGTGCAAGATAGACCGAGATCGCCGTGAGCGGAAAGCGCGTTTTGATGTCGTGCATCACGCCCTGCCAAAACGCCTCGGGCAGGGCGTCGTCGCGGGCAATGCAGAGCTGGCTCTCCACCCCCAGGCTGTGCTGCTGGCAGTAGTTGTCGATGCGCGTGGCGCTGGTCAACAGGCGGTAGCAGTCCGGCAGAATGCTCTCGCCCATCGGCGAAAGCGTGAGGCTGTTGCCGGAGCGCTCAAAAAGCGCCACGCCCAGGTGATCTTCCAGCGCGCTTACCATGGCGCTCAGGGTGCTGCGCTTGGCGCCGGTATGGCGGGCGGCGCCGGCGAAGGAGCGCTGCTCGGCGACCTCGATGAACGCCTGAACCTGTTCGATACGCACAAGGCCTCCAGCGCCAAAAAAGTTGGCGGTGAGCGATTGGTGAAAAGCGGGGTGGGCGCCTATTATGGCGCACCTTTCACCTCTTTCGGGATGTTTTCTGCGTGTCTTCGTCAACGGTCGAGCGCCGCGCGCTCAGGTTTTCGGCGCTCTGTGCCTCGGTTTTCGCCCTCGCCGGGCTCGTCATCGGTCTCGCCTCCGGCTCCATCACCATTTTGTTCGATAGCGGCTACTCGCTACTGAGTCTGGTGCTGGCAACGCTGTCGCTGGTCGCGCTCAGCCACGCGCAAAAGCCCGCCGACGAGCGCTACCCCTTCGGCAGGCTGACCGTCGAGCCGCTGGCGGTGCTGCTCAAGGGCGTGGTGATCGCGCTGGTGTGTCTGTTCTCACTGGTGTCGGCGCTTTGGAATCTTTATCAAGGCGGGCGGCTCGTGACGCTGGATTTGGCGCTGGGGTTTGGCGCCTTCAACGTCATCGGGTGTTTGTTTACCTGGTGGCGGCTGACGCGCTACGCCCGCGGGCGCCACTCATCGCTCATGGCCGCCGAGCTCAAACAGTGGGCGATGGATACCTGGCTCTCGGCGGCGGTGCTGATCGGCTTTTTTGCTACTTACCTGCTGACGCTCTCGCCGCTTGCCGCCTGGGCGCGCTTTGCCGACCCGGCGATGGTGCTTTTGATCGTCGCCTACTTCCTGCCAATGCCGGTGCGAATGATCCGCGGGGCGCTGAAAGAGCTGATGTTCGGCGAGCCCGGCGGCGGCATGCGCGAGGAGCTGGCCGTAGGCGTGGCGGATTTCGCGGTCGAGGAGAGCGACGTGCGCCTGGCGCGGGTGGGCAACTTTTTGATGGTCGACATTCAGCTCGAAAAGGCGCAGATCGACGACGCCGAAGCCATCGTCGAGAGCGTGGCGCGCCACTGCCACCATCGCCAGCTGCGCCCGGTCACCAGCATTACGCTGGTGACCTAAGCCTGGCGAAAAGCGTTGACGCCGTCGTGAGCGGGTGGTATCTAGCGCTACCGGCAATCGGGCCGGATTTTGAGGGTTTGAAACATGCTACTCGGCCGCTTCATCGCTTTGCTGGTCGCCACTACGCTGGTCGCGGGCTGTGCCAGCACCACCGTTGCCCCCCGCTATACCTCGACCAATACCGACGTCATGCGCGTTGGCGGCGAGCGCCCCTCGAGCGCCGACCCGCGCACCGAGGACATGGGCTCGTACTGCCTGGAAACCACCGAGCGCTGGAACGAGCAGGGCCGCACTCCGGATGGCCAGAACCTGTGGGCCAAGGACACGCTGCGCAAGGTCGTGCCCTGCCAGTAAGGTTAGCCCTTGCACACAACGCCCGGCATCGATGCCGGGCGTTTTGATTAGGGGGAGGGCGCTGGCTAATCGCAACGAGCGACTAGTCGTCGCCTTTCTTCTCCGGCTTGCCCTTGCGCTTTGTGCTGGCGAACTCCTCGAGCTCTTTTTCGCTCATCGAGTCGTACATCTCCTTTGACGAGCCTACCAGTTCACTCACGTTGGTCTCGCCGCGCTTGGCGGCCAAGGCGGCCCCTGCGGCCTTTTGCTGAGCCTTCGATTTTGCCGGCATCTTTTTCTCCTGACGCTTTTTTTCCTGATGATGGGGAGGCGTTTATCTTTTTCATGATGCTTTGCTAAAGTTTAGCTACTTCTCGAACGCCTGCCGAAACAACGCAAGGAAAGCGCCATGACGCCAGCCATCAATACCGCCAAACGGGCGGGTATCGACTTTACCGTTCACGAATACACCCACGAAAGCGGCGCCCCTTCTTACGGGTTGGAGGCTGCCGAAAAGCTCGATGTCGACCCGTCGCGCGTATTCAAAACGCTGGTGGTCGAACTCGACGGCAAGACGCTGGCGGTAGGTGTCGTGCCGGTCACCCATCAACTGGGGCTCAAGCAGATCGCCCGCGCGGCGGGGGCTAAGAAAGCGGCCATGGCGAAGGTCGATGCCGTCGAGCGCGCTACCGGCTACGTACTAGGTGGCGTGAGCCCGCTGGGGCAGAAAAAGCGTTTGGCGCTATACGTCGATGAAAGCGCCAGCGCCCTTGAAAGCATTTTCGTCAGCGCCGGGCGGCGGGGGCTCGAAATCGAGCTGGCGCCCCAGGCGCTGGTGGCGCTGGGGCAGGCGCGCTTTGCGCCGCTTGCGGTGTGAGGTCGGCGCAAAGCGGGCCGCTTTCTGGTATCGTGCGCGTTATGCGCACCAGCGACGGCACCTGGCAGTGACCGGCACCGTCGCCTCTTTTTTTCAGGAAATATTCGTGGCCGATACCTCTTTCGCCTCTCTGGCGCTGCCTTCTGCGCTCACCGACAACCTGGCCTCGCTTGGCTATCACGAGATGACGCCGATTCAGGCCCAAAGCCTTCCGCCCATGCTCGAAGGCCGCGACGTGCTTGGCCAGGCGAAGACTGGCTCGGGCAAGACCGCAGCGTTCGGGCTGGCGCTTTTGGCCAAGCTCGAAGTCGAGCGCTCACGCGTGCAGGCGCTGGTACTCTGCCCGACCCGGGAGCTTGCCGATCAGGTCGCCGAGTCGATTCGAAAGCTCGCCCGGGCGCTGCCCAACGTCAAGGTGCTTACGCTTTGCGGCGGCGCTCCCCTGGGCCCGCAAATCGGCTCGCTCGAACACGGCGCGCATATCGTGGTAGGCACGCCCGGGCGCATCGACGAGCACCTGCGAAAGGCCACGCTCAACCTCGATGCCCTCAACACCCTGGTGCTCGATGAAGCCGATCGTATGCTCGACATGGGCTTTCGCCCGGCGATCGACGCGATCATTCGACAGACACCCAAGGCGCGCCAGACGCTGCTCTTTAGCGCCACCTTCCCGGACGATAACGACGGCGGCGAACTTTTCGAGATGACCCGCGGGGTGCTGACGGACCATGTCAGCGTCGCCATCGAAGAGGGCCACGACGCCGCTACCATCGAGCAGCACTTTTTCGCCGTGCAAAGCGAGCAGGCGCGCCTGGCCGGACTCGAGGATCTGCTGCTGCACTACCGCCCGACCTCCAGCGTGGTGTTTTGCAACACCAAGCGCGAAACCGACGAGGTCGCCGAGGCGCTGTTGGAACGTGGTTTCAGCGCCGTGGCGCTGCACGGCGATCTGGAGCAGAAGGAGCGCGACCGGCTGCTGGTGACCTTCGCCAACCAGAGCGTCTCCATTCTGGTGGCCACCGATGTGGCGGCGCGTGGGCTCGATATCGCCAAACTCGACGCCGTGTTCAACTACCAGCTTGCCCGCGAGCAGGGCGCCCACGTGCATCGCGTCGGGCGTACCGGTCGGGCCGGTGAAAGCGGCGTCGCGGCCACGCTCATCGCCCCGCAGGAGCGCTACCGGCTGGAGCGTTTGAGCGATTATCTCGGCGAGCCGCTCGAGGTCGAGCCGCTGCCCAGACCCGCCCGTCGCACCCCGTTTACCGCGGCGATGACCACGCTGCAGCTGGGTGGCGGTAAAAAGGATAAGCTGCGCCCCGGCGACATTCTCGGCGCGTTGACCGGCGAGGGCGGCATTCGCGGCGACCAGGTCGGCAGCATCAAGGTGCAGGCGAGAAGCGCGTTCGTCGCCGTCGAGCGGGGCGTGGTCGACCAGGCGCTGGGTAAGCTTTCGCGCGACAAGCTCAAGGGCCGCGCGTTTCGCGTGCGCCGAATTTGAACCGTGTACCGTTTTCACTTGCATTCACCGCTTCACGCATTCGCCATCAGGAGTGACCGTCAGAGGCCATGAAGATACCCAAACGATTACAGCCACTGGTCGACGACGGCCTCGTCGACGAAGTACTGATGCAGCTGATGAGCGGCAAGGAAGCGCAGGTGTACGTCGTCCGATCCAGCGGTGAAAAGCGCTGCGCCAAGGTGTTCAAGGAGGCGAGTCAGCGAAGTTTCAAGCAGGCCGTCCAGTATCAGGAGGGCCGCAAGGAGCGCAACAGCCGCCGGGCGCGGGCCATGGCGAAAAAGACCCGCTACGGCCAAAAAGAGCAGGAGCAGGCCTGGCTCACCGCCGAGGTCGACGCGCTCTACCGGCTGGCAAGCGCCGGCGTGCGCGTGCCCACGCCCTACGGCTTTGTCGACGGCGTGCTGTTGATGGAGATGATCACGGACGCCGAAGGCGACGTGGCCCCGCGGCTTGGCGACGTCACGCTCACCGAGGCCCAGGCGCTCGCCTACCACGACAAGGTGATCGGTGACGTGGTGCGCATGCTCTGCGCCGGCCTCGTTCACGGCGATTTATCCGAGTTCAACGTGCTGGTCGACGCCAGCGGCCCGGTGATCATCGACCTGCCCCAGGCGGTGGACGCCGCGGGCAACAACAGCGCCGCCGCCATGCTCGAGCGCGACGTAAACAACATGCGCGCCTACTTCGGCCGCTACGCGCCGTCGCTTCTGGCCACCCACTACGGCAAGGAGATGTGGGCACTTTTCGAGGCCGGCAAGCTCACCCCGGAGAGCAAGCTCACCGGCCACTTCGAGTTCGACACCCGAAGCGCCAACGTCGACGAGCTGCTGGACGTGATCGACGACGCCAAGGAAGAGGAAGCCGAGCGCCAAGCGCGGCTCAAAGACGACGATGATGATGACGGCTACCCGTACTAACCTCGCTTAATCGCTCGGATGCTATGCTAAGCGGCATAGCTCATTAGCAGGTTAAGAAACGGCGCGAAGCGCCCGGGGTATTCGTTTGAAGGCAATCGCAACCAACCGCACGGCCAAGGGGCTTTTCACCTCGCTTGGCGCTGGCGCAATCGGCGGGGCGGCGTTTGATCTGATCGGTCTGCCGCTTGCCTGGATGCTCGGGCCGCTGGTGGCGAACCTGCTGCTTTCCTGTAACGGCGTTCACGTGGCGGTGCCCGAGCGCCTGCGCAGCGTGTTTCTGGCGGTGATGGGGCTGGTGCTCGGAAGCCAGGTCACCCCGCAGCTTGCTCACCGCGTAGGCGACTGGCCGGTCTCGGCGGCGCTTTTGCTGGCGGGCGTGGCGGCCTCCACCGCCGCCGCGGCCGCCTGGTACCGGCGCTGCGGGTTCGATGCGACCAGCGCCTGGTTCAGCGCCGCTCCCGGGGCGATGACGGCGATGATTCTGCTGGGCGATCGCTGCGGCGGCGACCCGCAGCGCATCGCCGTCGCCCAGTCGCTTCGCGTGGTGCTGGTGATTCTTTTTCTGCCGGCGTTTTTCTGGATCGCCAGCGGCGATGGCGCAAGCCCCGCGCCGCCAGGCACCGCGCTGGAAAGCGGCTGGATGCTGCTGCTGATTCCGCTCGTGCTACCTCTGGGGCGCTGGCTGCGCCTGCCAAGCGCTGCGCTGCTGGCGCCGCTTCTGGTGGCCGCGCTGCTCTCGGGATTCGATATCGCAAGCCTTGCGCTTCCGGACTGGGGCATGAACTTGATGCTTTGGGTGCTGGGCAGCGCCATCGGCTCGCGCTTCAAGGGCATGACCGGGCGCCAGCTCGCCCGCTACCTGTGGCAATCCGGCGTTGCCACGCTGTTGGCGCTTTCGGTGCTGGCACTTTTTGCCGAGGCGATTCACCAACTGCTGGGCGTCGAGCGCGATGTGGCGATTTTGGCGCTGGCGCCGGGCGGTATCGGCGAAATCGCCATTCTTGCCGTAGCGCTCGACATCGACCCGGTGTTCGTCGCTTTTCACCATCTGCTGCGTATGATCACCCTGATGATCGTGGCGCCGTTCTGGGCGCGCTATCTCACCCGGCACCGGTAGCTTGCGATCGTGTGTTAGGAGGTTCAAGCCGCGCGTTTAACCATGCGCTGGCGACGCCTATCGTTAACTTCCTGAACGCTCTTTTATCCTCTTAACTTCCGGTTTCAAGGACCTTCCATGCTCGCTCGAACTATGAAATCGCTGTTTCAGTTTTTTGAAAACCGCGTGAACCCTTACCCGGAAGAGCAGATGACAACACCGCCCAAGGGGCTTTTGCCGTTCATCTGGCACTTCTCGCGGCCGATCTGGCCGCTGTTGCTGGCCATGTCGCTGGTCACCGGCGCGGTGTCGGCGGCGGAGGTGTTCTTTTTTAGCTACATGGGCGAGCTGGTTGACTGGCTGGGGCAGGTCGAGCGCGAGGGCTTCTGGGAGCAAAACGGCGGCTGGCTGATCGGCGTTGGGCTTTTGGTCATCGTCGGGCTGCCGCTTCTGGTGCTGCTGCAGTCACTGATCACCCATCAAAGCATTTTCGGCAACTACCCGATGATCGGGCGCTGGCTTTCGCATCGCCACATGTTGAGCCAAAGCCTGGCGTTCTATCAGGACGAGTTCGCCGGGCGCGTGTCGCAAAAGGTGATGCAAACGGCCCTGGCCATCCGCGAAACCGTCACCAAGGTGATGGACCTGATGGTCTACGCGCTGGTCTATTTCACCGGCGCGGCGTTTCTGCTCGGCCGCGCCGACCCCTGGCTTTTGCTGCCGCTGGGGCTGTGGCTCGCCGGGTATCTGGGCATCATGCGCTACTTCGTGCCCCGGCTTCGCGACGTCTCCATGGCTCAGGCAGACGCCCGCGCCGAGATGACCGGGCGCGTGGTGGATAGCTACAGCAACATTCAAACCATCAAGCTCTTTGCCGACACCTTGCGCGAGCAGCGCTACGCCAAGGACGCCATGGAAGGATTTCTCACCACCGTGCATCGTCAGATGCGCCTGGTCACGGTGATGAGCGTCTGTTTGACGCTGCTCAATACGCTGCTGCTGGTGGGCATCGCCGGCATGGCGATCAGCGCCTGGTATTTCGAGGCGATTTCACTGGGCGTGCTGGCGATCGCCATTGCGCTGGTGATGCGCATTCGCTTCATGTCCGACTGGATTTTGTGGGAGGTGGCCGGGCTTTTCGAGAACATCGGCACCGTGCAGGACGGCATGAACACCATCGCCCAAGCGCCGAGCATTCAGGACGCCCCCCAGGCGCTAGCACTCGAGGTTCCCCGCGGTGAGATCGTTTTCGAGGCGCTCTCGTTCCACTACACCCAAGCCAAAGGCGAGCACCGCACCGTGTTCGACGGCTTCGACCTGACGATCAAGCCCGGCGAGAAAATCGGCCTGATCGGCCGCTCCGGGGCGGGCAAGTCCACGCTTGCCAATCTGCTGCTGCGCTTTTACGACCTGCAGGGCGGGCGCATTCAAATCGACGGTCAGGACATAAGCGAGGTCACCCAAACCTCGCTTCGCCACCAGATCGGCATGGTGACTCAGGATACGTCGCTTCTGCACCGCTCGCTTCGCGACAACATCCGCTACGGAAGCCCTGATGCCAACGACGAAGACGTATGGCAAGCGGTGCGCCGGGCACACGCCGATGGCTTTTTGCAGGACCTTGTCGACCCCCATGGTCGGCGCGGGCTGGATGCCCACGTCGGCGAGCGCGGGGTCAAGCTCTCTGGCGGGCAGCGCCAGCGCATCGCCATCGCCCGGGTGCTGTTGAAAAACGCGCCGATTCTGGTGTTGGACGAGGCGACCTCGGCGCTCGATTCCGAAGTGGAGGCGGCGATTCAGGAACAGCTCGACGCGCTGATGGAGGGCAAGACAGTGATCGCCATCGCCCACCGGCTGTCGACGATCGCCATGCTTGATCGCCTAATCGTGGTCGACGGCGGCGAAATGGTCGAAAGCGGCACCCATCAGGAGCTGCTGGCGAAAGGCGGTATCTACGCGAGTCTTTGGCAGCGCCAGTCCGGCGGATTTTTGGGGCTGGACGTGTCGGATGCGGATTCGTCTGCTAACGTGACGTAAGTGCAGTAGACCAGTTGATTAATGGATGAGTCAGGAGGAGTGCATGTCCAATCGTACCGTTACCTTGAAAGCGCCCGGCGGGCTCGACCAGCTCGGCGTTAGTGAGCGTGAAGCCCCAAGTGCCCCCGGCGTCGGTGAGATCCGCGTGCGCGTTCACGCAAGCTCGCTAAATTTTCACGACTACGCGGTGGTCGCGGGCATGATCCCGACCGAGGACGGGCGTATCCCTATGTCCGACGGCGCCGGCGTCGTCGAGGCGGTAGGCGAGGGCGTAACCGAGTTCGCGGTCGGCGACCCTGTCGTTTCGACGTTCTTCCCGAGCTGGCTGGAAGGCCCGGCGCGGGTGGGTGATTTTCGCACCACGCCCGGCGACGGCGTGGACGGCTACGCCTGCGAGCAGATCACACGCCCGGCTACCTGGTTCACCCATCAGCCGAAGGGCTATAGCCACGCAGAGGCGGCCACGTTAACCACCGCAGGGCTGACCGCTTGGCGGGCGCTGGTGGTCGATGGCGGCCTCAAGGCCGGCGACACCGTGCTGGTGCTGGGCACCGGCGGGGTGTCCATCTTCGCGCTGCAGTTCGCCAAAATGATGGGCGCGCGGGTCATCGCCACCTCGTCATCCGACGAGAAGCTCGAAAAGCTCAAGGCGCTCGGCGCCGAGCACACTATCAACTATCAAACAACACCGGAGTGGGGCAAGAAGGTCAAGGAGCTCACAGGTGGTGAGGGCGTCGATCACATCGTCGAAGTAGGCGGGCCGAAAACGCTGCCGCAGTCGATCGACGCGGTGAAAATCGGCGGCCACATGGCGCTGATCGGCATTCTAACCGGGCGCGAAGGCGACATTCCCACCGCCAAGCTGATGGCCAAGCAGGCAACCCTCAAGGGACTGATCGTGGGGAGCCGCCGGGATCAGCTGGAGATGATTCGTGCCATCGAGGCCTCCAACCTGCGCCCGGTCATCGATCATGAATTTGGTTTGGAAGAGATCGGTGATGCCTTTCGCCATCAGGAGTCCGGCAAGCACTTCGGCAAGATCTGCCTGAGCTTCTAAGTGACTTCCTCGATTTTCGATGCTTAAAACGACGACTGCACGCCCAAGGGCGTGCAGTCGTTTTATACAAGGCGCATTAAAACGGCGTTAGGCGCTGCGCTCGACGGGCTCGTCGATACGACTATAGACAACGCCCTTGACCTCCAGCTCCCACACGTCCTGGTAGGGGAGCGTCAAGCCCTCGATTTCGTCAGAAGCGCCTTGAGCGCTTTTGATTAGCGCTTCGGGGATGACCCTGACGCCTTTCGTATCGGCCTGCTGGATGCGCGCGCTGAAGCGGTTGCCGTCGTGATCGATCAGCACCCGCTCACCTGCCATGCACTTGGTCAGCTTATCGTGAAGCTCACTCTCATTAACCGGAACAACGCTCATTGCGACCTCCCGTTGGGCAACACCCGATAATAACACCGGAGTCTACATGCTTGAGTGTTCGCTTGGCACCACCTTAAAGGGCCCTTGAATGGACTCTTGGCGACGGTGATTACTTCTTATTGACCTTTTTGCCCGCGTTAAGTTCGTAAGACACGGGTTTAACTCGGCGTGCTAAGCTAAACGTCTTTAGCAACCAATGAGATGCGCCATGGCAAAGCGTTTGGAAAATGCTTCTTCCTCGCTCTGGGAGGTCGTTGAAATCGAGGCGTTTTCTACTCCTGAGAAGACTCAGCGGTCTCGTCGTAAGCACTATATCAGGGCGCTCAGGACCTGGCTTACCGGCAAACGCGACGCCCAGCGACACGCAATCGAAGAGAATAAGCTACGTAAGCTTCCCGAAGTGCGTCTGGCCCACTTGGCGCCGCCCATTGACTGGTCGCGACCTGCCGCCGCTCTTGGCGACACTTTGGACCGGGATTTTCACGAGCAACCGGTCGTGTTTTTTGTTACGCCGCCCTACGGAGGGCACCCTGATATCGTCTCTCGCTGGGCAAAAGCGCATAGGGTAGGGCTCATCGAGGCGCCTGCCGTCGAGGAGCTGCTGGCGGGAGAGTCGGACTGGGTCATGCAGTTCAACGAGCAAGCGCGCTGGGCGCTACCGGCATTGGAGCGCTGCTTTCTGCGCAACCATGCCGGCATCCAGGGCGTGCGCGTGTTTTTGGAACGCGCGCTCGGCGGGCATTTGGGCCAAGGTGTCATCGGCTGCGACAGCTGGAGCTACGCCTTTCTCAAGCACATCATTGGGCTTGAGAGCGTACCGACCCTGACGCTTCAGGGCGTGGAGGGCGAGCAGCTCGCCGAGTACTTCATCGGTGCCGGGCGTGGGCACTCGGCGCTTACGGTTTACAGCGCGCGCACCGGCGAGCCGCTTTCCACCGAGAGCCAAAAGCAGCGTAAACGGGAGAGCGATTTTCAGTACCTGGCTGCGCACTGCCGGGGTCAGCTCGGTATCGCGCGCAGCTACTGGCGCGAGCAGCTGCGTGAACCGGTACAGCAAAGCGAAGGTGACGAAGAGCTTTGGCTGCTCGACGCACTCGACGAGGCGGAGCTGACCAATGAAACCGGCGATGTCGCCACGCTCGTGCTGCACGCGCTGCTCATTCATGGCGGGCTTTGTGACGAGGCGCTCGCCGAGGTTGTGCCGTTCACTCGGCACGAGGCGCTCAACGCCCGCATGGCACTGACCCGAATGGAGATTCTTTCTGAGTACGAAGGGCGGTGGCAGGTCGCGCCCTTGAGCTATGCCAGCGTTCGCGAGCTTCTGACCTCGCGTAACTATCTCGTGGACCCGCTTTAGGACGCTTCATGGAAGAGCGAAAAAAATACGCCGAGCTTTTTAACGACATCGACAGCGGTACGGTTATTACCGTCGGCCTGATTCTGTTGGCGACAGTTTTACTGATCGTTTTAAGCCAGCGCGGGCTCAACTGGCTGGCCAACCGGCTTCACGGCCAGCTGCGTTTTCGCGTGTTTGCGCTGGTGCCGCTAACCAGGCTTTTGATCCTGATCGCGGCGATCGTGCTGATCGTGCCCATGATCATCGACCCGTCGCTGCGCAACATGGTGACGCTATTCGGCGCGCTGGGGCTGGCGATCGGCTTCGCGCTAAAGGATTACGTCAGCAGCCTGATCGCCGGAGTGGTGTCGGCGGTAGAGCTTCCGTATCGGCCGGGGGACTGGGTGCAGATCGAGGATGCCTACGGTGAGGTGAAGCACGTGGGCATGCGCACCGTGCACATCCAGACTCCGGACGACGATCTGGTGGCCATGCCGCACCTGAAACTGTGGGATACGCCGGTCTATAACGCTAACAACGGCGGGCCGTCGCTGCAGTGCGTGGCGAGTTTCTATCTTTGCGTGGAGGACGCCGCGGGCTGGGTGCGCCAGGCGCTCAAGGATGTGGCGCTGACCAGCGCGTATTTAAGATTCGATGCGCCGATCATCGTCGTTGCCGAGGAGAAACCCTGGGGCACGCATTATCGCATTCGCGCCTATCCGGTCGACCCGCGCCAGCAGTTTCTATTCATCACCGACCTGACCGTGCGCGCCAAACAGGTGCTTAGTCAGGCCGGGATCAAAACCGCGCACTTGCCGCCGGACACCGCACTTGACGCCGGCGAGGTGACCTCGGGGCCGAGCAAGCCGCGCGGCTAGCGCGGAGTTAGCTCGCCTGCTCAGGCAGCTCCGCGCTGTGGAAGACGTTTTGCACGTCGTCCAGGTCGTTGAGCATGTCGAAGAACTTTTCGAACATCACCGCGTCGTCGCCTTGCACCGGGGTAGTGGTCTGGGGCAAAAACTGGATTTCGTCGGCTTCGAAATCGAGCTCGCCAAAGGCGTCGAGCAGCGCCTGCTTGGCCTTGGCGTAGTCGGTGTGCGGAGCGAAAACGGTGATGCGCTCGTCTTCCTGCTCGATGTCGGTGACGTCGACGTCGGCTTCCATCAGCGCCTCAAGCACCGCTTCCTCGTCCTGGCCCTTGAAGGAGAAGATCGCGCAGTGGTCGAACATGTGGCTGACGCTTCCTGGCGTGCCGATCTTGCTTTTGGTCTTGGTGAAGCAGCCGCGCACGTCGCCAAAGGTGCGGTTGGGGTTATCGGTCAGACACTCGACGATCACCATCGCGTTACCCGGGCCAAATCCTTCGTAGCGGGCGGTGGCGAAGTCCTCACCGCCGGCGCCGCTAGCCTTGTCCAGGGCCTTGTCGATTACGTGCGAAGGCACCTGATCCTTTTTGGCGCGCTCCATCAAACCACGCAGCGCCAGGTTGCCGTTGGGGTCGGTGCCGCCAGACTTGGCGACCACGTAGATCTCGCGCCCGTACTTGCTGTACACCTTGGTTTTTGCCGCGGCCGTTTTGGCCATCGATTCCTTGCGGTTTTGAAACGCCCTACCCATGTTAACGTCCTTTCATCGCCAAAGCCGCCTGAACGTCAGGCGCTAGATTCATCAACGCCATGGTGGATCGATACTGCGGGCCGTAGAGCCCGGGTCGATCAACGCCATGGTTCATCAAAAGGGAAAAATTTTACCCAACAGCGTAACATGCTAACAGCGTTATTTAAGACCGCGGGACAAAGAGGTGTTGGCCCCGCTTGAAAGCCGCCCCTGGCGACGATAAAAACGAAAAGGAAGCACGCATGCCGCTGTCACTCTGGCTGTCGCTGGCCGCCATTTGTAGTTTGGGGGCGATGTCGCCCGGGCCGAGTCTGGCGCTCATTTTGCGCCACACGCTGGGCGGAGGCCGGCCAAGCGGGGTGGCCGCGGCGCTGGCCCATGCGTTCGGCGTGGGGATCTACGCGCTGCTGACGGTGCTGGGCCTTGGCGCGCTGATCGTGAATCACCCGGAGCTTTTCAAATGGGTAACTTGGCTTGGCGCCGCCTATTTGGCCTGGCTTGGCATCAAGGCGCTGCGCGCCGGAAGCGCCGGCGTCCTCTCGCCGGGCCACGTGGCCAGCACCCAGCGCCTGGCTGCAAAAGAGGGGCTGCTGGTGGCGCTGGTCAATCCCAAGCTGATTCTCTTTTTCGTGGCGCTGCTGAGTCAGTTCGTGTCGCCGGAGATGGGCCTTTTGGCCAAGCTGATCATCGTGATGACGGCGGTGGTAATCGACGGCGGTTGGTATTTGATCGTCGCGCTGGGACTTTCGCACACCTCCGTGCTGCCCTGGCTTCAGCGCCGCTCGCACTGGATCAACCGAGTAACCGGCGTGCTGCTATTACTGCTGGCGCTGCGCGTGGTGATGGGACCGCTGGTCGAGGCCTGACGCGCCGAGTGATGTAAACGTTTTCAATGGGTTTTCGACAAGGGCTTTGCCATGACCATTTTTGAGCAGGACTGCCATACTCACCAGGGCGAACCGTTCAACCTGCGCGCGCTGAAAGGGCAGGTGCTGCTGGTGGTGAACGTTGCAAGCCAGTGCGGCTTCACCCCGCAGCTCGAGGAGCTCGAAAGCCTTTACAAGCGCTACCGCGACCGCGGCTTCACCGTGCTGGGATTTCCCTGCAACCAATTCGGCCGCCAGTCGCCGGAAAGCGCCGAGGCGTTTTGTAAGTTCGGCGAGCAGCGCTTCGGCGTGCATTTTCCGCTAATGGAGAAGGTGCGGGTCAACGGCCCCGACGCTCACCCGCTGTTCGCCGCACTCAAGCGCGACGCGCCGGGGCTTTTGGGTACCCGCATGATCAAGTGGAACTTCACCAAGTTTCTGGTCGGCCGTGACGGCCGGGTGATCGCGCGCTTCGGCCCCAAGGAGCGCGGTCTGACGCTGCGCCGGGCGGTCGAAGCCGCGCTCGATCAAGAGCCTTGAACGTCGCCGCGCGCGACCATCAGCCGCTGCATCAGCGCGCCCCAGCGGTGGCGCACCATCATCGTGGTCAGGCCCGAAAACAGCGCCCAGCTCTTGCGTCGCCAGCCGCGCAGGCGCAGGTTGTGCGAGACGAGCTGCTGCATCAGCTTGCGATCGTCGAACGCTCTCCATTCGCTGGCAATCGATAGCTGATGGCGCGCCATCACCGGCGCAAGCTCGATGCGAAACATCCACTCGAGCTCCTTGAGCGATAAACCGTGCGCCTGGATCACCTCGATCATGTGCGCGTAGTCGCGCTCGCCGGGCTCGCGGTCGAGCCAGAGCGGGGCGAGGGCGAGCCAAACGTCGCCGCGTTCATCCACTAACTGCTGTGCGTTCATTGAGTCATCACTGCGGGTTGGCCGTCCGAGCATCCGCCTTTACAGGGCCGGATACGTTCACTCGAGTATCCTGACGCGAAAACCCGCCAGGCTCAAGTGCGGACAGCGCAGCCTCGGCCCGCTAGAATAGGCGCCAACGCCACGGGCCTGCCCGTCGATGAACCCCGATTTCGATAAGGAGATCCCAGTGATTATCAAACCCAAAGTACGCGGCTTTATCTGCACTACCACGCACCCCAAGGGCTGCGAGGCGAACGTGCGCGAGCAGATCGAGGCGACCCGGGCTCGCGGGCTCGATAAAAGCCAGGGGCCGAAAAAAGTGCTCGTAATCGGCGCCTCCAGCGGTTACGGGCTGGCGGCGCGCGTCACCGCCGCCTTTGGTTATGGCGCCGACACGCTGGGCGTGTTTTTCGAAAAGCCCGGCACCGAGAAAAAGCCCGGCACCGCCGGCTGGTATAACAGCGCGGCGTTTGACAAGTTCGCCAAGCAGGAAGGCCTCTACAGCAAGGCGATCAATGGCGACGCCTTCTCTCATGAAGCCCGCGAAAAGGCCATCGAGCTGATCAAGCAGGACCTGGGTCAGGTGGATCTGGTGGTCTACTCGCTGGCATCACCCGTGCGCAAGCTGCCGGATACCGGTGAGCTCAAGCGCTCGAGCCTGAAGCCGATCGGCGAGACCTACCGCGCCACCGCGATCGACACCAACAAGGACACCATCATCGAAGCCGAAGTGGAGCCGGCCACGCAAGCCGAGATCGACGACACCATCACCGTGATGGGCGGCGAAGACTGGGAGCTCTGGATGAACGCGCTGGCGGATGCCGACGTGCTGGCCCCGGGGGCGAAAAGCGTCGCGTTCAGCTACATCGGCACCGAGATCACTTGGCCGATCTACTGGCACGGCGCGCTTGGCAAGGCGAAAGAGGACCTGGACCGCGCGGCCACGGCGATCGATGACAAGCTCGGTGAAACCGGCGGCCAGGCAAACGTGGCGGTGCTCAAGTCCGTGGTCACCCAAGCCAGTGCGGCCATCCCAGTCATGCCGCTCTACATCGCCATGGTGTATCGCATCATGAAAGAGCAGGGCGTGCACGAAGGCACCATCGACCAGCTCAACCGCCTGTTCGGCGAGCGTCTCTATGCCGATAAGAGCGCCCAGGGCCTCGACGAGATGGGCCGCTTTCGCCTGGACGATTGGGAACTTCGCGACGACGTGCAAAAAGCGTGTCAGGACCTGTGGCCGGAAGTCACCAGCGAGAATCTTTTCGAGATTACCGACTATGCTGGTTACAAGCACGAATTCCTGAAACTGTTCGGCTTCGAGCGTGAGGACGTCGACTACGACGCCGACGTCGACCCGGAGGTCGATTTCGACGTCGTTTCGCTTTAACGACGCTTTTCAAAAGGCTCGAAGCCTACGAGGCGGGCGCCCAAACCGGGCGCCCGCTCAAAAGGCGAGGCCATGGATACACGCGAAAGCAACACCCGCAGCCAAGAAAAAGAGCACGTACTGGGCCAGCGCCAACCTGAAAGGGCGCCGCAAATGCCCGCCCATCGACAACCCGAAGCCCGGCGTTCGCCCAAAGGGTTTTATAGACTCCTGCCCATTGTCGTCTCCCTACTTGCCGTGGCGCTCGCTCTGTTCATTATCGCGGGCATACTCGCCGGTAAGTGACCCTCACCGACTTTTCAAATGGCACCTGATTTCGCCTGGTGTCGTTGACTGCGCGTGCGCAAAATAAATTGCGTATCGCGGCTTTGCTCACTAGCTTCAATAGAGTCGATCAACTACAAGGAGTCACCCCATGAAACGGACAGCACTGGCGGTCGCCATCGCAGCGATCTGTACCGGCATGTCGTTTGGCGCACTGGCCGAAGAAGAGAGCCAGAGCACCTCCGGCGATTCCATCGAGCAGCAGGAAGCATCCGAGGCAGCTGGCCAAGGCGTGGAGGGTGCGCAAAGCCAGACCAGCACCGAAGACGGCAGCGACCTGCAAAGCGGCGATACCGATATGGAATCGGATGCTGACACGGCTACCGATACCGATATGGAATCGGACTCCGACATGAGCACGGCGGCCGAGCCTGACGCCAACGCGGATACCGACAGCGGCACCGGTAGCGCCTCTGGCGCCGACAACGACACCATGGGTCAGATGAACGGTGATCAGGGTAGCGACATGGATACCGACACCGCAGAAAACGCTGACACTGAAAGCGACGGCCAGATGGAAAGCCAGCCCTCGATCAACTCCGACGACGCCACCGCAGATGAAGCCATGCCGGCGGATGAGTCCATGACCGAAGAGGCCGCCGACGACAGCGAGGGTCAGATGGAGGAGGGCAACCAGAACCGTAGCCCGAACGCCATGGAAGATCCGGACAACCTCGAGCCCGACGAAACGCTCGCCGAAAACGACACTCAGGGCGGCCTGATGTCGCTTACGATCAGCGATGTCGAAGGCATGACGGTGGTCAATCAGGAAGGCGAGGAGATCGGCGAGGTCGATAACGTGGTCGAGCACAACGACTCCGGCGACCTTTACGCCGTCGTCTCCATCGGCGGCTTCTGGGGTTTTGGTGCCACCGACGTGGCGCTGGCGCTGCAGGAGATCAACCTCGAAGACGACCAGCTCGTCATGCAGACCACCTACGGTAGCGATGAAATCGAGTCCGCGACCGAAGAGTACAACGAGGACAACTACAGCGACGTTGACGGCGACATGCAGGTAGGCGAGCTCGCCAACCACCCGAACCGCGGCCAGTAACACGCCGCGTTCGTAGTCAGCGCACGCTGGCGCTAAAACACACAGGGCAAGGGGCTTCCCCTTGCCCTGTTTGCGTTGGCGGCTTTTATCATTAGGCTGCGCTGATTCCCCAAGCGTTATTGGTTAAGATAGCCCTTTGTTTTCAACCGGTCGTTTTCATGGCGCACGCGTCACCCATCGATGCTCCTTCGTCCACTCCCAAGCGATTCGGCGTGCTGCTGCTGCCCGGCTTCTCACTGCTTTCTCACGCCTGCCTGGTCGAGCCGCTGCTGCTGGCCAACCAGCTAAGCGGCCAACGCCGCTATCAGGTGGTCTCTCTCGGTCTTGAAAAGGGCAGCGTGCGCAGCGCCGCTGCGCTCAGCGCCGAGGTCGAGTTCGGTCTCAACGACGGCACAGAGGCTTTTGACTGCGTTTTTATCGCCGCGCCTTCACCGCTGCCGTATCCGCTCGGCGCGGCGCTGGTGGGGTGGCTGCGCGCGCTACCTTCCAAAACGGCGCTAGGGGGACTCGCCGGTGGAAGTGAGGTGTTGGCGCGCTGCGGGCTTTTGGATGGCTACCGGGCGACGCTTCCCTGGCAGCGCTTTGCCGCGCTCTCACAGGCCTACCCGGCGGTCACCTTCACCCAGACCCTGTTCGAGATCGACCGCGACCGCCTGAGTGCGGCCGGCGGCACCGCCGCGCTCGATATGGCGCTGACGCTGATTCGCCGCGAGCTGGGGGCCGAGCTTGCCCAGCGGGTTTCCGAGCAGTTCGCCTACGAGCGCGTGCGCACAGCCGACGAGCCCCAGCACGTGCCGCTTCGAAGCCGCCTGGGTCACGCGCCACAAAGCCTGGTGGACGCGGTGGCGCTGATGGAGGCGAACATCGAAGAGCCGTTTTCGACCCTGGAGCTCGCCGAGCATCTAGGCGTGTCGCGCCGCCAGCTCGAACGGCTGTTCAAGAAATACCTGCAGGCGGTACCCAGCCGCTACTATCTGGATCTCCGATTGCAGGCCGGGCGCTCGCGGCTGCGCGAAAGCGACCAGCCGATCGGCGAGATCGCACTGGCCGTGGGTTTTTCCTCCGGGGCGCACTTTTCGACCGCTTACCGCAACCACTTTGGCCTGACGCCCCGAGAGGAGCGGCTGGTGCCCTAAGCGCTTACGCCATGGTATCCACGATACCGCCTTCGACCCGCAGCGCCGCGCCGGTGGTAGCGCTGGCCTGCTCGGAGGCGACGTAGACGCACAGATTCGCGACTTCGTCGGTATCGGCAAGCCGGTGGATGATCGACGAGGGGCGGTTCTCGTCGATGAAGCGCGCCTCCGCCTCTTCGATCGACACGCCTTTCTCGCGCGCCTGCTCTTCGATCATGGCGTTGACGCTTTCCGAACGGGTGGGGCCGGGCAGAATGGCGTTCACCGTGACCTGGGTGCCGGTGAGCACCTTGGCGAGCCCCCTCGACACCGACTGCAGCGCGGACTTGGTCATGCCGTAGTGGACCATCTCGGTGGGAATATTCAGCGCCGATTCGCTGGAAATGAACTGGATTCGGCCCCAGTTGCGATCGCGCATGCCGCGGGCGTAGTGGCGCGACAGACGCACCGCGCTCATCACGTTGGTGTCGAAAAAGCGCTGCCAAGTGTCGTCGTCGGTCTCAAAAAAGTCGCCGGCTTCGAAGATACCGACGTTATTGATCAGGATGTCGGCCTCCGGCACGCGCTCGATCAGCTTTTGGCAGCCGTCCGCGGTGCTCAAATCCACCGCCACGCCGGTGGCGTTGGCGTTTTCGACGTCGCGCCCGAGCGTTTCCAGCGCCTGGTCGATCCGCTCCTTGCTGCGCCCGGTCACCACGACGCTGGCGCCCGCTGCGGCGAGCCCCTTGGCGATCGCGTAGCCAATGCCGCCGGTAGAGCCCGTGATTACCGCGCGTTTACCGCTCAAATCGATCTGCATGCGTTTCTCCTGGGTGGGTCGTCAAAATGGCTCGGGCCGTCGTATTAGCCGGCTAATCATCGCGTTAATCACTATGGTCGCTGAGGCGGGAAAATCAAGCCGGCACTTTCTCTGGCCTTCTCTTTCACAATGTCTTTGGCACTCTTTCAAGCACCCTTTCCGTCATCCTTTCAAAAACGCTGCGCCGTGAGCGAATAACGTAGCGCCAGCGCCGCTTTACATAATTAACCGTCTCATTCGTGAAAGTGCGAAACGTGGCCGGCTGCGTATACTGGAACTCTTTTGCCCCAACCGGAGAGTCACATGAGCCATACGCCCAGCCGTCAGGATTTCGACACCTACATGACCCCCAACTACGCGCCGCAGCAGGTGGTGCCGGTGCGCGGCGAAGGCAGCCGCCTGTGGGATCAGGAGGGGCGTGAGTACATCGACCTGGCCGGCGGCATCGCCGTCAACGCGCTGGGCCACTGCCACCCGGCGCTGGTCGGCGCGCTCAAGGAGCAGGGCGAAAAGCTCTGGCACCTCTCCAACATTTACACCAACGAGCCGGCCCTGGCGCTTGCCCGCAAGCTGGTCGAAAGCACCTTCGCGGAGAAGGTGTATCTGTGCTCCTCCGGCGGCGAGGCCAACGAAGCCGCGCTCAAGCTGGCCCGGCGCTACGCGTTCGACCACTTCGGCAGGCAAAAGGACAAGATCATCTCCTTTCGCCAGTCGTTTCACGGCCGCACGCTCTTTACTGTCACCGTAGGCGGCCAGCCCAAATACTCCGAAGGTTTCGGCCCGGTCCCCGGCGGCATTCAACATGCCGAGTTCAACGATCTGGAGAGCGTGCGCGCGCTGATCGATGACGATACCTGCGCGGTGATGGTCGAGCCGATGCAGGGCGAAGGCGGCATCATTCCCGCTACCCAGGAATTTTTGGAAGGACTTCGCGCGCTGTGCGACGAGCACCAGGCGCTGCTGATTTTCGACGAGGTGCAAACCGGGGTCGGGCGCAGCGGCAAGCTCTACGCCTACCAGCACTTTGGGGTAACGCCGGACATTCTGACCACTGCCAAATCCCTGGGCGGCGGCTTTCCCATGGCGGCCATGCTGACCACCGACAAAATCGGCGCCTCGCTGGGTTTCGGCACCCACGGCTCGACCTACGGTGGCAACGCCTTGGGCTCGGCGGTCGCACTCGCCGCTCTGAAGATCATCGATACCCCGGAAGTGCTCGACGGCGTTCAGGCGCGCCACCAGCTGTTTCGAAAGCACCTGGAGGCGATCAATGAGAAGTACGGCGTGTTCAAGGAGATTCGCGGTATGGGCCTGTTGATGGGCGCGCAGATGAGCGACGCCTTCGAGGGCCGTGCCAAGGATATTCTGCCGCTGGCGATCGAAGAGGGGCTGATGGCGCTGATCGCCGGGCCCAACGTGCTGCGTTTGGCGCCGTCGCTGGTGATCCCCGAGGCGGATATCGAGGAGGCCATGGCGCGGTTGGAGCGTGCGATCGAACGCCTCGTCGCGCAGTCATGAGTGGGGACGGTCCGGCCCTGACGCCAGGGAGGCTGAGTATGCGAATCGTGCGCCCGGTGGCGATGACGGATCTCGACGCGCTGATGGCGCTGGCCGAGAACGCGGTGCCGCGGCTGACCAACCTGCCGGCCAACCGGGCGCGCCTCGAGGAGCGCATCGCGCGCTCGCTTGAGGCGTTTGCTCGTGAGGCGGAGTTTCCCGGCGACGAACACTACATGTTCGTGCTGGAGGACACCGGCGCCGAGAACGAGGCCGAGCGGGTGCTGGGCACCGCCACCATCCGCGCCCAGGCCGGGGCGACGGATGCCTACTATACCTACCGCCAGGAGACGCTGATCCATGCCTCCCAGCAGCTCAACGTGCGCCGCGAGGTACAAACCCTTGCGCTCTCCCACGAGGTGTCGGATGCCACGCTGTTATGCGCGTTCTCGCTGAACCCGCGCTATCAGGGCACCAGCGCCGAGAGCCTGCTGCGTCGCGCAAGGCTTTTGTTCATCGCCCAGTACCCGGAGCGCTTCTCCAACATTTTGGCGGTAGCGTTTCCGGGCTATCTCGATAGCCAGCAGCAATCGCCGTTTTGGGAGAGCGTGGGCAATCACTTCTTTGCGCGCAGCTTTCAGGAGATCAACCACATCGCTGGCATGCGCTCGAAAAGCTTTATCGCCGAGGTGATGCCGCAGTTTCCGCTGTATCTGCCGCTGCTCACGCCCCAGGCCCGCGCGGCGATCGGCCGCGAGCACCCGGCCCATGAAGGCCCGTTGCAGGAAATGTTGGCGGAAGGCTTCGCGCGCTCGCGCCACGTCGACATCTTCGACGCCGGCCCGATCGTTAAGGCCGAGCGCGAGCGCCTCGAAACCTTTCGCCAGGCCAGCTGGCACCCGGTGCGTATCCGCCCGGAGCACACCCTGCCGGACGCCGAGCCCGCGCTGATCGCCAACCAGAGCGCGGCGTTTCGCTGCCTGGTGGCGCGCTACGCGCTCTCGCCCACCGGCCAGCTCATGCTCAGCCCCGAGCACGCCGAAAGGCTCGGCGTGGAGGAGGGGCGCGCGGTGCTGGTGGCGCCGCTGACGCTTCCCGGCGCTCAGGACGTTCTCGACGAGGGAGAGATGTAATGCGCATTCGACCCATTGCCCGCGGCGATATCGACGGCCTGCAGATGCTGGCGCAGCAAACCGGCGTTGGCTTTACGTCGCTTCCGGACAACCGCGAGTTTCTGGCCGGCAAGATCGAAACCGCTGCCCGCGCTTTTGAGGAGCGCACCCCGGTCGACGACCGGCTCTACTTCTTCGTGCTCGAGGACGACGCCACCGGCGAGCTCGCCGGCTGCTGCGCCATCGAAGGCCAGGTCGGCCGTGAAGTGCCGTTTTACCACTACCGGCTTGGCACGCTTGCGCACTCCTCAATTCAGCTCGATCTGCACCGGACCATCGACACGCTGTTTTTGAGCTCGGACCACACCGGCGACGCCGAGGTGTGCTCGCTCTACGTGCGCCCGGAGTATCGCGGCGAGGCGAACAAGCACCTGCGCTGCGGCGCGCTGCTCTCCAAGGCGCGCTGGCTTTTCATCGCCGAGTTTCGCGACCGCTTCCCAGACAAGGTGCTGGCGGAGATGCGCGGCGTGTTCGACGATAACCACCAGAGCCCGTTCTGGGAGAGCCTGGGTAAGCACTTCTTTCCGATGGATTTCAACGAGGCCGACCGGCTCACCGGGCTTGGCCAGAAAAGCTTCATCGGCGAGCTGATGCCGAAATTTCCCATCTACACCACCTTCATGTCCGAGAAGGCGCGCGCCTGTATCGGCCAGGTCCACCGCGACACGCGCCCGGCGCTCGAAATGCTCAAGAAAGAGGGGCTACGCTGGGAGGGCTATATCGATATTTTCGACGGCGGCCCGACCGTGGAGGCCTATATCGACGACGTACGCGCGGTGCGCACCTCCGAGGTTTACTCGGTGGAGATCGCGCGCGACCCGGGCGTCCAAAGCGTTAGCCGCTGGCTGGCGGCCACCACTACGATCGGCGCGTTTCGAGCCGCCTGGCTGGGCCGCGGCCCGGGTGACAGCGGCACGATCGTGCTCAGCGAAGAGGAAGCGCGGCGCCTGGACGTCGGCGCCGGCGACACGCTCAGACTACTCGATACTCAGGAGGCGTCATGACCGCACAACCATTCAGCGCAAAGGCGCAGCAGTTGATCGACGGCCGCTGGCTTGCCGGTGACGGCGCGCGCTTTAGCAAAACGGACCCGGTCGGCGGGCAGACGCTCTGGCAGGGCGAGGCCGCAAGCCCCGCCCAGGTCGGCCAGGCCGTCGAGGCGGCGCGCGCGGCGTTCAACGCCTGGGCGCGCACGCCATTTGAGCAGCGCCTGGCACTGGTCGAGCGCTTCGCCGAGGTGCTCAAGCAGAGAAGCGAAGAGTTGGCCGTAGCGATCGCTTCGGAAACCGGCAAGCCGCTTTGGGAGGCGCGCACCGAAGCCGGCGCCATGGTCGGCAAGGTCGCGCTGTCGGCAAAGGCCTACCAGGAGCGCACCGGCGAGCGCGAAAAAACGGTGGGAAGCGCCAGTGCCGTGTTGCGCCACCGGCCCCACGGCGTGATGGCGGTGTTCGGCCCCTACAACTTCCCAGGCCACTTGCCCAACGGCCATATCGTGCCGGCGCTTCTGGCGGGCAACGCCGTGGTCTTCAAGCCCAGCGACCAGACCCCGCTCACCGCGGATCTGACGCTGCAGTGCTGGCAAGAGGCGGGCCTGCCGAATGGCGTGATCAACCTGGTGCAGGGTGGTGTCGAGGTGGGCCAGGCGCTGGCCGGCGACGCCCGCATCGACGGGCTGCTGTTTACCGGCAGTGCAAAGGTGGGGGGAATGCTGCATCAGCAGTTCGCCGGCCAGCTCGACAAGATCCTCGCGCTCGAGCTTGGCGGCAACAACCCGCTGGTGGTCAAGGATGTGCAGGACGAGCGCGCCGCCGTACTGACCATTTTGCAGTCGGCGTTTCTCTCCGGCGGCCAGCGCTGCACCTGCGCCCGACGGCTGATGGTGCCCAAGGGAGCGGAGGGCGATCGCCTGATCGAGGCGCTCTCGAACGCCATCGATAACCTTCACGTGGCCGGGCAGTTCGAGGAGCACCCGGCGCCGTTCTACGGCGGGCTCGTTAGTCTGGCCGCCGCCGACGGCCTGCTTGACGCCCAAAAAGCGTTAGAGGCCCATGGCGCGCGCGTGATCAACCGCATGAAGCGTACCCAAAAAAACACGAGCCTTCTAAGCCCGGCACTGATTGATGTAACCGGACTTACAGTTCCCGACGAGGAGCACTTCGGCCCGCTGCTAAAGGTTCATCGCTTCGATGACTGGGACGAGGCGATTGCGCTTGCCAACGACACCCGCTACGGGCTTTCCGCCGGGCTGATCGGCGGCGACCAGGCCGACTGGGACGATTTTCTGCTGCGTATTCGCGCGGGTATCGTCAACTGGAACCGCCAAACCACCGGCGCCTCCGGTGATGCGCCCTTTGGCGGCGTAGGCGACAGCGGCAACCACCGCCCCAGCGCCTTTTACGCGGCGGATTACTGCGCTTACCCGGTGGCCTCGATGGAAGCCGAGTCGCTGGAGATGCCGGAAACGCTGCCGCCAGGTATCACATTATGAGCCGCGGGGATGAAAGCGTCAGGGAGATCAATTTCGACGGACTGGTCGGCCCAACTCACAACTACGCGGGCCTGGCCGCCGGCAACCTGGCCTCCCAGCGCCACGGCGGGCTCACCGCCAACCCGAAAGAGGGTGCGCTGCAGGGGCTTTTGAAGATGAAATCGCTGATGGAGGCAGGCTACGCTCAGGGCGTGCTTCCGCCCCAGCAGCGCCCAGACATCGGCGCGCTGCGTGAGCTGGGCTTTAGCGGTAGCGACGAAAACGTCCTGGCGCGTGCCGCGTGCGACGCCCCACAGCTTCTGCGCGCGGTGTGCTCGGCCTCCAGCATGTGGACGGCCAACGCCGCCACTGTTACCCCCGGCATCGACGCGCCGGACGGCCGCGTTCATTTCACCCCGGCCAATCTGCAGTCCAGCTTTCACCGCTTTCTAGAGCCAGACACCACCGCTCGCGTGCTGAAGGCCGTTTTTCAAAACGAGCGCCACTTCGCCCACCATCCAGCGCTTCCGGCCACGCCCGCGTTTTCCGATGAAGGCGCGGCGAACCATACAAGGCTTTGCGGTGAGCACGGCGAAGTCGGCGTGCATCTATTCGTCTACGGCCGCAAGGCGTTTGATGCCGGCGCGCGCGCGCCGACTCGCTACCCGGCGCGCCAAACGCTTGAGGCAAGCCAGGCCGTGGCCCGACAGCACGGCCTGAGTGAGGCGCAAACCGTGTTCGCCCAGCAGCACCCGGAGGCGATCGACGCTGGCGTGTTCCATAACGACGTGATCGCCGTGGGCAACGGCCCGGTACTGCTCTATCACGAGCTGGCCTTTCTGGACGAAGAGGGCATCTTGGAGGCGCTGCGCGCCAAAATGGCCACGCCCCTGATCCCGGTGCGCGTGCCGGTCGAGGCGATCAGCCTTGACGACGCCGTCGGCTCGTATCTCTTCAACTCGCAGCTTCTTTCCAACCCGGACGGCAGCATGACGCTGGTGGTCCCTGGCGAGTGTCAGGAGAACGAAACGGTATGGCGCGTGATTCAGGACCTGATTCTTGCGGGCTATAATCCGATTTCCGAGGTGCTCGTCAAGGATGTCAAGCAGAGCATGCAAAACGGCGGCGGCCCGGCCTGTCTGCGCCTGCGCGTGGCGCTCTCGAGCGCCGAGCGCGAGGCGATTGATGCCCGCGTGCTGCTGACGCCCGCGCTGTTCGAGGACCTGACCGCTTGGGTCGAGCACCATTACCGCGACCGGCTGGCACCCAAGGATCTGGCCGACCCGCAGCTTGCACGCGAGTCGCTCGCCGCCCTCGATGAGCTTACAAAACTGCTCGAAATGGGATCGGTGTATCCGTTTCAGCTGGGGTAGCGCGTCGGCAAACCCATATCGAAAAACGCTTTGGAGAAGTGAACGTGCACTACGTGTTGGTCAGCGCCTGCCTGCTGGGCAAGAAGGTCCGCTACGACGGTCAGGCGCTGACGGTTGCCGATGAAATCCTTGAGCAGTGGCGGGCTGAAAAGCGCATCGTGTCGGTGTGCCCCGAGGTCGAGGCGGGCATGAGTACGCCGCGACCGCCGGCGGAGATCATCGCCGGCGACGGCGCAAGCGTGCTGGCGGGCGAGACCCAAGTGTGGGAAAACGAGGGGCGCGATGTCACCGCCGATTTTATCGAGGGGGCGTCGATAGCGCTCGAAAGGTGCCGACGATTCGGTATAAAGGTTGCCGTGCTGGCCGAGTCCAGCCCCTCCTGCGGCAGCACGACAATTTATGACGGCCATTTTGCCGGCCACAAGGTAGCCGGCATGGGCGTTACCGCCGCGCTTTTGCGCCAGCACGGCGTGCGCGTGTTCAGCCAGCACGACATCGCCCGCGCGCACCTGGCGCTGCTCGACGCGTGACGCCGCTCATCCAGCCCACCCGCGACCGCGCGTTCGCCTCCAGGCTCATTCAGCGCAACATGGCCGGCTATTACGAGGCGCTAGGCATGCACTGGGAGGAAGCGCTGTTCGCGCGCCAGTGGCGCGAGATGGAAAGCTACCAGCTCGTGTTCGACGACCGCCCGGTCGGGCTTTTATGCCTCGACGCTTTTGATGATGCGTGCCATATCCGCGAGCTTCAAATCGACCCGGCGTGGCAGCGCTGCGGGCTAGGCGCGGCGGCGCTCGATTTTGCCCTTTCGCGGGCGGGGCAGGTGGGCAGCGCCGCGCTACGCCTCAAGGTGTTCTGCATCAATCCGGCGGTCGCGTTCTACGCGCGTCACGGGTTTCGAATCGTCAAAACCGAGGTCAACGTTCATTTCATGCAGCGCCGCCTCGTCTAAACGCCGTTAAGACTTTCGAGCTATCGACCCGACTTGGCAAAGCGAGACCAAATTCCCGCCTTGCTGAGGTTCAAGAGCGCAATCCCTGTGCCAATCAGCAGCGCTCCCATCAGTAATCCATCCGGGGCGCTTTCGCCCTGAACAAGGATCGCCACCGGCACGCCGAACAGCGCCCCCACCGACCCCAACAGGCTCAAAAGCACCGGGCCGCCGCTTTTTTGTAGCAAGAAAAGCAGCAGAAACTGCCCGGCGAACACCGCTGCCTGAAGCGCGATCAACAGCGCCACGCTCGCCCGAACGGGCACTGCGAGCGTAAAGCCGGGCAGCAGGCTGACGCCCAGCAATAGTGCTACCGCAGCCACCAGCATGCCCGGCGCCAGGGCTTCGCCGGCTACCCCCGGCGGCCAGCGCAGCGTGCGATAAAGATTGCCAATCGCCAGCAGCACCGGGCCGAGCAGTGCAAGCAGTATCCAGCGAACGTCTGCCTCCGGGGTGGCGATCTTGTGCGCGGCGAGGGTCATCGCTCCCGCCAGTGCCAGGAGCACGCCCAGGCCGCGGCTTGGCTGAAAGCGCTCCATCTTCAGCGCCAGCGCGCCGAGATAGGTCAAAAGCGGCGGCAGGGTGATGACCAACGCCACGAAACCGGCGCCGATATGCGCAATGGCCGAGAAGAACAGCAGGTTGGAGCCCGCCACCCCCACCAGCGCCGACACCGTGTAGTACTCGAGCGTGCGGGCGTTGACCGGCGGTAGCCGGCCGCGCGCGGCGGCCAGCGCCAGCAGAATCAGCGCCGCCCCGAAAAGTGACCAGAACAGAAACGCCAGCGGCGACAGCGCCATCTCGCCGGCTTGCTTGGCCAGGTTGGTGGAAAGACCCAGCAGTGAACCCCCGGCGAGCAGATAGACGAGCGGGGCGAGACGTCTTGAGGAAAAGGCCTTATCGGTAAAATCGGAGCGGATTGGCGGCATGAGGACATCCTGTTCAAATATCTTGATATCAAGGTATCTGTTTTTTTATCTTGACGTCAAGATAAAAAGTCGTAAGCTCGCAGCCATGGATCATGTCGATAGAATACTTTTGCAGTGGCAGCGCCAGCGCCCTGAGCTCGATGTGGCGCCGATGGGCACGCTTGGCCGCCTCAAGCGGCTCAACCAGGTGCTGATGCGCGCCATGGAGAAAACCTGGGAGCCGTTTGGGCTAAGCGAGTCGAGCTTCGACGTGCTCGCCACGCTCCGGCGCGAAGGCCCACCGTTTGCGCTGTCGCCGAGCGCGCTGATGGCCTCCACCATGGTCACCTCCGGCACCATGACCCACCGCCTTCAGCAGCTCGAAAAAGCCGGGCTCATTGAGCGGGTGAAAAACCCCGAGGACGGGCGCGGCTTTCTGATTTCGCTCTCAAGCGAGGGCTTCGCGCTGATCGACGACGCCGTGACCGCCCACGTCGAAACTCAAAAAACTCTTGTGAGCGGCTTAAATGACGATGAGCTTGAACAGCTCGATGATTTGTTAAGGCGACTTTTGGACCCTTTATCGTGAAAAAGTGGAAATCGATAGTTAAGCGTTTTTGCATAAGTGATTGATTATATTCTCACGGTATAAGATATTGTGCGCCGAAATGAGCGAGGGGAAGTGGCGCGAATTTATTGGAAGTTTTTTGAAAATCTTGTAACGCTAATCGAATCCGCTAATGCTCGCCTTCATGAGTATCCGTCGCCCTGAAAAGGACGTTTGAGCCATGAATGGCGCTTGTCTCGTTCATTTTCCCCTGTCAATAAAGATGATCTCATCAGGAGTAAATGATATGGAGAATATGGGATTCGTCTCCCTGGTTCCCCCGCTTTTGTCCATTGCGCTTGCCGTTACGTTCAGAAACGTCATCCTTTCGCTTTTTGCGGGCCTTTTCACGGGACTTTTGATCCTTTCGGGCGGTAATCCGCTTGAGGCAACCACCAGTACCATCCGCGACTACCTCACCCCACAATTGACGGATAGCTACAATGCAGCCGTGATTGTCCTGCTGTTCTTTATCGGCGGATTTGTGTCTTTGGTAGAGCATTCCGGTGGGGGCGCGGCAATGGCAGGCAGGACCATTACCTATCTGAATACCAAAGCCAAGACGCAGGTGGCGGCCTGGTGTGGTGGCCTGATCATCTTTTTTTCCGATATGGGAACACCCTTGATTGTCGGGCCCGTATTCGAAAAGATCTTTGACAAGGTCAAGGCATCGCGTGAAAAGCTTGCCTGGATACTGGACTCTACATCGTCGCCGGTCGCTATTTTGATTCCCTTTATTGGCTGGGGGGTCTATATCATGGGACTCATTGGCGAAGAGTTTGGGCACCTGGGAATTGCTACCTCGGAATTCAGTGCTTTTGTACAGGCGATACCGTTTCAGTTTTATGCGATTTTGACCGTGCTGGCGATCCCTGCGGTTGCTATCGCGGGGATTGATTTCGGTGCCATGAGTCGAGCGGACCAGCGCGTTAAGGATACAGGTCAACTCTACTGGCCAGGCTCAACGCCATTACGTAATGTAGATACCGATCATGCGCATGCCGGTGTTGCAAGCCACTCTTCACTGATCTGGCTGCCGTTAAGCGTTCTTTTTGTGACTCTGTTTGGTCTTCTCATCGCCGCTGGGTTTCCGTTTGAGACAGTGCCCGGCAGCCAGTTTCGCGTGGCGCTGAGCACGGCCTATCTCTTTGCGTCAGTCGTGCTAATTGCGATGATGCTCTTGTTCAAGGTCAAGCGTCTGGTGGCCATCTTTGATACCTATCTTGGCGGCATGCAGAAAATGGTCAATGTCGTACTGATCCTCGTGCTTGCCTGGTCACTGGGGTCGCTGCTCAAGGAAATGGGGACCGCAAGCTATATCGTGGAATTGACGAAAGGCACAATACCGCCGTTCATTGTTCCTGCTATTGTTTTCCTTTCGGCGGCGGGCATGTCCTTTGCTACGGGTAGTTCCTGGGGGACCTTCGCGATCATGCTACCCTTGGCCATACCAATGGCGGCGGGCCTGGAGGCACCCATTATCGTCAGCATCGCGGCGGTATTGTCGGGCGGCATCTTTGGTGATCACTGCTCACCGATTTCAGATTCAACCATTCTGGCCTCGACTGGCGCAGGGTGCGATCACATCGACCATGTTAAGACGCAGTTGCCCTATGCACTGGTTAATGGCGCAATTGCACTGGTCTCCTTTCTTATCGCCGGTATAACGCAAAGTAGCTTTACTGTCATCATCAGTATCGCCGCGATGATCGTTATTTTCTATTGGCTAGCGAAACGGCAGAATAGAAAGGCGCTAGGACATTAGACATGTGCACGCGTATATCCAATGGGTAAACAAGACGCGTCGGGCTTGAGGGCCGCGCGTCGAGTTCGATGCGCGGCTCATTAAGTCGCTGGCCGAGATCGAGTGATCGGCTCATGAATCTCTAAGGGTGGAGAAATGCGATGGCGCTTTTGTTGAAATGTCTGCTCGGCGCGCTGGCGGTGCTGCTCATCGCACTTTTGTCGCGGACCAAAAGCTTTTTCATCGCCGGGCTGGTGCCGCTGTTTCCCACTTTTGCGCTGATTGCGCACTACATCGTCGGTAGTGAGCGCGGTATGGCGGATCTGCGCACCACCGCGCTGTTCGGCCTCTGCTCGCTGATTCCCTACGCGGCCTATCTCGCCGCCATCTACTACGCCAGCTACCGGCTCACCCTGACCGGCACGCTGACCGCCGCTACCCTGGTCTGGCTGCTCTTCGCGCTGCTTTTACTGTGGGGCTGGACGCGCTTCTATTCCGGCTGAGCGAGGCGCTGGCGCACGCCGTCGGTGACCGCTTCCATGAAGGCGCGCACCCGCGCCAGGTGGCGAAGGTCTGGATGGGTGAGCAGCCAAAGCGGCGTGGCAAGCGCCTCGACGGGATCGCTCAGGCGTAACAGGGTGCGGTCGGCGTCGCCCAGGTAGCAGGGCAGCACCGCCACCTCGTCGCCCAGGCGCAGCGCGTGTTGGATCGCCAACAGGCTATCCAGCCAGTAGACAACGTGCTTGTCCGTCATCCATTTTTCCAGCGCGGGATCGCCCATGTGCGCGTCCGGCCCGATCCAGCGCGCCGCGGCAAGCCTGTCACTCGAGGCGGCTTCCCAGCGCTGGCGCTGGCCGTAGACCGCCAGCGCCAGCGTACCCAACTGGCGACCGACCAGCGTTGGCGGCGGCGCGTGGGTCGGGCGCAGGGCGATGTCGGCCTCGCGATGCGAAAGGCTGTGACGCTGATTGGAGATGGCGACTTCCAAGCGGATCTCCGGGAACGCTCGACGAAAGTCGGCAAAGACCGGACTCAATAGCCCCGCGAACAGGGTGTCGGTGGTAGTCACGCGCAGGCTGCCCGAAAGCTTTAAATCCTGGCCGGCGAGCCGGCGCTCGGCGCGGTGAATCTCCTCTCGCACCCGCTCGGCGCTGGCCGCCAGCTCCTCGCCGGCGAGCGTCGGCGTATAGCCGTGGCGATGGCGCTCGAACAGGGTAACGTTCAGGCGCTGTTCGAGCGCGGCGAGCCGTCTGAACACAGTGGCGTGGCTTAAGCGAAGCGCGCGGGCCGCGCCGGAAAGCGAGCCCGCCTGCGCTACGGCCAGCACCAGCTGCAGATCATCCCACTTCATGTGCTGTGCATTCATGCAAACCCGATTGTCGAAATTGGCGAATGTTGTTGCAATAGCGTACAGGGTAGCCTGTCGGCTGATGTCGTGACAGCCAGAGGTATTCCATGAACGTTTTGATCGTATTGGCCCACCCGGAGACGCGCTCGTTCAACGCCGCGCTGATGAAAACCGCCGTTGCCCGCCTTGAAAGCGCGGGGCACGCGGTAGCGGTCAGTGATTTGTACGCCGAGGGCTTCGACCCGGTCGAGCGGGCGAGCCACTATGTTGATATCGACGACGGCGTCTTCAAACTGCTGGACGCGCAGCGCGATCATGCAAAGCGCCAGACGCTGCCCGAGGAGGTCGCCCGCGAGCTCGACCGGCTCGAATGGGCGGATCTGGTGATCTTCCAGTTTCCGCTCTGGTGGCACGCCCAGCCGGCGATTCTCAAGGGCTGGTTCGATCGCGTGATGGTCTACGGGGGGCGCTACTCGAGCCGTATGCGCTATGACAATGGCTATTTCAAGGGCAAACGCGCGCTGCTCTCGGTCACCGCAGGCTCGCCCCGGCAAGCTTTTCAGCCCTTTGGCCGCGCCGGTGACATGGCCGCCTGGCTCTGGCCGATCCACGCGTCGCTTTACTACGTAGGCTTCGAGGTGCTGGCGCCCCAGGTAAGCTACGGCGTGCAGGGCGGCGGCATTGAGTACCAAAAGCAGGAGGCGCTTGAGGCGCATCTCGCGGACTGCAAGCGTCACTGGGTCGAGCGGTTGGGGCATCTTGAAAGCGAAGACCCGATTCCCTTTGCCGGCTGGCAGGACTGGGACGAGGCGGGCGTGCTGCGGGAGACGGCGCCACTTCGCTGGCGCCTGGGATGATACCCGCCGCCATGCAGGCGACGGCGGGCGGGGGATTAGCCTTCGGCGGGCTGCAGGCGGCGTAGATGATCGCCTTGCGGGTCGTCTTCGCCCTGGGACTTGTTGACGGCGAACACGTGGCCCTGGCCGTCGGCGCTCTGGGCCACGGCCAACGGTGTGATCCGGTGGCGTTTAAGTGAGGATGGCAGGGTGTTCTCTCCTTGAAGGTAGGTGGGGCGGGCCCCTGCGGTATTGCCTTGTATTAGTCGATGGGTGACATACCCGTCACGTCGCCAAGCGCCGCCATTAGCGAGGCGCGAAAGGTCTCGCCGTGGCTCAGGCCGGGGAATTCCCGGTAGTCGGCGGTAACGCCGTCGAAGCCGTCGAGGCGCTCGGCCAACTGCTCGACGGCCTCCGGCGGTACGCTCGAAACGCGTTGCAGGTGCGCGCGGACCCGCGGGTCGCTCATGTCACGGTGAGAGGTGTCGCGTTCGCGCTCACCGCCGCCCAGGCTGAGGAGCACGCGCCGCTCGCCCGTTGTGTAGGTGGCGTTGTCGCTGTCGAGCGCGTCGAGCAGCGCGCCTTCACCCCACCAGAGCGACGGGCTGCCCGCGGCGTAGGTGCTGAACGCGTCGGGCTGGGTAAAAAGGGTATATAGCGCGAAGAGCCCGCCGAGCGAATGACCCCAGAGCGTCTGGCGGTGCGGGTCGGTATGAACGTGGCGCTCGACCGCCGGACGAATGTGGCGCTCGATCGCGGCCAGAAACGCCTTCGCGCCGCCGCCTCGGCCTTCGTCATCCGCCAAGGCGGTATAGGTGTAATCCTGTATACGCGTGCGGTCGATGCGCAGGTCGTTGTCGTAGCCCAGAAACACCAGCACTGGTGGTGCGGATTGGTCTTCGATCGCCTCGAGCAGCGCGGCGTCGAACTCCATCAGTGCCGCGTTGCCGTCGAGCATCCAGAAGGCGGGATAGCCTTTGTCCGGCGGTGCCTGTCGAGGAATCCCCAGCGTGACTCGCCAGTGCCGCTCGGGCGTCTGGCTTTCGACGGTGAAGCGCTCGAAGCGGTAGCTTGCCAGCTGCTCGTCGAACACAGTGTGTCCCAGCGTCTGTTGAGGGTCGCGTTGCTGAGCCAAGGAAGCGCTACTCCATGAAACGATGAAGACAATAAACGAGACGACCACGCGTTGACGCAGGTGCTTCAATGAACGGTTCGACATGGTGGGTCCGTCGCGAGTTGTACGTTAATGTTAATGATAATTGATATTAATTGATGTCGTGCTAATAAGACAACCGGGTAGACTCATGAGGTCGCGTCTCAAACGTGTGTGTGACCACACGAGCAGCCCATCACGATATACTGGCGGCTTGAACGCCACGATCGAAAGGGTAGAGTTGTTATGTCACTGGATTTTAACTGGTCGCGCTTTAATGAGCTCGACACCCGCGCCTTTTTCGAGATCGCCCGCGCCCGCGAGACGGTCTTCGTGGTCGAGCAGGCCTGTGCCTATCCCGAACTCGACGCGCTCGATCTAACGGCCTGGCACCTGCGCGCCACCAAAGGCGGTGAGCTTGCCGCCTACGTGCGCGTGGTGGGACCAAAGGAGAAGTTCGCTGAGCCGTCGATCGGGCGGGTAATGACCGTGGCGGCCTTTCGCGGCCAGGGCCTTGGCCATGAGCTGATGGCGGAGGCGATTCGTTTTACCGAAGCTGCCTACCCGGGCCAAAGCATTCGCATTGGCGCCCAGGCGCACCTCGCGGACTTTTACGCCTCGCTCGGTTTCGACGCCGTGAGTGAGCCCTTCGATGAAGACGGCATCCCGCACATTGAAATGATCAAGCTCGCGCCATGACGGCCTCGAGCTACCGCTTTAGCGAGGCCGAGCGCCGCGGCGTCTACCGCGCCATGTTCGAGCGCCGCGATGTGCGCTCGCAATTTTTGCCCGACAGGGTCCCGGAAGAGGTGCTAAAACGGCTTCTTGAAGCGGCGCACCACGCGCCGTCGGTGGGCTTCATGCAGCCCTGGGACTTCATCGTCATCGAGAGCCGGGAAGTCCGCGCCTCGATTCTCGAGCTGTTCAACGAGGCCAATGATGAGGCGGCGACGCGCTTTAGCGGCGAGCGCCAAGCGCTCTACCGCGGCCTGAAGCTTCAGGGCATTCTCGAAAGCCCGATCAATCTCTGCATCACCTGCGATCGTACTCGCGGTGGGCCGCACGTGCTGGGGCGCGACAGCGTCATCGAAACGGATCTGTTTAGCACCTGCCTGGCGGTGCAGAACCTTTGGCTCGCCGCCCGCGCCGAAGGCATCGGCGTGGGCTGGGTGAGCATCATCGACCCGCAAAAATTAGCCAACACACTCGGGCTTCCGGAGCACGTCTATCCTCTGGCCTATCTTTGCCTTGGCTACGTGAGTGAGTTTCTGGAAAAGCCGGAGCTGGAGGCGAAGGGCTGGCGCTCCAGGCTTCCGCTGGCGTCGCTCGTGCATGCCGATCTCTGGGGGCAGCGCCCGGCCAACGGTTTGGCCGGCTCTTTTGATGACGAGCAAAACGCGTAGCTTTCAAGGTCGCAGGACCGGCGGTGGCTAGCGCGCAATCAACGCCTTATCGCTGATCACAGCGCTCCCGGTTTGCGCGCTTGTCGGCATACATGCGTTCGTCAGCCAGCGCCAGCACCTCCTGAGAGAGGGCTTCGCTTGAACAGGCGCACCCCAGGCTAAGCCCGATGGCGAGGCTATGCGGACCGGTGGAAAGGTTAAGTACGCACTGCTTCTCGGCGAGGTGAGAGCGAATTCGCTCGAGCAACGCTTGAGCCGCGTCGAGGTTTGTCGCGGGCAGCAGGAACGTGAACTCATCGCCGCCGTAACGAGCAAGGATGTCGCTCTCCCGGGTACATGCCTGCAGATGCTGGGCAACGCAGGTAATCAGCTCGTCGCCTGCCTCGTGGCCGTAGCGGTCGTTTGACTCTTTCAGGCGGTCGATATCCATCACGATGACGGCAAAATCGGCGCCGGACAGGCGCTCCTTGTTGGCGATACAGGCGTGCAGCGCCGAGTCGAAAAAGCCGCGATTGTATAGGCCTGTGAGAGCATCGCGTTCGGCAAGCCGGGTGAGCTCGAGCTGAAGCAGCTTGTTTTCGGTGGCGCCAGCCAGCTGATCGGCGAACAGCGGCAGGATCTGCTCGAGCCCGCTGTTTTCCCCGGGTGCCTTGACGATGAGCCAGCCCAGATAAAGGCCAGAGCGGTTATCCATGGGGGTTAAATAGAGCGTGGCGTCATCGTCGCTTTGGCGGACAAGGGTACGGCCTGTTTTTTCGGCCGAGAGGTCGGTGGTCAGTGTCCTCAACTGATGCTGGTCGTCGGCGGTCAAGTTGGTGGTGGCCGCGAACGAAACGGTATCCGGCCGCGCGCGCTCATGGAGGATCACGGCGAACCCGTAATCCGGAAAATGGGTGCGAAGGTGATCGAGAAACTGATCGAGCAAGGCGGGAATCGTCATCGTGTGATGGCTGAGCAAGGTCAGGTCGAGCAGGGTTTGAAAGAAGCGATTCTGCATCTCGATGGCGCGCATGCTGCGGCCGATATGACGGTTTTGCTGGTAGGTAACGCGGCCCATCACCATGAAATAGACCACGGCCCCCGTCCATTGATAGATATCGACCCAGACATTGACGTAGGGGCGAAAGTCCGGGCCGGTGACCAACGCGCCGGCCAGCGCTGAAAAGGTAAACACCAGCGCCGATATCAGCATGCGGCGTGGCCCGCCCACCACGAGGTTGTTCAACAGGCAGGCCAGCGCCAGCGTGATGGTACCCAGCACATAGAAATCCAGCACGCTGCACCAGATACCAAACAGCAGCGTATCGAAAAGCAGATTTTTGAACTCGGCGCGTTTGGTGTTTTTGGCAAGCGTTGCATGCCAGTAGGCGATCCCCGGCCAAATCAGCAGAATTACGCCGGGCAATATCAGCTGCCACTGTGTTCCCTCCACCCGCGCAATCCACACCGTGAGGCCGAACGCATGCACAAAGGCAAACACCCGTGGGCCGGTCGTGGCGAGCGTCAGGCGATGTAATCGCTTGGAACGAGGGAGTGGTAGGGGAAATGGCATGCCGTGGGTCCCTCGGATCATTGTTTGTATGAGGTTAGCATGCGTGTCATTTAAGAGGACTTATTCATTAATCGTAGGAAAGTACGAGTCAGCATCTAGCGAGCGTCACGACAGCTTTTCAGGATAAGGCTTCACGATAGGGCGGCGCTTATCGCTCGTCGGGTTTTAGGTTAGAGTCGTCTAATCGACAAAGGAATCGTTTCATGGAAGACCGACTCGACGCGCTGCTCGCCCCGCTGATCAAAGAGGCGCAGGTATTGACGCCCCACGCCGACCCGGGCGCAATGGAGCCCTTGCTTGCCAGCAAGTTCGGCGGTTTACCTTACTGTGAAGTGGGGGCAACGTGGCCTGTATGCACGCTTTGCACCCAGCCGCTCACTTTCGTGTTTCAGCTTTTTGAGGAGAGGACGAACGCGCTGTTCGCCTTTTACTACTGCTTTGACTGCCTGCCCGCCGGCGACGACCCGCGCGACCGGGGGCTCTGGCACGCGCAGTGGTTTCACGCACCAGCAAGCGACAAGCAGATTCGCCTGGAGCGCCCCGGCACCGATCGCAACGCCATCACGCCGTGTCGGATCACGCGCCAAGTGGTGCGCTCACTGCCCGGCTGGGAGGGGCTCGATACCCAAAGTACGCAAGCCGAAGCGCTCTGTTGCGAGCTCGATCCGGAAAGGCCCTGGCAGGCGTTGGATCAGGCAGTAGCGCGGGCGGGCTGTATTGATGATCTGAAAAGCTGGCAGGGCGGCTACCCGCTTTACCTGCAGGGCGAGCACGTGCCCGACTGCCCCCATTGTTCGAACCCCATGTCGTTCTTCGCCCAGCTCGACTCCGAAGGCGAGGCGAACCTGGACTGGGCCGCGGTCGGTCTCATCTACGTCTTCTACTGCGAGCGACATCCGCAGAGCGTGGAGTTCGTCCGGCAGAATACCTAGGGTCTGTCTGAAAAGTCGACGAGCGAAGGCAAGACAAGGCAAAAATTGGAGAAGAAGCGGAGTTTACGTTAAGTAAATGAGCATTCTGAGCCAATTTTTAACGCCGTATTGTCGAGCGTAGACACTTTTCAGACAGAGCCTAGGCCCGTTTGCTCAACAGGAATTAGAACACCCCATGTCCGAACCCTTTTCAATCGAGCGTCTTCACGCCGATAGCCCGCACCTGCCGACCGTCACCGCCTGGACTTTCGCCATGTGGGGACACCTGCACCCGGGGCAAACCTTCGAACAGGCGCTGGACGAGACGCGCGGTGAATGCGGGGCTCGCGGCGTGCCGTCGCTGTTCGTGGCGCTGGAACACGGTGAGCCGGTGGGCACGGCGAGTCTGATCGCCGAGGACATGCCCCATCGACCGGAACTTTCGCCCTGGCTTGCCTCGGTCTTCGTCGTGCCGTCCAGGCGGGGCCGCCAAATTGCCTCACAGCTGGTACGACGCGTGGAGCAGGAGGCGCGCGCCAACGCCATCGAGCGGCTGTATCTTTATACGCCGGACCAGCAGGCGCTTTATCAGCGCCTGGGCTGGCAGCCCGTGGCGCGCGACCAGTGCCGCGGGGAGGATGTCACCATCATGTCCCGCACCTTTGACCGACACGGAGACGCCCAATGATCAGCGGCCGCGCGCTTCACTACTTCGATACCGTGGCGCGATGTCGCTCGCTGCGCCAAGCGGCGGCCATGCTCAACGTGGCGCCGACGGCGATCAGCCGCCAGATCGACCAGCTCGAAGCGCAGCTTGGGGCGCCGCTTCTGGAGCGAAGCCCCAACGGCATCGTGCTGACCGATGCCGGTGAGTTGCTGGCTGCTCAAGCGCGGGAGACGCTGCGCGATTTTGAGCGCGTGCAGGAACATATCGCCGACCTCAAGGGGCTGCAGGTCGGGCGCGTTCGCCTCGGCGCCGCCGAGGGGGTCGTGGCGGGGCTTTTGGCACCGACGCTTGCCGATATGGGCGAGCGCTATCCGAAGGTGTGTTTCGATATCGATATCACCAGCGCCGGGCAGATGGTGGAGCGACTGCGGCTGGGCACGGTCGATATCGGGCTTTCGTTCTTCACGCCGCGCCACGACGATATCACCGTGCTGGAGAGCGCTCGGCTCGACCATCACGCGGTCATGGCGCCAAATCATGCGCTGGCGGGCGACGACGAGATCACCCTGACGCGGCTCGCCGAGCACCGCGTTATCCTGCCCGATGCGACTTACGGAGCGCGCCAGGCGCTCGAGCGCGGGGCGCTGCGCGCGGGCATTTCGCTCAAACCCTCTTTCGACACCGCCTCGCTCGAAACCCAGAAAGCGCTGGCTTTGAACGGGGCGGGCGTGCTGGTGCTGCCGCCGATGGCGGTAGCCCGCGAATGCGCGCGGGGCGAGCTCAAGAGCATACCGCTCGCCGCCGATACGCTTGAGGCGGCGCGTATGGATCTGTGTGTTTATCGTCACCGCACGCGAAGCTTTGCCGTCGATACCTGCCTATCGCTTCTCACCGAGTCTCTTCGCGCTTTGGAGTCTTGCGCCGAATAAAGTGAACACAAAAAGTGGACACGAACGCTTAAAAATTTAAATATTAGTCGCACTGGCGCGAATGCTCTTTCAATCGCGCGTCGGTTACCTGATCGATAACATCATAATGCGCGCGCACTGAGAGGGCGCGACTAAGGGATTCGTCATGCGACGCTTGTTCGTTCTACCCACTTCCCGGGCGGGTTGGGGGCTTCTGCTCGCCTTCATCGTGCTGGTGCTGGCCGGTACCTGGCCGGTGATCGGCTTGATCAACCAGGCCGCGCTCGTGTATGGCCTGCCGCTGATGATCGTCTGGAGCTACGTGATCATTTTTTCCTGCGTGGGCGTGATGCTCGTCGGCAACCGACTCGTCGAGAGGGATGGGCATGAATAGCGTCTGGCCGCTCGTCATTACGCTTGGGTATATCGCCATCGCCATGATCATCGGCCTGACCGCTCGCGCCGGGCACCGCATGGAGTCGCTGGAGCAGTGGGGTGTGGCCGGGCGCAGTATGGGGCCGGTCACTCTGTATATGCTTATTGCCGCAGGCAGTGTGAGCGCTTACACCTTCATGGGCGCGCCAGGCTGGGCCTACTCCAAGGGCGTGGCGGTGTTCTACGTGGCGGTGTATCTGGCCTACCTGGCGCTGGTGGCCTGGTATTTCGGCCCCAAGGTGTGGCAGTTCGGCGAGCAGTTTGGCCACGTCACCCAGGCAAGCGCGATTGCGGATCGCTACCAGAGCCCGGCACTTGGCGCGCTGGCATCCATTGTGATGGCGGTGGGGTCGATCGCCTACGCGGTGCTCCAGACCGTGGGCTCGGCCTACATCCTGTTCGTGATGAGCGGCGGCGCTATCCCCGTGTGGCTCGGGGTGATCATCGTGCTTTCCTGTATCGCGGTGTATCTCTACATCAGCGGCCAGCGCGCGATCGGGCGCACCAACGCCTTTCAGGGCGCGCTGATGCTGGTGGTTGCCTGGGCGGTGGGGCTATGGGCGGTGCATAGTGCCACCGGCGGGCTCGACATGTCCGCGGTGTTCACCCGCATCCAGCAGGACCACGCCGAGTTTCTGACGCTGCCTGGCGCCCGGGGTGATATGAGTTTTAGCTTCTGGACCACCTCGATCATCGTGTCGATGTTTTCGTTCATGCCGCCGGTGTGGACGCAGTGGATGTGTGCCTCTTCGGCGCGCACCATTCGCCGCAGCGCCACCTGGCTTCCTACCTACTACGTGGTAATCCTGCCCGTGGTAGTGGTCGGGTTCATCGGCATTTACTCGCTGCCGGATCTCGAGCGTGCCGATACGGTGGTGCTGGAGTACGCCATGGCGAACCTGCCGGTGGTGCTGGTGGGGCTGTTGGGCGCCGGGACGCTTGCCGCCTCGATGTCCTCGAGCGAGCCGTTCATCCACTCTGTGGCGCTCTCGGCGACCAAGGACGTGCTGCAGCCGCTGTTCAAGCTATCGGATGCGTTTACCGCGAAGCTCGCCCGCTGGCTGCTGCTACCGGTAATGGCGCTCATTATCGCGCCGCTGGCGATCGCCGAGCCGGGGAGCCTGGTGATGATCCTGCTGGTGGGGCTGGGATTTGCCTCCCAGGTACTGCCGGCGTTCATCGGCATGTTCTTCTGGCCGCGCGCATCGAAACTTGGCGTGATGGCGGGGATTTTGTCGGGGTTCGCGGTGACCGTGGCGTTCACCACGGTGTGGTCGCATCCGCTGGGTATTCACGCCGGCTTCTGGGGGCTGATGCTCAACCTGCCGGTGTTCGTCGCGGTATCGCTGGCCACCCCCGCCGTCGAGGCGAGCGTGGTCGAGCGGTTTTTCCGTATTTCGGCGCCGCGCGGGTTCAAACGCGCCTAGCACTGTCTTAATCCTTTAACGAAGCGCGGCCAGACTGAGAGGCTTGCATCCATTCAGGAGAGCCGCGCAATGAGTCATCGGCTGGTCGGGCGTAACCGCCCTCAACAGGTTATCGAAGCGCTTCACGTTGCCAGTGAGTCGCTTCCCGCAGCGCAGCGCCAGGCGAGGTTCGCGCGCATGGCGGCGTCACCGCGGCGCTTTTTTGACGCGACGCCATCTCTTTACTGGCAGGACGTGTGGTCGGAGTGGCGGCTGGCGCTGTTCGGGGGCTGGCCGGAAACGCAGACCTGGCTGCACGGCGATGCAAGAGTCGATGCGTTTGCCGCGGTGGGCCACCCGGGCCAGCCGATTCACTATGGCTTGACTGGCGTGGATTGCGCGCTGATCGGTGACTATCAGCTCGATCTGTGGCGCTTGGCCGCAAGCATTGCGCTGATCGCACGCGAGCATGGCGAGCTTTCCTCGAAAGCGCTCGACCGCGCGCTGTGGGCGCTGGCCGAAGGCTATCGGGCGGCGCTGGTACGTCGCAGCGACGGGAAATCGGCAAAAGGGAGCGAGCTTAAAAACGCCAAAGGCCCGCTCAGGGCGTTTTTAGGCAAGGTGGTGGACAAGCAGCACCCCGGCCGCGCGCTGGACAAGTGGACCGAACTCACCGAGCAGCAGGGGCGAAGGTTTGCCCCGCGGCCGAACAAGCTCGCCAATCTACCGGCGGATGTAGCAAGCCGGCTCAAACGGCTGATCGAGAACGACTACCCGAAAACCCTGCCCAAACCGGTCAAGGAGGGCGACGAGGGCCACTTTCGCGTCAAGGACACGGCGCGCCGGCTCAACACGTTGGGGTTGGAGCACTACTACGCGCTGCTGGAAGGCGGCGCCGAGGGCGAGCACGACGACGTGATCATCGAGGTCGTCGAGCAAGTGCCGCCAGCGGCGTTTCATCTGTTGAGCCGCGCCGACCAGCAGGGCTGGCGCAAACTCTTTCCCAACGAAGCGCTTCGCCACGCCGCGGCGTTTCACGCATTGATGCCCCACGCCGACCCGTATCTAGGCTGGCTGACGCTCAATGATCGGATCTTCGCGGTGCGCCGGGTGGCAGGCTTCGAGAAACGCCTGCCGGTGCACAAGCTCAAAAGTGCCAAGGCTTACCGGCGGCTGGCGCATCAGTGGGGCGGGCTGCTCGCCGAGCACCACGTGAAGGGGGCGGCGGCGCTCAATCGGGACGAGGCGCGCTTTGCCGACACGGTGTGTCGGCGCATCGATGGCCGTGAAGAGGCGTTTTGCGAAAGCGTGGCCGGGTTTGCAACGCGCTACGCCGACTGCGTCGAACAGGACTATCGCCTGTTCACCGAGCACTTCATGGGCGGGGCCAGCTAAGCCCGCCGCGTTGTGACGCCCGTTTAGCCGGCGTCGAAGCCTGGCAGCTTTCCAAAAGACGGCACCGGTGTATAGCGCACGCAGCGGTTGCGTCCGCCGCGTTTGGCTGCATAAAGCGCTTGGTCGGCCAGTGACAGCAGCGCCGTGGGCTCTGAGGCGTCGTCCGGGTAGCTTGCGAGCCCACAGGAAAGCGTGACCTGAAGGGTGGGCTGCTCATCTCGACCAAGCGGCACGTTGGCCATCGTGCTCACCAACGAGTCGGCAAAGCCCTGTGCCTTGTGCGCGGTCAAGCCAGGAATGACGGCGACGAACTCCTCCCCACCAAAGCGGCAGACAGTGGCGATCTCAGCTAAATGACGCTTTAAATGGTCGGCGATGTCGGTGAGTACCCTGTCACCAACGGCGTGACCGTAACGATCATTGATCGACTTGAAGTGATCGAGATCGAGCATCAAAAGCGTCAGAGACTCCTCTTTGGTGCTGGCGTGCTGACATTCCCGTGCGAACAAGAGGTCGAAATGGCGGCGATTGTAAAGCCCGGTTAGCGGATCCTTGTAGGAGAGCCCGCGAAGCTTGGCGACCAACCGATCGAGCTCCTCGGTGCGCCTGGCGACTTCCTGCTCCAGGGTTTCGTTGGCGTGGGCGATCTGACGCTGGGTGCGCCGGTAGTGCCAGAGAAAGATCGCCGCGTTGGCCAGCGTAAACGCGAGCAGGCCACTGCTCAGCGGCACCAGCCGCCAGCCGATGAAGCCGTGAGCGACCAGCATGTCGAGCACCAGCAGTAGCGCGAACAGCGTAATGCTCATGATCAAAAGGCGCTGTTCGAGGGGAAGTGTCGAAAAACGCCAGTACGAAAGCGCCAGCATGAGGGGCAGCGTGACGAGCAAAAGTGCATCGAACAGCGGAAACGTCATCGGCAGCGCCACCAATCCAAGCGCCACCGCGGCCATGGAGGTGGCCAGGTAGAGCAGATGCAACTGCCAGATCCACGGCATGAGTTGCCGCGCGCGGCCTTCGAGCCAGTGGCCGAGCAACAGAGCCAGCGCGATCGGCAGGGTGAAATAGCTGGCGGCGCGCAGCGTATCCCACACCAGGGCGTTGGTGAAAAAGAGCTGGCGCGCCGGCGACTCGGCGACGAGCATGAGCCCGCCGGCGTAGGCGAACAGCGCAAGGGCGCCAAAACCGCGGCGCTCCGGACCGATCAGCATGAAAAGGGTAGTTAGAAGCGCCAGTACGAGCACCAGCGCGCTGACCGCGAGCGCTTGGGCGGAGCCGTGAAGCACCTGCTGGAATACATCGAAGCGCTCCATGACCTGGACCTGGCCCCAAAGGCCAATGCTGGTGTAGTCGGAGTAGAGCGCGAAGACGAGGGTCTTTCCAGCGCTGTCGGGGGGGAGCGTGATCACGTGCCAGGGCCAGCCGGCAAAGGGGCCGCGCCCCTCGGCGTCGAGCGCGCCGTGCTGGTAGATCAATTCGCCATCGAGATAGGCCCGCCCGACCAGGTTGATGCTGGTGATATAGACCACCGGGTCGTGCCACTCGCCCTGGGGCAGGGTCGTGCGAAGCCAGAGATAGCGCTGGTCACCTCGCCCCGGCGGGTTGGAGGGCGAGGTGATTGGCTGCCAAGCCGAAGGATCGTTTTCTGTACCGGTGGCGCCATTTCGCGCAATGGGCGCCTCGCCATAGCGGTACTCCCACTGGGTGAGCGGGGCAGGTGGGCTGGCTGCCTGAGCCATCTGAGCCAGTGCGAGCAGTAAAAGCACTAGCCAGCCGTAGCGAGCAAAAAAAGCAAACGAACGCATCGTGAGTCTCTTGGCCGATACGCAGCATGCCGGCGCTTGACCGGCTCGCCATCCTTGAGCGCCACGTCAGGAGTACGTAATGAAGTGCATAAACAAGTGCTTTAATAAGCACTTTAAGCAGTACATGCAACGGTGAAAGCAATATACCCCAATTAACGCTACAAAAGCGTTAAATCCGTTTGACGGCGGCATTTGACGTTAAACGCCGAGCGCGGCGGCTCGGCGTTTGAAAGGTGAGGCGAGTGAAGGGCGCTTACTGGCCTGCGGCGCCGCCTACTACGCCGCTTTGAAAGGCGTTTGGACGCGTGGCGCGGTGGGTATCGCTCCCGCGCAGGTGATTGGCGACCGTATCTTCCGGTGAGCCCGCCATTTCGCGGAACATGCCCATCGAGCCCAAAAGCGCCGAGGACTCGTAGGGCACGAATACCCGCTCGCCGTCCTTGGCCATGTTGGGCAGCACCTTGATATAGCTTTGGCCCAGCAGATAGCCCACCACGGTGCGCTTGTCGTCTTCGCTTTCGCCGATGGCATTGAGCACCAGCTTTATCGACTCCTGCTCGCCTTGGGCGCGCAGAATCGCCGACTCCTTGTCGCCCTGAGCGTTGAGAATCGCGGACTCGCGCTGGCCTTGGGCCATGGCGATCGCCGCGGACTTCTCGCCCTCGGCTTCGGTCACCGTGGCGCGGCGCTTACGCTCGGCGGCCATTTGCAGGCGCATGGCGGACTCCACCTCTTCGGGCATGGCGATGTCCTGCACCTCGACCCTGGAGATCTTCACGCCCCACTTGGAGGCGGGTTCTTCCATCGCCGCCTGAATTTCGTTGTTTACCTCGGCGCGGGATTCGAACAGCTTGTCGAGCTCCATCTTGCCCACGACCGAGCGTAGCGTGGTCTTGGCCAGTACCTCGACCGCTTGGCTCATGTTCTCCACTTCGTACACCGCGCGCTTGGGGTCGATGATCTGGAAGTAGAGCGCACCGTTGATACGCACCGTGACGTTGTCGGTGGTGACCACCGGCTGGCCGGGGAAGTCCATCACCGTTTCGCGGCGGTCGATGCGGATCTCATCGGTGGTGATCGCCTGGTACTCATCGCCGAGCTTACGATAGCGCAGCATGGTGATGGCGCGGGGCTGCTCGATGAAGGGAATGATCACGTTGATGCCGCTCTCCAGCACCCGGTGGAACGAGCCCAAGCGCTCGACCACCATGACTTCGGACTGGCGCACGATCACCAGCCCCTTGGCGATAATCGTAATGCCGATGACGACGACGATCAGGCTAATGATCAGACCGGGGCTAATGGGTAGATCCATGTTCAGGGTTCCTTGTACTCGGTGGGTTCTACGGAAGCAGGGGGCGCATCGATATCGCGGGTGACCAGAGCGGTCGTTCCTTCGAAGCGCTTGAATAGCACGACGCTGCCTTCGGGGAGCTCGGTGTCGTTGCTTTCGAGCACGCGCAGGCGGTAGAAATCGCCGTTGACCTTGATGCCGGTGGCGCCGTCGAAATCGCGCTTGAGCGTGGTGTAACGGTTGCCTTTTTCGACCCCGGTGCCGGTGGTGCCGTAGGCCACGCCGCGGGGTGAAAAACGCGGGCGAATGTACCCTATGCCGACCGGTACCAGCACGCCGGAGAAAACGCCCATGCAGACCAGCTGCCAGGCAAGGCCGAGCCCAAACGCGGTGACCAGCGCCGTGAGCGCGGCGGCTACGCCCAGCGCCAGTAGCAGCATGGCGCCGGAGGTCAGCTCGGCCAGGCTCAAAAGCAGCGCCAGCACGAGCCAAGTGTAAGCGGGGTTCCACTCCATGGGGCGTTCCTCCCTTGAGACGCCGCCGCGTGATGACCCAACGTCGACGGCGGCAATCCATATGTAATAACGCACATTGATGCTAGCTTACCGCAATAAGGGGGGGCAGCGCGCCCCGTTCAAGCGCATCGAATGAAAGGGGAGTCGTGTGTCAGGAGTGGTCTACTGGCTGGATATGATTGGGGTGATCGTCTTTGCGCTGTCCGGCGTGGTGCTGGCGTGTCGCTCGCGGATGGACCCGTTCGGCATGCTGGTGCTCGCCGCGGTCACCGGCATCGGTGGCGGCACGCTGCGCGATTTGGTGCTTGGCATTCGCCCGGTGTTCTGGGTCAGCGACCCCACCTACCTGTGGGTGATTCTGGCCACGGTGGGCGTGGCGCTTTTAGGCTTTCACTACATTCACCGGCTGTCGCGCCGGTTTCTGCCCGTGGCCGATGCCTTTGGCCTTGCGCTGTTCGTGGTGATCGGCACGCATAAGGCGCTGCTGCTCGGCACCTCCGCCGTGGTGGCGGTGGTGATGGGCATCATGACCGGAGTGGCCGGCGGCATGCTGCGCGACGTGCTCGCCCGGCGGGTGCCGATGGTGCTGCGCGAGGAGATCTATGCCACCGCGGCGATGGCCGGCGGCATCGTCTACGCCGGGCTCTACACGGTTGGCACGCCGCTTTATTTCGCCATTGCCGCCTCGCTTTTCGTCACTCTCGGGCTGCGCCTGGCCGCGATTCGCTGGCGCCTGGCGCTGCCGCAGTTCGCTTGGGTGAAGGTAGCGCCAAAAGTCGAACCAAGCGACAGCGCGCTCTCCACCCCAAAAAAGGCGAAGGAGCGGGTGCGCATGATCCGCCGCCAGCGCCGGCGCTAGCACGGTTCAAGGGCGTGGATAGCGCTGTGCCTGGCGCCAGCGGTCGAACCAGCGTTTGGGCTGTAAAAGGCGCAGGCTCGGCTCACTGTCGACGAGCTCGACGCCGAGCCCTAGCGCTCCCAGGCTTGCGTAGAGCGCACCGTTGACGCTTCGCTTTTCAAGCCAAACATCCGATAAAAGCCACAGTGGCCCGCCAGAAAGCGTCAGGTCATTAAGCGCGAGGCGCTCGCCGCTCATGGAGAGCTCGGCGCTGCCTTCGATGCCGTGCACGTTCAAAAGCCGCCCCAGCCAGTCGCTGTCCCGGGCGCGGGCCAAAAATAGCCGCGCCAGCAGGCCGGTGTCGCGCATGCCAAGGCGCAGCGTGCTGGTAAGTTCGACGGGTTCGGCCATGGTCAGCGCGGCGTTGAACAGCTCGAGACGTACCCACCAGCCGGCGTCCTGACGGCCTTCGCCGCTCAGGCGAAACACGTTTTCCAGCCGGACCCAGGAGTCGTCGGCGCGAAAGCGCCGGGTTTGCCAGTCGCCTTCGGTCAGCGCCAGGTGCAGCTCGAGGTCGCCGCGCAGGCGCTGCTCCAAAAGCGCCAGCTCCGTTTGAAAAGCGCGCAGCGTGATCTCACCTTCCACCTGGTAGCCCTGCAAACGCCACTGGCTTTCAAGGTTTGCCTGGCCGCCTAACAGCGTCACGCCGTCGGTGTCCGGAAGAAAATCGTTGTAGCGGGCGATGTCCGGTACCTCGACTATGGGGAGCTCGACGCGGGTGGTGAAGTGCTCGGGAGATGGCGCCTCGCGCGCCTGACGAAAGCGCGACGTTTGAGTCGTAAGCGTGAGGTGGCGCCCGGCGAGCGCCGCGCGGTCGTCGCCTTCGCGGGTCAGCGCGAAGCGCGGGATCGAAAGCGTCAGCGAGGCGTCGTCGCGGCTTGAAAGCGCGGCATGAAGCTCCCCACGGCCGCTCGCCGCGAAATCCAGAAAGCGAGCTTCCAGGTCGTTGGCGTTCACCTGCAGCCGGGTTGGGGGTAGAAGATCGCTGCCCAGAAAAGCGGCGTCCAGCAACAGCTCGCCGCTTCCCGCCACGGAAAGCCCCGGGCCCTCGGGTAGAAAGGCGTTCAAAAAGCCGAGCCGCTGAACCTCGCCTTCCAGCGACAGTTCGCCGCCGAGCACGCCGTTTTGACGGCGAAAGCGCCCCTGGCTGAGCACCAGCACGCTCTCCAGGCGCTCGGTTTGGGCCTCGCGGCTGGCCACCTGCCAGCGAAGCGAAGAGCCGCCGAGATCAAACGTCGAGCCGTCGAGCGCGGCATGTCGAACGTTGAGCGCCAGCCGGGCGTCGCTTTCAAGCGTTTTGGGTTGGCGCTCGCTGGGCAAACGGGTCACCCAGCGCTCGCCGGAAAGCGTAATCTCTCCAGCAAGGTGCCCACCGTTTAACGACAGCGCCCCCTGGCTTCGGGCCCGGCCGCTGACGAGCTCAAGCGCCTCGGGGGTGGGAAGCGCCGCGTTCAGGTAGGGGGTGAGGGCGGCGATGCTGGGGAGCGTCGCGTTTTGCCAGCCAAGCCGGGCGGTGGCGTCCTCGATGCGCGTATTGTCGATCGGGCTTTCCAGATCGAGGGTGATATCGCCATCGGCCAGCAGCGTGCGGTTTTGATGCGTCAGCGAGGCGTTTTCCAGCGCGAGATGAGCATCGAGCGGCGCGTTTGGGGCAAGCTCGGCGCTTAGCGTGCCGTTGCCCTGAGCGGTTATATCGTCGTAGGCGGCGCCGAGGTTTTGGGCCTGGATATCGAGCCGGCCGCGGTGAAGCTCGCTTTGGCGCACGCTGGCGCGCAGGCTTAGCCGCCCCTGGCCGCTTAGCGCAAGCGCCCCCGGCGTCGAGGGGCGCAGGTAGCGGTCGAGCATATCCAGGCGAGTGACCCGGCCGTCGAGTTCGACCTCGGCGCCGCTCGGCGGCTCGAGCTGATCCAAACGCCGGTTGGGGATCGCGGCGGTGATTGAGAGCGCGGCCTGCTCGGCGTAGGGGGTGTGGTCGGCCAGCACGACGTCCTCGAGCGCGGCGGCGAAGTGCAGCGCGTCGTCACTGACGTTCAGCCGCACCTGCCCGCTGCCCGTTGCGGTGTGCCGTGAAAGCCCAACAGGCTGCGGCGCGCTCGAAAGCGCTGCCGTATCGACGCCAAGTGTAAGCCGCGGGGCGCGCAGCGTTACCTCGCTTGCCTCACGGAGCGTGCCTTTCTCCACCGCTAGGGCCACTTTCAGGTCGCCATTACCGGCCAGGTCCAGCCAGGGGAGGGCTTCGAGGTAGGGCATGAACACGTCCCAGGCATCCGCGCGCGCCGAGGCGTCGAGCCGCGCGGTGAGCGCCTCCAAAAGCGCGGGTGTGAGCGAGGCGCCGTCTGGCTTTCGGGTGAGCAGCGGCGCGAGCGTGGCCTCGGCGTCCAGGGCGATGTCGCGGGCGAGTATCGCGCCATCGCTTGCGCGCACCAGCCGGCCCCGCTCGACTGCTAGCATGAGGTTGGCGGCGCTGAGCGTGTCGCCGCTGAACGTGGCATCTACGAGGCGAAGATTGCCCTCGGCGTTCAGGGCGATATCGCCCACGCGAAAGCGGCGGATGCCGTCGGCTTCGAGCGCTTGGATATGCAGCGTCCCGCGCAGCAGCGCGGCGAGTGACAGAGAGAGCGTAGCGCGCTCGACGCTGATACTGACCGGTAGCGCTGCGTCCTGGCGCGTCAGGGTCAGCTGGTCGACTTCCCAGCGGCCGGGGTGCTGGCTGTGAGCGCGCTCCCAGCGCACCTCGACGCCATCGATTTTCGATAGCCGGTCCGCCATCCACTGGCTGTTGAGAAGCAGGGAATTGACCAGCCACCACGCCATCGAAAGTATGATGGCCAGGATCAGGACTATACTCAGAGTTAGCACTAGCCATCTGGGCAACAGGGTGGTTTTGGGCAACCTACGGCTTTTGATAATGGCTCCTTTTGGCGCATGTTTTATGGCATTATGCGCGACAAGGGACTGATATGGGTTTTCGACTTCAACGCTAGGCAGGCAGCAAAGCCATGTTCAAGGATTTTTACACGCAGTGCGGCGATCACGTGGTGATCTCCGCGGAGCAGGCCAGCCGTTTCGCCAAGGGCGTCGCCGGTGACTACAACCCGATCCATAATCCGGACGCGCGGCGCTTCTGCGTGCCCGGGGATCTGCTGTTCACCCTGGTGCTGGCCAAATTCGGGCTCTCGCGCCATATGGAATTTCGCTTTACCAATATGGTCGCGGCGGACACGCCGCTCAAGTTCAGCGAAGGAGACGACGGCAAGCTTCACGTGTGCGATGACGCCGGCAAGTGCTACCTGCACGTGACGCGCTCGGGGGAAACGACGTTCGAGCCGGACGTGATCGAGAATTTCGCGCGCTGCTACGTGGCCTTCTCGGGCAAGAACTTCCCGCACTATCTGAAGCCGCTCATGGAAGAGCACGGGGTGATGTTCAACCCCAAGCGTCCGCTGGTCATCTACGACAGCATGGGCTTTTCCCTGACGCGTCTGGATGGCTTCACGCCCAACCTGGCGCTGACCGACTCCTCCCTGAGCGTTCAGGGCAAACGCGCCGAGGCGCTTTTAGAGTTTGCCATCGAATCCGCCGGCGAATCGGTCGGGGTGGGATCGAAAAAACTCGTGGTCAGCGGGCTTTGCGACTACGACGACCACCAGATGTCCGCGATCGTCGACGAGTTTTACCGGCTCAAAGCCGCCTATGAGGCTGCCTGAGACGCGGCCGAGCGCCTCGCCGCTCGGCGCCGGGTTCAGGTAAGTAGAAGGGTCAAACCGCGCTGCGTTTGAACGGAATCACGTCGACCTCGACCTCCAGATGATGGCCGCCGCCGCCGTTCATCACGCCCTTGAGCGGGGTCACATCGAAATAGTCGCGCCCCCAGGCCAGTACCGGGTGGCGCTCGCCGGCCAGCGTCCCGTTGGTCGGGTCCAGCGACAGCCATCCCCACTCCGGTACCCACAGCGCAAGCCAGGCGTGCGAGGCGTCGGCGCCGATCAGCCGCGCCTTGCCCGGCGGCGGCTCGGTTTCCAGATAGCCGCTGACGTAGCGCGCCGAGAGCCCGATCGAGCGCAGCGAGCCGATCATTAGATGGGCGAAATCCTGACAAACCCCGCGCCGGCTGGCCAGCACCTCGGAAAGCGGTGTGGCGAGGGTCGTGAAGCTCGGGTCGTACTCGAAGTGGGCGTGGACGTACGCCGTCAGCGCCTGGGCGGCCTCCACCACTGGCCGGTTGGGGGTAAAGCATTGTTTGGCAAAGGCGGCGAGCGCATCGCTTTTACGCACGAAGGGCGAATCCATGCGGTAGAGCTGGGTCTCGAAGCGCGCGTCGGCGTCCAGTAGCGCCGCAACGTGCTCCCAGCTACTCGATGACGGCGGCAGCGGGCTCATTGCCCAAGTGTTGATGGGCGTGGTGACGGTCACGTCGAGGGTTTGGTGAGGCTCTTCCAACGCGAAATAGAGCACCCGGTTGCCGAACACGTCGCGCCGCTCGGCCTGATAGTGCGGCGTTGGGGTAATGGTGAGTGTCGAGGCGCCGCACTGCTGATACTGCGCCTTGCGGGGCAGCACGCGCGCCTCGCTATGGCACAGTGTGACCGGCGCGCCGTAGTGGTAGCGCGTGGTGTGACGAAGGGTGTATTTCACGGCGCGATCTCTACGCTGACCAGCAGTCGCGCGCGCTCGACGTGGCTGAAGTGGCTGTGGCTGATCGCATCGGAAAGCGCGTTGAGCGGTGCGAGCAGTTCATCGAACAGCTGGGCGAGTGCCTGCTGGGCTTCCGGCGTGTCGTTGACGTGGCTTAGCCGGTCGATATCGGCCAAGTGCAGCGCGGCGTTGGCCTGAATCAAAAGCCTGCGCTCGGCATTGCGATAGGGCGTGGCGCTGCCGGGCAGCCGTTCGACCTGCTTGTGCAGGCGCTTGAGCATATAGCCCACCGAGCGCGGGTTGGTTTCATCGAAGAGCAGAAGATCGATGATCGCCGCCGGATGAAGCTCGCTTCGGTAGCGCCGCCGGTAGGCGGTGAAGTTGTCGGTGGTGGCCAGTACGACCTCCCAAAGCGCCAGGCGCCGCTCCGGGCGCGCATTGAGCGTAAGTTTCAACAGCGTCAAAAGCCCCAGTGCCCGATCCAGAAACCGGCCGATATCCATGAACCGCCAGCCAAAATGGTGCGGCATGGTCTCGTTGCACAGCCCAAAAAAGCCGGCGAGCTGTGCGAACACTCCTTCACAGGCGCGGCGCGCAGCGCTGGTATCGATATCCGGGTCGAAGGCGTCGAACTGCTGGCGAAGCTGGTGAACGACACGCCAGGAGTCGTCGCCCAAGTGGTCCCGCACGCTGCGGGCGTTATGCAAAAGCTGCGAGAAAAGCGGCTGCAGCGCGCGCGGATCGCGCCCGTCGAATTGGGTCAGAAGTGCCGCCCGCTTCGGCCCAAAGCCTTGAGGCGGTGCGGCGTCGGCGCTTTTGGGGTCGCACAAATCGAGCGCCAGTAGAAGCTCGTCCAGCACCTGGTCGGCGATATCGTCCTGGTCGTACTCCATCAGCCGCATCAGCGCCTCGCGCAAAAGCCGTGTCCGGCTATCGAGGCGCTCGCCGTAGCGCCCCAGCCAGTACAGGCACTCCGCCACGCGGCTCGGCAAATCTTCGCTGTCGCGAGTGACCACAACCGGGCCATGCGCCTGCTTGAACTGGCTGACGTGGGGCTGGGCGCTGTCGGCGGTGATCCACACGTCCTTGACCACCGGGCTTTGAAGCGACGGCGAGCCCGGCTCGCCAAGCCAGCCAAGCCCGCCGGGCAGCACCTGGTAATCCTCGTCGGTGGCCTTTGGCGCCGTTACGCTTTTGGGCGTGCGCGCCACGAAGCAGCGCAGGTTGAAGGTCGCCGGGCTCAGTGTAGTGAGGGTTTCATCGAACACCGGCATGGTGGCACAGTCGGTGTCGGCGGTCGCGGCGGTGAGCTTGAGCGGCTCACCGAGCAGGTGCTCGCATAGCGCGGGCAAGTAACTCGTCAGCGCCTGGCTTTCCAATACCCCGACGCCCAGGGCGTTGGAGAGCGCCACGCCCCGGGTGCGCGCGGCCTGTAAAAGCCCGGGTACGCCGGTCGCCGAGTCGCCATTGAGTTCCAGCGGGTCGCACTCGGCGTCGCGGCAGTGGCGCAGCACGACGTCGACAGGCTTGAGCCCGCCAAGGGTTCGAAGCCAGAGCTGGCTCTCTCGCACCACCAGGTCCTGGCCCTGGACCAGCGCGATGTTGAGATAGTTGGCCAGATAAGCGTGCTCGAAGTAGCGCGGGCTTTGTGGCCCCGGGCTTAAAAGCACCACGGTCGGGTTGTCGCGGTGCTGGTAGGCCAGCACGGTGAGCGTACGGTGATGAGCGTCGAGAAAGCTCGCCAAGCGCTTGAGCGGCGCGTTGCGGTACATCTGCGGCAGGGCGCGGGCCATCAGGATGCGGTTTTCGAGCGCGAACCCGGTGCCCGACGGGGCCTGAAGCCGGTCGCCCACCACTCGCCAGCGGCCGTCGCGGTCGAGAATGACATCGACCCCATGGTAGTTGATCGGCGCGCGATCCGCCGGGTGGGCGCCATGGGCAGGCAGCAGAAAATCCGTCGAGGCGAGCAGCGCCTGGGTGGGCAAAAGCCCTGCATCGAACAGCGTACGCGGGCCGTAAAGGTCGTGATAGATGGCGTTAAACAGCCGGCTTCGCTGCACAAGCCCCGCTTCCAGGGTTTGCCACTGGCTGGGCTGGATCACCCAGGGCAGCGGGTCGAGCCGCCAGGAGCGGCCCTGGTGCTCGTCGTGCATGTTGAAAATCACGCCGTTTTCGGCCAAAAGGCCGTTCAAATCCTCCTGCTGGCGAAAGCGGCCCGGCGCGCCCAGCGCGTCCAGGCACGAAAGCAGCGCCGGCCAGCCCGGGCGCAGCTGGCCGTGGCGGTCGACCATGGCGTCGAACGGTGCGGGCATTCCCTTGCCTAGCTGTTCAATATAACCCTCGACCAGCCCGGTAGCGGCGGGCAAGGGCGTCACAGAGGCGGTCATACAGTGTTCCAAAACGGCGATTGAGTGTGGATGATAACCCGTTAGCCGGGCCGGCGGCGTAAATCCAGCGTCAGTGGCAGCTCCTGGCTTGGAAGCTCCACGCCGGGCATCTGGAAGCCGTGGCGATGGCCGCCGGGAATGAAGCGCCCGAGCCTTCGCGCCTCGGCCTCGAAGGCGTTGACCGGAAAGTGTTCGAAGTTGCGCCCGGTGGGGTGAACCACATGGTAGGTGCAGCCTGCCACGCTGCGCTCGTTCCAGGTATCGATCACATCGAACACCAGCGGCGCGTGAATCGGAATGTGCGGGTGCAGGGCCGAGGGCGGCTGCCAGGCACGATAGCGCACCCCGGCGACCGCTTCGCCGCAGCGACCGGTTGCCTTGAGCGGCACGCGGCGCCCGTTGCAGGTGACGATATAGCGCTCGTCGCTCATGCCGTTCACCTTGACCTCCAGGCGCTCGACGGAGGAGTCGACATAGCGCGCAGTGCCGCCGGCGGTGGCTTCTTCACCCAGCACGTGCCAGGGCTCGATCGCCTGGCGAAGCTCGATGTCGAGCGTCGACGTCGTGAGCCGGCCGTGGACGGGAAAGCGAAACGCTCGAAACGGCTCGAACCAGTCGAGCTCGAAGTGAAAGCCGTGGTGGCGCAGGTCGCCCAGCACGTCGTTCAAGTCTTCCCACAGGTAGTGGGGCAGCATCCAGCGATCCTGTAGCGCGCTTCCCCAGCGCACTGGCTTAGCGCGGTAGGGGGCTTTCCAGTGGCGAGCGACCAGCGCGCGGATCAACAGCATCTGCATCAATCCCATGCGCGCGTGGGGCGGCATCTCGAAGCCGCGAAGCTCCAAAAGCCCCAGCCGGCCGCTGTCGCTGTCCGGCGAGTAGAGTTTGTCGATGCAGAATTCGGCGCGGTGGGTGTTGCCGGTCAAGTCGGTGAGCAGGTGGCGCAGCAGCCGGTCGACCAGCCAGGGCTGAACCACTTCGCCGACCGGCATTTGAGACAGCGCGATCTCGAGCTCGTAAAGCGCCTCGTGGCGTGCCTCATCCACCCGCGGGGCCTGGCTGGTGGGGCCTATGAAGAGCCCGGAGAACAGGTACGAAAGGCTTGGGTGGTGCTGCCAGTAGGTGACGAGACTTGCCAGCAGGTCCGGGCGGCGAAGAAACGGCGAGTCGTCCGGGGTCATGCCGCCAAGGGTGACGTGGTTGCCGCCACCGGTGCCGGTATGGCGGCCATCGAGCATGAATTTTTCGGTGCCCAGCCGCGACAGGCGCGCCTCTTCATAAAGCCGCTCGGTTTGCGCCACCAGGGTTTGCCAGCTGGCGGCGGGCATGATGTTGACCTCGATCACGCCCGGGTCCGGGGTGATCATGAAGCTCTCCAGACGCGGGTCGCGGGGCGGCGCGTAGCCTTCGATCATCACCGGGCAGCCAAGCTCTTTGGCGCAATCCTCGATACTGCCGATCAGATCCAGGTAGTGCTCCAGGTGCGTCAGCGGCGGCAAAAAGATATGCAGGCGCCCGTCGCGCGGCTCGACACAGAGGCTCGTGTGCACCACGCCCTTGCCGCGGTCCTCCTCGGCGCTGGGCTGCTGCTGCACCGACTCGCCCTCCGGGTGGCTCGAGCTTGTATGAGTGCTCTGGCCGGAACGCTCGGCACTGCTAAAGCGGTGCTGCTCGGCGTGGCGCCGCGCCACCTCGCCGTGAATGTCGCCAAGCTCGTCGCGCGGGGCGAACACCGACTGAGCCTTGGGCTGATCATCCGGGTCCGCCCAGGGCAGGGCCGACAGCGGCAGACGCAGGCCCATGGGCGAATCGCCGGGGGTCAGATAGAGATGATCGCGCTTGATCGGCCAGCGCCCGGTTTCCCAACGGTGGCTTTGGCTCACGGAGTGGCGAAGGGGCAGGGCGTAGCCCACCACCTCGCCCAAGCCCCGCTCCAGTAGCCTGGCCAGCCGGCGCCGCTCGGCGTCGTCTTTCAGATTGGTCTGGCGCGGGTCGATGTTGACCGGCAGCGTCTGCTCTTTCCACAGATAGTAGTAGGCGTCTTCAAAGGCTGGAATCCAGAAGCGCGGGTCGAGCCCGAGCCGCTCGGCCAGCGCGTGGGTAAAGCTTTTGGCCAGCATCTCGTTGGCGTGGACGTTGGGGGCATCCGCCATGCAGGCGAGCCATTTCGGGTCGCGCCACAAGGGCTTTCCGTCCTTGCGCCAGTAGCAGGCCAGCGCCCAGCGCGGCAGCGGCTCGCCCGGGTACCATTTGCCCTGCTGCTGCTGAACCACGCCGCCGTCGCTGTAGGCCGCCTGCAGCCGGGTCAACAGCGCCTCGGCGCGTTCGCGCTTGTGGGCGCCTAGGGCCTCGGTATTCCACTGCGGGCTCTCCATGTCGTCGATCGAGACGAAGGTCGGCTCGCCGCCCATGGTCAAACGCACGTCCTGCTTTTGCAGCTCCGCGTCGACCTGGTCGCCGAGCGCGACGATGCTTGCCCACTGGGCATCGCTGTAGGGTTTGGTGACCCGAGCGTCCTCGTGAATGCGCTCGACGCGCATCTCGACATCGAAGCTGACCTCGCACTTCTCCGAGAACCCGGTGATCGCCGCGGCGCTGCCGGTGGTCGGCGTGGCCGCCAGCGGAATGTGGCCTTCCCCGGCGAACAGCCCCGAAGTCGGGTCGAGCCCAACCCAGCCTGCACCGGGCAGAAAGACCTCGGTCCAGGCGTGCAGGTCGGTGAAATCTACCTCGGTGCCGCTCGGCCCGTCGTCCAGTGCCTTGACGTCCGGCACCAGCTGGATCAGATAGCCCGAAACGAAACGCGCCGCCAGCCCCAGATGGCGAAAGATCTGCACCAGAAGCCAGGCGCTGTCGCGACACGAGCCGCTGCCCAGCGTCAGCGTCTCTTCGCAGCTTTGTACCCCCGGCTCCATGCGCACCAGATAGCTGATGTCACGCTGCAGGCGCTGGTTGATCGCGACCAGAAAATCCACCGTCGTGATCGGCGTTTTGTCTACCTCGCTTAGCCATTCGGCAAGCTTTGGCCCCGGCGCTTCTACCTCGAGGTAGGGGCCAAGTTCGGCCTTGAGTCCATCCGGGTAGACGAAGGGCGCGGTTTGGGCGATATCGTCGAGAAAGAAGTCGAACGGGTTGATCACCGTCATGGGGGCGATGAGTTCGACGGCGATGGTGAGCTCGCGCCGTGGCGTGGGAAACACCACTCGCGCGTTGAAGTTGCCGAAGGGGTCCTGCTGCCAGTTGACGAAGTGATCGTCGCCGGAGATGTCCAGCGAGTACGCCTCGATTTGGGTACGGCAGTGCGGCGCCGGGCGCAGGCGAATGACGTGCGGCGAAAGCGCCACCGCGCGATCGAAGCGGTAGGTGGTACGGTGGTGCAAGGCAACGCGAATGGTCATGGGCCACCCTTGGTTGAAACGAAGTTCGATCGAGTCGCCCAGGCCCTGACACCGGCACCGCGGCGGATCATCGCTGAATGAAGTGAAGTATCGCCCTGGGTCGCTTTTTTTGCAGCACTATTTGCGTTGAATGTTTCATGAGGTGTCGAGAGTTGAATAACGTTTACAGAGCGTTACTCGTTAGAGTGCGATTACAAAAGAAGGATCTAAACTGAAGCTATCGGACCCGTGGTCCTTCGCTGCGCCAGGAGAGCGCCCCATGAGCCAAGTGAACTGGAATCATTACCCCTGCCGGGATTTTTTCGACGAGCTCATCGCCGCGCCCGGCCAACCCCGCGCCTCGGCGCTCGAGCTTTGCAACATGCTTGCCCGCTTTAGCGCCGATGAGCTCGCCGAGCGCAAGACCGCCGCTGAAATCGCCATTCGTACCATGGGTATTACCTTCACGGTGTACTCGGAAGGCGCGATGATCGACCGCGCCTGGCCTTTCGACATCGTGCCGCGCATCATCTCGGCCAGCGAATGGCGCAAGACCGAGGCCGGGCTCAAGCAGCGCGTGCAGGCGTTGAACCTGTTTATCGATGACCTCTACCACGACCAGAAAGTGGTCAAGGATAAGGTGCTGCCGGCGGAGGTGCTAGCGCAGTCGGTCAATTTTCGCCCGCAGTGCGTGGGGATCAACCCGCCGCACAAGGTCTGGGCGCACATCTGCGGGTCGGACCTGGTGCGCGGCGGCGACGGCACGCTCTACGTGCTGGAAGATAACCTGCGTATTCCTTCCGGCGTCTCCTACATGCTCGAAAACCGCAACGTGACCAAACGCGTGCTGCCAGAGCTTTTCGCCTCGAACAAGATCCTGCCGGTGGACGACTATGTCGCCCAGCTCTACGACATGCTGGCGGCGATGTCGCCGCGACCCGGCGACGACCCCCAGGTGGTTGTGCTCACCCCGGGTATCTACAACTCCGCCTACTTCGAGCACGCTTATCTCGCCCAGCAGATGGGCGTGGAGCTCGTTCAGGGCAGCGACCTGCTGGTCGACGACAAGGACGTGGTCTACATGCGCACGGTGGAAGGACGTCGCCGGGTGGACGTGATCTATCGCCGGGTCGACGACGAGTTTCTCGATCCGGAAGCCTTCAACCCGGAATCGAAGCTCGGCGTAGCCGGGCTGATGCGCGCCTGGCGGGCGGGCAACGTGGCGCTGGCCAACGCCCCGGGGGCGGGCGTGGCCGACGACAAAGTGGTATACGCCTTCGTGCCGGAGCTGATTCGCTACTACCTGGACGAGGAGCCGCTTCTGCCCAACGTGCCGAGCTATCTGTGCATGTTCGACAAGGACCGCGACTACGTGCTCGAGCATCTGGACGAGCTGGTGGTCAAGCCAGCCAACGAGTCCGGCGGCTATGGCATGCTGATCGGCCCGCGCTCGACCAAGGAGACGCGCGAGGAGTTCGCCGAGCTGATTCGCGCCAACCCGCGCAACTACATGGCGCAGCCAACGCTTGCGCTGTCCACCACGCCGACGCTTGCCGGCGGGCTTCCGCAGCCGCGCCACGTCGACCTGCGCCCGTTCATTCTCTCCGGCCCGGACATCCACGTGACCACCGGAGGGCTTACGCGGGTCGCGCTGGTGGAAGGGTCGCTCGTGGTCAACTCCTCCCAGGGTGGAGGGAGCAAGGATACCTGGATCGTCGAGGTCGACGAGCTCGACCCGGCCCACGCCGATCAAAAGGGGGATTGAGCCATGCTGTCACGGGTCGCTGAAAATCTTTACTGGATGGCGCGCTACATCGAGCGCGCCGAGGATACCGCGCGGCTTTTGAGCGTCAATAGCCATCTGATGCTCGATTTGCCGCGCAACCTGCCGCTGGGCTGGGCGCCATTGATTGAAATGACTGGTACGCTCGAGCAGTACCGCGCGCGTTTCGATCACTTCGACGAGCAGGCGGTGGTGCATTTTCTCTGCGCCGATACCGAAAATCCAAGCTCCATTCTCGCTGCGCTCGCCAGCGCCCGGGAGAACCTGCGCACCACCCGCGACGTGGTGCCGCGCGAGATTTGGGAGGAGGTGAATCACCTTTATCTGAGCGTGGCGGATCACGCCGAAAACGGCGTCAGCCCGCGCCGGCGCGACACCTTTTTGAAGAACGTGATTCGAAGCTGCCAAACCCTGACCGGGCTGATCGAAGGCACGCTGAGCTATGGCCCGGCGCGCACCTTCATTCAACTGGGCCGCCAGCTCGAGCGCGCCGATATGACCACGCGGATTCTCGACGTGCGCTCGGCGAGTCTGTTGCCGCAAAACCCGGAGGAGCTTCTGCCCTTCGAGAACCTTCAGTGGATGAGCGTGCTCAAATCGCTGACCGCTTACCAGATGTATCGCCAGCAGGTGCGCCTGCGCGTGCGTGGTCCGGACGTGCTGCGTTTTCTGCTTCAGGATAGCCATTTACCGCGGGCGATCGCCTGCAGCCTGGAGATTTTGGCCCACGAACTTCAGTGGCTGCCGCGCCAGGACCGGGTGGTGGCGACGGTATCGCTGGTGCGCGCGGACGTGGTCGACGCCGATATTCAGGCGCTCGCCCACTCGCCGAGCAAGCTGCACGCTTTCGTCGACGAGCTGCAGGTGGGCTTTGCCAAAATTCACGACACGCTCAGCACCACCTACTTCGTCAACAGTGAAGACGTTCCCCGTGTCACCCAAAGCCAGTCGCAAGGCAGCTTCAGCGGGGAACAGGATAACGACTAGTCGGTAGGCGGCGTGGGCTGCTGGGTGCCTGCACGCGCGATCAGCGCGTGCAGGTAGTCGAGCTTTTCACGCACTGGCGGGGCGAGTACTGCCGGGGCCAAATCCAAAAGCCCCATGTCTCGGTTGAGCTCGTTCACGGCCTGGCCCACTTGGTGATAGGCCAGCAGCATGCTGTCCAGCGTGCCGTCGTACTCGGCGCGGGAAAGACCGATGTGAAGCGCGGTATCGAGCACCGACACCATATCCAGGTAGTAGGCGAAGCTTTCGGCGAAATCCTCCCAGGCGTGCATGGTGGAGTAAGCGGAAATGTGGCGCTCGGCCCAGTCCTGGGGCGCCCCCTGCTGGTAGTACTGCTCCAGCGCTTCGCTGTAGGTCGGGTTTTCATGATCGCCAAAGACCGCCTTGCACGCCTGCTCATCCTGATCCTTCACCAGTAGATCCCAGTAGTAGTGGCCCACTTCGTGGCGGAAATGGCCGATCAGCGTGCGGTGGGATTCGTTCATGTCCACCCGCAGGCGCTCGCGCTCGACCGCGTCCGCCTCTTTCACGTTAATGGTAATCAGCCCGCTGGCATGGCCGGTGTACACCTTCTGCTGGCCGGCGACCGAACGCCATAGCCCCTGGTCGGGCAGGGCGTCGGCCATGAACGAAAAGCGCAGCGGCACATGGGTCTCCTGGGGCGTGGCGCCGTGGGGCAGTTTCAAGAGATCCAGCGTGTAGAAAAGCCGTCGCTTGGCCGCCTCCAGTGCGGCCCAGCGCTCGCGGCTACCCTCGACGCCAAGATCCGGAATCATGTCGTTGTGGCGGCAGCAGTCGCACAGCGGATCGCTGCCGAGTACGTCGGTACCGGTGGTATCGCCGTTTGAGGCAGTGCTCTTGAAGCCGTTGCCGGATGCCTCATCCATCGGCGGATCCTCTACCGTGGCGGTCACCACCATGCGATTACAAACGTTCTCGACGGCGTAGTTATGGCACTTGGCCAGGTGCGCGTCGCAGCCGGCGGTCGTGCACTGGTAGCCGCCCTGTTCAAGCGGGTCGAGCGCCACGATGGCGCGGCACGACGGGCACCAACCGACCTCGGAGTCGCAGGCGACACAGCGCGTATTTTCGAAAAACAGCGGATTACCACAGCCACAGCTAAAGGTCTGCATGAGTACCTCCTGGTAACGACCTTTTACTCTTTCTCCCGCGCCTGGATGACGTCCTTTTACAAGGCGCGCAGTACTTCGCAAGCAGTACCTCGCAGCATAGTCGGGCCCGGGTAAAGCCGCTATGGCGCGCACGAGCTCCTTCAGGCCATCAGGGTTAATTGACGTTTACGTCAACTTGCTGCTATATCTTGGCCGGTACGCTTACCTTCGATAAAGCAATAATAAAAGCCAAGGAGAGACGCTGTGGCTCTACGCGATATCCCCCTGTACATCGACGGCGCCGCCGTCACCTCGCAAAGCAGCGAGTGGCGCGACGTAGTGAATCCGGCGACCCAAGAGGTCGTGGCCCGCGTGCCGTTTTGCACCCATGATGAGGTCGAGCGCGCCATCGAAAGCGCGCAACGGGCCTTTACTGAATGGCGCAAGACACCGCTGAACAAGCGCATGCGCATCATGATGAAACTCGCCGCGCTGATTCGCGAGCACACTGGCGAGCTTGCCGCACTGATCACCGAGGAGCACGGCAAAACCCTGCCGGACGCCGAAGGCGAGGTCGGCCGCGGGCTCGAGGTCGTGGAGCACGCCTGTTCGATCACCTCGCTTCAGTTGGGCGAGCTGGCCGAGAACGCGGCCAACGAAGTGGATGTGTACACCATGCACCAGCCGCTCGGCGTCGGCGCGGGTATCACCGCGTTCAACTTTCCGATCATGCTGCCGTGCTTCATGTTTCCGCTGGCGATCGCCACTGGCAACACCTTCGTGTTGAAGCCGTCTGAACAGGACCCGAGCTCCACCATGCGTTTGGTCGAACTCGCCCATGAGGCCGGCGTACCGCCGGGCGTGCTCAACGTGGTGCACGGCGGGCCGGAAGTGGCCAATTTGATCGCCGATCACCCGAGCATCAAGGCGCTGTCGTTCATCGGCTCCTCTCACGTCGGCGGGCTTTTGTACGAGCGGGCGGCGAAGGCGGGCAAGCGCATGCAGGCGATGATGGGGGCAAAAAACCACTGCGTGGTGATGCCCGATGCCAACAAGAGCCAGGCGATCAATAGCCTGTTGGGCTCCGCCTTTGGCGCGGCGGGTCAGCGCTGCATGGCCAACTCGGTGGTGGTACTCGTCGGCGAGGCCCAGGCCTGGCTCGACGAGCTCGTCGACGGCGCGCGCAACATGCGCGTAGGCCCCGGTACCGAGCGCGACGCGGATCTCGGCCCGCTGGTATCGCCCCAGGCAAAAGCGCGGGTCGAAGGGCTAATAGAGCAAGGCGAGCGTGAAGGCGCCACGCTCAAACTCGACGGGCGCGGCTACGCGGTGGAAGGCTACCCGGAAGGCAACTTCGTCGGCCCGACACTCTTTTCTGACGTGACCGCAGAGATGCGTATCTATCAGGAAGAGATTTTTGGCCCGGTGCTGTGCGTGGTCAACGTGGCCACCCTGGAGGAGGCGATCGCGTTCATCAACGCCAACCCCAACGGCAACGGCACCTCGATCTTCACCAGCTCCGGCTGGGTGGCCCGGCGTTTTGAGACCGATATCGATGTCGGTCAGATCGGTATCAACGTGCCGATTCCGGTGCCGGTGGCGTACTTCAGTTTCACCGGCTCCAGAGGTTCGAAACTGGGCGATTTGGGCCCTAACGGTAAACAGGCGATCGCGTTCTGGACGCAGACCAAAACCGTCACCGCCCGCTGGTTCGAGCCAGAAAACGTCTCCGGCGGCATCAACAGCACCATTTCGCTCGGCTAACGTCTGCCGGGCGAAAACACGCTTAATCGTCTGCCAGCGGCAGGCACTGCTCGAAAAGCCGCTCGATCTGATCGAGCTGGCTTTCGTGCAGAATCAGCAGCGTCTTCGCGCTGTACGCTTCGCTCTTTTGCGGGGCGAGCAGCGCGAACTCTCCCTCCTCGAGATGAAATTCGTGAATCTCACGCGCTCCCTGCGCCGTTTGGCACAGTGAGCAGCGGTAGCTGTCGTCTTCGCCGTAGACCAGGCGGTGATACATCTTGAACTGAGTATAAAGCGTGAGCCCGCCTTCGAACGCCGGCCAGCGCGCCGGGGCCCGCTCGATGCCCGGCTCTAGGGTGAGTCCTTGCTCACGGGCATGGGTCAACGCGTCGGCCAACGGCTCGGCCAGCAGGGCGCCGGCGTTTGAAGGCGCAGGTGGGCGGGCGCCCTTAAAGCCGCTCGCCGCCGCGCGAAAGTCATCGAGCGAGGCCAGGGGGTAGTCGATATGGGCGAGTGCCGCCGGGTCGTCGTTGCCGTTTTCCCAGCCGTGGACGATTCTAAGCGTTACCAACCCCCGCGCGATGGGGCGGGCGAGCAGCACGTAGAGCGCGACCTTGATATGCAGCTCGCGTTCGGGGATATCGTTGTCGAAGGCACGGTAGGGGTCGGCAAACAGCGCGTGCAGTCGGCCTTGCACATGTTCCTTGGCCTCGGTCTGATTCATGGTGTTTCCTCGTGGTGAGCGTCTGATATAAAAGTATGGCTTTTTTGCCGGGTTAGCATTAATTATTGTCGGTCGCGTTAACGCTTTAATTCAACGTAGGCTAAAGTATTCAGCCTCTAGGGCCCGCAACGGCAAGGTTTTAAACGTTTTAAGGAAGACCAGGCGATGATTCGCACCATGTTGACGACGCCGGGCAGCGCGCTCTTGGTCGGCGGCGAAGAGCTCATCGAGCAGTGGCGCAGTAACCCGGATAGCCATATCTGGATCGATCTTCAGGGCGAAACCCAAGAGGTCGAGCGCGGCCTGCTGGAGCGTTTCGAGTGCCACCCGCTGGCCATTCAGGACGCCCACAAGGATCGCCATCCACCGAAGATCGAGGAGTTCGAGCACCATACGCTAATCATCTACCGCGGCATTTCGTCCTTCGATGCCGAGCTCAACTTTGTGCCTCAGCAGATCGCGTTTTTCATCGGCGAGCGGTTTTTGATCACCCTGCATCCGGGCGAGGCGATGAGCGTCGAGCGGCTTTTCAACGCCCAGGGCCATGCGCTGCTGGCGCAGTCGCCGGAGCGCGCGGCGCTCAGAGTGATGTACACCTCCGCCGGGTTTTACAGTGACAGCCTGCTGGAGTTCGAGACCGCGCTGAGCGATCTGGAAGACGCGCTTTTGGAAGACGGCAACGACGTGCTGATGCGCAAGATCATCAGCTATCGCTCAAAGTTGGTCAAAATGCGGCGCATATTCAGCTACCACAAGGGCATCACCCAGGAGCTGACCGCCTACGATTACGAGCACCTGCCGCGGGATCAAAGCGAAACCCTGCACGCGATCAACGACGTGGCCGAGCGCTTCGAGCGCCTCTACACCCTGACCCAGATGTACTACGACATCTGCGGCGACCTGGTCGACGGCTACATCTCGATCTCCTCGCACCAGCTGAACATCACCATGCGAATACTGACGGTGATCACCGCGATTTTCGTGCCGCTGACCTTCATCGCCGGTATCTACGGCATGAACTTCGAGAACATGCCGGAGCTTGGCTGGCGCTACGGCTACTTCTTCGTCTGGGCGCTGATGCTCTTCATCGCCGGCATGCTGATCTGGTACTTCCAGCGCAAGAAGTGGTTTTGACTTGGGTTAAATAATGGTCCGGCCGGGGGATTGAGCGGGGTGGAAAGTTTGATATGGTCATTCAACCCCACCTCACGTACCGAGACAGGAGACCTTTTATGGTCAACGCGCGCTCAACCGTTCCCGATACCATGGCGGCGATGCTCTTGACCGGGCACGGGGATGTCGAAAAACTCGAGTACCGCGAGGGCGTGACGACCCCGCGCCCGGGCCCCGGCCAAGTGCTGGTGCAGGTCACCGCCACGGCCAAGAACAACACCGACCGCAAGGCGCGAGAAGGCCTCTACCCGACCAAAGGCAAGGAAGAGGTGACCTCTTTTGCCATGGGCGGGACGCCGACGCTGACCTTTCCGCGCATTCAGGGTGCGGACATCGCCGGGCGGGTGGTGGCCGTGGGCGAAGGTGTCAGCGAGGCGCGCCTTGGCGAGCGCGGGCTTTTGGACTTCAACCTCTACCCGGACGCCCGTGCCGACATCAACCTGGCGCCGGACTACTATGGCCACGGCGCCGACGGCGGCTTTGCCGAGTACGTTGCCGTTCCTTCCGATCAGTTCTATCACATCCCTAACCCGGCGCTCGACGACGCCGAGCTTGCCGCCATGGGTATGTGCTCGTACCAGACCGCCTATCACATGATGACCGCCGCAGGCGTGCGCGCGGGCGAGTGCGTACTGGTCAGCGGCGCCAGCGGCGGCGTGGGCACCGCGCTGATTCAGCTCTGCCGGGTCGTCGGCGCGGTGCCCTTCGCCGTCAGCCAACCGGACAAGGCGCAAGCGCTTTTAGCACTCGGCGCCGAGGCAGTGATCGACCGAAGCGATCTCGATTCTTTCGTCGAGCGCGTGCTCGAGGCCACCGGCGGTGCGCCGATCGACGCGGTGATGGATCTGGTCGGCGGCGAGATGACCGACCGGTTCATCGACACCATGATTGCCGACATGAGCGCACGCTCCACCTACCCCAGGCTCTCGATCGCCGGCGCCAGCGGCGGCAACGTGAGCGAGATCATGTGGACGCGGATCTATCTCTATCAGGTGCAGATCTTCGGCGTCTCCCATGGCACCCGGGAGGAGGCGGCCCAACTGATGGACTGGATCGAAAGCGGCGCGCTCAAGCCGGTGCTGCACGCCGCGTTCAAGCTCTCGAAGCTTCACGACGCCGAGCGCTACTTCGTCAGCCGCGGGAGCGACTACCTTGGCAAGGTCGTGATCGTGCCCGACGCCCAGTGGGACGCCCACGGCGCGGCCTACGCGCTCGATCGAAAGTAACGATTTCGAAAGTAGCGATTTCGAGAGTAACGACGTTCGATCACCTCCCTCACTGCCTTTACTCACTGACCGGAGCCGCCCGTGAAAAATCGCCATACCATCGCGCTGATGGACACCCACGCCGGCGGCGACGTCAGCCGGATCGTCACCGGCGGCATCGATGCGCTGCCTGGGGACACCGTACGCGCGCAAATGGAGTACCTGCGCGACGACGCCGACGGCCTGCGTCAGCTATTGCTGGGTGAGCCCTACGGCATTCCCGAGATGTCGGTGGATCTGATCGTGCCCGCCACGCACCCGGAGGCGGTGGCGGGCTACATCATCATGGAGGTGATGGGCTATCCCATCTACTCCGGTTCGAACACGCTGTGTACCGCCACGGCGGTGCTCGAAAGCGGCCTGGTGCCCAAGCGGGAGGGCCTTCAGCGCTTCAAGCTCGAGGCGCCGGCGGGGCTCGTTCAGATCGAGGCGCTGGTTCGGGACGGCGTAGTAGAGTGGGTCACCTGTGAGGGGCTGCCAAGCTATATCGATACCTACCGCGAGACCATTGCCGTGCCGGGCATTGGAGAGGTGACGTTTTCGATCGCCTACAGCGGCGGCTTCTACGCGCTGGTCGACGCCGAGGCGCTCGGCTTCAAACTGGTTCGCGAGGAGGAGGCGAAGCTTGCCGCCTGTGCTTACAAGATCGTCGAGGCGATCAAGGCCAAGCGCGGCTTCTCCCACTACACCCTGGGCGACGTGGGGCCGCTGCCGTTTCTGCACTTCATGGGGCCCGAAGAGCCGGTCGCCGACGACTACATTCGCTCGCGCTCGGCGACCTACGTGCATCCTGGCGTGATTTGCCGAAGCACCACCGGCACCGGCACCTCGGCCAGGCTTGCGCTAATGAACTTCGAGGGGCGGCTCAACGTGGGCGATAGGCTCGAAACGGTGTCGCTGCGCGAAACCGGCTTCATCGGCACCTTTAGCGGCACGCATCAGGAGGGGGCGTATCAGGTGGTCGAGAACACCATCACCGGGCGCAGCTACGTGCTGGCCGAGTCGCGCATCGTCATCAACTGCGACGACCCCATGGTGGCCTGTGGCGGGCTGCACCATATTCTAAGTGACCGGCATTGAGGCCAATGAACTGATCGCATCGCTTGGCGTTATGATTAACGTCTGTGGGCTCGCAAGCCACACGGGGCGGGGGCGCTGTGAATACCTCCCTGTACGCTACTTTCGCCTTCCCTGGCGAAAGACCCCCGCCCCGGGTCACTTGCGAGCGCCGGTGTTGCGGCGCACCGCTGCCCATCGAGGTCAAAAGCGCGTTAGTGCGATACTTTCCCCCGCAGCGATTTGACCGCGCCCTTGCGCGTTTTATTATCCACTCGGCGGCGCTTGGCACCCTTGCTCGGTTTAGTAGGGCGGCGCGCCTTGCGCGGCGTGACCGCTTCCAGAATCAATGCCTTGAGCCGGTTCAGCGCATCCTCCTTGTTAAGCTCCAGCGTGCGGTGGCTCTGGGCCTTGATGATGATCACGCCCTCTTTGCTGATGCGCTGATCCGAGTACGCCATCAGCCGCTCCTTGTAGATCGCCGGCAAGGTCGAGCTCTGGATATCGAAGCGTAGATGCACCGCAGAGGCGACCTTGTTGACGTTCTGCCCGCCGGCGCCCTGAGCGCGAATCTGGGTGAGCGTGATCTCCCAGTCCGCAAGCGTCACGTTGTTGGAAAGCGTCAGCATGAGGGCTCCCTGAATCGTTCATTGATATAGCGCCATTAAAACACAGTCGCTGGGTCGGATTATTCGCGGTTTTGATCACCTGCTATCTTGAAACGGTTTTCAAGACGCGATTTGCGTTACTCAACGAGCCTCATTCAACGAGACTTGGTCAACGAGCTTTACCGGAGAGCATGCAATGCCACACTACGCGATCGATGATAACGAGCTGAGCGCGGGCAAGATTTACCGGCTGTTATCCGGCACCGTTTGCCCGCGCCCGATCGCCTGGGTCGCTACCCGCGATGCCGAAGGCCGGGCCAACCTGGCGCCGTTTTCGTTTTTCAACGTCGCCAGCATCGACCCGCCGGTGCTGGCGTTTTCGCCGCTTCTGGATGGCGAGGGCAAGGCCAAGGACACGGTGAACAACCTCGACGCAGTGGGCGAGTGCGTGGTGCACGTCGGCAGCGAAGATTTGATTGAGGCGCTCAACGCTACCAGTGCCACCCTGGGTGCCGGTGAAGACGAGTTCGAGCACGCCGGGCTCGAAAAGGCCGACATGCCGGGGCTCAGCGTACCGCGTATCAAGGCCGCGCCCGTCGCATTTGGCTGCAAGCTGTTCGATATCGTGCGCTTTGGCGACAACCCATTGGCCGGGTCGCTGGTGCTGGCGCGCATCGAGAGCATCTACGTGGACGAAAACATTTGGGACGGCCGCCACGTCGACATGGAAACGCTCAAGCCGACCGGGCGGCTGGCGGGCAACGACTACGTGCGCATCACCGACCGCTTCGTGATCGAGCGGCCGGGTTGAATTCAGCGTTCGGCGCCGGCATTTACACGGCTATAGGCAAGCATCAGCGCTTAAATCAACATCTTCAGGCAAACGCCAGGGAGGCACCATGACGACACTCGTAGTCGGCGCGAACGGCCAGATCGGCAAGCAGTACTGCCAGCAGGCGCACAGTAACGGCATCGCCGTGAGAGCCATGGTGCGCCGTGAGGACCAAGCCGCCTGGTTTACCGAGCGCGGCATCGACGTGGTCATCGGCGATCTGGAAGGCGAGATGGCCCACGCCTTCGATGGCTGCAGCGAAGTGGTTTTCACCGCGGGCTCCGGGCCCCACACCGGCCCGGACAAAACGCTGTTGATCGATCTGCACGGCGCGATGCGCACCGTGGATATCGCCAAGGAGAAGGGCCTAAAGCGCTTTTTAATGGTCAGCGCCATTCGCGCTGAGAAGCCGCTGGAGGCCCCGGAGAAAATGCGCCCTTACATGGCCGCCAAGCTCGCCGCCGACCGCTACCTGGAAAATTCCGGGCTGCCCTACGTGATATTGAAGCCCGGCCCGCTCACTGATGAGGCACCGACCCACGGGTTCACCGACTCAAAAGAGGACTCCCCGAGCGGTTCGATCACCCGGGCGGATGTGGCCTATGCCCTCGTTCACGTTAGTCAGCACCCGGCGCTCGAGAATCGCTCGGTAACGCTCTTGAACGGCGAGCGCTCCATCGGCGAGCTTCTCGGGTAGGCGTGGGTGAAACTCGACGCCCCGGTCGGGGTGATCAGCGATACCCACGGGCTGTTGCGCGACGAAGCGCTTAGGCTGCTCGACGATTGCGGGCTGATTCTGCACTTGGGCGACGTGGGCCATAAACCCGAGCACGAAACGATCCTCGAGCGCCTACAAGCGCTTGCGCCGGTGTACACGGTTCGCGGCAATATCGACACCGCCCCGTGGGCTGGGCGGCTGCCCATGACGGAAAACCTCGAGGTCAATGGCTGGCGCCTGCACCTGGTGCATCGGCTCGAGGATTTCAATGAGGCCACCGCTTGTGACGCGGTGCTTCACGGCCACTCGCACAAGCCGTTTCACGCATGGCGCGGTGGCCGTTTGCTGTTCAACCCGGGCGCGGCGGGCAAGCGCCGCTTCAAGCTTCCGCTGACGCTTGGAAAACTCTGGTGTGACGAGCATCGTCTGCGCCATGCCATCCTTCATCTGCCCGTTTAGCACCTGGAGTAGACCATGGCATCATCCGATTCGCTGACCGCTGCGGTTAGAACCCTGCTGACAGCTACCCCGGCAAGCGCGCTGCCGCTAACCTATCAACAGGTCGCCACGGCGCTCGGGCTCGAGCCGCCGCGCACCATTGCTCGGGTCACCCAGGCCCTTGAAGCGCTCATGCATGAAGACGCGGCCAGCGGTCGGCCCTTTATCGCCGCTCTCGTTGTAAGCCGGCGCGACGCCGTGCCCGGCCAGGGTTTTTTCGAGCTGGCGCGCACGCTCGAGCGCTTTCCTTCAGATTTTTCTCTTCAGCAGGACGCCTACCGCGACGAGTTTGCGCAGGCATTGGCTAACCGCTAGCGGCCATGTGAAACGGCTGGGCGCTCTCGAAGTGGCGTCAAAAGCTCGCTCAGGCCGTTGTGGTCGATCTCGTGCATCAGCGCTAGTAGCGTACCGATCTCACCGTTGGGAAAGCCTTCCCGCGCGAACCAGTTCAAATAAGGTCCCGGCAGGTCGGCGATGAGCCAGCCCTGGTATTTGCCAAACGGCATGGGGTAGGTAACGAGTTTTTCCAGATCTTCCGGGTTCACAGCGCGCTCCGTATTGGTCGTGATTGACCGGTGGGGAAGTTAATAGCCAAAAGCTTACGTGGCGGCGGCGCCGGCGACCAGTATATCGGCCAGCGCCCGGGCGCTGGGCGTGGAGAGCCCGGCGCCGCGGTGGACCAGGCCAATCTCTCGATAGAAGTCCGGCGCAGGCAATTCGATTGCGCGCACTTTAGCGGGCCAGCGCGTCAGCGATTTCGAGGCGGGCAGTAGCGCCACGCCGACGCCGCTTGCCACCAGCGCAACGATAGCGTCGAGTTCGTCCACCTCGCACACGTCTTCCACCTGGCAGTGCTGCTCGCGCAGAAAGCGCTCTACTTGGCGCCCGCCAAACGACGTCCGCTCGTAGCGGATAAACGGGTGGCGGGTGAGCAGGGCGCGCCAATCATCGCCTTCGATTCCGGCAGGCACCAGCAGCTGAAACGGCTCTTGTGCCAGGGTGTGCCAGTAAAGGCCGCGGTGCAGCGCGAAGGGCGGGCGAATGATGATCGCCATATCGAGCTCGCCGGCGTCCACCTGATCCAACAGCGCCATGGAGAGTCCGGGCAGCACGCGGGTTTTACACGCGGGGTGGGCCTGGTGAAAGCGGGCCAGTGCTTGGGGCAGAATCAGCCGCTGCATCGAGGCGATCGCCCCGATGGCCACGGTTTGCGTCTCGGCTCGCTCGCCGGCAAGGCCGAGCTGGCCGTAAAGGGCGATCAGCTCCTGCGCTTGGCTCAGCACTTCCTGGCCCTGATGAGTAAGTTGGGAATTTCGCCCCTGGCGCTCGAACAGCGCTACCCCTAAATGCTCCTCGAGCCGCTTGATCTGGGCGCTAACGCCGGCCTGGGTCAGGCCGATCCTTTGCGCGGCGCCGGCGAACGTACCTTCTTGGGCCACCGCCAAAAGCGTTGTGAGTTCGCGGATCATTGATCAATCCTTATTGTGAATCGGGCAAAAAAATATTGATTTTATTTTGGCATAAAGCGGCCTAGCATGGATTTTACGCGCAATCGACGCACTCATGACCTTATAAAGGAGCCTGCCATGAGCCTTTCCCCCTTTCATCTCGCCATTCCTGTTTATGACGTGCCGCTGGCACGCGCGTTTTATAACGACGTGTTCGGTCTCGAAGAGGGCCGCTTCAGCGACAACTGGGTAGACTTCAACTTCTTCGGCCATCAGCTGGTCATTCACGGCCATCCGAAAACCCCGGGCCAGGAGAACGCCCACACCAACCCGGTGGACGGCCACGATGTACCGGTGCCGCACTTCGGCGTGCTGCTGGAGTGGGACGAGTGGGAAACGCTGGCCGAGCGGCTGAAAAACCAGGGTATCGAGTTCGTCATCGAGCCCTACGTGCGCTTCAAGGGTCAGGTCGGCGAGCAGGCCACCATGTTTCTGCTCGACCCCTGCGGCAATGCCCTCGAGTTCAAGGCCTTCAAGGACAAGAGCCAGATTTTCGCTAAATAGGGCCGCGCTCAGGTTTGGCGTTCTCGCTGGCGGTGCGCCAACGGCGTATGACCGAAGTAGCGTTTGTAGTCGCGGCTGAACTGGGCGGCGCTGCGATAGCCCACCGCGAGCGCCGTCTGGTTGACGTTATGACTCTGGCCGGCCAGTAGCGCCTGCGCTTTCAACAAGCGCAGGCGTTTGACGTACTGACCGGGCGAGGTGCGTGTGATCTGCTTGAAGTGCTGATGAAACGCCGACCCGGACATGTTCACCCGCCGCGCCAGCGCCTCGACGCTCACCTCCTGGTCGAAATGGTCGTGCAGCGTCGACAATGCCTGCACGATACGCCCGTAATGCCCGTGGCCTTGCACCAGCGCGCGCAGCGCCGGGCCCTGCTCGCCGTTGAGCGCCTCGAACACGACCTCGCGAATGCGCGCCGCGCCCATCGCTCGGCACGCTCCCGTATCCCCCAGCGTTTCGGCCAGCCTAATAATGGCGCCCTGCATGGTCGCGCTCATTGCCACCGACGCCATGGGCTGAGGAAACGCCTCGACCGGCGCAGGTTGACCCATGGCGCTGGTCAGTTCGCCCAGAAGCGCCGGGTCGAGCTTGATCGACACGCCCAAAAGCGGCGCCGTGGAGCTTGCGTAGGTTTCACACTCGAAGGGCAGCGGCAGCGTTTGCACCAGGTACTGCCCCGGATCGTAGTGGATTTCACGGTCGCCCAGATAGCCGGTCTTACGCCCCTGAGCGATCACGATCAGGCTGGGCTCGTACATCAGCGGCGTGCGCGGCTGGTGGCGGCCAAGATACAAAAGCGACACCTGCTCCAGCGGCGTGGCGTTAAAGCCGTCGTGGCGAATCAGCGCCGCAATGAGCCCCGAAAGCGTCGTCGAGGTATGAAAAGGGGTGACCATGGAGAGTCTCGAGGCGGGTGATTTCAAAAGATTGTGCCATTTTTGTCCGCTTTATTGTTACTTGATCACTCGGTTTTGGAGAAACGAGCAAAAACTGCGTAGCTTTCTGCATCGTAAAGCGCCACCTGGGGGGCGATAATCAGCACCCACGATTGACCCTTCAGGAGTACTCAAATGAGTCAGACACAATCCTTTGCCGCGTTTGCCGCCGATCAGCCGCTGGCCCCCTTCAGCTTCGATCGCCGTGCGCCGCGCGCCGATGACGTCGCCATCGAGATTCTTTACTGCGGCGTCTGCCACAGCGATCTTCACTTCGCGCGCAACGACTGGGGCATGAGCCAGTATCCGGTCGTGCCGGGGCACGAGATCGTCGGCCGCGTCACGGCGGTAGGCGACAAGGTCAGCCGCTTCAAGACAGGTGATTTGGTCGGCGTGGGCTGCATGGTCGATTCCTGCCGCACCTGCAGTGCCTGTAAGAACGGCGTGGAGCAGTACTGCCTCGAAGGCTTTACCATGACCTACGGTAGCCCCGACCGGCAGGACGGCACCATCACCCAGGGCGGCTACTCGGATTCCATCGTGGTCAGCGAACACTTCGTGCTTAGAATGCCGGACGGCATCGATCTGGCCTCGGCCGCGCCCATTCTGTGCGCCGGCATCACTACCTATTCTCCGTTGAAGCATCACGGCGTGGGCAAGGGCCACAAGGTGGGCGTGATCGGCATGGGCGGGCTTGGTCACATGGGCGTGAAGCTTGCCAAGGCGCTGGGCGCGGAAGTCACCGTGTTCACGCGCTCCAGCGCCAAGGTCGAGGAGGCCAAGCGTAACGGTGCCGATCATGTCGTAGTCTCGAGCGACCAGGCGCAGATGGAGGCGGTGGCAGAGACGTTCGATTTCATGCTCGACACCGTGCCGGTCCAGCACGATCTGAACCCGTATCTCGCCTCGCTCAAGTACGACGGCACGCACATTCTGGTAGGTTTGCTGGAGCCCATCGAGCCGGCCATCGAAGCCTTCAATCTGGTGTTCAAGCGTCGCGTGGTGGCGGGCTCGCTAATTGGTGGCATCGCTGAAACCGAAGAGCTTTTGACGCTGTGTGCCGAACAGGGCATCAGCTGCGATATTGAAATGCTCGATATCAACGACATCAACGAAGGCTTCGAGCGGATGGAGAAAGGCGACGTGCGCTACCGCTTCGTAATCGACATGGCGACGTTGAAAAACGCCTAAACCTGGTGTTGGACATCGCGTCTTGATACTCGCCGCCCGCTCACTGCGGGCGGCGTTTTCGCATGGTGCGCTGCGCCCAAACTAGGATGTGGGCAAGTGGGCCGTCACGCGCAGGCGCACGTAGTCGGCGCTCCAGTGACCCTGGCCGTCGCTCAGGCTGTGGGAGAGCAAATTCAGCGTGTTGTCCATCACCGTCTCCTTGATGTCGTCATCAAGGCCGTGGAAGAAGGGGCTGGCGAAGGTATCGAGCCAGTTGGCCATGCCGGTCGGAAGCTTCGTGGGCCGAGCGATCAGCTCGATGCTATCGACCTTGAAACCAACGGTTTCGAGCAGGTGGGCGTACTCCTCGACGGTGGGGAAGTACCAGGGATGGCGGTGCTTGGCGCTGATGCCTCGAAACTGCAGCGAAGCGATCAGCGCGGTGCAGATAGCGGCGACGTTGCCGTGTCCGCCGAACTCCGCCACGAAGCGCCCGCCGGGTTTTAGGGCGCGCTTGATGCAGGCCAGCACCGTTTGCGGGTCGAGCATCCAGTGCAGCGCGGCGTTGCTGAACACCGCGTCGAACTCCTGATCGAAGGGAAGCTGGTAAGCATCGATTCGCCGCGCGTTCACGCCTCGGGCCAGAGCCGCCTCGATCATATCCTCGGAGGCATCGACGCCGACCACCTCGGCGCCCGTTTGGCCGATGTATTCGGTTAGTGCGCCGTCTCCACAGCCTAAATCGAGAATTCTTTCGCCCGGCTTCGGCGATAACAACTTGACGACATCCTTGCCGTAAGTCACGACATAATCGGCATGCTGCGAGTAGCTGGTAGCATCCCAGGTTTGCCCAGAGGTGTTATTCGAAATATCGGTCATGGTTGTTTCCTGACGTCATTGAGAAGGGCAATAGACTTATCCAGTATAGCTTGGCACCCGGTTCAACTCGCTGCTGTATCGCTAAGTCATAGGCAAAGATAAATCGATTGCTCGGGTATGTAAAAGCGTCATGTCGATAATGCTCCGGCTGTTGTCTCATTATGCGAGATGAAATCAGTATTTTGTCTTGATAGTTTGTTAGACATCCCTTTCATAACGACAAGCATAAAGACAGCCATGGCCAACCAAGAGCTTACGCTCACCTCGGGCCCCTCGACGCTTCTTCACGCCATGCAGATACTGCAAGTAACGGCGCAGGGAGCACATCGCGGCGCCGGCATCGACGACTATCTGGATGCGCTTAACGTCAGCCGCCCAACGCTTTACCGCTTGCTTAAAAGTCTCAAGGAGCAAGGCTTTCTGCGCTCCTCCACCCAGCGGGGGCGATATCTGTTGGGGTATGAACTGCTCGTATTGGGCGCCCAGGCGGGCAATGGTGCGGGCCTTCGCGATTTGGCGAGGCCTCGTATGCTCTCTCTGGCCCAGTCGCTGGGAGACAGTTTTTACCTGTTCGCTCGTGATGGCGTCAATGCCGTCTGCCTCGAGGTCCAGAACGGTGCCTATCCGGTGGGAAGCTTCGTTAGAGCGACCGGTGGCCGCGTACCGCTGGGCGTTGGTCAGGCATCCATTGCGCTTTTGGCGTGCCTGCCAGAGGGCGAACGCGACGAGATCCTCGCCATCAACGCCAGTCTGCTCGAGCGTGAGTATGCGATCTCGATCTGCGCTGTAAAAACCGAGATCGATCATTTGCATGAACACGGTTTCTCGCGAGGAGTGGAAGGCTCGCTGCTACCCGAGTTCGCGGGGCTGGCAGTGCCCATTCTCGATCACAGCGGGCATCCGCTGGGGGCCTTGAGCTGCTCAATGCTTAAGTCACGCATGACCGATGCGCATCGACAGGATGTGCTGGCACATATGAAAAAAGAAACCCTCGAGCTGGTCAATCAAGCGCACGGTCTGCTCTTTTTCGAATGATCCGACGGGACTGATACCCCATGCCTTTAGCTACACATCCGACTCATCAACGCCGTTGCGGCTGGAACGCTTGGCTGCCCTCGCGGACGCCGCGTCCATCGCTTGTGGGCCCGGAGCGTGCCGACGTGGTCATCGTCGGTGCAGGCTATACCGGCGTGGCTGCCGCCCTGGCGTGGCATCGCCAGCGCCCGGGGGATCGCATTTTGCTCCTCGAAGCCGATCAGGTGGGCGAGGGGAGTCCCGGCCGAAACTCGGGTTTCATGTTGGAGGTAGCCCTGGCCAACGATGCGCATCCCGACGAGCTGGCGCGTATGTCACAGCTCAACGCTCTCAGTCGGCAGACGATGGCTACGCTGCGCCAACGTGTCGAAGAGCTGGGCGGCGACTGCCAGCTACAGCATAGCGGTACCTATCGGGCCGCACGCAGTGACGTGGGCAGACGCTCGCTCGCGCAGTATCGAGGGTTTCTCGACGCAGCGAAGCTTCGTTATAAAGGGCTGAACCAGGGCGAGCTCGTAGAGCGCTTGGGAACCGAGTATTACCTGGAAGGGCTTTACTCGCCGGATTGCTACCTGGTTCAGCCGGCGGCGCTGATTCGTACGCTGGTGGAGGGGCTGCCCGCTGGCGTAGAGCTTTACGAGCAGACGGCGGTGCGCGATATCATCGCCGATGGCAGCGACTGGCGCGTCTCCACCGCGCAAGGCGAGGTCCGCGCTCCCTGTGTTCTGCTTGCCAACAATGCCTTCTCGCGGGCACTGGGCGCCGATACCTCGCGTCTGGTGGCCATCTATACCTATGCCGCGCTGACCGAGCCTCTGCCCGAACAACACCGGCTGCGTATCGCGCGCGAGCCCTGGGGGCTTCTGCCGGCTCACCGACTCGGCTGTACGCTGCGTACCACCGAAGACGGGCGCTTGATGATTCGTTCGCGCTACAGCTATGAGCGCGAAGCCGATAACGATCGCATAGAAGCCGAGCTGAAGGCGAGCCTCGAAGCACGCTACCCGGAGCTTGCGCCCATTCGCTTCGAAAGCCTGTGGGGAGGCACCACCGGCCTGACCTACAACGGTGCGCCGCTCTGGGGCGAGATCGCCCCAGGGCTTCACGTCTCGGCGGGTTGCAACGGCGGTGGCATCGTTAAAGGCACTTATCTGGGGGATGCCTTGGCACGTCGAGCGATGGGGCTCGAGGTGGAAGACGTTCAGGCCCTGTTCGGCACCGCGAGCTGGATGCCGCCCGAGCCGCTTCGCCGGCTGGGGTTTCATATCAAAAGTCGCATGGAGCGGCGTAAGGCCATCAGTGAAACCTGAGCCACCGCTTCGCTTCACGTAACGACATTCCTCACTACAAGAAACGATACGTCCCACTACAAGAAGAGATATTGCCATGTCCCCTGATGCGCATATTGGAGTGCTTTCGATCCTGCCCGCGACGCTTGCCATCCTGTTGGCTTTCGTCACGCGTAATACGGTATTTTCGCTCGCGGTCGCCTGTTTTGTGGGCGTTTTGACCCTTGGCCAGGGGTTGATGGGGTTTCCGACTCTGCTCAAGGAAACCCTGGGGACAACGAGCTTTTCTTGGATACTGCTGCTCGAGCTTTTCATCGGTACCGTGATCGCCTTCTTTCAGCGGACCGGCGCGATCCAGAACTTTACCGCTTGGGTCGAACGCCGAGCATTGACGCGAATGAAGGTGCAACTCATTGCCTGGGTCATGGGCATGTTCGTCTTTTTCAGCGATTATTTCAGCCCGCTCTTCGTGGGCAGCACCATGCGCGGGCTGACCGACCGCTACAGAGTTTCGCGGGAGAAGCTTGCCTACATCGCGGACTCGACCTCGGCACCGGTCAGCGTGTTAGTGCCGATCACCGGCTGGGCAGTGTTCATCTCCGGGCTTCTGATCGGCATGGGGCCCATCGAGACGCCAGGCCAGGCCATGGGCGTGTTCCTCAAGGCGATCCCTTTCAATCTCTATGCCTGGCTCTCTGTGCTTGTGGTCGGGCTGGTCATCGTGGGCGTCGTACCTTTGTTCGGGCCGATGCGGCGTGCCGAACGCCGGGCAATGGAGGAGGGCAAGGTTCTGCGCGACGGGGCCGAACCGCTGGTAGGCGAAGAGTTGACGGATATTCCCGCCTATGAAGGTGCGCGGACCAGCCTTTTTCTGAACTTCTTTGCGCCAGTGCTCATCGTCATCGGTATCGCCGTGGGAACCTTCATCGTGCTCGACTCGGCTAAGACGATGGAGGCCTTCCTGGCCGCGGCGATCTTTTTGGGAGTGGTCATGCGACTGCAAGGCATTCCTTTTGATGACATCATGAAGACCGCCATCTCCGGCATGAAAGGGGTCATGCCCGCTATCATCATCCTGGCGCTGGCGTATTCGCTCAACCAGCTATCCAAGGACATGGGCACCGCCAGCTATATCGTCGAGGCTTCGCGCAGTTGGCTGACCCCGTCCCTGCTGCCCGCCGTGACCTTCCTGATCGCCGCACTCGTCGCCTTCTCGACCGGCTCCTCGTGGGGCACCTTCGCGATCGTCATGCCGCTGGCGGTACCACTAGCTTTCAACTTCAGCGCAGATGCCTTGACGCCACTGGTCTATGCCACCGTAGCCGCCGTTGCCGGAGGCGGCGTTTTCGGCGATCACTGTTCACCGTTGTCGGATACGTCGGTGTTGGCATCCACGGGGGCAGCGTCGGATCATATCGATCATATCAAGACTCAGATTCCCTTCGCGCTGGCCGTCGCTCTGCCATCGTTTCTGATCTACTTGGCGCTGGGCGCCTCGTTTTGAGGGTATACGGCAAGGGCTGGGGGGCTGCAAGCAACGCGTGGTAGGAGTCGTGCGTAGAAGTGTGCGATGCTAGGGCGCTTTTCGAAACGCATTTGAGAGAACAGCCCCCATGAACGACACGATCAAGCAGATGATGAGCCACCGCTCGGTACGTAAATTTCGCGATCAGAGCATCCCGCAGGGGCTGTTGCTGGAGCTGATCGAGGCCGGCCAGGCGGCGGCGACCTCGAGCCACGTGCAGGCCTATAGCATCATCGATGTGAAAGCGCCGGAAAAGCGTGAAAAGCTCGCGGAGCTTGCTGGCGGACAGCCCTATATCGCCAGCGCCTCCCACTTTCTGGTGTTCTGCGCGGACATGAAGCGTCCGCTCGAGGCCGCCGAGCGCGCTGGGGCCGAGGTGGTCTCGGGTATGACCGAACAGCTGCTGGTTGCCACCGTCGATGCGGCGCTGGTCGCTCAGAACGTGGTAGTCGCGGCGGAGTCCGAAGGCCTGGGGATCTGCTATATCGGCGGTATTCGTAATAACCCCCAAGCGGTCAGCGAACTTCTAGCGCTGCCCGACCAGGTCTATCCGGTGTTTGGGCTCTGCCTTGGCTATCCGGAGCCGGACAAATTGCCTGAAGTGAAGCCGCGCCTACCGGTGGAGGCGATCCTCAAGCAGGACGTCTACCAGGATGACCGCGAGCAGGTCGCCGCTTTCGACGAGACCATGCGCGCCTACTACCAGGCACGCAGCAGCGCCAACAAGGACACCGACTGGTCGCACAATTTAACCCCGCTGTTCGAAACCAAGCTGCGCGCCCACATGCGCGAGTTTCTCATCGAGCGCGGCTTCGAAATGAAATAGGGCTTGGCCCTCACCATTGGATGGCGTCGTTGAGCAGCTCCTTCAGCGGTATGGGCCTGCCCAAATGATACCCTTGGGCGTAATTAATACCGTGTGACTGGAGGATGGGCACGAGCGCCTGCTGATCGACGAACTCGGCGATGGTCTGTTTACCGAAACCACGAGCGATATCGGCAATGGCTTTGACGATGGTTTGGCTGTCGCTGTCGGTCAGCAGGTTGCGGATGAACGACCCGTCGATCTTGATGTAATCCACCGGCAACTGCCCCAGGTAGTGGAAGCTGCTAAAGCCCACGCCGAAATCGTCCAACGCCGTTTTGCAGCCCAGTTCGCGCAGCTTTTGTAGCACGTTGTGGGCAATCGAAAAGTCGGTGATCGCGGCGGTTTCGGTCACCTCGAGAATCAGCCGACATGGATCGATCCGGTGGGTTTGAAGCTCTTGGGTCAGATACTGGCGCAAGCCGTGGTCGTGCAACGACTGCCCGGACAGATTGAGCGCCAGCGAAATGCCGCGCCCTTGCAGTATGGTCAACGCCTGCAGGCTTTGGTGAATCACCCACCGGTCCACTTGCGTAATCAGCCCGCTCTGCTCGGCAATGGGAATGAAGTGCGCCGGGAGCACCAGGCTCTGGTCGGCGTTTCTCAGGCGTAACAGCACCTCGAAGTGCTTCACTGAGTGATCCTTGAGGCACATGATCGGCTGAACCCAGATTTCGAACTCGTCGTTTTCCAGCGCCGTGCGCACCCGCTCGATCCAGTAGACCCGCTCCTGAAGCTCGCTTTTCGCATTGTCGACCATCGACAGCAGGTGCCAGTAGGGGTTACCGCGCTCTTTCGCCTTGTACATCGCGATATCGGCGCTGGCCAGCAGATCCTCTGGCGTATTGCCATGCAGCGGGTAGAGCGCGATGCCGACGCTGGCGCCAATGTGGTGCTTGCGACCCCCGGCGCTGAAGTCGATGGCATTGATGAGCTGAACGATATACTGAGCGACGCCAATGGCCTGGTCGCTGCCGATATCGGTCATCAGTAGCGCGAACTCGTCGCCACCCAAGCGCGCGATGGTGCTGCGCTGTCCCAGATTGGCACTGAGCGTGAAGGCGACCTCTTTGAGCAGCGAATCGCCGACGTGATGACCACTGAGCTCGTTGATCTCCTTGAACTGGTTGAGATCGAGTAGCAACACGGCCACCTCGGCATGCTCCTTAAGTGAGAGCTGCAGCGCATCCTGGAAGTAGCGGCGGTTGTAGAGCTCGGTGGTGGTGTCACGCTCGGCAAGCCAGGTCAGGCGCGCCTCGGCAATCTTGCGCTCGGTAATGTCCAGCCCCACGGTAATGCGTGAAAGCCCCCCGTTGTGCGCTTGGTTCAAGGGCGCATGATACCAAGCGACGGTAGAGCGTTGCTTGTTGGCCGTCTCGAACGTGCTCTCCTCCGGGGCGGGCCGCTCGACGCTAAGCGGCTCACCGCTTAACGGGCGGCGGCGCTCCACCAGCGGCAGGATCATTGGGTAGGGGTGATTGAACACTTCGCCGAACCGACGCCCGATCAGATCGTCTTGCTCGAGCCCAAGTGCCTTGCAGGTGTAGCCGTTGACCAGGCGGATATAGCCCAGCGCATCCTGGGCGATGATGAACATCTGGGCGGTGTTGAGCAGGCTGTTGACGAAGTCGCGCTCGCCGGCGAGTTCCTCGATGCGGCTTGAGAGTTCGACACTGCGCTCTTTGGCATCGTCCTCGAGAGTGTTGAGCTGCAGGGCCAGATCGCGGGTGGCTTCTTCGAGCACGTCGATTTCGTTACGCCAAGGCGAGTGGGTAAACGACAGCCGGCGCTGTACGCTGTCGAACTCTCCGCGCGCCAGAGAGGGCAGCAGCTCGGAAACGTGGCGAAGCCGCGCCATCGGCCCAAAAAGAATGAGCAGTAGCAGAAGCTCGGCGAGTATCCCGCCGGCCACCCCCGTCAGCATCAGCGTGCGGGTGGCTGACTCGATGGCGATCATCTGAAGCGACGTGTCTGCCACCAGCAGAAAGTAGCCGGCGCTTCGCCAGTCGCCGTCATCCTGCATGTAGACGGCGCTCACCTCGATTTGGCGGTTCTCACGGGACACGCTATAGGGCGCGTTGACCAGCTGATGAATCGAAACATCTTTTGCAGCCGTTCGCAAAACCGGCATCGCTTGCTCCGGGCGTGTCAGCGCGACGATGTAGCCTTCCCACTCGGGGATGCTCAACTGCTGCGCGCTATCGCGGTCGTCGCTGCTAGTCACCATCAAGGCGATCTCGCTGCCCGAGACCGCCTTGACCTCGCGCATCGTCTCGGCGAGGTTGCGCGAAAGGATCATCACCCCTTGGTTGACACCATCGCTGAGCACCGGTAGCGCGACGAACTGATGACAGGTCAGCGCGCAGCGAAGCCGCGACATCGACGTTTGCGTTTGCAGCACGTCATCGATCCAGCGTCGCGCGGGGAAAATCGGCATCTCGTCGCCGTGGCCCAGATGCACGACCTGATCACCAAGGCGGTTAAACACGAAAATGTTATCCACCCCGCCTTCGAGTTGCAGCGTTGGCCACTGGGCGCCCAGCAGCGAGCGAAGCGTGGGCAGGTCATCGTTTTCAAGGGCGGTGCCCAGTTCCGGGGTGGTGGTGGCAAGCCCGGCCAGCTGGCGCAGACTATCGCTGGAGCGCTGCATGGCCAGATGAATTTCGCGTTGCTGGCGCTCGTGATGCTGATAGCGGGTCGACTCCAGCTGCTGGTTCAAATAGTACTGACCCAAACAAACGAAAAGCACCACCAGTACCATAAGCAAAAGGCTGCTCAGCGCCAGTACACGCCAAGTCAGGCTCAGCCAGCGAGGCGACTGGCAGTTTGCCGTAGGCTGCATGAATAGATGTTTCCCGTTAAATAACGCTTAAAAACGTATGAAGGTGATGATGAAAGCATGTGTCCGTTGTCGCTTGCCTGTCAAAACCTGTTCATTTAAATGCAGGTGAGCCAAGCGCAGTCAGGCCAAATGCCCTTTATTAGACGCTTTTCATAAGGCGAGCTTATCGGCTTTCGAGGAGGGCTAAAACCTTCAATAGCGGATAAAACCGCGCTATCTCGGTGCACGGCGAAAAACGGCGCGGGAAAGCGCATCGGCGGCGTTTTTGCCAAAGGCAGCCAAGCACCAAGGGCACTATACTCATGGCGAAGGTCACAAAAAGTACGGCGCGCGGATGCGCTGTCTGCACACAGTCAAGGAGAGTCACATGGCCGGTGGATGGGCAAAGGATGGCGCCGAGCAGGAGCAGATCGAGAGCACGCTCGAAGAGGGGGTGGAATGGGCGCGCAGCCAGCTACCCAGCGGCGAAAGCCGCCATCACTGCGAAGAGTGCGAGGCGGTGATTCCCGAGCCGCGGCGCAAGGCATTGCCCGGCGTCAGGCTCTGTGTCGCCTGCCAGACCGAGCAGGACAAGCACGCCAGCCGCACCAGCGGCTATAACCGCCGCGGTAGCAAGGATAGTCAGCTGCGTTAGAGTGCCTTGGTCGATGGTACGTTTCGCGGCCCCCCTGTTCTGGCACCTCACGTTGGGAAGAGCGTTTTCATGCAAAAAAGATCCCCCTGGTTTACCGTCAGCCTGCATGTTGCGATCGCGCTGTTGGTGGGCATCGTGCTTGGCAGCATCATCCAGACCCAAGCCAATTTGGCGGCGCTTTCGACCATGGGCGTCGAGGTCTCAGCGTTTGGCCGCGTGATGACCACGCTCTGGGATCTGGTCACCTTCTCACCGATCTACGCGCTGCTGTTTTCAGTGGGTTTCACCGTCTCTCAGGGCGTGGCGCTTTTCATATCGCGGCTGGCGCTGGCCGGGCGCTATCGGCTGCTGCTCTGTCCGCTGCTGGCCATCATCGCGCTGTTTTTGACCTTTCATCTGGTCGACCGCTTTGCCCCGATGTCCACGCTCATGGCTGCTACCCGCACCACGCTTGGGTTCGTGGCGATGCTCGCAAGCGCCGGCGCCGCCGGGCTGACACTGGCGCTGCTGCGCGGTCGCGGGCGACACCACGCGCACCGCGCGACGCCGGCCACCGCGCCGCCAGCGCGCTGATGGCGGCAAGTGTGGCGTCAACGGCCACGCCTTGGGCACGGGCCTAAGAGCAAGCGCCAGTCGGCTACCGGTTGGAAACCGTATGCGAGGGCCTCGAGCATCCCCGAGGCTAGCTTTTTCACCGAGCGGCCCGAACGGCTTTTTCTGATAATACCAACTGAAAAATGCTTTGCTACCGACAACCCCAAGCGCATTCGCGATGCACACCGGCCCCCACTACAGTAGGCGTATTCGATGTTTTTTCGGTTACGTTAAGTCGCTTGTTTTATCAATCGAAATGGAAACCAGGTCGGCTCAGACCACTTTTTCAATTGTCGTTTTGATCATATTTATTAGTTGATTGACCCTCTAGCCCCATGGCTACGGTGTGGTACATTTTTATGAGAAGTGATCATCTGGCCGCTATTCTAGTATTAACCTTTTAGTAGTAGCGTATTTTGTGAAATTGCTTGAAGCGACAACGCGATAATGTAGTCAAACAAATTACAAAGTAGGTGGGGGCGCTCATGCAGCAGCCAGTCTTCGATGCCGAATCGGCGAATCTATTTAGTCTGATTTCGCATCAAGCTCTTTTGCTCTTGGATACATCTGGCACCATCCGCCTTGGCAGTCGAGGAGCGTGGAAATTGCTCGGCGTCGAGCGCCACATCGGCATTGGTACGCCTCTTTGCAGCCTGCTTCCGCTTCCACGTGAACCTGATGATAGCGATGGTTGTACTGTCGCGCAGTTACTGTCGCGCGCAAGGGAGGCTGCTGAGCAAGACTCGAGCTATCAATACCGTACCGAGCGTGAGGGTATTTGGCTCGATATCCAAATCGAATATCTGCCAGAAAAAGTTGAAACCCCTGACCGTTTTATCGTTTCTGTCGAGAATGTTACAACGGCACATCAGGCTCAGGCGCAGCTAAAAGAGAGCCTGCGTATGCTCAATGACGCCGAGCAAAAAGCAGGGCTTGGCCATTGGCGACTCATGCTCAGCGACCAAAGCATCATCTGGTCCCGAGGGGTATACAACATTCATGGCTTTGAAGAGGGAAGCGACGTCTCCCTGGAAGAAGTCATGGATGCCTACCTGCCCGATGACCGACAGCGGGTTAATCAACTTTTGGCGGAGTCGGTGGCACGTAAGGAGGGCACGGCTTTCAAGGCCTCGATCCGTCGGCCGGACGGGGTGTTTCGAGCCGTCGACGTACAGTGGAATATCGAGCTGGACAAAGCACAGCAGCCGGTGTCCGTATTTGGTGTGATTCACGATTGCACGCAGGAAAATACGGTGACGCGTCAGCTGATTGCCGCTCGTGATGAGGCGCTGGCCGAAGCTCAAGCCAACAAGATGCTACTGGCCACCATGAGTCATGAGATTCGTACGCCGCTGGCCGGTATCATCGGTATGTTGGACGCGCTGCTGGTCGAAGATGCTTGGGTGAAAACCACCTTCGATTTAAAAGAAAATTTTAAGCGACTGCGGGCCATCAGCAGCGCCTCGAAATCGCTGATGGCTACCCTGGATGATGTGCTGGACCATACCAAAATCGAGAGCGGCCATTTCCAGCTCGACGACTTCGAATTCGATTTGGCCGATGTCATCAATGGGACGGCGGATCTTTTCCAGCCCAGCGTAATAGATAAAAAGCTCAGTTTGGAGCGTTCGGTCATCGGGCCGGTCGACGTCGTAGGAGATCCTAAACGCATTCAGCAAATCGTGGCGAATTTCCTGAGCAACGCCGTTAAATTCACTTTGCAAGGCTTCATAAAGGTTTCGTTGAGTGAAGAGCCCGATGGTCAGCTATTGATCGAGGTAGCCGATTCAGGGGTGGGGATTGCCGAAGAGGATCAGAAAAAACTTTTCACCCCTTTTCAGCAAGCGGACGACTCCATATATAGTCGGTTTGGCGGTACCGGTCTTGGGCTTTCTATATGCCGCAGCTTGGCAGAAGCCATGGAGGGTAGCCTGGGCGTGAAGAGTAAACCCGACGTGGGCAGCTGTTTCTGGGTACGTTTGCCGCTGCGTCGAGTCAAGTCCCAGAAAAAGGCGTCGGATGGCAAAATGGTTTTACCCCTTATCGGCTCCCGCGCCCCGCATGTGTTAGTAGTTGACGACAATAAAACCAACGTTCTGATCGCTGAGGGAATGCTGCGGGCCATCGGGGGTACCTGTGAAGAGGCGGAGAATGGTCTGGACGCGCTTGAAACCTTGCTGACCTCATCCTTTGACGCAGTACTCCTGGATAGCAGCATGCCGGTAATGGATGGGGAGCGCTGTATCGAGTTGATTCGCCAACTGCCGGAGCCGTTATGCCGCATTCCAGTGATTGCGTATACCGCCCATCGTCAAACCGATGTTCGCGAAACATATCTGGCCGCAACGTTTGATGCCATTCTCGAGAAACCACTAAGTCGCGAAAAGCTCTATACAACGCTTAATTACCTGTTTGGTGAGACAACGCCTCCTTGTTCCCAATATCGCCATGAGCTCCCCCCTGACGTACGTACGATGCTGTCGAGTGTCGTAACTGTTTTGGAAGAAAGTGACCCAACAGCAAGAATCCGGTTTCTAGAGAGCTTGCAACAAAAGGCGCGTGACAACGGGGACCAAAAGGCGCAAGCGCTGTTTGGCTTTTTAACCGCTTGTGTTGCCACGCTCAATCAACAGCAGGTACTTGGGTTGTTGAGAGCCATCGATCGGCGTCATGCGCTTGATAGCGGTGCTTCACCCCAACAGGGGGAGGGGCAGCATTGAGTCGCGAAGAAGCGGCGGCCAACGCCCCGCAGGTCATCGAGAGGCTTCAACGACGTTTAGCGCGTGCTGAACTTGCCCGCGAGGAAGCCGAGCAGATTCTTGAGCGGCGCGGGCGCGAGCTAATGCTGGCCAACGAGCAGCTCATGGAGCGCGAGTCGCAGTTGCGTGAACGTCTGGAAAAAGAGAGCCAGTACCTGCTTAGAGCCCAGCGCACGGCCCGTATCGCCACCTTTCACCGCGACCGCGGTAGCAGGCTTTCGACATCCCCCGAGTTTAGTTGGTTACTTGGCTTGGACCCGGCGGCAAAGGTCGACGAAGAGACCATGCTAAAAACCATTCACCCGCTCGATTTAGAGCGCGTGAGAGGCTTCGAGGAGGACTTCTATCGCCACCGGCAGGCCGAGGTCGACCACGAATACGAGTTCCGTATATTGCGCGATGGCGAGGTGCGTTGGGTGCGCTGGGTACTACGGCGTGAAAATGACGATAAGGGATCGTTTCAATCGCTTTTGGGCACCGTGCAGGACATTACCGAGCAACGCGCGGCCGACCGACGCGCCCGAGCGCTGGCGCTGGTCGCCGATCGCCGTGTGAAGCAATTGACCCGCTTGAGTGAAGAGCTCGAGGCGAGCAGAAAGGCCACCAGTGATGCCTACCGGGTGCGCTCGGAATTTCTTGCAGCGATGAGCCACGATATTCGTACGCCGCTCAACGGGCTGCTGGGCATGATGGATTTGATGTCGCTGGGATCACTTGATACCTCGCAGCAAGAGCGCTTGCGCGTCGCGCAGCTGTCGGCAGATCAATTAAAAAGCCATATCGAGGATATCATCGATATGGCCAATGCCGATGCCGCCTACCAGCCGCCGCAGACCAGCCTATCAGGGCACGGTGTCGAAAGCTGCGAAAAAGCGGCGTCACTACAATCGACAATGTCTCATGAGCGGGTATTTAGCGGTGTTCAGCGGCCTTTGGTATTGGTGGTCGATGATATCGAGACTAACCGCATGGTGCTGGCACAAATGCTCGACGTTCTGGGATGTCACGTTGAGCTTGCTTGCGATGGTGATGAAGCGATCGAGATGATTCAGACCGAGCGCTTTGATGCGGTAATGCTGGACATTTTGATGCCCCGGTTATCGGGGCGGGAAGTCGTCGAGGCCGTTCGACGTCAGCCACAATTTGCAACGCTACCCATCACTGCGGTGACCGCCCACGCCAACCGTCGTGAACTCCATGATTTAGTAAGAAAGGGCTTTACGGCGGCTTTGACCAAGCCGGTCATGCGCACGGAGGTAGCCGAGCTGTTGGCCAGTCAATTGACCGCGTTTATCGAGCCCCTGCGACCGGCCATTGAGGGCACGTCCGACGAAAAAGCGACAGCTAACGTAGATGAAGCGGATGTACTGGATGAAGATTACTTTCGCGCTATCTTCGCGTCGTTGCCCGCCGATCGCCGGGCCATGCTGCTCAACGCAGCGGTGGCCGATATAGAAAGGCTGACCCATGAGATGACCCACGCCCATGCCGCTGGCGATAGCGATACCCTGCAGCAGGCGGCGCACAGTCTTAAGGGGGTCGCGGGCAATTTTGGCGCTCGGGCGCTGTTTCAAACCATCGTAGCGTTCAGGGAGGCCTCTCCACCACTAGCGGAAACACTGCTTAAACAGATACGCGAACAGGGTGTGAAAGTGATTGCTCGCTCTCACACCCTGTTCGCCGAGATCAATGCCGCTGAGTAAAGAGAGGTTTATCAATAGGCGCCCCGTGCAGTGATGACAGCGGGAATGGTTTTGAAGATTAGCTTGATATCCTGCCAAAGGGAGGGGTTTTGCAGATACTCCACATCCATCTCGACTTGGCGATCAAAGGGAATATCGGCGCGGCCAGACACTTGCCAAATGCAGGTAATACCCGGTTTGCCCATCAAGCGCAGCCAGCTCTGGCCTTGATAGTTAACCACTTCATCGGGAAGTGCCGGGCGCGGGCCAACGATGGACATCTCGCCGCGAAGCACGTTGAGCAACTGAGGCAGTTCGTCCAGCGATGCGCGGCGAAGCAAGGCGCCCACACGGGTAATGCGAGGATCCTTTTTCATTTTGAAGCAGGCGCCTTCACGCTCGCTTTGGGCCATCAGCTCGGCCCGGCGAGCTTCGGCGTTTTGAACCATGGAGCGGAATTTGAACATCTTGAACGGCTTGCCTTTTGCGCCGATTCGCTGCTGACTAAAGAGTACCGGCCCACCGTCTTCCAAGCGAATGCAGGCTACGATCAAGGCGATGGCAGGTGACAGCATCACGACAGCCGAGCCTGCGATGGTGATATCCAGCGCGCGCTTGAGAAACGCCTGGAAGAGGCGCATCGGGTGATGCAGGCTCAAGGCGTGCAGCAGCGCCAGTGCCAAAAATAGCGTGTTGCCGATGAGGTAGCGGCTTGCTAAACGGCGAGGCTCTTGCATGAGCCGCCAAATCCATTCACAGCCCACCCGGCGCATCGCTTTCGGCGCCCGGGGAATATTGCCAGCGTAGTAGTCGAAGAGACCGCCCACGCCCATCACCACCGGTGCATCGATGGCGTCGCGGTGAGCGTTGATCCAGAGTTCTTGCGTCGGGACACCGAATCCGACCAGCACGAGGTCGGGCTGGCTCGCGTTTACCGTGGCGATAACGCGTTCACTGTCGTCGGCATCGAAGTAGCCGTCCTGAGTACCCGCGATCTTGAGCGCCGGGAAGCGTTCGACCATTCTGGCCGCGGCGCGCGCGGCGGTGGCGGGGCGACCGCCCAGTAAGTAGATTGAGAGCCCTCGCTGCGCTGCCTGCTGGCAAATGATCGGGAAAAGATCGGTACCGTTCAAATTCTCGCCAAAGGGGGCGTTGGCCCAGCGAGAAGCGATTCGCATGCCCGAGCCGTCGGGCAGCAAACGGTCGGACGCTTCCAGCGCGGCGCGGTACTTCGGGTGGCGCATGGCGGTATTAATACAGTGGGCATTGACGAAGTTGACCGTGGACTTTTTGCGCAGCCGGGTCATGCTCAGGATATCCTCCACGGCGGCGATGCGCGTGGCATTAACCAGAGGAAGACCGAAAAGGCGGGTGGTCAACGGAGTGTGAAGGGCATGGTTGATGGCGTTCATGACAGTGCTCCTTGGCGGTCAAGACCGGATTTGGGTCTGTGCCTGGAGTACTACATTTTTCGTGCCATATATTTTTTATCCATTTTTATCAATCTCTTATGTTATTTTTTGGGACGCCAAGTGGGGTTTGAATAAGGAGTGTTCGCAAAATTCTTTGCATTTTGCTAATGCCGTCATTGCAAAAAGCTAAAAAACACTCGGTCAAGCTATTTACGCTTACTAAATATTTATCAAGTCTATGAAATAAAAGGACTTTACTCGGGTTGGCGCGATTATGGCTCTGGTTCCAGTCATTAGTGGCGCTATTTAACTACGAGGAATCGACATGAAAATGGGCACGCTTTTATCGCGCAGTACAAGAGGGGAGGCGAATCTGCTGGTGCGGCGGCTCGCCTGTTTTGGAAGCGCCGAGATGATCACGCGCGTCGTGCGCATACTCTCTATCGTCATCATTGCCCGGCAGGTTTCACCTCAAATGATGGGGCTGGCAGCGCTGGCGCTGAGTATTTTCGAAATGGTGAGGGTGTTGGCCAACGCTGGCATAGGGCAACGTATCATCGCCGAATCCGAGGAAAACCTGCAGGCTACCTGTAATACGGCACACCGCCTTTTTTGGCTCTGGTGCCTCGTGGTAGCCGCTATACAGCTCTCGATTGCCGGAGGGCTGGCACTGTTTGACAAACCGGATATTGCCGCCATGTTGGCGGTGTTGGCCGGGGTGTACCTGCTGATGCCCGGTGGCCTGGTACAAGTTTTTCTGCTCATGCGGGCCCAGCGGTTTGGCGCCATTGCCAGTATTGGAGCTGCCCAAACCATCAGCGATCATCTGCTGACGCTGGTACTGGTGCTGGTATGGCCGAGCGCTTGGGCGATCGTTCTGCCGAAACTACTTACCGCGCCGCTGTGGCTGGTGCTGGCAAGGCAGCGCATGGCTTGGCGCCCCGAGCCTGCGGCGGGTTACACCGCTTGGCAGCAATTCACCGGCTTTGCACTAGGCGTGCTCATTTCCGAAATACTCGTCGTAGCGCGGGGCCAGCTGGATAAACTCATCGTGGGATGGCTGTTCGGCGTTCAAGCGCTGGGGATCTACTACTTCGCCTTCAACGCGGGTCTAGGGTTAACGACCTCCTTCATTATGGCATTGGGCCAAGTGCTCTTCCCCTACCTTTGTAAGGCGGGTCACGCGACTGAATGCTTGCGTCGGGGCCGCGTAGGCTTGTTGCTGGGACTGGCCGTATTTACCCCGTTACTGGCGCTGCAGTCGGGCTTGGCCGGTTGGTATGTGCCTCTGGTGTTCGGCGAGCAGTGGCGTGACGCCGCCCCGCTAGTCGCTATTCTTGTGCTAGGGGGAGTGCCGATGGTGTTCGCCGCCTGTGCAAGCGCTTGGTGGCGTGCCAACGAATTCCCCGCGACGGAAGCCAAGTGGAATTCAGTGGTGACCGCCGTTTGCTTGGGAGCGATTTTGCTATTCTCTTCATTGGGGCTCGAGATGGTCGCCGTGGCCTATGTGGTCGGCATGGCGGTCATCATGATACCGGTGACGCTTGGTGCGCTGTTCAGGGCCCGGCACCATCCCGCACCGATACTGGAGGCTGCGCATGCCTGATCCACTCTTCTCCATTGTGATGCCGGTCTACAATGGCGCCGCGACGTTGGATGCCACGATTGCGTCAGTACTCGCTCAGCGCCAAGCCTCCTTCGAATTGATCGCGGTTAACGACGGCTCCAGGGATGCCAGCTTGGCAAGGCTCGAGGCGTGGCAAGCCCAGGACTCGCGTATCCGGGTGATCGACCAAGTCAATGCCGGCGTTTCCGCCGCACGTAACCAGGGCGCTAGCGCGAGCAGGGGGGAATGGATCGTCTTTCTCGATGCCGATGATCTATGGCATCCCGATAAGCTGCTCGCCCACGAACGTTTTCATCAGCAACACCCTCAGGTGTCAATCAGCTATGCCGGCATCGCTTTTTTACCTTCTGACGCTCACGCGTTCGCCGACGCCCGGGCATGGTCGACGGTGCCCACAGGTCCGGTGACGCTGGAGCGCGTGCTGGGCGAAAACCCCGTTTGCACCAGCTCTAATATCGTCGTTAGCCGTCAGACTTGGGAGCAAAGCGGAGGCTTTCGGATTGGCATGAATCACGCCGAAGATCAGGAGTGGTTGGCGCGCTGCGTCTCTCAAGGGTGGGTACTCCAGGGGATCGCCGAGGTGCTGGTAGGTTACCGCTTGTCTGAGGAGGGGCTGTCGGTCAATCTGGAGGCGATGCTCAATGGCTGGTGGGCGCTGGCGCTCGAGTACAAGGCGCACTGTAACGTTGATCGCGCGCGCGCCATCTACTGCCGCTACCTGGCGCGCCGTGCGCTCAGAGCGGGCTTGCCTCATCGCGTGGCGTGGCACTACGCCTTGGATGGCCTGAAACACTCACCGAGCGGTTTTTTCAATCACCCCAAGCGCGGCGCGCTAACGCTGGCAGGGGTGGTGCTGGGCCCCGTGATGACCCGGCGTTTACGAGCCAGAATCTTTGCTTGAGGCCTTTATGGGCGAGTAAGAGACTGCCGGTAAAAGAACGCCAATCACCGCTTTCCATGGGGTTTCATCCCGTAGGTGGTTCCCCCTTGAGCGTAGCGAGCCGATATGAGATTAAACGTGCTCGGCTTCGCCTGTTTCAGGCGCTGTTCGACAAGTGCCAGGCCCCGACAATACTCGTTGAGTCGCTCCGGACTACCTGTTTTCCCCTTGCACGAACTTCCTTGTAACTTCCCTGTGTAAACTACGCTGCCTCTTCGCCAATGCCTGCGTTTATGTCGCCGTTGCTTTTAGGTTTTCAACACCTAAGCCAGCCCGTGACGCCCGAACGCCAGCGCAAGCCGGAAAGGAGGCATTTAGCGTTATGCCAATTGCATAGCATTTTGCAAAAATGCCAGCAGAAGATTCATGAGGGGCATTGCATTTTGCAATACGGCATTCTAAATATCGGGTGATTGGCACACTATTTTTTATTTATGTTGCTGAATTATATATAAATAAAAAAACATGGCCCGTAAGTTGACTGTGAAAGTTCATAAACCCAACGTATCGAGGCTACTGCCATGAACAACCCTACCTACTCCGTTATCATGCCCGTTTACAACGTCGAAGCCTTCGTTGCCGAAGCCGTCAAGTCCGTTCTGGCGCAAACCTTCACCGACTTTGAGCTTATCATTGTCGACGATGGTGGGGCGGACAGCAGCATGGATATCTGCCGCAGCTTCGACGATTCGCGCATTCGTATCGTGACCCAGCAAAACCGCGGCTTGGCCGGAGCGCGTAACAGCGGTATCGCCGCAGCCCGGGGCGAATTCATTGCGCTGCTCGACTCCGACGACCGCTGGCACCCGACCAAGCTGGCGCTGCACTTCATCCACTTGACGGCGAGCCCCGAGGTTGATGTGAGCTACAGCGGCTCGCAATTGATCGATTCGCAAGGCAAGCCCATGGGCATTGTGCAAGCGCCTCGCCTGACGGGTATACGCTCGAGCCACATAATGATGCGCAACCCGGTCGGTAACGGCTCCGCACCGGTGATTCGCCGCCGCGCGCTGTACCGGGCAAGCTTTGCCCATCCCGAGGAGCCGGGCCGTCAGTGCTGGTTCGATGAGAGCTTTCGCCAGTCTGAAGACATCGAACTCTGGCTGCGTATGAGCGCCGAACACGGCTGCACCTTCGAGGGGATCGAAGGGCTTCTGACTGACTACCGCATCGTGGACGGTGGCTTGTCCGCCAACATGGTTCGCCAGTTCGAGAGCTGGGAGCGTGTGATGGAAAAAGCCAGACAGTATGCACCGGCCTTGGTGGACCGTCATGGTAAGAAGGCGCGCGCCTACCAGCTGCGCTATCTGGCGCGGCGGGCGGTGCAAATGGGTGACGGCGCCTTTGCGCTCTCGCTGTTCAAGGACGCGTTAGGCTCCAGTTTGTCGATTATTGTCTCTGAGCCCTACAAAACCCTGGAGACCGGGCTGGCCGCAGTCGCTGCCCGCTTCATGCCGCGTCAGTGGTTTAGCAAACTGGCGGCGTATCGTCTTGGCACAGGAGAACCGACATGAACCGTTTGAACGTTGTCCACCTGCTCGATGATGTCGCGCCCGGCGGCGTAATGCAGGCACTTGCCGTGTTTGATCTACCCGAACTGGCTGAGCGGCTCACCTGCCGTATTCTGCAGATCAACCCGGAGGCCGACGCTGCGCCGACGCTGGAGGCCGACATTATCATGACCCATTTTCCACCGCGCTGGCGTGCGCTGACGTTTCTGGCCGCGTTAAAGCGCCGCAACCCCCACGCTCAGCTGGTGCATATCGAACATAGCTACACCGGCGGCTGGGAGGCGCAGTGCGTGGCGCATCGGTTCAGGTTTCGCACCATGCTTCGCATCGCCTACCGGCTGTTTGACGATGTCGTGGCCGTGTCGCAAGGCCAAGCCGCGTGGTTGAATCAGGTAGTAGGCGGCCTGGAGAATCGTTTGAGCATCATCCCACCATTGAGCCTTGTGGATAGCCTCGAAGCATTGCCACTGCCCACTTGGAACGGTGAACGGCCGCTGGTGATCGGCGCCTATGGTCGCTTTACGCAGATGAAGGGCTTTGATCGGCTGTTGAAGCAGTTTAAAACGCTGCCCGCCGAGCGCTTCGAGCTGGTGCTCGGTGGGTTTGGAGAGCAGGCGCAGAGCCTGCAAGCGCTAAGTTACGGCCTTGCCAACGTGCATTTCTACGGCCATGTCGCCAATCGGGCCAGCTTTTTGGCTGGCTGCGATATCGTCGTGGTTCCTTCGCATTTTGAGGCTTACGGGCTGGTTGCGACCGAAGCGCGTCAGGCCGGACGGCCGATTATCGTCGCCGATGTGGATGGCCTGCCCGAGCAGACCTGTCAGGGACGTGCGGGGATCGCGCTGGATTTTAGCTCGGAGAGCGCGTTATCCAGAGCCCTGGAGGCACTGACGCCGAAGGCGTTTGCGCGCATGTCTCGCGAAGGCAAGCTCTCTGTAGAAGGGCTCCAGACTCAGCGCGTTCTGGCCTGGAAAAAGCTGTTCAGACTCTCTCGCTGGCGTCAGGGGGTGGCGCTTGCCGGCTAGCGTGGGCCAAGCGCCGCTGGCGAAAAACGACGGCGCGGCGGCAGGCGATGCCCACCAGCACGAGTGCCGGCCAGTAAAGATAACTGAGAATTTCGAGGTTTTCGCCAAAGGTGTAGAGCGTCAGCAAAAGCAGCAGCGAGAAGGCCACCCGACCGACCGGGTCGTGCAAGGAGAGCTTCGCCGTCACCAGCAGGGTGGCCACCAGCGGTACCAGCAGGGCGACCACCCCGGTGATACCTTTCACGAACAGCAGGCCGTACCAGCTATGGTGGCTGCCAATCGGCATGTACTCAACCAAATGCGGCCCGCGCTCGACTACCCCGTGGCCAAACCAGGGCGCCTCGTTTCGCCAGCGCTCCACCGCAATTCTACCCAGCGCCGCACGGACCCGGCTCGAATCCGCCCGGGCCCCTTTGAAACTTTCCACCGCCTGGTTCATGAGCTCGAGTAGTTGCCCGGCAACCATGGTGGCCACCAGCACGGGTCCGGCCGCGGTAAACCAGGCCCAGGGCTTGCGTAGCTGGCTGATGCCAAACGCCGCGGGCCAGACCACGGCAAGAGCCACCAGCGCCAGCCGTGACTGAGAAAGCAGCGCAATCATCAAGCTCGCCGTGACGCCAATCACTTTCCACTTCCAGCTTTTTTCTTCCAGCGCGCACAGCGTGTGCACCACGGCGATCAGCCCTGCTGCCGGCGACCACGGAGCAAAAAATTGCCAACGCGGTGTGCCCACGCCCGGCTCGATGGTGTAGAGAATCACGGCGAAATACTCGGGGCCCGAACCGCCGACGATTTTCAGGGGAGATACGTAGAGAAGCCCGGGCAGGCCGATAAACGGCGCAACTAGAAAAAGTGGAATCAATAGGAGCGTTTGCACGCCAAGTCGACATACGGCGCGGTAGATAATCTCGGGCCGGATATCGAGTACCGCCCCAATAAATGGAAAGAGTGCAATCAGTGCCCACCCTTTGGCCCACCCAATGGATGACTTGATCGTCTTGCCGGTGCCGAGCTCATTGAGCAGATGACCCACGATCAGAATGATCAGCATGGCCAGCATGCCAAGCATCCAGAGCCAGATGCAGGGATGAACCGGCGGGGGACGCTTGTGCTCGGGAAGCCCCGGCGCGATGTAGAGCTGCGCGGCCGCTAGCAGGGCCAGCAGCCAAGCGAGCACCGGACCGGCAATGTAGAGCCCGCCAACCATCCAGAGTAGCCAAGTGCTCTGGATGGCGACAGAGATTATTTTTTCGGCAGGATTAGCTGGATGATAGGTTGACGCAGCCATAACAGTAAGAAGCCCATGGTGACGAGCAGTGAGCCCAATACGCCGCCAACGATTGCCAGCGGGAGCGACGGCGAAGAGGGGGCGCCGGGCAGGGAGGGAGTTTCGAACGTCTGTACCAGCGGATAAGAGGCAAACGGGTCCGATTTGTTGGTATCAAGGCGTGCCAGGGCGGAGGAGAAGACCGCTTGGGCCACGCGCTGCTCGCGCAGAAAGTCCGCCAGCCTGGCGGCGGTTTGCACCAGCGCCTCCATGTCGTCGTCATGCAGTTTGATTTGCTCCTGCACCTGCTCGAGCGACGCCTGAAGACCCACTACGCCGGAGGTTTCCGCCAGGAAAGCATCCAGCAAGCGCTCGCGGCTGTCGCTCACGGACAGGTCGACGAACTCTCTTAGGCTGTCGAGTGGCAAATCGGTCAGCGTCTGACCGCGTTGTAGCATGGCCTGATTCAGGCTCACGCGCTGGGCATCGAGCTCGGCCAGCGTTATGTGATTAGGGCCCAGCGTTGCCTGAGCCTGCGTCCACTCGGACAGGGTATCGGCGTAGCTCTCTAAAAGTGATTGAAACAGCGGGTCGGCCTTGAGCAGTTGGGCTGAGCGCGCCTGGTCGACGCTGAGTGCCAGCAAATCGCTCAACGAGCGAGTCACCGACTCCTTTTCCGACAGCGCCTGCTGGAGCTCGCGCTCCGTGGCGCGCAGGGCGTCGACGACGCTGATTCGCTTACCGAACTGGTCCATGGTCGCAAGGCCGGTGTCGCCTTGAAACCGGATCACTCGAAGCTGCGCTTCCTGCAGCTTTTGCTGAAGCTCATCGAGACGGTCGCGGTCCGCCGCTTCGCGTCTCGCGGCCTCATCTTCACGCAGCTGGTCAAGCACCGTTAAGAAAGCACGCCGAAGCGCCTCCAGGCGTGACTGGGCCTGCTCGGGACTGCTTCCCTTGATTGAGACCAGAATCAGGTTGGTCTGGTCGATCAGGTTAATCGTTGGCGATGGCAGCCGGTCGCTGCCATCGTTTAATAGCTCGGCGCCGCTTCGCAGGGTCAAATCTGCCGTCAACAGACGCTTGTAGTTTTGGGTGGGGCTAAGCGAGGGGCTCGAGAACGCCGAGGAGGTCTGCGAAGAGGCTTGGCCAATGGTTTCCAGGCTCAACATACCGCCGACGCCGGAGCCTGGCAGAATCAGCGACATGGAGCTTTTATACGTCACCGGCGCCAGCACGATATAGCAGGCCACTAGCGCCCATATCCCAATCAAAAAAGGGGCAATAGCGATGATGTAGCGGCGATAGCGGCCGGCGGACGGGAGCCCGTCCCTAATGAAATACCAGACCCGGACAAGGCGTCGCGGTTGCTTTTGGGTTGGGCTGCTCATTGGGCCACGTCGTTGATCAAAATCGCGGTCGCCGCTGGGCCGACCATCTCGCCGAGTAGCGAAAAGGCGTCGCGGAAGTTCATCATTCGGCTGTCGTAGCAAGCGATGGCGTCGTCGGGCATCAGGTAAGGATTGATGCGGTCGCGCTGGGCGCTGGTGAGCATGTCTTCGATATCGCGGTTAATCACCACGCTCTGTTGATTGATCGGGTTTTTTGAAATCAGGATCGCCTTGCGATGGGAGTTCATGGCCGAGCCCCCCACGCAGTTGGCGGACACCAGCCCCTGCAGCAGCCGTGTTCCGTAGGGCAGGCTGGTGGTATCTTTGCCGATCGCCGCAGTGGCATTGCTCGCCGCGGGGCGAGAAAGATTGGACATGTACACTCGAATACCCGGAATGGTGAGCGATCCGGGTCTTACCAAGCGAGCATCGAAACAGCCGGTGCTGGGGATCGTAATACGGTCCCCGTGGGTAACACGCATATCCGTGAACCGGGTGCCATCAAGCAAGCCGCTCAGGTCCACCTGGGTCCAGGCATCGCCGCGCTGGAGCACCACATCGCTTACCGAGGCGTCGGGCCGTATGCCGCCTGCCGCGCGAATCGCCGTCGACAAGCTGCGGCCGACATTGGCATCGCCGCTGTTGACGTTATTCGTTAGGCCCGCCCGCGCCTCGGGCCCACGCTCACCCGCCCTAACAGGCCCAGGGTTGAAGACCGCTCCGCTGACGACCACTGACACCCCGGCGCTCTCGATCAAATTGATATCCACGACGCGGGGCAGGTCCCGTACCAGCCCACGCGCAATGAGCTGCTCGCGCACGCGCTGAGCGGCCTCGTCGATCGTCATGCCTTGCAGGTTCACTCGACCCATGCCGGCAATCACGAGCTGGCCGGTATCGTCGATCACGTAATTACCCGATAACATCTCGTCGTCACCGATCACCTGCACTTTCAAGCGGTCGCCGGGAGAAAGCCTATGGGTGTCGGTTAACAGTTGATGTGCGAAGACGTAGTTCTCTTCGGGAAGCGAGGTGGCGACAGACGTAGTGGGGTGACAAGCGAGCGTCGTCTCATCCTCCAATTGCTCGGGCATCCAGGCCGCGCCCGGTGGGTTATGCGGGGTCGGAGCAGAAGAGCATCCCGCGAGTAGCACAGCATGGATGCCCAGACTCATAAGCCAAATTGTGTGACGCCTCGTAGGTCTCATGATGATACCTTTAATTGACTATCGGCGGTGTCAGGTAGTTAACGAGATACAAAATATGGGCCACTCACTGAAGGATAATGGTAATGCTTTATTTTTAATTTGATTTTAGTGATCTAGCGCTTTCTTGGGCGGTAATTAAGCGTATTGGGTTGTTCGTTCGATGATAAATATAATTAAACTGGTTCAGTCGTCCATGCGCAAGATCCAAGCGCCAGACAACGGAAATTGCAGAATGCGAATTAATTTTCTTTTTTTGCGAATATTTTTTTTGCATTTTGCAATTTTTGTTCCCTTGGAGCCGCTTGTGCCGAGATTATTGGCTGGCACGTAAATTGCTCATTCAGATTGAGGCTACCTTTAAAGGGCGAGGCAAAAGAGAAAGCAGTGGTAATCAGGCGAGTGTCAGGCATTGCGGCACTAAAAAAGAGTGACGGGAAGGCGTTCGGATGGCCGGACTTAACGGTATGAATAACAAGAGCGACCGATATGAAAGGCGTAATCTTTGTAGAGCTGATCAACTTTATGGATGAAACCTTTGGTAGCGACTTTACCGAGCAGGTCATCGAAGAGGCCAATTTGCCCAATCAAGCCGCTTTTACAGCGGTGGGGTTTTACCCAAGTGAATATGCCGGGCAACTGGTAACGGCAGCCTCGCGTTTAGCCGATGCTAATGCCACAGAGGTGTGTGAAGCCTTTGGACGCTTTCTATTTCAACGCTTCGAGATACGTTTTCCCGACCTTATGGGGCGTTATGGCTCGACAAGAGAGATGCTGGATCACGTTCAGAGTCACATTCACGAAGAGGTTAAAATTATCTATCCGGGTGCTAATCCGCCCAGCGTGACAACCCGAGAGTGTGAGGAGGGCTTTGAGGTACTCTATCGCTCGCATCGGGCGTTTGCCCACATTGCGTTTGGGCTCGTTCAGCAGTGCATCATTTTCTATGGGGAGGCATGTGAGGTTAGTTGGCGCGATAGCAGCCACCCCGGCGAGGCCCGATTTTTAATTACCGCAATAAACCGGAGTAGCGAATGACCGAAAAGCCTCGCGTTCTGATCGTAGAAGACACGATATCCTTGGCACTTACCTACGCCGGTCAGCTTGAAAAGGTAGGCTGTACCACTACGCTTGCCGAGCGCGGTGAAGAGGCCCGTGAGCGCTTCGCGGCATCACCTAGTGGGTTTGACGTCATTCTACTCGACCTTAACTTGCCTGATGGCGACGGTTTGGCGCTGTTGGAGTCGGCGCCGGAGTTTCTGGCACAGTCGAGCGTAGTGGTGATTACCGCTGATGGCTCGATCAACCGGGCGATTCAAGCGATGCGCGCCGGGGCGTATGACTTCATGGTCAAGCCGGTCTCGCCGGAGCGGTTGACCACCACGGTGCTCAGAGCCGGCGAACGTCGAATGCTCGAGCGCGAGGTGATGGTCGCCCGCAAACTGCAAAAACGTGACCAGTTCGAGGGTTTCGTGGGCCGCTCGGACGCCATGCAGGTGGTCTACCGGGCGATCGAAAACGTCGCCAATTCTCGCGCCACGGTGTTTATTACCGGAGAAAGCGGAACCGGTAAGGAGGTGGCCGCCGAAGCGATACATTCTCTGAGCGACCGGCGCCAAGGGCGCTTTGTGGCCATCAACTGCGGCGCCATTCCCGAGCATCTATTGGAGTCCGAACTTTTTGGCCACGTCAAAGGGGCTTTTACCGGCGCGCTGGAAAATCGCGCGGGGGCGGCGCGAGAGGCGGATAATGGCACGCTCTTTCTGGATGAAATCTGCGAAATGGAGCTCAAACTCCAGGTCAAGCTGCTGCGTTTTTTGCAGACCGGCACGGTGCAGCGGGTCGGCAGCAGCCGGCCGGAAGCCGTCAACGTTCGGGTAGTTTGCGCCACCAACCGCGACCCCGCCGAAGAGGTGCGTGCCGGGCGCTTTCGCGAAGACTTGTTTTACCGGCTGTCGGTGCTGCCCATTGAACTGCCGGCACTACGCCAGCGCGGTGAGGACGTCGTGCTGTTGGCCGAGACCTTCCTGCAGCGCTTCGCCGAAGAGGAGGGCCGCGCCTTCAACGCCCTGAACGCTGACAACATCGCCAAGCTCAATGGCCATGACTGGCCCGGCAACGTGCGCGAGCTGCAAAACACCATCCGGCGCGCGGTGGTCATGAGCGTGGGTGACGACTTGACGCTACCGCCGCTGAAAAGCAACGAGCCTTCCTCTAATACGCCGGTAAGATCCACATATACCTCGGTAACGACGACCTCGAGCGCCGCGTTGATGGAGGAGTCATCCGCGACGGCACTACATGAAGCCGTCTCAGCGCACACTATCGAAGCCTTTTTCGAGGGTATGACGCTGGCTGAAATCGAGCGCTGGATCATCGAAGCCACAATCGCGCGTCACGCCGGCAGCGTTCCAGCGGCCGCTCGAGTGCTTGCCATCAGCCCCTCGACACTTTATCGCAAGCTGGAGAAGTGGGCTTAAGAGGTGGCCATGAACTGTTGCATGCATCCCGCCATTACAATAAAAAGCGGTCATCATGATGAGGCATGCTAAAGGGCGTATCCTGGTGGTCGGTGGGGCGCGCTTTATTGGTTCGTACAAGCTCAAACGTCTGTGCCGAGCGAAATACGTCGTTACCGTGCTGGATAATATTTCCAATGGCCATCGCGACGCGGTGGGCGCTTAGAGCCGGGCGCCATTGCGCAAACCGCTGCCGCTGCCTGCCGCACCACTAAGACAGCAAAGGCCTCGTCAACCGGTGGAGCTTGCCGGCGTCTACGCGCTGGCCTCTCAGGAATCTAGCTTCACTACCGGTCACGTCTACGGCGCGGGGGGCGGTGGCGGCCACCCCTGAACCCGGTTCGGCCTGCGGGTTGGAGTGGTATATAATTAGGCGCTTAATTATTTCCACCCGCAGGCCGCTCGATGGTTCAAATCCTCTATTCCCACTACACCGACAACCGCGAGTTCGTTAACCGCCGGATCAACACCGATAGTTACGACAAGGCGTGCGAGATCATCGACCAGTACCCCTGGGCGCGCGAGGTGGCGCTGTTCGAGGAGCTGGGCGCGGCCGGCGGCTTCGAATTCGTGCTCGGTGATCGCAAGGGCCCCCACGCGATCTATATGCTCACCCCGATCGAGGCGGAGCGCCGAGGCTCTCTGCATCTCGATGTCGTGGCCAAAACCGGTATGTTCAACCTGTTGGGCCGCCGCTCCTTGAGCCGCGACTTTCACATCGTCACCGCCGATACCGCCAAGGAGCACCTTCGGGAGCTTTTTGAGCACTCCGTTGAGTTCATTCATGAGAAACACCGGCCGTTCAAGCGCTGACCCGGCCGCCCTCTTCGTGGGCGATATCACGCAATGGCGTTAAAGGAGAGCACCCGCATGGAGGTTCATGGCGCGATCGTCGGTGAGCGGCTAATCACTCGCCACGAGTACCACTACGCGAAAAAAGTGGTCGCGACGCACCGCTATCTCTTCTGGTTTTTAATGGGGGTGGGCGTACTGCTTTTTTGTTCGGGAGTAGGGCTTGGCGTCGTCATTTATCTGGATGACCCGTGGATGGAGACGGTCGCGTGGCTTCTGATCGTCTTTTTAGTGGTGGGCCAGATGCTGGGCGGGGCCTTTATCTTTTGGCTGGGCTGTAAGCGCCGCCTGCGCATCGATCCGCACGTCGCCATCATTCGCGGCGTTTTGACCGTTCGCAAAAAGCGCGTGCCCAGCAACGCCGGCGGCGTTAACTACGTCAACGAATATTACATCGGCAACGCGCTGCTGCACGGCCCACCGGGGTCGTATGACCTTCTCGAGAAGCTGAATGCCCATGTCATCGAGGTTCACGCCCTCTTTCTACGGATGTATCCGCCGCTGAATTTGAGCAAGCGCTATGAAGGGATCGACGAGGCGCTGCTCTTTAATTTGAAAGACCGCGACAACGCGAGCGACCGGATCAACCTCGACGGCGCCTTCGAGAAGTACGGGCGAAAGGTGTTCAAACGTCAGGCTTGGCGCTTCAATCTTCTCAGCCTCCCGCCCATGTTCCTGAGCCTCGGGCTCGCGTTCTATTTCATCGTGAAATTCGAGCTCTTCACGTTCTGGGCGTTCATGGGCGTTCTGGTGGCCTCCATCATCGCCGGAGGCTTGATGTACGAATTGCTCGAGGTTCTCTACAAGAAACTGAGAAAAGGGCTGGACCCTGATTACCAGAGTTTGACGCCGGAAGAGATTCTCAAGGGCTAGGGTAGAAAGTATGAGGACATAAGAGACCGTGACTAAAAAGCTAAAAGAGGACGAGGCCGTCATCCGCGAGGCAAGCACGGTCGGTGAGCGCGAAATGACGCCTAACGAGCGGTTTCACGTTCGTCAGGTGGCGCTTTACAAGCGTATGGGGCTTCACGTAACGGCCATCGTCGGCGCCGTGTTCGGGCTAATGGGCATCGCGCTTTTAGTGCTCACGCTGGGGCTTTTGATTCGCTTTCAGATCGTGGGCGTTTTGATCGCGGCGGCCACAACAGGGCTTCTGGGGTATGTCTCACGAGGGATGATTCGTGAAGGTACCAAGCGAAGGCTCAAAACGGCGGCTCGAGTGACGATGATCAAAGGCGTGATGGAGCAGCAGGCCGTCTCCCATGCCACGTATAACGGCAGAACCACGCTGTATTTCCACAGCATTGGCGACTTCGAGTTCATCAGGCCACTGGATACGGAATACACCTTCATGCCCTTTGTCGGGAAGCCCTTCGAGGCGCACATGGTCGAGGTGTCTTTTGAGACGTTTGAGGGGACGCCGCTGGCGCTGAAGAAAAAGCGCGAGGCCATCCTGCTCAAGCTCGAAAGCGAGGAGGAGGGCGAGACCAAGGTCGATATCGACGGCGTCTACAAACGATACGGCCGCGGCTATTTCTACCGCTACTTTCTTGCCCACGCGTTGATCGTTGGCCCTTCGATACTATTGAGCCTGGTATTGATGATCGGTTACTCGGTTCCGCTCGCCGATGCTTACGGGCTCGGATTGTTTACCGGGTTATTGGCCATCTTCGTGCCCATTGCCATCGCCTTCGCCATCGGCTCGCTGGTCTATATCCTGTGCCAGAAGCTTCGCAAACGGATCGATCCCGATTACGTCAAAACCCACGAAGAGCGGCTAAAAGGATAGCGCCTCATCGCGCGTTTGAGACGCGAGCCGCGCGATGAAGTCCTCGATCAGCGGCGAGGTGTTCTCGCGGTGCCAGTTCACGTTGAGCGCCAAGCTCGCATCGGGCCTGCCGGGCAGCGGCGCCAGCGCACGAAATACCACGCCGTCCAGGCGTAGTGATCGCGCAATCGAGGCGGGCACCAGCGCCACGCCCAGCCCGCTCGCCACCAGGCCCAATAGCGTCGTTAGCTGAGCCGCCTCCTGCTGAATATTCGGTGTAAATCCCGCCGCCTGGCACAGCGCCATCAGCTGGTGATGATAGCCCGGCCCCAGAGCGCGCGGGGTGAAGACGAAATCGCTTTCGGCAAAGTGGCCCAAATCGACCGGCTCATTGCTGGCCGCGCCCGGGTGGTCGGTGGGCAGCGCCAGCAGGATGGCCTCCGTCAGCACCTGCCGGGTTTCGATGACCGCCGGCAGCGCCAGCTCGCGCATCAGTGCTACGTCGACCTCGCCGGCAACGAGCGCCTCGAGCTGATGCGCCGAGGGCATCTCGCGCAGGTCGAGCTCGACCTCGGGCAGGGCTCGGCGAAACGCGCGCAGCGTCTCGAGGACCGGGGTATAGCCGGCCAGCGACAGCGTGGCGATGGTCAGCCGGCCGGCGACGCCGTCGGCCACTCGGCGCGCGCGGCCGATGCCGGCATCGAGCGTGTCGAGCGTGGCGTAGGCGGTTTCCAGAAAGGCGCGGCCCGCCGGGGTCAGAGCAACACTTCGTCGACTGCGGGTCAATGTCGCAAATCCCAAGCGCGCCTCGAGTTTGGCGATGGCCTGGCTCAATGCCGGCTGCGCCATGTGCAGGCGTGCGGCGGCGCGGTGAAAGTGTAGCTCCTCGGCCACGACGATGAACTGCCTGAGCAGTCGGGTCTCGATCATTGCAGGGCCTCGGAGTCAGGCGAAACGTTTTGATACTTTAAACCAATGCAGCGCGAGCTGGTAATACGAGCTACCTATCACAGCCGCGCTCGGATAGTATTAGATAAAAATGATTCAACGCGTACCTTGAAAGGCGTTCACCCACGCCATTTCGAGGAGGAGCACCATGTCATTTCAAGGCAAGACGGCCATTATCACCGGCGGCGGCCGAGGGCTCGGCTGGGCCTACGCGGTGGCACTCGCCCGCGCCGGGGCAAACGTCGTGATCAGCGACAGCGGCGCCGACCGTGACGGCAGCGGCGCGGATACCGCCATTGCCGATCACGCCGCGGCGGCGCTCACGCAGGAAGGACATCGCGCCATCGCCCATGGCGGGGCGCTGGAGGAGAAAGTCGAGTGCCAGGCGCTCGTCGAGCGCACCCTGGCCACCTTCGGTGGGTTGGATATCGTCATCCATAACGCCGGCTGGGTCGGCTACCAGCGCATCGAAGACGCCGAGGCTGAGTTTCTCGCGCGTTCGCTTTCGGTCAACGTCTGGGCGCCGAGCTGGCTTGCCAAATACGCCTGGCCCGCGCTCAAAGTGTCCAGGGCCCCGCGCATCGTGCTCACCACGTCTGATCGCGCGATGTACCTGCGCTACGGGCAGAAGGGGCTTGGGGCCTACGCGGCGGGCAAAATGGCTCAGGTGGGCCTGATGAACGCGCTGGCCTTCGAGGGCGCCGAGCACGGCATTCGGGTGAACGCCGTGTCGCCGGTGGCCAGAACGCGCATGTGGGGCGAAACCGGCGAGCCTTCGGATCTCAAGCCCGAGTGGGTAACGCCGGGCGTACTGTATCTGGCAAGCGAGCGGTGCCAGGAGAGCGGCTACATCCTGCGCGCCAGCAACGGCCAGTTCAGCGCGACCCGGTTCGAGGAGAACGCGGGAGTGGATTACCCGCGCGACCTGAACCGCGTCAACGCAGCGAGCCTCGACGAGGTGGCTTGTTGCTGGGCACAGATCAAGCAATCGCACGCTACCGGCGGCGCGCATGTGCCGGGCTGAGGTCAGGCGCTTTGCGCGCGTGCAGGCGGCACTCGGCGAAAGCCCGGTGTGGGAGGCGCGCACCGCAACGCTCTACTTCGTCGATATCAGCGGCGGCAAGCTTCACGCGCTGGATGCGACAGGCCGCCTCGATACGCTCTATTCGTCCAGGGCACCCTTGTGCGCGCTGGCGCTTACCGAGTCCGGGAAGCTGCTGCTGGCCGAAGGCGCGCAAGTGGCGCTGTTCGATCCCGGTACGCGGCGCATCGAGCGAACCTCCCGGCCGGTGAGTCTGGCGCCAAGCCAGCGCTTCAACGACGGTGCTTGTGACCCGCAGGGGCGCTTCGTCAGCGGCCTGATGGATGAGCACCATGCAAGCGAAAGCGGCCGGATCTACCGCTTCGAAAGCGATTTCTCTGCCACGCCGCTGAACGAGGGAATGGGGCTTCCGAACGGCCTGGCATGGAGTCGGGATGGCGAGCGCCTTTATTTCGTGGACTCGATCGCCCGGCGAATTCTGCAGGCGCCGTATTCACCGGATATCGGGGCGCTTGGCCGGGTGGACACCTTCGTTGACACCTCCGCGCACCCTGGGCGGCCAGACGGGATGGCCATGGACGAGGAGGGCGGGCTTTGGGTCTGCCAGTTTGGCGGGGCCTGCTTGCTGCGCTTTAACGGCTGTGGTGAACTGACCGACCGGCTTTCGATGCCCGTACTTCGGCCCACCAGCGCCTGCTTTGGCGGTGCCGACATGAGAACGCTCTTCGTGACCTCGGCGCGTTTTGGCATGAGCAATGACGAGCTTGCGCGTTATTCTGCCTCCGGCGACGTTTTCACGGTGCGCCTGCCGGTTGCCGGCCTGCCGCGCTATCGTGGCAGCATAGCGTGAGCGTCGAATTTCTACCCCGCTTTCGAAAAGGAGTTGCCCATGTTCTCCGGCCTGAGTGCCTTTCCCTTGACGCCCGTAAGCGAACAGGGCGTTCGCGAGCTTGAGTTCACGCACCTCGTGGCGCGGCTTTCGAGCGCGCGGGTGGATTCCATCGGCGTGCTGGGCTCGACCGGAAACTACATGTACCTGTCTCGCGAGACGCGCGCCCGGGTCACGCGACTGGCAGTGGACAGTGCCGGTGACGTACCGGTCGTGGCCGGCATCGGCGCGCTTTCCACCCGCGAGGTGATCCGCCTGGCCGAGGATGCCCAGAAGGCCGGAGCGAGCGGGGTGCTGCTGGCGCCGGTGTCGTATCAAACGCTGACCGAGGAAGAGGTGTTCGAGCACTACAAGGCGGTGTGCGACACCCTCGATGTGCCGCTATGCGTTTACGACAACCCGGGCACCACGCATTTCGCTTTCAGCGACGCGCTACACGCCCGCATTGCAGCGCTTCCCAGGGTGGCATCGATCAAGATTCCGCCGGTGCCGCTGGATCAAGACGCGGCCCAAACGCGCATCGCGCAGCTGCGCGCACTGATTCCTGGTGACGTCACCATCGGCATCAGCGGCGACCCGGCGGCGGCCACCGCCTTGGCGGCTGGCTGTGACGGCTGGTACTCGGTACTGGGCGGGCTCTTTCCCGACGCCGCACTCGCGATCACCCGCGCCGCCCAGGCCGGCAACATCGAGGATGCACAGCGGTTGTCGGCGACCTTCGAGCCGCTCTGGGCGCTGTATCGTGAGCACGGCAGCCTGCGCGTCATCGCCACTGCGGCCGAGGTGCTGGGGCTTGCGAGCGCGCCGTGCCTGCCGCTGCCGCTCAAAACGCTGACGGGCGAGGCGCGCCAACGCGTCGAGCGGTTTTGCGACACCGCGCTGGATCATACGCGCTAGATAATTTGGACGAGCGCTCGATGCCAAACGAGAAAACGCCGGCGGCGGCTGAGAAAAGCGCCGCCACCGCTTGGGTGTGGGATGATACCCGCGCTTTTCTGGCCGTGGCGCGCCACGGAACGCTGAGTGGGGCGGCGGGGGCGCTGGGGCTCGGCATTGCCACGCTCTCCCGGCGCATCGAGCGCCTCGAAAGTTCGCTCGAGGTGGCGCTGTTCATCCGGCTTCAGTCGGGCTACCGGTTGACCGAGGCGGGTACGGCGCTGGTAGAAAACGCCGAGGCGATGGAGGCCGCCGCCGCGGCCATCGCCTTCGGCGCCGGGCAGATGCGTCTACCCACCGGCCGGGTGCGCCTGGCCACGGCGGAAAACCTGGCGACCGAGCTGGTGCTGCCGGCGCTGCCAGAACTGTACCGCCGCTACCCGGGGCTCACCCTCGAGCTTGTCACCGATATCACCACAGTCAACCTGCACCGCCGCGATGCGGATCTGGCGCTGCGCATGGTCAGGCCCACGCGGGGCAACGTGACGTTACGGCGGCTGGGCACGCTGGGCTACGGTGCCTATGCGAGTGCCGGTTACACCGCCAGGCGAGAAGCAAGCGCAGACTTCGACGAGGACGCGATCATTGGTTGGAGCGAGGAGTACGCCCATTTGCCGGCGGCCAAGTGGTGCGAGGCCGTGCTGAAAGGCCGCGCGCCGGTATTGACGACTACCTCGGTGGCGACCCAAGTGGCAGCGGCCCAGGCGGGCATCGGGGTTGCGGCGCTGCCGCATCTGGTAGCCCAGCGCGCGGGGCTTGCGTGCCTCTCAATCGATATCGATGTGGCCCAGCCGATCTACCTGGTGAGCCAGGCCGATATCGCATCATCGATGAGAATACGCGCCGTGGTGGATTTTCTGGCGGAGCTCGTCAGCCGCCACCAGGAGCGACTCAGCGGGCGGGGGGTGGCGAGATAGCCGGGGCTATTCGGTCAGCTCGAGCAAGCGGTCCGGGTAGTTGGTGAACAGGCCGTCGACGCCCCAGTCGAGCAGGCGCTGCATTTCGTTCGCGTCGTTGACCGTGTAGACATGCACCGCCAGGCCGTTCTCCTGGGCCTGATGAACGAACGCCTCGGTGATGACCGGTTCGTCATCAAACAGGTAGTTGGTGCCCAATCCCACGGCGTAATCCGCCACGGCCTGGAAGTCCGCGTCGGTGATCTCGTCCGGGCCCGGGGTGACGCCGGTCCACTCCGTCAGATGGCCTTCGTTCTCGTCATCCGGCGAGTACCACACCAGCTGAATCAGCGGGATATCCGCGTTCAGGTCGTGAATCTTCAAAAGACTTTCCTGATCGAAGGACTGGATCAGCACGCGGCCGGTCTCGATCATGTCATAGGCTTCCAGCCGGCGCACCAGTCCCTCTTCGACGCCCGGGTTGAGCGCCGGCGACTTGGTTTCCAGGTAATACCGCGCGTCCTGGCCGAAGTGGTTGAACACCTCTTCCAGCGTCAGGATGTGGGCGCCTTCAAACGCCTCGTTGGCAAGCGCGGGGTTCTCCTCGTTGAACCAGCTGCCGGTATCCAGCTCCTTCAGCTCGGCAAGCGAGTAGTCGTTGATATGCCCTTCGCCGTTGCTGGTGCGCTCCAGGGTGTCGTCGTGAAAGGCGACCAGCTCGCCGTCAGAGGTCATCTGAATGTCCAGCTCCAGGTAGTCCGCGCCCCAAGCGTGGGCGAGCTCCAGCGCCGCCATGCTGCTTTCCGGCGCGTGGCCGCTGGCGCCGCGGTGAGCGATCACCTGAAACGACTCGAGATCCTTTAGCTGCTGCTCCAGCGGCGTTTGAGCCTGCACGGAAGAGGCGGCAGCGAAAAGACCTAGAGACAGCGCACCTAGAGAAGGAAGGCGTTGCATGGACACTCCTTTTATTGAATGTTTGATCAATAACCCTACCCCTTTTCCCGGGCGATTCCAAACCGCAGGGTCGCCACCGAACGTGCGTGTCGCGTCTAGACGTTTGATGTGGTCAGCAAGCGTGCGCCGGGGCCTTCTTCGGCCAGGTGGTCATCCGGGTTGCGCAGCGGGCAGTCGGCGAGAGACAGACAGCCGCAGCCGATGCACCGGTCCATCTGGTTACGCAGCTGCATCAAGCTTTCCATCCGGCGATCGATCTCCTCGCGCCAGGCGGCCGTGATCGCCTGCCAGTCCGCTGCACTCAGCGGGCGATCGGAGGGAATCGAATCCAGGTGCGCCTTGGTCATTGCCAGCGGAATACCGGCGCGCTGGGCGATGCGAATCACCGCAACGCGGCGCAGTACGCTACGCGGATAGCGGCGCTGATTGCCGCTGGTTCGCCAGGACGCTATCAGCCCCTTGGACTCGTAGAAATGAAGCGTCGATACGCGCACGCCGCTGCGCCTGGCGACGTCGCCAACGGATAGATCGGTAGCCATTGGATGTTCAAACCTCGAGTTTACTGAATGTATTTCGGTTGCTGTCTCTTTAATACAGCAGCTTGAGTCAAGAATAAACCTTTTGACCTCAACTATAGTCGAGGTCTTAGCCTCGTACCGTGGCTGTCGTTGCCACATCCAATTTATATGTCTTTCACCCAAAGGAGTGACTGCTGATGAAAGCCTGGTACAAGGAAACCCTTCAAACGCCGCTTGCCTGTGTCGAACGCCCGGATCCCGAATGCCGGCCAGGGGCCGTCGTCGTGGATGTGCGGGCGGTCCACGTGCCCGCCTACCTGATGGCGATGGTCGACAGCACTGATATTCCGCTGCCAGTGCCGCTGGTGCTGGGCGCTGGCGGCGTCGGCGTGGTGCGGGAAAAGGCCGATGATGTCTTCAACGTGGAGGTCGGGGATGTCGTGGCCCTCGACTGTCTGGTCGAGTCCGGGGATATCGACCACCCCGAAGACGTGCTCATGGGGCTGGGCGAGATAGGCGGGCGGGGCGAGGACACCGAGGTAGTGGACGCCATGCGCACGCGGTGGCGAAACGGCACCATGGCGCAAAAGGCGCTGCTGCCGAAAGAAGCCGTCACCCGGCTGCCCGGGGCGGAGCATTTCGATGACCCCGGCCGGCTGGCGTTTCTTACCTGGCTCGGCATCGCCGGGGAGGGTGTCGTGCAGTCCGGCCAACAACCGGGCGACGTCGTGGCCATTCTGGGCGCCACCGGGCAGATGGGCGGCGCGGCGGTGCTAGTCGCTTTGGCCAAAGGCGCTTCGCGGGTGGTCGCGCTGGGTCGCAATCAAGCCGCGCTCGAGAAACTGGCCACGCTGGATGCGCGTGTGATACCCGTCCGTCTGACTGGCGACATCGACCAGGACGCCGCGGCCATCACGGCGGTGGCAGGGGCCCCGCATGTGGTGATCGATACCATGGGAGACGCTGATAGCGCCAATCCGCTGCTGGCCGGTTTTGCGGCGCTCCGGGATAGCGGCACCCTGGTGCTGATGGGCGGCGTGCGCCAGGACATTCCGTTTCCCTATGGCGAGGTACTGCGCCGTCGGCTGACGATCCGCGGGTCGCGCATGTACCGATCGGAAACGGTGCTGTCGATCTGGCGTCTGATCGAGGCCGGGCTGATCGATCTGGGTAAAGTAGGCATGGTCGAGGTAGGCATCGACGACCCGAAAGCCGCCATCGAAACCGCCACCAGAACGACCGGGCTCAACTTCGTGTCACTGAGACCCTGACGCGCAAGCGGCGCGGCTAGTCGCGTCGCTTGGCCGTGATAGGGAGAAAGCTGACAAGCATCCGGCCTCACCTGCCAACGAATTCCCTTTTTAAACAGCACGCGGGTTAGACTGTGTTCGAGTAAAAGGCGTGCTTGAGGGCAGTAGACCGTGCCCTTTCAAGCGTCAAAGCGGCCCCTAGCCCAGCAAACAAGGAGTACCTCGTGGATGCACTAACGTGGCTGACCTATGTCAGCGTCATTTTCGCCCTGATCATCTTTCCCGGGCCGGTGGCGCTGCTGTGCACCAGCCACGGGCTGCAGTTCGGCCGCCGCCAGGCAACTGCCACCGTGCTGGGCGGCATTCTGGCCTCGCTGGTGCTGATGGTGATCTCGTCATTGGGCCTCGGCGCCGTACTTGCCACGTCCGAAACCGCCTTTTACATGCTGAAAATGGTCGGTGGGGCGTATTTGATCTATCTGGGGATCATGGCCTGGCGCGATACGTCCAGCCCGGCGATGGCAAGCCCCAACGTGGCCGCAGGGCCGAAGGTGTCCGCCACAACACGCTTTCGTCGCGGCTTTACCGTGGGCATCAGCAATCCCAAGGATCTGCTCTTTTTCGCCGCGCTGTTTCCCAACTTCATCGACGTGAGCCAGCCGCAGCTTCTCCAGTTCGTCATCCTGGCGCTGAGCTGGCTGGTGATCGATTTCACCCTGATGTCGACCTACGCGGGCTTGGGCGCCAGCATCAGCCGCTGGTTCCAGACCCCGCGGCGCTACAAGCGCTTCAACCGGGCGACCGGGGGGCTGTTCATGGCCGCTGGCGGGACGCTGATCGCCTCGAACCAGTAGCGCTGGGCTCACTCTTTGGCGTGGCATCATTCTCGGTCACTGCACTGCGCGCCTTTATATGCCATTAAAATATAGATGATTGCTTTTTAATTTCTTTTTGTCGTCATGAGTTTGCACTAAAATGGCGCGCCCGCTGAGCGGGATCGCGAGCCCGATGGGCCGAACAGGCAATTTTCAGGACGTATCATGAGTGACCAAGAGGGCGCGCACTTCAAGCGCAGTATGAGCACGCGGCACCTGGTGATGCTGTCGCTTGGCGGGGTGATCGGTACCGGGCTCTTTCTGAGCTCCGGCTATACGGTGCAGCAGGCGGGCCCGATGGGCGCGGTGCTGGCGTACCTGGTGGGCGGTATCGTTGCCTGGCTTGTGATGATGTGCCTGGGCGAGCTTGCCGTGCACATGCCGGACTCCGGCGCGTTCAGTGCCCACGCCACGCGCTACATCGGCCCCGGCACCGGTTATATGGTCGCCTGGATGTACTGGCTCACCTGGACGGTAGCGCTGGGGTCGGAGTTCACCGCGGCGGCGGTGTTCATGGGGCGCTGGTTTCCCGATATTCCCGGCTGGTACTGGAGTGGGCTTTTTGCCGCCATCGTGTTCGGAGTGAATGCCTTCACCTCGCGCTTCTTCGCCGAATCCGAGTTCTGGCTTTCGCTGATCAAGGTGCTGGCGGTGGTGGCGTTTGTGCTGATCGGCGCCGCGGCGATCATTGGCTTCGTGCCGCTGCAGGACGACACCGGCGCCGCCGTGGCCTCCCCCGGGCTTTCGGCGCTGTGGGGCGAGGGCGCGATGCCGCCAAGCCTTCTGACGATCGGCATGACGCTGCTGGCGGTGATGTTCGCTTTCTCCGGTACCGAGCTGATCGGCATCGCCGCCGGTGAAGCCGAGGACCCGGCGCGCAACGTCCCCAAGGCGATTCGCGCCACGCTCTGGCGGCTGATTCTGTTCTTCGTCGGTACCATGGTGGTGATCGCCGCCCTCCTGCCTCACACCGAGGCCGGGCTCAGCCAAAGCCCGTTCGTCGCGGTCTTCCAGCGCATCGGCGTGCCGGGGGCGGCCGACATCATGAACTTCGTGATCATCACCGCGCTGCTCTCGGCGGCCAACTCCGGGCTCTACGCCTCGGCGCGCATGCTCTGGACCCTCTCGGATCAGGGCACGTTGCCTAAATCGCTTGGCCGGCTCAACAAGCGCGGCATTCCCATGAACGCGCTGCTACTGAGCATGATCGGCGGCTTCGGGGCGCTGTTCTCGAGCGTTTACGCGCCGGAAACCGTGTATCTGGTGCTGGTGTCGATCTCCGGGCTTGCGGTGGTGATCGTGTGGATGGCGATCGCGCTGAGCCAGTTCAACTTCCGCCGCCAGTACCTGCGCGAAGGCGGCCGGCTCGAGGATCTGGTCTACCGCACGCCGGGCTATCCGTTCGTGCCGTTGATCGCCTTCGGCGCCTGCCTTGCCGCCTGTATCGGCATCGCGTTTGATCCGCAGCAGCGCATCGCACTCTACTTCGGCGTGCCGTTCATCGCGCTCTGCTATCTGATTCACTACCTGCACCGCCGCCAGTCGGCCAAACGTGCCCGCACCGCCAAGGAGACCACCGCATGAGCCAGCACGCCAACCCACTCCAGACTCTGCTTCGCGACGTGCCTTTCATGGTGATCGACGGCGCGCTGGCCACCGAGCTCGAAGCGCTGGGATGCGATCTCAACGACAGCCTCTGGTCGGCGCGGCTTTTAAGCGAGGCGCCGGAGAAGATCCGCCAGGTGCATCAGGCCTACTTCGAGGCCGGCGCCGACTGTGCGATCACCGCAAGCTACCAGGCGACGATTGCCGGCTTCGTGCAGGCGGGGCTCTCCGAGCGGGAGGCGCGCGCGCTGATCACGCGCTCGGTGACGCTGGCGTGTGATGCCCGCGACGCTGTCTGGCAGCCGGATAGCGGGCGCCCGAAACCGCTGGTAGCGGCTTCCGTGGGGCCCTATGGCGCGTATCTTGCCGACGGCAGCGAGTACCGCGGCGGCTATGACCTGGACCGTGCAGGGCTTGTCGAGTTTCATCGCGAGCGCTTTGCACTGCTGTTGGAAGCAGGCGCCGACCTGCTGGCGGCGGAAACGTTGCCGTCGCTCGACGAGGCGCTGGCGATCACCGACCTGCTCGCCGATCATCCCGGAGCGCAGGCGTGGATCACGTTCTCGGCGAAGGATGGCGCGCATATCAGCGACGGCACGCCGATTGCCGAGTGCGCCAGGGCCCTGGCAGGGCGCCCGGGCGTGGCGGCCATCGGTATCAATTGCACCGCGCTTGCCCATATCGCGCCGCTGATCGAGGCCATCAAGCAGGCGTGCGACCTGCCGGTACTGGTCTACCCCAACTCCGGCGAACAGTACGACCCGACCACCAAAACCTGGCACCCGGCGGCCTGCGACCACAGCGGCGCGCCCTCCGGGCTCGTTCAGGGCGCGGCGATCTGGCGCGCTGCCGGCGCCGCGGGTATCGGCGGGTGCTGTCGCACCACGCCTGCGGATATCCGAGCGCTGGCCGAGTACCGCCAAACGCTAGCGTGACGCGTCAAGCTCCCGCTTGAGCCACGCTGCCAGCTGCTCTCCCGCGCCGGTGCGGCGCTCGTCCGGTAGCCACAGACAGAGGCGGGCGGGGGTGGCGACACTTCCCCAGGGTGCGACCAGCCGCCCGCTTTTAAGGTCATCCTTCACCAGCAGCCGGGGCGCGATCGCGACCCCGAGCCCCGCGACCGCGGCCTCCATCAGGTAGTAGAGGTGGTCGAACCCCAGGCTGTGTTCCAACGCCTTGTTAAGAGCGCTTTCATCGAGCCCCAGCGCGTGGGCCCAGGCCGGCCACGCCTGAGGGCGCGAGGCGGTCGTCAGAAGCGTCTGTTCGAACAGCGATGCCGGTGCATCGGCGTCAAGACGTGCGGCAAGTGCCGGGCTTGCCACCGCGCAGATCTCCTCGGCCATTAGCTCGATCACCTCACCGCTCACGGGCCAGGGCGGCTCCAGAAACGCAAGGGTGGCGCTGGCGCTCTGTTGGCCGCCGGGCTGCTCGGTGTCGCTGACCACCACTTGAAGGTTGAGCTCGGGCAGCGCCCGGCGCAGCGGTTCGAGCCGAGGAATCAGCCAGCGCGCCAGAAGGCTGCCGGGGCAGGCCAGAGTAAAGGGCGCGCCCTCCACCTCACGCTTGAGCGAGGCGCAACTATCGCGCAGCTGCGCAAAGGCCTCGCCAAGGCCGCGCTGCAGCGTTTCGCCGTGCGGGGTCAGCACCAGGCGACGACCGGATTTGGCGAACAGCGCCGTCTCGAAATGTTCGTCCAGCGTCTTGAGCTGGCGGCTGACCGCGCCGTGGGTCACGCTGAGCTCGCCGGCGGCGGCGCTCACGCTGCCAAGCCGGGCGGTGGCTTCAAAGGCACGCAGCGCACTCAGCGGCGGAAGACTGTTCTGCATGAAGGGATTCTCGATAGTTGATTAAAACTCACAGATAACCGCTATCTTATCGATTTTTTGTCCCTCGCGTCTCGGGTAACGTGACGACATCAATGAACGCCTTACCAGGCAACGTCTTTCCAGCCCTTCGAGGTCGCGATGAACCAGCCTTTTACTCCTTCGACCGCCTTGCCCGATGGCAACGGCATGTTCGGCCGCTTCGGCGGGCGCTTCGTGGCGGAAACGCTGATGCCGCTGATCAATGAGCTGCGCGATGAATACGCCGCGGCCAAGGCGGACCCCGAATTCCAGCGACAGCTTGCCTACTTTCAAACCGACTACGTGGGTCGGCCAAGCCCGCTCTATTTTGCCGAGCGGCTCACCGAGCACTTCGGCGGCGCGAAGATCTATCTAAAGCGCGAAGAGCTCAACCACACCGGCGCGCACAAGATCAACAACTGCATCGGTCAGGTACTGCTGGCCAAACAGATGGGCAAGAAGCGCATCATCGCCGAGACCGGCGCGGGCATGCACGGCGTGGCCACGGCCACGGTGGCGGCGCGCTTCGGCCTTGAGTGCGTGATCTACATGGGCACTACCGACATCGAGCGCCAGCAGCCCAACGTGTTCCGCATGAAGCTTTTGGGCGCCAAGGTGGTGCCGGTCACCTCCGGCACCGGTACGCTGAAGGACGCCATGAACGAGGCGCTGCGCGACTGGGTGACCAATGTCGACGACACCTTCTACATCATCGGCACCGTGGCGGGGCCGCACCCGTACCCCGCCATGGTGCGCGATTTCCAGGCGGTGATCGGCCATGAAACCCGCCGCCAGATGCAGGAGAAAGAAGGGCGCCTGCCGGATTCGCTCGTTGCCTGCATCGGTGGCGGCTCCAACGCCATGGGGCTTTTCCACCCCTTCCTTGAAGATGACAGCGTACAGATGATCGGCGTCGAAGCCGGCGGCAAGGGCGTGGCGACAGGCCAGCACGCGGCGAGCCTGAACGGCGGCACTCCTGGCGTGCTTCACGGTAACCGCACCTTCTTGCTGCAAAGCGAGGATGGCCAGATCATCGACGCCCATTCGATTTCGGCGGGGCTCGACTACCCAGGCATCGGCCCCGAGCACGCCTGGCTTCACGAGCAGGGCCGCGTCGAGTACGTCTCGGCCACCGACGACGAGGCGCTCGAGGCGTTTCAGATCTGCTGCCGCGAAGAGGGCATCATTCCGGCGCTTGAAACCGCCCACGCCTTGGCCGAAGTGGCCAAGCGCGCGCCCACGCTACCCCGCGATCACCTGATGGTGGTGAACCTGAGCGGACGCGGTGACAAGGACATGATGAGCGTTGCTCACCATCTAGGAGACAAGTTCCAATGAGCCAAGCCAACTCGACTGACAGCATCTCACGTATCGAGCGCTGCTTTGCCGCACTGAAAGCGCAAGACCGCCCGGCGCTGGTCAGCTTCTTGACCGCCGGCGACCCGAACCCGGATACCTCCCAGCGGCTGCTTGATGGCTTGCCGGAAGCGGGGGTGGATATCATCGAACTGGGCATGCCCTTCAGCGACCCGATGGCCGACGGCCCGGCGATCCAGAAAGCGGCCCTGCGCGCCCTGGACGCAGGCCAGACCCAGGCCAAAACCCTTGCCATGGTGAAGCGCTTTCGCGAGAAGAACCAGGACACGCCGATCGTGCTGATGGGTTACTACAACCCCATCTACTGCTACGGGGTCGAGCGCTTTCTGGAAGACGCCGCCCGGGCCGGCGTGGACGGCCTGATCGTGGTGGACCTGCCGCCGGAGCACGACGACGAGCTTTGCACGCCTGCCGCCCGCCACGGCATCGACTTCATCCGCCTGGCCACGCCCACCACCGATGCCAAGCGCCTGCCGCAGGTGCTGGCCAACGCCTCCGGGTTTATCTACTACGTCTCGGTGGCCGGGGTAACCGGTGCGGGGGCGGCCACGCCGGACAGTGTCGAGCGCGCAGTCGCCGATCTAAAACGCCATACCCGGCTCCCCATCGGGGTAGGCTTCGGTATCCGCACGCCGGAACAGGCCGCGACTATCGGCCGTTTCAGCGATGCGGTGGTGGTGGGCTCAGCGCTGGTGGACCATATCGAGCAAGCCGCGACACCCGACGAAAGCGTGGCGCGCGTGCACGGTTTGGTCCGCGAGCTGGCCCAGAGCGTGCGGCGCTGCCGTGAAGAGGAGGTGGTTAGCTAGACAACGCCGCCATTGGCGCGCAGCGTCTGGCCGTTGATCCAGCCGCCGGCGGGCGAGGCGAGAAACGCCACCACGCTTGCGATGTCCTCGGGCTCGGCCAGACGTTCCAGCGGCGGCATTTTGGCGAGTTTGTCGATCAACTCGTCGGACTTGCCGTCGAAAAAGAGCTTCGTGGCGGTGGGGCCGGGGGCGACACTGTTGACGGTGATCTCGCGTCCGCGAAGCTCCTTGCAGAGAATCGCCCCCAGGGTTTCCACCGCCGCTTTGGTCGCCGCGTACACGCTGTAGTTCTCGAGCTTCAGGCCCACCACGCTGGTCGACAGGTTGATGATTCGCCCGCCGTTCTGCAGGCGTTTGGCTGCCTCGCGCATGGTGTAGATCGAGCCTTTCAGATTGATATCGATGTGGGCGTCGATCAGCGCATCGTCGCACTCGGCCAGCGGCGCGAGCTTCAGAATCCCGGCACTGTTGACCAGCACGTCGAGCCGGCCGTACTGCGCTTCGATCTCGTCGAAGAGCTGGCGCACCGCGTCCGCATTCGCCACATCCGCCTGAAACGCTTTGGCGCTGCCGCCTTGACCCTCGATCTCCTCGACCACCTTCGCCGCTTCATCAAAGCTGTTTGCGTAATTGACGATCACCGTGACGTTGTCGTTGGCGAGCTTTCTGGCAATGCTTGCGCCGATACCGCGCGAGCCGCCGGTGACCAGCGCCACTTTCTGTGCATTCATGCGTTGTCTCCTCCTGATAGGGCATGTCGACCAACAGCTTAGAGCAAATATCGCGCTTTATAGCCCGCCGCGTTCCGGACACTTTCAAAATAAGCCATGAAAGCCGGGGAGAGGCCGGTAAGAGACCGGAGAGAGGCCGGGAAGAGAAAGGTCAGAAGGGCCGGGCCGACGCCTCAGGCGTTAAATACCAGCCGACGCCGGTGACAAACAGCAAAAACCCCGTCAGGCCGTGCAGGGCCCAGGCCTCGACAAGGCCACGCTGACGGTAGGACCAAGCGAACAACAGTCCGCCCAAGAACGTCACAAGCAGCACCACCCAGTTCCAGAACATCACGTGCGCGAGGGCAAACAGCGTGGCATTGAGCAGGATGGCACGGCGGCCCGTCGGCAGGATCGCGGCGTAGCGTCGGAAAAAGAGCGTCCGGTAGATGAGTTCCTGCGGCAGGGCGGACAGCAGCGGATAAGCTACCAGTAACCCCCAGAACACGGATCGTTCCTCGCGCCATAGCCAGAAGGTCGCCCAGGGCTGTAGCCACTGGATGGCGATCCAGCCCGCGATGAACGTCGTCAGCCCTGCGGCAGCGATGAGCAGGGCGCGCGTGTTTTGCCAACCGTGCAGGATCGAAGACCACCGAAAGTCGGGTGTCATGTGCAGGAGAATCAGACCGATCCCCAGAAGCGGCAGGATCGAGGGAAAAAGCTGCCCCGGCGTCGCGATGAAGGCCATCACAACGGGGGCCGCTACGAACAGCGCCCCCATTTCCACTATCAGCCGAAGACGGCCTGGTGATCTCAGGTTCTCCACGACGCCACCGCCTCCTGCGCGAAGTCGCGATAACGCCGCAGCGGATGGCCGATCAGTTGCTCCATCGTGGCAACCGCTTGCGGCGCCGGTACCATCCCTTCTCGCTGGAAGCCGCCGAACATGCGCGTCAGGTCATGGGCCATCCAGGCGGGCATCCGGTCGCGCAGACCGGCCTCGAAGGCGCCGAGGTCAGCCGAGCCGGGGGAAACCTCAAACCCAAGCGCGTCGGTCCAGATCGCCGCCACGTCGGCGGCGGTCAGAACCTCCGGGCCGCACACCTCGATCAGGCTGGCAGGCAGCGGCGCATCGGCCTGATGACGCCGCAGGAGTTCGGCCACCGCGGCATCCGCGATGTCGCGAACGTCGACCATGGCCACGCCGACCTTACCGATCGGCTGAGGAAAGACGCCTTCAAGCAGCGCGTCCTTTGCCGTCAGGTCGTTCTGCATGAAGTAATTGGCGCGCAGAATGGTGGCGGGCAGCCCGGCCGTCCAGATCATCCGCTCGACCAGATGCTTGCTGGCATAATGGGGCGTGTCGACATAGCGGCCTGCGTGGCTGACGGACAGGTAGACGATGCCGCGCACGCCTGCCGCCTTTGCCAGGTTCACGGCCATCATCGCCTGGTTTGCTTCATCCGGACTGACCGATGTCAGCAGAAATAGCGTATCGACGCCTTGTAGCGCCGCCTCGACCGATACCGGGTCGGTCAGGTCGCCCTGAACCGCTGTGACTCCGTCGCGCTCCCCAAGGTGCGCGGGGTCGCGGGTCAGCGCACGGATGTCTGCCCCGTGCAGACGGTCAAGAATTGCCGCACCGACCTGGCCGGTCGCGCCGGTGACCAGGATCGTCATTGGGCACCCCACTGCGTCTCGGGCATCCTGCCGGTCTCCATCAGGCTGCGGCGCGGCCCCTCACCCGAGGCCATCATCCAGCTGGGGTATTCCGGGGTCAGGGCGCTTGCCGCATTCATAGCGGCTAGGTCGTCCTCGGACAGCGCCACCTCGGCGGCCTTCAGGTTGTCCTCCAACTGATCGAGCCGTTTCAGGCCGAGGATCACGCTGGTGACGACCTTCTGGTGCAAGAGCCACGCCAGCGAGATGGCCGCGAGGGTGGTGCCATGCCGCGCAGCGATGTCGTCCATCACGTCCAGAAGCGGCGCGCCGCGCGCTTCGTTCACCGGGGGGAATGGAACGGTGGCGCGGCGGCCTTCATCACTGTTGCGATACTTGCCCGTCAGATAGCCCCCGGCGAGCGGACTGAAGACCATCAGGCCCAGACCTTCTGCCTGCAAGAGCGGGGTAATCTCACGCTCCACGTCGCGCCCGGCCAGCGAATAGTAGCCCTGATAGCTTTGGAACCGCTCCAGTCCCAGACGTTTGGCATCACCAAGCGCCGTGGCCAGCTGCCACGCGGCCCAGTTCGACACGCCGATGTGACGGACAAGGCCCTGGCGGACAAGATCATCCAGGGTGCGCAGCGTTTCCTCGACCGGGGTGGCGGGGTCGAAGCCGTGCAGTTGGTAAAGGTCGATATAGTCGGTATCGAGACGGTTCAGGCTGCCGTGCACCTCGCGCAGGATATGCTGGCGCGAGGCACCGCCATCGTTCGGACCTTTGCCGGTGCCATGCTCGAACTTGGTCGACAGCACAACGTCCTTGCGCGCGATACCGAGCGAGGACAGGGCGCGACCCACGATCTCTTCCGACTGCCCGCCCGCATAGACGTTGGCCGTGTCGATGAAGTTGATGCCTGCATCAAAAGCACGGCGCAGGATCGCTTCGGCCTCGTCCTGCATGACGCCGCTGGCGGCTGCATAAGGGCCGCCGCTCTGACCAAAGGTCATGGTGCCCAAGCACATGTCGGAAACGAAGAGGCCGGTGCGGCCCAGAAGGTTGTAGCGCATGATAAGCTCCGGTTATGATCAAGCCACTCGATAATTTCGATACCAAAAAGTATCGGAACTAAGTGGTATCGGAACCATGTAGTATCGGATTAAAAATGTCAATGACTAACAATGATCTTCCTGTTGCCGCGCGAGGACGCAAACGCGACCCCGAACGTGACGTCGCCATTCTGGAGGCGACGATCGACCTGCTGGCGGAGGTCGGCTATGACGGGCTGAGCACGGCAAAGGTGGCGGATCGCGCGCAGGCCGGGAAAGGCACGCTGTATCGCCGCTGGCCGACGAAAACCGATCTGGTACTGGACGCGGTCGCGCACATGAAGGCGCAACAGATCGACCTGGAAGCGCTGCCGGATACCGGCTCGTTACGGGGCGATCTTCTGGCGATGTTTCGGCCACAGGACGGCGCGAAGGTGGACCGGATATTGCGCGCCATGGCGGGTGTGGTGTCGATGATCAGCCAGGTGCCGGGATTGGCAGACACGGGCGACTACTCGATTTTCGAGCCATGGATCACGGCGAATGCGGTGCTGATGGAGCGCGCCCAAGCGCGAGGTGACATCCCGCCAACGGCAGATATTGCCCTCGCCGCCCAGATCATTCCCTCCATGGCGGCCTATCGCGCCCTGATTCTGAGGGTCGCGATCGATCGTGATCTGCTGGAGCGTCTGGTTGAACAGGTGGTGCTGCCAGCCCTGGGCGAGAGCCCTGCTAATCCGTCGCCCTCGCAAGACGGCATGGGCCAGGACGGATAACGATAGATGCTGGAAAAGATCATCAGCGGCGGCCAGACCGGCGCCGACCGGGCGGCACTCGATGCCGCGCTCGACGCGGGCTTTCCCATTGGCGGCGCCTGCCCGGTAGGGCGGATGGCCGAGGATGGGCCGCTTGGCGCTGTCTATACACTGACGGAAATCGGCGGCGGTTACCGTCAGCGCACCAAACGCAACGTGCAGGACGCCGACGGCACCGCCATTTTCTATAGCGCTTACCCGCGCGGCGGCACCGAGGCGACGGTGCTCTTCTGTATTCGTCAGGCTAAACCTTACAAACTGATCGATATCGACCTGGTAACGTATGAGACGGCAGCTACGCTGCTGGACGACTTCGTGCGCGAGTTCGATGTCCGAGTGCTGAACGTTGCCGGGCCCAGTGCCCATCATTGCACCGGCATCTACCGCTATGTGCACCATTCGACGAGGCTGTTTTTAAGCCACGAGATCGGCACCGATAGACATTAGCCTTGTCTACGCAAACCGCTAGCCTGCCGCAGAGGTAAGCGGCACCCACACGTGCTCGACGCCAATCGACACCGCCACGGCCGCCAGCAGTGCGGCCATGGCGAGGTTGAAGCCTTTCACCAGGTGCGGTTGCTGGATGCGCTGTCCGACAATACGGCCCAGCAGCATGTAGCTGCCGGGGGCGCCGGCGGCAAGCAGCGAAAGCCCCACGGCCCAAACCACCAGGCTCACGCCGTCGATACCCGCCGCCGGAAACTGCAGCGTGACGATGGGCAACACCGCCACCATGGCCTTGGGATTCAAAAGCTGCATCGCCACCCCGTCACGGAAACTGAAAAGCTGCGTGGGCGCGTCATCGGTTTCGAGTTCTGCGCTGGCGCGGGCGATCTTCCAGGCGAGATAGAGAATATAGCCGCAGCCCAGCGCACTGAGCACCACAAGAATCTGGCCGTCGATCCACGCAGCACCGGCGAAGCCCAGTACCACCAGGTAGAACAGCATCGCGCTGCCCACGCCCAGGCAAAAGCCAATGGAATATTTGGCCTGGCCATTGATGCCCAGATTCAGGCCGAGCAGGTTCACGGGCCCGGGCGTGTACATGACGCCCAGCCCATACAGGATGATTCCCAGCATGGTAAAACCTCGGAGGGGGATTTAGCGTGAAATATCGCGCCGGTACTGGCTCGGCGTCATACCGTAGATACGTTTGAAGCGGCGGTTGAAGTGGCTCGTGTCGGCAAAGCCGAAGCGCTGCGCTACCTCGTTAGTGGCAGCGCCCGTGTCTAGCGCCGTGCGCGCCGCGTTGATACGGCAGTTGATCACGTATTGGTGTGGCGTGATGCCGTAGTGCTGGCGAAACAGGCGCAGGAAGTGGTACTTGGAAAGATGCGCCGCCTGGCTGATCTCGTCCAGGGACATGTCCCGCTCCAGGTGAGCATGAATGTAGGCTTTCGCCCGGTGGAGCAGCGTTTCCGGCCGGGTAGGGCGTGGCACGGTATTCGAGGTGCCGCCCAGTTGAACTGTGCGCTCCACCACCCGGTAAAGCGCGCTTTCCTGGTCGATGCAGCTTCCCGCGCCTTGGGTTACTAGCCTCGCCAGCTCCAGAATATCGCCCTTAAGCCGGGCATCCTGAATCAGCGTGTTCGGCGAACGAAACCCTGCCTTGCTTTCATGACCCAGCACCTCGGCGTAAAGCGGCGCCACCTGTTCCGGATGAACGTAGAGCATCAGGTAATCCAGCGTATCCTTACCGCCGGGCTGGCCGTCGTGCACCTCCTCGGGGTTGAACACGATCACATTGCCCGGCGGGCTCTGGTGAAACTGCCCGCCGCTGAAGAAATCCTGCCGCCCGGCCAGGGTCACGCCAAAGGCGTACTCTTCGTGGGCATGGCGGTCGTAGCTGAAATCCTCCATCGCCGCGTGCAGCACGGTCAAACTCGGTACGTGCTGGCTCTTGATGAATTCAAATCGGCTGGCGTTTCGCATACCGCGCTCCTCGTCTGTCACCCGGTAAGCTTAAGGCAGGTGGCCGCTCGAATGCTTGTACAGAATTGCTCAATACCCGTCGTTGGTTTTGTCAAGATCAACCGCTAAAGTGATGTGCGCTAGCCATGGCGGGTAGCGGCTTTATTTTTGTGGCAGTGAGGACGCAATGAGCACAGGTAATATAACGATTGGGTTAGCCCAGATCCCCGTGTCAAAAGGAGCGATAGAAGAAAATTTGGCAACGCATGTGGCGTACATTGAGCGTGCGGCGCAGTTGGGGGCAGACCTGGTCGTCTTCCCGGAGCTTTCGCTGACTGGCTATGAGCTCGAGTTGCTGGAGGCGCTTGCGTTGTCGAAAACCTCCGAGGTGTTCGACTCACTTGCTAAGACGGCCGCTCGTCACGCGATCGTGATCATTGCAGGGTGTCCTCTGATTAACGAGGAGGGGAAGCCGAGCATTGGGGCCGTGATCTGTTTCCCCGATGGCCGACGTGAGTTCTATAACAAGCAGTACCTGCACGAAGGCGAGGATGTTTATTGCTCGGCGGGCAACCAGCACTGCCTGTTTAGCGTCAACAATACGCGCATCGCGCTGGCGGTATGCGCCGACTTCGCCAACCCCGCCCATATCGAAGCTGCCGTTGCCCAACAGGCGCAGGTGTATATCGCCAGTGCTCTGATATCCGAGACGGGTTATGAAGCCGATACCAAGTTACTGGCCAGCATGGCAAAACGTCATCACCTGCCGGTGCTGCTTTCCAACCACATATCCACCACTGGCGGCTGGCTAACCTGCGGCAACAGTGGTGGCTGGAATAGAGAAGGCGAACTGACGGTAGCAGCCAATGGCACCGAGCCGGACTTGGCGCTATGCCATATCCACCAAGGGCAACTGTACAGCGGCCAAGAGAACCATGTTTCCAGTCTCCATTAAAGGCGTACTGCTGTTGCCTTCAAGCGAAGTAGTGCTGGCGCTCAACGATCGAAACGAATGGGAGTTGCCCGGCGGACGCATTGAAATAGGCGAAGGCTCCGCCGAGTGCATGATCCGAGAGTTCCAGGAAGAGCTGGATGTCGAGGTGACAGCCTTGGGGATCATCGACAGCTACCTGTTCGAGGTTATTCCTAGCAAACACGTGTTCATCGTCACCTACGGCTGTGCGCTAGCAGGTGAGTTCGCCCCCCGAGTGAGCGCCGAGCATTCGCGCATCGCCACCTTCGATGCCAACACACTGCCGGCCAATCTGCCGCCGGGGTATGCGTGCTCGATCCACACTTCCTTCACCGCCACCCACTGACTTTCTGGATGCCCCCCATGCACTACCGCCCCATGACCCTCGACGACTACGCCGCCGCCGTGGCGCTTTGGCAGCAAACGCCGGGCGTGCGCCTGCGCGACGCGGACTCCTTCGAGGGCATCACGCGTTACCTTGCGCGCAACCCGGGGTTGAGTATCGTGGCCGAGCAGGGCGGGGAGATCATCGGCACGATCATGGCGGGCCACGACGGCCACCGTGGGTTCATCCAGCACCTGGCGGTGGTCGAGCAGCAGCGCAAGCAAGGCATCGGCAGCGCGCTGGTCAGCCGCTGCCTGGATGCCCTGCGCTCGGAGGGCATCGACAAGGCGCACCTGATGTTGCTGGTGGATAACGACGCCGGCAAACGCTTCTGGCAACGCCTGGGCTGGCAGTTTCGCACCGATATCGAGCTTCACTCTTTCGTGTTGAGCGAGAGCCCCAGCGCTTGAAACGCCCGGCCTAGCGGCTCATCCATCCCAGAACGAGCGGTAGCGTCACGAGCGACACCAACAGCGACACGATGATCGCCAGCGACACCGTTTCCTGGCGGTAGTCGTATTTCTTCGCAAACACGTAGACCCCGGCGCCGATGGGCTGCGCCGCCATGACCACTGCCGCGGCGAGCCACAGCGCGTTATCATTTGCCATGCCGAACAGATACACGCCGGCAAGCCAGGTAACGAGCGGCTGCAGAACGATCTTGAGCAGCAGCATGGGCGCGACGACCCCCAGCGCCTCGCGCGTCACGTGCTCTTGAACGTTCAACCGCGAGAGTCCTAGCCCCAGCGCGAAAAGTGCGGTGGGCCCCGCGGCGCTGCCCAGAAAGTCGGCGAACGTGGCCAAGAATTCGGGCACCGGCACCCCCAGAAGCACGAAAACGAGACCGGCGAGCACCGAGACGGTCAGCGGGTTGGTGAAGGTCGCCTTGAAGGCTTTCCAGAGACTCGCCGCCGCCGAGGGCCGGGCGGCGTGCGCGCGGCCAGCGAACAGATCCCAACTGATGATGACCGCCATGATGGCGGGAATGTTGTGCAGGATGGTCGCGATGGCGGCGGGCAGGGCGGCTTCAGGCCCCAAGGCGGAGATGAGGATGGGCACGCCCATGTAGCCGGTCGTGCCGTAGCAGGCGCCCATGCTCAGAATCGACGAGCGGGGCAGGCCAACGCCGCGGGCGCGGGCGATGAACCCGGCGAGCAGATAGACCACGACGATGCCCAGCAGCGAAGCGCCGATAAAGCCCCACTGCGCAAGCTCCGAAAGCTCGGCACGGGCGATGGCCAGAAAGAGCAGCGCCGGTAGTGCGACGAAGAGGACGTAGTCGTTGATCAGCTTGTCGGCATTGCCGCTTTCCGGTTTCACCTTGCCAAAGCCGTAGCCCAGCAAAATGACCATGAAGATGGGGACGACGATCATGAACATAGGGTTTTCTCTTGATGGATGGAGGCGTCGGGTCAGCGCTTGGCGCGGGAAACCCGGCGACTCGATTCTTCCGTCACATCGGCTATTTGTTAAATGAATTATGGCCTGCTTATAATCGACAAAATCGATTGCGGTGTTTAGGCGGGGCTTGAATGGCAATGACGGAGCAGGACGAGCAGCGACTGAATGAGCGCGGCATTACGCTGGAGCAGCTGCGCACCTTCGTGTGCATTGCCCAGGAAGGCGGCTTTGGGCGGGCAAGCGAGGTGCTGGCGCGCACGCAGTCAACGCTGAGTGCTGGGCTCAAGCGGCTGGAGGAGGACGTGGGGTGTCGGCTAATCGAGCGCCGCCAGGGCCACGTGATCGGCCTGACCGACGAGGGGCGACGGCTGCTGCCCGCCGCCCGAGACATTCTTCAGCGCACCAGCCGGGCGATCGGCGCGCTGAAAACGCCTTCACTGGAAGGCCGCATCGCACTCGGTGTGCCGGACGACTTCGCCATCCACAACCTGCACCGGGTGATTTCGCTCTGTCTGGCCGAAAACCCGGGGCTGCGCGTCGAGGTGACGGCGGCCTCGTCCAGCGTGCTGTCGCACATGATGGATGAGCAGCGCTTGGACGTGGTAATTCTCAAGGGCATCGCCGGTCAGCCGGTGGTGTCGAGCGCCGAGCGCGTCATTCAGGTGGAGCCGCTTTACTGGGTGAGCGCCGGGGCGGCGCATTTCGACGAGATGGGCGAGGTGCCGCTGGCAACGTTCATGGAGGGCTGCGTGATTCGCCAAAGCGCGGTGGCCGCCCTTAACGCGGTGGGGCGGCCGCACTATTTTGCCTACGTCAGCGGCTCTTTCGATAACGTCAAAAAGGCGGTGGCGAGCGGGCTGGGCGTGGGCATTCTGCCCCAAAGCGCGCTGACGGACGAGCTGGTCGTGCTCGATGAAGGCAACGGCGTGCCGACGCTGCCCGCCATCCAGCTGGTGCTCAGCACCTCGAACTCCCGCGAACTGTGCGAGCGCTTCGCCGGTTATCTTGGCCGCGCGCTTTTGGAGTAACGGCGCGTCTTTACATGATGATTCGCGCAATCTTTCGCTTTGCTCGTTTACCAGCGGCGCCGAACGCCGCGCAGTGCCCGATAAGACGCCTCGCGGATCCGCGTGAGACGCGATGTGTATATCGGGTTCAAACAATGAAACGGTAGCCCCACGCTGCAATCCATAGGCCAACGCCATAACTTACGTGTGCCAAAACGCTGCGTCTTCTAGCTATGTTGGGAGCAGGCGTTTTACGTGCGGCCAGGCCCGCCCCCATACCTGGCTGCAAAATGAGAAAAGGGGCCAGGACCGTTACCGCGCCAAAAACCAGTGCAGGCACCAGCTTTGGGTGTGCCAGCCACTGCGTGCCCGCAATTATCAGAAAGATCAGTGCAAAGGCGATACCGATCACGTAGTGCGTGAGCCACCCCAAGGCACGCTCTGCCTCAATAGCCGGACTTTGAGCAATGGATCGATGAATCAGGATGGCGCTTGGCAAGTGGCCCAGCCAGCGCCCGACCAGCGCGTAGTTCAGCGAAGGAATTCCTAATAGCCGCTTTTGCAGTAATGCGAGGATGTCCATGAACGCTGTTGCGCCCAGACCGAGTATGAAAGCGTCCACCAGAAGGCTCTTCATTTTTGAGCTCCCGTAACGGTTCTTCCAACTATCAAAAGCGCCCCTAGCGAGAGCAGCAGGAAGGCCGTGCTTGCCGCCAGAAAAACCAGCATCCAGCCGGCCTCGATATCGGCACGCAGCGCCGTTAGCGTCATGAAAGCGGCCAGCCCAGCGGTGGGTCCAAGCTCCATGGCGGTATTCATGACACCGCCAGCAAGCCCCATGCGTGCTGGCGGGACGCCCTTCGTCATCAATACCGCTGAGGCTGCAAAGGTAAGTGAAGTGCCCGCAGGTAACAGTAATAAACCGGGCAATATATCGAACAGGTAATTCTGGCTGAAGCCTGACAGCGACCAAAGCCCGGTAGCTGCCAGCAGTAGCCCAAGCACCATGGCGTGCCAAGCGCCTAACCGTGTAACGAGATAGCCAGAAGGGGCACCACCTAATACTAAAATGGCGAGAAAGGGTGTCATGGCACCGGCCGTTTCCAGTGGGCTCCACGCTGGCTCTCCTTGAAGATAGAGCGCCAGAATGAAGGTCACGAGCCCCATGCTGGCAGCAGCCAGAAAGATGCCCAAAGCGCCAACCACACGCTCTTTATTACACATAAAATCGATTGGCAGCAAAGGGGACGCTATTCGACGCTCATGCCAAATAAAGCTCACCAGTGAAGCAGCCCCCGATAACAGCGCGACGAGAACGAGAGACGAGGTCCAGCCGGTTTCACCGCCTATAGCCAAACCATACCCGCCTGCCGATAGCCCCAATAGCACGAGCAAGGCGCCGGGTAGATCCAGCGGTTGGTCTCGGTGCCGGCGCGTCAAGGAAGGTAACACGCGTTGGGTCATCAGCAAGGCGATGGCTGAAACGCTACCCGGTACAAGAAACATCCAACGCCATGAAACCCAAGTGGTGATCACGCCTGATAGCACCGTTCCGGCAGCGGCGCCCAGTACCGAAATGCCGCCCCAACGTGCTATGGCGCGCTCGAAGTCGTCAGCACGTGGAAACAGCCCAGCGACCTGTGCCAGCGCTGCAGGAGCGACCATGGCTGCGTCAACTCCTTGTAACCCCCGCATGGCAACAAGAAGTTCGAAGAAAGGCGTCAGAGCCGACCCCAAAGAAGCGATCCCAAAGATCCAGAGACCTGTTCGTAAAACAGGCGTGCTACCAAAGCGATCGGTTAGATTGCCGCCAAGTAGCAAGAGTCCGCTATAGGGCAAGCCATAGGCGATTTGAAGCACGAGGAGATCAGCAATTTCAAGACCGAAATCGCTGGCGATCAAAGGCAGGGGAACGGCGATCAAAGTGATGGTGAATATGAGTGTGGCCTGAATGATGGCGAGTAGGGTAAATGCCGGGCCGCGTTCGAAGTCTTTTGGATTACATGGAGGGGAGGGAGTCATCTTATCGATTTCCTTGAAGCATCTACTGAAGATCAGTAGCCTATTACTTCAAGTCGACTTTAGGTCAAGGCCGTGCTCGATATTTCCGAACTCTCTCAACAAAGCGGTGTTCCTGCCTCGAAACTTCGCTACTACGAAGAAGTGGGGCTTATTCAATCCGTGGGCCGCAAAGGACTACGCCGAGTATTCGAAACGCGGGTGATCACACGTTTATCGCTGATCGCTCTGGCGCAGACGGCCGGGTTCTCGCTGACTGAGATACGAGACATGCTGGGCGACGAACGCCGGCCAGAAATCGATCGTGAGAAGGTCAGTGCCAGAGCCGACCAGTTGGATCGCCACATCAAGGAAATGATCGCGCTTCGCGATGGCTTACGGCACGTGGCGAATTGCACAGCCCCCAGCCATATGGAGTGCCCCACGTTCCAACGCCTAATGCGTATTGCTCAAACACGCCAAACAACCAGGACGCATGGGCAGAATAAAGCGAAGGCGGGTAAAGGGAGCCGCTCAGACAAGTTGTCGTTTAAAAAAGCTTGAGCCATGCGCCGCAATAGAGCGGCGCATGACGATAAAAACGTTAGAGCCCCTGCGCCCCCCGGCGCAGCCAGCCGTGCACGAACGCGAGTTTCTCGAGCGTGACTTCGGTCAGCATGAAGGGGTAGACATCCGACAGCCCCATCGCGCGGTTGACGTGGTTTACACCGGCGATCAGGGCGGTGGCGATATGGATCAGCCGCTCGGCGTCCGGCTCGGCGTAGGCGTCCCACTTGTGGTCGCGGGGCAGCTCCGGTGAATCCATGCCCGAGGAGACGAAGCTGTCGGTGATGTCGGTCAGGTGCAGAATGTGCGAGACGGTTTCCGCCCAATCTTCATGAGGGTGGGCCGAGGCGTAGGTCGAGACGAACTCCTTGCGCCAGTTCTCCGGCGGGCCTTCGTTGTAGTGGTGCTGGAGCGCCTCGCCGTAGTCGGCGCGCTCGTCGCCGAACATGTCGCGAAACGCTTTGAGAAAGTCTTCACGCAGGCTCAACCGCCACCACAGCATGTGGGCGATCTCGTGGCGCATGTGGCCGATCATGGTGCGGTAAGGTTCGTCCAGCGCCTCGCGCCGGGTGGTGACCAGCACCGGGTCGGCCTCGGCGATGCTGATCGTCACCACGCCATCCACATGGCCCATCATGACCGGCTTTTTGCCCTCCGCCAGCAGGTGGAACACCGGCGGCGCGCCCGGGTCTTCCGGGCGAAACCAGTTCCAACGGCCCAGGTTGTCGATCACCCAGCGCTTGGCGGCTTCGGTTTGTGCCCAATTGGCGGTGGCGTTGGGAATGCTCGGGTCCGGCGCCACGGCGGTCATCGCGCAGGCGCGGCAAAGCTGGCCTTTTTGCGGCGCAATCCAGTTGCAGCCGATCACCTCGCGATTGGCGCAAAACGGCGGCATGGGGATGAACGCGCGGGCCTGCGGGTCGTAGGCGACCGGCACGCCGTCCGCCGTGGTCAGGTTGTCGAACCACAAGGAGCCGGCACCGACCGGATTGGAGAAAACGCGCATGGGCAGGGCACTCAAAAGGCAGAAGCCTTGAGTCTAGGTAGTGATCGACCAAGGCGTCCAATAAAGAATGCGCCCGCGCCCGCCGTTTTGTCAGCCTGGCGCAGCCACGCTAAGATAACGCTTTCATTCCCGGTCGATGACCATCACTGGACGCGCCCATGAACGAACTCACGCCGCTGATCGACACGCTCTACCGCCAAGCCAAACAGGGCGAATGGCCGCGCGTGCTCGACCAGTGGCAGGCGTTTCCAGTGCTGGCCCGGCGCTGTAGCCGTTATCGAAAGGCGGGATCGAACTGGGGATTTCTGCATCAGGCCGCTTATTTCGGCCGAGAAGACGCCAGCCGCGAACTGCTTCGCCTCGGCGCGTGTCTCGAGGCGCGCACCCACGAGGGCGAAACGCCCGACGCGATCGCAACCCGGCGCGGCCACACGGCGCTTGGCGAGTGGCTGGCCCAGGCCGCACCCAAAGCGGGCGGCCACTGGAAAGCCCCAACTGATCCGGACATTCACCCCGCCAGCGGCCACTGGCACCCGTGCCAAACGCGGCGCGCCGAACAAGGCCTGCTGGTCGGCTATGGTGACAGCGTCGTCGCCATCGACGCCGGGCAGCGCTACTTCGTCGACGCATTCGAGCGCGTGCTGGTGGGCTGGCACGGCACTTTTGATCCGCCGATGGACATGGGCGGCTGGCCGCTGGTCAACGAAGACATTGATTAACAGGATGCCCATGCCGACGACCGATACCCTGCAAGACGCCCCACGCTTTACCGCCCCCGCCGGCGAGATCATCGGCTGGACTGACCGCGGCGCGATTCGCGCCACCGGCATCCGCTACGCACGCGTTGAGCGCTTCTGCCCGCCGGTAGACGAGCCGCCTTCAAACGAGCCCATTCACGCCACCGAATGGTCGCCCGCCGCGCCGCAGAATATCGTGCCGGAGCTCAACCACGCCCTGGGCGTAAGTGCCGGCGAGTTCGTCGTTAGTGAAGAGGCGCTACACCTGTCCGTGACGCTGCCGGAAAGCCCCGCCAGCACGCCGCGCCCGGTCATGGTGTGGATCCACGGCGGCTCCTACGTGTTCGGCACGGCGGATCTGCCGGTCTTCGACACCCGCCCGCTGGCGCTTGAAAACGATGTGATCGTGGTGGGAGTGAACTACCGGCTGGGGCTGTTGGGGTTTCTCGGCGGGGAAGGGCGCCCGGCGAACCTGGGGCTGCTCGATCTGATCTCGGCGCTTCGATGGATTAACACCAACATCGAAGCCTTTGGCGGCGACCCCGACAACGTGACGCTGTTCGGCCACTCCGCCGGGGGCGACGCGGCGGCGCACCTGATGATTGCCGAAGGCGCCGAAGGCCTTTTCCAGCGCGCCATCATTCAGAGTGCGCCGCTCGGCATCAGCCGGGGGCGGGCGAAAATGAACGCCAGGATGTTCGAGCAGGCCGGCGCAGCCACCGACGACATGCCGCTGGGCGAGGTGCTTGCCCTGCAAACGAAGGTCGTCAAGACCGCTCAGGGCTTTGGGCTTAAATCCGCTATGCCGTTTTCGACCCAGTACGGCCACTACCCGCTGCCCCAGGAGAAGCAGGCGCCCGCCGCCTGGCAGCGTGCGGCGGCGAATATCGATGTGTTCATCGGTACCACCTGTGAAGAAACCGCGCTGTTTCTGGTCATGTCGCCGGGGCTGACGCGCCTGCGCCACATGCCGCTTCTGGGCGCGCCGCTCACCGGCGCCATGGTCGCTGCCACCACGCGCAAGGTCTACCGGTATGACGCCCACGCCTTTGCCCGCCGCCACGCCAAAGCCGGTGGCCGCGCTTTCATTTACCGGTTCGACTGGAACAAGGGCCGCGCCCCCTATGGCGCCGCCCACACGCTGGAACTTCCGCTGCTGTTGGGCGAGCCGCACAGCTGGCGTGATGCGGATATCGTCAAGGGCGTGGCGGAGGACGAGCTTCACGCCTGCGGCCAGCGCCTGCGCACGCTCTGGGCAAACTTCGCCAGAAGCGGGCAGCTGCCGGAGAAGGGCGAGCTGGAGCCTAAGCTACTGGCGTGGTGGAAGGCGCGGTAATGGCGCTGTTGTTGAGGCGCTGGCGTTGATCGAGTTCGATGAACTCACGCACCACCGCAGGCTCAAAAAATAACCCACCGAACGGAGCACACCATGAGCATCGACAACTGGGATACCGAGTTACCGGAACGGCTGGCCATGCTCGATCAGCTGAGTTTCGATATCGACGAAGGTTTTGATTTTGAACTCTACACGCGATTCTTGACCGCCGAGGAAACCACAGAGTGGCTACAGGCCTGGACCGGCAACCCGCACGCCACAGGCGCACAGTTTCGGGTATTCGGTCAGGACGGAAGCGGCGGCTACGCGGCGTTCTGGATGGTACTGCCGCAAACGCCCATCGAGCAGCAGCCGATCGTGTTTTTAGGCTCGGAAGGCGAAAACGGCGTGATCGCCCGGGATCTTGACGACTTTCTGTGGCTGCTGGCCGGCGGGCTTGGCCCGCGCGAGGCGCTGGATTACCCCCACGTGAACGCCACGCCCAATGCCGCCTTTCAGGCCTTCGCCCACCAGCACGCGCACTCCCGCGAACAGAGCGTGTTCGAAGTCATCGACAACGCCCATCTTACCTACCCGGGCTTTACCGAGGAGCTCGAGCGCCTGTGTCATCCTGAGTGAGCCAACGCGCCGCTCGCCGCGGCGCGTTCGCCGCGCTCTTTAGCGTTATGCAGCTCAACGCGACTGCGCCGTTTGTATTCAGGTAAAATAATACAGTCAACGCTAAAGCAACCAGGAACGAACATGCAGGACACCATCGATCGCTCGAACGTTTATAAACTCTCGTGGCTGGCCTATTTCAGGCCTTTCTTGATGGCGCTGGTGGTGGGGGCCATCGGGCTTCTCATTACCGGTTTTGCGAATCAGCCCTGGCTTAGCTACGTGGCGCTGGTGGCGGCCATCGTGAGCTTTATCTACAACGTCATTTACGTAAGAAGCGTACGGCTTTTCGTGGATGAGGCCGGCGTGTGGATCGACGAGGGCGTGTTTCCCTGGCAGAAGGGCAGCCGTGGCGTGAAGTGGCGCGACCTGGATACCGCACTGTTCTTCAAGGGCTTTGTAAGCTGGGCGTTCAACTCCTACGCAATCACCATTGGCCACCGCTACACCAAGGACAGCGAGATCAACATTCGCCACGTGAAAAACGGCAAGCGCTTCGTCGAGCTGGTGAACAACGAGCATTATCGCTTGGTGGGTGAAATGCCCAGCATCAACGCGGCAAGCTAAGTACCGCTGCCACGCCCAAAAACCTATGCAAGGTCACAAGCTTCGAGCGAGCCTTATTGATAGGGATCTGCTTCGGTAAAGCGCCCGAGGCAGGTCGTGAAAGCGTCATCAGAGGCTCAGCCGACGTTATCGCTGAATCCAAATCCATAGTATTGCCGCCCATCCTGCCAGCGTCAGCAGCAAATAGGTGCCCGCCACGGGCGTGACGATCAGCCAGATCAGGCCATAAACAATCCTATGGCGTCGGAAGAACGGACGTTTTGCTCCATCCTTGTGCGCCAGTGCAAGAACAACGACGCCAATTGCCGCGATTATCTGCCAGATGACGAGTAGCACGGTTAGAGGCGCTTGCGAGATTGGAATCATTGTGGGTAGAAGCTCAGGTGCACATAGTCGCCCGTAATACCGGTGGTCACTGGCGCGACGACCACATCCCCTTGGACATCACTGTAGCCAAAGCCGCCGTTGCCAAAATCCTCGAACGCCTCCCACTGCGTGAACTCGGCACCGGCGGCCTGCGCCAGGGTGGCCGCCAGCGCTTCGCTCTGCGCCATTGGCTCGTCCATACCGGTCATGATGATGGTGCATCTATCGTCCGTCATCGAGTCGCCGATCATCACCGAGGCATTGATGCCGTCTGGGCCGGTGTAGCTGACATAGGTGAGGTCCGACCCCATGCTGAGTTTATCGCCGAAAATGTCAGAGCTGGACAGCCGGTTTATCGACTTTTCCAGATTCCCTCCGGGCTTCAGGCAGTAGTCCCGAAAATAGGTCAAACCACTATCCATACGATCCTGCGCAAAAGCGGCAGAGGCAGTGCAAGCCAGCAGGCCCGCCACTATAACGATGGGCTTCATTGTGCGGTTTCCTTTGGAGTGGTTTTGACGGTGGGTTAAAGCGGTTGGCACAGCGTACTCAACGCACCGGCAGTAAAACGGCTCGAGTCATCGTGACTCGCTGAAACCAGAACATAATATAGATGGGGCTAATATATTCAATGACGCGAAGGTAGCCGAGCTAGTGTAAGGCTTACAGGGTGGACTTCTATAGCAGCATCCAGTAAGCGATTTAACCTGATAAGACACTATGCATCATGGAAGGGAGTTTAGACTCGCGACCATAAAACCACGAAGATGAGATAATCGAAAAGACGATGTAAAGCGCTAAGACAATATTGAATTGTAAAAAACTCACTTTTGTAGTTGATGAGCCTGATTACCCGCCCTGCTAACAAGGCTCGAATGAACCATCGGGTAAAGGGGGGAATAAATTAGAGTGATTCTGTTTGACGTATTTGCCACTGTGGCCAACTGGCGCTCCAGCTTGATTCAGTAGTTCAGCGAATTGGTGCAAGAGTTAGGCATCGAATTCCCTAAAGAAGAACTGAGCTATCAGTAGCGGGAGAGCTACGCAACTTCAATGGACCGAGTCCGCAAGGGTGAGATCCCTTGGACAATTCTCTATGAAATGCACCATGAAAGTCTGAACCAGCTTCTAGATCAACACGATATTACATCGGATGAAGTCACCATCGACCACATCAACCTCTTCTGGCACCGGCTAGAACCGTGGCCGGGCGTGCAGTGTGGCCTCACGCAACTCAAGGGAGACTACATCACGAGCACTTTGACCGAGGGCAACGCCTCGCTGGTGATAGATGTGGCCCTCCACATTGATCTGCCATGGGACATGTTCTTCTGTGCTGCGCTTTTCGAGTACTACAAGCCGAACGCAGAGGTTTGTCTGGGCACATGCCGCTTACTGAATTTACCGCCTGCAGAGGTGATGCTAAGCGCCGCACATAACGCCGACCTGCGCACCGCCAAGGCGCTTTGTATGAAAACCACGTTAATTGCCCGGCCTGAGGAGTACCGCTCCGAGCAGCAAAATAATTTAGAGGCCGAGGAGGCTCGGAATTGTGTAGCAAAGGATCTTGTTTCGTTGGGTAAGCAGGTAAGTGAGTAAACATTTAACTCGGTCTGAACGGATCATCTCCTTGTGTGAGACTGGTTCACATCGTGCAATATGAATCTATCGTTATAAGACTCCATGCCCTTTAAGTTAAATCAAGCCTCGTGCCAGTCTGAGCAGGGTGAACTAGGAGCGCTACCGCTTGACCTGTGAGGTGCCGAGCATCAAAGTGGTGATCTAAACGCCCGCAACCCGGAAAAAGCCATCGACACTATAATTTTTTGAACGCCAACTAGCCCGTGCATTTGGCATTGGAAGGCTTGGCTAGGCCGCGAGCGTTTTGCTCTACGCCATTCGTTAGGCTACGCCAGATAAGAACGATGGTCGTGCATCTATCATCATAGCCCTGTCGGCACCAAAACTTTGATGTTGTTTAGATGGATTAGGTGAACGTTTTTGATCTCAGGTTTTGTTCACTGTGAAAGCTGTCAGAATTGGAAAACCGTCTCATCGATTTGCTATTTTCTTGTACGGTTTTAGGCTGTAGTTTTGAAAGTACGATAGCCAGTATTCCTACGATCTTGCGCAAAATTGGTAGACGTTGAGGTAAGCCAGCAGCTTTACCGGTATCATCACGTGTTTTTTTGTTTAATTTGCATTAAGATGTGGTTTTAGTAACGACTGGAAACGTCGGAATAAATGCGCTGTTACCACAACGGCTTGGTTTGAAAGATTAAAAAACCACTTTATGAGCTAAAAATTTACTTAAAACTGTGAGAAGAAAAATGGAAAGTAAAAAAATATTTATTACTTAAAGCTGGGATTCAGATGAACATAAAGAATGGGTTAAGAAATTAGCCGATAGTTTAGATGAGTATTTTGAAATACATGTTATCTTGGATCAATATGACTTAGATATTTCTGATGATAAGAATTTTTTTATGGAAAGAGGGGTTTATGAAAACGATATTATGCTAGTAATTGTAACTAGCAACTATGTAGAAAAATCCAATAACAGATCTGGTGGTGTTGGAATAGAAACCAAAATGTCAGTAGCTAGACATTGGTAAGAAGCATTAGATGGTAATAGTAGTAATATCGTATCTATTCTTAGAGAAGGCTCCACTACACCAAATTATTTAAAAGAAAAATTTTATGTTGATTTTCGAAAAGATGAAATGTTCGAAAAATCTATTTCTTATCTTTTACGACATGTAAAAGGGACTTATAAAGCTAAAAGGCCTTCGAAAACAAAGTCTTTAATCAGCAACTCCATGTCGAAAAACTTTACACGTGTTGAAGACTTTTTAAGAATGAATCATAAAAAAAAGAAATTAGTTTTTAAAAGAGAGGATACGAGAGATTTCTCAGGAAAAAATCGAATTAAATTTGAACTTTGGGAAACTAAATCACCAGCTACGGATTATTACCTCTTTCTCTTTGATAATATTGTTATAAAACCCACTATCGAAAGACTTTGTTTTTTGATTTCTGAGCACAATATTAAAATTGATCGACTAACTGTTTTGAAGTCTACAGGGAGCGAAAAAGGGTATCTTACAAAATTGTTTAAAGAGAATAATATTGATATTTCTTTGAATGAACTGTCTTTTTCTGAATATATTTGGGAGTTTTGTATTGATGATGAAGCAAAAATAAATTCTGATATATATAAAACTAAATTTTTTATTGATCAACCTCTTGTTTCAAATGATGGGAGTTATTCTGATCTTGGGCCAGCATTTGAATTTATAAAAAGGAAGTTTGATAAAGAAGAGCAAGTGTCTGCTAATATAATTATTGCTCCTGGAGGGACTGGTAAGACCACTCTCTGCCAATATATTGCTAGTCACTATCAAAACCCTGAAAGCGCTGTGTCAGTTTTTATTCAATCAGAAGCATTAAGAGCAAAGTCTAATACAGATATATATGATTCTGTAAGAATAGAATCTGTATACGATCTTTATGAAGTTTATTCTAAAGTTTTGAGAGAGGATGCTCTTACATATGACCGTACTACATTTGAAGCTGCGCTTCTTACAGGTAGGTTAATATTAGTTATTGATGGCATGGATGAGATTATTTCACTCTTCCCGGAAGGTTTTAACTTCGATAGATTTTTAAGCTCTATTGACAAGCTTAATAATGAATTAGCATCATGTAGAGTTTTAATAACATCTAGAAATGATGTTTTTGATACCCAGAGTATTGAAAATTACGAAGGTTTGACAAAGTATAATCTTCTTGGATTTGATTCTGAAGCTTGTAATAAATATTTGGAAAGACGTTTTCGTACATACGAATCCGCAGATGCAATGCGAAAGAAAGTAATTGCTAATATTGAGCCTTTGATTTCTGCTGATGAGAAAAATAGAGTATTGCCATTTGTAGTAGATTTGCTTGCAACCTTAGTTGAAGATTCTTTTGAAGATAATAATTTTGAAATGAAATTATCTTTTCATGGTAAGAAATATGAAAGTAACACGGGAATTATTGATTACTTAGTTTATGCTATTCTTCGTAGAGAGCATGAAAGACAACAAATAGACATACCTGTTGAAGATGTTTTAGATATTTTTTTAGAAATATCTAGTGCACATAAAGATAGTTTTACTAAGGAAGACTTTATAGATACTGTTTCAATATTCTCTACAGGAGATACCTCAGCTCTATCATTGAAATTGCTTAGAAATCCACTTCTTTCAATTGACGAAAATAATATTTGTCGTTTTAAATATGATTTTATTTCTGATTATTTTAAGTCAATTCGTATAATTCACTCAATAAATAGAAAGGACATTAGTTCTGATTTTTTTAAATTACTATCAAAAACTGTTTATAGCGAAAATATTATAATTGATGAAGTTGTTAAATACTTTAAAGATAAGGGCGAGGTTTTTTTATCTTTAGCAAAAGTTATAATTTCAGAGATTAAAAAAACTATTGAACTAGATGAGGTTCATCATAAAAATGATACAAAATTTAGAGCTATATCATGTTTGATTAAGATTATTTCAGATATATCCGGTCCAGCAATATCAAAAGCAAGTTTTTCCGAAAAGTTAGTTGAATTAATGGGTGGTAAGAATGAAATAGTAAATCTTGCCATTTACGGAAATGAAAAAGCTATAGACTTTACAGGGTTAAATATAGTGGACTCTAAGTTCGTAGGATATAAGAATTTCACAAGCTCTAGATTTGATAATGCTCACTTTAAAAATTGTTATTTTGATTCAATTTTTAATGAAGTTATTCCTGAGGAAATTAGCGCTAATATATTTTCTAGTTGTCGACTGGGTGATTTAAGTGCAGTTATTGAAAATGCTCAAGAAAAATCAGTAAAAAATCAAGAGTTATTTGAAAAAGAGTTAAGAGAGTTCCTCAGAAGTTTTTACCATCGTGGTAAATTCACAGACAACAAGATTTCCTATATAAAAATGTCAAACAAGATAAAGCAAATAAATAAATCATTCTTATTTAAATTAGTTAAAGAGGATATAGTTTTAATTAAGTCTAAAAAGTCTGATGAAACATATTACATTCTATCTCCAAACTATGAAGATAGTGTATATGCATTTCTAACAAATAATAGAATTGATCGTAAAATTGAAAAAATTATTCAAATATCGCATAGCTAGTCTTATGTTATTTAAATAATATTTTATTCCTTATTATATGCTTTTAATAACCAAGCTTGTCTGATCTTTTAAGATCCACCATACTAAAATCTTATACAAAACCCGCGTTTGGCTTCTTAATATCTGAACCATTCGCGGGCACAGGCAATGCGAACAAACACCAGATATTGGGTCATAATCAGGTTGCCAGCTACTCCTTGTTCGACTCACTCTCCGCCGCCTCAATCTGCCCACGCCCCTGCATCCAGTGCATCACGCCCCAGCAGATCGCGGCCCAGCTCGCGCCGGCGGTCCAGCCGGCGAGCACGTCGGTCGGCCAGTGAACACCTAAATAGACGCGGCTTGCGCCTACGAGCAGGGTCAGCAGTATCGCCAGTATTAGCAGGTACGCTTTTAGGCGCAGCGCGGGCTGGATGCGGATTAGTAGTGCGGCGAGAGTGAGATAAGTCACGGCGGACATCATGGAGTGGCCGCTGGGAAAGCTCGCGGTGTAGACCATGGCTTCGTGGGGCACTAGATCCGGCCGGGGGCGATCAAAACCCATCTTCATCACGGTGCTGAGCAGGATGCCGCCGGGCACCGCCACCAGCGCAAACAGGGCGGCGCGAAAGTGCCTGGCCAGTAGCAGATACCCCAGCGCTCCCAGCGTGAGCATTACCAGCACGCCCACGCCACCGAGGGCGGTGAAGTCCCGGCCCATTTCCTCGACCCAGCCAGGGCCGATCGGGTCGTTCAGGTCGGCGGGGTTGCGCAGGGCGAGCAGCAAGCGCTCGTCGAAGCTCTGGGTGTCGCCCTCGATGACTTCACCGGCCAGCGCGACGAAGCCCCAAATGCCGCCGGAAATGACCGCCAAACAGAGCAGCAGGGCGAGTTCGTGGCGGCCGAGCCGAGATAACATGGAAAAGGCCTGTCGCCCCATGTGGCCCATTCGTTTTTGATATTTCATTGGCAAATCCCTTGCGTTATTAAGTGTTATACCGCCTCCATCGACGCGGTTTTTTTACTGGCCGAACGTTGTCTTGCTGGTATTCGGTCGTGGGGTTTTAACCTGACTCCCTGATCGGATCAAGCCCGCATGACTTCCCGCACCACCGCCTCGTTCAAAATGCCGCGCTTGGCTTCCACCACGGTCAGCCACTCGCGCGCACGGGTGATGCCGGTATAGACGAGTTCGCGCGTCAAAATCGGGTTGATCGTGGCGGGCAGCAGTAGGGCGGTGTGCACGAACTCGGAGCCCTGGGATTTGTGTACGGTCATCGCGTACACGGTTTCCACCGAATGCAGGCGCGAAGGCAGCACCCAGCGGATGGGGTGTGCCGGGTCGCTCGTCGGAAAGGCAACGCGTAACAGCGACTGGCCGGGCGCGCGCGGGTCCGGCACAGCCAGCGTAATGCCGATGTCGCCGTTCATTAGTTTTAGCGCGTAGTCGTTCTGGGTGACCAGCACCGGGCGGCCCTCGTACCAGCCTTTTTCCAGCGTCACGTCGTTGGCCCTCAGCCAGCCTTCGCGGCGCAGGGTGTGGGCGATGCGTGGGTTCAAGCCCTCCACGCCCCAGGGGCCCTTGCGCAGCGCGCATAAAAGCTGAAAGCGGCCGTAGGCGGCCAGCACCTGGCCGGCCCAGGTATCGAACGCGTGCGGGTTGGCCTCGAAAGAGGCGCCTTCGGGGCGCTGGGTGTTCAGCACGTTCAAATAGTGGCGGTAGCCGGTGGGCGGGGCCACGGGGGCGCCCTTGTGGTCGGTGCGGCCTTCGCCGTTTTGCGCAAAGCCGGCGGGGCTCCCGTCGATCACCAGCGCGTCCAGCGTCGCGTCCCCTTGGCCGCTCGTGCCGCCCAGCACGCGGTGCTGTAAATCCGGGTAGCCTTGGCGCATTAGCTGGTTCACCGCCTGCTGTTTGTCACGCTCGCTCATGGCGTGGCCGGGCTGGTTGATCGCCTGGGCCAGCTGGCCGATGCCGCTTTGCTCATTGAAGCGGTGGCTGACCCGCAGCATGGTGATTGCCTGGTCCAGCGGCTGACCGTGTTCGTCGATGTACTCAGGCGGTATCGGCTGGCCGGTAGCGGTTTCAAGCCAGGCGGCGGTCGCCGGGGTGTAGTGGGCGGCCTCGGCGCGGCGGCACAGCTCGCCCAGCACCGCGCCGGCTTCCACCGAGGCGAGCTGGTCCTTGTCGCCCAGCAGTACCAGCTGCGCGTTCGAGGGCAGGGCGCTGAGCACGGCGGTCATCATTTCGATATCCACCATCGAGGCTTCGTCGATCACCAGCACGTCCAGCGCCAGCGGGTTGTGCGGGCCGTGGCGGAAGTGGCGGGTGTCGGGGCGCGCGCCCAATAGCCGGTGAAGGGTGGTGACCTCGACAGGAATAGCGCCTTCAAGCGCGCCTGCAACCTGCTCTTCCAGCAGCGCCTCGAGCGCAGCGGTGGGCAAGCCGCTGACCTGGCCGGCGATGGATTCGTTGAGCCGCGCGGCGGCCTTGCCGGTGGGCGCGGCCAGGCGAATACGTAGCGGCTTTGTCGGGGCGTGTGAAAGCCGCAGGGTTTGCAGCAGCGCGAGCAGGCGCACCACGGTGGTGGTCTTGCCGGTACCGGGGCCACCGGTGATCACGGCGAAGCGGCGGCGAGCGGCCAGCGCACAGGCGGTTTTTTGCCAGTCCAGGGTTTGGGTATTGGTGAAGAGGGTGTTTAGGGCCCGGGGCAGAAGGTTGGTTACTGTGGCGTGATCGGGATGACTGGCGTCATCCATCGCCCAGTGAACTGGGCTCCTACCCGTATTAGCCAGCTCAAATACATCTTCGTTTGCGGTGAGGCGGGTGGCGATTTCCGCGTGCAGGGTTTGCTCGTACTGCCAGTAGCGGCGCAAATACACGCGCGTGTCGCTGACGACCAGCGGGGTGTTGCCGGGGCCAATGCTTACCAGCAGCGGGTGATCGAGCGCGGCCTGCCACTGGGTAAGCGTCAAGGTGTCGAGCAGCGCACTTGGCAGTATCGGCGGCTCGATCAGGTCGTCGCCTTCCGGCGGCAGCGACAGGGCGAAATCCGGCGCTTCCAGGGTGGCGGCCAGCTCCAGGCACACGTGCCCACGGCCGAGCTGGTGGCTGGCAAGCGCTGCCGCCAGCAGCAAAAGCGCCGGGGCGTCTGGCGCTTCGGTCAGCAGAAAGCGCGCCAGCGCCCGGTCCAGATCGCGCAGCCAGCCCCGCGCCACCCAGCGCTCGAGCAGATCGAGCAGCGCCTGGGGCTCAACAAGGGCGGCGTGCGGGGCGGTGGGGGCGGCATCGGCGCTGGGCTCGCACGGGGCGGGCTCGCCCGCTTGGGGCGCATCGAAAAGATCGAAGGTTTGCGTGTCCTTGCGGCTCATGCGGTGGCCTCCAGGGGGGCGCCGGTGAACAGGGCGTCCAGCGCTTCGATCAGCGCGATGGGCGCGGGCTCGGCGTAAACGCCGCGGCCCTGGCTCAAACTGCCGCGCAAGAATACGGTGAGCGAGCCGCCCAGGTGGCGGTGCGGGTCGTAGTCGCTCAGGCGCGCTTTTAACAGTCGGTGCAGGGCGAGCAGGTAGAGCGCGGCCTGCAGATCGTAGCGTTTTTCCAGCAGCGCCTGGCGAAGCGCCTCCTGCTCGTAGGCGGCGTCCGTCGGGCCCAGGTAGTTGGATTTCCAATCCAGCACGTAAAAACGGCTGTCGTGCTCGAAGGCCAGGTCGATGAAGCCCTTGAGCATGCCGTTGAGCGTGTCGCGGTCCAGCGCCGGGCGGGCGTGGCCGGGCAAAAGGTGGCGGCTCACCAGCGCGTCGATCCGGCGGGTGTCCACCGCTTTCGCGGCCAGCCAGAACTCCAGCTCCACCTGGTAATCACTAAGCTCGGTCAGCGCCACGCTTTGCGCCCCGCCAAGCGGCAGGGGCGTGGCTAACAGCGCCTTTAGCCAGCCGGAAAGCGGCGCTTGCCACACCTGCCAGCCGCGAAGCTGCACCCGGCGCCAAAGCATGTCCTCGAAGGCCTCGCTATTTTCCAGCGCCGTAGAGAAGCCGGTGCGGCCCGCCCACTCCAGAAGGCCGTGCAGAAAGGTGCCCGGTCCCGGCCCGCGGGGGAACTTATGCAGATGAAAGGCCTGGGGCTCGGCCAGGTCCTGGGGCTCGTCGAGCACCTCGAACGCGGTGGCTTCCTGGGCGGTGGTGGGCTCCAGCGGCGCGTTCGAAGGCGCGGTGAGCGTGCCGGAAAGGCGCAGCGCCGAATAGCTGGCGATCCACCAGTGCTCGCGGGCGGCCCGCGTTGGCACGCGGGCGTGGCCCAGCATCTCGCTATCAAGCGCCGGGGCCAGCCGCAGCGCGGTGGGCGCCGGCGGCTCGGCCACGTGAATATCGCTGCCTTTCGCCAGCGCCTCCAGCGCCGTGACGAGCGCGGCGGGGGCGATGGGCTGGCCCGCGTTCAATAGATACCCCACCGCGCTCGCCTCGCCCTCCTTCAGCGGTGCCAGGCCCAACCAGGTCGCGTGGCGGGCGCGGGTCAGCGCCACATACAGCTTGCGCAAATCCTCGCCCAGGCGTTCGCGCTCGGCAATGGCCAACACGTCCTCGTCGGCGTTCAGGCTGAGCCGCAGTTGGCCATCAGCATCGTGCCAGCGAAGCGGTAGGTCGTCCGCCTTCACCGGGCGGTGGTTTTGAATAAAGGGCAGAAACGCCAGCGGGTACTCGAGGCCCTTGGACTTGTGGATGGTGACCACCTTGACCAAGTCCGCGTCGCTTTCCAGGCGCAGCTTGTGGCTGTCGTTCTGGCTGTCCGGGTCGGCAATAGCCTCCATCAAAAAGCGGATCAATGCGTGCTCGCCGTCGAGCTCTTGGCTTGCCTGCTGCAACAGCTCGCCCAAGTGCAGCAGATCGGTGAGTAAGCGCTCACCGTCTTCGAACTCGCTCAATAGCCGGGCGGGGATCTCGAAGTCTGCCATCAGGCGGCGCACCAGCGGTAGCACCCCTTGGCGCTGCCACAGGCGGTGGTAGTGGCCGAACTGCACCACGCGGGCTTCCCAAGCCAGCTCGTTTTGCTGCAGGTGGTCGAGCTCGGAAAGTGATAGCCCCAGCGCGGGCGTTGCGAGTGCGGCTCTCAGGTGCGCCTCGGCCTGGCGCGAGCTTGCCAGCGGCTCGGCGCAGGCGCGCAGCCACCGCTCCACCTGGGCGGCCATGGGGGAGGCAAACACCTTGTCGTGGTCCGACAGGTACACGCTTTTCACCCCGCGGCTCGCAAGCGCCAGGCGGATCGCGCGCGCCTCCGCCAGGCCGTTGACCAGCACCGCCATGTCGGAAGGCTTCAGCGGCGTCAGGCCCTGCTCGCTTTCAAAGCCGCTTTGGCCGCGGCGGCCCGCCTCCAACAGCGCGGCCATGTGGGAGGCGCAGCGTTCGGCCATCTCGGTCTGGTAGGCGGTTTTGGACAGCGGCTCGTCGCTTGCAAGCGGCCAGAGCGTCATCGCGGCAAGCGGGGCGCCTTCGTGCACCAGCTGCTCCTTGCGGCCCCGGGCGTCCACCGGCAGAAACGGCAGCGGGTTGTCGCCGTGCGCGTCGCGAAATAAAAACGCGCCGCGCGGGTGCGCGTCGGCGTAGCGGAAACAGTGGTTGACCGCCTCTACCATGGCGCGAGTCGAGCGAAAGTTGGTCGACAGCGTCACGTGGCGGCCGTCGGTGTCCTGGCGGGCCTGCAGATAGGTGAAGATATCCGCGCCGCGAAAGGCGTAGATCGCCTGCTTGGGGTCGCCGATCAGCAGAATCGCGCTGTCGCGGCCTGGGGTCGCTACCCGGTAGACCGCGTCGAAAATACGGTACTGCACCGGGTCGGTGTCCTGGAACTCGTCGATCAGCGCCACCGGAAACTGGCGGCGGATCTGGGCGGCCAGCGCCTCACGGTTGGGGCCTTGAAGCGCCCGGTCCAGGTGAGTCAACAGCTCGGTGGGGCCCATTTCGGCGCGGCGCTGCTGTTCGCGCTCAAGGCGCACCTTGCACCACTGCACGGCGTGAATCAGAAGATCGCTGTGGGGCTCGGGTAATGTATCGAGGGCGGGCTTGAGCGCCCCAAGCGCCTGCCAGGCCTCCCTGCAGGGCGGCTCGCCCTCTTTCCAGATCTCCGCCATGCCTTCCGGCGTCAGGCGTTTCCAGGCGGCATCGGTCAGCGCCGGGCGCTCCAGATCTCTTTGGGCCCACTCCTTGAGCGCCCCCAGCCAGTTGGCGCGGCTTTTGGCGTTGAAGCTCTGGCCCTTGAACGCCTTGGCCTTCGCTGCTTCTTCCAGGGCCGGCACCAGCTCGTCGAGCCATTCAGGCCAGGGGGCTTTTAGCGCCGCCAACGCCTCGCGCTTTTGCGCCTCCACCGCGGCCAGGGTCACTTCGGGGGCCGGGCGCGGCTCGCCCAGCGCCTCGCACTCCGCTAAAAGCCGTGTAAGCGTTTCATGCAGCGCCTTCGGCGATGCCCAGTAGCGGGTGATGTGGCCCAGGGCCTCGATGTCCAGCGGGTAGTAGAAGGTGCGCCAGTAGTCGCGCACCACCTCCTGCTCGAGCTCGCGCTGGTCGTTTTCCAGGTTCAGCGAGAAGAGGCTGCCGCTGTCGAAGGCGTGCTCGCGCAGCATCCGGTAGCACCAGCTGTGAATGGTCGATACCGCCGCTTCGTCCATCCACTCGGCGGCCAACTCCAGCCGCCGGGCACAGGCGGGCCAAGCGCCTTCATCGTACTGGGCGCGAAGCTCACACAGCAGGTCGTCGTCCTGGGCGCCGCGAAACACTGCCGCGGCTTCTACCAGCCGTGCGCGAATACGTTCGCGAAGCTCCTGGGTGGCGGCGTTGGTGAACGTGACCACCAGAATTTCCGGCGGCGTGAGCGGGCGCTGGTAGGCGGTGTCGTCGTCGGTGGCGTGCCCGCCCAGCACCAGGCGCACGTATAAAAGCGCGATGGTGAAGGTCTTGCCGGTGCCGGCGCTGGCCTCGATCAAGCGGCTGCCGTGTAGCGGCAGGCGCAGTGGGTCGAGCGGGGCGGGTTGGCTCATGAGGTCTCCGGGCGCGGCGGGAAAAGGCGCCCGGAGGCGCAGGTTTGGCACTATATCGCGATGGTTTGAGGGGATCAAAAGGCGGGCAGCGCTTGCCCGGGCTGTGAGTCAGGCCCGTCACCTGCTAATCTTGTCGGCCAGCCCCGCCAGTCCGGTCCTGAAATGCCGCGGGGGCACCTGGTTCATGCTGACGATGAGACCCCATGCTGACATCGCTTCTCGATAACGATTTTTACAAGATCACGATGCAAAACGCCGTGATCAAGCGCTTTCCCTACGCCCACGCGCACTACGCGTTCATCAACCGGGGCGAGCATCGCTTCCCTGACGGGTTCGGCGCGGCACTTCGCCGGGAAGTGGACAAGATGGCCTCGCTTGCGCTTACCGAGGACGAGAAGCGTTATCTGGAAACCACCTGCCCGTATCTCGATCCCACCTATCTCGATTTTCTCGCCGGGTTTCGCTACGACCCGACGGAGGTGATCGTCGAGCAGCAGGGCAGCGAGGTATCGGTGGTCATCGAAGGCCCCTGGTATCGCACCATCCTGTGGGAAGTGCCGCTGATGGCGCTGATCAGCGAGCTCTGGTACGTGCTGCGCGAGGAGCACGCTCCGGACAACACCGCGGAGCTGATCGAAGAGCGCACCCGGGAGAAGATCGAACACTACCGCGATCTGGGCCTCAAGATCGCCGAGTTCGGCACCCGGCGGCGCTTTTCGTTTGCGGTGCACGACCGGGTCGTGGGCGCGCTTCGCCACTACGGCGGCGACACCTTCACCGGTACCAGCAACGTGCTGCTGGCGATGCGCCACGGGGTGAAGCCGATCGGCACCCACGCCCACGAGTGGTTCATGTTCCACGGCGCGCGCTTTGGCTTCAAAATGGCCAACAGCCTGGCGCTCGAGCACTGGGTGGACGTCTACCGCGGCGATCTCGGCATCGCGCTGACCGACACCTTCACCTCGAAAGCGTTTTTCGAAAGCTTCGACAAGAAGTTCGCCAAACTCTTCGACGGCGTGCGCCACGATAGCGGCGACCCGGTGGAGTTCGCCAAGGCGACCATCGAGCACTACAAGCGCCTGGGCGTGAACCCGCAAACCAAAACGATCATCTTTTCCGATGCGCTGACGCCGGAGAGGGTCGAGCGTATTCAGGCGTTCTGCCAAGGGCGCATTGGCACCGCCTTCGGCATCGGCACCAACTTCACCAACGATGTCGGCGTCGAGCCGATGAACATGGTGATCAAGATGGTCAAGGCGCGCCCGGAAGGGCAAGGGTGGCTGCCGGTCATCAAGCTTTCGGACGTGCCGGACAAGCACACCGGCGACCCGGACATGATCGCCCTGGCCAAACGCATTCTGTCGCTAAGCCACGCCACGCCGGAAACCTGCCCCTGATCGAGCCGAAAGCGGCTCGCGCTTTGAAACGCCACGCGGCGGGCTTTTAACGCCCGCCTTTTTTGTCGCTGCTCTTCTCATCTTTCTTGCCACTTCTTTCGCCAGTTCTCCTGTCACCCTTGACCGCCTTGAACAGTGGAGCGTAGAGATGCTCGACCAGCTCAGCAAACCCTTCACCCTTTGCGGTGCGGGCGCTGTAAAGCTGCTCGAAGCTTGGCCACTGGTGGGCGAGATAAGCACTTTGAGAAAGATCACCTCTGAGGTAGCGCCCACCCTCATAGGCGCTTTCGGCGGCGGCGTACGCGGGGCTGTCCCGGTCGCTCTCTACCGTGCCGAGTTTGCCCAGCCACTCGAACCCGGCTTGAGTCGCCAGCGGCAGCGGCCCTTGCTGGCCCTGGCGCCAGGCGTCGAGCTGGGTGGCCAGGTGCGCCTTCGCAACGTCGCGCGCTACCGGCTCGAACGTGACGCTACCGGCTTTCGAGATCAGCGCGGTGGTCATGGGGGCGTCCAGATTGCCCGCCAGGTGCGCGACCCAGTGGCGCAGCAGGTGGTGCCACTGGTACTTGCTCTGCTTCACCAGGCTCGAGCTTAAAAGCAGCACCCGGCAGCGCTCGCCGGCCTCGTTCAAACGCACTTCGCCCAGCCAGTCCTCGAGCCTTGGGCCTTGCTCAAAGGCGAGCCACATCCGTTGGGCGGCGCTCTCCTGATGCGGCCAGGCGGCCAGCATCTGCTCGTACTGCTCGAAAAGTGCCTCCATCGGCTCGGCGAGAGAGGCGCGCATGCGCTCGCCAAAGGCGCCGATCGCAAGCACGCCCTGGCCCTGAAAACGCGACAGCTGCTCGTTGAGCGCCTCGATGCGCGGCTCGATGCTATCGACCGCGCGGCGCTGGGCGGCGATCAGCCGGTCCTGAAGCTGCCAGTTCTGCAGGCCGTCCAGCGCAAAGGGTTCGGCGTCGAGTTCGGCAATCGCTTCCTGCTCGAAGTAGACGCCCAAGCGCGTATTGAAAAAGCTCTTCACCGGCTCGCGCAAAAAGCTGCCCAGCTGGGCGAGGTTGAGCGTGGCCGGCTCGCTCTCGGCGGGCGCGGGAAGCGGTGGCGTGTGACGGGCGCTCTGCGCGGTGTGCACCTCGCGCCACTCGTGGGCGTAGGTGAACAGCGTGTCATCACCGCCGAAGTAGCGCCGGCTGAAGGGCTGAAGCGGGTGCTCGGTGGTCAGCCGCGCTAAAAGGTCATTGCCGTTGCGCTGCCAGCCGGCTTCCACATGCTCGCGCAGCTGGCCGACCAGCACCGACGGTGGAAGCGGGGCGTTGTCGATCTGGCTTTTGCCCACCCAGCTCACATAGAGCTGGTCGCGTGCGGAAAGCAGCGCTTCAAGAAACAGATAGCGGTCGTCCTCGCGCCGCGAGCGGTCGCCGGGGCGGTAGTCGCCGCCCATCAGGTCGAAATCCAGCGGCGGCTGGGAGCGCGGATACTCGCCGTCGTTCATCCCCAGCAGGCACACCCGCTTGAAGGGAATGGCGCGCATCGGCATGAGCGTTGCGAAGTTGACCGCGCCGGCCAGAAAACGCTGGGAAAGGCTGTGCTCGTCGATCTGCGACAGCCAGTGTTCGCGCACCATCGAGAGCGGAAGCGCATCATCGAGCGCGGCTTCCTGGGTGCTCTCGAGCATCTGCTGCAGGCCGTTTTCGAGCTTTGCCAGCATGACGCTTTCCGCCGGGTCGTCGGTGAGAAAGAAGGTTTCCAGCAGCGCGCGCAGTCGCGCCACCCAAGTGGTAGCGTCCGCCGGCTCGCAAAAGCGCTCCCAGGTGGCTTCGAGCTTTTCCAGAAGTGTGGCCAGGGGCCCGGCCAGGCGCGCCTCCAGCCCGCCGATATCGTCAAATGGCTCGATGCCCTGCCAAGCGCCGGCCTCGCCCACGCTGTAGCCCAGCAAAAGCCGTCGCAGGCCAAAGGCCCAGGTGTTCTGAGCGAGCCCGCCGGGCAGCTCCAGATGCGCTCTGGCGCGGGCGTTCAACCCCCAGCGAATGCCCGCGCCTTCCATCCAGCGCTCCAGCGTAGGCAGGTCGCGCTCCTCGAGCCCAAAGCGCTGGCGCAGCGCCGGCACGTCGAGCAGGTCCAGCACTTCGCTGGTGGAAAGCCGAAGCTCCGGCAAGCGCAGCAGTTTCTCCAGCGCGATCATCAGCGGCAGCCGGTGGCGGCTGGCCTGGTCCGACAGCGTGTGCGGAATGGAGCGCGGGTCGTCCTGACTGAGCTGGCCGAACACCGCCTCGATATGCGGCGCGTAGCGGTCGATGTCCGGCACCATGACGATGATATCCCGCGGGCGCAGGTTCGGATCACGGCTGAACGCAGCCAGCAGCTGGTCGTGCAGAATCTCGACCTCGCGCTGGGGGCCGTGGGCGATGTGAAAGACGATCGAGTCGTCGGCAGCGTCTGGGGCTGGCCAGTGCTCGCGGGTCTCAGACACCGGGCGCAGCTCGCGGATATCGTCCTGAAGCTGGCTCAAGAGCGTGCCGCCGCCTTCCAGCGAGAAGGGCTCGAACATGTCGATACGCAGCGCGCGCTGCTCGAAAAGGCTCTGATAATCGCCGGTGTCGTCGTGCTCGTCGATCAGACGCAGGTAGTCACGGCCCTGTTTGCCCCAGGCGGCGAGTAGCGGCTGGGCGTGCAGATGCAGCGCGCCTTCGGCGTCGCCGGTGCCGAGCACGTCGAGCGCCTCCGGCATGCCTTCCTTGCGCCGCTGGCGGTAGCGGCTGGCGCGCAGCAGATCCTTGTGCTCGATGATATCCGCCCAGTAGTACTGGCAGGGGTTATGCACGCAGAGCACGATCTGACAGCAGCGCGAAAGCGCGGCCAGCGCCTCGAGGGTTTGGCTCGGCAGCGACGAAATGCCGAAGATGATCAGCCGCCGGGGCACGTCCAGGGGGCAGGCCTGGCCTTCCAGATGTTCGGTGGCCTCGAGAAAGCGCTGGTGAACGCTCGCCCGGCTGCTTTCGAGCCCGCTGTGCCCCTGGGTGGCGGCCACGTCCTCTCTAAGCCTTCGCCAAAGCGCGGGCTGCCAGCGCTGGTGCTCTTCCAACGCGCGATGCTCGCCGCGGGCGCCGATGAGCACGTCGTCGCCTTGAGCCCAGGCATCGAGCCAGTCCGCCCGGTACACCTGGTACTGGTCGAACAGATCCGCCAACCGCTCGGCGAGCTGATAGTGCTTGCGCTGGTCGCGGTCGAGCGCCAGAAAGCGGGCGAGCGGCTCGAACGTCGGGTCCGCTACCAGGGTGGGCAGCAGGCGCAACAGCCGCCACACCAGGCGTGACTTGTCGAAGGGCGAGGTTTCCGGCACCGCGTCGGCATCGTGGCTGACGTGAGAAAGCACGTTGCGGTAGGCCTGCCAGAGAAAGCGGGCGGGGAGGGTGACGTCGAGCGCGGCGGCGATGCCTGCGCCGCCGTTTTCCGGGTCCTCGGCCAGGGCCAACTTTAGCCACTGGCCGATGCCGTTGCTCTGCACCAGAATGGTTTCGTTTTCCAGCGGGCCAAGTGGGTGCAGGCGCATCCACTCGATCGCCACCGCGCGCAGGTCTTCCAAACGGTTGGCGTGAACCACCATGAAACCCGGCGTTAGCGGCGGTGCAGAAAGGCTCGACATGAACACCCCCGGAAAACGGTACAGCGAGGCCGGCTAACGCCAACGCTCATTTAGTAGAAGAGCGTGACGTTTAGTAGGAGAGCGTGACGTTGCCGATGCCCATCAGGCCCAAAAACGTCATGCCCACGAACAGCAGCAGGTACAAAAGCACCAGTACGCCGAAGATGGTGAAGTGGGTCTTGAGCTTTGAAAGCGCAAAGCGCAGCTCGCGCTCGTCGCCGCTTTGATAGGCGCGCTGGCTGGCACTGGCCGCCTGAAAGAGCACCACACCTGCCCAGATGGGAATCCAAGCAACGATAATACCGACGACGGTAATCGCCGTTAACACCCCACCCAGAATGAGCATGACGCCGATCAGTTGCATCCAGAGTTTACCGCGGTAAAGCGGCTCCGCGATGCTTTTCAATAGCTCGTTTTTCTCATGCGGTTCCATGGCGTCCTCGCAGTGTCGTTTGAAAATCAATACGTTGTTGGAAGGTCATGATCTTAATGAGTTTCGACACGTTTGTCTTTACTCGCCGTGTGAGTGGAATTTTGCCGGATAATTACTCCGTGCATCTTGCAGTGAGGCCCGCGCATCGCCAAGCTATGACGTTTTTTAGAACACGAAAAACATAAGGAGCCCGCCATGACCGAGCCGACTAGCCCTTCGCAGAACGCTTCACAAACCGGCACGTCGCAAGACGAAGTAGCGCAAGGTTCGCGCCGCCACTCCGCCCCGGTCGTCGACGGCCCGGGCAAGGCGGCCAGCCGTGCGATGCTGCGCGCGGTAGGGTTTAACGACGAGGATTTCAAAAAGCCTCAGGTGGGCGTGGCCTCGACCTGGAGCATGGTGACGCCCTGCAACAGCCATATCGGCGAGCTGGCCGAGCTTGCCCGCGAAGGCGCGGACGCCGCTGGCGGCAAGGGCGTGGTGTTCAACACCATCACCATCAGTGACGGTATCGCCAACGGCACCGAAGGCATGAAGTACTCGCTGGTCTCGCGCGAGGTGATCGCGGACTCCATCGAAACCGTGGCCGGCTGCGAGGGCTTTGACGGGCTGGTCGCCATCGGCGGCTGTGACAAGAACATGCCGGGCTGCGTGATGGGCCTGGCGCGGCTCGACCGCCCCAGCGTGTTCGTCTACGGCGGCACCATCATGCCGGGCAAGGGCCACACCGATATCGTGTCGGTATTCGAGGCCATGGGCGCGCACTCGCGCGGCGACATGGACCTGATCGAGCTCAAGCAGATCGAAGAGACCGCGATTCCTGGCCCCGGCTCCTGCGGCGGCATGTACACCGCCAACACCATGGCCTCGGCGATCGAGGCACTCGGCATGAGCCTGCCGGGAAGCTCCGCGCAGAACGCCATCTCCCAGGAGAAGCGCGACGACTGTAAAGCGGCCGGCGAGGCGGTGCTCGAGCTTTTGAAAGCTGATATCAAGCCCTCCGACATCATGACCCGCCAGGCCTTCGAGAACGCGATCACCGTGATCATCGCCTTGGGTGGTTCCACCAACGCGGTGCTGCACCTGATCGGCATGGCGCGCACCATCGGTGTCGAGCTCACGCTTTCCGACTTCACCGAGATCGGCAAGCGCGTGCCGGTGGTGGCGGATCTGCGCCCCAGCGGCCACTACATGATGAGCGAACTGGTCGCCATCGGCGGCATTCAGCCGCTGATGAAGATTCTGCTCGAGGCCGGACTTCTCCACGGCGACTGCCTGACCGTCACCGGCAAAACGCTGGCCGAGAATTTGGCTAACGTCGAGCCTTACCCGATGGATCAGTCGATCATCGCGCCGCTCGACCAGCCGATCAAGGCGCAGAGCCACCTGCGCATTCTCTACGGCAACCTGGCACCAGAAGGGGCCGTGGCCAAGATCACCGGCAAGGAAGGCACGCGCTTTTCCGGCCCGGCGCGGGTGTTCGGCTCGGAAGAGGAAGCCCAGGCGCGCATCAACGACGGCACCGTCGTCGCCGGCGATGTGGTCGTGATTCGCTACGAAGGCCCGAAGGGTGGCCCGGGCATGCGTGAAATGTTGACGCCGACGTCCGCCATCATGGGCCGCGGCCTGGGTAATGACGTCGCGTTGATCACCGACGGGCGCTTCTCCGGCGGCAGCCACGGTTTCGTGGTCGGCCACGTCGCGCCGGAAGCCTTCGAGGGCGGCCCGCTGGGGCTGGTCGAAAACGGCGATCTCATCACCATCGATGCCGACGCGGACACCATCGATATCGACGTTAGCGACGACGAGATGGCCCGCCGCCAGAGCCAGTGGCAGCAGCCCGCGCCGCGCTACACCCGCGGCGTGCTCGCCAAGTACGCTCGCCACGTTAGCTCAGCCAGCACTGGTGCTGTCACCGACCAGGACGACTAAGCCCTTTCAAGGCAACCTCCAGGGCCGCGTTCGCGGCCCTTTTTTTGTCACGTGCGCGTCAAACGGCTCGGCTAGAGTGGGGCTTTCGTTTCATCAGAGGGCCTTCTAATGGCGAGCCGGCGCGGGCGGGTTTTCGACGTCTTTCGAACGTTTTGGTGGCTGGGTTGCACGTCTTTCGGCGGCCCCGTCGCGCATCTGGGGTATTTCCATACCGAATTCGTCGTGAGAAAACGCTGGCTGACCGAGGCGGCCTACGCGGAGCTAGTGGCGCTTTGCCAGTTTCTGCCCGGCCCGGCGAGCAGCCAGGTGGGCTTTGCGCTCGGGCTCCTGCGCGCCGGCCCGTGGGGGGCGTTTGCGGCCTGGGTGGCGTTTACGCTGCCCTCGGCGCTGTTGCTGGTGCTGTTCGCGCTGGGCGCGGCGGCACTCGACGGGCCGCTTTTCGAGCGCGTGATTGATAGCCTGAAACTCGTAGCCGTAGCGGTAGTTGCCCACGCGGTGTGGGGCATGGCGCAAAGCCTCTGCCCGGATAGAGCCCGCGCGGGGATTGCGTTGGGCGCGGTGTTCGTGGCCGCGCTCACAGGCGGCCCGGCGGGGCAGGTCGCCGCCATCGTGCTCGGCGCGGCGGCGGGGCTTTGGCTCTGCCGGCAGCACTCGAGTAGTGCCGAGTTCGATACGCTCTGTTTTGGCGTCTCGCGCCGGGCCGGTGGCGTCGCGCTTGTGCTTTTCGCGCTGCTGTTGGGAGCGCTGCCGCTGCTGGCGCCAATGGCAGCGTGGCTCGATATGGTCGACGGCTTTTATCGCGCCGGGGCGCTGGTGTTTGGCGGTGGCCACGTTGTGCTGCCGCTTTTGAGCGCCGAGACGGTTCAGTCTGGCATTATCTCGAGCGAAGCGTTCATGGCCGGCTACGGCGCCGCCCAGGCGATTCCGGGGCCGCTTTTTACCTTTGCCGCGTACCTCGGCGCGCTGTGGCCGGGCGTGAGTGCCTGGGTGGGGGCGGCGCTGGCGCTGGTGGCGATTTTCGCCCCCGGTTTTTTGCTGCTGGTGGGGGTGCTGCCGTTTTGGCACCGTTTTCGCCGCGGCCAATGGGCTCAGGCGCTTCTGCGAGGGGCCAGTGCGGCGGTCGTGGGGATTCTGGGGCTCGCGCTTTTCGACCCAGTGTGGACAAGTGCGGTGTTTAAGCCCCTGGATTTCGCCCTGGCGCTGGCCGGGTTTTTGCTCTTGAGCGTGTGGCGCCTGCCGGTTTGGGCGGTGGTGTTGATCGTGACGCTGGGCGGCGTGGCGCTCGGGTAAGGGTTGCGCCATAAAAAAACGCCTCGCGTTTGGCGAGGCGTTTATCGGTTCAAACCTGGAGGCTATGGCGTTGGCGCCTCCAGCTCTAGTGTGCGGCGCAGGACGTTGAGTTCGTCCAAGTCCAGATGCTCGAGCCTTCCGGCGAGCAGGTCGCTGATCTTTTGGACGGGTAGGCCAGCCCGGCGGGCGATTTCGCGGCTTCCCAGATCCGATACGGCGACCAGACGAGTGATGATGCGCATCAAGCGCGTGCGCTTTTCCAATTCCCTGACGTCGAGGTCAGGGCTGCTTCGAGGAGGGTCCAGCGTTTCTACGTGAGCAGTCGACGTTGCCGTACTCATGTGACTCCATGGGTCAAAAGTGACACCTACACAATGCCGCTATCGGGGGCGCTTTTCAATGCCTGATTCGGCTAAAATTTCCTCCACCGATCGAAGCCCCTAATTCGGCCCGCTCTGGTAAACTATGCGCCTTTAAAAATGATAGCCAAGCCTTGCGGCTTTTCGTCTTTTACCGATTGATGGCCTTCGGCCGAGGAGCGAATCCATGTCCAGCCGCGCACCCCAAGTGGGCGTAATTATGGGATCCAAATCCGACTGGCCCGTGATGGAACACGCCACCCAAATGCTCGAGCGCCTGGGCGTTGCTTTTGAGACCCGAGTGGTATCGGCCCACCGCACGCCGGATCTGTTGTTCGACTACGCCAAGGGCGCGGCGGAGCGCGGCCTTCAGGTGATCGTGGCCGGCGCGGGGGGGGCTGCTCACCTGCCGGGCATGGTGGCCTCTCAAACGCCGCTTCCGGTACTCGGCGTGCCGGTGGAGTCCAAATCGCTCAAGGGGCTCGATTCACTGCTCTCCATTGCCCAGATGCCCGGCGGTATCGCCGTGGGAACGCTTGCCATCGGTAAGGCCGGAGCGACCAACGCAGGCCTTCTGGCCGCGCAGATCGTCGGGCTTCAGGACAGCGCCGTGCGCGAGGCGGTCGAGGCTTTCCGCGCCGAGCAGACCCAAGCCGTGCTCGATAACCCGGACCCCCGCATCGATAGCGACCAGGCCTAAGGAGACCACCATGAACATTGGCGTTTTGGGTGCCGGCCAGCTGGGTCGCATGCTCGCTTTGGCCGGCTATCCGCTCGGCAACCGCTTCACCTTTTTGGACACCACGGGTAGCCCCAGCGCGGGCATTGGCGAGGTGATCGTCGATCCGCACAACGAGCATTTGGCCGCATTTCTCGAAAAAGTCGATGTCGTGACCTACGAGTTCGAGCATCTGCCGGTGGCGCTCGTGAGCGAGATCGAGAAGCACAAGCCGGTCTACCCGGGCAGTAAAGCGATCGCCGTGTGCCAAAACCGGGTAGAAGAGAAGGCGCTGTTCGACCGGCTCTCCATTCCGACGCCGGCCTACCGCGTGGTGGAGAGCGCCGAGGCGCTGGCCCAGGCCGCCGAGGAACTTGGCTGCCCGGTGGTCGCCAAGTCCGTCACCGAGGGCTATGACGGCAAAGGCCAGGCCGTGCTCAAGTCCGCCGATCAGGCCCAGGATGCCTGGGCGTCGATTGGGCACTCTCAGCTGATCGTCGAGGCGTTCGTCGATTTCGTACGCGAAGTGTCGATCATCGCCGTGCGCGGGCGTGATGGCGAGGTGGTGTTCTACCCAATGGCGGAGAACCAGCACGAAGACGGCATTTTGCGCTACTCGGTCGCGCCGCTGCCGGATCTCGACGACAGCGTTCAGGCGTTGGCCGACGGCTATATTCGCCAATTGCTCGACGAGCTCGACTACGTCGGCGTGCTGGCGCTGGAGCTTTTTCAGGCCACCGATGGAAGCCTGCTGGCCAACGAGATGGCGCCGCGTGTGCATAACTCCGGCCACTGGACGATGGACGGCGCCGCGACCAGCCAGTTCGAAAATCACCTGCGGGCGGTTCAAGGGCTGCCGCTGGGCTCGACCGAGGCCATTGCGCCGACCTGTATGGTCAACGTCATCGGCCGCGAAGGCGACAACGCCGCGTTGTTGGCGATCCCGCATACTCATCTACACCGCTACGACAAGGACGAGCGCGCCGGGCGCAAGCTTGCGCACATCAACGTGCTGGCCGACTCGCACGCCGAGCTTTTGGATAAAGTGCGCCAGTGCCAAGCGCTTTTACCCGAAGCCCCTCCGGTACAGTGGAGTTTTAAGGTTTAAGTAACGAAATGAATGTCATTAACCGCCTTCTGTCAGGCGGTTTTTTTTATAAGTCGATTTTGGTATTCGCTTTAACGAGATAATTCGTTTACAACTACTGCATAAGACTTCATTGAACGAAGACAGGTTGCCTTACTTTAGGCGACCCAAAAGCGCAGGGAATGGACATGCTGTGGAAGCTCAAACCCGCTGGGGCCGCTCGATATGGCGCCGGCGATGCCGATGAGTCGCTCTCGCTATGCGATCTTGAAGCGGCGAAGGTCGCACTTCTATACGAAAAGCTATGGCAGCCCGTTATAAGCAGCCTGGTCGTGGCGGCCTTTACCGCCGCGATCCTATGGTCGGCGCATCCGCCGGTTGCTATCTCGGTCTGGTTATTATCATTTGGCGTCATAACGATTTTGCGGCTGGTGTTGGCTCGCTGGTACCAACAGGATGCGGCCAACGCCCATCAAAAAATATGGCTCTACATTTTTAGCGCGGGTTCGCTTGGTTCGGCGACACTCTGGGGAGCTGCGGGGGGGCTATTTTATTCCCCCGATAATCCCACTCAAACAGCGGCATTAGCGGTCATTGTTTGCGGTATCGCCGCTGGCGGCACGACCACACTTTCGCCGGTCAAGTGGGTCGGGATTGGGTTCATTAGCCTCATTTTGCTGCCACTAGCCGCCGTCTTTTTGTTACAAGCGACGATGCTATCGATACTGATGGGCGTCGTCGTACTGGTGTTTTTGGCGCTGATGCTAACGACCTGTATTCGGTTTCACCGCATCATTCACGATAACATCGCGTTGAAGGTAAATATCGAGTCGCGCAAAGCGCAGCTTCAGGAGTGTGAAAACCGCTACCGCTCGATTTTTGATCACTCGCCGCTGGGGGTGCTGCACTTCGACCGTAATGGAATGATCACCGACTGCAACGAGCAGCTACTTCGGATTTTGGGCGGCACGCGCGAGGACTTCGTCGGCTATCGCATGCTCGACCGCTCGGCGAATCAACAGGTGGCCCAAGGGGTGCGCGACAGCCTCGAGAAGGGCTCGGGCTATTTCGAAGGCACGTTCTATCTGCCCGGCGCTGAGAAGGGCACGCCGCTGCGCGCCATTTTTAACGGCGTGAATTGCGTCAATAATCAGCGAATCGGCGGTATGGCCATCGTCGAGGATTTCACCGAGCGCACCCAACATGAAGCGACTATCTACCGGCAGGCCTACTACGACTCGCTGACCGATCTGCCCAACCGGCGTCTGTTTATCGAACGGCTAATGGCGCTGTGCGAGGAGTCATCGAACCGCAAGCGAACCGGCTTAGTGATGTTTCTGGATCTGGACCGCTTCAAGATGATCAACGATACCTTCGGCCACGCCGCCGGTGACGATCTGCTCATACAGGTCGCCAAGCGCTTGGAGGCCCACCTAGGCGACGACGACATGGCGGCACGGCTAAGTGGCGATGAGTTCGTGATGCTCAAACTGTTCGACTGGCCCTTCGACGATCGGGCCGAAGAGATGGCGAAGGCGTGCATGGAAACATTGAGAGGCAAGCTTGGCGGGTTTTATCACTTGGAGAGCCAGCAGGTGGATGTGACGCCAAGCATGGGCTACACGTGCTTCAATGCCGCCGAGTGCGACCATGCCGAGATCCTCAAGCAGGCCGATATCGCAATGTATCAGGCCAAGGCGCAAGGTCGCGGCCGGCTTTGCCGCTACCGCCCGGAAATGCGCGACCAACTAAAGAAGGCCGCGCTACCTGACCGCGTTACAGCGTTAATTGACCGCTAAGTACCACCCACAGCGCGATGAGCGCGAAGTGGCCCGGATACCAGGCAAGCCAGAGCCGCCTCGGCATGGTTTTAAATACTTGGGGAACGTAGCGGGCACCGCCGGCGGCGAGGATGAGAACGACGATGCAGGTGCCGACGGTGAACGACTTGGACATGTCCGAGGCGTTCATTTGGCCAGCGATCCACAGTACCGGAAACGCGGCCAGCCCCGCCCATAGCCTCGATTTAAGCGCGTTATCGGTGTCGTTGAGCGCGTACATGGCGAACATGAAAAGTGGGATCAGCATCAGGCCGTTATGGCCATACTCCACCCAAAAGCCAAGCAGATACCAAAGCGTTACCGCCACCGCCGCCCCCAGTAGCAGCCAGCCAAACCCGAGTGTTTCTTGACGGTAGTGTTGCCAGCCCTGACGCGCCAACGCCCCGAACGCCAAGCCGCTTGCCAGCGTAAAGCAGACGTTGAGAATGAAGGCGTCGCTGGATCGGGGCATCATCATGTACGGCACCTGGGCGATGAGCCCGATCACCAGTACCCGCCGGGCGTAGCGCAGCGGATTGCGCGTATTGAACAGCCCGTGCCAAGCCACCATGGCCGCGAACAGGGGAAAGGCGATGCGCCCGATGGACGATCCCGCCCAGCCCAGATCCCAGCTGTGCGGCAGCACGTAGCGCACCAGGTGATCGATGGTCATGGTCAAAAGCGCGAGCCACTGCGCCCAAGCCGTCCAGTGTGACAGCGGGCGCTCGGGAGCTATCGCCGCAGGACGCGGCGAAGAAGTCAGGTGGGCGTGGGCGGTGTCGCCGGGAATATGTGCCATAAAACCTCCGTGTTGACATGGCTTGAATGGCTTCAGACTTGAACGGTCGCGTCGAGTTCAAGCCCGGTCGGTTAGCGGGCGGCGCGTTCGCCGCTCGGGCGAAGCCGCACGTACGATCCGTGCGTACTGTCCATACGTACGATCCATACGTACTGTGCAAACGAGCTATCTATCGATCCGTACTATACCCCAAAGCTTCCGGGCGTTGCCCCAAAAAGCAAAACCCCGGCGTTTGCCGGGGTTTTGCTTAATGACGAGACACTTACAAAGAGAGATTATTCGCCGTCGAAGTAGCGCGCGTGAATCTCGTCGTAGGTGCCGTTTTCCTGCAGCGTCGCGAGCGCTTCGTTGAAGCGTTCGGCCAGGTCTTCATCGCGCTGGCGGAAGGCGATACCGAAACCGTCGCCGAAGTACTCCTTGGGCTCGGTGATCTGCTCGCCGACGATGGTGTAATCGCCTTCGTCGCTTTCGACCAGCGTGGACTGGCCGATCGGGAAGTCGAGGAACACGATGTCCAGACGCTCGGCGTCCATGTCCAGCACCATGTCATCGGCGGTGGAGTAGCGGCTGATGTCGGCGACGCTGCCGTACTTGTCGGTGACGTAGTTGTCCTGCAGCGTACCGCGCTGAACGCCGATGGTCAGACCGTCGAGCGTCTGCTCGTTGGCCTCACTGATGTCCAGATCGCTAGCCGCGAACCAGGCCGACGGCATGGTGATGTAGGGCTCGGAGAACAGCACCTGCTGGCGGCGCTCGTCGTTGATCGTCATCGACGACATCACTGCGTCGTAGTTGCGCGCCAGTAGGCCGGGAATGATGCCGTCCCACTCCTGCTCGATCCACTCGCAGGTCACGCCGACCTCTTCACACAGCGCGTTGCCCAGTTCGATGTCGAAACCGGTGAGATCGCCTTCCGGCGTGCGGTACTCCATGGGAACGTAGGGAACGTCCACACCGATGCGCACGGTGTCGTAGTCACGTGCCTGGGCCGAGGACGCGGCGGCGACCGCAAGGCCTAACAAAGAGAGCGAAAGCAGTTTTTTCATCATCAAACTCCACTGTCGTGAACGGGTGTATTCAGTGATCCTCTTTAACGTAACCCAAGCAGGGGCGAGCGCAAAGTCGAAAACGCATTAAAAACCAACGTTCGTTTGACGCAGCCGTCGCTTACAGCGACGGCGGGCTGAGGTGCGCTAGTAGCCGCTTTTCCAAAAAGCGGAAAAAGAACAGAATCGCGAAGGTCAGGCAGAGATAGATCAGTGCTACGAACAGAAACGGCTCGAAGGGCGTATAGAAACGCGAATAGACGTAGCGCGCCGCGCCGGTCAAATCCATCAGCGTCACCACGCTTGCGATGGCGCTGGCGTGAAGCATGAAGATCACCTCGTTGCCGTAGGCGGGCAGGGCGCGGCGAAAGGCGCTGGGAATCACGATGCGCCGCATCATCAGGGCGTCCGACATGCCGTAGGCCCGCGCCGCCTCGATCTCCCCCTTGGCGGTCGCCTTGATCGCGCCGCGAAAGATCTCCGTGGTGTAAGCCGCCGTGTTGAGCGTGAAAGCGATCAGCGCCGGATAGAAGGCGTCGCGAAAGACCGGCCACAGAAAGCTCTCCTGAATGCCGTCGAAAAACACCACGCCGTAGTAGATGATATAGAGCTGGATCAGAAGCGGCGTGCCGCGAAACACGTAGGTGTACGCGTAGATCGGCAGGCTAATCCACTTGCGTTTGGAGCTTCGCAAAATCGCCAGCGGCACCGCCAGCACCAGCCCCACTACCAGCGAAAGAAACACCAGCTGCGTGGTGGTGACAAGCCCTTCCCAGTAGTGGGCCATGGTGGCAGGGGTGAAAATGGCGTTGTCGTCGAGCAGCTCATGATACCAGGTAGAAAGATCGAACATGTCAGTGCTCCCCGAAGCCGATGTCGTAGCGCTTTTGCAGGCGCGCGAAGATCCACTCGGTGACGCTTGCGATGAGCAGGTACGCCACCGCCACGGGAATCAAAAAGACGAAGGGTTCGTGGGTCGCGCGCGAGGCCTCGGCGGCCACGCGCACCATGTCGGTCAGCCCGATCACCGAGACCAGCGCGGTGGTCTTTAAAAGCACCATCCAGTTATTGGAGAGCCCGGGCAGGGCGTGGCGCATCATTTGCGGAAAGCGCACGCGGCGAAAGAGCAGGGCGCTGCCCATGCCGTAGGCCTTGCCCGCCTCGATCTGGCCCGCGTCCACGGCCATGAAGGCACCGCGAAAGGTCTCGCCCATGTAAGCGCCGAAGATGAACCCAATGGTCAGCACGCCGGCGGCAAAGGCGTTGAAGCTGATATAGATGTCGATATCGTAGTTGTAGTAGAGCACGTCGCTGATGGCGTTGACGCCGATCTGGCCGCCGTAGAACAGCAGCAGCATCAGCACCAGATCCGGCACGCCGCGAATCAGCGTGGTATAGACGCCGGCCACGCGCCGCAGAAGCCAGCTGCGCGACATTTTGGCCGTGGCGGTGATCAGCCCCAGTATGATCGCAAGCCCGAGCGAAAGCGCGGCGAGCTCGACGGTGACGAGCGCCCCTTCGAAAAGGCGCGGGCCGTAGCCTTGCAAATCCAGCATGGTCGCCTCGTCGGTCAGTGGTTAGGGGTGAGAAACTGCTTGAGCCGGGGCGAGCGCGGGTTGTCCAGCACCTCAGCGGGCGTGCCGGACTCCTCGATTAGCCCCTCCTGCAGATAGATGACCTGGCTCGAGACGTCGCGGGCAAAGTTCATTTCGTGGGTGACCACGATCATGGTGCGGCCCTCTTTCGCCAGGTCGCGCATGACCTTTAGCACGTCGCCGACAAGCTCCGGGTCCAGCGCCGAGGTTGGCTCGTCGAACAGCATCACGTCCGGGTCCATGGCCAGCGCCCGGGCAATCGCGCCGCGCTGCTGTTGGCCGCCGGACATCTGCGCCGGGTACGCCTTGGCGCGCGCGGTAAGACCCACCCGCTCCAACAGCGCGTAGGCGTGTTCGGTTGCTTCCTTTTTCGATTGGCCCAAAACGTGTACGGGGGCTTCGATGATGTTCTCCAGAAGCGTCATGTGCGCCCAGAGGTTGAAGCTTTGAAACACCATCGAAAGCTTCGCCCGCATGGCGACGACCTGTTTTTTATCCGCCGGCTCGCGCCCCTGGCGCGTTTGCTTGAAGCGAATGGGATCGCCGTGGACGATCAGCTCGCCTTCGTCGGGCTGCTCCAACAGGTTCATGCAGCGAAGAAAGGTGCTTTTTCCCGACCCTGAAGCGCCGATCAGGGTGATGACATCCCCCTTGTGGGCTTCGAGTGAGAGTCCCTTGAGAACTTCGGTATCCCCGAAGCGCTTTTTGATATTGCGCACTTCGAGAGGGGTGGGTGTTGTGGCCATATAACCAGGCTCCAGAGCAGAGTTGCCGCTTAAGCGAACGGTGTCGATACGGATATTCGTAGCGGCTGGCGCGAAAAAGGGAGCGATTCTATCAGGCCTTATACCCGATGCGCTCGTTGTTATGCGATTTAATGCGCTGATCCTGGCGGCCTGTGAGCGCCGCCTTCGATCGTGTTCAACGGTTTTGCCTAGTGTAGGGCGTTTATGGTCTGGCTGCTTGCGTGGCGACCGGCGTGACCAGCAGCGCCGCCCGCGCGCCGATCTCCACCCGTGCGTTGGGAAACACCACGTGAAGCGGCGTTTCGCCAACGATGAAGTCGCCGGCCTCTTCGTCCTGGGCGAGTTTGGTGTGGGGTTCGAAGCGGGTAAAGTTCGCCACGTCTTCGTCAAAGCAGAGCGTAAACGCCTGCGAGCGGCGCATCAGCTCGTGCTCGACCTTGAAAAAGCGCGGAGGCTCGGCGCCTTCTTGTGGCGTTTCGCCGGCGCCGAGCGCCTGAATGAGCTCAAGCATGGGGGTGAGCGGTGCCAGATCGTTTTGGCCAAAGGGCGCGTTTTGGCCAAGCTCGAAGGTAAACGCTTGGGCCTGGTGGTAGTGCTTGCTGTAGTGGGAGAACGTGAAGCTCGACTGGTGCTGGTGCAGCACCGCCTGCATGTCGGCGCCGGCAAGCCAAGTCCACTGGCGGGCATGGGTGGCCGTTTCGCCAAAGGGCTCGACCACAAAGCGCGGATAGAGGCTTTGGCGGATCGCGGTGTGCAGGTCGTAGTGAAGCCGCGGGCGGCCTTTATAGCGCTCGAAGAAACGATCCACCTCGCGCATCAGCTCGCGAGCCCGGTCGGCCTCCTGGCCTTGTTTTGTCAGGCCTCGCTCGAAAAGCCGGTTCAGGTTGGTCTCTACAAAGCGGGTTTGCGCCTTGAGGGCGGGAATATTGCCCAGTATCACCAGCACCGGCGCTTTGAGGGGCGCGCTACCCGCCTCTAGCGCGCAGAGCCACTGGCCCAGAAGCTCCACCGGGGCGGTTTCGTTGCCGTGAATCGCAGCGGAAAAGACGCAGGCGTGGGCATCGATGTTTGAAGCGTTCGGGATGAGTTCCAGCACCCCCGGGGCGCCAAAGCGGTAGCGGCCGCTGGCGAAGCGACCCTCGCGCTTGGCGGGCATGTCGTCATCGAGCGCTCCGTCCAGCCACTGGCTCAGCATGCGCGATTCTCCCTTTTTTCGAGATATTTGTTTTCGAGGTATTCGTTGTTCGAGCTATTTGTTTTCGATCCAGAAGATGTATCACGTTGGGCCGGGCTAAACAAAAAGCGGTGTCGCCAGGCTGTAAAAGGGGCGGGCGTAGGTGTAAGCCAACGCCCGCCTGGCAGCAAAGTCGCATTGAACAGGCATAAAAAAAGCGCCTGCCCTTCGAGGGCAGGCGCTTTTGGACGGCGTGAATTACTCGGCGCGCTGGCGCTGCATCTCGTCCTGGTACTCACCGGCAAGTGAGGTCTTCTGCTGTTCCGGCAGACCACGACCGGCCAGTTGGAAGACTTCCTGCTCTTCCTCGTCCAGGTGGTGGGTCACCAGGTGCTGAAGCTCCTTGGCGTGTACTAGCCAGTTGCTGGCGCTGTAGTCGGTTTCGTCCAGAAGCTCGATCAGTTCGTCGATTTCGTGGTGCTCGGCGACGCTGTGGCGGGCTTTCTCCTGGGTGAGGTCGATGTCCATCATCGGAATGTACAGCGCGCGCTCTTCGGCGTTGGCGTGGTACTTGAGCTCGGCGCGGATCTGCTGATAGAGCGTATCGCGCTCGCTGCTATCACCGTGGGTTTCTACCAGTTTGGCCAGCAGGTCGCGCTGAATGTCGTGGTCCTTACGAAGCGCTTCGAAAATCGTCATGTAAAACTCCCTTTTTGCTGTGACGGTCGCATTGAAAACTAGTGCGGGATGGGCAAAAGCGCAAGAGACAAACGCCGGCAATTCAAGCGACGCCACCGCGACCTTCACTTGGGTTAATTTTCCGCTAGGCTAAAGGGGTGGTTTATCTGTCGACTCAAACGGAGAGAGCAATGACCAAGGTACTGGTACTTTACTATTCCATGTACGGGCACGTGGATACGCTGGCCGCGGCCGTCGCCGAAGGCGCCAGGGAAGTGGAGGGCGTCGAAGTCACGGTCAAGCGCGTGCCGGAAACCATGCCGGAGGAGGCCTACAAAAACGCTGGCGGCAAGCAGGACTTTACCACGCCGGAAGCCAAACCCGACGAGCTCGCCGACTATGACGGCGTCATCATCGGCACGCCCACCCGCTTTGGTAACATGGCCGGCCAAATGCGCACCTTTTTTGATCAGACCGGTGGCCTTTGGGCCAACGGCTCGCTGCGTGGCAAGGTGGCGAGCGTGTTTACCTCTACCGGTACCGGCGGCGGCGAGGAGATGACCGTCACCTCCACCTGGACCACGCTTGCCCACCACGGCATGGTGATCGTACCGATCGGCTACGGTATCGAAGAGCAGTTCGATATTTCCGAAGTCAGCGGCGGCAACCCGTATGGCGCGGCCACCCTGGCCGGCGGCGACGGCTCCCGCCAGCCAAGCGAGCGCGAACTGAAGCTCGCGCGCTTTCAGGGCAAGCACGTAGCGGGCATTACCGCGAAGCTCGCCCGCTGAGACCATGGGCTAATTGTTTGAAAGCCGCCAGGCGCTACTATAGTGCCCGTTAGCCCCGCAAACCCCACGCTCGTGGGGTTTGCGCGTTTTAGGGCATCCACCTCCAAGGAATTTCGCGTGAGCCGACTCGACAAAGCCCGCAACCTGCACGACTTCGAAGCGCTGGGGCGCCGCCACTTGCCGCGCCCGCTATTTGGCTACATCGCCAACAGCGCCGAGGAGGGCCATACCCACGCGGCGAACCGCCGCTGCTTTGATCAACTCGGGCTGATGCCTCAGGCGCTGGTGGATGTATCAGCCATTTCGCTTGAAACCGAGCTTTTGGGTGATACCTACCGCGCGCCCTTCGGCATCGCGCCGATGGGTATTAGCGCGCTGTCCGCCTACCGCGGCGATATCGTTCAGGCCCGCGCGGCGGCCCGCGAAGGCGTGCCGATGATTCTCAGCGGAAGCTCGCTAATCCCATTGGAGGAGGTGCTGCGGGTGGGGGAGACCGACTGGTTTCAGGCCTACCTGCCCGGCACGTTCGAAGAGATCGAGGCGCTGCTGGCGCGCGTCGAGCGTGCGGGGTACAAAAAGCTCGTGATCACCGTGGACTACCCGGTGCCGCCCAATAGCGACAACAACCGCAAGAGCGGGTTTTCGTCGCCGCTGCGCCCGAGCCTGCGCCTGGCGCTCGATGGCATCACGCGCCCGCGCTGGCTGTTCGGCACCTTTCTACGCACGATCTACCGCCACGGTATGCCGCACTTCGAGAACAACTACGCCACCCGCGGCATTGCGGTGATGTCGAAAAACGTCACCCGCGACTTCTCCGGGCGCAGCCACCTGCAGTGGGAGTATCTCGAGCGGGTCAGGGCATTGTGGCCGGGCAAGCTGATCGTCAAGGGCATTCTCAACCCGGCGGATGCGAGGCGGGTCGAGGCGCTGGGTGGCGACGCGGTGATCGTCTCCAACCACGGCGGGCGCCAGCTCGACTACAGCCCGGCCGCGCTCGAGGCGCTGCCTGGGGTAGTCGAAGCGGTCGAGCATATCCCGGTGATGATCGACAGCGGCTTTCGTCGCGGCACCGACGTGATCAAGGCGCTCGCCCTGGGAGCGGCGTTCGTGTTCATCGGCCGGCCGATGAACTACGCCGCCGCCTTCGCCGGCGAGGCCGGGGTGCGCCACGCCCTGACGCTGGTCAAGGAGGAACTGACTCGGGATCTTGCGCTCATGGGCGTGACCGATATCAATCACCTTGGCCGCGAGCACCTGATCGACCGGCGCGCCGACTCCTTTACAACGCCGGTTTAGCCCGCGATTTTCTCGGCGATCGCGCGGCCCAGGGTCTCGGTCGTGCCTTGCCCGCCGACGTCCCGCGTCAAGACCTGCGGATCGCCCGCTTCGAGCACCGCTTCGATGGCGTCGACTATTGCCTTGCCGGCCTCTTCGTGGCCGAGATGTTCGAGCATCATCGCGCCGGACCAGATCTGGCCGATCGGGTTGGCGATGCCTTTGCCCGCGATGTCCGGGGCGCTGCCGTGAACCGGCTCGAACAGGCTGGGGAAGTGGCCTTCCGGGTTGATGTTCGCCGAGGGGGCAACGCCGATGGTGCCGGTGCAGGCCGGGCCCAGGTCCGAGAGGATATCGCCGAACAGATTGCTGCCCACCACCACGTCGAACCAGTCCGGGTGAAGCACGAAATTGGCGGTCAGGATGTCGATATGGAACTTGTCCACACTGACGTCCGGGTACGCCTTGGCCATCTCGGCGACGCGCTCGTCCCAGTAGGGCATGGTGATCGAGATACCGTTGGACTTGGTCGCCGAGGTGAGCTTCTGGCGCGGGCGGGTTTTGGCGAGATCAAACGCGTACTTCAGCACGCGGTCGACGCCGGTGCGGCTCATCACGGTTTCCTGAATCACGATTTCGCGCTCGGTGCCTTCGAACATCTTGCCGCCGATGCTCGAGTACTCGCCCTCGGTGTTTTCGCGCACCACGTAGAAATCGATGTCGCCGGGTTTGCGACCGGCCAACGGGCTCTGGATGCCGGGCATCAGTTTGCAGGGGCGCAGGTTGATGTACTGGTCGAACCGGCGGCGGAACTGCAAAAGCGAGCCCCAAAGCGAAATATGGTCCGGCACTTTCTCCGGCCAGCCGACGGCGCCGTAGAAAAGCGCATCGAAGCCCTTGAGCTGCTCGAACCAGTCGTCCGGCATCATCTGGCCGTGCTCCAAATAGTAGTCGCAACTGCCGAACTCGAAAGTGGTGAAGTCCAAATCGAGATTGAAGCGCTTCGCCGCGGCTTCGAGCGCGCGAATACCTTCTGGCATGACTTCGGTGCCGATGCCGTCGCCGGCAATCACTGCAATGGTGTGGGCCATGAAGAGCTCCTCGGTGGTGGGATATTTAACCGAGTGTAGCGGCTTTGGCGCGGGAAATAATCGGGCTACACTGCAAGCCATTGTTGCTTTTGAGTAGAGAATACGTGGCCGCTTTTGATGATCTTGCCTTTTTCCAGCACCTGGCCCGCGCCGGCAGTCTGACCGCGGCGGCGCGCACGCTTGGGCTTTCGCTGTCGGCGGTGAGCAAGCGCCTGAAACAGCTCGAAGCCCGCCTGGGCGTGAGCCTTGCCGCACGCACTACCCGGCGACTGACGCTGACACCAGAAGGCGAGCGCTACCTTGCGCGCGGTTCGCTGATTCTCGAGGAGCTTGCCGAGCTCGAAGGCACGCTCAACGAGGCGCAGGGCCAAACGCTGAACGGGGCGCTGCGTATCAACGCCACCTTCGGCTTTGGCCGCGCCCACGTCGCGCCGCTTTTGTCGGCGTTCTGCCACGCTCACCCCGGCGTTAAAGGCTGGCTGGAGCTGACCAACTTTCCCCTGAGCCTGGCCGATCACGGCTTGGATATCGGCATTCGCGTCGGCGAGCCGCCGGATTCACGGCTGATCGCAAGACCTATTCTCGAAAGCCGCCGAGTGCTGTGCGCCGCACCGGGTTACATCGAGCGCATGCCGGCACTCGACAACCCGCAGGATTTGACCCGCCACGCGTGCCTGGTGGTGCAGGAGAACGACACCGATTTCCCGCTTTGGCGCTTCGAGCCCAGGGGCAAGCGCGGCCCGGGGCATTCGGTGAAGGTAAGCGGGCGGCTTTCGAGCAACGATGCCGAGGTGATCACCAGGCTTGCGCTGGACGGCCATGGCGTCATGCTGCGCTCCTGGTGGGACGTGCACGCGCATCTAAAGAGCGGGGCGCTGGTCGCACTCTTGCCCGAGTGGTTAGGGGTGCGCGCGGATTTTTACGCGGTGTACCAAGCCAGGCGTCACGTACCCGCCCGGGTGCGCGCGTTCATCGACTTGCTGGCTTGGGAAATGGCCGGGCGTGTGCCGCCGCTACCCTAATTCAGGGGCGTTCAGTCGCCCCAAAGGCGCCTGGTTGAAGTAGTCGCACAGCAGCTCATAAAGCGCTGGATAGGCCTCGACCAGGTGATCCGGCGCGGTAAAGAAGTACTCGCAGCACACCGCGAAGCACTCGCCGGGGTGGCTGGCGGCGTAGTCGTCGATGGGCGGGGTGAGGCCCTTTTCGAGGCAGGCGTTGAGATCCTCCCAGACGCTCGAGAACACCGCGTGCCAGCGCTTGGCCGAGAGCGAGCGGGGCAGCGGCGGAAAGCCGTCGATATCCATGGAGTTGCCCATGTCGAGCTTGTGGGCGAGCTCGTGGATGAGCACGTTGAAGCCGACGAAGTCGCCGCTTTCGATCAGATCGGCGTAGGCGATGACGACCGGGCCCTGGTAGGAGGTTTCGCCGACGCGCTCGTCGATGCCTTGATGCACCACGCCGAACTCGTCCATCTCTTCCACCTCGCGGGTGAAACTGTCCGGCAGGATCACGATCTCGTGAACGTTGGCGAAAGCCTCGCGGTGCTCCGCATCGCTCCAGCCAAGCGTGAGCAGGCACGCCTGGCCGGCGATGGCTAGCCGGTCGGCATCGTCAAACGGCGCGTTTGAAAGCTCGACATGGCGGGTCAGACGCTTGTTGCGAAGAAACTGCCAGGCCCGCTCGGCCAGAAGCTCGGCCTCCATCGGCGCAAGCGCAGCCAGAAGCGGCGTCTGCTGACGGGCCTTACGCCAGCTATCCGCCGGCGGCGAGGCGGGGGTGCGGGTGAACCAGCGTTTGAACATGGGGCTCTTTAGTGGCGTGCAACTTGCGTATTGTGGCGGAATCGATCAGCTTTCACCAATTCGACCCAAGGCCCACCCGGAACAGGAGAGCGTTCATGTGGCAACAGCGTGACATCACCCTGGCGGCGCACCCGCGCGGCTTTCATCTGATCACCGACGAGATCACCCGCGCGCTCGATGACATGCCACCGGTCGAGGCGGGGCTTTTACACGTGTTCATTCAGCACACCTCGGCCTCGCTCACCCTCAACGAAAATGCCGACCCTACGGTGCGCGCGGATTTCGAAAGCCACTTCAACCGCGCGGTGCCGGAAAACGCGCCATATTACCAGCATGTGTTCGAAGGCAGCGACGACATGCCCGCTCACCTCAAGGCGAGCCTTTTGGGCGCCAGTGTACAGGTGCCGGTGACGCGCGGGCGATTGAACCTGGGCACCTGGCAGGGGATCTATCTGTGCGAGCATCGTGACCACGGCGGTCGCCGCCGGCTGGTGCTAACGCTTCAGGGCGAGTGAACCGCTGCCTTGAAGCGGTTTGAGCACTGAGACGCCTTGGCTGTGCTACGCTTGGCCGTTTTTGCTTCGATTTTTAAAGATCGCTTTTCAAAGACGGCTTCTCAACGATCGCTTCTCAACGTCCACCTTCCTGTCGAACATCTCGAGCGCCATGGTCCCACGTTTTCTTCGTCTGTCTCGCAAGCGCTGGCTGCGCCTTGCCTTTACGCTCAACCTGGCGCTGGTCGCGGGGTTGGTGATCCACCAGGTGTGGCTCTACGCCGGCGAGCCGGAGTTCGAATCACTTCACACGCTGGAGGTATCGAAGATCCGCACGGCGCTGACCGGGCGCGATCACTACCGTTTCGCGGTGGTGGGCAACATCAATAACTCGGTGAACGTGTTTGGCAAGACGATCGTGCCAAGTCTCAACGAAAGCGGGCTCGACTTCATGGTCTCGGCGGGCAACGCCGTGGCGAGCGGCCAGCAGGAGAGCTACCGGGCGATTTACGAAAGCCTCTCTAAGCTTACGATGCCTTTCGTACTCACCTACGGCGACAATGAAGACAGCGACTTCGGAAGCTACCTGTTCTACGAGTATTTCGGCCCGCACTTCTACGCCTTCGTGGCCGGTGACAGCCACTTCATTTTCCTCGACGGGACGGGCAAATCCTCGACCTCCTGGCAGCTCGACTGGCTCGAGCGCGAGCTTTCCGCCTCGACCGCCGCGCACCGCTTCGTCTTCGTTGGGCTGCCGCTTCACAACGTGATCAGCGAAGCGCCGCTGTTCGAGGCCGATAACTACTTGAACGACCCGCGTCTGAGTGAAGGCATTCAATCGCTTGCCGAGCGCTACCGGGTGGACGCAGTGTTTTCGGCCAACCTGTCGCTCTACTCGCACCAGACGCTGGACGGCGTGGATTACGTCACCACCGGCGGCGCCGGCGGTATTTTGATGGATATTCAGGGCAGCTTTCACCACTACGTGGTGGTCGAGGTGGGCAGGGACGGCGTCCAGATCACGCCGGTTCGCCTGAACGTCGACCAGCCCGGCTGGTGGCGGCTGCTGGGCAGTATCGCCTCGACCCTCTATGCGTTTTTCTATGTCAGCTACCCGCGCTTTCTGTTGATCGTGGGGCTGTTGACGCTTCTGGCGATGCGCCTTTACCGGCTGATTTTCGAAGAGCGCGACTACTATCCGAACTTCGATCTCGACCCGACCCCGTATCTTGGCAAGCCCCTGCGCGTGGCGATGGTGTCGAACAACTACTTTCCGTTCGTTTCCGGCGTTTCGATCTCCGTTGAGCGGCTGCGCAAAAGCCTGGCAGCGCTTGGCCATCGCGTCACGCTGCTGGTGCCGCGCTACGCCGAGCAGCGCCAGGACGACGACGGCGTGGAGCGCCTGCCCACGCTCATTGCCTTCGGCGAAAAGCGTGAATTTCGCCTCACCAACCCCTTCAACCGCCGCTTTCGTCAGCGCCTTCGCGCGTTTCGCCCGGACATTATCCACGTCCACCACCCGTTCTGGCTGGGATCGATGGGGCTCTGGATGGGGCGGCGTTTGAACGTGCCGGTGATCTACACCTACCACACCCGGCTCGAACACTACGCCCACTTCGTGCCGCTGCCTGGGGCGCTGTTTCGCAATCTGATTTCGCACTACCTGATCAAGCGCTTCTCCAACCGCTGCGATGGCGTGATCGTGCCGACCTACTCGGCGGAGGAGTACCTGCGCATGATCGGTGTGAAAACGCCGACGCTGGTGCAGCCCACGGGGATTGACACCCGCCGCTACGCGAAAGCGAACGACGGTGAGGTCGAGGCGCTCAAAAAGCGCTGGAAGATCGACGAAAACGAGCGGGTGTTGATCAGCGTCTCGCGGGTGAGCCGTGAGAAGAACATCGGCTTCATGCTCGACGCGCTGGCGCAGCTTCAAGGCCAGGGCGGCGAGCGCCTACGACTTTTGCTGATTGGCGACGGGCCGGACCGGGAGAGCCTGCAGGCGCGCATCGACGAGCTTGGGCTGTCGGATCGGGTGACGCTCACGGGCGCCGTCGCGCCGGAGGCGATGGCGAGCTACTACCACCTGGGCGATCTGTTCGTATTCGCCTCGACCTCGGAAACCCAAGGCATGGTGATTCTGGAGGCGATGGCGGCGGGGCTGCCGGTGGTGGCGGTGCGCTCCAGCGGCATCGACGACGTGGTGCGCGACGGCTACAACGGCTTTAAGACGCCGCAAAATCTGCGGGTGTGGGGGGAACGGGTGCTCGAGCTTTGTGAGGACGCCGCGCTACGCCGCACTCTCGGCGATCAGGCCAGGGCCTTTGCCAAGGACTACGACGTCGAGCGCTTCGCCGACGCAATCACCCACTTCTACGCCCAAACCCTGGCCCAGCATCACACGTCGTCGCGCTGATCCTCACGCGTTGGTTCGTCTTGTGCTGCACGCTGAGCCTTGCGCCGCGCCGCCCGCGCATCGGCGTAGCGTTTCAGGGCGTAAAGAAGCACCGCCCCCAGCGCCAGCCCGCCGAGCGCAAAGGCGACTTCACGCTTGCTGGCGGCGGTCAAAAGCGCGCCGAGCTGGCTGCCCAGCAGAATCACCGCGGCCAGTCCCGGCACGATGCCGATCGTCGAGCCGATCATGTAGTCGCGAAAGCGCAGGTGAAAGGCGCCGGCCAGCATGTTGGTGAGAGGAAACGGCGCCAGCGGCAGCACGTTGATCACGATCATGGTGCGAATGCCACGTTTGGAGAGGTAGCCCGACAGCCCCCGCAGGTGGCGCCCGCCGTAGTCCATCAGCGCGTCGCGCCCCAGCCAGTGACCGATCCAGTAGGAGAGTACCGAAAAGCTCAGCGTGCCGATCGTGGCGTAGAAAAGCCCCCAGGCCGGGCCGAACAAAAGCCCGGTCGCCACCACCAAAAGCGTTAGCGGAAACATCACCAGAAGCGTTGCGTTGTACACCACCAGCACCGCGGCGAACATCCAGGGCGCGTCGCGCCAACGGCTGACGTACTCGATGGCATCGTTGAGCCCTTGGGCGCTCATGTACCCGGAGTGCTGAAGCCAGCGCCAGCCGAAGGCGAGCGTAACAAGCAGGGCGACCAGGCCCAGGCCCTTTAAAAGCGTGCGTGACATCCCGTTGATCACCGGCCGTTTCAAAGAGCGTCAGCATACGCTAGCCGGCCGGTGGGTTGAAGATGGCGCTCATCAAGTTGCGCTTCAACGATAGCCCAGTCCTTCCTGTTATCCACGATGAGCATCTGCATGGATCGCTTTTTGTTCGTCTTAAGGCGTTCAATGGCGGCTTACGTCTTGTTCGATCACTGGGTAGAGAAACCGAAGCGCGTGATGTCTTTGTCATGCGAGCCTTGGGTTAAGGCCTAATACGATGCTGGGAATAGCCGTCTCACGCTTTAACGATTCAAGCAGTGAGACTAAAGAAATAATGAATTTGCTTGCCATTTTCACTTGGCCATGAAGAATGGCCCGGCTTAAACGTTATTAAAGGTGCCTGTATGGATTTCTCTTTTGCGCCGCTTTGGAACTCGGCGGTTGAGCTCGGCAACGGGCTGTTATGGGACTATGTGCTCATATATTTGCTACTTGGCGCCGGTCTTTATTTTACGTTACGAACTGGTGGCATTCAGGCGCGCTACTTTGGCCACATGTTCAAGTTGCTTAAAAACTCACGTCATGCTGACGGTGGTGTTTCCTCTTTCCAGGCACTCTCGACAAGCCTTGCAGCCCGAGTAGGAACCGGCAATCTGGCAGGTGTTGCGGTCGCGATCTACTACGGTGGCCCGGGTGCTGTCTTCTGGATGTGGATGACGGCCGTCGTCGGCATGTCAACCAGCTTTATTGAATCTACGCTCGCCCAGGCTTACAAGACCGATCATGGTGATAACACTTTTAGAGGCGGGCCGGCCCGATATATCGAGCGAGGTCTTGGCCTTCGCTGGATGGCGGTGCTCTTCTCAGTCTGTCTGATCATCGCCTTTGGTTTGGCCTTCAATAGCGTTCAGTCAAATGCCATTGCCCAAGCAATGGAGCAGGCCTTCGATGTTCCCACTTGGGTGATGGGCGTTGTGCTAGTGGTAGTGGTCTCACCGATTATTTTTGGTGGTTTAAAATCGATTGCCAAGGTGGCCGAGCTCGTTGTCCCGTTGATGGCGCTGTTATACCTGATACTGGCACTAGTGGTAGTTGGTCTCAACATAGCGGATTTTCCTGCTGCGTTGATGACGATCTTGCAAAGCGCATTTGGCCTGAATCAGGCCGCGGGCGGGGTGGTTGGCTATGCGATCTCGCAAACGATCATGAATGGTATTCAGCGGGGACTGTTTTCCAACGAGGCGGGTATGGGCTCGGCGCCGAACGCCGCGGCTACCGCCAGCACTCGGCCTGATCATCCGGCTGCCCAAGGATTCATTCAAATGCTCGGCGTGTTTTTAGATACGTTGGTCATTTGTACCGCGACGGCGGCGATCATCATCATGGCTGGCCCCGAGCTTTTAGCTGGCGATGAAAACAAGGGTATTCAGCTCACTCAAATGGCGCTTTCAATCCACGTAGGCGATTGGGGCGGCATGTTTGTGGCCGTGAGTATTTTGCTCTTTGCCTTTACCTCGATCATTGCCAATTATTCCTATGGTGAGTCCAATATCGAATACCTCGCCAAGGGGCGCGCTACCATAGCTGTGTTTGTGTATCGTATCGCCGTGCTTAGCATGATCATGATTGGTGCGAGAGCGAGTCTCGAGGCTATCTGGAACTTCGCTAACCTGTCCATGGGCACCATGGCGATCATCAACCTGATCGCGATTTTGATGCTTTCGCCCATCGCCTTTGCGCTGTTTCGCGATTACGAAACCCAGCTCAAGGCAGGGGTGGAGCCGGTGTTCAGACCTCGCGACTTCCCGAAGCTCGCGCACAAGGTCGACCCCAACGCTTGGCCGGATCGCGACTAGCGCGCTAGCGCTCGCTGACCCCGCCCGTTTTGGCGGGGTCAACGCCATCTTTTAGTGCCGAAACCATCGGCTTTGAGGCGGCCGTTCCTTGATGTCTCTCCAAGAGGTTACTTCATGCGCTCGGTGATTCTGGAGCAGATCTACACCATCGTGGCCCAGATTCCCGAAGGGCGGGTGACCACCTACGGGCGTATCGCGGCGATGACCGAAGGCGCCACGGCGCGCTCGGTCGGCTCCGCCATGCGGCATCTGCCCGAGGGCCACGAGCTGCCTTGGCACCGGGTGATCTCGGCAAGCCTTGCGCTGGCCGACCACGGCGGCGCGGCCCGCCAGCACGAAAAGCTGCGCGCCGAAGGGGTTGCTTTCGACGACAAGGGCCGGGTGCCGCGCCATCTGGTATGGCCGGACACCCCGTAGGAGCAGGCGTCAGCCAGCGATGCAGCGCGCAGCGCTGCCGGTGTGTTAGGCGGGATGGCCTCATAACGGGCCGCTATCACCTGGGGGCGGCTAACGCCGCCATCGCCCAATGAATTGGGCTCCTACAATAGCGCTGCCGGGGTTGGCCGGAGCGGCGTTATGACCTGTTTTACTTCAATCGTCCAGATTCGCCCCGGACTTCCAGGACCAGTCGCGCCAGCGCAGGTCGAACAGATCCTTGCGGCGATCTTTTAGGTTGGTCACCGAGCCTTCGGCGCGCACCACCGTGAGCCGCGTCAGGTCGAGATCCGAGAAGAAGATCATCTCGGTGTTGGGCGTGGTTTCCGCCAGTACCGCGTCGTGGGGGAAGGCGAAGTCCGAGGGCGTGAATACCGCCGACTGGGCGTACTGGATGTCGAGGTTCTCGATCGACGGCAAGTTGCCCACACTCCCGCATAGCACCACGTAGCACTCGTTTTCGATCGCCCGGGCCTGGCCGCAGTGACGCACGCGCAGGTAGCCGTTCTTGGTATCGGTCCAGAAGGGCACGAACAGAATGTCCATGTCCTGATCGGCGAGCAGCCGGCCAAGCTCCGGGAACTCGACGTCGTAGCAGATCAAAATGCCCACGCGGCCGGCGTCGGTGTCGAACACCTGCAGATCATCGCCGCCTTCGATTACCCAGTCGCGGCGTTCCTGAGGGGTGATGTGCAGCTTCGCCTGCTTTTCGATCTCGCCGTCGCGGTGAAAGAGGTACGCCACGTTGTAGAGGCGGTCGTCTGCACCCGCCTCGATCATCGACCCGCCAACGATGTTGATGTTGTAGGAGACCGCCATGCGCGACAACTCGCTTTTGAAGCGCTCGGTAAAGCCGGCGAGAAAACGCACCGCGGCCATCTGGTCCTGCTGGGCGGCACGGTCCTGTAGGCCCATCAGCGGCGCGTTGAAAAGCTCCGGGAACACGGCGAAGTCGCTTTGGTAATCCGACAGCGCATCGACGAAGTACTCGATCTGCTGAAGCGCGGCCTCCACCGAGGAGAATTCACGCATTTGCCACTGCACCGCGCCGACGCGTACCTGAGTGGGACGGGTATCGAGCACGCTGTCGGCGGGCTCGAACAAAATGTTGTTCCACTCCAGGAGTGTGGCGTAGCCGCGGGACTGGGCGTCCTCCGGCAGGTACTTGCGCAACAGCCGCTTGACCTGGAAGTCGTTGGCCAGTTGGAACGATAAGATCGGATCGTAGATCTCCTTGCGCGAGACCTTGTCGATGTACTGGGCCGGTGTCAGCTCGTCGGCGTACTGGTGATACTCCGGAATGCGCCCGCCGGCGAGAATCGCGCGCAGGTTGTGCGAGCGGCAGAGCTCCTTGCGCGCCTCGTAAAGGCGCCGGCCCAGCCGGTAGCCGCGATAATCCGGGTGAATCAGCACGTCGAGGCCGTACATCGCGTCACCCTCTTCGTCATTGAGGATGACTTCGCGGTGGCCGATCAAATCGTCGTAGCGGTGAGGGTTGGAGAACTCGTCGTAATCCACCTGAACGGTGAGCGCCACGCCCACCAGCACGCCGTCGTCCTCGATGGCGATCTGGCCGTCGGGGAAGGCCTGGATCAGTTTGTCGATGGTGTGCTTGGGCCAGGCGCCGCCGATGTCGTGATAAACCGCGTCCATCAGCGTTTTCAGCTGGTCGTAGTCGTCGCTCGTCAGGTTGCGAAGATTGAGATGCAGCTCTTCAAGGGACATAGTCGTGGGTACCCACCGTTGAGAAAGACGTGAAAAAGAGTGTGACTAGTGTATCACTGCTGCGCGCTGCGGGCTTTTTTGCCGGCCATGCCGACCAGCGGGCGGGTGAACGTCTGCGCCATGATCACGCCGGCCAGAATCAGCAGGCCGCCGTAGAGATGAAAGCTTGCAATCCGCTCGTCCAAAAACGCCATGGCGATCAGCGCGCTAAAAAGCAGCATCAAATTGATGAAGATGCTCGCCTGGTTGGCGCCGATCTGGCGTACCGCGCGCATCCACAAAAAGGTGGTGATGATCGAGGCGGGAATGCCGGCGTAGAGAATCAGCCAGACGTTCTGGCCGTCGATCGGCGTCATCGGCCCCAGAAGATAGGGCGGCAGCAAAAACAGCACCGCAAAGCAGACCTGGGCGTAAAGCATCACCCAAGGCGGCAGGTTCATCTGCCAGCGCTTGAGCATCACCCCGTAAAGGGCGTAACAGATCGCGGCGATCACCATCAGCGCATCGCCAAAGGCGACCTCGAGCTTCAAAAGCGACAGCGGGTTGCCTTGGCCGAGCAGAATGCTCACGCCGACAAACGCCAACAGCCCGCCGATCACCCCGCCAAGCGTGGGCGGCTCGCGCAGAATCAGCGCGCTCAAAAGCACCGTCAAAAGCGGCACCATGGCGGCGAGAATTCCCATGTTGGTGGCGGTAGTGGTTTCCGCCGCCACGTACCCAAGACCCTGCCAAAGCCCCATGCCGAGTAGCCCTAGCGTGGCAAGCTTTGGCCAGTTGCGGCGAATCTCCGGAAGATGCTTGAGCGTGGCCGGCAGCACCAGCGGCGTCATGACCAGCAAAGCGAGAAACCAGCGCAAAAAGGCGATGCTGCTCGGCGCGATGGTACCGACGGTGAGCTGGTTGATGGTCATGTTGCCCGACCAGATCATCACCGTGGCCAGCGGAGCGAGGAAGTAAATCAACGGCATAGCGGGTTCCTTGTTCGTTAGCCGGTTAATGTGACGCGCTTTTGGCGCGTGGGCAAGGGGGCAAAACCAAAACCCTTGCGCCGCCACAGGGCGCCGACGCTGTACGCCGGCTGGCCAATGTCATACGCTTGTTTGAATATTGTTTAGAACGCGCCGTAAAAGCGCTCGATACTGTTTGAACAACGGTTCCAGCTACGATTTCAATAACGATTCCAGCTACGATTTTAATAACGACTTCAACAACGCCGAGAGACCGTGATGACAAAGCCGCTCGCCTATCCGCACCTGTTCACGCCCATAATGCTTGGCCATCTGACGCTCCCCAACCGCGTGCTGATGGGCTCGATGCACACCAATCTCGAGGAGACCCGTGGCGGCTTCGCCCGGTTGGCGGCGTTTTACGCCGAGCGCGCTCGCCTGGGCGTGAGTTTGATCGTCACCGGCGGCATCGCCCCCAACCCGGAAGGCGCGGTGTTCGAAGGCGCAAGCGCGTTGGTCGATGAGTCAGAGCTTTCCGAGCACCGCCAGGTCGTGGACGCCGTGCACGCCGAGGGCGGGCATCTTTGCATGCAAATTCTGCACGCCGGGCGCTACGCCTACTCGCCGAAATTGGTCGCGCCCTCGGCGCTGCAGGCGCCGATCAACCCGCACGCTCCAAGAGCGCTGGATACCCACGAGGTCGAGCAGCAGATCGACGACTACGTGCGCTGCGCGCTGCTCGCCCAAAAGGCGGGCTACGACGGCGTCGAGGTGATGGGCTCGGAAGGGTATCTGATCAATCAGTTCATCTGCCGGCGCACCAACCAGCGCGATGACGAGTGGGGCGGGGATTTTCAGGCGCGCATCCGCTTTCCAGTGGAGATCGTGAAGCGCATTCGCGAAGCGGTGGGCGAGCGCTTTCTGCTCATCTTTCGCCTCTCGATGATCGATCTGGTCGAAGAGGGCAGCAGCTGGGAGGAGGTCGTGGCGCTTGGCCAGGCGATCGAGGCGGCGGGAGCCAACGTGATCAACACCGGCATCGGCTGGCACGAGGCGCGGGTGCCGACCATCGTCACCAGCGTGCCGCGCGCGGCGTTCACCGAAGTGACCCAGCGGATTCGCTCGGCGCTGTCGATTCCGCTGATCACCACCAACCGCATCAACATGCCGGAGGTGGCCGAGCGCGTGCTGGCCGAGGGTCACGCCGACATGGTCTCGATGGCGCGCCCGTTTCTCGCCGACCCGGCCTGGGTGCAAAAGGCCGCCCAGGGCCAGAGCGATGAGATCAATACCTGCATCGCCTGCAACCAGGCGTGTCTGGATCACACCTTCGCCGGTAAGCTGACATCGTGTCTGGTCAACCCGCGGGCGTGCCACGAAACCGAGTTCAGCCTTGCGCCCGCTGAAACCTCCAAGCGGGTAGCGGTGGTCGGCGGCGGCCCGGCGGGGCTCGCCACGGCGGTGGCGGCGGCCGGCCGCGGCCACGCGGTGACGCTGTTCGAGCGCCAGGGCGAGCTTGGCGGGCAGTTCAATTACGCGCGCAAGATTCCCGGCAAGGAGGAGTTCGACGAAACGCTACGCTACTTCCACGTCATGCTGGATAAATACGCCGTAAAGGTATGCCTGAACGTGGAAGCCACCGCCGAGGCGCTTGCCGATTTCGACGCGGTGGTGATCGCCACCGGAGTGACGCCGCGCGCGCTCGATCTTCCCGGCGCGGATCACCCGAGCGTGCTTAGCTACGCCGATGCGATCGAACAGCCGGACCGTGTCGGGCCCGAGGTGGCGGTGATCGGCGCTGGCGGCATCGGCTTCGACGTCTCCGAGCTTTTGTCCCACGTGGGGCATCCGGCGCTCGATGTAGACGCCTGGTGCCAGGAGTGGGGCGTGGATTTGAAGGTCAGCGAGCGTGGCGGCCTCACGGCACCCAACCCGCCGGTACCGGCCCGGCGCATCACCATGCTTCAGCGTAAAAGCTCGAAGCCCGGCAAGGGCCTTGGCAAGACCACCGGCTGGGTGCACCGCGCCGCGCTCAAGGCGCGCGGAGTGAAAACCCTCGTTGGCTGCGAATATCTGCGCATAGACGACGAGGGGCTGCACATTCGCCAAAACGGCGAAGAGCAGGTACTGAAGGTGGACAGCATCGTGGTTTGCGCCGGGCAGGAGTCGGTGCGCGATCTCGTCACACCGCTTGAACAAGCCGGGAGCGAGGTATACGTGATCGGCGGCGCCGATGAAGCTTCCGAGCTCGACGCCAAGCGGGCGATCGATCAGGGCATGCGCTTGGCGGCGACGCTCTAGGCGGCGTTTAGAGTCCGTATGACGCTTTCATTGGATTAGCGCTAGACTGAGACCCTCTTGCCCGCGGCGCGCGTACCGCTCGCCGCGGGCGTTTTCGTACCGCAGCGTCCGGTGAGTGGCACCCAGCTCGCCCGCGCTCGTCAGCCACAAGGACCCATCCAACATGCCTTCGGAGTGCACCCCCCGGTTTCTCGCCAGCGACAACACCTCGGGTATCTGCCCGGAAGCGATGCAGTACCTGATGAAGGCCAACGATAGCGATGATCTGGCCTACGGCAACGATACCTGGACCGCGCGCGCGGCGGATCGATTTCGCGAAATGTTCGATTTCGACTGCGACGTGTTTTTCGTGTTCAACGGTACCGCCGCCAACTCGCTGGCGCTTTCGGCCATGGGGCGCAGCTACCACAGCGTGATCTGCCACGAGCTCGCCCATATCGAAACCGACGAGTGCGGCGGCCCGGAGTTCTTCTCCAACGGCGCCAAGCTTTTGACCTCGCCCGGCGCCAACGGCAAGCTCACCCCGGACGGCATCGAGGCGCTGGTCACCAAGCGCTCCGATATCCACTACCCCAAGCCTAAAGTCGTCTCGCTCACCCAGGCCACCGAAGTGGGCACGGTGTATTCGCGCGAGGAGCTTTTGGCCATTCGCGCGGTGGCGGACAAGCATGACCTTCGCCTGCACATGGACGGCGCGCGCTTCGCCAATGCGTGCGCAAGCCTGGGCGCAAGCCCGGCGGAGCTGACCTGGCAGGTGGGCGTGGACGCGCTCTGCTTTTCCGGCACCAAAAACGGGCTGGCCTTTGGCGAGGCGATTTTGTTCTTCAACCGCGAGCTCGCCGAGGACTTCTCCTATCGCTGCAAGCAGGCCGGCCAGCTCGCCTCCAAGATGCGCTACGTCTCCGCCCCCTGGCTTGGGCTTTTGGAAAGTGGCGCCTGGCTGACCAATGCCCAGCACGCCAACGCCATGGCGCGCTATCTCAGTGAGGGCTTGCAGCAGCTTCCCGATGTATCGCTGATGTTTCCCACCCAAGCCAACAGCGTGTTCGTCGAGCTTCCTGCCCACGTGGTCGAGACGTTAAGAGCCCGCGGCTGGACGTTCTATACCTTCATCGGCGCCGGCGGGGCGCGCTTCGTATGCGCCTGGAACACCACCGTCGAGCTTCTGGACCAGCTTCTGGCCGATGTCAGCGAGGCAATGAGCGCACGCTAGAAACGCGCGCGCCGCACATGAAAGTGCGGCGTGCGGTGCGGGGAAGGCGGGATCAGGGCGAGATTTGCTGGCTCGCGCTGGTAAAGCCCATGAGCGACAGGTTCAGATCCAGACGCTGGCCGTCCGGCGCGATGGCGCTGACGGTCGCGGTAGAGCCGCCGCGAAGCTGCTGCAGAAGGCTTGCTTCCAGCGGCAGATCCGCCCGGCAGCCCTGCTCTTGGCAGAACTGGTAGGGAAATCCGACCGGCTCGTTGCTGTCGACCTGCAGCTGCATGCCCGGCGCCAGGTTAACGCCCAGCGGCATGACGAAGGCCATCACCGCCATGCCTTGGGCCTGGGGTGGGTAGCCCACCATGGCGCGCATCAGCGGCTCGTTGCTGTCCGGATTGTTGACGATCTGGTTCATGGTGCAGCTCTGCTGGCCGGTATTGCCGGCGGGGCAGCGCACTTCCCAATCCTGAAAGCGCTGGGTATCGACGTTCGGGGCGCTCTGCTGGGCCTGAACCGTTGAAGCGGCGGTGGCCGCCAGCAGGGGAAGTAAAGCGGTAATCAGCGCGCGACGAATCGGCATACGTTCATATCTCCGGGTTTTGTAAAAGCAAGTGCTGTAAAAGCAAGCGTCAGAAAAGCAAATGTTGGAACAGCCAGTGTTGTAAAAGCAGGCATAGAAAGCAAGCGTATCAACGGTCAGGTAGGCGCCTTTCGGCGTGACCTGAGTTAGTGCTTCCCATTCGAACATGAGCCGCCCCCCGGGTTCCAGTACCGCGTTAAAGCGGTAGGCGAAACATCCTGTTTTCAACCCGAAATTCATTCTAGCGTTGAAGTTTTTATCACTCTTTTTCGATTAATGCTGTCTACGCTAATAGAGCGATACCTCGTTTGGTACACCGCACTGACAGGGTGGTTGAGCGGTATACCTGAGGCTGGGCCACAGGAGAGTTCAATGAGCATCTTTGATCACGTTCAAGACCGGTTCGCCCGTATTCAGCAGGAAGAGTTGACCCTCGAGGAGTATCTCGCCCTTTGTAAACGCGATCCGAAGGTCTACGCCAGCGCCTCCGAGCGTATGCTCGAGGCGATCGGCGAGCCGGAGGTAATCGATACCGCCAAAGACCCGCGCCTTTCACGCATTTTTTCCAACAAGGTGATCCGCCGCTACCCGGCGTTTGCTGAATTTCACGGTATGGAAGATGCCATCGAGCAGATCGTGGCTTACTTTCGCCACGCCGCCCAAGGCCTTGAAGAGCGCAAGCAGATCCTCTACCTGCTGGGTCCGGTCGGCGGCGGTAAGTCGTCGCTTGCCGAGCGCTTGAAGCTCTTGATGGAGCGCATTCCCTTTTACGCGATCAAGGATTCGCCGGTGCAGGAGTCCCCGCTGGGGCTTTTCTCGCCGGAAGAGGATGGCGAGCTTCTGGAGCAGGAGTACGGTATTCCCAGGCGCTATCTAAAAAGCGTGATGTCGCCCTGGGCGGCCAAGCGGTTAAAGGAGAACGGTGGCGATATCTCGCAGTTTCGCGTGGTGCGCCTGTATCCCTCGCGGCTCAATCAAATCGCGATCTCCAAGACCGAGCCGGGTGACGAGAACAACCAGGATATCTCCTCGCTGGTGGGCAAGGTCGATATTCGCAAACTCGAGCTCTTCTCCCAGGACGATCCAGACGCCTACAGCTTTTCCGGCGGGCTTTGCCGCGCCAACCAGGGATTGATGGAGTTCGTCGAGATGTTCAAGGCGCCGATCAAGGTGCTCCACCCGCTTTTGACCGCGACCCAAGAGGGCAACTACAACCCCACCGAAGGTATGGGCGCGATCCCCTTCGACGGTGTGATTCTCGCCCACTCCAACGAGTCCGAGTGGCAGGCGTTTCGCAACAACCGTAACAACGAGGCATTTCTCGACCGCGTCTACATCGTCAAGGTGCCGTACTGCCTGCGCGTTTCCGAAGAGATCAGCATCTACCAAAAGCTTCTCGAGGAGTCCTCGCTCAACCAGGCACCCTGCGCGCCGGACACGCTGCGCATGCTGGCGCAGTTCACCACGCTTTCAAGGCTCAAGGTGCCGGAGAACTCCAGCGTCTACTCCAAGATGCGCGTCTACGACGGCGAAAACCTGAAGGACACCGACCCGCGGGCGAAGTCGATCCAGGAGTATCGCGACGCCGCCGGGGTGGATGAGGGCATGCAGGGGCTTTCGACCCGCTTTGCCTTCAAGATCCTGTCGAAAGTGTTCAACTTCGACAGCACCGAGGTCGCCGCCAACCCGGTGCATCTTCTGTACGTGCTGGAGCAGGCGCTGGAGCGCGAACAGCTGCCCGCCGAAGTGTTCGAGCGCTATATCGGGTTCATCAAGGAGTTTTTGGCGCCGCGCTACGTCGAGTTCATCGGCAAGGAGATTCAGACCGCGTATCTGGAGTCCTACAGCGAGTACGGCCAGAACATTTTCGACCGCTACGTGACCTACGCCGACTTCTGGATTCAGGACCAGGAGTACCGCGACCCGGAAACCGGTGAGCTCTTGAACCGCCAGTCGCTCAACGAGGAACTCGAAAAGATCGAGAAGCCGGCGGGCATCTCCAACCCGAAGGATTTCCGCCACGAGGTGGTCAACTTCGTGCTGCGCGCGCGTGCCCAGAACAACGGCATGAACCCGAGCTGGCAGTCCTACGAAAAGCTCAGAGGCGTGATCGAGCACAAGATGTTCGCCAATACCGAGGAACTTTTGCCGGTGATCTCCTTCAACGCCAAGGCGTCGAAATCGGATCAGAAAAAGCACGAGGATTTCGTCGAGCGCATGGTCGAGCGGGGTTATACCGAGAAACAGGTGCGCCTGCTGTCGGAGTGGTACTTGCGCGTACGTAAATCTCAGTAGCGCTGGTTTTTGTAGCCCGGTTCAAGGAGGTCGTATGACCTACTTCATCGATCGTAGGCCCAATGCGAAGCACAAAAGCGCGGTCAACCGGCAGCGCTTTCTCGAGCGCTATCGTCACCACATCAAGCGCTCGGTGGAGGAGGCGGTCAACCGCCGCTCAATCACCGACATGCAGCGCGGCGAAAGCGTTTCCATCCCGACCCGCGATATTTCCGAGCCGGTTTTTCAGCACGGCCCGGGCGGCAAGCGAAGTATCGTCTCGCCCGGCAACAAGGAGTTTCTCGAAGGTGACCGGATCCGCCGTCCGCCAAGCGGCGGCGGGGGCGGTGGGGCCGGCGAAGGTAAAGCGAGCAATCAGGGCCAGGGCGATGACGAGTTCGCCTTTACCCTAAGCCGCGAGGAGTTTCTTGAGTTCGTGTTCGATGGGCTTGAGCTTCCCCACCTGCAGCGCAAGCCGCTCAAGACCATGGAGGAGATCAAGATGGTGCGCGCCGGGCTTGCCCGCGACGGCGTGCCTTCGCGCATGAGCGTGACCCGCTCGATGCGCGAGGCCTACGCCCGGCGCATTGCCATGCGCGCGCCGATCAAGCGCGCGCTGATGGAGGCGCAGCTGGCGCTGGCCGAGGAACTCGGCAAGGATTCGATCCTGAGAAACCCGGCGCGCATCGCTGAGCTTGAGGCCGAGATCAAGCGGCTCGAAAAGCGCATCGCGTCGGTGCCGTTCATCGATACCGTGGACCTTCGCTATCACCAGCTCGCCCCGGAGCCCCAGCCCTCAAGCCAGGCGGTGATTTTCTGCGTCATGGACGTCTCCGGCTCGATGACCCAGAACCACAAGGATATCGCCAAGCGCTTTTTCTTGCTGCTGTACCTGTTTTTGGAGAAGCACTACGAGAAAGTGGAGCTCGTTTTCGTGCGCCACCACACCGCCGCCCGCGAGGTCAGCGAGGAGGAGTTTTTCTACTCCCGGGAAACCGGCGGCACGATCGTCTCGAGCGCCTTGAAGCTCGTTCACGGCATCGTCGAGAAGCGCTACCCGGCAAGCCAATGGAATCTTTACGTCGCTCAGGCTTCCGACGGCGACAACTGGGATGACGACTCCTCGATCTGCCGCGATCTGTTGATCAAGGAGCTAATGCCGAACCTTCAATACTTCGCCTACGTGGAGATCACCCCGCACGAGCACCAGTCGCTCTGGCACGAGTACGAAACCGTGGCCAAGCGGTTCAGCGAGCGTTTCGCGATGCGCCAGATTTTCGAAGCCGGCGATATCTACCCGGTCTTTCGCGAGCTGTTCAAACGCCGGCTGACCACGTCGCCCTGATCCGATCCTGTTTTTCGAGGAGTACGCGATGCGAGTCTCTTCCGATGCACCCGCGTCTGGCCCCATCGCCACGGGCTCTGACTGGAATTTCGACATTCTCGAGCGCTTCGACGAGGTGCTGGCAGCACTCGCCGACGAGTATCGGCTCGATACCTACCCCAATCAGATCGAGGTGATCACTACCGAGCAGATGATGGATGCCTACGCCAGCGTCGGCATGCCTGTGGGCTATCACCACTGGTCCTTCGGCAAGCAGTTTCTCGCCGTGCAACAGGCCTACAAGCGCGGCCAGATGGGGCTGGCTTATGAGCTCGTGATCAACTCCGACCCCTGCATCGCGTACCTGATGGAAGAGAACACGCTGATGATGCAGGTACTGGTCATGGCCCACGCCTGCTACGGCCACAACTCCTTTTTCAAGGGCAACTACCTGTTTCGTACCTGGACCGAGGCCGACTCCATCGTCGACTACCTGGTGTTTGCGCGAAAGTACATTGCCCGGTGTGAGGAGCGCCACGGTACTCACGCCGTCGAGCAACTGCTCGACGCCTGCCACGCGCTGCAAAACTACGGCGTGGACCGCTACAAGCGGCCCTCGAAAATCTCCGCTGCCCAGGAAGCCGCCCGCCAGCAGGAGCGTGAGGCCTACCTGCAAACCCAAGTCAACATGCTTTGGCGCACCATCCCTAAACCCCTCGAGAAGAGCGAGACGCTGCCGGGCGGGCTTCATGACGAGAACGACCCGCTGGGTCTGCACGAGGGCGGGCGCTACCCGTCGGAGTCTCAGGAGAACCTGCTCTACTTCATCGAGAAAAACGCGCCGCTGCTCGCGCCCTGGCAGCGCGAAATCGTGCGCATTGTGCGCAAGCTCGCCCAGTATTTCTACCCGCAGCGCCAGACCCAGGTGATGAACGAGGGCTGGGCCTGCTTCTGGCACTACACTCTGATGAACCGGCTCTATGACGATGGCCACGTGGACGAAGGCCTGATGCTCGAGTTTTTGCAGTCCCACGCGGCGGTCATCAATCAGCCGGAGTTTGACAGCCCCTACTACAGCGGGATCAACCCCTACGCGCTGGGCTTTGCGATCTTTCGTGATATCGAGCGCATCTGCACCGCGCCCACAGAAGAGGACCGCGCCTGGTTTCCGGATATCGCGGGCTCGCCCTGGCGGGAGACGCTGGAGTTCGCCATGCGCAACTTCAAGGATGAGTCGTTCATCCAGCAGTTTCTCTCGCCGAAGGTGATTCGCGATCTCAAGCTTTTTGTGATGGTGGACGACGATCAAAGCGATACGCTCGCCGTGGGCGCGATTCACAACGAGCAGGGCTACAGCCGGGTGCGCAACGCGCTCTCCGCCCAGTACGCGCTGTCGCTTCGCGAGCCCAACATCCAGGTGTTCGAGGCGGCCATTCGCGGCGACCGATCGTTGACGCTGCATCACGTGCAGGAGAGCCGCCGGCCGCTGGAGCGCAGCGTCTACCCGGTCATGCGCCACCTGCAAAAGCTGTGGGGCTTTCCGGTGCATCTGGTGTCGATGGACGAAGGGCGCGTCACGCACCGCTACCGCTGGCCGGTAGAGGAGGGCGATGGCGAAGGCGCGTAGTGCGTTTTGAACCCGGCTCAAACAGAGACCCCGCCAACAAGTGGCGGGGTCTCTGTTTAAAAGCGTCTGGTTTGAACTTTTGCGATTACCCTTTCGAGGTCCAGGACTGGCACCAGCCGTTTGGAGCGACGCTGTTTTCCGGGAAGAGCTGGCAGCCTTCGTTGGACTCGGTGAAGAACATGCAGTTGGAGCAGAGCTCGCCTTCGCTGAAGGCGGGGTGGTCGCTGGCGCTTTGCGCCTCTTCCACGTAGTTGAGCGCCTGGGCGGCGGGGGCGCTCGGGTCGAGCCGGGGCAGCGACTGGGCGAACGCGGTTTTCGATAAAACGCCGGCGCCCAGCGGCAGGGCAGCCAGACCCAGTACACTGTTGCGCATGAACGTACGGCGGCTTTGATCGGCCATGGTATCTCCTGATCTTGCTAACGAAGAGCCCGTCATCCGGGGCGAGCTGTCACGGGTAGGTCGCGGGCGAGGCGCTATAGCGCTCTGGGTATCGCCTCATGATAAAACATTCACCGATGACGCATCTTAACCCATGCGGGCAGGCGTCTCTAATGGGTTCTGGGATGCGCGGCAATAGACCGCGTCAATCGCAGCGTTTGGCCCGCCGAGCGGGGCTGGTATACTCGCAGGCCTGAATACGCAGACTTTCATTACGTTGACCAACGAGGGCGCCATGCAAAACGCTGTCATTTTGATTAATACCGAAAAGGGCCAGGTAAAAGGCGTGGCCGAGCGGTTGGCGGAGGTCGAGGGCATCAGCGAGGTGTACTCGACCTGCGGGCGCTACGATCTGGTCGCCATCGCCCGCACCCGGGACTTCGAAAGCCTTGCCGAGCTCGTCACCGAGCGCTTGAACGCTGTAGAGGGTATCAGCGACACCGAAACGTTGAACGCCATGCAGGTTCACTCGCGCCACGATCTGGAAACCATGTTTTCCCTGGGCTGGTAGCCGCGCCGGGTAGATAACCGAAGAACGATAAGTGTCGCGCGAGCAGCGACGACAAGGGAGCGTGGGGGAGAGAGTCGTTGGGAAAATCGCTTGCGCGCTGGCGCCGTCAGGGGCGGCGCTTTGGCATTGCGCTGCTGTTCGTGGTGGTGGGGGGCGGGCTTTGGGAGTACCAGGAGCGCCACGCGCTGCAAAACGTCGTCTGGATGGGCGCGCCGACCTGGAACGAGCTCGGCTTCACCAGCTTTCATCGCGTACTGCGAAACGACGGCTTCGTCGTTGGCTGGTCGGACGTGCGCGTCAACCCGCTCTGGGTCAGTTACCAGGTCACCGCAGTTGCCGATGATACCCGTATCGGTTCGCGGCCGGGCTTTCGACCGGACTGGCGAACGCTCTGGCCGGTCGGTACCGACAGCTACTCCGGCAGCGGCTATGATCGCGGCCACATGGCGCCCAACTACGCAATCGCCGCGGTTCACGGCCGAAGCGCCCAGCTCGATACCTTCCTGATGAGCAACATGAGCCCCCAGAAGCCAAATCTGAACCGCCAGCTTTGGCAGCGCCTGGAGGAGTCGGTAATGGATCACTTCGCGCCGCGCTTTGACGTGTTACAGGTCATTACCGGCCCGATCTTCCCTAAGCGCTTTACCGATAACGTCCTGAACCGTGTGGGCTTGGTCGAAGTGCCCGAGGCGTTTTACAAGATCATCGTCGCCCCCCACGCCGACGCCCCGCTGGCGCTGGCCTTCATCATGCCCCAGGACGTGCGCGGCAACGAGCCGCTCGCGGACTACCTGGTCACCATCGACGACGTAGAGGCGCGCACCGGGCTTAATTTCTTCCCGCGGCTATCGCCAGCGGTTGAATCGGTACTGGAAGGAGAGGTCAACACCCAAGGCTGGGCGCTCGAGGAAGTCTCGAAACGGCCGGGGCGGTTTCAGTAAGGGCATAACAGATAATAGAGGGGAATCGACGGGCGCTGGAAGACGGCGTCGGTTCGAGCACGGCTTAAGTAGCGCGCGATAATCGGAACATTGCAGAGGCTTATTAAAAAAATACGAGGAATTAAAAAAGCGGGAAGGCCTGATAATGATGCGGACGACACCTCGATGGTGCCCAGGAGAGGACTTGAACCTCCACGTCCATACGGACACTAGCACCTGAAGCTAGCGCGTCTACCAATTCCGCCACCTGGGCGCATCATGTGCTCGTATTCGATTGGTGCCCGGGAGAGGACTTGAACCTCCACGACCATACAGTCACTAGCACCTGAAGCTAGCGCGTCTACCAATTCCGCCACCCGGGCGAATACGAACCACTTGTTTTACACCGCTCGATCTCGTGAAAAGGGGATAACACGGTATCGATTGGTGCCCAGAAGAGGACTTGAACCTCCACGTCCATACGGACACTAGCACCTGAAGCTAGCGCGTCTACCAATTCCGCCATCTGGGCAAGTGGCGCGTATAATACCAGGCCCAAGCCTAAATGCAAGTGTTCAGGCGGATTTTTGAATCAAAAATCGATCGAATGGGCGCGCCGACGGTTGGGTGATTGAAGCGGCGGCGCTATACTGCACCGATGACCAAAGACACCATGACTATTTTCGGCGCGTTTTGCCTATTCAAAGCGCCTGCCTCTCTATCCAAGGCGTGCTTTTGCACGGCCTTTTTTCCTTGCCTTTCGCACACGCCATCAGGGACGACGAACGCATGAAGTACTGGACGTTAAGTGATGACCCGCACGCTGAGCGTGAGGCACACAAATACGACAACCCCGCGCCCAGCCGTGAGTATCTGCTGGCCGCGCTCGAAAGCTACGGCAAGCCGATCACTCATGAAAACATGAGCCGGATGCTGGGCATCGAAGACGAAGACCACCTCGAAGCCGTGCGCCGGCGCATGGCGGCGATGGAGCGCGACGGCCAGGTGCTGCGCGACCGCCGCGGCGCCTATGCGCTGATCGACAAGCTCGATCTGATCAAAGGCAAGGTGCAGGGCCACCGCGACGGCTTCGGCTTCGTGCTGCGCGACGACGGCAAAAAGCCGGATATCGTGCTGCCCGCGCGTCAGATGCGTCGCGTCTTCCACGGCGACCACGTATTGGTGCGCGTCAGCGGGCGCGACCGGCGCGGGCGCGACGAAGGCACCATCGCCGAGGTGATCGGGCGCAACACCCAAACCCTGGTGGGCGTGTATCGCAGCAATACGCCGGAGTTCGGCATTTTGATTCCGGAAAACCCGCGGATCACCCAGGAAGTGTTGATTCCCCATACCGCCAGCGAAGGCGCGAAGGATGGCCAGGTAATCTCGGCCCGCATCACTCAGCAGCCCGCGACCCGCGTGCAGCCGATGGGCGAGGTGATTGAGGTGCTGGGCGAGCGCATGGACCCGGGCATGGAAATCGACATCGCGATTCGAAGCTACGAGATCCCCGCGGAGTTTCCGCCGGAAGTGCTCGATCAGACCAGCGGCATTTCCGCCGAGGTCCTGGAAGAGGACAAGAAGCACCGGGTGGATCTACGCGATTTGCCCCTGGTCACCATCGACGATGAGTCGGCCAAGGATTTCGACGACGCGGTGTACGCCTGGAAGACCAAATCCGGCAGCTGGAAGCTGATCGTTGCGATCGCCGACGTATCCCACTACGTGCGTCCGGGCACCGCGCTGGACGACGAGGCGCGTACCCGCGGAAACTCGGTCTATTTCCCCGGCCAGGTCGTGCCCATGCTGCCGGAGCTGCTCTCCAACGGGCTCTGCTCGCTGAACCCGCACGTAGATCGTCTCGTGATGGTGTGCGAGATGAATATCTCCAAAACCGGCGCGATCAGCCGCTACTCGTTCTACGAAGCGGTGATGAACTCCCACGCGCGGCTGACCTACAACAAGGTTGCAGCGATGCTGGAGCCGGAGAGCGAGCAGGGACAAAAGCTTCGCGAAGAGCACAAGGACCTCGTCAAGCCGATCGAGGGGCTGCACGCGCTTTACAAGCTTCTGCGCGAGGCGCGCGAAGAGCGCGGGGCGATCGACTTCGATACCACCGAAACCGCGATCGTGTTCAATGAAGAGCGCAAGATTCAGGAGATCGTGCCCAGAAGTCGTAACGATGCGCACAAGATGATCGAAGAGTGCATGCTCGCCGCAAACGTGGCGACCGCACGCTTTCTGGACAAACACGACCTGCCGGCGCTTTACCGCATCCACGAGCGCCCGACCCCGGAGCGTCTGGACAAGCTGCGTCTGTTCTTGAGCGAGCTGGGCCTTTCCGTTGGCGGCGGCGACGAGCCCACGCCCCAGGACTATCAGGCGCTCAGAGAAGCGATCAGCGACCGACCGGATGCGGACATTATTCAAACGGTCATGCTGCGCTCGATGAATCAGGCGGTTTATTCGCCGCAAAACGAAGGTCACTTCGGTTTGGCCTACCAGGCCTACGCCCACTTCACTTCGCCGATTCGTCGCTACCCCGATTTGCTGGTGCACCGCGCGATTCGCTCGGTGATTCGCGGACCCCGCCAGACCAGCACCGTGGTGCGCGTCGAAGGCGGCCCGGTCGAGCCGCCGAGCAAGTGGTGCCCCTACACCTTCGAGCAGATGCTTGAGCTTGGTGAGCACTGCTCTATGACCGAGCGCCGCGCGGATGAAGCGACTCGCGACGTCGAAAGCTGGCTCAAATGCGAGTTCATGTCCGACAAGCTTGGCGAAACCTTTGACGGCACCATCGCCTCGGTGACCCAGTTCGGGCTGTTCGTGCGCCTGGACACCTTCTTCGTCGAAGGTCTCGTGCACGTGACCTCGCTGCCCTCGGACTACTATCACTACGAAGCCGAGAAGCATCGCTTGAAGGGCGAGCGCACCGGTGCCACCTATCGCCTGGGCGATGGCCTGACAGTACAGGTCGCGCGGGTCGACATGGACGATCGCAAGATTGATTTCGCGCTCGGCGACGAAAAGCCGCGCCCGCGCCGCCAGCCGCGCAAGCGCCCCGGAGGCGGTGATGCTTCCGAGAAGCCGCGCCGTTCGCCATCCAAACGTGGCGGTGGCAAGGCCTCGGAAGGCAAGGCCGAGCCCAGGGTTGAAGCCAAAGAAAGTGAGCGCTCGCAAGCCCCCGCAGGTAAGGCTGATTCAAAGCCTGAATCGACGGGCGAGGCTACAGCGACCAAAAGCGGCCCGCAGCGCAGTCGCCGCGCCCCCAAAAAACCACCGCTAAATAAGGGATAATGATGAAGTCATCGTCCAGGCGCGGTACGCGTGGTGGCTCAAAAGGGGCGGCGCCGGTACCGGTGCCGGAAGGCCTCGACCAGGTCTACGGCGTTCACGCCCTTGAAAGTCTGCTGGAGCGGGGCGAGGCCCCGCGCGAGCTTTGGATTCAGCAAGGCGCGGGAAAGCGCTTGAATCTTTTGATCGAGCGCGCCCGTACTCAGGGCGCTCGGCTCAAGGAGCAGCCGCGAGAGCTTCTCGACCAGCTCACCGCCGGCGCCGCCCACCAGGGCGTGGTCGCGTTTTGCGCGCCGCTGACGGCGGAAGGGGAGGAGTCGCTGTGGCTCAAGCTGCGTGCCTGGCAGGCCGATGCGCCGCCGCTTTTGCTGGTGCTCGACGGCGTCACCGACGTGCACAACTTCGGCGCGTGCCTGCGTAGCGCCGATGCCGCCGGGGCTCACGGCGTGATCGTGGCGAAGGACAACGCTGCGCCGCTTAACGCCACGGTGCGCAAGGTCGCCTGCGGCGCGGCGGAGGTCGTGCCGGTCTACCAGGTCACCAATCTCGCCCGCACGCTTGAAAAGCTCAAGGAGTACAACGTCTGGATCACCGGCACCGCCGGAGAGGCCGACGCCTCGCTTTATGAGCTCGACTTCAAGGGTCCCACGGCGCTGGTCATGGGCGCCGAGGGCAAGGGCATGCGCCGGCTGACTCGCGAGGGCTGCGATCATCTGGCGAAATTGCCCATGGCCGGCCAGGTGTCGAGTTTGAACGTCTCGGTTGCCGCGGGGATCTGCCTGTTCGAGGCGGTTCGCCAGCGCCAGCTTGCAAGTTGACCCCAACGCTTCTAAAATGCGCTCGCCCGTTTATTCGTTGCGGGCGCCTTGAGGGTTTTTCCCTCACACCATGAAAGTTCTGCTTGATGCCAAGGCGATTAAACGACGCTTCATCGTGGTCTCCACGATGCTAAAAGCGCGTTTGCGTAGGGCATTCAGTTAACTCCTTGCTTCCCTGCCAAGCCTTATTGGTGCGCACCGGAAGCTGTCAAACCGCAAGGAGATTCCATGCGTCATTATGAAATCGTGTTTATGGTCCACCCGGATCAGAGCGAGCAAGTGCCGGCTATGGTCGAGCGCTACACCAGCATCGTGACCGAAAATTCGGGCACCGTGCATCGCCTTGAAGATTGGGGCCGTCGTCACCTGGCTTACCCGATCAACAAGATCCACAAGGCTCACTACGTGCTGATGAACGTCGAGTGCACCGGTGAAACGCTGGAAGAGATCGAAAACATCTTCCGTTTCAACGATGCCATCATCCGTAGCCTCGTGGTCCGCTGCAAGGAAGCGGTCACCGAAGCCTCGCCGATGATGAAGCCGGCAGAAGAGAAGCGTCCGCGTCGCGAAGACAAGCCGCGCAACGACTCTGATGCTGATGCCGACTCCGAAGCAGAAACCGAAGAAACTGCCTAAGTTTATTCACCGCACGTTTTAAAGGAGCTACTCCATGGCACGTTTTTTCCGTCGCCGTAAGTTTTGCCGCTTCACCGCTGAAGGCGTCAAGCAGATCGACTACAAGGATCTGGACACGCTGAAGGCTTACATCACCGAAACCGGCAAGATCGTTCCAAGCCGTATCACCGGTACCAAAGCACGCTACCAGCGCCAGCTGGCGACCGCGATCAAGCGTTCGCGCTACCTGGCACTACTGCCCTATTCCGATAGCCACCAGTAAGCGCTTGATGTGATGCTGGCACTAGCACGATGGCTGATGCGAAAAACGCCCTACGCCGTTGGCGTGGCGTCGCTTGCAACGCTGGTGCCCTGGCTTTTTTGGTTGGGAGCCGCCATTGCCGCTCTGGTGACGCTGCGTCGCGGGTTTGCCCCGGCGCTGCCGGTGATTCTCGCCGCCGCCATCCCCGCCGGTTTTTGGTGGATGCAGGGCGACGTGATTCCGCTGGCCAGTGTGCTGCTGGTGACGCTGATGGCCGTCATCCTGCGCGAGCGGATGCGTTGGAGCGAAGCGCTGATCGTCGGCACGCTGGCGTCGGCCTTCATGATCCAGCTCGGTATCTTCAGCCTGCCCGGTGGGTCGGAGCTGATGCTCGAGCAGCTCAGGCAGAGCTCGGCAGAGGTGGACAACATGCTCACCGAGTTCGCCCGCCAGGGCTACGACACCCAAGCGCTCGCCGCGCTGGTGGTCGGTGGGGTCACCGGGTTGATCGTGCTGTTGGCATCGATCGCCTGTCTGGCCCTGGGGCGCAGCTGGCAGGCCGGGCTTTATAACCCGGGCGGCTTTCGTGAAGAGTTTCACGCGCTGCGCTTGAGCCCTAAAGAGTTCGCGCTATTGGCGATTCTTGGCGTTGTGGCGCTGGTGCTCGGAGGCGAGGCGCTCCTGATCGTTGGCTGGGTGCCGCTGTTAGTGGCCGGCATTGCGTTAGTGCACGGATTTATTGGACTAAAGGGGATGAACGGGCTGTGGCTAGCGGTATTTTATGTACTGCTGATCACAACCTTGCCCACGATTCTCATTGTGCTGCTGTTGGGGCTGATTGATACTTTCGCGAACGTTCGCGCACGCCTTACCCGCAGCAATTGACTAGAGGTTTACGAGATGGAAGTCATTCTGCTCGACAAGATTGGTAAGCTGGGCGGCCTGGGTGACAAGGTCACTGTAAAGCCCGGTTACGGTCGTAACTACCTGGTACCGTACGGCCTGGCCGTACCGGCGACCAAAGAGAACGTTGAAGCGTTCGAAGCGCAGCGTGCCGAGCTCGAAGCTCAAGCCGCCGAGCGTAAATCAGAAGCCGAAGCGCGCGCTGAGCAGCTCAACGACATCGAACTGTCGCTGGTCTCCAAAGCGGGTGACGAAGGCAAGCTGTTTGGCTCGATCGGTCCGCGCGATCTGGCCGATGCGATCTCCTCTGCCGGCATCGATGTCGCCAAGAGCGAAGTTCGCATGCCCGAGGGCCCGATTCGTCAAACCGGCGAATACGACATTGCCCTGCACCTGCATGCCGAAGTGGATGCAACCGTACGCGTAGTGGTGGTTGCAGAGTAATCCCAACGGATGCTTTGCCACCTCCGGTGACGCCGAAAAGGGCGCGGGTTATCCCGCGCCCTTTGTTTTTATAACTCGTTTTTTAGACTCGTGTTTTTGCCTCGTTTTTATACTGCTTTAGGGGCGCAAGGAGTCGATTTTGCAAGGCCCTGCCTTGCAAAATCGTTTTCGCCACCGCCGGGTGCTAGGCGCCCGGCGGGCTCATGAGTAACATGGGGCCGCTTGTCAGTGACCCCGCACAGTACTATTGCCGCGTAAGATGCTATTGCCCGCGTAAGACGCTATCGAAAGGAGCCCGGGATGGATGAGTCCCCTGCGGATCAGGAAACGGCGGCGCTGAAGCTTCCGCCGCACTCGCTCGAGGCCGAGCAGTCGGTGCTTGGCGGGCTGATGCTCGACAATCAGGCCTGGGACAACGTCGCCGAGCGCCTGGCCGCGGACGATTTCTACCGCTACGAGCACCGGCTGGTGTTCAACGTCATGATCCACCTGGCCGAGTCTGGCCAGCCGCTGGACGTGATCACGCTGTCCGAGGCGCTGGAGGCGCGCGACCAGCTCGATAGCGTCGGCGGGCTCGGGTTTTTGGCCGAGCTTGCGCGCAACACGCCGTCGGCGAGCAATATTCGCGCCTACGCCGATATCGTGCGCGAGCGGGCCACGCTTCGAAAGCTGATTCGCGCGGCCAACCAGATCGCCGACGGTGCTTTCTCGCCTCAGGGCCGGCCCGCGGACGAGCTGTTGAACGAAGCCGAGCGGCTGGTGTTTCAGATTGCCGAGGAGCGCCCCAAAACCGGCGGGCCGATCGGCATGAGCGAGCTCCTCACCAAGGCCGTCGATCGTATCGACGAGCTTTTCAACATGAAAGGCGAGATGACCGGGCTCTCCTCCGGGTTTCGCGATCTCGACGAGATGACCTCGGGCTGGCAGCCCTCGGATCTGGTGATCATCGCCGGGCGCCCGTCGATGGGTAAGACCACCTTCGCCATGAACCTGGTTGAGCACGCTGTGATCTCGAGCGACAAGCCGGTGATGGTATTTTCCATGGAGATGCCCGCAGAGTCCCTGATGCTCAGGATGCTCTCGTCGCTTGGACGCATCGATCAGACCCGCGTGCGCTCGGGGCAGCTCGAGGACGAGGACTGGCCGCGGCTGACCTCGGCGGTGAACCTTCTCAAGGACAAGCAGCTGTTCATCGATGACACTGCCGCGCTTTCGCCCAACGAGATGCGCTCGCGGATCCGCCGCGTCGTGCGCGAACACGGCAACATGGCGCTGATCATGATCGACTACCTTCAGCTGATGCAGATCCCCGGCTTTTCGGAAAACCGTACCGGCGAGATCTCGGAGATTTCACGCTCACTCAAGGGGCTGGCGAAAGAGTTCGGCTGCCCGGTAGTGGCGCTTTCCCAGCTCAACCGCTCGCTGGAGCAGCGCCCCAACAAGCGCCCGGTCATGTCGGATCTGCGTGAATCCGGCGCCATCGAGCAGGACGCCGACGTCATCGCCTTCGTCTACCGCGATGAGGTTTACAACCCGGATAACCCGGATAACCAGGGGCTCGCCGAACTGATCATCGGCAAACAGCGTAACGGGCCGATCGGCACGGTTCATATGGCGTTCATCGGCAAATACACCCGCTTCGAGGATCTGGCCCCGGACAGCTACGGCCAAGCCTTCGGCGAATGACTTGAGCCACGGGGCGCAGCCCGTATAATGCCGCCCTTCAACGTGAAAACCGATGTGTAGGGTGATATCAGCGTGGGCGGCACGACCGAGTGCATTCATTGATCTCGGAGTGACCACGTTCGATCAAACGTTCAATCGACAGGAGCAGCGCATGGCTGGTGGTGGTTTTAAGCGAGGCAACAAAAAGCGTCTTCCCAAGCTCGAAGGCCGGGGTGAACTCGAGTCGCTGGAGCGCGAAGGGCCGTTCAAGGAGTGGCTGGGCATGCCGGATCTTTACCGCTACCACTTGGTGGTCAACGGCGAAGCTTTTAGCTACCAGACCGAAGACGGCGAGCTGCCCGTAGAAATCGGCGACAAGGTCGTGTTTCGATACAAAGAAACCAAGGGCGGCAACTGGATAGACCGTAACTCTCTGGGCAAGGCCATCGATCCTTCCCAGTATCAGTAGGCAGGCCAAAAAGGGCTTTTGGTGAGCCAGGTCTCTGATAAAAAACTCTTTTGTTACGTTGGCGCTTGGGCGCCTTAGTGAAGCGGCGAAATTTGCGCTACTGTTACCCTGATAGGGTAATAAAACTGTCATGGGGAGGCGTCAGGCTGTGCCTTATGACCACTAATAACAGGAGAGATTCATGGATTTGAACGAACTGAAAACCTTTGTTGAAGGCTCCAGCAATTTCGAGATACGGGTAATTACCCACTCGGGCAGCCGCTTTTACCAAGTCGAGCTCGAGGATGTCGAGGGTAGCCGACACATGTTGACCCAGCGCGGTAAGCCGATGCTGTTTCGCTCGCTGGACGACGTCTATCTCGAGCTCAAGCGGGCTGACATTCACCGCGCGTATCTGGTGCAGCACGTACCCCACGACGAGATGATCGGCCGCGCCGCGCACTACAGCGAGCCCTTGGCCTCGCGCATGCCGCTCGTTTTCTAACGCGGCGTTAGAGCCTCAAGTGGTTTCTCACCGAGAGTGTCTCGTTTGGCGCTTTTCCACCCACCGCCCCAGCCGTACGCGGTAGCGGGCAAACAAACGGTAGCCTGCATCCATCACCCCGCGCAGGCCCGGTAAGCAGGACATCCCTACCATCCGCCGGTAGCCCAGCACCGCATACAGGGCCCGGCTGGCTTCCATGCCGATATAACACTGCTCGTTTCGATCCTTGACGTGCAGTTTGCCCATCAGGTCATCGAAATTGCACCCCACGGTGGCGGCGTCGAACGTGCTGGCCTGAATATCCACCAGTTCGATGCGCTGGCGGCGCGGATGCTTTTCCAGCCAAGCGACCTCTTTCAGACAAAACGGGCAGTGGCCGTCGTAGTAGAGCGTCACCGGCGCGCGGGCGTTAAGGCTTTTAAAGCGTTGGCTGTTCACGTTAATGGCTCTTGTATCCTTGGGTGTGGTGTTTCTGGCCATAGCCCTGGCTGGTCGAGAGCTTGCGCAGAAAGCTTTCGGCCTGCTGGCGAATGGCGTCGCGCTTTTCGTCGCCCATTTTATTGAGGGAGCCGTAAATCAGCTTCATGCGCGGGTTCTGACTCAGACGCTTCTCGTTTTGCTCGAGAAAATGCCAGTAGAGGCTGTTGAACGGGCAGGCGTGGGTACCGGTCATCTGCTTGGGCGAGTAGCGACAGTTGGCGCAGTGATCCGACATGCGATCGATGTACTTGCCCGAGGCGCAGTAGGGCTTGGAGCCCATCAGGCCGCCGTCGGCGTGCAGCACCATACCGAGCGTGTTGGGAAGCTCGACCCATTCGCTGGCGTCGGCGTAAACGGCCAGGTACCAGTCGCAAAGCGCCTCCGGTTTGACCCCACATAAAAGCGCGAAATTGCCCGTGACCATCAGCCGCTGGATGTGGTGGGCGTAGGCGTTGTCGATGGTCATCTGAATTGCGCGGTTCATGCAGCGCATGTCCGTCTGCGCGTCCCAGTATAAATCCGGCAGTTCGCGGCGAAAGTTGAGTCGATTCTCGCGCTTATAGTCTGGCATCTGCGTCCAGTAGAGTCCGCGCACGTACTCCCGCCAGCCCAGTATCTGACGGATGAACCCCTCCACGGCGTTGATCGGCGCGTTGCCTTCGGCATAGCTTTTTTCGGCGGCCTTACACACCTCTAAAGGCGACAGCAGGCCGATGTTCATCGCCGCCGAGAGCCGTGAGTGGTAGAGAAGCGGGTCGCTGTCGCTGATCGCGTCCTGATAGCGGCCAAAATCCGGCAGCGCCTCGTCGATGAAGTGCTTGAGATCCGCCAGCGCCTGGCGGCGCGTGACCGGCAGGTTGAAGTTATCGATGCTGCCCATGTGATCGCTGAAATGGCGCGCGGCATCGGCCAGTGCCTCTTTGGTGATCGCATCCTGACCGTGCTGGGGCAGGGTGGGAAAGCTTTTCTGGCCTTTCAACGGCTCGCGGTTGTCGTGATCGAAATTCCACTGGCCGCCGGCGGGCTCGCCGTCTTCCATCAAAAGACCGGTGCGCTTTCGCTGCTCGCGGTAGAAGTACTCCATGCGCGGCTGCTTGCGCCCTCTGATCCACTCGGCGAACTCGTCCGGGGTGGTAAAAAAGCGCGTGTCCTCACCGAGCAGCCAGGGAAGCTTCGCGCTTTGGCGATCCTGCATCGCCTCCCACAGGCGCCACTCGCCGGGGCGGGTGGCGTGGATTTCGTCGCAGCCGTGAGCGCGCGCCAGCCGCTCGGCTTCATCGAGCAGCGAGTGGGTATTCTGCTCGTCGTCGAGACGGCTGTAGGCCACGTGAAACCCTTTCTCCTCGAGCGCTTTTGCGAAGTGGCGCATTGCCGATAAAAACAGGCCGATCTTGTGGATATGGTGGGGGACGTAGCGCGCTTCTTCCTTCACCTCGCAAAGCGCCACTACGGCGTTTTCCGGGGTGTTTTGCAGCAGCGGAAGCGATAGCGACAGCTGGTCGCCAAAGACCAGCAGCAGCGGCTTGGACATAAGTTGATCCATAGTTATACGAATAGTGTTCATAGTATAACTTCATGCCGCCACTTTGCTGAAAAGTGATAAGCTTTGGCGACTCAATCTGCAGGAGATGGCCATGAGCGACACCGTTTCGAAAGACGCACCCGGCGAAGGGCGCTTGACCCACGCGCCGGCCTCGCACCCGCCGGTGGCCCGCAAACGGGTCGGCGTGGTGCTGGCCAACCTGGGCACGCCGGACAATACCGACTACTGGTCCATGCGGCGCTATCTCAACGAGTTTCTCTCGGACAAGCGGGTGGTGGATTACGCCGACTGGAAGTGGCAGCCGCTGCTGCAAACCATCATCTTGACCAAGCGGCCGTTCTCGTCGGGTAAAGCGTACAGAAGCATATGGAACACCGAGCGCGACGAAAGCCCGCTTCGCACCATTACGCGCGCTCAGACCGAGAAAATTACGGCGCGCCTGAAAGCGCTGTTCGGCGACGACGTCGAAGTGGACTACTGCATGCGCTACGGCAACCCTTCCACATCCAGCGTGCTCGAGCGTATGCAGCAAAAGGGCTGCGAGCGGATCGTCTTTTTTCCGCTCTACCCGCAGTACGGCTCGCCCACCACGGCGACCGCCAACGACCAGGCGTTTCGCAGCCTGATGAAGATGAAGTGGCAGCCGGCGCTTCGTACCGTGCCGGCCTATTTCGACCACCCAAGCTACTTGAGGGCACTGGCCAACTCCGTCGAGGAGGCCTACTCAGGGTTTGCGACGCGCCCCAGCAAGCTGGTCGCAAGCTATCACGGCGTGCCTGAGCGCTATCTGCTCGAAGGCGACCCTTACCACTGCCACTGTCAGAAAACCACGCGGCTCCTGCGCGAAACCCTGGGGTTCGACGCAAGCGATATCGATACCGCCTTTCAATCCCAGTTCGGCCCGGAGAAGTGGGTGGGGCCGGCGACCGTCGACCACGTGGCCGAGCTTGCCCGGCAGGGGCACTCGCATATCGCCGTGCTTTCGCCTGCGTTCTCGGCGGACTGCGTCGAAACGCTGGAGGAAATTCAGGAGGAGATTCGCGAGAGCTTTCTCCACGCCGGCGGCGAAACCTTTAGCTATATCCCTTGTTTGAACGACCGCGACGATCACGTAGAGGCGCTGGTCGAGATCATCCAAAACGAGCTGGGGGGCTGGCTTTCAACGCGCGAGTGACGAAATAATGTGAATGATTTCAATCGCTAAAATAGCAGGCTAAATAAAGTGGCGAACCCGCTCAAGGGCGGGCTATGTGGAAACGGTGCCGCAGCTGCTATAAGGTGACAGATACTCAATCACAGTTATTCAACGCAGCCGACATGGATGTGTCGCCGCGTCGAGCCCATTACTTGGGCGGTCATCACTCAGGGAGATCGTGTCAGATGCAGCTCGCCATCCTGTTGGGTTTTCTACTGGCAGCCTCGGCGCCGTTGATCAATCGCTGGTTCGGCGAGCAGGCGAGTTTCATACTGGCGCTGTTTCCCGCCGCCATCGCCGCCTGGCTTTTGAGTCAGGCCGGTAGCGTGGTAGCCGGCGAGCCCTTGCTGCTGGAGTGGGCTTGGGTTCCCTCCCTCGGAATTAGTCTTACCTTTATGATCGATGGGCTGTCGCTGCTCTTTGGCCTGTTGATCACCCTCATCGGTACCTGTGTGCTGGTCTATGCCGGGGGCTACTTGAGAGGCAGCCCGGATATCGCCCGTTTTCACGTCGCCATGCTCGGTTTCATGATGTCGATGCTGGGGCTGGTCATGGCGGATGGGCTTTTGACGCTGTTCGTGTTTTGGGAGCTCACCAGCGTTACCTCGTATCTGCTCATCGGCTTCAACCATACCGATCTGAAAGCGCGCAACTCCGCCCGCCAAGGGCTGTTCGTCACCGTGGCCGGGGGGCTTGCGTTGATGGGGGGGCTGGTGCTGCTGGGTATCGCAAGCGGTAGCTGGTCGTTTTCCGAGGTGCTGGCCGGGGGCGAGGACCTTCGCCAGCATCCGCTCTATACGCCGATGGTCGTTTGCCTGCTGCTCGGCGCCTTTACCAAATCGGCGCAGTTTCCGTTTCACTTCTGGCTTCCCAACGCCATGGCCGCGCCGTCGCCGGTGTCGGCCTACCTGCACTCCGCTACCATGGTCAAGGCGGGCATCTATTTAATGGCGCGGCTGCAGCCGGAGCTGGGCGGCACCGAGCTCTGGGTCTGGACACTGTCGCTGGTGGGCGCGCTCACCATGTTCACCGGCGCCTTTCTGGCCATTCATCACACCAATATCAAAAAGCTTCTGGCGTACTCCACCATCATGGCGTTGGGCACGCTGACCATGCTGCTGGGCATTGGCAGCGACTACGCCATGACCGCCTTCGTTACCTTTATGCTGGCCCACTCGCTCTACAAGGGGGCGCTGTTCATGGTGGCGGGCATTCTCGATCACGAGACCGGCACCCAGGACGTAACCGAAATGGGCGGGCTGCGCCGGGTCATGCCGGTCACCGCGGTCATCGCTTTCGTCACGGCGCTATCGCTTTCCGGCGTGCCGCCGCTGTTTGGCTTCATTGGCAAGGAACTGATGCTCGAGGCGGTGCTCGGCGCCGAGGGTTTTCAGGCGGTGCTGTTAGGGCTCGCTTTCGCCTCGGCCATTCTGACGATTGCGGTGGCGGCGATCGTGGCCATACGACCCTTTTTCGGCAAGGTCCGGCAAACGCCTCTCACGCCTCACGAGGCGCCGTTTAGTATGCTTATCGGCCCTGGGCTGCTGGCGTCCGGTTCGCTGTTTTTTGGTTTGGCGCCGGCGTTTTTTGGTATCGACGCGCTGCTGACCGCGGCGGCCAGCGCCATCGTGGGCCAGACGCTCGAGGTGTCGCTGTCGCTCTGGTACGGCGTCAACGCCGCGCTGATTTTGTCGATCGTAAGCCTGGCGCTCGGGTTTTTACTCTTCAAACGCTGGGACAGCGTGCGTGGCCGGCTTTCGGTGCTGGCGCCAATTCAGCGCCGCGGCCCGGAAGCAGGATACGAGGGGGCCTTGAATGCCATCGTGCATGTCTCACAGTGGCAGACCCGGCTTTTGCAAAACGGCTACATGCGCAACTACATCCTCGTGATGCTGGTGGTGCTCATCGCGCTCGTGGGGTATTCGCTTTTGGTGCGCCACGCGCCGGTGCTGCGCTTCGAGCTCGATGCGCGCTTTCACGAGGTCATCGTGGTCAGCACCATGGCGATGGGGGCGCTGTTCGCCACTATCTCGCGCTCGCGGCTGGGGGCGGTGGTGTCGGTGGGCGTGATGGGGTTTTCGATCGCGCTGATCTTCATTCTCTTTAGCGCGCCGGATCTGGGCATCACTCAGCTGCTAGTCGAAACGCTGACGGTCATCCTGCTCGTTTTGGTGCTGTTTCGGCTGCCGCGCTTTTCCAATCTTTCCACTAGCCTCGAGCGCTTTCGCGACGGCGCCGTCGCCGCAGCCATGGGCGTTTTGATCTTTTGGCTGGTGATGACCGCCTGGAGTATCGACCAGTTCGAACCGATCTCCACTTATATGGTGGAAAACAGCGCGCCGCTGGCGTTTGGTCGCAACATTGTCAACGTCATTTTGGTCGATTACCGGGCGCTGGATACGCTAGGCGAAATGTTCGTACTGGCGCTGGCCGCGATCGGCGTGATCGCCATGCTCAAGTTCAACCACGGCGCCCCCAGTGCAAAGCGCAAGAAAGCGCCCAGGGAGCCTTACGATGGTTAAATCCGGCACGATTATCCTTAATACCGCGGCGCGCTTTTTGATGCCGTTGCAGCTGATGTTCTCGGTGTTTTTACTGCTGCGCGGCCACGACGAACCGGGTGGCGGCTTCATCGCCGGGCTGGTGGCGGCAGGGGGCTTCACGCTTTATTTGTTCGCTTTCGGGGTCAGTGCCACGCGGGAGGTGCTGCGCATGCTCGACCCGCGGGATCTCATCGGCATTGGCCTTCTGCTCGGCATGATCTCGGTGGTGCCCGCCTGGTTCATGGATCAGCCCTTTTTGACCGCCCAGTGGTGGACCATTCCGGTGATCGAGTTCAAGGCGTCGACCCCCTTGATCTTCGATATCGGCGTGTATCTGGCGGTGCTGGGCTCGGTGATCGGCATGGTCATGGCGCTGATGGAGGTGGACAAGGATGAACCCTAACTTGCACGGAGGTTTCCCATGGAGCCGATAATGGCCCTGGCGATCGGGCTTTTGTACGCCACCGCCATTTTCATGATGCTACGACGCTCGATCGTCAAGCTCGTCATCGGTTTGCTGCTGCTCTCCAACGCCGCGAATCTGTTGATCTTCACCGCCGCCGGGATGACCCGTGGCGCGCCGCCGCTGATTCCCGAAGGCATGTCCCAGCCGCTTGGCGAGGTGGCCGACCCGCTACCCCAGGCCGTGGTGCTGACCGCTATTGTCATCGCGTTTGGCGTATTGGCCTTCGCCGTGGTGCTGATTCGCCGCGCCTATGAAATCGTCAAGGCAGACGATCTGGACAAGATGAAGGATACCGACACGTGAGGCCCGAAGTCGCTCTGCCCGTTCTGCTGCCGCTGCTCTCCGGGGCGCTTTCGCTGCTGTTCTGGCGCTCGCGGCCGATGCAGCGCTTTCTCGCCGTGGCGGGTAACGCCGCGCTTTTGCTGGTCAGCGTTTGGCTGTTCGTTTCGGTACTCGAAGACGGCTACGTCACCATTCAGATGGGCAGCTGGCCGGCGCCGTTTGGCATCACCCTGATCGCGGATACGCTGAGCGCGGTCATGATTCTAATGACCGGCCTCATCGGCCTGGCGATGGGCATCTATTCGCTTGCCGCCACCGGTCACGGTCATGAGAAGTTCGGCTACTACCCGCTCATGCACCTGCTGTTGGCGGGGGTGGCCGGGGCGTTTCTCACCGGCGACATCTTCAACCTGTATGTCTGGTTCGAGGTCATGCTGGTGGCCTCTTTTGCGCTGTTGATTTTGGGTGGCGAGCGCGCGCAGATGGAAGGGGCGATCAAGTACGTCACCCTCAACCTGCTGGCGTCGGTGATTTTCCTCACCGCGATCGGGCTTTTATACGGTAGCGTCGGCACGCTCAACATGGCGGATATCGCCGTGCGCATGGAGCAGATGGAGCACACCGGCATGGTCGAGGTGCTGGCGGTGATGTTCATGGTCGCCTTCGGCATCAAGGCCGCTGCGTTTCCACTCTTTTTCTGGCTACCGGCCTCCTATCACACGCCGCCGGTCGCGGTGTCGGCGCTGTTTGCCGGACTGCTGACCAAGGTGGGGGTGTATTCGCTGTTTCGCGTGTTCACGCTGATTTTCGATCAAACCATGGGGTATCTTCAGGACATCCTGTTGTGGGGTGCGGTGTTTACCATGGTGACCGGAGTGCTGGGCGCGGCGGCGCAGTACGAGTTTCGCCGGATTTTGTCGTTTCATATCGTTAGCCAGATCGGCTACATGCTCTTGGGCCTTGCGATCTTCACGCCCCTGGCGATTGCCGGTGGGGTATTGGCGATCGTGCACAACATCGTGGTGAAGACGAACCTCTTTTTGATCAGCGGCATTACCCACCGGCTGCAGGGCACCTACCAGCTCAAAAAGATGGGGGGGCTTTACCGCCAGTCGCCGGGGCTTGCCATCGCGTTTTTCGTCTCGGCGTTTTCGCTGGCCGGGGTGCCGCCGCTATCCGGGTTTTTCGCCAAGTTCGTGCTCATTCGCGCGGGCTTCGAGGCTGAGGCCTATGTGGCGACGAGCATTGCGCTGGCCGTTGGGCTGTTGACGCTCTACTCGATGGTGAAAATCTGGAACGAGGTGTTCTGGAAGGCACTGCCCGAGGACAACCGGGTGCCCGAAGCGCCCACGCCGGTAGGCGATGACGGGCGCCTGTTAAAGCCTGGCCTTTGGCTGATGTACCTGCCCGTGGTGGTGCTGGCCGCGGTGAGCCTTTTGATTGGCGTGTTCGCCGAGCCGATCATGCGCGTCATGACGCTGATTGGCGAGCAGCTTTTCAACCCGGCGGGCTACGTGGAGGCGGTGCTGGGAAGCCCTGACGGCGCCGAGGCAAGTATCGTGGAGCCGCTGGAACTTGACGCCGAGCCTTCCGACGCTCCCGGGGAGGAGCTGCCATGACCGGTGCTATCTGGAACCTGCTGCTGGGCCTTGCCTGGGTGCTGCTGAGCGGCGATTTTACCGGGCTGAACCTGCTGGTAGGAATGATCTTTGGCTATATCGCGCTGGTGCTGATCGAGCATCAGGTGGACGCGCTCAAGGGCTACCCGGCACGCATTCCGCGTATCCTTCGCTTTCTTGGCTTTTTTATCAAGGAACTGGTTCAAGCAAACCTTCGCGTTGCTTTCGATATCCTGACGCCACCCTGGCACATGAAGCCCGGCGTCATCGCCATGCCGCTGTCGGCGCGTACCGAAATGGAGATCACTCTGGTGGCCAATCTGATCTCACTGACGCCGGGGACGCTGAGTCTGGACGTTTCTGACGATCGCCGGGTGCTCTACATTCACGCCATGTTCCTGGACGACGAGGACGAGCTGCGGCGCAACCTCAAGGAAATGGAGCATCGCGCACTGGAGCTGTTTCGCTAATGGACACCGTCATTTTAATTTGTCAGATCATCATGGGCCTAGCGCTGGTGCTGACGTTCGTGCGGGTAGTAAGAGGGCCAAGCCTTCCCGACCGGGTGGTGGCGCTGGAGCTTTTCTCGACCACCGTCGTCGGGCTCGTCGGGGTATACGCCGTGCAGTCCGGTGTCGCAAGCTTTCTGGATGCTGCCATCGTCATCGCGCTAATGGGGTTTTTGGCCGCGATCGGCTTTGCCCGGTTTTTGGAACGAGGAGGGCCGCGGGATGATTGAGTTCGTCAAGGGGGCGCTGCTGCTCAGCGGCTCGCTGTTCATCTTGCTGGCCGCCATTGGCCTTTTGCGCCTGCCGGATTTGCTAACGCGCATGCACGCCACCACCAAGGCCGCCGCGCTCGGCGTCATACTGATCATGCTGGCCTCGGCCATGCACTTTGCTGAAGTTGGCGTGGTGGCCCGCTCTTTCGCCATCATCCTGTTCATTCTCATGACCGCGCCGGTCGCGGCTCATGTCATTGGGCGGGCAGGGTACTTCGTGGGTTCGAAACTCTGGAGCGGTACGGTCAAGGACGAATTAAAGCCCAACTACGACCCGCTTACTCACGAGCTCAAAAGCGGCCTTGAGACCGAAGAGAATGCCCGGCGCCCCGTAAAAGATGTGGATTTAGAGTAGTCCAAACCACTCGTCAAAAATTGTACCACTCGTTTATTAACGTTTTTAAAACAGCATTTTAATAACCTGTGTTATCAAAAAAGCCGCCTTTTTGAGGGCGGCTTTTCTTTTTTCGGCTAAAACGGCTTGCAAAAAGGCTGGTTATTTAATGTACAATAATTGTATTGTATAAGATAATGTGTTCAGTTATTACGCTGTGAACGTTTTTAAACCCGTTACTGCTGCGCCCTGGAGTTGGTTAAAAGCCTACGAAGACCGCGTTCTATACCCGCGTTCATATCGTATCGAGGATGGACGCACAGCTGATGTGGAGCGCTTAAGCGGTTACTCCGCCCATGCACACCCAGCCAGCAAGGTACGCCAGGAGACTCTTGATGCAAGCTACTACCGATATTGTCTTGATAAACAATAGCTTGAGGGTATCAGACAATCCGTTATTGAGATTCGACTCCCGTCCCGATCAGCTTATCTGTCTTTTCGTGCTCGACCAGCGTCTGCTTGAGCCGGCTTTGCCCGGAGAAGCGACGCCGCGGTTGGGGCCTGCACGGCTGCGGTTTTTATGGCAAAGCCTAATGGCGCTTCGCGGTGAGCTTCTACACCGCGGCAGCGATCTACTTGTGCGTATCGGTGAACCGGCAAAAATAGTTGTACAGCTTGCTAATCAATACCGCGCGCGTAGCGTGCGGGCGATGGAGCACTCGGCCGCCGAAGAGGCGCGATTGATCGATCAAATCGACAATGCGCTGCCTGATGAAACGACGCTCGAGCGTATTGAAAGCGGTTATCTTTTCGATCGTGAAGAGCTTCCTTTCGAGCTCGATGAAATGCCCGGTAGCTTCTCGGCGTTTCGCCAGCGGATCGAAAAACAGTGGTCGTTTGGCGAAGCGCTCGCAGCCCCCTATACCTTGCCTTGCTGGCCTGAAAACGCCTCGCGTGGTTTTCCACCGCTTAAAAAAGTGAGTGAAGAGAGCGCTTTCTGGCAGCCCGATGACCGCCAGGGATTCAATTTCATCGGCGGTGAGGACGCCGCGCGCGATCGACTTCACGACTATTTTTGGCAGCTCAACGGCGCTTGGTCCTACAAAAAGACCCGCAATGGTCTTCTAGGTGACACCTTTTCAACACGATTTTCACCCTGGCTTGCCTGTGGTTGCCTTTCCGCGCGGCAGGTGTACGAAGAGGTCAAGGCCTGGGAGGCGGTCAACGGAACCTGCGAGTCGAGCCAGTGGATCGTGTTCGAGCTAATGTGGCGCGATTATTTTCACCGAAATGCACAAGTGGAAGGCCCCAAACTGTTTGGGGAGCAGACGCTACCGGAACCGTGTGAAAATTTTGACCGCTGGCGCGAAGCTAGAACTGGCGTGCCGTTCGTGGACGCCGCCATGCACGAGCTTAGCCACACCGGCTGGATTTCGAGCCGTTCGCGTCAAAACGTGGCAAGCTTTTTGGTCAAGGATCTGGGGGTCGATTGGCGCCTTGGAGCGCAGTGGTTCGAGCACTGCTTGATCGATTACGACGCGGCCAACAACTGGGGTAACTGGAGCCATATCGCCGGTACCGGCCGCGATGGACGAAAGGATCGCTATTTCAACGTTTTAAAGCAGGCCAAACAGTACGATCCAAAAGGGCTTTATGTAGCTCACTGGCTTCCTGAGCTCGACAAGCTCGATTTTGGAGTCGACCGTCATCAGCCTTGGCGCAGCGCGCCGGAAAGCTTTGACCCACCCTGTGTCGAGCCCCAGGAGTGGGAGCGCTGGCTGATGGATAAGCCTGCCGCCAATAGCGCCGATAAGGGCGATGATGCCATTCGGATCAAGAGCCCGCTGGAGCGCCAGATTGCGCGTAACGACTCGAAGGTGTCCGCTTCTGAGAGCGCGCGTCAGGCGTCCAGAGTCTCGATTGAGGAGATTGAAGAGGCCGAAGAGTAGCGATTGATTCGCGTTGATGGATTCAAGCTGTCACGCTGGCAAGCCACGCGATTCCAGGCCATTATCAGTCTCTGCCAGGGATAGCCAAGAGATTGAAACCATGTCGTTGAAAACCAGTATGTTTGCAGGCTATCGGGGCGTTCAGCTCGGTGCCATTAGTCTCGCGGCGGGCCTGATGCTCGCCACTCCCGCCTACGCCAACCTTGAGCTAATGAGCGAAGTCGACGCCCGCGGTGCCGAAGAGCTTCGCTTTGCCAGTTTCGAGCAGTGGCGCGACGAATTTCGAAGCTACGCGAAAAGCCAAGGCGTTAGCGAAGTGACACTAGCCTCGTCTTTCGACAATATTCGTTATCGCGAGCGTGTCATCGAGCTCGACCGCTACCAGCCCGAGTTCGTGCGCCCGATCTGGCAATATCTCGACTCCGCCGTATCCGATACGCGCGTCAGTAACGGTCGTGAAAAGCTCGAGTCACACCGTCAAACCGCCGCCGAGATGCAGAGCCGCTTCGGCGTACCGGCCGAAATCATCGTGGCGATCTGGGGAATCGAGAGTAACTACGGCAGCAACTTTGGCGACTTTTCGACGCTCGAGTCGCTCGCTACGCTGGCCTTCGACGGCCGGCGCCGCGATTTCGCCCGAGGCGAGCTTCTGGCCGCGCTTCGCATCATCGATGAAGGCGACATCACCGCCGAACGCATGAAAGGCTCCTGGGCCGGGGCCATGGGCCACACCCAGTTCATTCCCTCAAGTTTCGAAGCCTACGCCGTCGATGGCGACAACGACGGACATCGCGATATCTGGGGAAGTATCCCCGACGTCATGGCCTCGACCGCCAACTATCTTGCGAAGGCCAACTGGCAGCCGGGCGAGCCCTGGGGGCGCGAAGTCGTACTGCCCGAAAACTTCGACTACGCCCAGACCGAGCGCCGTTCGACCCGCGAGTGGGCCAGTCAGGGCGTACGCGCTGTCAGCGGGGAGCTTCCTAACTTCGACAGCGCCGCGATCATCGTGCCCGCCGGCGCTCAGGGGCCCGCTTTTTTGGTCGGCCCCAACTTTCGCTCCATTCTGCGTTACAACAACGCCACCAGCTACGCGCTCGCCGTGGCAACGCTGGGTGACGCCATCGCCGGGCGGCCGGGCATTTCCCAAGACTGGCCGCGCGACGAGGCACCATTGACGCGCGACGATGTCAGAAGCCTTCAGCAGCGGCTAAATGCTGCCGGATATTCCGTGGGCACGCCGGATGGCATTATGGGGCCCAATACGCAAAGCGGGCTGCGCGCCTTCCAGCGCGACCAGGGGTTGACGCCGGATGGCTTCGCCACGCAGTCGCTGCTCGAGCGCCTTCGTTAGCGCTCGATCCATCAACGAACGCCACTGTTTTTTTCATCAAGGATGACTGTCAATGAGCAAGGCTTTTTCACACGTACTGGGACTATGCGCGCTTTCCGGCGCATTGGTAGCGAGCAGCGCCACATTGGCCGACGAGCGCGACGTCTACGGCTGGGTCGAGAACGCCGTGATCGATCACTGGGACATCACGGTGAAGGCGAAGCTCGATAGCGGCGCGCTCACCTCGTCGCTGGACGCGCGCGATATCGAAACCTTCGAAAAAGAGGGCGAAGAGTGGGTGCGCTTTCGTCTCCAGCTAGAGGACCAGGGCAGCGGCGAAACCTTTAGCGATGAAATTGAGCGCCCGCTTCACCGTGAGCAGACCGTTCGCGGCGCGGGTGGCAGCGACGAGCGCCCGGTCGTGCTGCTGGATATCTGCATGGGCAACACGGTCTATGAAGAGCAGTTTAGCCTCCGCGACCGTGAAGAGATGATCTACCCGATGCTGTTGGGGCGGCGCACCATTAGCCATCTGGGCCTGCTCGACGTGGAAAATACCTTCCTGCAAGACCCTGAGTGCTCAGAGGACGCCGACTACGTCGCCTTTGACCCCGAAGACGATCAGGACTAACCCCGAGCGCGCCGGCGTATCAAAGCGCTTTGAGCGAATCAAAATAGCTTCGATAATAGCGCCGTCACCGCGGTTTCGACCCGCAAAATGCGAGGGCCCAGATGGATGCCCTCGCAACCGGCTTCGCGCAGCTTTTCCACTTCCCAGGCAATGAATCCGCCTTCGGGCCCAACCAGTAAAAGCGTTGGCTCGTCGACCTCGCGCGGGCAGGCGTTAGGCATGCCCGGGTGGGCCAACAGCCCACGCCGGCCGCTTAGTAGTGCAGGAAGCTGATCTTCCAGAAAGGGCCTGAACCCTTTTGAAAGGGTGATCTCGGGGAGGATCGTGTCCTGGGTTTGCTCCAGCCCCAAAATGAAATGCTGGCGTATTTTATCCGGGTGAAGCTCCGGCGACTGCCAGTAGCTTTTCTCGACGCGGTTGGTATGCAGCAGCGTCAGCGATTTTACCCCCAGCGCGGTCACGTGCTCGAGCGTGCGCGCGAGCATGCGCGGGCGCGGCAGTGCCAGCACCAGGTGCACGGGAAGTGCAGGGGGCGGTGGCTGGGTCAATACGGGGACCTCGAACACCGCGCGCTGATTATCTAGTGCGGCCAGGCGCGCCCTGCCCACACCTCCGCCCATTACGCCCACGGTGAAGATGTCATCGACCTTCGCCCGATGAACGCGGATCAGGTGCTCAAGACGTCGGGTGTCGGTCAGGGTGGCGCGGCGGTCGGCGTCGAGCTCGTCGGGGGCCAGTAGTATCAGGTTCATGAGGTTCGTTAAATACTCGTCAATGAAAGGGCCTAAGGCGGAGTTGACCGACTCGGCTTGCATGCGTGCGCGTTGCAGGCACAATACGGGCAACGGCTACAAGGCCTTTACCGCGTTTAAGGAGATGCGCTGTGCGCGTGATTCGCAAATATGCCAACCGGCGGCTGTACGATACCCAGCAAAGCCGCTATGTAACGCTTGAAGACCTGCGGCGGTTGATTATCGACGAAGAGCCTTTTCGCGTCGAGGATGCCAAAAGCGGTGAGGACTTAACGCGCACGATCCTGCTGTCGATCATCATCGAGCAGGAACAGGCCGACAGTGACGCCGAAGTGTTCTCCAACGACCTGTTGGCCCAGCTGATTCGCGTCTACGATATGTCGTCTCCACTGCCGCTGGCACGCTACCTGGAGCAGGGCACGCAGCTGATGCTGCAACAGCAAAAGCGCATGCAGAACCAGTGGCAGCAGGCGCTCAAGAACTCGCCCATGGAGCTAATGCGTGAGCTGGCCGAAGAGAACATGCGTTTTTGGCAAAGCGCACTCAACAAGCCCAACCCGACCGAGCCTCAAAAAGAAGACGACGATAGCAAGCGCTCGTGAGTATGAGTAAAGGCATTGCCGGGTCCGCCCACCGGGTGAACAGGTGTGTCATAATGCGCCCAGGTAACGCACCCGTTTGAGAAGGAAAGACATGAACGTTTTGATGATAGGTGGCGGCGGGCGCGAGCACGCCCTGGCGTGGAAACTGGCGCAGTCGAGCCTGGTCGAGAAGGTGTTCGTCGCGCCGGGCAATGCAGGCACCGCCATTGAGCCTTCGCTTGAAAACGTGGCCATCGACGCCACCGATATCGACGCGCTGTTGGCCTTTGCCCAGCGCGAGAACATTGGGCTGACCGTCGTTGGCCCCGAGGCGCCGCTGGTACTGGGCGTGGTCGACCGCTTTCAGGCAGCGGGGCTTGCCATCTTTGGGCCCACCCAAGCAGCGGCTCAGCTCGAAGGCTCCAAATCCTTCACCAAGGATTTTCTCGCCCGCCACCAGATTCCCACAGCGGCCTATCAGACCTTTACCCGGGTGGACGCGGCGCTTGAGTATCTGGCGGAAGTCGGCGCGCCGATCGTGATCAAGGCCGATGGCCTGGCCGCGGGCAAGGGCGTGATCGTTGCGATGAGTGAGACCGAGGCTGAGGCCGCCATTCGCGATATGCTCGAAGCCAACGCCTTTGGCGATGCTGGCGCCCGCGTGGTCATCGAGGAGTTTCTCGAAGGCGAGGAGGCGAGCTTCATCGTCATGGTCGATGGTGATAACGTCGTTCCCATGGCGACCAGCCAGGATCACAAGCGCGCCTTCGATGGCGATACCGGCCCCAATACCGGCGGTATGGGCGCCTACTCGCCGGCGCCAGTGGTCACCCCGGCGGTCGATGCCAGCATCATGGAGCAGGTGATACTGCCCACGGTGCGCGGCATGCGTGACGAAGGTAACGCCTACACCGGCTTTTTGTACGCGGGGCTGATGATCGATGAGGCGGGCAACCCCAAAGTGATCGAGTACAACTGCCGGTTTGGCGACCCGGAAACTCAGCCGATCATGATGCGCCTGACCTCCGATTTCGCCGCGCTCTGCCTGGCAGGCGCCCAGGGCGAGCTTGCCGGCCTTACCTGCGAGTGGGATTCCCGCGCCGCGGTCGGGGTGGTCATGGCCGCCGGCGGCTATCCCGGTAGCTACTCAAAGGGCGACACCATCGAAGGTTTGGCGGCGGCCGAAGCGCAGCGCTGCAAGGTGTTTCACGCCGGTACCGCGCAAGATGACGACGGACACACCGTGACCGCTGGCGGGCGCGTGCTGTGTGTGACCGCGCTTGGCAACAGCGTGCTGGAGGCCCAGGCCCAAGCGTATCTGGGCGTAGAAAAAATACGCTGGGCGGGCGCGGAGTACCGGCGCGACATTGCGCACCGGGCCATCGCTCGCGAGCAGTCACTTTAATCTGGGACTTGTTAACCCAGGGCTTATTCCTTAATGGCTTGGCCGGGAGGCGGGTATGGAGCGCGTAACGCTGGAATTCCCTGAGGCGATGATCGTTCATCGCCACGCCCTGTCGGTGCGCATCACGGACATGAACTATGGGCGCCACCTGGCCCATGACGCCGTAGTGACGCTGCTGGCGGAAGCGCGGGCGCAGGCGTTTGCCGCGCTGTCGTGGCCGGAGTGGGACATGGGCGGCTACCCAAGCGTGGTCGCGGATTTGAGCGTAATGTTTCAGCGCGAAGCGCGCTTTCCCGATGAGCTCGTCATCGAAACCGCGGTGCCCGACCCCGAGGGCAAAGCGCTGGTGGTGTATCACCGAATATTGAATCATCGCCAGGAACCGGTGGCGACGGCGCGTGTTACGCTTTTATTGATCGATACGACGGCGCGCAAGCCCGTGGCGATCCCCGCCGAGCTTACCCGCGCGCTAGACGCCGCTCGAGGTGACTGATGTCACGTGAATATCCCATTATCGCCGTGACCGGCTCGTCCGGGGCGGGCACCACTACGGTGCGACGAAGCTTCGAGCGTATGTTTTTGCGTGAGGACGTGCACGCCGCGGTCGTGGACGGCGATGCCTTTCACCGCTATACCCGCGAGGATTTGCAGCGCATTTTTCGCGAAGAGCCGGAGCGCAAGGACGAGCTTTCCCACTTCGCCGTCGAGGCCAACCTGCTCGACCGGCTCGAAGGGCTTTTTGCCGAGTACGGCGAGCACGGCTCGGGCACGTTTCGTCACTACATCCATGCCGAGGACAAGCAGAAGATCGAAGCCGGCTACCGCGTGGGTACCTTCACCGAGTGGCAGCCGCTGCCCTGCGGCACCGATCTGCTCTTTTATGAAGGCTTGCATGGCGGGCTCGTAACGCCGGAGTACGACATCGCTCGCCACGCGGATCTTTTGATCGGCGTGGCCCCCACCATGAACCTCGAGTGGATTCAAAAGATCGACCGCGATACCAAGCTTCGAGGCTATTCTCAGGAAGCGGTGATCGATACGATTCTTGGGCGCATGGACGACTACGTGCGCTATATCCAGCCGCAGTTTTCGCGTACGCACATCAACTTTCAGCGCGTGCCCACCGTGGATACCTCCAACCCCTTCGAGGTGCAGGACATTCCCACGGACGCGGAGTCCTTCGTGGTGATTCGCTTTCGCGACCCTTCCACGGTGGATTTTCCCTGGCTTCTGGCCATGATCAAGGATGCCTTCATGACGCGACCGCACACGCTGGTCGTCCCTGGCGCCAGGCTGTCGCTGGCCATGGAGCTGATTCTGGCGCCGCTGGTGCGCCATTTGCTCGCTCAGCGCCGCTTTCGCTAGGGCTGGAGGTATCAGGTGTTAAGGGCCATCCCTTCTGGCCTTTCATCGACCGTTTAGTGTCGTCGTCTCACTCAACAGGAGCCCGCCATGGAATGTCTTTTCTGCAAGATCATCAACCGCGAAATCCCCGCCGATATCGTTTATGAGGACGAGCATGTCCTGGCGTTCAACGATATCGACCCCAAGGCGCCGACCCACCAGCTCATCATTCCCAAGCAGCATATCGCCACGCTCAACGATATCGAGCCCGAGCACTTGGCCGTGGTCGGCCGGCTTCAGTACACCGCGGCGCGTCTGGCAAAAGAGCAGGGCTTTGCCGAGGACGGCTATCGCGTGGTGATGAACTGTAACGGCATGGGCGGCCAAACGGTCTATCATATTCACATGCATTTGATGGGCGGTCGCCAGTTTACCTGGCCGGCCGGCTGAGCCTGACTGTCGGACAATCGAGGTTACCGTGATGCGCGAACGCCACTTGAGCCGCTCGGATCGCTTTATTTCGCACATCGATAGCGCCCTGCGCACGCTGATTCCCAATACCCGTGGAGCGCAGCGGGTCAATCCATCCGCTAGTATGGCGGAGTCGGAGCTTGGCGAGCTCGAGCGCCGTCATGCGGCGAGCACGCTGCGCGTGCTGCACGTGGCGACCGCCGGCGTGCAGGGGCTTTGCCAAGGGCAGGTGGGGCTGGTCATGCTACCCCGCGCGCGTCAGCAGATCGACCACTCCCAGCGCGAAGCCACCGATCATCTGGCCTGGTGCCAGCAGCGCTTGGAGCAGCTCGAAAGCCGCACCAGCTACTTCACGCCGGTCTACTACGGCGCCGGAGTAGGGCTTGGCATGGTGACCGGGCTGATCAATGACCGCTTCGGGCTGGGCGTGGTCGCGGCGACCAAGGAGCTCATCGGGCGTCAGGCCAACGAGCAGATGAACTATCTACCCACGGAGGACCAGCGTTCACGCACGCTGCTGCGCCAGGTCGTATCGGATAATACTCACCACGCGCAACTGGCACTGGAAGCCGGCGGCATGCGTTTTCCCGCGCCGATCAAGTGGGGGATGGGGCTGCTGGGTGGGGCATCGTTGAAAAAGGCGCGCTATACCTGAGCCTGTATACTCAGGCCTGCGTATCCAGACCCAGGCCTGCGCTCGAAACTTTAACGGTCGTGTTCAGCCGTTGTTCGACCGCGCATAAAAAAGCCCCTCGCGAGGGGCTTTTTGCATGGTCGGCCTTAGGCGTCGATGCGCTTGTACTTCATGCGTTTGGGAGTATCGTTGCCCACCCGCTTTTTGTGATCCTCTTCGTAATCGGTGTAGTTACCGTCGAAGAAGACCACTTCCGACTCGCCTTCGAACGCGAGGATGTGGGTGGCGATCCGGTCCAAAAACCAGCGGTCGTGTGAGATCACCATCGCGCAGCCTGGGAAGGCGAGCAGCGCCTCTTCCAGCGCGCGCAAAGTCTCGATATCCAGGTCGTTTGACGGCTCATCGAGCAGCAGCACGTTCGCACCCTGTTTGAGCGTTTGCGCCAGCTGCAGGCGACCGCGCTCGCCGCCAGAGAGCTCGTCGAGGCGTTTTTGCTGGTCGTTGCCCTTGAAGTTGAAGCGGCCAACGTAGGCGCGCGACGATACTTCGTAGCCGTTGATATTGAGAATGTCCTGACCGCCGGACACCGCTTCCCATACGGTCTGCTTGTCGTCGAGGGCATCGCGCAGCTGCTCGACGTAGGCGATATCGACGGTGTCGCCGATGACTACGTCGCCTTCGTCAGGCTGCTCCTTGCCGGTCACCAGCTTGAACAGCGTCGACTTGCCCGCGCCGTTGCCGCCGACGATACCGATGATGGCGCCGGGCGGTACGCTAAAGGAGAGATCCTGATAAAGCAGCTTGTCATCAAAGCGCTTGGTCACGTTATGGAATTCGATGACCTTGTCGCCCAGGCGCGGCCCCGGCGGAATGTAGATTTCGTTGGTTTCGTTGCGCTTTTGGAAATCGCCGGACTGCATCTCCTCGAAGCGATTGAGGCGCGCCTTGCTCTTGGCCTGGCGGCCCTTGGTGTTGCTGCGTACCCACTCGAGCTCCTGCTTGATCGCCTTTTGACGCGAAGCTTCCTGCTTGGCTTCCTGGGTCAGGCGCTGCTCTTTTTGCTCCAGCCACTGCGAGTAGTTGCCCTCGAAGGGAATCCCCTGGCCGCGGTCGAGCTCGAGAATCCAGCCAGCGACGTTGTCGAGGAAGTAGCGGTCGTGGGTGATCGCGACCACGGTGCCGCTGTAGTCATGCAAGAAGCGCTCGAGCCACGCCACGGACTCGGCGTCCAGGTGGTTGGTCGGCTCATCGAGCAGCAGCATGTCCGGGTTCGACAGCAGCAGCCGGCAAAGCGCAACGCGGCGGCGCTCGCCCCCGGAAAGATTTCCGACCTGGGCATCCCAGGGCGGCAGGCGCAGCGCGTCGGCGGCGACCTCGAGCTTGCGCTCGATGTTGTGGGCGTCGGCGGCTTCGATGATATTTTCAAGGCGCGCCTGCTCGCTTGCCAGCGCGTCGAAATCCGCATCCGGTTCGGCATAGGCGGCGTAGACCGCGTCGAGCTTCTCCTGAGCGGCCTTTAGTTCACCCAGCGCCTCTTCGACGGTCTCGCGAACGTTTTTCTCATCGTCCAGCTGCGGTTCCTGGGGCAAGTAGCCCACGTTGATGCCGGGCATCGGGCGAGCTTCACCTTCAAACTCCGTATCGACACCGGCCATGATGCGCAGCAGTGTGGACTTACCCGCGCCGTTGAGACCCAGCACGCCGATCTTGGCGCCGGGGAAGAACGACAGGGAGATGTCCTTGAGAATTTGCTTTTTGGGCGGCACGACCTTGCCAACCCGGTTCATGGTGAATACGTATTGCGCCATGGAAATCCGTTAGGTTGTTGAGAGTGGTGTCAGAAGCGACGTGGGCCTAGATGATAGTGCCCAGAACGCGCAAAGGCCAGAAAGCGAGCCGCCGTTGCGAGTCATCAGTAAAGGCGGCGGAACCGGCAAGCCCAAGACTTACGGCAAAGCGCGTTAAACAAAGCGCGTTAAAAGAGGCGTCGTTAACCGCTACTCTTCTTCGTCCCAATCGTCCTCGATGGCGCGTTTGAGGCTTCGCTCCTCGAGCCACGCTTCCACTTGGCGGCGGGCACGCAGGGTATCGGACTTGCTGGCTTTTTGCTTGCTATAGGAGTCGTCGTTGACCGCGTCGAGGTTTTCGAATTCATCGGCGTCGAGTATCGAGGCGGCGAAGGAATCGCGATTCAGGGGGTCACGGCTCATGAGAGGCCCTCCAACCCAAGCCGGCGCACCGGCATTGTAACGGCTTAGCGTTGTCATTTGGCTAAGCGCCCAGGCGCGACGTTTGCGCTTAGGCGCTATATAGCGCCGCTTGGGTCGAAGTTCAAGCTTTAAATGTCGGTGGGGGCGATCAGGCGCTTTCGTGCTTTTTTTGAAGCTCACCAAGGGCGATCTGTGCCTCGACGCGCTCGGTCACGTCCTTTTGTACGCCAACGCAGTACATCAGGTTATCGCTTTCATCGTATACCGGTGTGATGGAGAGCTCGTTCCAGAACATGGTGCCATCCTTGCGATAGTTTCGGAGCACTTCGCGGGAAGGGCGGCCGCTACTGATCGCTTCACGAATATTATCGAGGGCGTCCTGGTCACGATCATCGTTTTGAAGGAAACGGCAGTCGCGATAAAGAATTTCGTCGGCGGTATAGCCGGTCAAGCGTTCAAACCCTTTATTGACGTAGATGAGAATGTTTTCATCGCCTTCCTGTTCGGATACGACGATACCGTCGTCAGAGGCGTCTACGATCCGTTCGAGGAGTTCGGGGTTGATGAGAGGAGATCGTTTCATAAAAGGGTTCCTGTTGCTTGTCGCTCATCCGTTGCCAGGCGCTGTGCATCAGCACGGACGACAACGGTGTATAAACACTTCAACCAGCATTAACATAGGCAGCAACGTACACGCTGGCAAATTATCTCGTTCGTTCCACGCACTTGCACGCGTGGTTACTCCACTTCAGGCAATTGATAAGCGCTGAGTAGCGCAAAAAAGGCCGTCATCGCCAGTATCAGCAAAAGCCAGGCGCTGCCCAGCCACTGCGATAGTGCACCCACCAGCCCGCCCACGGCCAGCATCAGGATACCCGTCAGCGTGTTGGAAAGCGCCACATAAAGCGCCCGGTTATCCTGAGTCGCTATGTCGACCAGATACGTCTTGCGACCCAGACGCACGCCGTGGTGGACAATCGTCAAAAGCGCGTACACCAGTGCGTAAGGCACGACGCTTTGCGCCCATTCACCGGGTAGTCCGACCAGGCTTGCGCCTACTGCGCAGCAAGCCGTCGTACCCAGCGCGGCGTAGCACATGACACGGCGACTGGACTGGTCGGCCAGTTTACCCCATATCGGGCTTGCGACCATGGCGGCAAGCCCTGACACCACCACTAGTAGCCCAAGATTGCTCAGATCATCGCCGCTTTGCTGCTGGCCAAGCAGCGCAAGGTAAGGAAGCGCTAGAGCGCTCGAGAGTAACAGCGCCCGCGACACGTTGAAGTGTAAAAAGGCGCGATCGCTTTTGAGCAGCGATACCCCCGTCTTGATGCTGCTCCAAGCGTTTTCCCCGCCTTCGACCGCGCCGGGCTCCTCCTTGATGCGCGCCACGCAAAACGCGTTGAGCAACCAGCCGAGCGCGGCCACGCCCAAAAGCGCCGCCAGCACCCATTCGCCCGGGCGGTCGCCCATCAATACCAGTACGCCGCCCGCCGCCAGCGTGGCTGCGCCAGCGATGCTGCCGCTGTAACCCATTAACGTTCCGCGGCGGCGCTTGGCGACCGTCTTACCCATCACGTCCTTGGTGGCGATGGAGGAGACGCCTCGCGAAAGCGAAAGCAGCGCCAGTGCCGCCAGCGCCAGCGCACCGCCAAACGTGCTTTCACCCCACAGTGCCAGTAAGGCCAAACAGCCGGCGCAGATCGCTTGTAGCAGGGCGCCGGCGACCCAGACCCATTTGCGCTGGGGTTTCGGGCGAATGAAACCGGCCACGAAAATCTGGGGTAGCAGGGCGCCGGCTTCGCGAATCGGTACCAGCAATCCCACCATCCAAACCGGCGCGCCGATCAGTCCCATCAGCCAAGGCAGCACCAGTCGAGCGCTGGAGAGCTCGTCGGCGAGCTTGTTACCCAGCGCGGCAAATAGATGCAAGAAGAAGTTGCGCGGTTGCTCCTTGCACGCCTGCTCCGGAATGTCGTCGCACATTCGGCTATCGTCATCACCGGTCAGCCGTTCGAACAGGCGGGTCTGGGAAATGGGCGACTCGACCATCTCGATTCCTTGGAAGTTGTTGAATCAGGGTGACAGAATGGCGGTTAATTGCAGTTTGTCAAAGCTCAAAGGGTTACTTCATGTCTCGCATCAACATTCGTTACTGCACTCAGTGCCAGTGGCTTTTACGCAGCGCCTGGTATGCCCAGGAGCTGCTGTCGACCTTCGGCGAGCAGTTGGACGAGGTTGCGCTTTCGCCTTCGCACGGCGGCACGTTTGAAATCTGGTGCAACGATACGCTTTTATGGGAGCGAAAGCGCGACGGCGGCTTTCCGGACAGTAAGGAGCTCAAAAAGCGCGTGCGCGACATCGTAAGCCCCGACCATAATCTTGGGCATATTGACCGATGAGTCAGGACCGAAACGCCATTGCTTGTGGGGTAGGCGCCGTAGCGCTCTGGTCCACCGTGGCCACGGCGTTCAAGGTGGCACTCGGATTCATGAGCCCGCTGGAGCTGATGTGGATCGCCACGCTGGTCTCCTGGCTATTGATGGGGGCGCTAGTCATCAAGCGCGGGCTTTTTCGGCAGGCGGCAAGCGGGTGGAGAACGGCAGCCTGGGCGGGATTAATGAACCCGGTAGCGTATTATCTCGTGCTGTTCGCCGCTTATGACCGCCTGCCGGGCCAGGAAGCCATGGCGCTCAACTATACCTGGGGGCTGACTATGGCGCTGCTCGCCGTTCCTCTTTTGGGTCAGCGATTGTCCGTGACTGATTTTGCCGCCGGGTGCGTGGCCTACGCCGGGGTGTGGGTGATCGCCACACGAGGGCAGGTGTTCGATGTCGCCTTCGAGGATCCATTGGGTGTGGCGCTGGCGCTGGGGTCGACGCTTATCTGGGCTCTCTACTGGCTGCTCAACACGCGCGATGCGCGCGAGCCGCTGGTAGGGCAGTGGCAAAATTTCTCCGTAGGCTTGCCAATACTGACATTCCTACTACTTTTAGGCCCGGGGATCACATGGCACGGTCTTGCTGCACTAAGCGCTGGCGTTTACGTTGGGCTGTTCGAGATGGGTATCGCGTTCATCTTGTGGCAGTTGGCGATCCATCGCGTATCGCGCGCATCGCGCGTCACTAACCTGATTTTTCTATCGCCGCCGGTCTCGCTTTTCCTACTGCATTTTGTGGTGGGCGAGCCGCTTTTGGTTTCTACCTTTACGGGACTTGCCTTAATTTTGATCGGGTTAGCGCTGCAGCAACTACCCAGCCACAAAAAAGCATGAAAAAAGCCGTAGGGGTTTTGTAGTTCTTAATTGTAAATATTTGTGACTTTTGTTTTGATGGCTTGCGTCTAACGCTTATTTACTTAAATTCAGCAAAGTTGGGAAGTAATTCTTGACACTTGGCTTTAAAAGCGAGCTCAGCATTTGGGTCGGTGTAGAAACCAAGCGGCAAGGGCTGTCGTGGTTTCAACGTTCGAGTGGAACGCTCATTGGGGATTCATGGATATGAAAGACAACGTTACAAACAAACTTAAGCATTTCTTCTCTGCGCGGGCGATTCGTCCCTTGACCATAACGACCATGGCTTGCCTACCGCTCTCCGCATTGGCTCAGTCTCTGCCAGCTACTCTCTACTCACCAGGCTCGACCGACCTGACAAGCGCCATTCAGCAAACCATCATCACCAACCCTGAGGTCAATGCTGCTTGGGCAAATTTCGACGCCTCGGGCAGCGACATTCGTGCCGCGCAGGGCGGTTATCTGCCCACCATCGATGTGCGCGCTGGAGTAGGAGTTCAGGATCAAAGCAACGACGGTCGGGGAAGCTATAATTCCGACTTTGCCGAACTAACGCTGAATCAAATGGTGTTCGACGGTTTCGCAACGCGCAGCGACGTCGAGCGTTTGGATCGCGCTCGTCTGGTGGCCTATTTCCAGCTCTTGGGGACGAGTGAAGAAGTCGCGCTGGAAGCGTTTCGTACCTACCTCGACGTACTTCGCTACCGCGAAATGGTGCGTTTGGCCCAGGACAACTATGCCCAGCATCAGCGCGTGTTCGGTCAAATCGAGGAGCGCACGCTTTCCGGCGCTGGCCGCGGAGTCGATCTCGAACAAATTAGCGGTCGCCTGGCGCTGGCTGAGTCGAACCTGATGACCGAGGCGTCGAATCTTCACGATGTGACGGCGCGCTATCAGCGCATCGTGGGCCAACTGCCCGCGCAAAACATGGCGCCGGCGCCGTCGCTTGAGGCCAACGTACCCGCTGATGTGGCCCAGGCCGTGAGAATGGCGTTCGAAGGCAATCCGGATTTCCAGGCCGCAATCGAAAACATCGCTGTGGCCCGCGCCGAGCAGGAGAGCGCTCGCGCCGGTTTCATGCCGCGTTTGGATATCCAGGGCCGTACGGGCACCAACAATGAAGACAGTACGATCGTTGGGCGTACCGACCAGCACAGTATTCAGCTTGTAGCGAGCATGAACCTGTATCGCGGCGGCTCTGATCTGGCAAGCTTTAACGCGGCCGCTTCACGTATCGAGCAGGCGCAGAGCCAGCGCGAGCTGGCCTGTACCAACGTGCGCCAGACCACGCAAATTGCCTACAACGATACCCAGCGTATCCGCGAGCAGCTTAACTACCTCAACGAGCACCGTCAGTCCATCGACCGTGTACGCGGCGCCTATCAGCAGCAGTTCGATATTGGCCAGCGCACCCTGCTGGACGTGCTCGACAGTGAAAACGAGTATTTCGAGGCTAGCCGCGCCTACGCCAATGCCGAATTCGACCTGACGCTCGCCCAAGCGCGTACCCTGGCGTCCATGGGCCAGCTGATGCCAGCGCTCAACGTGACGCGCGAAGATATCCCAAGCCTTGATGAGCTTGGTTATGACGGTGCTACCTTGAGTTCCGCCGAAACCTGCGCCCTCGACGGCCCACGTGGGTTTACGCTGGAGGACTTTACCCGTGGTATCTCGGTACCTCCGGCGCCTCAGGCTTCTCCTGGCGCGGCGGCCTACTCCGAGCCGGCGATCTCTGACGACCCGATGGCTACTCCCGCATATTGAGCTCGGACTCGGGTCAGGCGCTCTTTTCTCGTGCCTGTGTGTACCTTTCGCCTCGCCTGCCATTTGGGTGGCGGGGCGTGGGGAGAAGGTCCGGCGCTTACAGACGCGTAATGCTCACGAGGATCAGCCTTTCGTTTAGTCAAATAGGTATTTTATACCGCTGTATCAAGCTTATTGCCCGGCGGCCGATGGTATTAAATATACCGAAATTTTCGGCTTGAATACGTTGCGGCGAAGGTTTTGCAACGGTCGGTTGGGTCCATCGGCACCGAACGATTCGATGCTTGCGGCAGCCGACGGACAGGAGATCAGGTTTTAGTGGCTCAGGATAAACAGGTCGTCTCTACCCCTACCCGCGAACGCACGGACGACGAGCTTCTCGAATGTCTAAAAGCGATTGCTTCTTACCACCAGCACGAGGTATCCCCAGAGGCGCTAAAGGCGGGGCTACCGCTTGAAAAAGGCAATTTGACCCCGTCGGTGTTTGGCCGGGCGGCCCATCGTGCCGGACTCACTGCGCGTATCGTCAAAAGCCCGCTGTTGGGCCTCAATCCGTCGCTTTTTCCAGCGGTACTTTTACTGGAGCCGGGACGAGCCTGCGTGCTGCTGGGGCTGGATACAAAGCAGCAAAAAGCGCGCGTCATTTTTCCCGAGCTTTCCGAGTCTGCCGTCGAGGTGGCGCTCGATGAGCTCAACGGCGGCTATAGCGGTGAGGCGATCTACGTCCGTCCACGGTTTCAGGCTGACAACGCCTCCGAACCCGGCGTCGCGAAAAAGCGCGGCCAGCACTGGTTCTGGGGCGTCATCAAGGAAAATCGCCGGCTTTACCGCGATATCATCAGCGGATCGATTGCGATTAATATTTTCGCACTGGCCATGCCGCTGTTCGTACTCAATGTTTATGACCGCGTTGTGCCCAACCAGGCGACCGAAACCCTTTGGGTCATGGCGGCCGGTGTTTTCATCGTACTTTGTTTCGATCTGGTTCTTCGTTTGATGCGCAGCGGTTTCGTGGACCTTGCCGCCAGCCGTGCGGACGTCAAGCTGTCGTCCTCGATCATGAGCAAGGTGCTGGGCATGCGCATGGAAGAGCGTCCGGCCTCCACCGGGTCGTTTACCTCGACGCTTCAATCGTTCGAATCGGTACGCGCTTTCATTGGATCGGCCACTATCGTCGGGATCGTCGATCTGCCATTCGTGCTGCTGTTCGCGGGGATCATCGCGCTGATCAACCCGTGGCTGGTACTGCCGGTCATCGTGGGGATTCTTTTCGTGCTGCTCTACGCGCTCGCCGCCCAAGGCAAGCTGCACGAGCTTTCCGAAACCACTTGGGAGGTTGGTGCTCAGCGTAATGCGCTGCTGGTCGAGTCGGTTTCCCAGCTCGAAAACGTCAAGGCGCTGCGTGCGGAGAGCCGCATTCAGCGTCATTGGGAAAAAGCCACGGCGTTTCTTTCGCGTACCAGCGCACAGCTCAAACTGGTGAGCTCCTCGGTGTCGAGCGTTGCTCTCTGGGCGCAAAACAGCGTGGCGGTCTGTGTCATCATCGTTGGGGTTTATCAAATCGTTCAGGGCAATCTGACTCAGGGCGGACTGATCGCTTGCTATATGCTTTCGTCACGCGCGATGGCGCCGGTCAGCCAGGCCGCTGCTCTGTTGGCCCAGTATCACCAATCTTCTACGGCGCTTGAAGGGCTCAACCGCGTCATGGAGAAAAAAGAGGAGCGCCACGAAGGCAAGGCCTACGTGGAAAAGCCCAGTGTGACCGGCCATTTGGAGCTCGACAAAGTCACGCTGCGCTACCCAAACGAGGAGCGCGATGCGCTGCGCGATGTCTCTATTACCATCAAGGAAGGCGAGAAGGTCGCGCTTTTGGGGCGCGTCGGCTGCGGCAAATCCTCACTCAACAAGCTGCTGCTGGGCTTCTATCAGCCCAGCGCCGGCGCTGTCATGCTCGACGGCGTGGATATTCGTCAGTTGGATCCGCTTCAACTGCGGCGCCATTTGGGCTACGTGCCTCAGGAGGTCAGCCTGTTTTCCGGCTCGCTCCGTGACAATATCGTAGCCGGCGGTGGAAGCGATCATGTGGATGACCACGCGCTGCTGCGAGCGATCAAGATCGCCGGGCTGGAAACGCTGGTGAATAGTCACCCCAAGGGAGTCGATCTGCAGGTAGGTGAGCGCGGGCAGGCGCTATCCGGTGGCCAGAAGCAGGCGGTCGCGATTGCCAGGGCGGTGGTACAGGATCCGCCGGTACTGTTGCTCGATGAGCCGACCAGTGCGATGGATAACGCCAGCGAAGAGGCTTTCAAGGCGAACCTGACCCGTATCGGTGAAGGTAAAACCATGCTGATCGTTACTCACCGCACGTCTCTTCTATCCCTCGTTGATCGCATCATCGTCATGGATGCGGGCAAGGTGGTCGCCGATGGGCCGCGCGATAGCGTGGTTGAGGCGCTGCGTAACGGCCAGATCGGGAGGGCATCGTAATGGCGAAGAAATCCTCCACCAGCGAACAAAAAGGGTTCGAGGCCATCGGCCGGTTTTCCGAAAAGGGGCAAAAGCCGTTTCGACCGTTTATGGACCGACTGTTTGCGCGCCGGGTGAGTTCGGCTCATCTCAACCGCGATTGGGCCAGCGACACCGACTGGGCGCGCATGCAGCAGGAGCCCATCCGCGCACGGCTGTTTTTGTACGTGACCTTGCTGGCCTTCATTGCCGTCCTCGTCTGGGCCTATTTCGCACCCATCGACGAGGTAACGCGCGGTAGCGGGCGCGTGATTCCGGCAAGCCACCTTCAACGCATTCAGTCTTTCGATGGCGGTGTGATCGAAGAGATCAACGTGCGCGAGGGTCAGGTCGTAAGCCAGGGAGAAGTGCTGATGCAGATCGACCCCACGCGCTTCGTCTCCGATTTTCGCGAGAACCGTGCTCAGCGCTACGCCTTGGAAGCACGCGCCGAGCGTCTGCGGGCGCTGGCGACCGGCACCGAGTTCGAGCCCTCGGAAGAGCTTCGCCAGGAAGTGCCGCATATCGTGATGCAGGAGCGCGAGGCCTACGAGAGCAGTTTGGAGGAGCTTCGCGAGCAGGAGAACGTGCTCGAGGATCGCGTTCGCCAGCGCCAGGAGGAACTCAGGGAGGCTCAGGCGCGGCGCGATACGGCGGCGCGTGAAGCCAGTATGGCCAGCCAGGAGTTGAACCTGACTCGGCCACTTCTGGCGTCCGGCGCGGTATCCGAGGTCGAAGTACTGCGCCTTCAGCGTGAGGTTTCCCGTGCGAGTGGCGATCGCAACCAGGCCGATGCCGCAGTGTCTCGACTGCAGGCAGCCGTCGAAGAGTCGCAGACTCAACTTCGCGAGCAAAGCGCCGAGCGACGAAACGAATGGCGGGGTAATCTCGCCCAAGCGGTAGGCGATCTAAACGCGCTTCAGCAGTCCGGGACCGGTCTGCAGGATCGGGTGCGCCTGACCGAAATCCGCTCCCCGGTGGACGGCGTCATTCAGCGCATTCACATCAACACAATCGGCGGCGTGGCGCAGCCCGGTCAGGAAGTGATCGAAATTATACCAAGTGATGATCAACTATTGGTCGAGGCACGGATCGCGCCCCAGGATATCGCGTTCCTTCATCCGGGACAGGCGTCCACCATTAAACTCACCGCTTACGACTACGCCATTTACGGCGGTCTGCAGGCGGAGCTCGAGCACATCAGTGCCGATACGATCACCGACGATGATGGCAACACGTTTTACTTGGTGCGTGTACGTAGCCTGCAGGACGAGAGCGCCACCGAAGGGCTTCAGGTCATTCCGGGTATGACGGCGCAGGTCGATATCGTGACGGGTAAGCGTACGGTCATGCAGTTTCTGCTAAAGCCCGTTTTAAGAGCGTGGCGTGACTCATTGGGAGAGCGCTAATGAAACATGTTTTTATAACCAACGATGGAAGCTTAAAGGCGCGCTGGCAAGACGCTCTGCCGGATGCGCTAGCGATTACCTCTGGCCAGACGATCGAAAACCCAGGAGCCGGCGACGTGGTGTGGATCACTACGACCGTTAGCGACTGGCGAGAACAAACCAAAGCGATCAGTCGTCAGGGCGCGAATGTAGTCGTCATGAGTTACGCGCCCAACGACCGAGAGGCGCTTTTGGCGCTGGATTTGGGCGCGCGTGGCTACACTCATACGTTTTCTGCGCCCGAGGTGCTCAAGCAGATCGCGCTCGTTGTTACCAACCAGGGCGTTTGGGTGGGGCAGTCGTTATTGTCCCGCGTGCTTACTGGTTCCGTTCAGGCGCTTCAGCAGCGAAGCGGCAGCGAGACCACTTTTCATGGGCCGCAATCTTTTGCAACGCTGACCGAACGTGAGCGCGCGGTGGCGTTGGCCGTTGCCCGCGGGGCCGCCAACAAGGAAGTCGCCCGAGAGCTTTCGATTACCGAGCGCACGGTGAAAGCCCATCTCAGTGCCATCTTCAAGAAGTTGGCGGTGCGCGATCGTCTGCAGCTAATTTTGAAGATTTCGTCCGACGCCGAAAAACGTATTTCCTGAATTAATATATCCGCACGCGGCGCCACCGTTTTACGAGTGCCGAGTTACATTACTTTACTGTCCTTCAGTACAATAGGGGGCATTCGCCAAATGCCTTACTATTGCGCTATAAGCCGCTTTTTTTATTCGCGCTCTACGCGCATAAGCGGCCACTAATGCTTATCGGGGAACGATTTACATGGTAACAGCAACGGTTATCGCGATTACCGGGGACGCCTGGGCTACGGATGGCAAAGGCAACCGGCACGAGGTTAAAATCGGCGATACGCTTATAGAAGGCGAAACGCTGGTCACCTCTGATGGCGCTCGGGTCGAGCTCGATTTTGGTGATGGCGCTGGCGCAAACGTGGTCGAAAGCGGTCAGGCCATGGAGTTGACCCCGGATCTCGATAACGAAACCATCGTTTCTTCCGATGAAGCCAGTGTGCTGGATGACGATATAGAGGCGTTGCTGGCCGCCCTGGATGATGACGATATCGATCTGCTGGATCTGCTCGATCCGACCGCTGCCGGCGGCGCAGGTGGCGGCGGCGGTGGCGGGAGTAGTTTCGTCCGCGTGGCGCGTATCTCCGAAGACGTAAGCCCCCTGAGCTTCACCACCGCTGGCCCCACGGCGGAGACACCCCCTGTTCTCTTTACGCTCAATCCCCCCGGCCCGGACGACACCACCCCCGATACCGATATTCCGTTAAGTCCGGATGACCCCCTGATTCCTGGCGAGGATGACGGTGATGCAGACGCTGATGCGGATGCAGACGCGGATGCAGACGCGGATGCCGATGCGGATGCGGATGCCGACGCAGACGCTGATGCCGATACAGACGCGGATGCGGACGCTGACGCAGATGCGGACGCCGACGCGGATGCCGACTCTGACTCGGATTCTGACAGCGATTCGGACTCTGATAGCGACTCGGACTCCGACAGTGATTCCGATTCGGACAGCGACTCGGATTCCGACAGCGACTCGGATTCGGATAGCGATTCGGACTCCGATAGCGATTCCGACAGCGACTCGGATTCCGACAGTGACTCGGACTCTGACAGCGACTCAGACTCCGATAGCGATTCCGACAGCGACTCTGACTCCGACAGTGATTCGGACTCTGACAGTGATTCGGACTCCGACAGCGACTCCGACTCGGACTCCGATAGCGATTCCGACAGCGACTCGGATTCCGACAGTGATTCGGATTCCGACAGTGACTCGGACTCTGACAGCGACTCAGATTCTGACAGCGACTCCGATTCCGACAGCGACTCCGATTCGGACTCCGACAGCGACTCGGATTCCGACAGTGATTCGGACTCTGACAGTGATTCGGACTCTGACAGTGATTCGGACTCTGACAGTGATTCGGACTCCGACAGTGACTCGGACTCGGACTCCGACAGCGACTCCGATTCGGATAGCGATTCGGACTCCGACAGTGATTCGGATTCAGACAGCGACTCGGACTCTGACAGCGACTCCGACTCCGATAGCGATTCCAACAGCGACTCGGATTCCGACAGTGACTCGGATTCTGACAGCGACTCTGACTCCGACAGCGATTCGGACTCCGATAGTGACTCGGATTCAGACAGCGATTCAGACTCCGACAGCGACTCCGATTCCGACAGCGACTCAGACTCCGACAGTGACTCGGATTCTGACAGCGACTCTGACTCCGACAGTGATTCCGATTCCGACAGTGACTCGGACTCTGACAGCGACTCGGATTCGGACTCCGACAGCGACTCCGACTCCGACAGTGACTCGGATTCTGACAGCGACTCTGACTCCGACAGCGATTCGGATTCTGACAGCGACTCTGACTCCGACAGCGATTCGGATTCCGACAGTGACTCGGACTCTGACAGTGATTCCGACAGTGATTCGGACTCCGACAGTGACTCGGACTCCGACAGCGACTCCGATTCGGATAGCGACTCGGACTCTGACAGCGACTCCGACTCCGATAGCGATTCGGATTCCGACAGCGACTCGGACTCTGACAGCGACTCCGACTCCGATAGCGATTCGGACTCCGACAGCGACTCGGATTCCGACAGTGATTCGGACTCTGATAGCGACTCCGATTCGGATTCCGACAGTGACTCGGACTCTGACAGTGACTCGGACTCTGATAGCGACTCGGACTCCGACAGCGACTCGGATTCGGACTCCGACAGCGACTCCGACTCCGACAGTGATTCCGACTCGGATTCCGACAGTGATTCGGACTCTGATAGCGACTCCGATTCGGATTCCGACAGTGACTCGGACTCTGACAGTGACTCGGACTCTGACAGCGACTCCGACTCTGATAGCGACTCGGATTCCGACAGCGACTCCGATTCGGATAGCGATTCGGACTCTGACAGTGACTCCGATTCCGATAGCGACTCGGACTCCGACAGCGACTCCGATTCGGATAGCGATTCGGACTCTGACAGTGATTCCGATTCCGACAGCGACTCCGATAGCGACTCCGATTCCGACAGCGACTCAGACTCCGATAGCGATTCGGACGCCGACAGTGATTCGGACTCTGACAGCGACTCGGACTCCGACTCCGACTCCGATTCCGACAGCGACTCGGACTCCGACAGCGACTCAGACTCCGACAGCGATTCGGATTCCGACAGTGACTCGGACTCTGACAGTGACTCGGACTCTGATAGCGACTCAGACTCCGACAGCGACTCCGATTCGGACTCCGACAGTGATTCGGATTCCGACAGCGACTCCGATTCCGACAGTGATTCGGATTCCGACAGCGACTCGGACTCCGACAGCGACTCGGACTCCGACAGCGACTCAGACTCCGACAGTGACTCGGATTCTGACAGCGACTCTGACTCCGACAGCGATTCGGATTCCGACAGCGACTCGGACTCCGACTCTGACAGCGACTCAGACTCCGATAGCGACTCGGACTCCGACAGTGACTCGGATTCTGACAGCGACTCTGATTCCGACAGCGACTCCGATTCGGATAGCGATTCGGACTCTGACAGTGATTCCGACAGCGACTCGGACTCCGACAGCGATTCGGACTCCGATAGTGACTCGGATTCAGACAGCGATTCAGACTCCGACAGCGACTCCGACAGTGACTCGGACTCCGACAGCGATTCAGACTCCGACAGCGACTCAGACTCCGACAGTGACTCGGATTCTGACAGCGACTCTGACTCCGACAGCGATTCGGATTCCGACAGCGACTCGGACTCTGACAGCGACTCCGACTCCGATAGCGATTCCGACAGCGACTCGGATTCCGACAGTGACTCGGATTCTGACAGCGACTCTGACTCCGACAGCGATTCGGATTCCGACAGTGACTCGGACTCTGACAGCGACTCCGATTCGGATAGCGATTCGGACTCTGACAGTGATTCCGATTCCGACAGCGACTCGGATTCTGACAGCGACTCTGACTCCGACAGCGATTCGGATTCCGACAGCGACTCGGACTCTGACAGCGACTCCGACTCCGATAGCGATTCGGACTCCGATAGCGATTCCGACAGCGACTCGGATTCCGACAGTGACTCGGATTCTGACAGCGACTCTGACTCCGACAGCGATTCGGATTCCGACAGTGATTCGGATTCCGACAGCGACTCGGACTCTGACAGCGACTCAGACTCCGACAGTGACTCGGATTCTGACAGCGACTCTGACTCCGACAGCGATTCGGACTCCGACAGCGACTCCGATTCCGACAGTGATTCGGACTCTGATAGCGACTCGGATTCCGACAGTGACTCGGACTCTGACAGTGACTCGGACTCTGATAGCGACTCGGACTCCGACAGCGACTCAGACTCCGAAAGTGACTCGGATTCCGACAGCGACTCGGACTCCGACAGCGACTCCGATTCGGATAGCGATTCGGACTCTGACAGTGATTCCGATTCCGACAGCGACTCGGACTCCGACAGCGATTCGGACTCCGATAGTGACTCGGATTCAGACAGCGATTCTGACTCCGACAGCGACTCCGATTCCGACAGCGACAGCGACTCGGACTCCGACAGCGACTCAGACTCCGATAGCGATTCGGATTCCGACAGCGATTCGGACTCTGACAGCGATTCGGACTCCGACAGCGACTCTGACTCCGATAGCGACTCGGATTCCGATAGCGACTCGGATTCCGACAGCGATTCGGACTCCGATAGCGACTCCGATTCGGATTCCGACAGTGACTCGGACTCTGATAGCGACTCGGATTCCGACAGCGACTCCGACTCCGATTCCGACAGCGACTCCGATTCGGATAGCGATTCAGATTCCGACAGTGATTCGGACTCTGACAGTGATTCCGACAGCGACTCGGACTCCGATAGTGACTCGGATTCAGACAGCGATTCAGACTCCGACAGCGACTCTGACTCCGACAGCGACTCCGATTCGGACAGCGACTCTGACTCCGATAGCGATTCAGACTCCGACAGCGACTCGGACTCTGACAGCGACTCCGATTCGGATAGCGATTCAGACTCTGACAGCGATTATGATCCAGACTCTGATAACGAATCCGATGGCCCCGAGGAGGAGGAAGAAGAGGAAGAGGTAACCGCCACGATCACCATCGATGACGTTACCCAGGACAACGTTGTTAACGGTGACGAAGCCAAGGGTTCCGTCAAGATTACTGGTACCGTAGGCGGCGACGCGAAAGCGGGCGATACCGTCACGTTGACCGTGGGCGAGAAAACCTTTGATGGAAAAGTAGTGGCCGACGGTGAAGGCAACCTCACCTACGCCATTGATGTACCCGGATCGGATTTGGTCGAGCACGATACCGTCAATGCGAAGGTGACTGGCACCGACGCAAATGATAATTCCTATAGCGCTGAAATCGACAAGTCGTACAGCGTGAACCTGGACGCCAGCGCCACGATCACCATCGACCAGATCGCCGGTGACGACGTGGTCAACGGCGAGGAAGCGAAGGGCGACGTTACCATCACCGGCACCGTCGGCGGCGACGCCAAGGCAGGCGACACCGTCACTCTGAGTGTGGGCGACAACACCCACACCGGCACCGTCGGCGATGATCTGACCTACGCCATTGACGTGCCCGGATCGGAGCTGGCCGAGCACACCGCGATCACCGCGGAAGTGACCGGCACCGATGCGAACGGCAACGGCTATGAGGCCGACGCCGAGCGCGACTACAGCGTGAACCTGGACGCCAGCGCCACGATCACCATTGACGAGATCGCCGGTGACAACGTGCTCAACGGTGATGAAGCCGGTCAGCCGGTGACTATTACCGGCACCGTCGGCGGCGACGCGAAGGCAGGCGACACCGTCACGCTGAGCGTGGGTAACGAAACCTATTACGGCGATGTGCTCAAGGGCGATAACGGCGACCTGACCTACGCCATTGATGTGCCTGGCTCGGTATTGGTGGACCATGACAGCGTTAAGGCAGAGGTGGTTGGCCAGGACGAGGCAGGTAATGACTACAGTGCAGAGGCTAACCAGGATTACAGCGTTTATATTGACGCCAGCGCTACGCTGACTTCCAAGCTCCAGCCGGAGGCCGATGAAGATGGCGCGACGGTCACTTATACGATCACGCTGAACTCAGCGCTTGAGACCGATACAACATTTACATTTGATGTGAATGAAGAGGTGCAAAGCATCACGGTCGAAGCAGGAGCTACCACAGCATCGAGCAGCTATTACTACAGCGATTCTGATGTCTATGTGGATGAAGATACCATTAGCGAGCCGTCTGATTTGCAAGTGATTGGCGACACTGGCGGCTGGAAATGGAGCCTGGTGAATGATGCAGAATCCTACGACATCCAGGACTCCATCGATGTAACGACGGTCAGCCTAACTGCCACTGTCATCAAGACGTCAATGATAGATGTTAACAACATCGATAAATCCGATGGCTTTACGGTAACGGCGTACGGTACCGATGGTGAGCGCGGAGAGGTTTCCCAAGTCATCGGTACTGAACACGACGGCTTCGGTGTAGGGGGCAAGACCTCTGGTAGCGGAGCAAGCAGCGAGCTGGGCTATGGCAGTAACGGCGTTAGCGAAAAAATCGTTATCGATTTTAATAACGAGATCGAAAGCTTCGATGTCCAGTTCGCTTGGCGAAACAACCGTGAAAAAGCTCGGGTCGATTTCAAAGATGCCGATGGCAATTCCGTTGGTTATGCCGTCGTGTCGGGAGGCGGTAGCTCAACGGACGCACGCGTTACCTATTACAAAGCCAATGGAGACGTTCTACGGCAAGAAAGCGCACCTGGCGGTTCTGACCGGGTCGATTTGGCGTACACGTTCAAACCCGAAATCGGAAAGCCGTTCGTAACCGCTGAGTTCAGTGCGCAAGGCTATGACGACGACTACCTCATCCACTCCATCGCTTACAAGGAAGTGATCAAGGATGGGGCCACCACCATCAGTGGCGAGTCAGAGGTCACGTACGTGGTCGAAACGTCTAACCCGCCCGACATCACTCAATACACATTCCAGGGTGATGACTTCCCGACCGCGATAGTTGAGATCGATGGTGAGCGCTATACCGTTACTCTCGACCGCGACGGAAAAGGAGCAGTGACGGTCAATGTCGATGGCAGCAGCGACCTGATCGCCAAGGTGATCGAAGTCAACGGCAACTTCGAGAAAGTCGAGGTGCCGGTCAGCCTGACTCTGGAAAGCACCACTGCCGACGATGCTGTGGCCCAAACGCCAACGGTGAGTATCTCGCTGGGTGATGCCACCGCGATCGACAAGACGGGAACGATCGAAGCACAGACGAAGCCATTTGAGCTTACGCTGGGCGATGAGCGCGGCGATGGCAATATCTCGGGCTCCTGGTGGTATGACTACTCCGAATCTGATGCCAAAACGTTCGATTTCGGGAAAGTACACGCCGGCCAGGAAGTAACTATTACCTTGCCTCACACGATTCAGGGCACTTGGAATTCGGGCAATGGTGTTTACAACGATAATTGGGTAGTCAAGGTCAACGGTGGGAAGGAGTTCGTGTTCAAGGACTACGGTTCTCCCGCGAACTACTACCTGAACGAAAACTATACGGCAACGATTACCACTACTCTCGATAGTGACGGTAAGCTGAGATTGGATTTCAGTGCATCGACAACCGAGACGAGTGAAATCGTCAAGGTCAATGGTGCAACGGCCACGGTTGGCGCGATCGAAATTACCGAAGTAGACGCGTATCGCTATGAAGTCGATTTAAACGCCGCACTCAACGATACCGATGGTGACGAGACGCTTAGTATCCGCGTGACCGGGGTGCCGGAAGGCGCAACCTTGAGCCAAGGCGCATTGCAAAGCGACGGAAGCTGGTTGATCGAAGCGTCCGGAGATACGTTCGCAAGCGACGGTTTAACGTTGACAGTGCCTGCTTCGTTGGCTGGCCAAGGCATTCAACTGACGGCGGAAGCCATTGCCACAGAGCTGAACGCGACCGACGAGGCTGATAGGCAAGACAGTGCGTTTGCCAATACGGTTGAAGTCACCGTACCTACACCGGCTGCACCAGACAACGGAGGCGCCGAACCCGAGTCATCCTTTGTGAGTATTGATAGCATTGAAACTGCCCAAGAAGCGGGTGTCGACGTGCTTTCAAAAATTTGGGGCCAGCTGGATTACAGAGCGTTTGGCACTGTTAGCAAAGCAGTTAATACGTCGTACACCTCAGAAAAATTTGCTGGTTCTTCGCTGAATACATATAACACTGCTTCTTTGAAGATCTCTTCCAAGGAAGGCAGTAATGAAACTGCCTATCTTCAAGTGGGAGACGTCTATTCCCTTCAGTGGTGGGAGCACAACGGCTATAGTTGGAACAGCCGCTCCATGGACGGAAAGGTGACTCGCTCTGACAAGACCGATGTAAACGGATCTGGTGATGCAATTGTTGTCTTCACTGGAAGCATCAATGGTCATGCTCAGACGTTGATCATCGAAAACGGTAAGTATGGCATTCGTGACGTCAACTACTTCACCAATGATCAAGACACCAGCACCGTCGGTGTTCGTGAGGTACAAATTGGTGGCTCGGCGGCGCCTGATGCGGACGTAAAAATTATCGATGACCATGGGAAGGTGATCGATACCATCAAAGCGGGGGCTGACGGTCAGTGGACAACGGCTTTGAAGGGAGTCGAGGGCACGAAGGGCGAACTTAAGGCTATTGCCACCGATACTAACGGTAATGTATCGATCGATAGCAAACACTTCGAACTGGGAGACAAGGGCAGTAACACTCTCAAGGGCACTGAAGGTAATGATGTCCTTTATGGTGGAGCTGGTAACGACACGCTGGAAGGCGGGAACGGCGACGACGTACTCATCGGGAGTAAAGGTAACGATAGGCTCGATGGGGGGGGCGGAGACGATACGCTGATTGGCGGCCCGGGCAACGACATGCTGATAGGCGGTTTAGGCGCCGACACCTTCAAGTGGGAATTCGCTGACCAAGGCACGGTGAATAAGCCGGCCGAAGATCAAGTAATGGACTTCACGCGAGGTGTGTTTGGTCAAGAGGATCAAGCCGATCGTCTGGACCTGGCTGACCTGCTCCAGGGCGAAAGCAGCGACACCATCGATCAGTTCATTCACGCGGAGCAGGACGGCAGCGATACGATTCTGCACATCAAGTCGCAAGGCGGCTTGGCAGAAGATAACAGTAATGCCGACCAGCGCGTGGTACTCAAGGATGTATCGATGCCTCAAGGCGAAAGCTCGTCGGACTTCCTGCAAAGCATGCTGCAGGACCACCAGCTTAAGATCGACCAGTAAGACGTCACATCACGGGTTGTGTAACAACAAAGGCCGCCTCCGGGCGGCCTTTTTTAACCTTGAATTCTGTTTAACGAAAGAAGGGGGTTGCCATGTTCTATATCAAACGCAATGCCGACGGCGACATCGTGACACTAAGTAAGGAAGCGACCAGCGAATCCTCTGAGCAGGTGAGCGCGGACGACCCGCAGGTGCTGGCGTTTCTGGCCAACGAGCCCGGTGCAAAAGCGAACTTTCTCGCCTCGGATTTGGCTTTCGTGCGTGTGGTGGAGGACTTGATGGAGGTACTGCTGGACAAGGGGGTGATTTCATTCACCGACCTGCCCCGGGCGGCTCAGAACAAGGTGATGCAGCGTAAATCGCTGCGGGCCAAGAACAACATCAATTTGATCGGCGAGGACGGCGGGATCATCTGATACCGCCGCCATAACTGCGGCGTGGTCAGGCCGGCGCGCGTATTGCCGGTCCGGTAACGCCGTCGATCCCCATGCGCAAAAGCTGGGCCAGTTCCTCTTCGGATTTCACGCCTTCGGCGATGACCACGATGCCCAATGAGTGGCAAAGCGTGGTCAGGCCACGCAGAATGCTCTGCTGCTCAGAGGAGGCGTGAATGTCGCGCACTAGGCTCGAATCCACCTTCAAGTAGGAGAGCCCCACGTCATGAAGCTCGGCAAGCTTGGTGAACTCTGATCCCACATGCTCGATACCGAACTGGCAGTTAAGGTGTCTGAGCGTGGCGCAGAAACCGCGCATACTCGCCAGCGCACGCGAATCGAGGGTCGCGGGGATTTCGAAGCAGAGTCTGGGGGCGAGGGTGGCGTTTTTCTCCAGCAGGGTACGTAGTTCGTTGACGAAACGAGCGTCGGTGATGGCGGCGATCGAAAGGTTGATGCCCAGCCACTGATCCGGGTCCTGACGAAGCTGCTCCAACGCCTGCTTAATGACCGCCATATCCAGCGCGGGCTCTAGATTAAAGCGCGCAAGCCAGGGAATGAAGACCCCAGCGCTTTGCCACTGCTCGGCCAATTGCAGCCGGGCCGGGCTTTCGTAATGCAGGACATTTTGCTGAGCGTCCAACACCGGGAAGCGGCCAAGCTCGGGGCCTTGAAGCAGCGCCGCGTCCAGCGCAGTGCGCCACGCCGCGTGGGTGGCAAAAAGCGGCTGACGCTCGCGTTCGCGCACCACGACCGGCAACCTCCCTTGAGCGCTTTCCGCCTCTGCCAGCGCCGTGTCAAGCGTGGCCATCAGGTCGCTGCGTTCATCGTTGGATGCGTAACTGGTAATCGCCGCCGGCAGGCGAAGTTCTATCGTGTCACTCGCCGGTCTTAGCGTCGCAAGCGCATGTTTTAAGCGAGCGCTGAGCTCGTCGGCGTCGGTTTGAAACGGTACTGCCAGTATGAAATCGCTGCCGTTGAGCCGGCCTATCAACGTCTCTTCAGAAGTAGTATCGAGTGTAGCCAGCTGACCCACCAACCCCTTCAACAGGTTGTCCGTGGCATCGTGGCCGAGGCGGTCGTTCAGATCCACCAGATCCTCCACGCGAACGATCGCCATAAGCCCTGTCGCCCGCGCATCGTCGCTATCCAAAAGTGCCGCCAGCCGGGTCATGAACACCCCGCGGTTGAGCGCGCCGGTGAGTGCGTCGTGTTGTAGGTCGCGGCGTAACTCATCGAGCTTTTGGCTTTCGTGGGTCAACATCTGGCGCACGTTGTGAGAGAGCACGTTCATGGCACGCGCTACCTCGCGTAGCTCGCGGGTACGCGGCTCCTTGATGGTGGTAAAGCGTCGCGCGCTGATATTGCGCGCCTGCTCAACTACACGACTGAGCGGGCGCTTGATGGTACTGACGATCACCGCCGCCACGGCCAGGCTTGCTATCCCTGCTGCGATGAACCAGGCCGCCAGCTCCATGAAGCTTCGCCACAGTGCCCGGTAAGCAAAGCTGTACTGGCTTTGCAACGTTAGCGTTCCGTACTGCTGCCAGCCTTCCTGAATGGTGGCGGTGCCCGGCGGAATGTCAAAGTCGATCAGGTGGCGAAACCAGCCGGGCACGTGGCCCTGGTACTCACTTGCCACACGCTCGACCAATACGCTGCCGTCGGTGTCGCGCAGTACGATTTGCTGATAATAGCCGGTGTCGAACTGCGCCGAGATCAGAAGCTCGAGAATCACCAGGTCCTTATCGAGCTGCGTCATGGAGAGCGCCAGAGCGGTGGCGTTATCTTCGTTCTTGATGCTGATTTCCTGCTCGATGTAAGCGCGGCTAGTGGTGATGCTGATCGCAAGGCTTCCAACAAAGGAAAGCAGCAAAAGCCCGGTGATGGCCAGCCAAAGCTGTTTGATAAGCGACATAACGGCACGTCCTTTTATTGAAAGCTTTTATTAAAAGCCCTTATGAAAAACCTTCCTGCGCGGTCTTTAGATAAAGCCTTGAGATTGCATACGTTCCAACACGCTACGCCAGCGCGAAAGGCGCGCCAAGGGATCCGCGCGCGATTGCGACGAGCCGCCGGCCCAGAGGCCTTCGCTGTTGAAGCTGAATACCGGGTCGAGATCGGTACGCTGTGACGCGGGCGAAATCGATGGCGCCATGTTATCGAGAACCAACGGCACAGCGCTTGGGGTATCATAGTAACCCAGCACCATGTGCGCTTGGGTAATCCTGCTTCGGCCAATACGGGCGCGTACGTAAATCATGCGAAGACGCTCGCCGGGAACCCCGAGCTGCTTGAGCGTAATGTATTTGGCGATCGCATAATCCTCGCAGTCGCCTTGGCCCTTACCCATAGCCTCGAGCGGCGTGGCCCAGTAATCTTCCTGCCCCCAAACGACGATATCGTCAACCCAGCGGACGTTACGGTTGAAGAAATCGTTCACCTCACGAAGCTGCGTTTGAATATCCTGGCCCGCAGCGCGCTGCAAAAGCGCAAACCATCCCTCGAGGACATTGAGCCCCGCTTGGCCGTACATCGACCTCATACGCTCACGCAGCCGCGTCGGGTCGAACGCCGATGCCTGAAAAGGGTACAGGCCTAGCCCCGCGCCCAGCGCCAAAAGCCCGGCGGACGCCAGAAACGTCCGCCGGGTCAGGCCCGCATTGGTAGAGGAGGAGCATCGAGGCATAAACGCCCAGCTATCGTCGAATGAAGCTTAAGATTACAAGCTGGCGTGCATCAGTGCTATATAACTCATTATAAAAATGACGGAAAAAATTAATATTTTAGTGATAGTGCCATTGAAGGCGTCGAGGCACTTGCTAATGCTCCTGCTCAAGCAGCGGTTCGAGCAGCGGCCATACGTTCTCCAGAATGAGCGGCTGGGCCTCAGCGGTCGGGTGAATGCCGTCGCTTTGCATCATCGCGCGATCCAGGGCGATGCCCTCCAACAAAAAGGGGAGTAGCGTCACGTCGTACTCGTCTGCAAGCGTGCGATACACGCCGGTGAAGGCGTCGCGATAGGCCTGGCCGTAATTGGGTGGGATATCGATGCCCAGCAACAGCACCTGGGCGTCGGCGGACTGGATTTGCTCGATCATTCCGGCCAGGTTTTCGCGCATCTGCGTCGGAGGTAGCCCGCGCAGGCCGTCGTTGCCGCCCAGTTCCAGCAGCACGATGTCCGGGGCGTGCTGGTCAAGCACGTTTTCGAAACGCTCCAGGCCGCCGCCGGTGGTTTCACCGCTAATACTGGCGTTCACCACCTGCGCCTCATCTTCAAGGCGGCGCTCAAGTAGTCGTACCCAACCCTGGTCCTGCTCGATCCCGTAGGCCGCGCTCAGGCTATCACCCATCACTAGAAGCGTCGAGCGCGACTCGGCACCGGCAAGACCGGGGTGAAAGAGCACTATCAGTGCGACCAGCCCGGCGGTTACCATGCAGGTAAGCCGATGCCACATTAAAGGGATGCCACGCTTCATGTCCTACTCCTCTGACAAGGATTCGACGACTTCCTCTCAACCGGAAGCCGAGCGCTCAAGCTTAACCGATGAGACGGCCAAGGCACACGCCCGCGATACGCATCAGGGGCCGCCGGTGCTGCTCGCCGAGCGCCTTTGCAAACAGGTCAAAAGCGGCGAACGGGCGCTGACCATTTTAAAGGATCTCTCGCTTTGCGTGGCCCAGGGCGAAACGGTAGCGATTTTGGGTAAAAGCGGTGCCGGGAAATCGACGCTTTTAGGCATTTTAGCCGGGCTCGACACGCCCAGCGACGGCGAGCTGAGCCTGTTCGGCCACCCCTTGAGCCGTTTGGACGAGGATGGCCGCGCGGCGCTGCGCGCCGGGCGGGTGGGCTTCGTATTTCAAAACTTTCAGCTTCTGCCCACGCTCAGCGCGCTTGAAAACGTGCTACTGCCGCTGGAGCTATCGATTCGCGCCGGTGAAACCCAAGCGGCGCACGCCTGGCTTGAGCGAGTAGGGCTTGCCGAGCGCGTCGAGCACCTGCCGAAACAGCTCTCCGGCGGCGAGCAGCAGCGCGTGGCCATCGCCCGCGCTTTCGTTACCGACCCGGAGCTGGTGTTCGCCGACGAGCCCACCGGCAATCTGGACCCGGACACCGGCGCTCAGGTTATCGATCTGCTGTTCAGCTTGAACCGCCAGGCGCATACCACGCTGATTCTCGTCACCCACGATTACGCTCTGGCGCGGCGCTGCGACCGCTGCCTTCGGCTGGAGGGCGGGCGGCTGACGGCGTTCGAGCCCGAGCAGGCTCTGTCAGGCGGTGGCGATGAGTAACGTCAACTGGCGCCTGGCCGCGCGCAGTCTCAAACGCGATCTGCGCGCCTCGGACGTACGCGCGCTCTTTATCGCGCTGGTACTAGCCGTGGCGGCGTCCACCATGATCGCGTTTTTCCTGGATCGGCTGGAGCGCGGTCTGGAGCGTCAGGCGGGCCAGATGATGGGCGGCGATCTGGTGCTCGAGCAGCGCGAACCCTTCGACGATGCGCTGCGCGAAACCCTCGAGCAAGCGGGCTTTTCGCTCAGCGACCAGGTCGATCTGGTGTCGATGATCAGCCAGGGGGAGCGGTTTCAGCCCGCGAGCCTCAAGGCGGTCGACGAGGTCTACCCGCACTATGGCGCCACGCGGGTGGACCGGGGCAACGGCACCGAGGAAATACCCGCCGGCCCCGCCCCCGGCGAGGCCTGGGCCGACCCGCGGCTTTTCGAGCTGCTCGAGCTTGAGTTGGGCGAGCGTGTTCAGGTCGGCGAGCTAACGCTTACCGTAACCGGGATCGTCGAGCGCGAGGCCGACCAGTCCGCCGGCTTTAGCAGCTTCAACCCGCGGCTGATGCTCAACACTCAGGATCTCGAGGCGACCAACCTGCTCCAGCCGGGTTCGCGTATCGAATTCGAGCTGCTGGCCGCCGGCCCGCCCGCCGCGCTCGAGCGCGTTAAGCCGCTGCTGGACGAGCTGCGTGAAGCGGGGGTCGAGGTGCGCGATGTGCGGGTCGACCGCCCCCAGCTGGGCAACGCGCTGGCCCGGGCAGAAAGCTATCTGGGGTTGGCGGGGCTGGTGGCGGTGCTTTTGGCCGGCGTCGCGGTTGCCATGTCGACCCGGCGCTACGTCGAGCGCCACTTGGATACCGCTGCACTACTGCGCTGCTTTGGCGCAATCCAGGCGCAGCTCGTCACTATTTTCGCGCTTCAGCTACTGGGCCTTGCGCTGATCGCCTCGCTGCTGGGCGCGCTGATCGGGCTAGTGGGGCAAGCGGTACTTTTATGGCTACTCGCGCAGTTTTTGCCGCTAACGCTGCCGCCGCCCGGGGTGATGCCGCTGGGCCTTGGCGTGCTGACCGCGCTGGCCGTGCTGGTCGGGTTTGCCGGGCCGGCGCTTTTGCGCATCAAGCATGTCAGCGCGCTAAAAGTGCTGCGCCGCGAGCTCGACCCGCTGCCGCCGGCGGCCTGGCTCGTCGTGGGTGTCGCCGGCGCGGTGTTTGGCGGGCTATTGTGGCTGTATTCCGGAAGCCTACCCTTGGCGGCTGGATTGCTGCTCGGCGGTGGGGCGCTGCTGGGCGTGCTGTGGGCGGCCAGCGCCCTGGTGCTCAGCCTGGTATTGAAAGCGGTGGCCAGGCTCTCCGGCGCAACGCCGTGGAGCCAGGCATTTCGCCTTGGCGGTCGCCAGCTCGCTCGGCGTAAACAAGCGGGCATGGGCCAGCTGTTGGCGTTCTCCGTTACGTTTTTTGCCATGGCGATGATCGCCCTGGTGCGCGGCGATCTGCTCACGACCTGGCAGGATCAACTGCCGGATGAAACCCCCAACTATTTTGCGATCAACATTCAGCCCAGCGAGCGCGACGCTTTTGATGCCGCCATCACGCCCCGAGTGGATACCCAGAGCGCGCTTTATCCGATGGTGCGCGGGCGTATCACGGCAATCAACGGCGCGCCACCGCGAGAGGCCGTGCCCGTCGAGGCCCGCGGCGACGGCGCGCTGCGTCGTGAGCTCAATTTGACCTGGCAGGCAACGCTACCCGAAGGTAACGAGGTAATCGCCGGCCAGTGGTTCGACGCCCAGCGCAGCGAGCCTCAGGGGTTTTTGAGCGAAGTCGACGCCAGGCCCGCGAGCGCTTCCATGCCGGGCGCCGCCGAGCAGGGCACCACCGTACCGATTTCCGTCGAGCAGGGCCTGGCCGAGCGGCTAGGGCTGACGCTTGGCGATACGCTTGCCTTCTCCATTGGCGGCGAGACGATCGACACCCGCATCGAAAGCCTTCGAAGCCTCAACTGGGACAGCTTCAAGCCCAACTTCTTCGTCATCTTCCCGCCCGGCGTGTTGGAAGCCTTTGGCCACAGCTACATCACCGCGTTTTATCTGCCGGAGCGCGAACAGGATTTAATCACGCAGCTGGTGCGCGATTTCCCCGGCGTATCGCTTTTGAACGTCGATGCGATCCTGGGGCAGGTGCGCGAGGTGTTGGGTCAGGTTACCCGCGCCGTTGAGCTGATTCTTATGCTGGTACTGCTGGCCGGCGTCAGCGTGCTTTACGCGGCGCTGACCGCCAGCCGCCCGGTGCGCGCCCACGAAAGCGGGCTTTTACGCGTGTTCGGCGCGGGCAATAAGATGATTTCCCGCGTGCAGGGCGCCGAGTATGCGTTGCTGGGGCTTGCCAGCGGGCTCATGGGCGCGTTTCTGGCCGAGGTGGCCAGCGCCGCGCTTTATCTCTTCTGGCTCGATTTGACCCCGCGGCTGCACCTGACGCTGTGGCTCCTGCTGCCGCTGGGCGGTGCCGCCCTGATCGGCCTGATCGGCCACGGGTTGTCACACAGCCTTCGTCGTCAGGCGCCGGCGGCGAGTTTGGGGCTTCTGGGGGAGTCCTGAATGCTTGCCTGACTCTTTTGCCAAACTCTTTTGTTGAATTACTTTTCCTTTCAGCCTGTTGGCTAGCCGGGGTTGTGTGGTGCTCTTTGACAACGCCGCTGCGCTTGGCAATATAAGCGCTTGGTTAATAACGATGATGATCGTTCGAGACACGGGATCAAACGAGGACACGGCATGCAGGTACAAAGGAATAGTTCGAAACGCAGCGCGTGGATGTACTGGAGCGCTGTTGCACTGCTGGGTGTTTCGACCTTGGCCAATGCATCGTCTCAAGCATTCGAGGGCGATCTAAGCGAGCGGCTGAGCCGTGACGGGGGCGAAGTCACGTTCTCGCGCGTTTACGAAGATGCCGAACAGGGTACTCATGTCGCCGAGGATATCGCGGCACAGCGGCCCGATGGAACCTCAGTCTCTATCGGCCGCTATACGGTTGAAGGCGATTACGACGCGCCGGCGGCGATCTCATTGCAGGACGTTGTCTTGAACGATCCGGCGATCGGTGAAGACGGGGTGACACTCGAGACGCTTCGTATTGTCCATCCGGAACATGCCGTGCGCTTTTTAAGCGTGCTGGATGAGCCGGATTTCAGATTCGATGACATCGAGGCAACGGGGTTTCGGATGAGCGTGCCCAATCAATCTTTCGGTGATGGACCTTTTAATGTCTCGGCACAGAACATCGTCATCGATGCCCTAAGGGCTTCGGGCGTCACGCAGCAAGGTGTGGAGCAGTTGAATGCGCATGGGATAGAGTCTCATATCATACTGGACTCTCAAAGCGGTAGCGCCACCGAGCTGAGTATCGAAACGCTCGGCCTTCAGGACTTCGAATGGCCAAGCCAGCACGTTGCTCATATGGGTAACTTTGAGGTTGGTCAGATGCAGCTTGACAGTGAGCTTTGGCACGTTGGCTTTGATCGACTCTGGCTGGACGGTGATCCGTTCGATGGTGCTATGGGGGTATATGGAGGCTTTGCCGACTTGAGGCCATGGCTCGAGCAGCTACCTGCCAGGGAAAACGAACAGTTGAGCATGGTTTATAACGCGTTCGTCGGCGAGCGTGACCAGCTGCACTTTTCCATTGAGCATCACTCAAGTCTTGGCGAGGGCAACAAGCGAGTGCTGGACACCGCGGGTAATATTCTCATACCCGGCGCGGGCAGAGTGGAGTACGACTTGGGTGCCCGGCTGCAATTGGCGGACGGCATCGAACCGAATTTTGTGCTCGATGATAATCAGTACCTCGATTTGGCGCAGATCAATGGTGGAAACGCTTCACTGGTCTATGACGATGAAGGTCTGCTTCCTCGAATACTTCAATTGCTATCAGACAGCCTGGGAATAAGTACCGAAGAAGCGCTGCGTCTGCATCGTCGAGACTTCATGCTCATAGCCGAAGAAGCCGCGCCCGGGATTGATGAAATTTTGCTTGCGATGCTCACTCTCATGCAAGAAGACGCCGAGCGTATGACGATTGATATGATCTTTCCTAAGGGTATCCTTGTGAGCGAGTGGTTGATGGGCCCACACTATTGGAATGAAAGATACGATATCAGCGTCGAGCTCGAGTAAAGCCAGCTAAGCGCTACCGGGTCTGTATGAGCTTTGCTCATCATGGCCGTGAGGCGGATGCGATGAAAGTCGCCTCCGGCTGAGGTATCATGGCCGCCTTGCTTTTTTCGATGCCCTAGCCTACGAGGTTTGCCCCATGTTCAGCCGCGATATGACCATTGCCGGATTCGATGATGCGCTGTTTGACGCCATGCAAAAGGAAGTGGCGCGTCAGGAAGATCACATCGAACTGATCGCCTCCGAAAACTACGCCAGCCCGCGCGTGCTGGAGGCCCAAGGCAGCCAGTTGACCAATAAGTACGCGGAAGGCTACCCGGGCAAGCGCTACTACGGCGGCTGCGAGTTCGTGGATATCGCTGAGAACATGGCGATCGACTACGCCAAGGAGCTGTTCGGCGCCACCTACGTCAACGTTCAGCCGCACTCCGGCTCTCAGGCCAACAGCGCTGTGTTCCAGGCGCTGGTCACCCCCGGTGACACCATCCTCGGTATGAGCCTGGACGCCGGCGGCCACCTGACTCACGGTGCCAAACCGAACTTCTCCGGCAAGCACTACAACGCCGTTCAGTACGGCCTGAACGACCAGGGCCTGATCGATTATGACCAGGTGGCCAAGCTTGCCCGCGAGCACCAGCCGAAAATGATCATTGCCGGCTTCTCCGCCTACTCGCAGATCATTGACTGGGCCAAGTTCCGTGAAATTGCCGATGAAGTGGGCGCCTACCTGCTGGTCGACATGGCCCACGTGGCAGGGCTCGTCGCTGCAGGCGTCTACCCAAGCCCGCTGCCCCACGCCCACGTGGTCACCTCGACCACCCACAAAACCCTGCGCGGCCCGCGTAGCGGCGTGATTCTCTCCGCCGAAAACGACGCCGAGATCGAGAAGAAGCTGCAGTCCGCGGTGTTCCCCGGCGGCCAGGGCGGCCCGCTCATGCACGTCATTGCCGCCAAGGCGATCTGCTTCAAGGAAGCAATGGCACCGGAGTTCAAGACCTACCAGCAGCAGGTGGTCAAAAACGCCCAGGCCATGGCGAAGGTGTTCATCGACCGCGGCTTCGATATCGTCTCCGGCGGCACCGAAGATCACCTGTTCTTGCTCTCGCTGGTCAAGCAGGGCGTGACCGGTAAGGACGCCGACGCCGCGCTTGGCCGTGCGCACATCACCGTCAACAAGAACGCTGTGCCCAACGACCCGCAAAGCCCTTTCGTCACGTCGGGCCTGCGCATCGGCACCCCGGCGGTCACCACGCGCGGCTTCGGGGAGGAAGAGTGTACCGAGCTTGCCGGCTGGATCTGCGATCTGCTCGACGTACTCGCCGCCGGTGACGACACCACCGCCGTCGAGGAAGAGATCGCCGGCAAAGTGGCCAAGGTGTGTGCGAGACTTCCGGTTTATAAATAAGTCTTTCGCGTAAAGCCGGTCAAACAGTGGGCGCCTTCGGGCGCCCATTTTGTTGTAAACGTGAAAAAATGTACGGGAAGGGAGCGTTTATGAATCGCAGCCGAAAAGGTCGCGCGTAAACACCTTGTCTTCGATATCTAGTAGCTCCTCGGTCATGCGGTTAGCGACCACCACATCGCATAGTGATTTAAAGGCCGCCAGATCGCGAATGACCGCTGAGTTGAAAAAGGCGCTTTCTTCCAGAATTGGCTCGTACACCACCACCTTGATGCCTCGGGCCTTGATCCGCTTCATCACACCCTGCATGGCGCTGGCGCGAAAGTTATCGGAGCCGGCTTTCATGATCAGCCGGTAGATGCCCACCACTTGAGGCTTTCGCTTGAAGATGCACTCGGCGATGAAGTCCTTACGGGTACGGTTGGCATCCACGATCGCCTGCATCATGTTGCTGGGAACGTTTTGATAGTTCGCCAGCAGCTGCTGGGTATCCTTGGGCAGGCAGTAGCCGCCGTAGCCAAAACTTGGGTTGTTGTAGTGCTTGCCGATACGCGGGTCCAGCCCCACACCCTCGATGATTTGGCGCGTGTCGAGCTCGTGGGTTTCGGCGTAGGTATCCAGCTCGTTGAAATAGGCAACGCGCATGGCCAGGTACGTATTGGCGAAGAGTTTGATCGCCTCGGCTTCGGTGCTGTTGGTGAAAAGCGTGGGAATATCCCGCTTGATAGCGCCTTGAGACAGAAGCTCGGCGAACGCTTGGGCGCGGGGGGATCGCTCACCAACCACGATGCGCGAGGGGTGAAGGTTATCGTAAAGCGCCTTGCCTTCACGCAGAAATTCCGGCGAAAACATCAGGTTGTCGGTGTTGAAACGCTCGCGCGCATTGGCAGTATAGCCCACGGGAACCGTCGATTTGATCACCATCACCGCGTGCGGGTTGACCTCGATGACCTGTCGAATCACGGACTCGACGCTCGTCGTATTGAAGGTGTTGGTGTGAGGATCATAGTCGGTCGGCGTGGCGATAATGACATAGTCGGCGTTTTGAAAGGCGACGTCCGGCGCCAGGGTCGCGTTGAACTGAAGGTCGTCGCGCGCAAGAAACGCCGTAATATCCGCATCCTCGATCGGGGAGAGGCGCTGATTCAGCAGCTCGACTTTATCGGGTCGAATATCGAGCGCCGTGACAGCGTGATGCTGAGCCAACAGCATCGCGTTGGATAACCCGACATACCCAGTACCTGCCACCGCGATTTTCATACCCAAACTCCCTGAACCCTGCACATGGTAGGGTGTACTTTAACAGCCGTTTCTTGCAAAGCCGTTAATGAGCGCTACAGCGTGCCAAGCGCTTTTAGGCTCTGCTGGACCAGCTGCTCGGCCCGGGCGGCGGAGCCCGCCTCACCGTAACAGCGAAGCTCCGGCGCGTTGCCGGAAGGGCGCAAATGGACGATCTCTCCGTTTGAAAACGTCACCCTCAGGCCATCGGTCGTATCGATGGCGGCAATGTCCTCCAAAAGCCCGAGCACGCTTTTGAGCTTTTCCGGCGAGTCAGACCACTGCTCCAGTAAGGTTCGGCTCTTGTCCACGGGAAACGCCTTGAGCCGGTCGCTGGCGGTATAGCGCTCGGGTAGCGCTTTATTGAGCGCCGAAAGCGTTTGGCCTTTTCGGGCGGCTTCTACCATCAGTGTAAGCGCCGGTAGCAACGCGTCGCGAGTGGGCAGGGCGGCCAGCGTACGGCCTTCTTTTTGTAATGGGGTTTGAAGCAAAAAGCCGCCGTTGGCTTCGAACCCGGCAACGCTTGAGAACGTATCCGACAGCGATGCCATGCCTTCGAGCACGAACGGTGAGCCAATGCGCGTGCGGACCACTTTTTTAAACGCCCCACACGCTTCGATGGCCGTGTTGCAGCTGATCGGTACTGCCAGCGCCTCGATACCCAGCGCTCTTGCGCACAAAAGCCCCACGATATCGCCTCTGAGCCAGTTGCCGGTTTCATCGCCCAAAAGCGGCCGATCACCGTCACCGTCGGTTGAAAGCAGCGCGTTCAGGCCGTGCTGCTGTGTCCAGGCGCGCCCCTTGGCTTGGTCGTCAGCGCTGACGGCTTCGGTATCGACCGGTACGAACGCATCGCTACGACCTAGCACGACGACATCGGCGCCCAAGGCATCTAGAATATAGGCGCTCAAGTCTCGTCCGGCTGCGGAGTGTTGGTAAAGTCCTACACGCCACCCCTTGAGCGGCTGATCGACGAACCAGCGGGTATAGCGCTCGGCGTAGGCCTCGTTCGCAGCGTCAGAAAGCGCCTCACGGGCAGGCGCCGAAAAAGAAGGCAATTCGACCTTCGCCGATAAAATAGCGGACTCCTCGGCCTTAGTGATTTCACCGTCCGGGCGATAGAACTTGATGCCGTTGCGATCAAACGGAATATGACTACCAGTGATCATGATGCAAGGCACGCCATCCTTCATCGCTTGAAGCGCCAGTGCTGGTGTCGGCAATACCCCATAATCGTCGACTGCAAGTCCGAGTGTTTTGGCGGCGCTAGTGCAGGCAGCGGCCATGGCTGGGCTACTGGGGCGGCGGTCCATTCCAATAGCAATACGCTCGAAGCGAAATGAGCCCTGCATAGCGTTGATGAAAGCAGCGGTAAAGGCGGCGCAAACCTCATAGGTAAATTGTTCGACCAGGCCGCGCGCGCCGCTGGTACCAAAGGCGATACCGCTCCGTTCTATAACGTCTGAGGTGAAAAGGGGGGAATTCAAGAGTGCGCTCCTTCTGGAAATGACACAGGGCAAATAATAGTGCGCAATGGTAGCATTTTGCTATCGAAGCAAAGCGCCTCTTATAACCCCAAAGACAAAAAAGCCCCCGCGGGTGCGGGGGCCAATGATGGTGCCAAAGAGGGAGTTAGAACTCACCGCTTCCCAGATTCAGGCCGACCAAAATGGGATCGTGGTCGGAACTTCTAAACGCATCCGGCGCGTACAGGTTTTCATCCTGGCGGTCGCTGGTGAAATCGGTGTTGTAATCCAGTGCGCTCGCTTCGTCCGCGTTGATGTGCCAGGTCGTGGTGCCGGTGACCTGGGGAGCCAGCGCCTCGCTTGCTAGCGCGTGGTCAAGCGAGCCCCAGAAACCGTCAAAGACGTAACTATAGTCTTCGTCGAGCAGCTCGAAGCCGCCATCGACCAATGTCGTGACGGGATCCTCCATGGCATAAGCGTTCAAGTCGCCCAGAATCAACACGTCCTGATCGCTGCTGCCGGTAGGGTTGCTTGCCAGCCACTCCTTTAGCTCTTTCGCTGCCTCGACGCGGGTCGGGTTGTTGTTGCCTTGGCCATCTCCAATGGCGTTCTCGTTATTGATCACGCTGCCCTTGGATTTGAAGTGGTTAACGACCACCGAGAACTGCTCACCGTTTTCATCGCTGAACGTCTGCATTACCGGCGGGCGATTGCCATAACCAAACGCGCCATCGATTTTGGTGGCGGCGGCGCCTTCGGGCGTGACCGCTTGGCTATTGTAGATAACGCCCACGGTGATGGCATCGTCCCCGGCGCTGACGATATCGCCATTGGCATCCCGTGGAATACTGTACGCCCAAGTGACCCCTTCGATGCCTTTTTTTGCGTTGTCGGCGTTGAGCGCGTTGACCAAACTTGCCAGCGCGCTATCGTCGCCGTAACCGTTGTTTTCGATCTCCATCAGCCCAAGCACATCAGCGCCGCTGGTGTTGATCGCTTCGACGATCTTGGCTTCCTGACGGGCGAATTCTTCGGCGTTGTCGGCACCTCGCGGCGAATGCGTGGTGCCATCCAGTGTGCGCGTGGATTGGCCGCTATCACCCAGCGTATTGAAGTAGTTGAGCACGTTGAACGAGCCTACCTTGACTGTTGCATCGCCCAGCGCATCCGCATCCGGCATTGCCGGGCGCTCCGTGCCTTGGAAGTCCAGGCCGTCCACGTTTTGCACTTTCCAGTCGTCGAAGCTGAAATCCAGCACGCCTTCGAGCGTATCCAGCGTGTCACCGCCGCGTAGCGGATTATCCGCCGAAAGCTCCTCGCCGTTTCGTCCGAAAATGACCGGGTCCGGATTTTGAGCCGAATTGGCGTCATCGAGCTTGATGGTGCGTGCATCGGCGTCGCCAAGCCACGCCTGATAGCCCTCGACGCTCGGCGCGTTGACCTCGGTGAACTGCTCCAGACGCCCGCCCGCGGAAAGCGTGACGGTGCCGTAACGGCCTAGCTCATAAAGCTCGGTGACGACCAGCGGCTGGCCGTCCATCGCTTCGATGGCGACGCGCATGCCCTCGAACGCTTCCAACCCCTGCTTATTGGTGAACGGAAGCTTGATGACCTTGCTTTGCGGCAGGGGCTGATCGTGTTGAAGAATCTTCAGACTCGAACGGTCGGCGGTCAGCTGGGTTTTGTCGTAATACTCTGACACCGTGCCGCCGATTCGAATTTGATCGCCGGCCGAAAGCGTGGCCAGCCATTCAGCGCTGCCGCTACCGGCGTAGACGAAGATGCCCTCCGATGTGTTCGGGTTATCGTCGTTGTCTGCGTCCTCCTCCTGCAGGAAGAAGCCGTCAAGACCAGGTGTCACCATGGTGACGATCGCTTCCAGCGTGACGCTTTCGCCGTCCAGCGGGCTGGTACCGCTTTCACCTTGTACCGTCGAGATCAGAGTAAGCGCGACCTCGGGCTCGACCGCCGCACCCGGCGAGGCGAGGGCGGGCACATCATTAGCGTCACCTCCCAATGCGTTGGAGGGGAGCGCACCTTCTTCATCCGGTTGAGTAAAGGCCTGACGGTCAACGTTCCAGGACGCCGCATCGTGGTCAGACGTAGCCGGGTAGGCCTCAAAACCAATGCGGTTGCCGTCTAGGCGAGGGTCGCCTTGCCAAAGCGTGACCACATCGCCGCCGCTGCCAAGGCCCGCGGCGTCATCGGCGAAACCGATCTTGAGCGACTCTATACCGCGCAAATTGCTCCAGGCGGCGCGGAACTCGGCGACCGCCTCAACACCGCCATCAACGATAACGATGGCAGATTCACCTGGCGCCAGCGTGGTCAGCCCTTCGATGCGCACGGCATCCTGAGGCGAGGCGCTGTCATCGTCGTAGTAAAGCGGTGAGCTGGTGAAGTCCAGCGTCTCATCGGAGCGGTTGGTGATTTCGAACCAGTCTTCGGTGATGTCCGAGCCGGACTGACCGGGCCAAATCTCGGTGATCGCAAGCCCGATATCGGCCTCGCCCGGCACATAGGGCGCCTCCATGGTGCCGATGCGGAAGGTCTGAGTCAGGCCTTCCGGCATAGCGCTACTGGCGAATTCCCAGTTGTCAGGGTTGCCGATGGCTGCCAAAAGCTCCTCTGCGGTGCCGTAGCCGTCGCTGCTAAAGGCGGCGTTGCGTGCTTGGCCGAGTGCGACTGCGGTAAAGCCTTCTTCCAGGCCCGAAGGAAGGCCGGAGTCGTTGGAGCTCGACGCCGTCTCCTGCCACTCGCCGCTATTGGTTTGCACCGCGTAGATAAACGAGGGATCGATGTCCTCGCCGACGAAAGCGATGACCTGGTCACCGCTGGTCGACAGGTTGAAGCCGTTGTTACCCACGACTGGGCTGTTGGCGTTGGTGAACTGATCGGCGTTTTCGAGAGCAGAGATTACCGTACCCGGGGCCACGCCGCCTTCCGGGGCGGTCCATTTGACGGCGCCTTCATTGGCACGAAAGCCATCCCCCTGCCAGCCGGAGTCGGTAAAGGTAATCTCGGCGCCTTCAGCGATACCCCTGAGCGCAACGAACTGGAACTCTTTGTCGCTGCCGCTGACCGCGATGATAGCGATATCCCCGGGGCGAGGGGTCGTATCTGGCAGGGCGTCAAAGGCGATATCGAGGCCGATGAATTGCTGCTGAGCGTCCGGGAGATCCTTGGATTCGCGGCCATCTTCGAACCAGTCGACAGTGCCGCTATCGAACAGCACGCTCGCGGAGACGCCTTCATCGCTGACCGCGATATCGAAAAGCGCTTCGGGCTTGGCGCCAATGGCCCCGGGAATCGTGTTGAGATCGACGCCTTCGATTTCACGCACCGCGTGATCGCCGTCCCAGAAATACAGGCTAAAACCGGTTTCCAAACTGTCGTCTTCCGGGCCGGCCAGAATCAGGTAGCCCTGATCGCCGGCGGGCTCGATGGCACGCACCGCGCGGCCTTCCAAATCCAGGCGAAGCGGGGTGCCGAAGCCGGCCTCTGACGCCGAGCCGTTAACGAGTTCGACGGCGTTTTCGACCGGGATAAGCTGCGCGAAGCCATCGTCCAGCGGGGCGCGTAGCCCAAGATAGAGCGCATCGTCGATAAAAACAGCGCCTTCGACGTTGATGCCCAGATCGAGCTTCAGTGCGCTTTCGCCAAGCCCGTGGCCGTTGCTTCTGTCCCAGCTCAAGAGCTGCTCATTGAGATCCGTGAACTGGCCGACCACGTTGATCTTGAGATCATCGCCGCTACCGGTAACCTCGGTTGCGAACATCATCGAGCGCTGGCCGCTCTGGTGTGAGCCCAGCCAGTATTGGACTCCTTGATGAGTCGCTACGGCTTCGAGATCCGCTTCCTGGCCCTCGCTTAGGCCCAGCGCCTGATTGAGATCGAACAACGTGACCGGCTCGCCTCCGGCGTCGCGATCATAAAGGCGCAGCGTCTGGTCTTCATCATCGGCGACGAGCATGAGCGTTTCGCTAACGGCGACGGCGGCGGAAGCGTCGGACGCGCCCTTGAAGTAGCGCTCGCCGAGTTGAAAACCCGGCTGTGGCGTCTGCTCGGGCTCTTCAGGTTCCTCGATCGGTTCTTCGGGTTCCTCGATCGGCTCTTCGGGTTCCTCGACTGGCTCCTCGGGTTCCTCAGTGGCAGCTTCATTTTCAACGCGTTGAGTTAACTCGCCCAGAAGCGTTTCAAAATCCATACTATCGGCATCGGTGACATTGACCGTTAGAGTTGAAAGCGTTTGCGCGGGTTTTTGTATTTGGCTCTCAGAGCTAGCAGTAAGCGCTTGTAAGATATCATCTTTTGGAACACCCATTTCCAACTGCTCAAGCCAGTAGGACGCTCCAGCGTCATCAGGTAAGCGGCCCAAAATGCCTGAATAGGCCAAATCCAGCCAGTCCTCTGCGCTTTTCTGAGTCGCTATCACCTGTGATTCATTAGAGGTCTTGAATGTTTCTGCTAGCGCTTCAAAGGGCAAGCCTTGTCGATATGCGTTAACCCAATAGGATAAGCCTTCAATATCGGCCGGGCGTAGCATATATGTTGTATACAGATCGAGAACGGGTTGGATCGCAGTATCGAACTCTCCATTTGCCATTAAGCTGAGCGCCACATCACTAGTGCTGAGTGCGCTGCTTTCCAACTGATCGACCCAATAACTCAACCCGGCCTCATCGGGTTCTCGTAGTAAAAGCGTTTGATAAAGCGACGTAACGATAACTTGATATTCCATCGAAAAAGCCCCCAAGAGCAGTTACAAAATGATAATGAATAGTAATGAGAAAATTAAAATTCTCTATTTTGTTTCTCAAGGTTTCTAGTTGTTACTAACGAGTGAGATAACGTATCGGTTGAATATGTCGATACCGTGATGCGCCAGTGTGGTTTTTATTTCAAATGGATGAATTTCGACGCCATTCCAGCCATTAGGTTAGGCGTGTCGCAAACGAGATTTATCGAAAGTGTCATCTTTTCGTCATTGTTAGCTCGCTAGTATCTCTTTGCTTTGTAAGCTCGATTGGCCAACCGCCGCTAATAACCGCTACTAAAAATTGAAGGGATCGAACATGAGCAACTTTCAGCTACAGCTTCTGCACGCCTCGGATATGGAAGGGGGCGGCGGTGACCTGCTCAACGCGCCGAACTTCGTCTCAATCGTCGATTATCTTGAAGATCAGTACGCCAACAGCCTGTTTGTAAGCTCTGGCGATCTGGTGCTGCCGGGGCCGTATCTGAACGCTGCGGCAGAGGCGAGCTTACAATCCGCCTTTCAAACGGCGGTCGAGAACGTCTACGGGCTCGAAGCCGGCTCGATGAGCGGTATTACGGCGGCTTCAGGGCGGGTTGAAGTGCTGCTGATGGATCTGCTCGACGCCGCGGCGGTTACGCTTGGTAACCACGAGTTCGATCTGGGCACCGGCCTGATCGCCGATATGATCGCGCCGGTCACGGGCGGTAACAGTGCCGCCGATGTCGAGTGGCTCGGCGCTCAGTTCCCGTATTTGTCTGCGAACTTGGATTTCTCCAACGACTCGAACCTGAGCGGTCTGGCGACCAATGAAATCTTCTCCAACGAGGCGTTTCAGGCAACGCTTGCCGAAGTGCTGGCAGGCGCCGACAAGCCCAAGCTGGCGCCGGCGGTCATCGCCGAGGCGGGCGGCGAGCAGATCGGCATCATCGGCATCACGACGCAGATCCTTGAGAGTATCTCCTCTACCGGCGATGTCGATGTCATTACCGGAGGCAGCAACGACATGCAGGCGTTGGCCGGTTTGATTCAGCCGGTGATCGATGAACTCGAAGGCCGTGGCATCAATAAGATCATTCTGAGCTCGCACCTGCAGCAGATTCAGTTCGAGGAAGAGCTGGCAACGCTGCTCAACGGTGTCGATATCGTCATCGCCGGCGGCTCGGATTCGCTGCTGGCCGACCAGGAAGATATCGGCCGAGGTCTTTTTCCCGGCGCGAGCGAGCCTTACAAGTCCTATCCCATTCTGACCCAGGACGCCTCTGGCCGTGATGTGGCTATCGTCAATACCGACGCTGGCTGGCGCTACGTGGCGCAGCTGGTAGTCGAATTCGACGAGAACGGTCATCTTCTGCCCGAGTCGATCGACCCGGCGACCTCCGGTATCTTTGCCTCGACCGATGCGCAGGTCGAAGCGCTGTGGGGCAGTCTGGAAGCCGCTTTCGCCGATGGCACCAAGGGCCAGATCGCCCAAGAGCTGGTAGGCGCCGTGGGCGAGTTCGTCGAAGAGCAGGATGGTAATATTCTCGGCTTGACCGACGTGTACCTGGTGGGCGAGCGCGGCTCGGTGCGCACCGAAGAAACGAACCTGGGCAATCTCACCGCCGATGCCAACCTTTGGTACGCGCGTCAGCTCGATAGCGACGTCATGGTCTCGTTTAAAAACGGCGGCGGTATTCGCGAGCCGATCGGAGACGTCGTTGTTCAGGGCGGCGACAGCGAACCAAGCTACCAGCCGCCCGGTGCCAACCCGGTTATTGGCAAGCCCGACGGCGGCGTATCTCAGCTCGACGCCGCTTCATCGCTCCGCTTCAACAATGACCTGACCATTTTGACCTTGACGCGCAGCACGCTACTGGATGTTCTCGAGCACGCCGTGGCGGCCTCGGCGCCCAATGTCACGGCGGGCCAGTTTGCCCAGGTTGGCGGTATTCAATACAGCTTCGATTGGGACCAGCCCGCCGGCGATCGTATCCAAAGCGCCGCGGTTCTCAAGGAAAATGGCGAGATTCACGACGTGCTGGTGGCCAACGGCCGTCTGGTAGGCGATGCTGAGGAAACAATCAAGGTCGTAACGCTTGGTTTCATGGCCGACGGAGGCGATGGCTATCCGCTGGGCGAGGGCGTTTATATCGACCGCGTCGACCTCCTGAATGCCTACACGCTGGACGGCAAGTTCGACTTCGCTGAAAAGGGCTCCGAACAGGACGCCTTTGCCGAGTACATGGGCGCGCTTTATAGCGAAACGCCCTTTAACGAGGTCGAAACGCCGGCAAGCGACGATACGCGCATCCAGAATCTGGCGTTTCGCGATGACGTCGTGCTGAATGATGCCGTCGACCCACTACTGCGTCTGTACGATGCCGCCTTTGATCGAGATGCGGACGGTAACGGCATGGGTTATTGGCTAAATATGAGCGACAACGTGGATACGATTTCCATTGCGAGTGGCTTGATAAACTCTATGGAGTTCGTAAACCAGCATGGGGATTTAGACCAGGAGAGCTTTGTCGACCTAATGTACAATAATGTGCTTGAGCGTGGAGCTGACATGGCAGGCAAAAACTACTGGGTCGATCAAATGGAAAACGGGGTCGCTCAAGGAGCTATCATGGTAGGAATAACTGAGTCAGCTGAGAGTCTAGCTCTCTTTGGTTAGAGCTGGTGTTATTGCTTCTTCATTAAGAAAACCCCCTCCAAAATGTGCCTCTACCCCACGTAGGGGCACTTCTGTTATGCTTTCGCGATTCTGTGTCTCGCGATTTTTCTCGATTTTTACGGTGATCCCTTCATGTCAAAGCAACAGGAAGCAACGGACCTGCAGCGGGCGTTGAAAGCCTGCAAGGGTTCGTTCATGTCGGTGGGTTTTTTCAGCATGTTCGTCAACCTGCTGATGCTCGTACCGCCGATGTACATGCTTCAGGTTTACGATCGCGTTCTGACCACTCAAAGTTTCGATACGCTGTTGATGCTCACGCTGGTGGTCGTGTTTCTTTTCATGGTTATGGGTGGGCTCGAACTGGTTCGTTCGCGGATGCTGGTACGCGTAGGTAACCGGCTGGATACGGCGATCAACGAGCGTCTCTACAGTGCCATGTTTCGCAGAAGCCTATTTGCCCAAGGCAGCCAGAGTGCGCAGCCCTTGAACGACTTGACCAGCCTGCGCCAGTTTCTAACCGGTAACGGACTGTTTGCCTTTTTCGATGCCCCTTGGGTGCCGGTATACTTGGGGGTGCTATTTCTCTTTCACCCGTGGCTTGGCATTTTTGCTACCTGTGCCGGTATTATTCTGCTCGCGTTGGCTATTGCGAACGAAAAATCCACCAAAACACTAATGGCGGATGCCAACAGTGAACATATCCAAGCGCAGAATCTCGCCAACTCCAACCTGCGTAACGCCGAAGTGCTCCACGCCATGGGCATGCTGCCCGGTATCATGGGGCGCTGGTCGAAACGCCATCACGAGTTTTTGGCCAAGCAGTCCAAGGCCAGCGACCGTGCCGGGGCGTTGACCAACATTTCGAAAGTAATGCGTATGATGTTCCAGTCGCTTATTCTCGGGCTGGGTGCATTGATCGTACTTCGCGGCGAAATGAGCCCAGGCATGATGATCGCCGGCTCCATTTTAATGGGCCGGGCACTGGCCCCCATCGATCAAATGATCGGCGGCTGGAAAAGCTTCGTCAGCGCCCGTGGCGCCTACGGGCGTTTGAACGAGCTGCTGACTCAAATTCCCAGCGAACAGCGCAAAATGTCGCTACCCGCACCCAAAGGCCATATCGCCCTTGAAAACGTCGCGGCGGCGCCGCCTGGCGTGCGTATGGCGACCATTCGCGGCATCAATTTCAGCGTACCCAGTGGCGAGCATGTCGGTATCATCGGCCCTAGCGCTGCGGGTAAATCGACGCTCGCCCGCGTGCTTTTAGGCATCTGGCCCTCCCAGGTAGGCGACGTTCGCCTGGATGGCGGGGTCATCACCCAATACAACCGCGATGAGATCGGCCCTTACATCGGCTACCTGCCCCAAGACATCGAACTCTTCGACGGCACCATTAGCGAAAACATCGCCCGTTTTGGCGATATCGATTCCACCAAGGTGGTCGAAGCCGCGCGCAAGGCCGGTGTACACGAAATGATCCTCGAGCTGCCCAACGGCTACGACACCGTCATCTCCTCGACCAGCGGTGCGCTCTCCGGTGGCCAGCGCCAGCGCGTAGGCCTGGCTCGGGCGCTGTATGGTAATCCGGTCTTCGTCGTGCTGGACGAACCCAACGCCAATCTGGACGACGCCGGGGAGCGCGCACTTGGTCAGACCATTGCGCTGCTTAAAAGCGAAGGCGTGACGCTGTTCGTCATCAGCCACCGCACTAACGTCCTCAAGAACATGGACAAGCTTCTGGTGATGAAAGAAGGGCAGGTCAGCATGTTCGGCCCACGCGATCAGGTGTTGGCACAATTTGCCAAGAAACCGAACAAGCAGGTCGGCCAGCAGAGTTCAGCCCGTTTGTCCGCCATTTCCGGCGGGCGCCAGGGCGAGGAGTCGTAAATGAGTAACGATAAGCGAGGTCTCACTCCCAAAGGCGAGATCGACGTCACCCCCAAGGGCCCGGCGACCATCGATGGCGAAGCCACCGAACACCTGCCCACCAGCGACAAGGGTTACCGCAAGCTTGGCTACGCCATTCTGATTTTTGCACTCGGCGGCTTCATTTTATGGTCGGTCACGGCGTCGCTAGCGATTGCCGTAGTCGCCCCGGGCAGCGTGTCGATCGAGTCGTTCAAGCGTACCGTGCAGCACCTCGAAGGCGGTATCGTGCGCGAAATTCTGGTTGATGACGGCGATACCGTCGAAGCCGGCGATACGCTGGTGGTGTTAAGCGATACCCAGGCCCGTTCGCAGCTCGAAATTGCCCGTTCGCAGTTTTTGATCAACCGCGCCATGGAAGCGCGGCTGCTCGCCGAGCAGGAAGGCGCCGAAACGATGCAAATTCCCGACGATATCCAGAACGTCGACAGTCCCCGCGTTCAGCAGGTCATCGCCGTGCAGCAGAGCCTGTTCGCCGCGCGCAAACAGTCTCTGCAAAGCACACTGGAGTCGCTCGACGAGCAGATCGTGCAGATGCAGGAGCAGATCGAAGGCTTGCAACAGCGCTCCAGTGTCAATACCCGCCGTATTTCGTCGCTGCGCTCTGAGGCGGACGATTTCCGCTCGCTCTACCGCGAAGGGCTGGGCGACAACCAGCGCCTGCGCGAGCTCGAGCGCCAGATTCTCCAATACGAGGGTGAAAACGCCGAGTTTCAGGCCAACATCGCCCAGCTGCGCTCGCAGATCAGCGAAAACCGTATGCAGCGCGAAATTCAGCAGCAGGAATTCCAGAAGGAAGTCGGCGAGCAGCTGCGCCAGGCCCAAGCGCAAATCGCCCAAGCCGAAGAGCAGATCATCTCGTTGGACGACCAGGTCGAGCGCACCGTCGTCACGGCACCGGTTTCCGGCACCGTGGTCGGCCGTCAAATCCACACCGTCGGCGCGGTCATTCGCCCGGGCGATGCAATCATGGACATCGTGCCCAACAACGACGGTTTTGTCGTCGAAGCGCGTATTCCCACCCGCGATATCGACAATATCTACATCGGCCAGTTTGCCGAAATTCGCTTTAGCGCCTTCAACCAGCGCCTGACCGACGAAATCGACGGCGAAGTCATCTACGTCAGCGCCGACAGCTTCGAAGACGAGGCGACTGGCCAGCGCTATTACCGTACCCGCATCCGCGTCACTGAAGCCGGTCGTGAACAGATGAGCGAACAGATGCAGCTTCTTTCCGGCATGCCGGCAGAAGTCATGCTGCGCACCGGTGAGCGCACGTTCGCAAGCTATATCGCCAAGCCGGTCACCGATATGCTGGCTCGCGCCATGCAGGAGGACTAATGCGTTTTTCGCCGTCTCGAAAGAGCATTACCCGTCGCCAAGGCGTACTGGTGGGCTTGATGCTGGGCGTGACCAGCTTCTCGGTCTACGCCCAGCAGGCCGCGCCATCCGGTACGATGGCCGACCCTTTGGCCGAGCAAAGCGCGCTGGACGAGCTGGCGGCGCTTGATGAGCGCCCTGGCCAGAGCGGTTCAAACCAGCCCCCCACGCTGCCTTCGCTGCCGGGGCTGTTCGCAAGCGCTTTGGAGCACGATGCGGATCTTTCCCGTCAGCGCTTTGAACTCGCGGCGACGCAGGAAGAAGTGCCCATGGCGCGCTCGCAGCTGCTGCCTCAGGTATCGGCATCGGGTTCTTACCTGTGGCAGGATTCCACCAACATTCAAACTACGCCGGACGACTTCGGCCTCGACCAGCCCGCCCAGCGCCCCGGTGAAATCGAAGAGAACGTGTGGGGGCTTCAGCTCCAACAGCCGCTGTTCAGCCTAGAGCGCTGGCGCGGCGTAGACGTGGCCAAGGCCCAAGTCAGCGCCGCCGAGCTTCAACTCGCAGTGGTCGAGCGCGATCTAGCGTTGCAGGTCGCTGAGGCCTACATCCAGGCGTACTTGGCCACCCAACGCCTTGGGCTTTTGGAATCGCAACAGGAATCTCTGGAGCTGCAGGTGCGCCAAGCCCAGCGCGCTTACGATCTTGGGATTGGTGATCGCATCAATCTTTATGAAGCTCAGTCGCGCCTCGATCAGGCCATCTCTGATGCGGTACAGGCCGAAAACGAGCTGAACAATGCCCTCAGTACGCTTGAGCGCTTGACCGGCACGTTCCCCGAGTTCAACTCGCTGGGCGTGGGCGAGCTTTCGAGTGTCAAACTCAATCAGGAGTGGGGCGACCCTGAAGCGTGGATTGCACGCGCGGGGCAGAATTTGGATGTGCAGTTGGCCTCCGAACAGCAGCTCATCGCCACCGCCGATGCCAGCACCAGGCGTGCGGGCTACTATCCGGAGCTCAACCTGAATCTGTCCTACTCGGATCGCCAAAGCGACGACGTATTGCGCGAAAGTGAGGACTACCGAGCTAGTGTCGAGGTCAGTGTACCCATCTATCGTGGTGGTTACACCACGGCGAACGTGCGTCAAGGCGAGCGGCGTATCGATGCAAGTCAAGCCGATCTGGACAATCAGCTCAATCTCGCGGTTCAGGAAGTTCGCCAACGCCTGCGCTCATTGAACGGTCACGCGCGCCGCGTTCAAGCGCTCGCTCAGGCCATCGAATCCAGCCAGCTCTTTTTGGACGCTGCCGAGCGCGGCGAACAGCTGGGGCTTCGCGATCTAGTCGACGTGTTGGACGCCCGGGCAAGTCTTTACGATCAGCGCATTCAGTACGTCGACACCATCGGCGAATACGCGCTCGATAGCTTGGCGCTGCAATCCGCAGTCGGCGATTTAACCAGTCAGGATTTGAACGATATTATGGCGTTACTGCTTTCGATGACCGACTTTTCAGTAATGAGTCAAGGATAACGCGTTTGCATGACCGCCTTAAAAGGAATGCCCTATAACGATTGGCTAAGACGTGCTATGCGCTGTCTGGACGCAGCTATTGCGATGTTGATAGCGCTCGCAACGCTGACTTGGATGCCAAACATTACGGGAATTGGCGATGACTATTTCTTTCTTATCATTATTGGAAGTTTACTGCTTCCCGCTGTAGGAGAGCTGATAGGTCTTTATCAGCCGTGGCGTGGCCGCAGCTTGTATACCATGCTGGGCACTTATGCCCTAAGCTGGATTGCTGCTATCGGACTAATCAGCCTGCTTCTAGTCGCAACACAAACGACGCAAAGTTTTTCTCGTCTATGGATGGGAACAACAGCATTGGCAGTCTTGTTCATGGGTAGTTGCGTGCGTACCGCTCTCTATTGTTATCTACGTCATGTAAGATCCAGTGGTAGAAATTTGAAGCGGGTGTTAGTCGTCGGTCTGCCCGAAAATATTTCTTTACTTGAAAAACGCGTTCGAGAGCAACCACAAGCAGGTTATGTGGTGGTTGGCAATCAAATCGATACGAGTGAAGAGGCGTTTCTTCAAAGAATGGCGCTTTTTGTTAGTGATAACGTTTTTCAGCGCTCGTTTGACGAGATATGGTTGGGATATCCGTTGGTAGAGGGGGATCGTGTTCGTCAGCTAATGGGGCTTTTTGCTGGTATCCCTGCTACGATCCGTTTTTTTCCGGATTTGCCAGACGTACGCTTGTTAAATCACCGTATTGCTCAAGTCGTAGGCATCTACTCACTGGAGTTAAACTATACGCCGCTGAATGGTCCAATGCGCATGGTTAAAGCGATAGAAGATAGACTGCTGGGTTTAATACTGTTTGCTGTTTTTTTACCCGTTATGTTGATCGTTGCGGCTGCTATTAAATTCAAAATGGGAAGCCCTGTTCTCTTTAAACAAGAACGTCACGGGTTGGATGGCAAATGCTTTAAAATCTATAAATTTCGTACCATGTCGACCCATCACAGCAAAACGACAGAGCAGGCTGAGTTCGGGGACCAGCGAATCACTCGCTTAGGGCAAATGCTTAGGCGTACCAGTTTGGACGAGCTTCCCCAATTATATAACGTTCTTCAAGGTAGAATGTCACTAGTCGGCCCTCGCCCTCATGCTATGGATCATAATAATCATTATAAGGATCATATAGATATCTATATGCAGCGCCACCGTGTCAAACCAGGAATGACCGGTTGGGCTCAGGTGAATGGGTTGCGTGGCATCACTGCAGATGTCGGTGTAATGCAAAAGCGAGTGGAATATGACCTTTACTATATTGAGCATTGGTCACTCGGGTTGGACTTAAAGATTTTAGCCATGACGCTCACGCGTGGTTTTATGAATACTCAGCCCTGACTCTATAGTCAAAGGTTTTCTAGTTTCAAAATTAGTATTTTCAAGGAGGATGTATGATTTTTCCCATAATTTTGTCTGGTGGTTCAGGTTCACGTCTTTGGCCAGTGTCTCGCGAGCACTATCCAAAACAATTTCTTAACTTGCATAAAGATAATCGAAGTCTTTTGCAGGAAGCAGCCGAGCGCTTGAATAAGTGGCACGATATTAGTGCCCCGATTGTAGTTTGTAATGAAGAGCACCGTTTTTTAGTAGCCGAACAGATGCACCAAATTGGCTTTAAGGGTGCCCAAATAGTATTAGAGCCTTGTGGCCGTAACACAGCGCCTGCTTTAGCACTCGCTGCCTTGACCGCACAACAAAGTAATCCCGATGCGGAAATGCTGGTAATGCCGGCAGATCATGTCATTAAGGATGAGCAAGCCTTCGTTGATGCCGTGACTAAAGGAAGAGAGCTTCTTAATGATGGCAAGCTGATAACATTTGGTATCACTCCGAATTCACCGCAAACGGGGTATGGTTATATCAAACGAGGCATAACTCTAAAATCGGGTTATAGCGTTGAAGCATTTGTTGAAAAACCAGACTTGGCTCGTGCAGAAAGCTATTTAGACAGCGGTGACTATCTTTGGAATAGCGGTATTTTTCTTTTTAAAGCTAGCGACTATTTATCCGCGCTAGCACAGTTTGCTCCCGACATTCTGGATGTTTGCCATCGAGCCTTTGAAGCACGAAATGAAGATCTGAATTTTATTCGAGTCGATAGTTCTATATTCGCAGAGTGCCGTAGTGAGTCCATCGACTACGCTGTTATGGAGCATACGCAGCAAGCAGCGGTAGTGCCCATGAATCCGGGTTGGAGTGATGTGGGTGCATGGGATGCTCTTCATGCTCTTAAGGCAAGCGCGGATACGCAAAACGGTAACGCTTTGCACGGCGATGTGATGCTCCATGATACTCATAATAGCTTGATTCATAGCGAGTCTCGCTTGGTAGCTGCGGTAGGTGTCGATAATTTAGTGATCGTTGAAACCGAAGATGCCGTACTAGTCGCGAACCGCCAAAGTGCCCAGGATACAAAGTTGATCGTTAACGCTTTGAAAGCGGCAGGGCGTAAGGAATCGCAATCTCATCAGCGCATATATCGTCCTTGGGGTAATTACCGGACGATGGTGTTGACCAATAGCTTTCAGGTTAAAGAGATCGTGGTGAACCCTGGCGCCAAGCTCTCACTTCAAATGCATCACCACCGAGCGGAGCACTGGGTTGTCGTTAAAGGGACCGCAAAAGTAACACAGGGGGAGGGCCATGGTGATCTCGAGAGTTTAAGAAGCTTCATTCTCTCTGAAGATCAGTCGACCTATATTCCGTTAGGCACTGTTCATCGTTTGGAAAATCCCGGCGTTATTCCTTTGCACCTAATAGAAGTACAAACAGGTTCGTACTTGGGAGAGGATGATATCGTTCGTTATAACGATGAATATGGGCGCGGATAGGAGCTAGTCGGGTTTCATGAAAGTCGCCATTGTGCACGACTGGCTGACCACTTGGGCCGGTGCTGAAAAGGCACTGGCTGAGTTGCTTGCCTGTTTTCCTAAAGCAGAAGTTTTCACCACGGTCAATTTTCTCGAGGCTGAAAACATCCCTTGCCTTGCTGGAAGAAGAATCCATACCAGTTTTATACAACGATTGCCTGGAGCCCGAAAACACTACCGACGTTATTTACCATTGATGCCGATTGCTGTCGAGCAGTTCGATTTAAAAGGGTTCGACTTAATTCTGTCCAGCAGCCACGCCGTTGCTAAAGGCGTAATATCGGATCCGGGGTCGTTGCACGTATGCTATTGCTATAGTCCCATGCGCTATGCGTGGGATATGCAGCACCAGTATCTGCGCCAATCGAAAAATGACACAGGCTGGCTCGGTGGCATCATGCGCTGGCAGCTACACCGGTTACGTCAGTGGGACTATATTAGCGCTCAACGCGTTGATCATTTCATTGCAATCTCACACTACATCAAACGACGAATAGAGGTATTTTATCGTCGTGAAGCTCATGTGGTTTATCCGCCAGTCGATGTCGATAAATTTTGCCATGATCGTCCTCGAGAAGATTTCTATCTTACGGCCTCCCGGATGGTACCTTACAAGCGTATCGACCTGGTGATTCAAGCTTTCAACCGGACGCCGAACCGGCAACTCGTGGTGCTCGGAGATGGGCCGGATTTCGCCTCCTTGAAGTCGATGGCAGGTCCTAACGTTACCCTATTGGGCTATCAGCCCGACAGCGTGTTGGTTGATTATCTCGAACGCACCCGCGCCTTTGTGTTCATGGCAGAAGAAGACTTCGGCATACTGCCTGTCGAGGCTCAGGCCGCCGGTGCCCCGGTCATTGGCTACGGGGTAGGCGGTATGCGTGAAACCGTTGAAGAGGGAGTGACAGGTCTACTCACGACTGAGCAATCCGTCGAATCGCTGTTGGAAACGCTAGAACATTTTGAAGCATTAAACGACCTTGCCAAAAAAGGGGAGGAATATTCCGAGCGTCCCTTTTCCCCGTCAGTATGCCGGCTAAATGCACAGCGTTTTTCCAACGACACCTTTAAGGATGCGATACATCGCTTCATACAAGAACGCATGTCCTAATAAGTAACGCTGAGGCACCCTAAAAACATCTGAGATGAGTTCAGTAGCGAGCATGCACGAGGTTTTTTGCTCCTTGGGCTCATCTCAGTTCATCGAGAGTTTGATAAAGCGTGCTGGCCGAGCTTTTCCAATCATACCGGTCAGCTTGGGCGGGGCCGGCTCGGCTCAACTGTTGTCGTTTCGGCTCGTCGTGCAACGCCATTTGTAGTGAGTGAGCAATGTCATCTACGTCGAGCGGATCGGCATAGAACGCACAGTGGCCTGCCACTTCTTCCATGGCGGTACCTCGACTTGTAAGAACGGGGACGCCGCACGCCAAACTCTCTACCACCGGCATTCCAAACCCTTCGTAAAACGACATGTATGCCATTAAACCGGCTGCCGCGGTCAAGACAGGAAGATCTCGCTGGGGCACGTACCCTAATCGAATGAGTTCGCCCTGCGCCTCGAGTCGATGAATATCCGAGGAAAGGGTGGCGTCGTTCCAGCCTTTGGCACCCACACACACTAGCGGCCACTGTTGACGCAATGCAGCAGGTAAGCGTTCGTAAGCACTCAATAAGCGCGAAAGGTTTTTACGTGGCTCAAGGGTGCCAACGGAGAGGATAAAACGCTCGGGCAGCGAATAGCGCTGACGCACTACCTGCAGCTTTTGGTGGTCGTAAGGATGAAAAGCATCGGCCGCTGCAGGAGGTACCAAGCGTATTTTATCTTTTGGGACACCAAGATGCTCGTCCAAGGCTTGAGCAGTGAATTGAGAAATGGTGATCACCCGATCGGCTTGATGAACGGAGGTCGCCAGCGCACGCTTGAGTTGAACGACGCGTGATTTAGGATGTAGCTCGGGATGCGCCAGCGGAGAAAGGTCGTAGATCGTGACTACCGATGGGCATCGGGAGGGTTTCAAAATGAAATTGGGTTCCCAATAAACGTCATGACCGTGCGTTTGACTCAGCGTTTGGAAACGGTGTGCTTTGGTGCGCTGCCAAGCGCGGCGTGCGAATGGAAGCTGTCGAACGAAGGGTTTGATCCGTGTGAGCAAACCGCTTTTTTTCCCATCCGTGGTCACTGCCTGTGTGTTCAGGAGCCGACATACCTCTTCATGCTGTATGAAACGACCATGAAACATGGCAGTGATGTCGCTAATAGCGTGCTGGTTAATCAACTGCTCGGTGAGTTCGCGAGTATAGTGGCCAATGCCGGTCAGGGGAGGGGCAAGGCAGTCCAGATCGGTGAGTAGCTTCATCGAAAGGTCCGATAATGAAAGCGTAATAATCAACCAGATTACCATACCTGGGCGCCGGGTGGTGCGCGCACTACCGATCGCGTATCATGCGCGCGAAATGCCCGTAGGCTGTCAGCCCCCGGTCTGCCCGATCAAACGTCCCGGCACGCGCAATGTGCTGAGCGATGAAACACCGTTACAAGTGCTTATGGAAAAGGAGCGCTGATGCTCGGCTTGCTGCATGGAACTTGGTCTTATCGCCAGTTCATAATTGATTCGATCCGTAACGATTTCGCCAACCGTTTTGCCAGAAGCCGGTGGGGCTTCGTATGGATGGTCGCGCAACCGCTCGCAATGGTGCTCGTATACGCACTGATTCTTTCGGAAATACTAGCGGCACGTTTGCCAGGTATCGAAAACCAGTATGCCTACGCGATCTATCTTTCCGCCGGTTTTCTGGTCTGGACACTATTTTTCGAACTGCTGACCCGTACACTAACGCTTTTCATAGACAATGCGAACCTGATCAAGAAAATGCGCTTTCCACGCATAGCGCTGCCGTTGATCGTAGTCGGGACAGGTATAATCAACAACGGCATTTTGTTCGTCGCCATTTTAGGCGTATTTGCAGCATTGGGCCATTTAGGCGGCAGCGAGCTACTGTGGATATTCCCAATGACGCTTCTCACCGCCTTACTGGCGCTGGGGTTTGGTTTGATATTGGGCGTACTCAATGTGTTTATACGTGATGTCGGCCAGTTCGTCACAATCGTACTTCAGTTCTGGTTCTGGTTGACCCCGATCGTCTACCCGCTGGTAATCGTGCCCGAAGAGTATCGCTATCTGCTCCAGTACAACCCTCTCTTCCCCATCGTGAATGCTTATCAGAATATTCTGGTTTACGGCCAGTCTCCCGACTTGGCTACCCTGATACCCATCGCTTTGCTTGCCATCGGCCTGCTGGTTGTAGGGCTTTTATTGTTTCGTAAAGCCTCACCGGAAATGACAGACGCGCTTTGAAGGCACTTCGACAAGCCAAGGGTAGAAAAATGGACGCAAACTATTTAATGGAAGTCAGCGGTGTCGGCAAGGCGTATAGCCGCTATCGCTCTGAATGGCACCGTGTAGCCAGCTGGTTCATGCCTGTTAAAGCCAGTCAGCAAACGTGGATTTTACAGCATATCAACTTCTCGGTACGCCCCGGCGAAGCCTTGGGAATCGTCGGTCAAAATGGCGCTGGTAAAAGTACCTTGCTCAAGATGATCACAGGCACCTTGGCTCCCACGCACGGCCGAATTGAGGTGCGAGGGCGAATTGCCGCCATTCTAGAACTGGGTATGGGATTCAACCCTGAATTCTCTGGCCGACACAATGCCCGTTATACCGCAAGTTTGATGGGATTCGATGCAGAGCAAATCGATGCCATGATGCCGCGCGTAGAAGAATTTGCTGAAATTGGTGACTACTTCGACAAGCCCGTACGTACCTACTCTAGCGGCATGCAAATGCGCGTAGCGTTTGCAGTGGCAACGGCAGAGCGGCCCGATGTACTTATAGTGGATGAAGCGCTTTCGGTAGGCGATAGCTACTTTCAGCACAAAAGTTATGACCGTATTCGAGAGTTTCAAGCGCAGGGAACATCGCTCTTGCTGGTATCGCACGACCCTAGCCTGGTTCAGGGTTTGTGTGATCGAGCGGTACTGCTTGAAAAAGGTGCGATCATCAAGGATGGGCCACCTGGCGACGTAATGGATTACTATAATGCCCTGATCGCCGAAAAAGAGAACAGTTCGGTTGAGATCCGATCTACCGAAGACGGCAAGTCGCAAACCATCTCTGGTTCGGGCGAAGCGCGTATTAGTGAGGCAGGGCTTTTTAATCTCCAGAATAAACCGATCGAATACGTTCGTGTCGATGAAGAAGTTGAACTACGCGCTCGGGTGTCGATCAACAGCTCGCTACCCAGTCTGGTATTTGGCTACTTGATCAAGGACCGTTTGGGGCAGCACGTTTTTGGTACCAACACTTGGCACCAGCATCAGGTTATCGAGAATGCGCGCGAGGGCGAAGTGATCGATTATTCCATCGCGTTCCCAGTGAAGTTAGGGCCTGGGAGTTATTCGATCTCTTTATCGGTGCATGCCGATGATAGTCATGTGAGCGCCAATTATCACTGGTGGGATCATGCGGTCGTCTTTGATGTCGTGAATGAACGACATCCTTACTTCATCGGCGTGTGCCATCTCCCCACGACGATCAAGGCTCAGCGTCATACCCCATAATGATCGGCCCAAGCCACCGCTTCACGCGTTAAGGATACCGTTATGCAAGACGACTTTTACCTGAGATTCGAAGAGCGCTTTCGCGGCGCCCCCGAAGAAATCAAGCAGCGCTTGAGCGCTTACTTGCCGACGACGGCTCAGGTGCAAGCTTTCTATCCTGGTGGCCTGGCCATCGATGTCGGTTGTGGGCGCGGCGAGTGGCTGGAGTTGATGCAAGACCAAGGCTTCGAAGTGCTGGGCATCGACACCAATGCCGATATGGTGGAAAGCTGTCATGCAAAGGCTCTCAACGCTGAATGCGCGGACGCGTTTGAAAAGCTTGCGGCCTTCGAAAGCGAAAGCGTCGCACTGGTATCGGGGTTTCATATAGCCGAGCATCTTCCCTTCGATACGCTCATGGGGTTAATGCAGGAAGCGCATCGCGTTCTCAAACCTGGCGGGCTGCTTATTCTAGAGACACCGAATCCGGAAAATCTCAACGTGGGGCTGTGGACTTTCTACATGGACCCCACCCATCGCCATCCGCTCCCGCCTCTACTGTTACAGTTTTTGGGGGAGGAAGCCGGGTTTGCCGAGAACCATATTCTCAAGCTCAACGGCCCAAAAGAGCCCGAGAACAATGGTTCTCCGTTGGATAGGGTAGCTTGGTCACTAAGCGCTCACCCGGACTACGGTCTAGTGGCACAAAAACAGAGAACGCCCCAGCAGGCAGAGCTAATTGCTCATCTAACGCGTAACGATCTGGAGCGCCCTCTTCAGCAAATCAATATCGAGCTGGAGCAATTGCAGCGAGAGTGGGAGGAGCTCAAGCAGGAGAGCGAACGTTATAGGGCAGAAAACGCTCGCCTGGAAGAGCAGCGTAAAGCGGAAAGCAGCCAGCACGAAAATCAGTTAAAAGCTGAGGAAGACGCCGCCAAGGCAAGGATCGCCATGGTAGAAGGGCATTATCACGCTGCTCGCCAACAGCTTCACGAAACTCAGTCACGCCTGCAGGACTTGGAGATTCGAGCCGACAAGATTTATCACCAGCTGCTGGCAACCCATGAAAGTCTCTCATGGCGCCTGACGATGCCCCTACGTTTTAGCGCCCGAGTGGTGCGCAAGGGGCCGGGTAAACTCAAGGCGATGATCATTAAAGTGCTGCGCCTACTAATCAAACTGATGATTCGTGTGCCTGGCCTTCAAAAGTCTGGGCAAAGGCTTCTCGACCGTGTGCCTAGACTTCGTCGCTTTAAGGACAAGCTGCAGGGGAACGTCACCAGCGCTCATCCCGCCAGTGGACAGGCAATTCATCAAAACGAGCAGCGCAACCGTATTACGAACGATCTGTCTCAACGCTTAAGCGTTCGTCCGGAGCACGAGCAGGAGGGTGAACGCTAATGCACTTGGTGTTGGATTTAGGACATTACTATCCTCGCTATCTCGACCGTGCCCTCGCATTGATCGATGATCTCAAAGAGAATTTTCCCACGGTAAGTGTATTCGTACACCTGCTGGATTGCGAAAAAGGGCACGGTGTCGACGCCATCGACGCGCGCCAACGCTTGGGGCAGCACGTGAGCGACGGGCATATCCGCGTGACACCCTTCCCCGCTAGCCGATGGGCAGTAAAAGATGCCCCGGCATTTGAAAAGCAGTTACAGCGCAGGCTCGTAGCGCGCATCAGCGACTTTGCCATCGAGCCGCTATCGCCCAGCGCAGTAGTGCGATTAGTACCGGAAGACCAGCAAAGCGGGGCAGTATTTACTGATGGAATGACATTCGAAAGTGGCTTTCCCGATCTGACGTTGGATCCGGATAGCGCTGCCTCTGGCGCCGGTAAACATCGGCTTTACGAGTGGCTCGAGGAACTCGTGAAGTCGGTGCCATCGACTCAAGTGGGCAGCCCGGCCAAGCCCCGCTTGGCCTTCGTATCACCGTTGCCGCCGCTACAAACCGGTATCGCCGATTACAGTGTCGAGCTGCTAGAAGCGCTCGAGGCTCACTACACGATCACGCTAATCGTCGAGCAGGTGCGCGTCGAGCCCGAAAGCCTGGCGCGCCGCTTTGCCATCCGCGACAGCCAGTGGTTCATGGCGCATGGAGACACGTTCGATCGTGTGCTCTACCACTGGGGGAATTCCCAGCACCATACCCACATGCTTGCGCTACTGGACCGGCATCCAGGCTGTGTCGTTTTGCACGATTTCTTTAGTGGCGATGCCATCAAGCATATCGCCGACCAGCAAGGCGATTTCGCCCAAGTACTCTACGCCGCTCATGGTTATCCGGCCATCGCCGAGTACACGCAGAGTAGCACGCATGTTCAGCTGGAAAAGACGCTGCGCCACTACCCCTTGAACCATCCCGTTGTCTCCCGTGCGACCGGCGTTCTGGTTCATTCACAGTACGCCTTGAACCTCGCGCGTCAGTGGTATCCCGAGCACCAACTCGATGATTGGCAACACGTTCCGTTTTTACGCTTGTTGCCCGATGGTGACGAGTCGCGCATCGCGCGTCGGCAGTCGGCGCGCGAAAAGCTCGGTATTGCTCAGAACGAGTTCGTGGTGTGTACCTTTGGGCTAATTACGCCGAATAAGTGCACACAGCAGCTATTCGACGCATTTACCGAAAGCGACCTGGCCCAAAAAAGCCATGTGCGTCTCGTGGCCGTCGGAGGCTATGGCCATGACGCCTACCAGCGACAAATACAGCAGTGGCTTAAAACGTATTCCCAAGTGGCCAGCGTAGAAGTCACCGGCTACGCCGATGCAGAAACATACCGGCACTATCTGCAGGCGGCCGATATCGGTGTCCAGCTACGCGCTAACTCCCGAGGCGAAACCTCCGCAGCGGTATTTGATTGCCTCGCCGCAGGCCTGCCCATGATCGCCAATGCCCATGGCTCGGTCGCTGAGCTGCCGACCGAAGTAGCCTGTTTGATTCCCGACGAAGTCGAGGTAACGACACTTCGAGAAGCGCTCGAAACGCTCTATCACGACGGGAATTACCGCCAAAAGCTGAGCGAGGCTGGTCAGCGCTATGTTCGTCAGGAGCACGGACCTGAGGCGGTGGGGCAGGCCTACGCAAAGGCGATCGAACAGCTACACCATCAAAGCCGGTTAGGGCGCTATCGCACGCTATTGAACGATCTATCGCGCCTGGAGCAACAGGAAGGGCAGCTGCTTTATCGTCAGGCCGATCTTCATGCGCTTTCCGAAGCAATCGACATTGCTCAGCCCACCATACATGGCCCGCGACTGCTGATCGATGTCTCCAATATCGCCAATCACGATCTGCGCACCGGTATCGAGCGCGTGACGCGCAACCTGTGCGAAATTTTTCTCAATACGCCGCCTGAGAACTATCGGGTAGAGCTAGTGAGAAGTTTGGGCGGCGAATGGTATTACGCGCGCGCCTACGCGGCAGAGCGTCTGGGCCTCGAGCCGGTACTTGGCGGTGACGAACCCTGTACCCCGCGCCAAGGCGACATCTATCTATCGCTGGAGTGGTCGCCGCCAGTGTTGGCGAATACCTTCACCCGTTTTCAGGCTATGCGTGCGCTAGGAGTAAAACTTTACTTCACCGTGTTCGACGCGCTGCCGATGCAATTTCCCCAGCACTTCCCGGACTTCGTGGAAGGTACCTACGAAGATTGGTTGTCTCGGGTGCTGATGCTGGCCGACGGCCTGTGCTGTATTTCCGCCGCCGTTGCTGATGACATTCGCGTTTGCGCCTATCAGCTGCCCGAACCATTGCGCCCCAAGGGCGAATTACCCCATTTGGGGCATTTTCACTTGGGGGCCGACTTCACTGCTCGCGCCGCAAGTCAAGGGCTAAGGCCGCAAGACCACGTGACGCTTGAAAAACTGGAGGGCGAAACACCCGTATTGCTCATGGTCGGTACGCTCGAACCTCGCAAAGGCCACGCCCTGGTTATTAGCGCCATGGAACACTTGTGGCAGCGGGGTAGCCACGCACGGCTGGTCATCGTGGGTAAGCTTGGCTGGAAGATGGATGCCATGGCCAAACGGCTCAATGACCACGCCGAGCGGGGACAGCGGCTATTTTGGATCGAAGGCGCCAGTGACGACATGTTGGCCGAGCTTTATCGGACCAGCAGCGCACTCGTGGCCGCCTCGGAAGGCGAAGGCTTTGGGTTACCACTGATCGAAGCCGCTCAGCGCGGTATTCCCATCATCGCCCGAGACATTCCGGTATTCAGAGAGGTTGCAGGCGAGCACGCCAGTTTCTTCAGCGCCGCCGACAGCGAAGGGCTGGCCGAGGAGTTGCAGGAATGGTTCGACACCTACCAGTTAGGGCAAGTGCCCAGCGTTGACGACATGCCTTGGCTAAGTTGGGAGCAAAGCGCAGAGCAGCTACTGGATCAGGTTCTGCCCGTCAGGCATGACTAGACGCCAGTGTTTCGCAAGACAGGGGCGCTCATAATGTAGCCCGCTTGAGGTCGTTGTCCGACGTTTAACAAGCGCAGGGCCCGCTCGCTAGCCACCGCAAAAGCGTCTTTTATCGCCACGGGGGCTACTTGCGGGCACGCTGAACAAATGGCAGCGCAAAATCGACGCGGATGACGATTCGGGTTGACACCGTAGGCCATCTCGCCACAATACCCCCCTTTATCCACTGCTCGACGCGAGCGGTTCGCACCACTACAGAAAGGAAGAGCGTCATGAACGCGATCGTGACAGGTATTACTGGCCAGGACGGCGCTTATCTCGCCGAATTACTGCTCGAAAAGGGTTACACCGTTTACGGCACGTACCGCCGTACCAGCTCCGTCAACTTCTGGCGCATCGAAGAGCTGGGTATTCAGGATCACCCCAATCTCCACCTGGTCGAATACGATCTAACCGATCTATCTTCCAGCATTCGCCTGGTACAGCAGTGCAAGCCGCGCGAAATTTATAACCTCGCTGCACAAAGCTTCGTTGGCGTATCGTTCGACCAGCCGCTGACCACCGCAGAAATCACCGGTCTGGGAGCGGTGAACCTGCTCGAAGCCATTCGCATCGTGGATAGCTCGATCCGCTTTTATCAGGCGTCTACGTCTGAAATGTTCGGCAAGGTGCAGGAAGTACCGCAAACCGAAGCCACGCCGTTCTACCCGCGCAGCCCCTACGGTGTCGCCAAGCTTTATGCCCACTGGATGACGATCAACTACCGCGAGTCCTACGACATCTTCGCCACCAGCGGCATTCTGTTCAATCACGAATCACCGCTGCGCGGGCGTGAGTTCGTGACGCGCAAGATTACCGATGGCGTGGCGCGCATCAAGCTGGGCAAGCAGGAGCGCCTGGAGCTTGGCAACCTGGACGCCAAACGTGACTGGGGCTTCGCTAAGGAGTACGTAGAAGGCATGTGGCGCATGCTACAAGCCGACACACCGGATACCTACGTGCTTGCGACCAACCGCACCGAAACCGTGCGTGACTTCGTTACCTTGGCATTCAAGGCCGCTGATATCGAGCTGCGCTGGGAAGGCGAGGGCGAAAACGAGTTCGCCATCGACACCGCCTCGGGTAACAAGGTCGTCGTCATCAACCCACGCTTCTACCGCCCGGCAGAAGTAGAGCTTTTGATCGGCAGCCCCGACAAAGCCACCAAAGAGCTGGGATGGAAGCCCGCTACCACGCTGGAAGAGCTCTGCCGCATGATGGTCGAAGCCGACCTCGAGCGGGTTGCTGCCGGTACCGGCGCCTAACGTCACACTAGAAAGGGAAGTCGTATGGCCACACCGTCGCCCCGTATTGCGGTTCTATTGCCGTGTCGTAACGAAGCTGCCGCTATCGTTCAGGTGATCGAGCAGTTTCAGGCAGCACTGCCGGAAGCCACCGTTTACGTGTTCGATAACGCCTCTACCGACAGCACGGTCGAATTGGCCGCCCAGGCAGGGGCACGCGTTTATCATGTGAACAAGCCCGGTAAAGGTAACGTCGTACGGCGAATGTTTGCCGATGTTGACGCCGATATCTACGTACTGGCCGACGGTGATGCTACCTATCACGCGCCCAGCGCCCCCGAGCTGATCGAAAAGCTCTGCGAAGGGAGCTACGACATGGTGGTCGGCACGCGCGTACATGAAGACCAGGAGGCTTATCGAAGCGGTCACCAGTTTGGCAATAAAATGCTGACCGGCGTGGCCCAGCGGATCTTCGGAGGCAGTTTTTCGGACATGCTCTCGGGCTACCGCGTATTCTCCCGCCGCTTCGTCAAGTCGTTTCCGGCGCTGGCGCAAGGGTTCGAAATCGAAACCGAACTCACCGTGCACGCTCTTGAATTGCGTATGCCCTGCGCCGAGCAGGCCACACCCTACGGCGCAAGGCTCGATGGCAGCGAGAGCAAGCTCAGCACCTACCGCGACGGTTTTCGTATCCTGCGCACGCTCGTCAAACTGTATGCCAGCGAAAGGCCGCTGTGGTGCTACACGGGTCTGGCGGCGCTTTTTGCCCTGTTGGCTGCCATTCTCGTTGTACCGGTTCTGATGACTTATCTGGATACCGGGCTGGTACCGCGCTTTCCCTCGCTGATTACCGGTATGGGGCTGGGCCTGTTGGCCGGGCTGTCGTTGACCACCGGCGCCGTGCTCGATACGGTCACCCGGGGGCGGCACGAGCTCAAGCGGCTTCACTACCTGGCCGTACCGCCACCGCCGGAATACCCCTGGGGTGAAACGCAGGCTCATGCCGGCTCATGGCCGAGGCACGCAGCGTCAAGGCCAGGCCAGGCTGAACCCGGCGATAACGGCGCGCCTTCTGTATGAGTATCTGGCGTGAAAGCGCCGGGTTCGCCATTGTGGGAACGGTCGGTTTCCTGGTCGATGCCGGTGTGGTCACGCTGTTGGCCGCCGCCGGCGCCGGGCCTTGGTGGGCCAGGGCGGCCTCCTTTTTAGCCGCTGTCGCCACCACTTGGCAGCTCAACCGCCGCTTTACCTTCAAGCACCGCGACATGCGCCATACCCAAAAGCGTAGTTTCGGCCACTATGTCGCCGCCTGCCTGGTAGGAGGCGGATTGAATTTGGGCACCTACGCGCTGCTGGTGGCGCAGATGCCACTGTTCGAGCGCTATTTGTTTTTAGCGGTCGCGGCGGGCTCGGTGGCGGGCATGGGGGCCAACTTCCTGCTCGCGCGTTACTGGATCTTTGGAGGGCAGAGTGCCCAACGCTGATGTTCCCTCATGGCGGCTTTTCCGGTCACCGCTAGCTTTTCTTTTCCAAGCACCCTTAAAAGCGCGTCATCACCTACTCATCATGGCCATGTTCGGAGCCATCGCGGCCGCCGGCAGCCTGCGGCTGGGGGCAGACGCCAACTGGGATTTGCGCAACTATCACCTCTATAACCCTTGGGCGCTGTTGCACGACCGCTGGCAGGCCGACATGGGATGGAACGTGCAGTGGTTCTTGAACCCGCTGCCGCAACTGCCTTACTACGCGCTCGTTCGCCTCTGGCCGGATGACCTGAGACCGGTGACGGCCCTGATGGGGATTCCAGGCGCACTGGTGGCTTGGGCCTTACTGCTTCTCTACCGCGAGTTGCACCGGCACTTTGAGTTGCCCACACCGCTGCTGACACTAGCCTGGGGGCTCTCTTGTACAGGGGCGGTCACGCTGGGGGAACTGGGCACGACCTTCAACGACCTGTCGGTGGCGTTCATCGTACTACTGGGGGTTTGCTGCGTTTTACGCGGGCTGCGCGAAGGCGACGATCAGCGCTGGCCGGCACTGGGGTTTTTCGCGTTCGGCGCAGCCATGGGGCTCAAGATCACTTTTGGGCTTTTCGTGCTGGGCCCGGCGCTGGCCTGGTTTATGACACGCCCGCGTTTTCATGCCCTATGGCCCGGGGCGATGGCCGCGACGCTCGGGCTGCTGCTCACCGGTGGCTGGTGGTTTGTGCTACTGCAGCTGCGCTTCGATAGCCCGCTGTTTCCCTTTTTTAACGATCTGTTCCATTCGCCCTGGTGGATACCCATCAACGAGCGCGACCCGCGTTTCGACCCCAATGGCGTGCTGCAATGGCTGTTCTACCCGTTCTACTGGTGGCGTGCCAATATACTGGTCAGCGAAGTACCGTTTGCCGATGGCCGAGTGTCGCTGGGGCTTCTGGCCGCGCTGGCCGCGCTATGGCCCTGGCGAGGTGTTAGCGTCCAACAGCGTCGTACCTTGCGCTTCATGGCGGTGATGATGCTCTTGACCTACCTGCTCTGGCTCAAGCAGTTCGCCATTTATCGTTATATGCTGCCGCTGGAGATGCTCTCACCTTGGCTGTTGTTGGCGCTTGGAGCGGCCGCGTCTCAACGCCGGGCAGGGCAGGGGGCACCGTTGTCGCTGTGGCTGTCGAGCGCGGCGGTCGCGCTATTATTGATTATTACGACCCAACCACCCAATTGGGGGCGGGTATCGCCACTGGGCGAAAGCTTGCTCGCGGTGGAAAGCCCGGTCGATACTCGCAAGGCGCTGGTCGTGGTCGCTCAAGGCGACCCGCCGCTGGGCTATTTGGCGGCGGCGCTGCCCACACCGCGCCACTTCGTCAGCGCTCATCATAATTTGCATGCCGATACGCGAACCGGTCAGCGCGCCCGCGCGCTGCTGGCTGAAAACCGCGAGCGCTACTGGGTGACGCCCGGCCCGGTCACCGCCGATGGCCCGCGCGGCCTGGCCGCCTGTTTTGGCCTACAGCTTCAAGTAGAGCAGTGTCAGCGGGTTCAAAGCAGCGACATATCGCTGCCCTCATTGATGATCTGCCCGTTGGCCGACCACCCCCACCCACCGCCACCCACCGAGGTATGTCCATGACCACTACGCTGGTAACCGGCGCCGCCGGCTTCACGGGCCGCTGGATGATCGAGGCGCTTAACCGCAAAGGGCATCGTGTCGTTGCCGCGGTGCGTACCCCCGAGGTAGAAACTGCCGCCGAGCGCACGCTGACGGCCGATCTCGATGACCCTAACGCCGTGAGCGCGCTGGTAGCCGAGGCCAACCCCGATTATGTCGTTCATCTGGCGGCTCTATCGTTCGTGGGCCACGCCGACCCGGCTGCTTTTTACCGGGTCAACGTGTTGGGCACCGAGCACCTTTTGAAAGCGCTGACCGCGCAGCCCACGCCGCCCAAGCGTGTGTTGATCGCCAGCAGCGCCAACGTCTACGGCGATACCGATCAAAGCGTGATCGACGAGCGTCAGAGCCCCGCACCGGTCAATCATTACGCCTGCTCGAAGCTTGCCATGGAGCACATGGCGCGTACCTTCCGCCAGCGTTTGCCGCTGGTGATCGCTAGGCCCTTCAACTACACCGGCCCCGGTCAGGACACGCGCTTTCTGATTCCGAAGATCGTCGACCATTTTGCTCGCGGCTGCCGCGAAATAGAGCTGGGCAATACCCACGTCAGCCGTGATTTTTCCGATGTGCGCGATGTCGTTAATGCCTATCTGGGGCTGCTCGATGCCCCCTGGGCACCGGAGCACAGCGGCGAAGTCGTCAACGTATGCTCCGGTGTAGCGACCCCACTCGACGAGCTGATTGGGCACATTAACCGTTTGGCAGGGTACGAGATCGACGTAAAAGTTAATCCGGCTTTCGTGCGCGCCAACGAAATCAAGAGCCTGCGCGGTAGCAGCGAACGCCTGGAGCAGCGCTTGGGTACCCCCCGCCAACGCATCCCGCTCACCCAAACCCTGAGCGACATGCTCAAGCGCGAAAGCGCCCTCAACGGCTAAAAAAAGCCATCCCCTCGAGCTATTTCCAGTAGCTCTATGCGTGCCATTAAATAAAAAAATATGTGTGCACGAACGCGAAGCTTTGACTACCTTGGGTAAGAGTGTAACGGGGCGCGGTCCCCGTTCACTCATCGGTAACAAAACGCTGCGATGTTTGCACACTCGTGCCGTTGACACTCAGTGTTCGAGAACTAATGATGCATGGCTGGTGCTCAAAAACCTTAGGGATGGTACGAAAGTCTTAAACAGAGCGGCGGCCATTAAGCAAGCGAGCCAGCGGATATATCATCCGACAACGCTTGTGACCCGTTGACTTTTAAGGCAACACCGACCTAAAGTGTCATCAGTTTTTGTTAGGCTGTTGATGTGTATGCATGAGGCAGCCGCCCAAGTAGCGCGCCAACAGGTCTACTCAAACCGATCACCTTGAGCGCTCAAGGTAATTCGAGGGAATCGGCAGTCAAAAAACGCCGGTGATCTTACTCAGCAAGGAGACTATAGTCCCATGGAAAACATGACTTCCGCACAACTCGCACAACTGCTGTATGTTGCCTACTATGGCCGCCCGGCTGACCAGTCTGGCCTGGACTTCTGGACCGACCGCATCGATGAAGTAGGCGTTCAGGGCATCGCCGCCGATTTCGGCGCCTCTGCTGAATTCGACGCGCGCTTTGGCGATTCCGGTAGCCTGACCCTGATCAACAACCTGTACCAGCAGCTGTTCGGCCGCGACGCGGAAACCGAAGGCCTGCAGTACTGGCAAAACGTTCTGTCCAACGGCACGCCGCTGGCACAGATCGCTTATGAAATCGCCAATGGCGCACAGGGCGGCGACATGACCGGCCTGATGAACAAGGTCACCCTGGCCAACCAATTCACCGCCGCAGTAGCCGCCGGTGGTATCGCCTACGAAGGCGAAGCCGCTGCCAACTATGGCCGTGACTTCTTGGCGTCCATCAACGAAAACACCAACGTTGATAGCTACGACATCCAAGCCGTTGTGAACGGTATCGAGTCTGGCAATCTGCCGGTCGACACCGCTGATCTGCGTGCCGCGCTGCAAGACCTGCGTGAAGCTGAAGAAAGCCTGTCTGACTTCCTGCAAGGTGCTCTTGATAACGAAGATGTTGTTGACGCACTTGCTACTGGTGTAACTGTTGAATCTGCTACTGATGTAGAAATCATCGCTGCAATTACAGCAGCGGAAGATGCCGCTTCTGCAGACCTTCAAGACAACTTTGGTCTGACAGGTTTTACCGCTGCTGGCGCAAACACCAAAACCGGTCTGATCAACGATGGGCTCGCTGCACGCGAAGAAACCCTCGAGAATGCTCAGCAAGCCGTAACTGATGCCTATGCCGTCATCGACACTATTCCTGGCCTTCGCGCTGCCGTAGATGCTTACTACGCGGCAGTTGAAGCTAGTGCCGAAGCAGACGAAGCGCTGGTTGAAGCCACTGCAGTAGCTGATGGCGCAGCAGTGACCTTTGCTGGACGCAGCGCTAATTACTCTGTAAGTGACATTACTTATCAAGATGCAGCTGATCTGGATACTACTGACCGTGCTGCAGCCGAGCAGGTAAGTATCAACACTACTCCTGTTCTTGAATTAGTAGACGGACAGTACGTTGTTGTAGACGGTATTGATGCAGCTTCTTACCCGGGCTTGGCAACCTTCCAAGCGGCTCTGCAGGCTGAAAAGGAAGCCTTTGTAGCTGCTGACGAGGCTGCAACTGCCGAAACTCAAGCAGAGACTGATCTGGACAATGAGCTAGGTGCTGCCAATCTGACTCAGGCTCAAATTGACGCTCTGGATGCCGAGCTTGGATCGAATGCTTCAGATACGGCTGCATCACTGACATTTGTGCTTGATGGTCGCGAAGGTGATGTTGAAACTGCTGAAGAAGCTTTGGCCGCTTACAATGAAGCCGTTGCCGACTGGCAAGCGACTGCTGAAATTGAAGCTCAGTACACTGAGCTTGCGGATGCGGTCACTGCCGCAGAAGAGTTCATCACCGATTCCGAAGAAGATGGTGGTCTTGGCTTCAACCTGATCACTGGTCTGGGCGCAGCCACTGACGCAAACGATGTTTATCTCTTCGAAGATAACGCTGGGACCACCACTGACGTTGCTAACTTCGGTGATTCTGGCATCGATCGCATCTACTTCGGCCCGGATTACCAGCTGGTTGAGCTGGCTGAAGGCGAAACCACTGCCGCCAACCGCGTTGGTTCTTCCAGCGCGCTGGAAATCTTCTGGAGCCAGGACGGTGACAACCTGCAGCTCTTCATTGAAGAAGTGGCTACCTCTGGTAACGCGACCAGCGATGACGAAATCACCCAGATCACCCTGACCGGTGTGAACGGTGACGACGTCAGCTTCACCAGCGGCTTCCTGGCTGCCGGTACTGCTGAAATCGCCTAAGGCGAGCGCCTTGGATATCGCGTAACCGCGATAGACGATGTGTGAATAACCCCCGGTCTCGGCCGGGGGTTTTTTTATTGCCCGCGCGAAATATCGTGGGCAGGGCAGCTTCGTCGATTCCTGTCGATTACCCCTTTTCAATTGAACTCTGATCGCCTTTGGGCGTCCTTCACGCCGGGCTTTTCAATGCCTGTGGGACGTGTCAGGCTGATCGCTCTTTAATCCATTCGGAGGCCGTATGGCGAACCCGTTGATCGTTAGCCCTACCACCTGCCAGGGGCTTTCCTGGTTTCCGCCCGTGGACGTGCGCTTCGCCGCCGGCGAGCCCTTGATCCCGCTGCACGCCGGCGAGCTCTCCAACGCCGCGGCCACCATGCCGCTGGCCGCAGTGAAAGTGGAGCGCCAGTGGCGCTTGGTGGGCGTGTGCGGCACCAGCCAGGGCCACAACCTGTTCGTGCGCGACGGCAAGTGGCTGGGCGTTTACACCCCGCAGTGGCTCAAGACCTGGCCGCTGGAAATCGTCGAGATCGGCGAGAAGGGCGTGCTCTCCATCGACCGCGACAGCGGCGTGCTGGGCAGCGGCGACGACCACGGCGAGGCATTTTTTGACGATGCCGGCCGCCCCCAAGCGGGCCTGGCGGAAAAGGCCGAGCGGTTGAAGGCGAATTTCCCCCGTCAGCGCGCCACCCAAAAGGCGCTCGACGCCCTGGCCCAGGCCGGTGTCTTCACCCCGTGGCCGGAAAGCGTGACCGCCCCCCTGGGCCTGACGCTTGACGGGCTTCACATGATCGATGAGCGGGCACTGGCGAACCTGTCTGACGAGGCGTATCTCACCCTGCGCCGCGCCCAGGCGCTACCGATCGCCTACGCGCTGAACCTGTCGCTGGCACAAACCCACCTGCTCACGCGGCTATCGCGCGTCAATGCCCCTGCCGGCGAGCCGCCAGAGAACCTGGATCATGTGTTCGGCGAAGATGACGACGACCTCACTTTCGATTTCGATAGCTAAATATGGGCGTTTGAAAGAGCAGGGCGCAGGAAAAAGGGCAAGCCAATGGCTTGCCCTTGTCGCTCCTAGCGGTTGTTAATCACAATCATCAACCGCCAAAAGTGATCGCGCTGCCGTCCCAGTTAATGTCGATGTCCTTGCCTACCAGAATGATATGCATATCAGCGATATCGTCGAACTGGCCCTTTTCGTCGGCAATGTCTACGAAGATACGGGTAGCGTCCTGCACATCGTCACCTTGCCAGTTAGTGACCAGTGCGTTCTTTTCATAGCGGATTGAAAGTCCCAGCGTACCCGCTTCGACGTTGGAGGCGTTGGCGGAGCCGCTGCTGAAGAACTGCACGCTGTCCGCGTTCTGAAACTGGATCTTGTCGCCCAGGTAGAAATTGTTGATGTAGTCCCGCGTGTTGCTATTGGTACCGGACTCACTGATCAACTCAGCGCGTGAAGCGCCTTCGTAAAGGAAGAGATCGGCATTGGCACCGCCGTACATGTCATCACCACCCTGGCCGCCAACGATCCGCTCGGTGCCGCGGTTCGTCCATCCAGAGATGGTATCGACACCTGAATCATCAGCGAAAATCACATCGCGCCCCTCGCCGCCGTACAGGTAGTCGATTCCCGTGCCACCGCGAATGGTATCGTTGCCGTTGCCACCGTACACGGTATCGTTGTCGGCACCGGCGTTGATATTGTCACTGCCGCTACCGCCGTAGATGGTGTCGAAGCCGCTACCGCCAGTCAGCGTGTTGCTACCGCCCACGCCGTAAAGGGTGTCATTACCGTCACCGCCATCGATCGTGTCGTTGCCCAGGGTGCCATGGATAATCTGGTTACCCACACTGCCTGTCACCTCTATGTGGTCACTACCCTTGAGTAAACCGAAAATGTCGTGGAAGTTGGAGGTGCTATTGTTTTGCGCTGCGTGAATATCCGCTGCGCTACCCGTGACGACGCGCCCATCGGCATTTTGAATCGAGGGGTCCGCCGTGGCGGCGTTGGTATACTGGTTGATATCGTCTTTGACCGTGTACGTTGTTTTGGTCGCAGTGATCGCTTCATCGGCAAACACCGCGTCGACCCCATCCCACAAGGTTTTCGCCGTAGCGACATCGGGCTGATCAGTGACGTAGATATGCTTGATCAGGGAGTCTCCCACAAAACCGTCAGCGGTGTTGCCCAGTATGAACACGTTACTATTATCAAGAGCGGTCACAATGGCGGCCGCGAAATCCGACACGTAGACGGCGTAGCTCAGTTTATCCGTGAGTGCGTTCTGGGTAACGAACGTCGTTATGTCGCTGGCCGTATCGTATAAGTTGCCGATGCTGGTCGTACCGCTATTGGTGAAATCGACCAGTGTTTGCGCCTGTGAAATATCGTACAGCGGGGTGTAGTTGACCAGGTTGGTCGCGCTATTGATGACCGCTTCGGCGACGCCGGTAATATTCGCGTAGTAATCGCTAACGCTGTACACCGTATCGACGCCTGCGCGAATTGCGTAAAGCTGGCCCGCCGTGGCGGCTGAAACGCTATTTGTGGCAGTGATGGTGGTTGCCTGGTCAACTGCGGCGCGGGTGTTGTCGGCGGTAGCTAGAATGGCCGATGCGTTGTCGGTCACGCTGTAGGTTGCGGTATTGTCGCGATCATAAATGATACGCGCCTGGGAGACGGGCGCGTCGGTATTGGCCGTAACGCTGGTCGCGCCGGTGACTATATCGGCCACCCCCGTGGCACCGCTGCTTAACGCGGCGCTTGAGTCCAGCAGGGTATAGGTCAAATCACTCAGTTCAAGCTTGGTGTCGTCGGCGGCTTTAACGTTGGTCATCGCTAGCAGCGCTTGAATATCGGCTACGGTGCGCGCGCCCAGGTCGTAATCGGAGAGTTTGATACTTTGCGCGCCCGCGACCAGGTTAGCCGCGCTTACGGCCGCAAGGTGGGCGTAGCTATCCAGCAGGGAGTACGTCAGGGCGCCGTCACCGTTGGCCATATCGATCAGAGCAACGTCAGCAATGGTTGCCGCGCCGTCCACGGTGACGCTCGTACCGGCCGTAATGTAGGCGTGGGCAACATCATTACCATCGCCGTCTTTGTCGAGCAGGTGTGCAATCGTATCTGCCAGATCGTTGGCGATGACGGTCGTGGATGGGGCGTCGATAGCGCTATAAATGCTGTCCAGGCCCGCGATATCGATGGCGTCCGTCACGACGATCGTTTTTGCTTGTTGGAGAAACGACGCCGAATCTACATCGGTGATATTGGCAGCCGTATCGGTAATGACCAGCGCGGTCGCGGCGTTTACCGTGCTTTCACTCGCGGTCGTAAGGTTCGCGATAGAATCGGACAGAAGCAGCGCACCGGCGTTTTGTATGGCGGTAGCCGAGCCGTACTGCGCCACCGTCATGCTCAGTTCGCCGCTTTCAGCGATTTGATATACGTCGATAGCGTCCAGGGTGGGGTTGGCCGTGATATCGACCGAGCCTGTTACCGTCGCAGTCACCGTCAGGTGAGAATCTACTCCGCTCAGGTTCACTTCTTTTTCAAGATCGGAAATCGACAACTGTCCGGTGCCATTAATGATGGCGTTGCTTATCAGCGCGGCGCTTGTCGAAAGGGTCGCCGCGCCTAGATCGATACCGTTTACACCCAAGTACGATAGTTTGGCGGTTAGCTCACCGCGAGTAAACGTCAGCTCGTCTTCATGGATTCCAGCGGTTAGCGAAATAGGGCCGGTTTGCGTACCGCCAAACACGATCAGGCCACTCGAGGCGACCTCAGCGGTGAACGTCAGCGCTGCGGGCGGGGGCGTCGCGCCGCCGCCATCGCTCGGTGGCGTGACTGGGGTTTCCGGCAGCAGCGTTTTGACGACTGGAGCGGCGTCACGCAGTACCACGCTGGCGGGGTTCTGTTCGGTCACCAGCTTTAGGTAATTCTGCCCAATGCCGACCCCGCGATCGCTGGAGTAAGCGGCGATTTCTTCTGGGGTATCCAGCTCGCGGGTGAACGCGTTCGCTACCTGGGTACGGCCTTCGAAAACCGCGCGGTCACCGCCTTGGGCGCCAATGCTGATTTGCAGGGCAATTTCGGCGAGCGTTTTTTGGCCGCTGGTAATCAGGTTGACGTGAAACGCCAGGCCTTCGTCTTCGGCGTCCCGGCCGAATAGCTGCTGATACAAATTGTTCACCGCCTGAGCCGGTGAGTTGTTGCCAAAACGATTCGTGTACTCGGCAGAGGTGCCAAACGCATTAATGATACTGGTCATGTCACCTTCGGACTGATCCAAAAGTGTCGCCCAAAAATCGAGCCCCGAGGGGTCGGCCGGTCGGCCGTAATAGGCTACGTAAAGCGATTGAATGGTATTGAGCGATGTTTGCGTTGGCATTCTCTGTTTTCCACTTGAATTGAGGGTTTAACGTTCTCGCAAGGGTTGCTGTAATTCTTTTTTTGGTTCTTTCGTTTTTGCGAGAACTAGATTTATAGTCCTTTTTGTAGAGAAATATCGTTAGATAACCTCGGTATTTGTGGTGCATTTCGAGGTTTTAATCTTGAACAAAAAAAGCCATTCTTATGAATGGCTTTATAGAAAGGTGGCAATCAATCGTTGGAGGAAAATTCAATAACGACGGGGGGAGCCCACTCATCGAGCCATGCGATGCCTTCTTGCACCAGCGTTATTTTGAGACGCTTACCTGCGACCTGGGCTTTAGGTAGGTCGATCGGAAGCTCGATCTGCTCCCCCGGCAGTAGCGTAGTGATGTGTTGGCGTATGAAATCCGGCGTGATGAGCTCATCCTCCTGAGAGTAAAGCCGCACGCCCAGGTTGATGGTGCTGGGCTGATCGACCACTAGCGCCGTATCGCCGACGTTTTCGATTCCCAGCCCGAAACGCCAAGTGTGCTCGTCGGCGCTATGAATATCGCTGTGTGTTAATTCGATGTCGAGCTGATCATTGGAGGGCGGCGCGTGATCTTTGACCTGCTCTAAGGCCTGTAGCGTCTGCGGCGCAAAAGGCGCGGTGTTCCACGTAAGCGCGCTCAGGTCGAATGCGCAAAGCCCCTCGCTCATGTCATGTTTGACGACGTAATCCCTGACTCTGAACCGGTAGCTGCCCTCGGGCAAATAGGCAAAATTCCAGCCCGGCGGGTTGAAGGTCGAGAACCCGTTGAGCGTACGAACGTTCCACCATTCTGCAAACAGCATCGCGGCCACGTTATGCGGGTAAAGATCGCCAAACAGGGTCGAGGTCGTAATGTGCTGGTCGCTTTCTCGTCGCTGCGTGACGAAAAAGGCGCGGCACGAGGCCGGCGGCGCTTGCGCCTCGCGCATGTCGTTTATGTAGGTTGCACGCGGCACCTCGGCGTTGTTTTCCAGTGATATTTGCTCAAGCACCAGTAGCGCCACCAACGGGACGACAACGGCCAGCGAGGCGTGTTTTTTGATCGAGGGAAGTGCCAAACTCCATAAAAGGCACAGGGGTAGCGCTAAAAAGATCGCATAGCGCGAAACCGCGCGCAGCCCGTTGGCACCGGGAATATAATTCCATACGCCCCACCAAAGGCTTGAGTCGCCCACCCTTACGATTAAGACCAGCCCTACGAGGGCGCTTAGCGCCATGCTTGCCCACAGGGCATGCCGGCGAGGATGACGAAAAAGTAGCCAAGTGGTGATCGCCAATGAACCTAGTAGAAACAGTGGTGGAAAGCCTACGAGTAGTTCGTAATTGTTCTCCGGGTTGAGGCCGTAATGTGTCTCGTATAGCGCCAGTAATTTACCCCATACGAGATTTTCTGCCCCTACGTTGAACAAGTTGGCGGGGGTCAATAGGAAAGTGATGACCGCCTCATAAGGCTGGCCGCCGGTTTCTTGTACTTTGGGGAGATAGACCCAAAGAAAGGGAACTACCGCGATAACACCCAATAGGGCTACGGCAAGTAACCGTTTGCCCCAGTAAAGGCTACAGCACCCTTTGATGGCGCTGTAGACCACCGGCATGGCCAGCAGGCTCGTCACTAAAAGTAGCGTCAGCGAAAAAAATGCAAAAAACCACGCCATATAGAAAGCAGTAAGTAGCCACATGGCGTAGAGCAAAACAGTCGCGATGGCGAACAGGATTCCCTGTAGGGTTTGGCGGCAATAGAAACGCTGCCATGTAGAGACCATCGACCAAGCCATGAGAGGCGCCAGGTTGATCGTGAGCAGTTGGACATGCTGAGACTGCAAGAAAGCACTTGAGGAGAGTGAAAAAATCGCCGCGCCCACCAACGATGACCAGTAAGGCAGGCGTAAGCAGCGATGTGCGAGTCCCCAAAAGGCAATGAATCCAACCCCTCTTAGTACCCATAGCGCCAGCTCCGCTGCCAAAAACGGGTCTGCGCCTACGCTTCGAAAAAGAGAGTGAAGAATGCCAAAGATCAGATAACCGTCGTTATAGCCAAGCGTATGCTCGTAGGGTGCGAAGTAGTTAACAGTTTCCCAGTAGGCACCGCCTTGAAAAACGTTCCACCAGTGTTCTATCAGGCTCGTGGCGATAACCCCATCAAGCTCATGCCCGGTGGTGACAGTGAATCCGGAGAGCAGCGGTTGGCGGTATACGACAAGAACGACTAGCAGGGCAAAGGCTATCAATATGGCTTTGCGAGACCGTGTCGTGGAGGGAAGGGTGTCGGTATGTATAAAAGGTAGGTGCATCAGGATTTCTTCGAAAATGAACTCGCGGCACTATACACTGATACCCACGTTTTTTGCAGGAGCGACGTTCAGAGCAACTCTTTAGCTAATCGTACTGAGGGAATTGGCTGCATAGTTGATAGGAACGCTTGGAAAAGGTTAATGGGAATACAATCTTCTGCTTAGTGTTTGATAGGCAAATGTTGAGAAAAAGAATCGAAGGTCGAAATCTGCCCCCGATACATAGGTATCGGGGGCATTTTCAGGAGGTAACCATTAGGTTAATGTTATCCGCTAACCTGATGGTTCATGCTACTTCGACTGAGTCGCTGTGAGTAGAAATGCCTGTGGTTTGAATAAGCTCCAGGGATAGTGAAATATGCGCTGCGTCATCGACCGGTTCAGCTTCCTCTCCTCCCAGTAAACCACCCAATAAACCATCCAGCAGACCACCGCCGCCATCCGCGTCATTATCGGTCACCGGGTCATTGTCACTTGGCGGAGTACCTAGCAAACCATCAAGAATACCGCCAATCACTCCTCCCACGTCGTCCACGACATCGCCGCTTTCGTCAAGCAATGACCCGAGCACGTCGCCTGTTTCATCAGTAACGCTGCCCAGGTTGTCGCCGAAGGTATTGCCGGCACCCGAGACGATGCTGTCGAGCACTTCTCCCACGCCACTAACTGTTTCACCCAAGGTCGGGTCGCTCATCTGGGGCGGATCCTGGGGCATGCTGGGGTTATCGGCCGGTGGAGGAATATCGTCTGCAACTTCTTCCAGGGTAGAATCGGGAGATTCACCGCTACCCGGCACGCCATTGGCTTGCTCCACGATGTCCTTGAAGCGTTCTAGCGACTCCTCGCGTTGATCGACGCTATTTAATACATCCGCCGCCGTGTCCGCGGCCTCAAGCTCCTGGTATGACTGAACTTGAACTTCCGTATCCAGCGACGCCGTGAAGTAATTGGCTGCTTCGAGTTTATTTTGAAACGCCATGGCGTCTCCGCCTTGGGCGCCGTTGAGTATTTCAAGCGCTGCGCTGGCGAGTGTAGCCCGCCCCTCGTTAAGCGCTGTCGTCCAGAAGGTTAATCCCTCAACTTCGGCGTCGCGTGAAAACATCTGTTGGTAAAGGTTGTTAACCATTTCAGCGGTCGAAAGTGAACCAAACCTCTCGTTAAATTCTGGCGAATTGCCGAAGTCATTTCTTATCGCGATCAATCCTCCACTACTCGATATTTGAGAGGCCCAGAACAGTAATCCCGAGGGATCTGCTGGGCGACCATAATATGCAACGTAAAACGACTGAGCCAAATTGAGTGCAACGGAGCTTTCCATAACGAATTCCTCAGTAGCTATTATTTGACCTACAAGTTTGAAGCTAAGGCCCGTCTTATAATTTTTCAAAAAATTGGTTTTCATTTATTTTACAAAGGTTTAATTATTGTACAATTTTTAAATGCTTGATATTTATTTAAAAAATCATTATGTAATAAAAATTTTATTCTTGTTATTAAATGTTTTATTGTTTAATGATGTTTAATTAAACGCGTTTGATAGCTGCCTTATTAAGAAAGATGTTGTCTATTTTAATTGATTTCTAAATGATATTTTTAGGTTTAAGTAGCTGATTTTAAATTTTAATTATGGTTGACTTCTATCCGGGGTAGCAGTGGGGGAAAAATATAATATTGAGTTTAATTAATTTAGTATATGCTTTTTGAATTAAAAATAATTTTATAGTAATGAAGTTAAGCTGCGAAAGATTATTGACTTTATGTTTTACGGTTAAGTGAGCGTCTTAGGCATTGTCGAGTATTAGCATATTAGATGCGCTTAATGTCTGCCAAATACAATGCCCCCTTATATGTAATCATTAGAAGTATCGATCATAAGCAATCAGATGAGCTTAACGACATTCAAGAGAGCGATATTTTTTGCCAGAACTGAATTGAATGGGCTCTTGTATGAGTAAGTGAGGCTCACTCATGATGCGCGCGTCCTTAAAACATGTGGTCAGCGGTTATTTGTATTCATGAATGACCTCGGCATAAGCGCTTTGGGGTGCTTGGGCATTCCAGGACGGTGGTTGGTGCGTTAGATCAATGGCGAGTGCAAGCAGAGGAGCCGTTGTGTCAGCTGTGCTACTATCCGAGCCCTTTGAGATCTTCGCAACATAGCGCTGAATCTGAAGCACGGTACATCACGGAAAATAGCACGTTGAGGGAAGCTGGATGCCTGCAGGTACGTTAGCACGTTATATAAGCGCGTGTGTATTTCTGATGGGGGCGCTGTCACTGATCGTTCCGTCAGGTTACTCGGTCGGCGCCGCGCTTTTATTGATTGCAAGCGGCTGCCTTTTGTCACGGCGCATTGGGTTTGCGCCACTCGGCCGCGAAGATAAATGGATTATCGCCGTTATGTGCCTTTATGGCGCCACGGTTGGAGTGCTTTCGTTGATCGAACTAGGACCGCGAGGCTTTGATCGACCTTCACGGTTTCTTCTGGCAGTACCGGTGCTTTTGTTGATCCTTCGCTGTCCGCCACGGCTTTCGTGGCTTTGGAGTGGCTTGGCGCTGGGTGCTATCGGCTCGGGTAGTTGGGCACTATGGCAAAATCTTGCGTTGGGTCAGGGACGGGCCGATGGGTTCATCTATGTTATTCAGTTCGGCAATTTGAGCATGTTACTGGGAGTTTTATGCCTGGCTGGGCTCGGCTGGGCATTTTCACAACAGGGCAAGGCTTTTTGGCTCTTGCTGCTGCTGGGGGGGGCGTTGCTGGGCATGTTGGGCTCGCTCTTGTCGGGTAGCCGCGGTGGATGGATCGGTCTGCCGTTCATTGCCTTCGTACTTTATCGCGGCTATGGCCAAGGGCTTTCGTTCAGGATTAAGTCGGCGGCAGTGTGCTTTGCGCTGGTGCTCGTCACCATCATGTATGTGACGCCTCAAACCGGGGTCCAACAGCGCGTTCATATGGGAATCACCGATGTAACCCAATACATCGGCGGGGGAGATCGTGACACTTCGTTAGGGCTTCGTTTTCAAATGTGGCGCGGCGCAGGTCAACTTATCAGTGAGCGCCCGCTATTAGGTTGGGGTGAAGATGGCTATGTTCAGGCGATGCAATCGCTTGGCGAACGTGGCGTAATCTCACCTGCAGCAACTCTGTTCGATCATGCGCACAATGAATTCATCGACGCTACTGCCAAGCGTGGCATGGTCGGCCTGTTACTATTATTGGCTCTGTATTTCGTACCTATTCGACTGTTTGCTCAAGGGGTTTCGCATCCGAATTACCGCGTTCGCTCGCTGGCCGTGGCAGGTACGCTGTTGCCGGTTGCTTATATCGATTTCGGGTTATCGCAAACCTTTTTGGCGCACAACAGTGGCGCGATGTTCTACGCCTTCTGGCTAGCCGTATGGTGGGGGACTTTTAGCGCTTATCGACGCCGATTCATCGAAGCAAGGACCTTCTCCGAGCCTTGAAGGCGGTTGTTTTCGGCTTTGTAAGTCTGGTTCTGCGCTTGAAAGTACGCTATAGCTGACGAGGCAGCTAGGCGACGGGGAATGTTTTTGCCAAAAGGGCCGAAGAGCTCGTAATAGCTGGCCTAAAACAGGGATAATAATGCTGGGAGGCATACGCGATGCTAACACCGACACAACAGTTACAGTCTTACTACTTGGCCCTTTTTGGTCGTGCCGCTGACCCCGCCGGCCTTACCTACTGGCAAGAGCAACTGGACAGTAGCGCGCTTACCCCTCAAGGGGTGCTGTTTTTTATGTTGCAGTCAGGGGAGTTTGTGACCGAGCAAAACGAGCTTTTCGATTCGAGCAATAGCGCGTGGATTAATGACATTTATCAGCGACTATTTGCTCGAGAGGCCGACGATGAAGGCATCAGCTATTGGGGCCAGTTAGCGGCCGAAGGTGCAACGCCTCAGGTGCTGCTTGAGGCCATCATGGCAGCAGCCAGCGCGACCGATCTGGAAGCCCTCGATGCCTATACGTCGGTGGCTCAGTTCTATTCCCAAAACGTGAGTGATGCGGACTACGACGCTGACCAGCCGCTGGTGCAGGACGGCTTTCGCAGCAACGAACAGCTTAACACCGACCTGCAGGCGCTCGACGCGCGCTTCGACACGCTGTCGCTGACCCAGGCGGGGGAGTCGATCGAAGGGCGCCCGCTCTTTGCTGCAAGCGTGGGTGATGGGCCGCGCAAGCTGATGATTGTGACCCAACAGCACGGTGACGAGCCGGTGGGCACCGAGGCCGCCATGCATTTTCTCGAGTGGCTAAGCGGTGACAGCGACGCCGCCGCGGCGATTCGTGAGCAGGTGAGCGTGACCGTAATGCCACGCGTCAACCCGGACGGCTTCGCGCGCTGGGAGCAGCTGGTCGCCGGTAATCTCGACCCGGAAACGACGCTGGATCCGCGCCGCAACGCCGCCGATATCGATCTCAACCGCACTTGGGACTCCTCTCAGCCGCTCGATGCCACCCAAGCGCCGGAAACCGCGGCGATCCGCGCCGTGCTGGCTGCTTTCGAGCCGGATATGTTGCTCGATTATCACAACCAGAATAACTACTTGAACGCCGCTGGTGAGCTTGAAACCCAGTCGGTTCTGTGGCCGACCAATGGCAACGTTGCACCGGGCATCATCGCCACCGCTCAGCAGGCTGCTCTGGCGCTTGCTCAGGGGCTCGAGGCATTCGACTATGGCTATCTGTCGCTTTTCCCCGGCGGCGACGCGGCGGATATTGGCCGCAACGGGATTGGACTCGATGGGACGCCGGTACTGCTGGTCGAGCAGCGCGGGCTCGAAGAGTTCGAACTCAAGGCGTTGGAAGGGCTCGAACTCGATTTTGACGCGGTGGCGAGCGCGCTGACCCTTGAAGGCATCTTGGGTATGCTGGGTATCGCGCGGGCACTTGGCAATGACGGCTTTGCCAGCCTGGACCCGGCGCTGGCGCTCGAGATTCCCGAGCGCGGCGAGCGTACCCCATTCGAAGAGCTTTACGGCGAAGAGATCGAGTGGGGGTTGGCCGCCACCGCGCTCGACGCGCCTGCCATGAACGAGCCGGTCACACCGCTGGCGCTGACCGGGGTGGCGGACGCCTCGATGGCGGAGTATCAGGTGGCCTAAGCCGTCTCACCGTTTTGAATGTACCGTTATGTCAATAAAAAAGCGGCGCGCTACCGAGTAGCGCGCCGCTTTTTTGGCTGTTGGCCAGCAGGCGTTTAAATACTTTAGCCGCTACCAGCCGCCCTGACTTTCCAGCAAGCTCAGCGTGTTGTTGTTGATCGGCAGTTTGAAGTCGGCGGTGGCCAGTACCATGGCGTCGCCGGCGCGAACGACCCGGGTGCTCACATAGATATAGTTCTGCGCCTGAGCGTAAGTGCCCATCAGAATCGAGCGGGCGTTGCTCTGGGCGCCCAAGCGCTGTACCTGGCGTGACAGGATCAGCTCGCCGACGTTCTCTTCGACGAACATGCTGTCGCGCATCTTTACTTCGCGCACCTGCATGCCCTGCTGGGCCAGTGCCGAGGCCATGATCTCCGAGCTGATGCGCCCAAACGTGGAGGACTGGGTCAGGTTGTCGATGCTGACGAACGTGGCCGCGATCATCGGGCTGTAGCGGGTCATGTCCGGGTTGCTGGCGACCATGCGCGCCGCCGCCTCGTGGGCCAGTTCCGAAAGGTCCGGCTCCGGCGAGGCGGGCGTGGGTCCGCGCTGGTTCATTCCCGCGCACCCGGCTAGTAACAGCACGCAGGCGACAAGTAGGGCGTGGCGCAGATGTAGTAGCAGCGAAGTCGGAATACGTGTGGGCATGGCCTTACCAGGTATCGGTGAGCGGAATGGCGGGGTCCGGGTAGTGCACCCGTTGCGGCGCGTACTGACGCCGGTCGCCCTCGTTGATGTAGTAGATGTTCGATGACGAGTAGAGAATGCGGTCGCCATCGATGACCTGCGTGGTAATGATGATCTCTTCGTTGCCGGTGTATGTCCAGCTACCGCTAAAGACGTCCGCGGCGATGCCTGCAGGAATCAGCCCCAGCGCCGGCTCGGCCCAGTGATTGATGGGAATGGTCGCCACGGCGATTCCCGCGGTCAGCGCGGTAAATGCGCCGGTCGGCGGACGAATGAAGCCTCGGTCGCGGTGCTCGACGATTTCTACTTCCACGATTACGTCGACGCTGTTGCCCCCGGCGGCGGTGGTAACGTTGGCGCCGCGGGTCACCAGCTCGCTGGTCAAGAAGGTGCGAAAGCCGCGATCGAACTCGCCGCCGCTATAAGGCACGTAGCCATCCGGGTGCGGATTTTTGATGTGCAGGTCGCGAAAGCGCACTCGCTCGCGCTGGAGAATCTGGCTGGCCTCGTGACGGGCGAGGATCTCCCAGTGGTGGGCGGCCTGCATGCGCTGCTGCTCCGAGTAGGGATAGGTCGTCGCAATCGGTGCCTGTGAGGTGTTGGCATAAAAACAGCCGCTCAATGCAAGACTCAAAAGCCCTACGCCTAGTGCGCCTGCCACGCGCGTCGTTCCAGCTAAAAGACGGGTATACAACGGCTAGTTCCTTCTCTTCGCAAAAGGGGTTTTTGATAAACTGGCTTGCATACGAGTACTTATCGGCCAATCGCTCGAACACTTGAATGAGTAATCACGCCCATGCTTGAAGATCACCGCGGCGGCTCGCGCCACGACACGCTTTTGTCCGCGTATCCGACGGAAGACGGCAACAGCGGCTGGATGATCAGCTATCTCGACATCATGACGCTGCTGGTCGCGCTGTTCGTCGTCATCATTGCGGCGGCCAACATACGCCCGGGCTTCTCAAGCGATGAGCCGCTCGATCTTTCCAGTTTCGACGGCCCCATCGTGCTGGAATCAATCCTCGACGTGCCGCTGCCCGCACCGCTCACCCGTGCCGCCACTGAGCTTCCCATCCAGAACCCTGACGAGTTGAGCCCGAGGGCGATCAGCGCCGCGCTGGGCGTGGCGGGGCTGCCGGGTAGCCGGATCGCGCCGCCAGCCCCGGCCATTGTGCCGCCGCCGGCACTTTTGGCCCACACGCCCGCGCCGGTGGAGCTTGAGGAAGTGCCCGAGGCGCCTGCCTTCGAGTGGCTGCTGCCCGCGCCGCTGTTTGCCGAGCGCGCAAGCCAGACGCTTCGCCCTTCGGGGGCGGCGCCGCTTGCCGACTACATGGTGATTTTGACCGACGAGCCGCCGGTCAACGCGGTGCCCATCAGCGAAGAGGCGGTGCGCGGCGCCGTGAGTGTGGCGGAGCGTTTGAATGAATCGCTTTACTTGCCTAGCCTGGAGGGGGTAGAAGTTGCGCGTGTGGCCGAAGGCATCAGCCTACGCGTGCAGGATCGGCTGCTGTTTCCTTCCGCCACGGCGGAGCTGACCGATGACGGCACCTCGCTGGTGGGGAGCCTTTTGGAAACCATTCAGCGCTTCGATGGTGAGGTGTCGGTCGAGGGCCACTCGGATAGCCAGTCGATCAATACGCCGGAGTACTCTTCGAACTGGGCGCTTTCAAGCGCCCGGGCGATCGCCATCGTCGAGGCGCTGCAGGCGGCCGGCGTCGATGCGTCGCGGCTGCGCGCGGTTGGGCTCGCCGCTACGCGCCCACTAGCGGATAACTCGACTGCCGAGGGTCGCGCGCGCAACCGCCGCGTCGAGGTCGTCATTCATGTCGAATAGAGAGCGGGTGTTAACGAAATTACGGCCAAAAAAAGACCCGCCGGGGGTGGGCGGGTCAGCTAGGGCTTGGCTCGGTGTAGTCTGCTGGTGTCAGGTGAGGGGTGTACAAGGCCACCAGCAGGTACAATTTTAGTATAGACATTTTCACGCTTCTGCCAAGGATTTTTTCAAAATTTTTTATACGTTGAGTTAAGGCTTGTCCAACTTCGCGTTTTCCTGCCTTTCGGCCCGCTCAAAACCGCGCTTTTTCTGCACCAAAATAGAGCTTAAAGCGTGCGCTCTTCTAGTGCCTTCTGCCATCCTGTGGTTCACCTGCTCGACAATGTACTGATAAAAAAAGCGTTTCAGCGAGTGGCACGCAATCTGCTTGGATGAGAGATATGCCAATGAGCCGCGATCGATCAGGGCTCATTCCAAGCCATCGCCTCGTTGGCTTGCGCGCCGTTCAACCCAAAGCAGGTAGTGCCATGACGGAACATGCCTCTTCGAGTAAGCCAACGCCCCCCCGTGAAGCGTCAACCGCAGATACTCCGGCGCTGGACCCCGCTTTCGAGCCGCGCTTGGTGGTCACCGACCTGGACGGCTCGTTGCTCGATCACGACAGTTACGATTTCTCCCCTGCCCGCGCCATGCTCGCAAGGCTTCGTGTGCTCGGCGTGCCGGTCATCCCCGTGACCAGTAAAACCCGCGCCGAGCTCGTCGCGCTTCGCCAAGCGCTGGATCTCACCGCGACACCCTTTGTCGCCGAAAATGGCGCGGTCATTGGGTTACCGCCGGGCTGGTGCCACCCGAGCCTGGATCGCCCCGGTAATGCCCGCGACAGCCTCGTCATCAAACATACCGGCGTGGATAGCCGCTTCATTCGCGCGCGCTTGAGCGTGTGGCGCGAGCGCTTGGGCATTCGCTTTACCCGAATGGGGGAGATGTCCATCGAGGAGCTGATGGCGCTAACCGGGCTCGATGAGCCACGCGCACTCGCCGCGCGCCAGCGCGAAGGCAGCGAGCCGCTTATGTGGGAGGACAACGATATCGCCCTCGACGCCTTTCGTTTAGCGCTGGAAAGCGACGGGCTCACGTTGACCCAGGGCGGGCGGTTTTATCACGTGATGGGTGCGTCTTCGAACAAGGGCAGCGCCGTAAAATGGCTGATTAAGCGCTTTAGTGCCCTAAGAGGCAGCCGCCCGCTGACGCTGGGGCTGGGCGACGGCCCAAACGATATTGCAATGCTCGAAGCGGTGGATCAGGCGGTAGTCATCAAGGGCCGCCACGATTTGGCGGTCGAGCCCCAAAGCGCCGCGCTTTATCGCACCAATGCTTTTGGGCCCGCCGGTTGGGTTGAAGGCCTTGCGCACTGGTGGGGGGCCGAGAATGTGCGGCCAGGCGTTGAAACCGACACGCCCTGACCGAACGCAGACAAACGAACACCCAGGCGCTACGCCAGAGAGGGCATATGAGCGATTTTCATCAAAACGGTTTGATCACGGATTTTCATAACCTGACCCGCCGCCCCGTCGAGGAGCTGGAGGCGGATCTTTGCCGGTTTGCCGAGAGCCGCCCCATGGGGCTGATTCTGCCGTCGCTGTTTTCTGAGCTCGAGGGCCCGGCGCTGTCGGCGATCATCGATGAGCTCAAGGACGTCCCCTATTTGGGCGAAATCGTGATCGGCCTCGACCGCGCCGACCGCGATCAGTTTCTCTTCGCTCGCGAGTTCTTTTCGCGCCTGCCTCAGCATACCCGCATTCTCTGGAACGACGGCCCGCGCTTGACCGCGCTGCACGATGAGCTCGAAGCCCACGGCCTGGGGGCGGTGGAGCCGGGTAAGGGGCGCAACGTCTGGTACTGTTCGGGTTACCTGCTGGCCTCGAACCGCTCGAAAGTAATCGGACTACACGACTGCGATATTTTGACCTACGACCGCGGGCTTTTGGCGCGCCTTATGTACCCGCTGGCCCATCCGCGCTTTAACTACAGCTTCTGCAAGGGCTACTACCCGCGTATTGCCGAGGGCAAGCTCAACGGGCGTGTCTCCCGGCTGATGGTAACGCCGCTTTTGCGCGCGCTGAAAACCGTCTGCGGTCCGCTGCCGTATCTGGATTATTTGGACAGCTTCCGCTACCCGCTTTCCGGCGAGTTCGCCATGCGCAGCGAAGTGCTCGAAGGCATTCGCATTCCGGCGGATTGGGGTCTTGAAATCGGCGTGCTGTCAGAGCTTCAGCGCAACTACTCGATGCGCCAGATCTGCCAGGTCGATATCGCCGACACCTACGATCACAAGCACCAGCCGGTCAGCGAAGAGGACGCAAGCGGGGGGCTCAACCGCATGAGCCTCGACATCGCCAAGGCGCTTTATCGCAAGCTCGCCACCCAAGGCGTGAGTTTCAGCAGCGAGGATTTTCGCACGTTGAAGGCGACCTATTACCGTTTGGCGCTGGATTTGATCGAAGCCTACGACCACGACGCCACCATGAACGGGCTGAGTCTGGATCGCCATAGCGAAGAGCAGGCCGTCGAGCTTTTCGCCAGCAACCTGCTGGAAGCGGGCAACCTGTTTCTTGATAACCCGCGCGAGCGCCCCTTCATCCCCAGCTGGAACCGCGTGCAGGCCGCCATTCCCGACCTGCTCCCGCGCATGCGCGAGGCGGTGGAGCTGGATAATCAGGGCGATGTCTAGTCACTCGCGCGGCGCAAGAACAAAAGCGCCCGCGCCGTGAAACGGCGCGGGCGCTTTTTCATCATGATACGGTGCGCGCCTAAAAGTCCTGCGAATGTGTCAAGCGGGGCGCGCCACCAACAGGAGAAGATAGCACCGGTGTCGCCGTGGGCGGGATACGGAAGTTGGCGACCCGATCGCGCAAGCGCGTACTCAGCTCGGCGAGCGTCTGAGTGGCGTGGTTACTCTGCTGCACCAGGCCGGCGTTTTGCTGGGTCATCTGGTCCATCTGGGTCACCGCCTCGTTGACCTGCTCGATTCCGCTGCTCTGTTCACGCGTGGCCGCGGAGATCTCCTCCACTAGCGTACTGAGCTGCTCGATATCGTCGACAACGCTATTGATGATATCGCCGGTGCTGCGTACCTGAGTGCTGCCTTCTGCAACCTTCACGCCGGAGGTATCGATCAATTTCTTGATCTCCTGGGCCGCCGCGGCGGAGCGGCTGGCCAGTTGACGCACCTCGTTGGCCACCACGGCAAAGCCGCGGCCCTGCTCGCCGGCGCGCGCTGCCTCGACCGAGGCGTTGAGCGCCAAGATATTGGTTTGAAAGGCGATACCGTCGATGGTGTTAACGATACTGCTCATCTGTGCGGCACTCTCGTGGATGCTGCTCATGGTGCTGACCACGGTGGTCATGGCGTCACTACCGCGTCGCGCGTTATCGGCGGTGGACGAGGCCAGCTGGCGGGCATGATCGGCGTGCTCGGCGTTTTGTTTAACCGTGGCCGTTAGCTCCTCCATGCTCGAGGCGGTTTCGGCCAGCGAAGCCGCCTGCTGTTCGGTACGCGTCGAGAGCTCCTCGTTGACGCCAACAATCTCCTCGACGCCGCTGTTCACCTGATCGGCGCTTTGGTGAATGCCGCCGATCGTCTCGGCCAGATTCGTACGCATGCGGTCGATGTTATAAAGAAGGCTCATTTGGTCGGCCCGACCCAGTGTCGTTTCTCGAGTGAGATCGCCCTGGGCGATGTGACTGACTACCCCGGCGGCGTAGCGGGGGTCTCCACCCAGACGACGGCCGACGTCGCGAATGACCCAGCCCATCAGCAGCGTGACGGGGATGCCGATGATCAGAAGCGCCACGAGCGAGCGAATCAAACTCGAAATGAAGGTCGCGTTGATGTCGTCGACATATACCCCGGCGCCGTAAGCCCAGCCCCAGTCGGCCAAATAACCGAAATAGCTGATCTTGGGAAACTGCTTGTCGCCGGCATCGATGCGACGTGAGTAGTAATCGACGTAACCACCGCCACCCTTGGCAGCTTCGAGCAGGGCGCTATAAAGGTGCATGCCTTTACCGTCCTGAAAGCCGCTCATGTCATCGCCTCGTTCGCGTCGTGGGTGATAGACGATATCGAGCTGATCGTCGAAGGCGAAAATATACTCGCCTTCACCAAATTGAGCGTTGGCAATGCTCTCGATGGCGCGCTGCTGGGCTTGCTCGAGCGTAAGCTCCCCGCTGCGGGCGCGCGCCTGAAGCGATTCCAGCTGCGTGCCAAGGCTCTCCACCACCTGCTTGATACTGTTGCGCCGTTCCTGCTCGATGGTTTGACGGGTTTCCAGGCCCAGCCAGCCTACCAGGATCAACATGGCTAGGCATATCACCGCAAGAATGCCCCAAAGGCGTTGGTTCGTCGTTAGTCGTGTCATGATCTTACCGGTGTGGCCTCGTAGAAGTAGGGAAACGCGGTTGTTTATATCGGCTGGATTGAAGAGCGCATTAATAAAAAAACCGCTCGTAGACAAGCGGTTCAACAGGATTCGTTTGAGTCGTATCAGGCTTTTAAAGCACTATCGCTATTTAGAAGGAAGGGGCGTCGCCGGATGGCTCGGGCAGTTGGGCCGCGGTAGTAGGAGCAATGCGGAAGTTAGCGACCGCCTCGCGCAGCTGATGGCTGAGCTCGGAAAGCTTTTGAGCGGTGTGATTGCTTTGTTGGACCAGTCCGGCGTTTTGCTGGGTCATCTGATCCATTTGGGTTACAGCGTCGTTAACCTGCTCGATTCCGCTACTCTGCTCGATGGTGGCGGCGGCAATTTCCTTGACGAGCGTGCTGAGCTCGCGAATGTCGCCGACCACGCTATCGATGACTTCGCCGGTAGTGCGCACCTGCTGGCTACCGTTGGAGACTTTCGCGCCTGAGTCCTCGATTAGCTGTTTGATCTCCTGGGCCGCCGCGGCGGAGCGGCTGGCCAATTGGCGTACTTCGCTTGCGACCACGGCAAAGCCGCGGCCCTGCTCGCCAGCGCGCGCCGCCTCGACGGAGGCGTTAAGCGCCAGAATATTGGTCTGAAAGGCGATGGTGTCGATGGTATTGACGATGCTGCTCATCTGGTTCGAGCTTTCGCTGATGGCCTCCATCGTGCTCACCACACTCAGCATGGCGCTGCTGCCGCGCTGGGCGTTTTCCGCGGTCGAGGAGGCGAGCTTGCGCGCGTGATCGGCGTGCTCGGCGTTTTGTTTCACCGTGGCGGTCAGCTCCTCCATGCTGGAGGCGGTTTCGGCAAGTGAGGCCGCTTGCTGCTCGGTGCGCGTGGAGAGCTCTTCGTTGACGCCGGCGATCTGCACGACGCTGCCGTTGACCTCATCGGCGCCCTGATGAATCTCGCCGATGGTGTTGGCCAGGCTTTCTCGCATACGGTTGATGTCGAACAACAGGCTCTGCTGATCCCTACGGGTGAGCCGTGTGCTGACGGTCAGGTCACCATCGGCGATGTGGCGCACGACGTCGGCGGCGTAGCGCGGATCTCCGCCCAGGCGTTTGGCAATATCGCGAATCACCCAGCCCATGAGTAGCGTCATGGGCAGCCCCAGTAGCAGCAGTGCCAGCGCGGCCTTGATCAGGCTATCGATAAACGCCGCGTTGATGTCATCGATATAGACACCGGTGGCGATGCCCCAGCCCCATTCGGGTACGTAGGCTACGTAGCTCATCTTGGGAATCTGCTCGTCTTCACCGAGGCGGGTAGTGGCGTAGTAAACGTGCCCGCCGCCGTTCTGGGCGGCCTCGAGCAGATCCGCGTAGAGCCGCACGCCGTTGGCATCTTCGTAGCCGCTCATATCGGTGCCGCTGTCCCGCGTCGGATGTGAAATGACGCGAAGCTGATCGTCGAAGGCGAACAGGTATTCGCCGTCGTTGTAACGGAGACTCGAGATGAGCTCGACGGCGCGTCGCTGCGCCTCTTGCTGATCGAATTCGCCCTGGCTTGCCCTCGCCTGTAGCGCTTGTACCTGGCTTTGGACGCCGGTCACGATATATCGGATGCTGGCCTGGCGTTCGTCGGTGAGCGTCTGGCGGTTATCCCAGGCCAGCCACCCCACGAGCAGCAGCATCGATACCCAAATCACCGCCAGCGTGCCCCAAAGCTTTTGTGTCGTTGTTAAACGCTTCATGGAAGATCCTTTTATTGTTGATGTGTCTTTTATCGACCTCCTTGAGGGGCGCATTAGAAGCGAGAGGGCACTCTTTAGTCGTAGAGGAATCGGTTTTGGGGCGTCTCAAAGAGCACCGCGGCGGCTTAGGGCGCCTCACCGCCCATCAGCTCGATCAGGCGCTGCTCGCTCGGCAAGCCTTCGATACGGTCCAGGCGCGTGTGGCCGTCCTCGGTTTCGCGCTGAAAGGCGGTGGTGGGAGTGGCGACCAGGCCTAACCCTTCAAAGAGCTGGTTGTTGGCGTAGACCTGCTCCTCGATCTCGATGTCTTGGGCGCTGGGTTCTAGCGGTTCGCCTTCGCTGTGGGCCGTCAGTGCGGCGGTCGGGTCGTCGGCGGCCAAAATCGTCGCGGCGAGCGCCGGGCTCGTGGGCGTCAGAATGCCGACCATAATATGGCGAATCTGCACCTGGCCGGCCTCGACCCAGGGGCGCGTTTGGCGCCAGAGCCGCTTGCAGTAGGTGCAGTTGGCGTCGGTGAACATGTAGAGTGTGCGCGGGGCGTCTACGTCACCGTCCTGAATCCAGTGGCTCTCTTCCAGGCGCTGCCAGGTCTGCGCCTCCAGCGGCACCCGCACCGCGGCCTCGAGCTGCGCCTCGGTCAGGTTCTCGCCGTTTTGATCGAAAAGCGTGCCGATCACGGCGTGCTCGCCGTCCGGCGTCAGGTAGACGATCATCTCCTGGCCTTGGCGGCTCGCGCCAAAGCCCGTTAGCCCGCCGGGCGCATCGATGCGCTCGTGAATGGCGATGCCTTGAGCCTTGAGCGCCTCGATGGGCGCGGGCAGCGGCTCGGCGCCGACGGGTGCTGCGAGAACGGCAAGCGTTAGCGCGGCTAATGAGACGGTCTTGCAGAAAGTCGCCATGGTGAGTCTCTTGTCTGAGTGGAAAAGCGGAAGGATTGGCGGCCTTATTCGCCCTCGCTCACTAGCCAACGAACGGCGTAGGGCGGCAGGGCGTTTTCCGGCGTCCAGGGCGTGGCATCGGCCAGTAAGCGCCAGCGGTGCGCGGCGAGCGTCTTCGTTAGCTCCGCGCCGGCCTCGCAAAGCGGGGCGGGCCGGTCGGTCACGTTGAACAGCGCTAGCAGCTTGCGGCCATCCTCGAGCGGGCCGCGCGTGATCGCCAGCAGGTTGTCAGAGGTGGCCAGTACCTGCTGTGTCGCTACCGGGTGAAAGCAGGGCTCGGCGCGGCGCTGGCGCAAAAAGTCACGTAACGCGAAGAATATATCATGGGTCGGCGTGGTCGGGCTTTCGAGCAGCAGATCGAGCTCGTCCAGCGCCCAGCGGTGGCGGTTGATCGAGCGTAGTCGCCCGCTGCGCTCGACGCCTTCGTGATCGTTGAGCGAGCCGGTCAGCGTATGGATATAGAGCGCGGGAATACCTTTGAGCGTGAGCATGATCGCTTGGCTGCAAAGAAAGCGAGCGATCTGCCAGGGGTCCGGCCCGCGGCGGGTGCCGCTCATCGCCTCGAACCAGGTGATGTTGATTTCATAAGCGGTGTCGGTGCCGTCCGGGTTGCTGCGCATGCTGACGAAGCCGCCGAAGCGGTGCATTAGCTCCAATAGCGCATCGCGCTCGTGATCCGGCAGTAGGCCTTCCAGCGGGCGCACGCCGATGCCGTCGTGGCTGGCGGTGAAGTTCAGGTAGGTGCAGTTATCGGGCAGCGGCGGCAGACTCGCAAGCCAGGCCTGCAAGGTCGCGGTTTCGCCGCGAGTCAGGGTGTGAAGCAGCAGCGGCGGCAGGGCGAACTGGTAGACCATGTGCGCCTCGTCTGCGGCGCTTGCGCGCTCCGGGGCATTGGGCGCCAGCCGGTCGAGGCCGAAGTAGCTAATGTTCTCCGCGTGGGGCACGTTGGTTTCGGTAATGAGCAGCGTTCCCGGAGAGATTTCGTCGGCGATCGCGCGCAAAAGCCGCACTACGGTATGGGTTTCGGGCAGATGAATACAGTTCGTGCCCAAGCGCTTCCACAAAAAGGCCACCGCGTCGAGGCGGATAATGCGGATACCTTGCAGCAGGTAGAACAGTAGAATGCCGACGAATTCAAGCAGTACGTCCGGGTTCTCGAAGTTGAGATCGATCTGGTCGTCGGAGAACGTGGCCCACAGGTGGCGCGTGCCGCGGCGGGTGGCCACCGGCACGAGCAGCGGACTGCTGCGCGGGCGGGTTACTTGGGAGACATCGGTGTCCGGGTCGACCTCGATGAAGAAATCGCGCCCGGGGAGGCTGCCGGTCAGGTAGTCGACGAACCAGAGCGACTCGCGGGAAACGTGGTTGAGCACTAGATCACCCATCAGGTCGAAGTGGCTAGCAAGCTCGCGAATGTGCGACCAGTCGCCAAGCGCCGGGTTGACCTCACGATAGTGGATGACCGAAAAGCCGTCGTCGCTGCTCCAGGGGAAGAACGGCAGCACGTGTACGCCGCTGATGCAGTCGCCAAGCCGCGCGCGCAGAAAATCGCTCAGCACGGTCAGCGGCGCCGTATCGCCTTGGACGATCGAGTCGCCATAGCTGATCACCCACTGATCCTTTTCGCTCCAAAGTGGTGCGCCAGCGGGCGTGCTGGCCACGCAAGCGACCGGCGTGCCGTCCTGGCTTTCGCCGCGCTCACGCGCGCTTTGATAGTATTCCAGGTGCTGTTTGATTCGCCGCGTGACTTCGCCGGCGCGCTGGCCGTAAAGGTGGGTCAGGTAGCGGTGAAGTGTCTGTTCGAAAAGCGTCATGGCGCCTCCTTACGGGTAAACTGTCACAAACGCTGCAGCTTGTGTGCCAAATCGTTACAATGCTAGGTTATGCCCGCACCCGTCGGCGCGGCTTTACGGCGCCCCTGATTAAAAAAGCGCGTTAGGCAGCGCGCTTTTTTAATCAGATGTCGGTCGATGTATCGGTTTCGATACGTTGGCTTTGATCGATACTCTTTGAATACTAGCGACTGCTTTAACCATAGCTGCTGCTTCGACCGCTGCTTCAACCATAGGTGAACGGCCATGCATTGCCCTTTTTGTGGTGCTCACGATACGCGGGTGTCCGATTCGCGCCTGGTGGCCGACGGTGATCAGGTGCGCCGGCGTCGTCAGTGCGCCAGCTGCCAGGAGCGCTTTACGACCTACGAAACCGCCGAGCTGATCATGCCGCGGGTGGTGAAATCCGACGGCTCGCGGGAAAGCTTCGACGAAGTCAAGCTGCGCGCTGGTATGCTGCGCGCGCTCGAGAAACGCCCGGTCAGCGCCGAGGCGATCGAAGCGGCGGTCGAGCGTATTCGCCAGCAGCTGCGCGCCCGGGGCGATCGCGAAGTCAACGCCCGCGATATTGGCGAGGCGGTCATGAACGCGCTCAGCGGACTCGACCAGGTGGCCTATATTCGTTTCGCCTCGGTCTATCGCAAGTTTCAGGATCTCGACGAGTTTCGCGCCGAGATCGATCGCTTGGCGCCTCAGGGCGCCAAGGGCGAATCCGGCAAGCCCCGCGAGGAGAGCTGATGGACGCGCCGTTTTCCAACGCTGACCACGTGCACATGGCCCGCGCCATTGCACTGGCCAAAAAGGGGCTTTACACCACCGACCCCAACCCGCGGGTTGGCTGTGTGATCGTTCAAAGCGATGACGAACAGGGCCGCGTCGTCGGTGAAGGCTTTCACGAGCGCGCCGGCGAACCCCACGCCGAGGTGCACGCGCTCAACGCCGCCGGCGACAACGCCCGCGGCGCGACGGCTTTCGTGACGCTTGAGCCCTGTTCGCATACCGGGCGGACCGGGCCCTGCGCCGAGGCGCTGGTCGATGCCGACGTGGCGCGCGTGGTGGTCGCCATGGTCGATCCCAATCCTAGAGTGGCCGGGCGCGGTATCGAGCGCTTGAAAGCGGCGGGCATTCGGGTCGAGATTGGGCTTTTGGAGGCGGACGCCCGCGCGCTCAACCCAGGGTTCGTCTCGCGCATGGAGCGCGGCACGCCCTTCGTGCGCCTGAAAATGGCAATGAGCCTGGACGGGCGCACCGCCATGGGCTCTGGTGAATCGCAGTGGATCACCGGGCCCGAGGCGCGGCGCCAGGTGCAGCGGCTGCGCGCACGCTCAAGCGCCATTTTGAGCGGCGTCGAGTCGATCATTCTGGACGATGCTCGCCTGACGGTTCGCGCCGAGCAGCTGGGCTTGGAAAACGCCGAGACGGTCGTGGCCCGCCAGCCGCTTCGCGTGATCATGGACTCCACGCTTCGCCTGCCGCTGGCCGCGGCCTGCCTGCAGGAGCTGGGCCAGACGCTGGTGATCACCACCGAGGCGCACTCCGATGAGAAGCGCCAGAAACTCGAGGCGGCGGGGGCGCGTATTCACGTCATGCCCGCCGTGAAGGCGGGGCGGGTGTCGCTTTCCGATATGCTCGGCTTTTTATCGAGCGAGTATGATGTCAACGAAGTGCTGGTCGAAACCGGCGCGACCCTGGCCGGGGCCCTGCTCGACGCAGCGCTCATCGACGAGCTGCAGCTATTTGTCGCGCCGACGCTTTTAGGAGGAGAGGCGCGGCCGCTTTTCGCTCTTCAGGGCTTGAGCGAAATGGCGGACCAAAAGCGCCTCGATATTCAGGATATTCGCGCGGTCGGCAGTGATTGGCGCATCATCGCCACGCCCCGCGCGGTGGCGTCTTAAACGCGTATTTTTAGAGATCGTTACATGCGCAGGCCAAGGCCCCCGCGCGCTAAATCTGGCGCGCCGGGGCCAGCCACGGTAACCTGCGCGCAACATCGCACGACGGTGCGGCTACTTTACGGGAGTTTCCATGGTGCAACCCTCTTTTGATGGTTTGTCCCCGATCAGCGAGCTGGTCGAGGATATCCGCCAGGGTAAGATGGTGATCCTCATGGATGATGAGGATCGCGAAAACGAAGGCGATATCATCATGGCGGCAGAGAAGGTTCAGGCCGAGCACATCAACTTCATGGCGCGTCACGCCTGCGGGTTGATCTGCATGCCGATGACGCGTGAGCGCTGCGAGCGGCTGAACCTGCCGCTGATGGTGGGTAACAACGGCTCCGGGTTTGGCACCAAGTTCACGCTCTCGATCGAGGCGCGCGAAGGGGTCACCACCGGTATCTCCGCCGCCGACCGCGCGCGCACCGTGCAGGCTGCCGCCGCGCCCAACGCCCGCGCGGCGGATATCGTTCAGCCCGGCCACATCTTTCCGCTGATGGCCGAGCCCGGCGGCGTGCTGCGCCGGGCGGGTCACACCGAAGCCGCCTGCGATCTGGCCGCGCTCGCCGGGTGCGACCCGAGCGGAGTGATCTGCGAGATCATGAACGACGATGGCAGCATGGCGCGCCGCCCGGAACTCGAGGTGTTCGCCAAGGCTCACGGGATCAAAATGGGCACCATCGCCGAGCTCATTCACTACCGCATGGTCAACGAGCAGACCGTCGATCTGGTCGAAACCACTCAAGTGGCGACCGCTCACGGCCCGCTGGCGCTGCACGTGTTTCGCGACCGGTTGCAGGGCGGCCACCACCTGGCGCTGGTGAAGGGGCGCCCATCCCCGGAAACCACGACGACGGTGCGCGTTCACCTGGAAGATACGCTTCGCGACGTGCTGGGGCTCAAGCACGAGGCCTCTTCGCGCTGGCACGCCCACCGGGCGCTCGAGGAGATCGCGGCGGCCGAGGCCGGCGTGCTGGTGCTGATCGACGAGGGCCACCCGGCCCAGGGTTTGAAAGATCAACTGGATGTCTTTTTGGGTCGCGTGCAGCCGCCGCGCACCAGCGACTCCGACGGCTCCGGCAACTATTTGACCATAGGCACCGGGTCGCAGATTCTGCGCCATCTGGGCGTCGGCAAAATGCGCCTTTTGAGCTCGCCGTGGAAGTTTTCAGCGCTGTCGGGGTTCGACCTGGAAGTGGTCGAGCTGGTGAGCCCCGACAGCAGCACCGATTCAGCGTCCGAGTGAGACGTCCTGATACGCTTATTGAGTAGGATGAAAGAAGATGCAATCCCTTATGCAAGTTGAAGGCAGCTTCGTCGATGTCGACGGGCGCTACGTAATCGTCGTTGGGCGGTTCAACCATCACGTGGTCGACAGCCTCGTCGAAGGCGCGGTCGATAGCCTGACGCGTCACGGTGTCGATGCCGACAATATCCATATCGTCCACGTGCCCGGCGCTTGGGAGCTTCCGCTGGCGGTCAAGCGCGTGCTCAAGACCATGAAGCCCGAGGCGGTCATCGCGCTGGGCGCGGTGATTCGTGGCGGCACGCCGCACTTCGAGTACGTGGCTGGCGGCTGCAATACGGCCATCAACCACCTGCAGCTCGAATTCGATACGCCGGTAGCCAACGGAGTATTGACCGTGGAGTCCATAGAGCAGGCGATCGAGCGCGCCGGTACAAAGGCGGGCAATAAGGGCACCGAAGCCGCGATGGCCGCCATGGAAATGGTCTCGCTCTTGCGTGCTCTGCCCGGAGACGACTCATGAGCGAGCGTCCGGAGCGTAAGCAAAGCGCCGCCCAACAGGCCCGTCGCGCCGCGCGCGAACTGGCCGTTCAAGCGCTTTATCAATGGGACATGACCGGCAAGTCCGCCACCACCGTCGAGGCGGAGTTTAGAAGCCAGCTCGCCGACGACGACCTGGAAGACCACGAAAACTGGGTCAAAGTGATGGAGATCGCCGACAAGGCGCTGTTCCATACGCTATTGCACGAAACCGTGCGCCACAAGTCCGAGCTCGACCGCGAAATCGCCCCGCTCTTGGACCGCCGGTTGGAAGATCTCGACACGGTGGAACTGGCCATTCTGCGCCTGGGCGCGTATGAGCTCGCCAAGCGCCCGGAAGTGCCTTACCGCGTGGCGATCAACGAAGGCGTGGAGCTTGCCAAGTCCTTCGGCGCGACCGACGGCCACAAGTACGTCAACGGCATCCTCGATAAGCTGGCTAATCGCTTACGCAGTGCCGAGGTCAGCGCTCGCCGCCTGTAAGGCGCAGCGCTTGAATTGCGTTAAGGGGCCATTGTGTTTGGCGAATTCGAACTCATTGAACGGTTTCTAAAGCCTGCGCCCGCCGCGCTCGATCGCGGCGTGGCGCTGGGCGGCGGCGACGATGCGGCGCTCTTGGTCCCGCAGGCGGGCTTTGAACTCACGGTAAGTGTGGACACCTCGAACGCGGACGTTCATTTCCCGTCCGAGGCTCCCGCAAGGGCCATCGGCCATCGCGCGCTAGCGGTGGCCTTGAGCGATTTGGCCGCGATGGGCGCGCGTTCTCGCTGGTGCTTGATGGCGTTGACTCACCCAAGCGATGCGTTTGAAGACGAAGCCGCCGCCGCGCGCTGGTTTGAGGACTTTGGCGGCGGCTTTCACGCGCTTTGCGAGCGCCACCAGACGGCGCTGGCGGGCGGGGACGTGACCCGCGGGCCGCTTGGCATCAGTGTGACCGTGATGGGCGAGGTGCCCAAAGGCCAGGCGCTCACCCGCGCCGGCGCCCGCCCGGGTGACCTGATCGCCGTGACCGGGGCGCTTGGCGGCGGTGCCGGGGGGCTTACGCTTTGGCAGCGCGGTGAGCGCGACCTGGCGCACCCGCTGCTAACGCGCTACCTGCTGCCCGAGCCCCGGCTCGAGGCGGGTGTTGCGCTGCGCGGCATCGCAAGTGCGGCGCTGGATATTTCCGATGGGCTGCTGGCGGATCTCGGCCATTTGCGCCAGGCATCGAACGTTGGCGCCGAACTCGATATTGGTGCGCTGCCCGCAGCCCAAGGCCTGATCGAGGCGCTTGGCGAGTATGATGCGCAGGCCGCCATGCTTGGCGGCGGCGACGACTACGAGCTTCTGGTGACGCTGGCGCCCGGTGAGCTTGAAAAGGCGCGGCAGGCGCTGGTGGAGTTGGGAATTGCGCTGACCGTGATCGGGCGCTGCTGCCAGGCGCCGGGTGTTCACGGCGTGCCGGCTGAGGCGGCCCAGGGCTGGCAGCATTTTCACCGGGGGCAGTCATGATCAAGGCTCCGTCGAGCGTCTGGCGACGCCCCACGCACTTTTTCGCCTTCGGCCTTGGCAGCGGCATGGTGCCCTGGGCGCCGGGTACCTTCGGCACGCTGGCGGCCATTCCGTTTTACTGGATCATGGCGGATCTGCCGCTGGGCTGGTATCTGAGCATAGTGCTGGTCGCCTTCATCGTGGGCGTCTGGCTGTGCGACAAGACCTCTCACGATCTGGGCGTTCACGACCACTCCGGCATCGTCTGGGACGAGTTCGTCGGCTACTGGATCACCATGGCGGCGGTGCCGTTCTCCTGGGAGGCGGCGCTTTGGGGGTTCATCGTGTTTCGTATCTTCGATGTCTTCAAACCCTGGCCGATCCGCTGGGCCGACCGGCGCGTCGCCGGCGGCTTTGGCATCATGATCGACGACGTCATGGCCGGCATTTACGCTTGGAGCACCATGCACCTGTGGTTCTGGCTGCACTAGTCCAAGCCTTGGTCTTTCACATCGATGTCATGGGGCGGTATTACGCTTTTAAGCGTCGCGTTCAGGGTGATGCGTTTGGCCCTGGCGTGTAAAAGCAATAAGGTGATTACCTAAAGCAGCGCGTAATAAAAGCAACAAGCAATAAAACAGCACGGTGACGCAGCGGCCCGGCAATTTGGAAGAGGGCGCCTGATTTCGGCTATCCAGGGAGATGGCATGCGCAAGGAACGTCTTATTGTCCCGATCATCGTCGTGGCGGCGCTCGTTTGGGCCGTTGCGCAGTTGATCTCGAGCGTTCTGTTCGAGCGCAGCCTAAGCCAGGCGTTGGAGGATTTGGAAGCGCGCGGCGAGTGGCGCGTAAGCCGCCCCGAGAGCAGCCCCGGGTGGCTCTCCTCCCAGGGGCGGCTTTTGCTGTCGCCGCTGCTCGGCCGGCCCTGGCAGTTGGAAGTCACTTATGATGCCCGTCACGGGCTTTTGAGCACCGACGTTCAGGGCACGCTGGTGCCGCGCCTTGGAAGCGCGTTGCAAAAGGCGGTGGGTGAGGTCTCGGCGCTGTCGCTGCCGCGCTGGCAGGGGCGCTACCACACGCTGAGTGGCAAGAGCGAATTGCGCCTGGCGCTGGCGCCGTTCGTCATTCAGCAAAGCGGGCGCGAGCTCGACGTGCGCGGCGCGCGCCTGCGCCTGGAGGGCGTATTCGGCGACTGGCGCCTTCGCGCGCTGTTCGATCAGCTCACGCTGAGCGACGGGCCGGCCTACCTGCGCTTTGGCCCGACCGTGCTCGAAAGCCGCTACACCTATATCGAAGACGCCTACCACTTCGCCCAGCGCGATCATCTTACCGTCGAATCCACCACGCTCTCTTATCCGGGGTACGAGATCACCGTTGCCTCTACCGACGTGCAAAGCCAGATGGTATTGGATGAAAGCGAGCTGCGCCTGAAAGGGCGGCTGGCGCTGGGAAATGTGCACGTACCCAGCGAAGCGCCGGATACGCCGCTTGTGAGCGGCGAGATCGAGGCGGAGCTTTCAAGGCTCAACGCCGACGCGGTGCGCCAGATCATCCGCCGCCTGCGTCAGGAAGCCGCCTGGGGCGACCCGGAGCGGCCGATGGCCGAAGGCGTCATGGCGCGTTTGGAGCCGGAAGTACTCACGCTTCTAAGCGACTCCCCACGCCTTGACGTGACTCGCATCCAGCTCGAAAGCCCGCTGCTGGGTATCGACGTCGCCGCCGACGGCGCGCTCTTTTTCGACGGCCGCCGCCTAGATGCGCTCAGTCTCGAGGATCTAAGCGATGCCAAAACGCGCTGGCGCTGGCGCGACCGGCTCGATGGGGATTTCGTCTGGTACGACGCGCCCACGGTCGCCGCGCTTTGGCTGGGCCTGCCGCTGGGCACCCAGGAGCTGCAGTTCGACGTCATTCGTGGCAGTTGGCGGGTCAACGGGCGCCCGCTGCCCGAGCTATTGCCCCAGTAGCGCGCCCTGCGCTGACCGGCGCGGGGGCGCCTCTCGAGCGATACGGTTATCTGCCCAAAGGGTTGAAGTTTCCCCGCGCTGCCCACATTCCATTGAAAATGCAAGACGGCGCAGCCGTCAGTCTCAGTCGATGGAGGGCGCATGAGCGACCAGGATCATGAACACGATAACGATTCACCCGTTTGGTTGACCGACGAAGACGTCGCCGATGACGATACCGCCCAAAACGATGAGCATCGCTCCGACGGCGAGCGGGTTCATTCGCTCGTCTCAGCAAGCGACATGCTCCCGGAGCGCATCTATCTGCTCCCGATCCATAACCGCCCCTTCTTTCCCGCTCAGGTGCAGCCGCTGGTCATCAACAAGGACCGCTGGGAAGAGACCATGCGCCGGGTCGGTAATACACCGCACCACACGCTGGGCGTCGCTTTCGTAGGCGAGCAGGGCATCGATTCGCTCACCGAAGGCGACTTTCCCGCCATCGGCACTGCGGTCAAGGTGCACAAGCTCAAAAGCGAAGATCAGCAGATCCAGTTCATCGCCCAAGGCGTACGCCGCTTCAAGATCCAGCGCTGGCTCTCGAAAGAGCCGCCGTATCTGGTCGAGGTGAGCTATCCCAAGGAGCCGGTCGACGCCGAGGACGAAGAGACGCGCGCCTACGCCATGGCGATCATCAACGGCATCAAGGAACTGCTGCCGATCAACCCGCTTTACGGCGAGGAGCTCAAGCACTACCTCAACCGCTTTAGCCCCAACCAACCGGGACCGCTAACCGACTTTGCCGCGGCGATCACCTCGGCTAAGGGCCCGGAGTTACAGGACGCGCTGGCGACCCTGCCGGTAGCGGATCGCATGCACAAGGTGCTGCCGCTTCTGCGCAAGGAGATCGATGTCGCCAAGCTGCAAAGCGAGATCAGCGAGCAGGTCAACGCGCAGATGCAGGAGCGCCAGCGCGAGTTCTTTTTGCGCGAGCAGCTCAAGGTCATTCAGCGCGAGCTGGGCATCTCCAAGGGCGACCGGGAAAACGATGTCGACACCTTCCGCGAACGCTTGAAAGCGCTCAAGGTGCCCGAGCGCGTCCAGGGGCGTATCGACGACGAGCTCGACAAGCTCAGCGTGCTGGAAACCGGCTCGCCGGAGTACGGCACCACCCGCAACTACCTCGACTGGCTGACCTCGCTCCCCTGGGGCATCACCAGCGAAGACAAGCTGGACTTGAACCATGCCCGTCAGGTGCTCGATCGCGACCACGACGGGCTTGGGGATGTTAAAGAGCGCATCGTCGAGTTTCTCGCCGAAGGTACCTTCAAGGGCGATGTAGGCGGCTCGATCGTGCTGCTGGTCGGCCCGCCCGGGGTGGGCAAGACCTCTGTGGGCCGCTCGATCGCCGAGGCGTTGGGGCGCAAATTCTATCGCTTCTCTGTCGGCGGTATGCGCGACGAAGCCGAGATCAAGGGCCACCGGCGTACCTATGTCGGCGCGATGCCGGGCAAACTCGTGCAGGCATTCAAGGAGGTCGAGGTCGAGAACCCGGTAATCATGCTCGACGAGATCGACAAGCTCGGACAGTCCTTCCAGGGCGACCCGGCCTCGGCGCTTCTCGAAGTGCTCGACCCGGAGCAGAACGTCGATTTTCTCGACCACTACCTCGACGTGCGCATGGATCTTTCGAAAGTGCTGTTCGTTTGCACCGCCAATACGCTGGATTCGATTCCGGGGCCGCTGCTGGACCGCATGGAGCAGATTCGCCTGTCCGGCTATATCGCCGAAGAGAAGATGGACATTGCCAAGCACCACCTGTGGCCGAAGCTTCTCGAGCGTAACAAGCTGCCGAAAAAGCGCATCAACCTGACCGACGCCGCGCTCAAGCAGGTGATCGAAGGCTACGCCCGCGAAGCCGGGGTGCGCCAGCTCGAAAAGCAGCTTCATCGCATCGTGCGTAAATCGACGGTGAAGCTTCTGGAGTCGCCGGAAGAGACGGTGAAGATTTCGGTCAAGAACCTCGAGGAGTTTCTCGGCGCGCCGCTGTTCCGTAAGGAGAAGGTACTCAAGGGTCAGGGCGTGGTGACGGGCCTTGCCTGGACCTCCATGGGCGGGGCGACGCTGCCGATCGAGGCGGGCAAGGTGCATTCGCTGGACCGTGGCTTCAAGCTGACCGGAAAGCTTGGCGATGTGATGCAGGAGTCGGCCAACATCGCCTACAGCTACACGCTGGGGCATTTGAAGGAGTACGGTGCCGACCCCGAGTTCTTCGACAAGGCGTTCGTTCACCTGCACGTGCCGGAAGGGGCGACTCCGAAGGACGGGCCGTCTGCCGGCGTGACCATGACCACCGCGCTTTTGTCGCTAGCCACTAACAAGGCGATCGATCGGCCCTTGGCGATGACCGGCGAGCTCACGCTGACCGGGCAGGTGCTGCCGGTGGGCGGCATTCGCGAGAAAGTGATCGCCGCGCGGCGCAGCGATATCTTCGAAGTGATCCTGCCTGAGCCCAACCGTCGCGATTACGACGAGCTGCCGGACTACCTGAAAGAGGGCATGACCGTCCACTTCGCCAATCGCTATAAGGACGTGGCCAATATCGTCTTCAAGTAGGTAGCGACAGAACGTTAGTCTGATAATTTTAATGCGCCACTCTCATCAAAAAGGGTGGCGTTTTTTATGCCTATTCGGCGAATTAAACCTTGGAAGAGGAGTAATAATGGCTTTAACGAAATTTTAACAATCTTGACGGGGCCCCAAGGTGCGAAATAACCAGCCTGTAACGCAAAAAGAGTACGTGCTCGGCGATGAGACCGTTTTGATTTCCCGTTCTGATCTCGAGGGGAACGTCACCTACGCCAGCGCCGCGTTCGTCGAGGTCAGCGGCTACTCGCGTGACGAGCTGATGGGCTCGCCCCATAACATGATTCGCCACCCGGACATGCCCGAGGCGGCGTTCAAGGATTTCTGGCACACCATCAAGGCGGGCAATACCTGGCAGGGCCACGTCAAAAACCGGCGCAAAAATGGCGACCACTATTGGGTAAACGCCACGGTCGCCGCACTTCGTGACGGCGACCGTATCGTTGGCTACACCTCGGTGCGGCGTAAGGCGCAGCCTGACGCCATTGCGCTTGCAGAAAGCGTCTACGCCGAGCTTCGTGAAAAGGGCGCCTCGAGACGCTATCGGGTGAGCGGTGGCGCCATACAGCGCAAGGGGGTGATGGGCGTGCTCGGCCGCTTTCAGCTTGGAAGCCTGAGAGCGCGACTGACCGGCATGGTGGTCGTGGCGATGGTGCTGCTGGGGCTTGCCGGAGCGCTTGGCGTTTACGGGCTGGTCAACGCCGGCGATCGCTTGTCACGGCTCGACGACGGCGGACTGCAGTCGATCGCCAATCTACAAAACATCGAGCGGTGGGTGAGCGAAACCGTGCAGCAGGTGGAGCCCGCCGTGCGCAACCCCAGGGGGGCAGACATTGCGGCCATCACGGCGAGCGCCCAGCAGCAGCTGGTTGAAATCGACAGCCAGTGGAACGCGTATCTGGCCGCCGAGGATGCCGCAGAGCCGGTCATTCAAGCCTTCGATGGCGCGCTGAGCCAATGGAGCGCCGCGCTGAATCAGACGTTAGCGGCACTCGGCGCCGGCAGCAACTTTGCCGCTTTTGAAGCGTTCAACGATACCGCCTTGCCAGCCACCGGCACGCTGCGCGAGCTTTCTGTTCAGCTCGTCGAGCTGGAGCGTACCGACGCCCAGGCGCTGGTCGAAGAAGCACACCGCGACCGTGAGCAGATGCTCGTTGCACAGCTCGTGCTGCTCGTCGTGGGGCTTTTAATTTTGGTGGGGCTCAGCGTTCTGATTCTTCGCTCGATCTTCAAGGGGCTGGAAGGCGCCCGCCACATGACGTTCCAGGTGGCGGCCGGTAACCTGGCTGCGCGTGCCCAAAAGCAGGGAAGTGACGAACTTGGCAATTTGCTCTACTCGCTGGATACGATGCGCTTTAGCCTGGCGGCGGTGGTCGGCGAGGTCGAAAGCCGCGTCTCTTCGGTAACGCCGGCGGTCGAGCAGATCGCCGAGGAGAACGACGTGCTTTCCCAGCGCACCGGTCAGCAGGCGAGCTCGCTGGCGGAGACCGCCTCCAGCATGGTGCAGATGACGGCGACCGTGGCTCAAAACACCGAAAACGCCCGACAGGCAAGCGACCTTGCCGAGCAAAACGCCACCAGCACCCGCGACACGCGCAAACAGATGGAGCAGCTCGTCGAGCGCATGCAGCGCATCGCCGACAGCGCCGACAAGATGACCGAAATGATCGGCGTGATCGACGGCATCGCCTTTCAGACCAACATTCTCGCGCTCAACGCTTCTGTTGAGGCGGCGCGCGCTGGTGAACACGGCCGCGGCTTTGCGGTGGTGGCAAGCGAAGTGCGAAACCTTGCCGGACGCTCCGCCGACGCCGCTCAGGAGATTCGTCGCATGATCGACAGCGCCACCGAGGAAGTCGACGGCGGGCGCACCGCGGTGCAGCAGGCGGAAAACTCGATCGAAAACGTCATGCGCCAGGTGAGTCGGGTCAGCGAGCTAATGGCCTCGATCACCAGCGCCTCGGACGAGCAGAGTAGCGGTATCAGCCAGATCAACGGCGCGATCGCTGAAATGGACAGCACCACTCAGCAAAACGCCCACAAGGTGCAGATGATCGCCGACTCCGCCGATAATCTCACCGTCGAGGTATTCGAGCTTGCCAACGTGGTCGATGCCTTCCGCTTGAAGGGCGCTCAGGAAGAAAACATCCAAACCTCGCTCGAAAAACTGGCGCGGGTGAATCAGTCGCTGAAAAAATCGAACCCTGCGCTGCCCGCCTACTAGACGAGCGCGCCTTACACAACATTACGCTGTCGGTGCTAAATCAGCTCCGTGCCGTTGAAGCGCTTTTCGTCACGCAGTTTGTCGCGGGCGATGTAGAGCGCGGCGATGGCGCGGGCTTCGTGAAAATCCTCGCGTAGGAGAAGCGCGGGCAGCTCTTCGATGGCGTGCGTTTCCACAATGAGCGGCTCGGGCTCGTCGCCGGGCAGGCGCTTATCAAACAGGTCGGTGGCCAGCACCACCTGGATACGGTGGCGCATGTAGTTCGGCGCCAGGGAGAGCTCGACCAGCGGCTCCAGCTGGTGCGCACCGACGCCACACTCCTCCATCAGCTCGCGGTTGGCCGCGGTGAGAATGTCCTCGCCCGGGTCGACCAGCCCCTTGGGCAGGGTCAACACGTACTCCTCGAAACCGGCGGCGTATTCTCGAATCAGCAGCACGTGATCCGGGTCCGGCATTGCAACGATCATCACGGCGGGGCGGTCGCTGCCGCTTAGCCGCTCGAAGCGGCGCTCTTCGCCGTTGGAGAAGCGTAAATCCAGCGCTTCGACGTGAAAGAGCCGGCTTTTCGCGACGCTTTCGCGGCCCAGAATGTGCGGTTTGATAGGATCCTGATGGGACATAAGGCCTCCGTGGCTGGAAAAAACGCCGTGCGCTACAATAGCACGCTTACTGTTTCGACTCTCTTTTCAACACCGGAGTGGCCATGATTGATTGGCGCGAGATCGACACCGTCCTGCTCGATATGGACGGCACGCTGCTGGACTTGCACTTTGACAGCCATTTCTGGCTCGAACATCTGCCCAAGCGCTATGGCGAGCTGCACAAGCTCGACCAGGCCACTCAGGACACGCTGAAGGCGCGTATCATCGGCGAGCAGGGCACGCTCAACTGGTACAGTCTCGCTTACTGGAGCCGGGAGCTCGACGTCGACGTGGTGGCGCTCAAGCGCGAAATTCAGCACTTGATCGGTTTTCGCAGCGACGCGCTGGACTTTCTGACCTGGCTCAAAAACGCCCACCCGCGGGTAGTGCTGGCCACCAACGCCGACCGGGCCAGTTTAAGCCTGAAACTGCCGCTGACGGGGTTGGAAAAGTACCTTGATGCCATCATCTCATCGGAAGACGTGGGGGCGGCGAAGGAGGAGCAGGCGTTCTGGTTTGCCCTTCAAGAGCGCGAGCCTTTCGACCCGCAGCGTACGCTGTTCATCGACGACAACCCGAGCGTGCTCGAAAGCGCCCGAGAGTTCGGTATCAAGTATCTGATGGGGATCAAGCAGCCCGATAGCCAGCGCCCTGAAAAAGAGCTTCAGGAGTTCGTTGCCTTGGACCGATTCGCCCAACTGCTGCCCAACGACTTACCGGCACAGCAAGGAGAGCCTCAATGAGTGATAGCGTTCGCCTGGACAAGTGGCTCTGGGCCGCGCGGTTTTTCAAGACCCGGGCACTGGCCAAGAAAGCCATCGAAGGGGGCAAGGTGCACTACGACGGCGACCGCGTGAAAACCAGCAAAAACGTGGAAGTAGGCGCGCTGATTCGCGTGCCCCAGGGCTGGGATATTTACGAGGTCGAAGTGGTGAAGCTCTCGGATCAGCGCCGCGGCGCCCCGGAGGCGCAAACGCTTTACGCCGAAACCGAGCAGAGCCAGGCCAGGCGCGCCAAGGAGACCGAAGCGCGCCGCCTCAACAACGAGGTCATGCAGCACCCCTTGAAGCGTCCGGACAAAAAGCAGCGCCGCGAGATTCATCGCTTTCAGCGCAACCAGGGCGAGTAGCCCCTGGCGGCGCTCATCTGCCCGCCCCACCCATTTACGCTCTAGACTCTTTTCCCACTTTTTTAACTACTCTTTTAACTACTCCTTCGATGGCCTTTTATGTCTGATCAGATCCAGCGTTTCATGTTCGACCAAACCAACGTGCGCGGCGAGATCGTTACCCTTGCCGACACTTACCACGAAGTGCTGAGCCGACATGCCTACCCCAGCGCGGTCAACGCGCTGCTCGGCGAGCTCCTGGCTGCCGTGGCGCTGTTGACCGATACGGTCAAGCTCGACGGTACGCTCAGTATCGAAGTGCGCGGCCAAGGCGATCTGTCGCTTCTGATGGCGGAATCCAACCCCGGCGGCGAGCTTCGCGCCATTGCGCGCTTAAGCGAAGAGGGCGCGCTGCCCGATGACTCGGCTTGCTTTCGCGATCTGGTCGGCGACGGCCAGATCGTCATCACCCTCGACCCGAAAGAGGGCAAGCGCTACCAGGGCATCGTGGCGCTGGAGTTCGACACGCTGGCCAAGTGCCTGGAAGCCTACTTCAGTCAGTCCGAGCAGCTGCCGACAAAGCTGTGGCTTGCCGCCGACGGGCAGCGAGCGGGCGGGCTTCTGCTGCAGCGCCTGCCGGACGCCTCGCAGAATCAGGATATCGATGCCTGGGAGCGCAGCGTGCACTTGGCCGAAACGATCAAGCGCGAAGAGCTTTTAGGGCTGGAGCAGCGCGAGGTGCTCTACCGGCTCTATCACGAAGAGACGGTACGGGTCTTCGATCCCAAGGCCCTGCGCTTTGGTTGCACCTGTTCGCGTGAGCGCATGAGCCATGCGCTTTACTCTCTGGGAGAGGCGGAGCTCAAGGATATTCTCGAGGAGCAGGGCTCGATCAAGACGCAGTGCCACTTCTGTCACACGAAATATCACTACACTGCGGCAGAAATCGAGGCGTTGATCGACGATCCCGGAAGCTCGGCGCCGGTCATTCACTGATCGTGTAGTCGCATTGATTCAAGGGGCCGCACTCAGTCAATCGGTGGCGGCCCAGTTAACAAGCGGCATCCACGACTAAAGGCGAACGCGCGTTTGAAAAGTTACTGCAGTGCAGCACGAAAATTGCCCGAATTGTAGTAGTTTAACTACAAAAAAGGCGCGCCGAGCCCCCGTTTGACGGGGGCTTTCTTTTTGCCATAATGCGCCGGTCTTTAGCGCTCGGCCCGCTCATTGAGCGGCTACGCGACCCCTTTCAGCGCAAGATCCAGCCTTATATGGCTGTGTATCCAGCACTCGCGCCGAGCATTCATACCGAGAATCGGCCCCTGGCCCAGGAACTGACATGACCACGACTCAAGCCGCTCCCAACGCCCACATCAACCTTGGCAGTGCCGAATTGATCGAGCGCGCCGTGGCCCGGGGAGAAGGCCGCCTTTCGGCGGACGGCGCCCTGGTCGTCAACACCGGCGAGCGCACTGGTCGCTCCCCCAAGGACCGCTTCATCGTCGATGAGCCATCCACCCGCGATCAAATCGACTGGGGCAGCGTCAACCGTCCTTTTGACGCCGACAAGTTCGACGCGCTCTGGACGCGAGTGGAAGAGTACCTGGGCCGTGACGAGCACTTCGTCGCCGAGCTTCACGTGGGCAGCGACACCACCCACTACCTGCCGGTACGCATCACCACCGAAACCGCTTGGCAAAACCTGTTCGGCCGCACCATGTTCGTTCGCCCCACCGCCTACAACCCGGCGGGCAAGGAGGCCTGGACGATTCTCAACGCCGCAGGTTTCGAGTGCGACCCGAGCCGCGACGGCACCAACTCCGACGGCACCGTGATCATCAACTTCGCCGAGAAGAAGGTGCTGATCGCCGGCATGCGTTACGCCGGTGAAATGAAAAAGGCGATGTTCTCAGTGCAGAACTTCCTGCTGCCGGCCTCCGATGTGCTGCCGATGCACTGCTCGGCCAACGTGGGTGAAGACGGCGAGACGTGTCTGTTCTTCGGCCTTTCCGGCACCGGTAAGACCACGCTTTCCGCCGACCAAGGCCGCTATCTGATCGGTGACGACGAACACGCCTGGGGTGACGACATCGTTTTCAACATGGAAGGCGGCTGCTACGCCAAGTGCATCGATCTTTCCGAGAAGAACGAGCCGGTCATCTGGAACGCGATCAAGTTCGGCACCGTGCTCGAGAACGTGGTGCTCGATGATCGTCGCACACCGAACTACGCCGACGACAGCCTGACCCAGAACTCCCGCGCTGCTTATCCGCTGGAGCACGTCGAGAAGCGCGTACCGGAGAACCTGGCCGGCGAGCCGAGCGCTATCGTGTTTCTGACCTGCGACATGTCCGGCGTTTTGCCGCCGGTGTCGATCCTCTCCAAGGAAGCCGCGGCGTACCACTTCCTCTCCGGCTACACCGCTAAAGTGGGCTCGACCGAGATGGGGTCTTCCGAGGGGTTGGCCGCGACGTTCTCCACCTGTTTCGGCGCACCGTTCTTCCCGCGCCCGGCGCGTGAGTATGCCGATCTGCTGATCAAACGCGTCGAGAAGAAGGACGCCCAGGTGTACCTGGTCAATACCGGCTGGACCGGCGGCGCCTATGGCGAGGGCGGTTCACGCTTCTCGATCCCGACAACGCGCGCGATCATCAGCGCGATCCAGTCCGGCGTGCTGCGCGACATCGACACCCGTCATATCGACGGCCTGAACCTCGCCGTGCCCACCGCCGTTCCCGGCGTCGATTCTAGCCTTCTGAACCCGCGCGACACCTGGGAAGATCAGAGCGCCTTTGATCGCCACCAGCAGGAACTCGCCACCAAGTTCGTCGAGAACTTCAAGAAGTTCGAAGGCGTGGACGAGGCGATCATCAAGGCCGGCCCCCAACTGACCTGATCGCAAGACTCGATACCCAAAAGGGGCGGCGCACTCGCGCCGCCCCTTTTTTTATTGTGCCTCGCTGGCGTCGTTAAGCCGCGTTACCGGATGGCTCCTGCGAGGGCGAGCGTCGCCTTGATTACAGCCGAAACCCTTCCTGAATATGTTCCGCCAGACTGTCGATGATCGGGGAGTGAGCGGATGTTGAGCGCACCAGTACGATCGAGACCTCCGGTAATGTAGGGAATAGATCGTCGCCCAATATCTGCATGTCCCGGGTGACCAGGCTCTGCATCCAGGCGGAGACCGCCAGACCCTCGCTCACCACCGCCTGAAGCGTGGCAAGGCTTGGGCTGCTGTAGGCGATGCGATAGGGGCGCCCCTCACGGTCCAGCGCATTACAGGCGTGGCGGCGGCAAGCACAGGGCGCGTCGAACATGGCCAGCGGCACCGGCGAGGCAAGGTGAACGCTATGGCTGGCCGCGGCGACCCACACCGTGGATTCGCGCCGTAGCACGGTGCCAATCTCATCGCCTATCTCACGGGTAACGATGCGCATATCGAGCTCTTCGGTAGGCTGTTGAAGCAGCACCGAGGAAGGCGCGCACTGTACCTCGACATCCACCAGCGGCCAGGCACTGGCGAAGGATTTCAGGATGCCGGGCAGAAAGCGCATCACGTAGTCATCGGGCACGCCCAGGCGAACCCGACCCACCATATCCGGCTGGCGCAGCGTATTCAGCGCCTCGCTTTGCAAATCGAGAATCCGACGAGCGTAGCGCAGAAGGGTCTGGCCTTCGCTGGTAAGCGCCAAAGGCTTGCTGGCGCGAACGAACAGCGGTCGCTGGACGATATCTTCTTCCAAGCGCTTGATCTGCATACTCACCGCCGACTGGGTGCGGTTGACCGCATGGGCTGCGCGGGTAAAGCTGCCATGATCGACGATCGCGATAAACGTGCGCAGCAGTTCGGAATCGAGAGTGGGATGCACGGCGGGCCTCGCAAGCAGGCAGGAAATACAGAGAGCAGTGAGAAATCAGTATCAATTTAAATGATGCCAAGTATCAGAACTATTCGTTGGATTGATTCTAGAGCGTGCCGAATAATTTCTCCACGTCAACCGACAGGAGAAACCGTGATGACGACGTCAAAAGACACGCCAACCGGCACGCGAGGCAGCCGCAAAAAACAGGGCATGATGGGCGCACTTGAAACGCGGTGGCGTCTCTGGTGGCAGGTACGCCAGGAGCGAATCGTACTCCAGCAGGCCAGTGACGCCACCCTGAAGGACATCGGCCTGACTCGCCAGCAGGTGCGTCGGGAAACGAGTCGGCCATTCTGGCAAACGAATACTTGCCGCTAAACCCGGCGCTGGTAGTGGGGCCGCGGGGAGCGGGCGTGCACGCGGTCCTGGGCTCGACATTTCATGCCAGCGCCATGGCTTTGTGATACCGTGTGGGCATTTAAAAGCCGGCATGAGTTAGTGGCACGTATGGATGTGAATCAACGGATTATTTCGCGCCTGGCCGACGAGCTTGGCGTGAAAACGCAGCAGGTCAGCGCTACGGTGGCGCTTTTGGACGAAGGCGCGACGGTTCCTTTTATCGCCCGCTACCGCAAGGAAGTCACCGGGGCGCTGGACGACAGCCAGCTTCGAAACCTCGATGAGCGGCTTCGCTACCTGCGCGAGCTCGAGGAGCGCCGTAGCGCGGTGATCAGTGCCATCGACGAGCAGGGCAAGCTCGATGGCCCGCTGAAAGCGCGCATCGACGCCGCGGATACCAAGCAGCGGCTGGAAGACCTTTACCTGCCGTTCAAGAAAAAGCGCCGCACCAAGGCGCAGATCGCCCGCGAAGCCGGGCTCGAACCGCTGGCGGACGCGCTGCTGGCCGATCCGACGCTTGACCCCGAGCAAGAGGCGCAGAGCTATCTGCGCGCCGCCGAGGGTGAAACGCCGGCCATCGGAGACGCCAAGGCCGCCCTCGACGGCGCCAAGCAGATCCTCATGGAGCGCTTTGCCGAAGACCCGGAACTCATTGGCCAGCTGCGCGAGCGGCTTTGGAGCGAGGGCGAGCTCAGCGCGCGGATGCTCGACGGTAAGGAGCACGAAGGCGCCAAGTTCTCCGACTACTTCGAACACGACGAAAAACTCGCCAAGGTGCCCTCCCATCGCGCGCTTGCCATGTTCCGCGGGCGCAACGAAGGCGTGCTGAGCCTCGCCATTCGTCTGCCGGGTGAAGACGAGGCGCCGGTGCACCCGGCCCAAGTGGCTATCGCCAAGCAGGTTGGCGTTCGTGACGAAGGGCGCGCGGCGGACAAGTGGCTGATGGAGGTGGTGCGCTGGACTTGGCGGGTGAAACTCTACACCGCACTCGAGACCGAGCTTTTGGGCCGGCTACGTGAGCAGGCCGAACAGACCGCCATCGACGTATTCGCCGCTAACCTCAAGGATCTGCTGCTGGCCGCCCCGGCGGGGCAGAAGGTCACGCTGGCGCTGGACCCGGGCCTGCGCACCGGCTGCAAGGTCGCAGTGGTGGACGCTACGGGCCAGTTTGTCGACCAGGCCACTGTCTACCCTCACGCGCCGCAAAACCGTTGGGACGAGTCGCTGGCAGAACTCACTAAACTGATCAAACGCCATAATGTCGAGCTGATCGCGGTGGGCAACGGCACCGCCAGCCGCGAAACCGACAAGCTCGCCGGCGAGCTGGTGAAAGCCCTGGCGCCGAACCAGCGCCTGAGCAAGGTGATGGTGTCCGAGGCGGGCGCTTCGGTCTACTCGGCATCCGAGTACGCCTCGCGCGAGCTCCCGGAGCTCGACGTCACCGTGCGCGGCGCGGTTTCCATCGCCCGGCGCCTTCAGGATCCGCTCGCAGAGCTTGTGAAAATCGAGCCTAAGTCGATCGGCGTGGGCCAGTATCAGCACGATGTCTCACAAGTGCAGCTCTCCAAAAGCCTGGAGGCCGTGATCGAGGACTGCGTGAACGCGGTCGGGGTGGATCTCAACACAGCCTCCAGCGCTCTTTTATCGCGGGTGGCCGGGCTCTCCGCGGTGATCGCCGAAAACATCGTTTCCCAGCGTAACCAGCACGGGGCGTTCAAGAGCCGCAAGGCGCTACTGGACGTCAGCCGGTTAGGGCCGAAAACCTTCGAGCAGTGCGCCGGCTTTCTGCGTATTCACGGCGCCGAGAACCCGCTGGACGCCAGCGGCGTTCACCCGGAGGCCTATACGGTGGTCGAGCGCATCGCGCACGAAACCGGGCGCGAAGTGAAAGGGCTGATCGGCGATAGCCAGACGCTCAAGGGGCTGAACCCGGCGACCTTCGCCGATGAGCGCTTCGGCGTGCCGACGATCAGTGACATTTTTAAGGAGTTGGACAAGCCTGGCCGCGACCCGCGCCCGGAGTTCAAGGCCGCGGAGTTCCGCGAAGGCGTCGAGAAACTCAGCGACCTTCGACCGGCCATGATTCTCGAAGGCACGGTCACCAACGTTACCCACTTCGGCGCGTTCGTGGATATCGGCGTGCATCAGGATGGCTTGGTGCATATCTCGGCGCTTTCGGATAAATACGTCGAAGACCCAAGAACCGTCGTGAAGGCCGGCGATATCGTCACCGTAAAAGTGATGAGCGTAGATATTCCACGAAAGCGCATCGGGCTTTCCATGCGCTTAAGCGATGAAATCGAAAGCGAGGGTGGCGCGAGCGAGCCGCGTGAGAAAAAAGCCTCGAGGGCGCCAAAAGGCGGGCGCAATCAACGTGATAAGCCCGCCTCTGATAACTCGATGGGCGCGCTCGGGGCGGCGCTTTTGAAAGCGAAGCAGGGCAAATAGTCGCGCGCCTTGAATAATTCGCTCATCGCGCCATATTCTTGGTGCTATTGAGGGCTAGCCTGATGGCAATACCCGTAGACTTTACCAGGGCCCGATCATGGGGCCTTTCGACAAGGAGTGTTCGTTTTGGCTGAGCCACTCACTGTGCCTACCTCGCTGACCGCCCAGATCGAGCGCCTGTTGCCAAGCGCACGCTTGGGGCGGTTGGGGCGGCTGCGGCGTGGACTGGAAAAAGAAGGGCTGCGGGTCGATAAAGAGGGCCATATCGCTCAGACGCCGCACCCGGCCGGGCTTGGCTCGAAGCTGACCCACCCGCACATCACCACCGACTACTCTGAATCGCTTTTGGAGTACATCACGCCGGTCTATACAGAGCCGCGCGAGGCGCTGGCGTTTTTATCCGATCTGCACACCTTTACCTACCAGCATCTGGACAACGAATGGATCTGGCCGGGCAGCATGCCGTCCAGGCTTTCGGGTAACGACAGCGTTCCCATCGCCGACTACGGCACCTCGAATGTCGGCACGATGAAGCATGTCTATCGCAAGGGGCTGGACGTGCGCTACGGGCGCATCATGCAAGCCATTGCCGGGGTGCACTACAACGTGTCGCTGCCCGAGGACATGTGGCACGCGCTGCGCGAGCTCGAGAAAGCGACGAACATTCCGTTCAACGACTACCGCTCGACGCGCTATTTCGGCATGATCCGCCATTTTCGCCGCCATAGCTGGCTGCTGTTGTACCTGTTCGGCGCGTCGCCTGCGATCGACAAGAGCTTTTTACCGGAAGGCAAGGTACCGGAGAAGCTCGCCCCGCTGGGTGACGACACCTATTTCGCCGAGTACGCCACGACGCTTCGAATGTCGGACTTGGGCTATCAGAACAAGGTCCAGGAGCAGCTCAAGATCTGCTTCAACTCGCTGTCGAACTACGTCAACACGCTGCGTCACGCGATCTCCTCGCCCTGGCCGGACTACGAGAAGCTCGGTGTGAACGTCGATGGCGACTGGCGCCAGCTCAATGCCAATATCCTGCAGATCGAGAACGAGTACTACAGCGATATTCGCCCCAAGCGTGTCGCCAAACACAACGAAACGCCGAGCCAGGCGCTCGAGGCGCGTGGCGTCGAGTACATCGAAGTGCGCTGTCTGGATTTGAACCCCTTCGATGCCCTCGGCGTGACCGAAGATCAGATGCGCTTCGTCGACGTGTTCCTGCTGTGGTGTCTTTTGAGCGACAGCCCCTGGATTTCCGATGAGGAGTGCGACCGCCTCGATGATAACCGCCGGCTGGTGGTCGAGCGCGGCCGCGACCCGGCGCTAACGCTTACGCGCGACGGTGAATCGATTTCGCTACCTGACTGGGGCGAGCAGATTGTCGCCGAGATGGGTGAGGTCGCGCGCCTGCTCGACGCGGTGGAGGAGAGCGCGCCGCATCAGGCCGCGCTGGATGCGTTGGCGCCGAGGCTGCGAAATCCCGAGCTCACGCCGTCAGGGCAGCTGCTGGCGCGCTTAAAAGAGGGCAACGGTTCGCTCAGCGATACGCTGCTGTCACTTGCCAAGGAGCAGAAACAGTCGCTGGGCTCAAGCCCCATGCTGCGCTCGCGCGAGGCGCTGCTGGATCAGCTGATCGAAACTTCGCACCAGCAGCAGCGCGATATCGAAGCCGCCGAAACCAAATCGTTTAACGATTTCATCGAGCACTACTTCACCAAAGCGCGCGAAATGCGAGGCTTTTCGTCGATTACGTCCGAGGAACTGGAATGACCCCTTCCTTCATTCGGCCCACTGCCTGGGCCGGTGTCGCTTTTTGCGTACTCATGATGACCGTGGCGCTGATGCTGGAGCACGTGGTGGGGCTCGAGCCCTGCCCGCTGTGCATCTTTCAACGGGTAGCGGTGATCGCGGCGGGGCTAGTGCTGCTGCTAGCCGCGCTTCATAACCCGAAAGGCACGGTAAGTAAGAGCGTGTACGGCGTGCTGGGCCTTGCCGCCGTGGCCACCGGGGCGTTCATCGCCGGGCGCCACGTGTGGCTTCAGCACCTGCCTCCCAGCGAAGTGCCTTCCTGCGGGCCGGGGCTCGATTACATGATGGACATCCTGCCAATGCGGGAGGTCGTCTCCATGGTGCTCACCGGCTCCGGCGAGTGTGCCAATATCGACTTCACCTTTTTGGGGCTCTCGCTACCGGCTTGGACGCTCATCGGCTTTCTGATCCTCGCCATCGCGCCGCTGCGCATGCTGTGGTTGGCTTATAAGCGCTGATCGACCGGCCGGGTTGATGAATCGACAACAACCAACAATAAGGAAACGTGGCGTGCCATATCGCGATTTTGCTACGCAGGAAGAAATCGACCGGGCTTACGATACCATGCAGGGGCGCGACCCTGGCCAGCTCGCCAAGGCGTGGCTTGAGCGCAGCGACGTCTCCCGGTCACGCCATCGTGTGACGCTGGATCGTGCGTATGGCCCCTCGTTGGCCGAGCGCATGGATATCTTTCATGCAGAAGGTCCCGCGGCCCCGGTGCATATTTTCTACCATGGCGGCTTTTGGCGCGCACTAAGCCATCGGGAGTTCAGTTTTGTCGTCGATAGTTTGGTGGCGGCCGGGATCACGGTGGCGGTGGTCAACTATGCGCTGTGTCCGCAGGTGCGTTTCAGTGAGCTGGTTCGGCAAAATCAGGCGGCTCTGGCACACATCCATCGACACGCCGACGAGCTTCAGGTCGACCCGAATCAGCTGAGTATCTCGGGCCACTCGGCGGGGGGGCATATCTGCGCCATGATGGTCACCACGGATTGGGAGGGGATGTTCGGACTGCCCGCCGACGTGATTCGCGGAGCGCTATGTATCAGCGGACTTTTCGATTTGCGTCCCTTCCCCTGGTCCGGACTTCAGCCCAAGCTTCAGCTGACCGGCCGGGATGTCGAGGAGTTCAGCCCCTTGTGGCGCTCGCCTTGCGTTCAGGCGCCCATGCACTTGGTGGTCGGCGGCCAGGAAACTGAAGAGTTCCAGCGCCAGACGACGGCATATGCGCGTCATCTGGAGCAAGAAGGCCTCTCGGTCGAGCTGCACCTGCTGGAAGAGGATGACCACTTCTCAGTGCTCGAGCACTACCTCGATGGCCGCTTTGTGGATTGGATAAAAGCGTTTCACGCGCTCTAACGGAAAGCCGTGACGCTCTGACGAACGCTAATCAGGACCGTCACGGCGGGTATTCAGGGGCCTGGGATGACCGCCGTGGCCTCGATTTCCACTTTGGCCTGGTCCTCGACCAGGCCCGCCACCTGCACCATGGTCATCGCCGGAAAATGCTTGCCGAGCACGTTGCGATAGGCCGCGCCCACCTCCTTGAGACGCGCCAGGTACTCATGTTTGTCCGTGACGTACCAGGTCAAGCGCACGATATGCGCCGGGCCCGCGTCGGCTTCCTCGAGCACCGTCACGATATTGGTCAGTGCCTGTTGGACCTGACCGACGAAATCATCGGTTTCGAATAGCTGGTCGGCGTTCCAGCCGATCTGCCCGCCTACGAACACGGTTTGGCCCGAGGCCATCACGCCATTGGCGTAGCCGACGGCGGATTTCCAGTGAGAAGGGTGTAGAAGTTGGTGAAGCGTGGCGTCGCTCATGAGGGCTGTCCTTGTACGTTGTCGACGGTGATGTGCTGGCGTATTGCATCTGTCCAGGGCATTGATTTGCCACTGTTTAAATCCATGAAAACCAGAGTCGAGCGGCTGGTCAAGCGCTTTTGCTCGTCGCATCGGGCGCTGATCTCGAGAGTGAGACTGCTGCGGCCGATGGCGTGAACCGAGAGCTCGAAATGAAGCACCTCGCCCAGGCGGCTCGGTGCATGAAATTGGGTTTCGATGGAGGCGGTGGGTACGCCGGTCAGATCCTCCACGTGCAGGCGGTTGAAGTCGTGGTGGACGACGTCGGCAAACCAGTCCTCGATCACCGAATTGATCATCTCGAAGTAGCGCGGATAGAACACGATCCCGGCAGGATCGCAGTGCTGAAAACGGATCTTTCGCTGTGTGCTGAATGGCATGGCATGTCTCTTCTTTGAACTCGCGCTACACGCCCAGGTAACGATCGCGGACAGCGCCATCCAGCGCTGCGGGCCGGTCGTTCCACACGGTGCGCCCTTTTTCCAGAATGGTGCAGCGATCGGCGATGGGTAGTATTTCGCTCAACGACTTGTCGACCAGCAGGGTGGATTGCCCCTGTTCCTTGAGCAGCCGGATCGCCCGCCAGATTTCCTGGCGAATGACCGGCGCCAATCCTTCGGTCGCCTCGTCAAGCACCAGCAGCCGGGGGTTGGTCATCAGCGCTCGACCGATGGCCAACATTTGCTGCTCGCCGCCGGACAGAGTTTTCGCCCTTTGAGAGCGGCGCTCCTCCAGGCGAGGAAACAGCGCTTCCACCTTTACGAGCGTCCACTCGCCCGGGCGGGCCGTAACCTGCAGGTTTTCGCGCACCGACAGGTTGGGAAAACAGCGTCGTCCCTCGGGCACCAGCCCGAGCCCCGCTTTGGCGATACGGTAAGCGGGAAGGCGGCGTAAATTCTGCGATTCGAACTCGATGCAGCCCCGGCTTGCGGGCGTCAGGCCAAAGATCGAGCGAATGGTCGTGGTTTTGCCCATGCCGTTGCGGCCCATCAACGCGACCATCTCCCCCGAATTGACCTCGAGATCTACGCCGAAAAGCGCCTGTGAAGGGCCGTAGAACGTTTCGATTTCGGCAACCTTAAGCATCGCAGTCTCCCAGGTAGGCTTCCCGAACGAGCGGGTCTTGGCGGATCGCGTGGCTATCGCCCTGGGCGATGATGCTGCCTGATACCAGCACCGAGATTCGATCGGCCAGTCGAAATACCGCTTCCATATCGTGTTCGATCAGAAGTATTGGCACGTCACGCTTGAGCGCCTCCAGCAGCTCGGTCAGCCTGGCCGACCCCTCCGGGCCGAGACCCGCCATAGGCTCATCGAGCAGCAGGGCGCGCGGTTTGAGGGCCAGCGCGCAGGCAACCTCCACCTGGCGGCGCTCGCCGTGGGAAAGCTCCGATACCGGCGTCCACGCGCGATGGCCAAGCTGCATGTGCTCAAGCGCCTCCAGGGCGGGCGCAAGCAGCGCCTCGTCTCGCGCGACGGGTTTGAAGAACCGGAAACTGTGGCCCTGCAGCGCCTGTACGCTCATCATCACGTTGCGCATGACCGATAGCGGCTCGGCCAGTGAAGAGACCTGAAAACTGCGCCCCAGCCCCAGGCGGGCACGCTGGGCTACGCTCAGATTGGTGATCGTTTCACCACCCAGCTCAATGCTTCCCTGGTCGGGGCGTATGTGGCCGGCGATCTGGCCGATCAGCGTCGATTTCCCCGCTCCGTTGGGGCCAATCAAGGCGTGGATCTCGCCCGGTTCGAGCGCCAGTGAGACATCGTTGGTCGCCTGCAGCGCGCCGAAGCGCTTGTGCAGATGCGTTAGTGAAAGAACGGCGTCACTCATTGCGCTCCCTCCCGGCCAGAAACCCCATGACGCCGTGTTTGGCGAACAGCACCACGCCCAGTAGTACGAGACCTAAAAAGAGCTGCCAGTACTGGGTGATGCCGCCCAGGAAGGTCTCCATCATGACGAACAGGATCGCACCGGCCAGCGGGCCGTAAAGACGCCCTACGCCGCCTAAAATCACGATCACCATCAGCTCACCGGAGAAATGCCAGCTCAGCACCGTCGGGCTTACGAAACCGTTCAGGTCGGCATAGAGAGCGCCGGCAAGCCCGGTAATGGCCGCCGAGATGACGAAAGCGACCAGCCTGACCGGATACGGGTTGATACCCGAGGTGGCCAGGCGCACGTCGTTGAGTCTGGCCATGGTGAGCGCGGCCCCGAAGCGCGACTTCATCAGTCGAGAGGTCAACGCCATGGCGAGCAGCAGGCCGACGAAGCAGATCAGGAAGTAGTTCAGCGGATCGCTGCTATCCACAAAGGGAAGCGAATTGCGCAGGTAGATAGGCAGGCCATCCTCGCCGCCATAGGTAGGCCAGGAGTTGGCGAAGTAGTAGATCATCTGGGCGAAGGCGAGGGTGATCATGATGAAGTACACCCCAGTCGTGCGCAGCGAAATCGCCCCGATTACCAGCGCCAGCAGAGCACAAAGCAGCGCCGCCGCCAACCACAGCACCAGCAGGTTGTCGCTACCCGGCAGGCTGATCGGCGAGGTCATGAACGGCGTTGCATCGAACGCGTGAAAGGCACCGATACCGGCCACGTAGCCGCCCAGGCCGAAATAGGCCGCATGACCAAAACTTACCATGCCGCCATAGCCGATGGCCAAATTCAGCCCCACCGCCGCCATGGCGATGATCGTGATTCGCGAAGCCAGGTTGACGTAGTAGAACTCGCCCATGACGTAGGCAGCCACCGGCAGAATCAGCAGCACCGCCAAAAGCGCGATCTGCACCACGCCCTTGCGGTCGAAGGCACGCTCGTTTCGAGGCGCCGGCGCCACCACGGGCGCGGATCGGGAAGTCGTGTTAATCATGAGCGGAGAAGAGCCCCTTTGGCTTGAACGCGAGGATGATGGCCATGAGGATGTAGATCAGCATGGCTGCCAAGGCGGCACCGACGCCGGCCGCTTCTGAAGGCGGCATGAAGGCACGAAAGAGAATCGGCAGATAGACACGCCCCAGGGTGTCCACCACGCCCACCAGCAAGGCGCCGAAAAGCGCTCCCTTGATCGAGCCGATTCCGCCGATGACGATCACCACGAAGGCCAGAATAAGCACCGGCTCGCCCATGCCTACCTGCACCGACTGCAGCGCGCCTACCAGCGCGCCCGCAAGTCCGGCAAGGCTTGCACCGAGGGCGAAGACCACGGTATAGAGCTTCGAAATGTTGACTCCCAGCGCACCGATCATTTCGCGATCGCTTTCGCCGGCACGAATACGCATACCAAGGCGCGTTCTCGAAATGAGCAGATAAAGTGCGATGGCAATGACGACTCCCACACCGATCAGCATCAGCCGATAGGTGGGGTAGCGGGTGTCACCGGGCAAGGTCACGAAACCGGTCAGCCAGGAAGGCGGGCTCAAGCGCAGAGGGGAGGAGCCGAAAAGCCAGCGCGTTCCTTCTGAAAAGATCAGTATCAGCGCGAAGGTGGCCAGCACCTGATCCAGATGGGAGCGATGGTAGAGCCTTCGTATCACGATCAGCTCCACCAACGCGCCGGCGACGGCCGCCGCCGCCATGCCGGCGGCCAGCCCCGTCAGAAAAGAGCCTGTCGAGGCGGCGACCGCCGCCGTGGCATAGGCCCCCACCATGTAGAAGGAGCCGTGGGCGAGGTTGATCAATCCCATCACCCCGAACACTAGCGTTAGGCCGCTGGCCATCAAAAACAGCATGGTGCCAAGCTGCAGACCGTTGAGTAATTGCTCGATTAGCAGAGTAACGGACACGTTGGGTATCCTTGACCGAGTGAAGAGAAGGACCGAGCATTTGCGCCCGGCCCGGCGGGATCACATCTGGCACTGCTCGTAATAGATATCCTGGATATCTTCGATGGCGACACCGATCAAGCGGTTGGTCGGCTGGCCGTCGTCTCCCTCGACGACCTCGCGAACGTAGATGTCCTGAATGGGGTGCTGGTTGGGGCCGAAGCGGAACTCACCGCGCACGCTGTCGAAATCGGCGGCGCGCAGCGCTTCACGAAAGGCGTCCGCGTCATCAGGGTGGGCGCTATCGAGCGCGCTCAGGATCAGGTTGGCCGTGTCATAACCTTGTGCCGCGTAGAGCGTCGGTGTGCGGTCGTAGGTTTCGCGAAAACTGTCCACGAACCGGTGGTTGGCCTCGTTATCGAGATCATAGGCCCACAAGGAGGTGTTGCGTGCGCCAATCGCCGCGCTGCCCACGGCCTTGATGAGGATTTCGTCAAAGGAGAATGCCGCGCCGAAGATGGGGATATCCACCCCCGAGCTTTCCCACTGCTTCATGAACGAGATGCCCATGCCGCCGGGCAGAAAGAAGAACAGGCTGTCCGCATCGCTTGCGCGGATTTGCGCGATCTCGGCGGCGTAGTCGGTCTGGCCCATCTGGGTGTACAGCTCGTCGACGACGTCACCTTCATAAAGGTGCTTGAACCCGGCCAACGCATCGGTGCCGGCGGGGTAGTTGGGCGCCATAATGATCGGTCGCTCGTAACCCTCTTCGCGCATGTAGGCGCCCATGGCACCGTGCAGGTTGTCGTTCTGGTAGGCCACATTGAAGTAGTTTTCGTGGCACATGCGCCCGGCAAGATCGGAAGGCCCGGCGTTGGGCGAAAGGTAGAAAGTGCCCTGGCGAGTAACCGCCGGTACTACCGCCATGGCCAGGTTGGACCAGATGATGCCGGTCATGATATCGACGTCGTCGCGCTGCATGAATTCATTGGCCAGGCTGCGTGCAAGGTCCGGGCGATTGGCATCATCCTGGATGAGGACCTCGATATCGTCGCGGCCGGATTGCTCGATGGCCAGCATGAAGCCATCGCGAACGTCCACACCCAAGTGCGAGCCCCCACCGGAGAGTGTGGTGATCATGCCGATCTTGACGTCATCGGCTTGCGCTGCCAGCACGCTCGATGAAAGAAGCAGGCCGAGGCCAAAGCGGGTGATCTGTTTCATGTCGGTTCCCTCATGTATTGGTCGTTTTATTGCTGAGAGGCTGATTCGTGGATACTCGGTGTATCGTCTTGCGACGGCTTCGCCAGCCGAAAACGCTGCACCTTGCCGGTAGTCGTCTTGGGCAGTTGATCGATGAAGCTGACCGAGCGCGGGTACTTGTAGGGCGCAATCGTCTGTTTGACATGGTCCTGAAGCATTTTCCCGCAGGCCTCATCTTCTTCAAATCCTGCGTTTAATACCACGAACGCCTTGACGATTTGCCCCCGCTCGAGATCGGGAACGCCGATCACCGCGCACTCCTTGACCGCGGGATGGGCAAGCAGGGCCGACTCCACCTCGGGGCCGGCGATGTTGTAACCGGCGGAAACGATCATGTCATCGTTGCGGGCGGCAAAGTGGAAGTAGCCCTCCGCGTCCTGATAAAACGCATCGCCGGTGATGTTCCAGCCATCGACGACGTAGTTTTGCTGGCGCTTGTCCGCCAGGTAGCGACAGCCCGTTGGGCCACGTACGGCGAGCCGTCCAACGGTTCCCGCAGGTACTTCCTGCATATCGCTGTCGACGATTCGGGCCTGGTAGCCGGCCACCGGTTTACCGGTACAGTTGGGGCGGTGATCGTCCAGACGATTAGAAATGAAGATGTGGAGCATTTCCGTGGCGCCAATGCCGTCGATGATCGGGGTACCGGTCTGCTCGATCCAGTCGTGATAGATGGGCGCCGGCAGGGTTTCGCCGGCGGAGACCGCCACGCGCAGGCTGCCCAGGTCGTCATGGCGGGTGGGGGAGGCGAGCATCGCGCGATAGGCGGTCGGGGCAGTGAAGACGACCGTTGCTTGGTATTCACGGATGATGTCCATCATGTTGGGCGGGGAGGCGTGCTCGAGCAGCACGGCACAGGCCCCAAAGCGCAGTGGAAACACCGCCAGCCCGCCAAGGCCGAAGGTGAACGCCAACGGCGGCGAGCCCACGAAAACGTCATCGGCGCTGACCTTGAGCACCTCCTTGGCGTAACCGTCAGCGATCACCAGCAGATCGCGATGATAGTGCAGGGTGGCCTTGGGTGAGCCCGTGGTGCCCGAGGTAAATCCCATCAGCGCGATATCATCGGCGGCGGTATCTACCGCCTTGAACGTCACGGGTTTTGAAAGTGCTAGGCGGTCGAGTTCCGCCTCGTGATTGGCCGTGCCGTCGAAGCCGACGATACGTGCAAGTCCGGGGCTTGCCTTCTGGCACTCATGGAGTTCGTCGAGAAGGCGAGTGTCGCATAGCGCAAGGCTGATCTCGGCCTTGTCGACGATCTGCGAAAGCTCCTTTGCGCGCAGCATCGGCATGGTGTTCACCACGACGGCGCCCGCCTTGGTCGCCGCCAGCCAGCAGGCCACCATGGCCGGGTTGTTGGCCGAACGAATTAGCACGCGGTTGCCGGCAACGATGCCCAGGTCGTCGACCAGAACATGCGCTAGGCGATTCGTCCACTCACAAAGTTCCTGGTAGGAGCGGCGGCGGCCGTTGCCCGCCAAAGCCGTGCGCTGGCCGTGCCCTTGAGCCACGAGCCGGTCGCAGAGTTCGACGCCGACGTTGAAGCGTTTTGGGTAGTCGTGGCTGCCGAGCAGAAACTCGGGCTGCTTCTCGATAGGTGGAAGATTGTCCCGTGGAAACGTGTCCAGATGGGCCGACTCGGTATACATGACCAACCTCCGTATTTAGTGTCGTTGTTTATTCCCGGCCACGCCTTGATCGGGCGCTTTCGGGGATACGGTGTCTGGCGTTTAATGTGTGATTGTTCTTGTTTTTTATTTTGGCTTTTTCAGTGGCGCGATGGTCATCCTATCCGGCGTTCGATGACGCCTCTGACATGACGCTGCGAGCGATGACCACTTTCTGAACATCGGACGCGCCTTCGTAGATACGCAGCGCGCGAATTTCGCGGTAGAGGCTTTCGATGATATGCCCCTTGCGCACGCCGTCTCCGCCGTGAAGCTGTACGGCCTGATCAATGACCTTCTGCGCCTGGTCGGTGGCAAAGAGCTTCGCCATGGCGGCTTCCCGCGTCACGCGCTCGGCGCCTTGATCCTTGGTCCAGGCCGCGCGGTAGACCAGCAGAGCGGCGGCATCCACGTCGAGCGCCATATCGGCCAGGTGGCCTTGCACCATCTGTAGGTCCGCCAGCGCCGCCCCAAAAAGCTCGCGGGAGAGGCTGCGCGATACCGACTCGTCCAGCGCTCGGCGAGCAAAGCCTAAAGCGGCCGCGCCGACCGTTGAACGAAAGACGTCCAGCACCGACATGGCGATCCGAAAGCCCTGGCCTGGCTTGCCGATCAAGGCGCTTGCCGGCAGGCGCATGTCGTTGAACCCCAAGCGGGCCAGCGGATGCGGCGCCACCGTCTCGAGGCGTTCGCGAATCTCGAGCCCTGGGGTATCCGCCGGTACTAGAAAGACCGAAAGCCCCTTCGCCCCCGGTCCTTCTCCGGTACGGGCGAACACCGTATAGATATCGGCGATGCCGCCGTTGGAGATCCAGGTCTTCTCGCCGTTTAACCGATAGCCGTCGCCATCACGTTCGGCGATCGTATCCAGCTGTGCCACGTCCGAGCCGGAGCGAGGCTCGCTGAGCGCAAAGGCCGAAATCGCTTCGCCTTGTCGCGTCTTGTCCAGCCACTTTTTCTGTTCATCGCTGCCATAAAGGCTGATGGCCCCGGTGCCGAGTCCCTGCATCGCGAAGGCGAAATCGGCAAGCCCGTCGTGGCGGGCAAGCGTTTCACGAATCAGGCACAGGCTGCGCACATCGATATCCGCGCCCGCGGTGCCCTTCAAAAACCCCGCCTTACCCAGGTCCTTCACCAACTGCCGACAGGTCGCATCCACATCGTCATGCGCGCGGGGCAGCTCCCGCTGGCACCAGCTTTCAAGCTGCTCGGCCAGTTCCCGGTGGCGCGCATCGAAAAAAGGCCATTGGAGAAAACGTGTATCGCTCATCAGTCCCCCTTGAACTCAGGTGTTTGCTTGGCAACAAAAGCCCGATAGGCGCGCTCGAAGTCTTTGGTCTGCATGCAGATCGCTTGGGCCTGGGCTTCGGATTCGATGGCCTGATCGAGGCTCATCGACCACTCCTGGTTAAGCTGTGTCTTGGTGATGCCGTGAGCGAAGGTGGGTCCCTCGGCCAAGCGAGCAGCGTAGGCGAGGGCTTCTTCCTCGAGCGCTTCGGGCTCGACTACGCGGTTATAGAAGCCCCAGTGAAGGCCTTCCTCGGCGCTCATGCTGCGCCCGCTGTAGAGTAGGTCCGCCGCGCGGCCCTGGCCGATGATGCGTGGCAGCATGGCGCAGGCCCCCATGTCGCAGCCTGCCAGCCCCACCCGCGTAAACAGAAAGGCCGTCTTGGCGCGGGAGGTTGCAAAACGTATGTCCGAGGCCATGGCGATGATCGCACCGGCGCCAACGCAGATACCGTCGATCGCGGTAATGACCGGTTTCCCGCAGTTAAGCATCGCCTTGACCAGATCGCCGGTCATGCGGGTGAATTCGAGCAGCTCTTTCATCTCCTTGCCCACCAGCGGCCCGATGATCTCGTGCACGTCGCCGCCGGAGCAGAAGTTACCGCCATTGGCGGTGAACACCACAGCGTGGACGTCAGTGGCGTAGGGCAGTGCCCGGAAGGTATCGCGAAGCTCGGCGTAGCTTTCAAACGTCAGTGGGTTCTTGCGCTCGGGACGGTTCAACCGAATGACGGCGACGCCGTCATGCATTTCCCAGATAAAGTGTTCGGGTTTCAAATCAGCCATGCGCGTCATGTTGTTGTTCTCGCCTCAATCGTTAATCGGTGTCGCGGGTAGCGGTAGGCAAGCTGTGGAGCAGCTCGCCGATATGGTGGGCGTCCTCCTCGCCTACGCCCTCGAAGAGGGCGTTGATCCAGCGTTCGTGCTCGACGGCCATGGCGCTGAATACCTCGCGACCGGTTCGGGTCAAGCACACCCGCGTGGCACGGCGGTCACCCTCGATGGCGATGCGCTCGACGTTGCCATCTTCCACGAGGCGGTCGACGATGCCGGTGACGTTGCCGTTGGATACCCGCAGCCGCTTGGAAAGCTCGTTCATCTTCAGCCCGTCCTGGTCGGCGTAAAGCGCTGCCATGACGTCGAAGCGAGGAAGCGTCGTGTCGTGCTCGGTACGCAGGCGCTCACGCAGGATGGACTCGGTCTGACGGGTCACTCGCAGCATGCGTAGCCACAGGCGCAGGCGCTCCTTGCTTAGACTCTGGCCGGTCATACTTCGCCCCCTGAAATGGAAATGGCCTGGCCGGTAATGGCCCCGCTGCCGGGCCCGCACAGCCAAAGTGCCGTGGCGGTCACCTCGGCAGGCGCCACCAGCCGCCCGGTCGGGTTGGTCGACTGAAAGTGCTCGGTGGCCTGCTCCGGGGACTGCCCGGTTTTGGCGACGATGTTCTCCACGCTTGCGGCGAGCAGCGGCGTATCGGTAAAGCCCGGGCAGAGCGCGTTGACGGTCACGTTGCGGCTGGCGGTTTCCGCCGCGAGCGCGCGCACCAAACCCACCACGCCGTGCTTGGCTGCGCAGTACGCGCCAACGTAGGCATAGCCCTTGAGCCCAGCGGTTGAGGCCACGGCAATCAATCGGCCGCCATCATTGAGCCGCTTGAGCCCTTCACGAAGGGTGAGAAACACGCCGCTCAGATTCACGTCGAGCATGCGCTGCCACTGCTCGAGCGAGGTTTTGGCAAAAGGCGCGCTCTCGGCGGCCCCGGCGTTGGCGATCACGATATCCACGCTTTCGAGCGTCTCGAACAGCGCCACCATTGCGGCTTCGTCGGTTACGTCGACTACCTCGAACGCGAGACCATCATGCGCCTGGGCCAGTGCTTCGAGGGGCTCGCGGCGTCGGCCGGTAACGGTGACACGCGCTCCCGCCTCGACGAAACCGCGCGCCATGTCGGCGCCGATACCGCTACCGCCACCGGTGATGACAACGCGCTTGCCGCTCAGGTGCTCGCTGTAGTGACTCATATCCACCCCTCGTTGCGTTCGGCCAGGCGTTTGAACTGAGCCCCGCCCGCCTGGTAGGGGGCCGGCCACGCGACGTCGTCATCCCCGAGCCCGGCGGCTACGTGAAGCGTCCAGTAAGGATCGGCTAGGTGCGGGCGGGCAATGCACACCAGATCCGCTCGCCCGGCGATCAGTATCGAGTTCACGTGATCGGCCTGGTAGATATTGCCGACGGCCATCGTGGCAATCGGCGTCTCGTTGCGGATGCGATCGGAGAAAGGGGTTTGGAACATGCGCCCGTATACCGGCTTGGCCTGGGTCGAGGTCTGCCCGGCGGACACGTCGATGATGTCGACGTGGGCCTCGCGCAGGCGTTTGGCGATCTCGACCGCCTCGTCCGGCGTCACACCTTCGTCGCCGCGCCAGTCGTTGGCGGAAATGCGTACGGCGAGTGGTTTCTCTGCGGGCCAGGCATCGCGTACCGCCTGGATCACTTCGAGCGGGTAGCGCAGACGGTTTTCCAGCGAGCTGCCGTACTCGTCATCGCGGTGGTTGGTCAGCGGCGTGATGAAGGAAGAGAGCAGGTAGCCGTGGGCCGCGTGGATCTCGATCATGTCGAACCCGGCGCGCTCGGCCCTGCGGGCGGCCGCGACGAACTCGTCACGCACGTGGTCCATGTCCTCGCGCGTCATGGCGCGTGGCACCTGATTGCGTTCCGACCACGGGGTCGCGGAAGCCGCCATGATTGGCCAGTTGGCCTCGATGAGCGGCGCATCCATCTCTTCCCAGCCAAGCTGGGTAGAGCCCTTGGGGCCCGAATGGCCGATCTGGGCACAGAGTTTGGCGCGGGTCTCCTGATGAACGAAGTCGCAAAGCCGCTTCCACGCCGCCTCGTGCTCCGGTGCGTAGAGCCCCGGGCAGCCGGGCGTGATGCGACCGGTGGCGCTGACGCAGGTCATCTCGGTATATACAAGCCCCGCGCCCCCTTTGGCGCGCTCGGCGTAGTGGCTGAAATGCCAGTCGGTGGGGCAGCCGTCGACGGCCTTGTACTGCGCCATGGGTGAGACCACCACGCGGTTGATCAGGTGCATGTCGCGAAGCTGGTAGGGGGCGAACATGGGCGCTCGCGCGCTATCCGGGTTGCCCGCCTGCGTCTGGAACCAGCGCTCGGCGCTTTCCAGCCACTGCGGGTCGCGGGCGCGCAGGTTTTCATGGCTGATGCGCTGCGAGCGGGTCAACAGCGAGTAGTTGAACTGCACCGGGTCGAGATCCAGGTAGCGCTTGATCTGCTCGAACCACTCCGTCGAGTTGCGCGCCGCCGACTGAAGCCTCAATACCTCGAAACGGCGCTCCTCTTCATAGCGGGCGATCGCTGCCTTACTGTCGCTCTCACTATGTAGATACGTGGCCAGCGCAATAGCGCTTTCCAAAGCCAGCTTGGAGCCCGAGCCGATCGAAAAGTGGGCCGTGGCCGCCGCATCGCCCATGAGCACGATATTCTGATAGCTCCAGCGCTCACACAAAACGCGAGGGAAGTTGATCCAGGCAGAACCGCGGATGTGATTGGCGTTGGTCATTAAGGCATGACCGTTCAGGTGTCGCGCGAATATACGCTCGCAAACCGCGATCGATTCCTGCTGGCTAAGCTCGCCAAAACCAAACGCTTGCCAGGTCTCTTCGCTGCACTCGACGATGAATGTCGCGGTGTCGCTATCGAACTGATAGGCGTGCGCCCACACCCAGCCATGCTCGGTGTTCTCGAAGATGAAGGTGAAGGCGTCGTTGAAGGTTTGGTGAGTGCCTAACCAAACGAATTTACACGCTCTGACGTCGATATCGGGATTGAAGTGCTCGGCATGGATCTGACGGGTTCGGGAGTTGAGGCCATCGGAGGCGATAACGAGGTCATAGTCACGCTGGCATTGATCGATAACCGCTTGGGTCACATCCGTTTCGAAGCGCATTTCGATACCCAGTTCCCGGGCACGCTCCTGTAACAGGATGAGTAGTTGCCTGCGACCGATGCCGCAGAACCCATGGCCGGTAGAAACGGTTTTAACACCTTTATGAACAACCGCAATGTCATCCCAGTAGGCAAAATGCTCGCGAATGCGCTCGGCGCTCACTGGGTCGTTCGCCGCCAGGTTCTCAAGGGTTTCGTCTGACAGCACGACGCCCCAGCCAAAGGTATCGTCAGGTCGATTGCGCTCCATGACGACCACTTCGTGATCCGGATTGCGCAATTTTATGCTAATAGCAAAATAGAGACCGGCGGGCCCTCCACCCAAACAGGCAACTTTCATTTTTTATTCTCCCTGTGGATTCTTGTTTCAAGGTAAAGAGCCTTTATAGAAACTTCAAGCTTAAATTTTTTAGACTTAAAGTTTCTGTGAGTGTGTGGGTCAGTGAACAGTCAATGTTGGAATTTGAAACGCATCGGCAGCGGCTGGCGTCGGTTGAAGCCGGGAGAGCTTTTTCTGGAGGGTTGGTTAGCAGCTTTCTAAAAGTGCCAAAAAGGTAGTGCTGGATTTCACGTAAAACCACTCCTGGCGGGATTGACAGACGTATACCGAAAAGAGAGTCTAGAGTTCACGAAAAATGGCAAGGAGAACGCCATGCTGGAGAATTGTAAAAACGCTCAGGAGCGATGGGGCGGGGTGCATAGCCTGATCGATCGCTGGCTGGAGCAGCGCCGAACCTTTTTGATCAGTTTCATCGAGTTGAAAGAAGCGTGCGACTCGGAGCTCGAGGCGGTCAACAAGACGCGCATCGATACCTTCAGCGAACTGTTGATGGACTACATCAGCGCCGGGCATTTCGAGATCTACCCGGAACTCGCCCGCGAAGCCAAGGCCTTCGACGACGATAGCGCTCTTGAAATCGCCAGCAAGCTGCTGGAGCGTCTGGAAATGTCGACCGCCATGGTGCTGGAGTTCGACGAAGACTTCACCACTGTCGAGCACTGCCAGACGAATCTTAACCGGCTACCGGCTTGGCTCGACCGCCTCGCCAAGGGGTTGGCCGAGCGCTTTGCGCTGGAAGATCAGCTCATCGCACGCATGCACGCCGTCCACAGCCCGCAGACTACCTCTTAAGCAACAGCTTGCCAGTTAAGCGGGATACCTGGACAAAGAGCCGCTATCACCAAGGGCGGCTGTCCCCGCCATCGCCCAATGAATTGGGCTCCTACGATGAAGTTGCACCTCAATATTTTGCCCAACCCCATGTAGGAGCAGGCTTCAGCCAGCGACGCAGCGCAAAGCGCTGCCGGAGTCAGGCGGAGTAGGCACATAAAGTGCCTGTGATGCCAAGGGCGGCTGTCGCCGCCATCGCCCAATGAATTGGGCTCCTACGATGAAATTGCACACCCGATATTTTGCCCAACCCCATGTAGGAGCAGGCTTCAGCCAGCGACGCAGCGCAAAGCGCTGCCGGAGTCAGGCGGAGTAGGCACTTAAAGTGCCTGTAATGCCAAGGGCGGCTGTCGCCGCCATCGCCCAATGAATTGGGCTCCTACGATGAAATTGCACACCCGATATTTTGCCCAACCCCATGTTAGGAGCAGGCTTCAGCCAGCGACGCAGCGCAAAGCGCTGCCGGGGTCAGGCGGAGTAGTCACATAAAGTGCCTGTAATGCCAACGGTGGCTATCACCGACATCGCCCAATAAAATTAGGCGCCTACGATGAAGCCGTACCCCCGGTGTTATGTCTCTTTGAACCGATCACCAGCATGCAGGGAGTCAACAGCAGGGTGAGCAGGGTGGCGAAGGTGAGGCCGCCGGCGATCGCACTCGACATCTGTGTCCACCACTGGGCCGAGGGCGCGTTGAACCCAAGCGCCGGGGCGAAAAGGTTGACGTTGATGCCCAGCACCATCGGTAAAAGCCCCAACACGGTGGTGATCGCCGTGAGCAGCACCGGGCGAAGGCGTAAGCAGCCCGCTTCCAGCGCCGCCTCACCGGGGGGCATGCCCTGGCCGCGCAGCTCATTGTAGGTATCGATCAATACGATATTGTTGTTCACCACGATGCCGGCGAGGGCGATCACGCCCATGCCGACCATGACGATGCCGAAGGCTTGGCCGGTGATCAAAAGACCCATCAGCACGCCCGCAGTGGAGAATACGATCGCGGAGAGCACCAGCGCGGCCTGGTAGTAGCTGTTGAACTGGGTGACCATGATCAGCGCCATTAGACCGAGGGCGATGAGAAACGCGCCGACGAGAAACTGCATCGACTCCTGCTGGTCTTCCTGCTCGCCGGCCACGTTGATCATCAAGCCTTCTGGCAGCTCATTCTGAGCCTCATTCATTAACGCGCCCAGGCGCTCGTCGGCGAGATAGCCAAGCGCCAGATCCGCCTCCAGCGTGATCGCTCGGCGGCCGTCGATCCGGTTGAGCGTACCGACCTTTGGCGCTGGGGTGACCGTCACGAAATTCGAAATGGGCACCTGACCGCGCTGGGTGTTGATACTCAGCCGTTCGAGCTGGTCTAGCGTACGGTAGCGCTCTGGCATGCGAAGGCGAATGTCCACCTCGTCGCTGACCGTCGGTGGGCGGTAGCTTGCGACCTGAAGGCCGGTCGTCAGCAGCTGTACGGCGCTGCCGATGGTGGTGATATCGGTGCCCATGCGCGCGGCGGCTTCGCGGTCCACGTCGATCTGCCACTCCACACCCGGTAGGCTGCGGTTATCCTGAATATCGGTGAAGCCGCCAAGGCGTTGCATCAGCTCGCGTAGCTGGTCCACCCCCGCATCGGCGATATCCGGGTCGGTGGCGCTGACCTCGAGCACGATGGGCTTGCCGCCGCCAGGCCCCTGCTCCTGCTCCTGAAACTCCAGCGTGATGCCGGGAAGATCCTGAGTTCGCTCGGCCATTTCGCTTAAAATGGTGCGTGCCGGGCGACGCGCGTACCAGTCGATGAACTGGAACTGCAGCACGCCGACGACGTCGTCACCGACCTGCTCGTCGGCGACGAACGAGCGCGCGTAGAGCGCTTCGACTTCGCTCATGGCGCCGAGGCGCGCTTCCACGCGCTTAAGGATCGCATCCGCCTCATGCACCGAGAAATCGCCCCGAGCGTGCACCAGCACCTGAGCGCTATCCGGCTCGACGTTGGGAAAGAAGTCGACGCCGTGATTGAAGCGGGCGTAGCCGGTGTACAGCAGCGCGATGACGACCAGCGCTAGTGCCAGCACCCAGCCCGGGCGCGCGAGTAGCCGCGAAAGCACGCGCCGGTAGCCGCGGCCAAGCGCCGTGCTTTGCCCGAGCGCGGCGGCTTGGCTGGCCGGGTCGCTCACCTGGCGAGTAAACAGGCGGCCAAGCGTGGGCAGAAAGATGAGCGCCATGACAAGCGATGCCAGCAGGCAAAGAATCACCGTGGCGGGCAGGTATTTCATGAACTGGCCGACCACGCCGGGCCAGAACAGAAGCGGAAAAAACACCGCAAGTGTGGTGGCCGTCGATGCGATGACCGGCCAGCTCATTCTCGAGGCGGCGTCGAGCCAGGCGTTAAAGGGGGATTTGCCCTCGCGCAGGTAGCGATCCGCCAGCTCGCTGACCACGATGGCGCCGTCCACCAGCATGCCCGCTACCAGAATCAGCGCAAACAGCACCACGATGTTGAGCGTGAACCCGAACGCCCACACCAGCAAAATGCCGGTCAAAAATGCGCCGGGAATGGTCAGCCCCACCAGTAGGGCCATGCGCAGCCCCATGACCGCGACCACCACGATCAGCACCAGCACCACAGCGGTCAGCACGTTGTTTAAAAGCTCCGAGAGCATGTCCGCCACGGTAGCCGACTCGTCCAGAATGGTCGTGACGTGGAGCTGCTCGGGCAAAAACGCCTGCGCTTGGTCGAAGCGCTCGCGCACCGCATCGATGGTTTCGATGATGTTGGCGCCGGCGCGCTTGGAAATTTCCAGCACCACCGCGGGTTCGCCGTCGATACGTGCAAAGCCCGTTGGATCCTTGAACGTGGGGTGAATCCAGGCCACGTCGCCAAAGGTCACGACCCGGTCGCCGTCGATCTTGACCGGCATGTTCATCACGTCTTCGAGCGAGGTGATGACGCCGGGTACCTTGAGCGCCAGCCGCCCGGCGCCGGTATCCAGACTACCCGCCGCCACCAGCCGGTTATTGCGCGAGACCTGGTTGAACAGCGCGTCGAAATCGATGCCGTAGCTCTCCAGTACCAGCGGGTCGACCACGATCTCCAGCAGATCCTCCTGCTCGCCAGCGATCTCGACTTCGAGCACGTTGGCCACGCCTTCGATCTCTTCCTTGAGCCGCCTTGCAATGGCAATACGCTCACGGGTGTCGAGCTGGCCTGAAAGCCCGATGCTGAGCACCGGAAACTCGGAAACGTTGACCTCCATGACGCGCGGCTCGTCGGCCTCATCCGGTATTTCCGCCCGGGCGATATCGACCCGCTCGCGCACATCCGATAGCGCCGTATCCGGGTCGAAGCCCGGGTCGAACTCCAGTGTGACCGACGCGTGGCCTTCGCTTGACTGCGCGGTGAACTTGCGAAGCCCTTCGATGCCTCGAAGCTCCTGCTCCATGGGGCGTACCAGCAGCCGCTCGCCGTCCTCGGGGCTGACGCCTTCAAGCGTCAGCGAGACATAGATCAGCGGAATGGTGACGTCCGGGTTCGCTTCCTTGGGGATCACCTGCCAGGCCGTGATGCCGGCGAGCAGCAGCCCCACCAGCAGAAGCAGCGTGGTGCGGGTATGGGTGAGCGCGGCGTGAATCAGCGTGCGCATTTAAGTCCCCGCCGCGACGGTGCCGGTGGCCGGCGCGCGTTGATCGGTATCCTCCGCGCGCACCGGCGTGACCGTCTCGCCCGGCTCGACCAGCCCGGCGCCCAGCGTGATCAGCTCCAGCGTCTCGGGCAGCCCTGCCACAAACGCGCTTTGGAGCGTGGCGCTGAGCAGCGTCACCGGTGTTTGCACAACGGTGTCGTTTTCCCCCAGATGCTTGACCGAAAGCTCGCCGTTATCGTCCAGGCTCAAAAGCGCCGGCGATAGAGCGTGGGCCGGGCGCGGCGGTAGCGTCAGGGTGAACTCGGCGCTGCTGCCGGCCAAGCGCTTGCGCTCCGGGTTGTCGAGCGTCACCTCCATGTAGAACGAGCGGGTCTGCTCCTCGGCACGACTGCTGATAAAGGAGACCTCGCCCTCGAGCGTCTCGCCGTTCAATAGCCGCGCGGTGACCGGTAGCGCCAGGGTTATCGCGTTGATCTGCTGCTGGGAGACCCAAGCCGTTCCGGTCAGCGTGCGGTCGTCGATTAGCTGGCCCCACTCTTCCCCGGGCTGGAGCAAATCGCCCAGTTCGACCTGTACGCGATCGAGCACACCGTCGAACGGCGCGGTGGGGCGGGTGTCGGCCAGCTCGCGTTCGAGCTGGGCTACTTGCGCTGCACTGGCGCTGACCCCACTTTGCAGGCGCAAAAGATCCGGCTGGGAGATGAAGTTGCGCTGGCGTAGATCCTGGGCGCCGGCGTACTCGGCCTCGGCCACGGCGAGCTCGGCGCGAGCCTGCTGCAAACGCTCCGGCAGGGCCTGGTTGTCCAGCACTAAAAGCGTCTGCCCCGACGTGACGGCATCCCCTTGGGCGACCGGTTTCTCCACCACGTAGCCCGCAGCATTGGCGCGCAGAAGCGTCTCTTGGCGTGCTTCGAGCTGGCCCTGGAAGACTTCCTGGGGCACGTAGGGCGTGCTTTGCTGGCGGGTGACTTCCACCCGCGGCGCCTGTACGTCTTGCTCGGCGGCGGCGTCTGGCGGGGCGCTTTGAAAGTGCTGAAAATCGCCAAACGCCAGCCAAACGGTCAGCGCCAGAACGAATAAAAGCGCTAGCGCGTAGGAGAGGGGAATTCGTCGCATGAGGAGGATCGGTCTCGATATCAAACAGGCGTTGGAAGTGGCTCCACCATAGCGTACTCGACGCGCGGCGGCGAGTGCCGGCAGGCGGTGAAGCGGGCGAGCGGCGCATGTCTAATTGAGTTTTTGTCTCGCTGGGCATACCATCTTGGCGTCTTGAGTTCTGTCGACCCACCCCAAGGCGAATCAACCAAGGAGCAGTGATGAAAGATCCCGTACGTATTGCGATTACCGGCGGTGCCGGCCAGATCAGCTACTCACTCATTTTCCGTATTGCCGCCGGCGACATGCTGGGACCGGATCAGCCCGTCATTCTCCAGCTTCTGGAAATTCCCCAGGCCATGGACGCGCTTAACGGCGTGGTGATGGAAGTCAACGACTGCGCTTTCCCGCTAGTGCAGGACATCGTCGCCTCTGACGATCCGAACGTGGCGTTCAAGGATGCGGACTTCGCTCTGCTCGTCGGCGCCCGCCCGCGCGGCCCGGGCATGGAGCGTAAGGACCTTTTGGAGGCCAACGCCGCGATCTTCTCGGTTCAGGGCAAGGCGCTGAACGACCACGCCAGCCGCGACGTGAAAGTGCTGGTCGTCGGTAACCCGGCCAACACCAACGCGCTGATCGCCTCCTGCAACGCGCCGGATCTCGACAAGGGCCAGTTCACCGCCATGACGCGCCTGGACCACAACCGCGCGCTGACGCAGCTGGCCCAGAAAACCGGCAAGCACGTCACCGATATCGAGAACATGGTCATTTGGGGCAACCACAGCGCGACCCAGTACCCGGATATCGCCCAGTGCACCGTCGATGGCAAAGCCGCAAGTGATCTGGTCGAGCGCGACTGGTACGAAAACGACTTCATCCCGACCGTTCAGCAGCGCGGCGCGGCGATCATCAAGGCGCGCGGCGCCTCTTCTGCGGCTTCTGCTGCGTCTTCCGCCATCGACCACATGCGCGACTGGGCGCTGGGCTCTGACGGCATCGTCAGCATGGCGATTCCGTCTGACGGCAGCTACGGCATCGAAGAAGGCATCATCTTCTCCTACCCGGTTCGCTGCAAAGGCGGCAACTATGAAATCGTGCAGGGCTATGAGCTCGACGAATTCAGCAAGGAGAAAGTCCAGGCCACCGAAAAAGAGCTGCGCGAAGAGCGCGCCGCCGTCGAGCACCTACTCGGCTAATCGGCCCGCCCGGCTTTAAGCAAAACCCCGCACCTATGGTTGCGGGGTTTTTTATGAGGTTATTTCGGCGCAGGGAGACGTAAGCTTTTCCACGTGTGGTGCCGTCGTCGAGAGGTCGCTGGCTAGCGCCTGCTCCTACCGTGGCAACATCACCCGTAGGAGCCCAATTCATTGGGCGAAGGAAGGCGCTAGCCTTCCCTGGTCTTAGCGATGAGTTCTCGAGATTTGAGGCGGGCGTTAGTCTCGCAGGCTCATGATGCGCCATTGGCGCTCTTCGGCGACTTGGCGAAGCGTTGCGTCCGGGTCGACGGCAACCGGGTTGTCAACGCGTTCGAGCAGCGGCAGATCGTTGTGGGAGTCGCTGTAGAACCAGGTGCCTTCCATGGTGTGGTCTTGCGTTTCGAGCCACTCTTCCAGACGGGTGATCTTGCCTTCGCGGTAGCTGGGCGTGCCGGTCACCTTGCCGGTGTAGCGGCCGTCGATCTTCTCCGGCTCGACGGCGATCAGCGCATCCACACCCAAGCGCTCGGCGATCGGGCCGGTAATGAAGCGGTTGGTGGCGGTGATAATCAACAGCGTATCGCCCTGGGTGCGGTGGCGGGCCAGAAGCTCCTCGCCCTTGGCCAGAATATGCGGTTCGATCTTGCTGGCCATGAACTGCTGATGCCAGGACGCTAGCTGCTCCGGGGAGTGTTCGGTTAAAGGCTTCAGCGCCACTTCCAGAAACGCCGCCATGTCCAGCGTGCCGGCTTCGTAATCGGCCATGAAGCGGTCGTTGGCCTCGCGGTAGGCGACCGGGTCCACGGCGCCCTGTTCCAGCAGGAACTCGCCCCAGGCATGATCGCTGTCAATCGACAGTAATGTGTTGTCCAAATCGAAAATGGCCAGGCTCACCGCGTTCCCCTTGTAATTGATGTATCGCTCATGATGGTTGCCAACTAAAGCGCGGCGAATTATGTCAGAGACCCTCTCCCTTGCCCACCGTAGTGGGGGAATACAGGCGTTATTGGCGGCGAGCGTTATATTATATTGATACGCTTGTCTGCCTTGTGGAAAAATGGGGACAACTGAAAATTCAAGAAGGTGAAGTCCGTGATCGACGCTGACGGCTTTCGCCCCAATGTTGGCATCATTATCGTCAACAGCCAGGGGCAGCTGCTTTGGGCGCGTCGGGTAGGACAAAATGCGTGGCAGTTCCCCCAGGGAGGCATTAAAGCAAGCGAAACTCCACAACAAGCGCTCTATCGTGAACTGTTTGAGGAGATCGGCCTGACCGCCGACGATGTTGATATTGTCGCCTGCACCCGGGGGTGGCTGCGCTACCGCCTGCCACGACGCATGATTCGTACCCACTCGCGACCGGTTTGTATCGGTCAAAAGCAGAAGTGGTTTTTGCTCAGGATTCGGTGTCAGGAGAACCGGATCTGCATGACGGCAACGCCTAAACCCGAATTCGACGGCTGGCGCTGGGTCAGCTACTGGTACCCACTTGGTCAGGTGGTGCCATTCAAGCGCGAAGTCTACCGGCGAGCGCTGCGCGAGCTTTCCCCTCGCGTACAGCGCTTGGCCTTGGGTGACGAATAGCGTGATGTGGGGCGCCATTGACCGCGCCCTGCTTTGAATCCAAAGCCGCCGTGTCGCCCACTTCTCAGCGAGGATAACAACAGTGAAATCTAAAGCATCCATGCTGGAGGTCTTGAGGCGCGTCATTCAAGAGGTGAATGGTGCGCGAACGCTGGATGCGGCCCTGTCTACCATGGTGCGCCGTATTCGCAAGGCGATGCAGACCGATGTCTGCTCGTTCTATCTTTTCGATCGTGATCTTGACTCTCTCGTGCTGATGGAAACCATCGGCCTGCGCACCCAAGCGGTAGGGCGGGTCGTACTGCCGTTGGGCGAAGGGCTGGTGGGGCTGGTGGCCAAGCGCAGCGAACCGCTGAACCTGGAAGATGCCCGCGCCCACGCTCAGTTTCGCTATTTCGAGGCCACCGGCGAGGAGCGCTACTCAAGTTTTCTCGGTGTACCCATCATTCACCAGCGTTTGATGCTGGGCGTGCTGGTGGTACAGCAGGCGGAAAAGCGCCGCTACGACGACGAAGACGAAGCCTTTTTGGTCACCATGGCCGCCCAGTTGGCGGGCGTATTGGCGCACGCGTTGGCCACCGGCAACCTGACGCGCCCGGCGCTACCCGGCGGGCAGGCGATGTTCAAGGGCGTGGCGGCATCGCCCGGTATTTCCATGGGTGAAGCGGTGGTCATTAGCCCGCCGGCGGACTTGAACAGCGTGCCGGACCTGATTCCCAGCGACCAGGATTTCGAGGTAGCCCGGTTAAAGGAGGCGATCGCCCAAACCCGCCGCGAGATCCGCGCCGCCGCCGAGCGTTTGGCGAGCCGCATTTCTGCCCAGGAGTTGGCGCTCTTTGACGTGTACCAGCAAATGCTGGGCGAAACGGCGCTTTCTGAAGAGGTCGAAAAACGCATACGCGAAGGCCAGTGGGCTCCCGGAGCACTGGCGGACGTCGTGCGCCGCCACGTGCAGTATCTCGAGCGCGTCGACGATGATTACCTGCGCGAGCGGGCCGCTGACATTCGCGATTTGGGTCGCCGAGTGCTTTCGCACTTACAGCAGGATACGCCCTCGACCCCGGAAACCTACCCGGACAACGCCATACTCGTTGGTGACGAAATCAGCGTAGCGATGCTCGGCGAGGTGCCTCGGGGCAAGCTCAAGGGGTTGGTCTCGGTGCGCGGCTCGAGCACGTCGCACGTGGCGATCGTGGCCCGTGCCATGGGAATTCCCACGGTGCTGGGCATGGTCGATTTACCGTTACCACGGCTCAACGGCGCACCGGTGGTGCTGGACGGCCACCGTGGGCGGATGTTCGTGCGCCCGTCTCCGGAGCTCAAAACGCGCTATGCGAATTTGATCGCCGAAGAGCAGGCGCTGAGCGAACTGCTCGAACACGAGCAGGATTTGCCCAGCGAAACGCCGGATGGCCATCACGTGCCGCTGATGGTGAATACGGGGTTGGCGGTGGACGCAAGCGCGCTGCTCAAAAGCCGGATCGGCGGGGTGGGGCTTTACCGCACCGAGGTGCCGTTCATGATCGCCGAGCGCTTTCCCGGCGAGAAAGAGCAGATGCGCATGTACCGCGAGCAGCTCGAAGGCTTCGCGCCGCTGCCGGTGGTCATGCGCACGTTGGACATCGGCGGCGACAAGGATCTGCCCTATTTTCCCATCGACGAAGCCAACCCGTTTCTGGGCTGGCGCGGCATGCGGGTGACACTGGATCACCCGGAAGTGCTGATGGTGCAGCTTCGCGCCATGCTCAAGGCTTCACAGGGTATCGATAACCTGTACGTGCTGTTTCCGATGATCACCAATGTCGAAGAAGTCGACGAGGCGCTGAAGATTCTCGATCGCGCCATCATCGAGCTCGGCGAAGAGGATATCGCGGTGACCCGGCCCAAAGTGGGCGTGATGATCGAGGTGCCCGCGACCATCTACCAGATGGATGCGCTGGCCAAGCGGGTGGATTTCTTCTCGGTGGGCAGTAACGACCTCACCCAGTACCTGCTGGCGGTAGATCGCAACAATCCGCGGGTGTCGAGCCTTTACGACGCGCTGCACCCGGCGCTATTGGGGGCGCTTCAGGAGATCTCTCAGGACGCGAAGCGCTTGAACAAGCCGATTTCGCTGTGCGGAGAGCTCGCCGGTGATCCGGCCGGGGCGCTTTTGCTCATGGCCATGGGGTTTTCGAGTCTATCGATGAACGCGCCAAGCCTGCCGAAAGTGCGCGCGGCGATTCGCCGGGTGCCGTTTAGCGATGCGCAAACGCTGCTCGGCGAGATCATGGCGCTGGACACGCCAGCGCAGGTACGAAAGCACCTGAACCTGCGCATGGATGAGTGGCAGTTAAGCCATCTGCTGCCGCCCCGGGATTGAGCGACACGTCAGGTTAATGTGCGAGGCTGGGCGAGCGTGGTTTCGCCTTCAAAACGACCCATCGGGCCAAAGCGCTGCTCGGTGATCTGAACGCGCCCGGACGCCCCCAGGCTTAGCCAGGTCGTGGCCCGGGTGCCGTACTCCTCGCCAACGATGAACGCCGCCGAAAGCCGGCGCTCCAGCTCAAGCGCAATGCCGGTATCCGGCAGGGCGCTGTCCGGGGCAAGCGTAGGGTCGTGCAGCGCCCGTTTCGTGGCGCTCTGCCAATCGTCATTTGCCTCTTTTAGTGCCTTACGCGCCGCGCAAAGTTTGGGCCAGGGCGTATCGAGGCTTGCGTTGGAGAGCCCGTGTACGCCCGGGGCCACGCGCTCGAGATACACCCTTGATGCGCTTCGGTGCAGATGCCAAAGCGAGCGGTTATGGGCGACCAGCAGGTTGAAGCCGGCAAAGCGTGTGGCCTCTTGCTTGACCAGGCGCTCGAGCCAGCCTTGAACATCATCCTCGCGTAACACGCGCGCGATAAGCTCGCCGCGGCTGGGTGCCGGAATGTTAGGCGGCGCTGCGGGTTCGCGCACGTTGGTAAGGGCGGCCACCACGCCCCGGTCGTTGGCCGCAAGCCAGGTGCCGCCGGCTTCCAGGTCGCGCCCGCCCAGAAGGCCGGGCGTATCTTCCCAGTAATGAAGCGGTGCCGTGGGGCGGGCGTGGAACTCATCGCGGTTGCCGGCCAGTTTCAAGGGCGTGGCGCTGTCCGGAAACCAAGCGAAGGTGAGTAGGCACATGAAATCGATACCTTGTGTGAATAAGAAACGACGCGTTCGTCAACCGGCCCATGGCCTAACCGCGCCCGCGGAAAACGATCCTTGATGTTACCATTAGGCTGGCATGTGGCGATGCGCGGTAACACCTCAATGATGCCAGGCTCAAGCGTTTAAAGAGCCTCGACTTTCGCTCACGTACTTTTGCACGCCTAACAATCGCTGAGAACGCTTCACATGACTATTGCGATCACGCTACTGGGGTATCTTTCTCTTGGCGCCGCCGCCGGTACGATGGCCGGGCTCTTCGGCGTGGGCGGGGGCATCATCATCGTTCCGGTTCTGGTCTTCGCTTTCAACCTGAAAGGCGTCTCGCCGGAGATCGCCATGCACCTGGCCGTAGGGACGTCGCTTGCCACGATCGTCGTGACCGGTGCCTCCTCGGCGCTGGGCCACTACCGCAAGGGCAGCATTCATCGGCCCTGGTTCATGGCGCTGCTTCCGGGGCTGATGCTCGGCGCTATCGGCGGCGTGTTCATTGCCGGCAATCTTTCCGGTACCGTGCTGGGCACGCTGTTCGGGGTGTTCGTGCTGATGCTGGCCGCCAAGATGACATTCGGGCTCAAGCCCAAGCCTGGTACGGTGGCGCCCGGCAAGGGTGCCATGGTCGTCGCGGGCGGTGTGGTCGGTGGAATATCGGCGCTGTTCGGCATCGGCGGTGGGGCGATGACCGTGCCCTGGCTTTCACGCTGCGGTGCGACCATGACCCAGGCCGTGGGCACCTCGGCGGCCTGTGGGCTACCGATCGCGCTGGTGGGGGCGCTCACGTTCATCGTGGTGGGGTGGGGCAACCCGCTGTTGCCGGCCTGGTCCACCGGTTTCGTGCTGTGGCCGGCGTTTTTCGCGATTATCGTGACCAGCGTTCCTTTTGCCCGCGTAGGCGTTAAGCTGGCGCACGTATTGTCAGCGCGCGTATTGCGGTTATCCTTTGCGCTGCTGTTGGCCGTGGTGGGGCTTCGTTTCGTGTTGACGTAACGAACCAGGCAGCGCCGCGGTGATTCTGGTTTGCTTACTTAGAGACGTTTGATGATCAACTATCCCACGATTGACCCGGTAGCGATTTCACTTGGGCCCTTGCAGGTTCACTGGTACGGCTTGATGTACGTGGTGGGCTTTGTCGCCGCCTGGTGGCTAGGCTGCAAACGCGCCGCGCGTATTGGTTTGAACAACGATGACATCAGCGATCTGCTGTTTTACTGCGCCGTGGGTGTGGTGGCCGGTGGGCGCCTGGGCTACGCGCTTTTCTACGGCCTCGATCAGTGGCTTGCCGACCCTTTGTGGGTATTTCGCGTGTGGGATGGCGGTATGAGTTTCCACGGCGGGCTGATCGGCGTATTGCTGGCGGCGTGGCTGTTCGCCCGGCGCAAGCAACTGGCTTTCTTCACGTTGACCGATTTTATCGCCCCGCTCGTGCCGATCGGGCTGGGTGCCGGGCGTATCGGTAATTTCATCAACCACGAGCTGCCTGGGCGGCTGACCTCACTGCCTTGGGGCATGCCGTTTCCCGGTATGGGGCCCGAGCCACGCCACCCGTCGGCGCTGTACGAGGCGCTGCTGGAAGGGTTGGTGCTTTTCGTGATTCTCTGGTGGGTGTCGGCCAAGCCGCGCGCCCGCGGGTTCGTGTCGGGGCTATTTCTGCTGGGGTACGGGGTGTTCCGCTTTCTGGTTGAATTCGTGCGCATGCCGGACGCCCACATCGGCTTCATCGCCTTCGGCTGGGTGACCATGGGCATGCTGCTGACGCTACCGATGATTGCGCTGGGCTTGGCGTTCATGGCGTGGTCGCGTACCCAGCCGATTGATGCCAAAGCAGCGTAGCTGTTGCAGCTAATAGAGCCGAGTGCAGCACACTAGCCCCCGCACACTTGTAGGAGCCCACTTCAGTGGGCGATGCGCATGACAAGGCGCCCTGGTTGGGGCACCGCAATTTCGCCCGGTGTCTTTCCCGACTGGTCGCTAGCTGGCGCTTGCTCCTACAGTCTACAGCCCACAATGAAGGGCGTTGCAGTGCCCCTCGTAGGAGCCCACTTCAGTGGGCGATGCGCCTGACAAGGCGCCCTGATTGGGGCACCGCAATTTCGCCCGGTGGCTTTTTCGGCAGGTCGCTAGCTAGCGCTTGCTCCTACAGCCCACAGCATAATGAAGGGTGTTGCAGGGCCCCTCGTAGGAGCCCACTTTAGTAGGCGAAAGCGCCTGACAAGGCGCTCGGGTTGGGCCGCCCCAGGCAAACTAAAGCACGTTGCAAAAGCAGCGGCGTTGCCTGATGCACGCCGCCGCCCTAGAATACAGCCTTTACTGAACTGCACTTCTAACCCGCAACTCTGGACGCGCCGTGACCGTTTCAACGCCTGCAACGACTGACCCGAAAGCCACTTCTAGCGCGCTGGAGCAGCCCTATCTGGAATTGATGCGTACCGTGCTGGAGCAGGGGGTCGATCGAAGCGATCGCACCGGTGTGGGCACCCGTTCACTGTTCGGCCACCAAATGCGCTTCGATCTGGCCCGCGGATTTCCGCTATTGACTACCAAGAAGCTGCATTTACGCTCCATCGTCCATGAGCTTTTATGGTTTCTCAAGGGCGATACCAATATTGACTATTTGAAAGAGCACGGTGTGCGCATCTGGGACGAGTGGGCCGACGAAAACGGTGACTTGGGCCCGGTCTACGGCTATCAGTGGCGCAGCTGGCCCGACCCTAAAGGCGGAGAAGGCGTCGATCAAATTGCCAACGTGCTCGAGCAGATTCGCCGTAATCCGCAGTCGCGCCGACTCGTGGTGTCGGCTTGGAACCCGGCCCAGGTGGATGAGATGAAGCTTCCGCCTTGCCACTGCCTGTTTCAGTTCTACGTGGCCAATGGCCGGCTGTCGTGCCAGCTTTACCAGCGCAGCGCCGATATCTTTTTGGGCGTACCGTTCAATATCGCAAGCTACGCGCTGCTGACGTGCATGGTCGCTCAGGTGGCGGGGCTGGCACCGGGGGAATTCATTCACACCCTGGGCGACGCTCACCTTTACAGCAATCACTTCGAGCAGGCGCAAGAGCAGCTGGCACGCGCGCCTTACGCGCCGCCCACGCTCTGGTTGAATCCAAACGTTACCGATCTTTTTGACTTCACTTTCGACGATATCCGTATCGACGATTACACCAGCCATCCCCACATCAAGGCGAAGGTAGCCGTATGAGCCAGTCGACCAACATTGAACCTTTGGTACCGGTCGCCATGATCGTCGCCATGGCCAAAAATCGCGTCATTGGCGTTGAAGGTAATTTGCCTTGGTACTTGCCTGAAGACCTGAAATTTTTTAAACGTAAGACGCAGGCCAAGCCGCTGGTTATGGGGCGCAAGACGTTCGCCTCGATTGGAAAGCCCCTGCCCAATCGGCTCAATATCGTGGTGACCCGGGACGAAAGTTTCGAAGCCGAAGGCGTTCGCGTTTGCCATGATTTGGAAAGCGCGCTGGCGCTGGCCGACCAGCATGCCACGATCGAAGCGGCAGAAGAGATCATGGTGATGGGCGGCGGCGAGATCTACCGTCAGGCCATGGCCTACGCTCAAAGGCTTTATATTACCGAAGTGGATGTAGAGGTAGAAGGCGACACTCACTTTCCGGAGCTGCCGCCGAATACGTTCGAAGAGGTGCAGCGCGTCGCAGGTACGCCTGCTGAGGGGCAGCCCCACTACGATTTTGTCGTATTTGATCGCACCGCCGACTGACCAGCTCCAGGGAGGGCGCCATGGCCGCCAGCGTACAAGAACTCATCGAATCACTGGAAGCGCATCTGGCGCGTACCCAACACGAACTCCAGCAGCTCCGTCAGGAGAATACTCGGCTGAAGCAGACGATTAGCGAGCAGCAACTGTCACTCGAAAGCTTTCAGGATGTGGCCCGGGTAGAAAACGCTGAAGTCCAGCCGGTCGATAAGCAGACAACGCTGGATCCTGCTGAATCGGTCGCTGCTCCAGGTGAAGAGGGAATGCACTCCTCGGTAACCGAAGGCCAGACGCAGGCGAGCCCGATCGACTCCACAGAGCAAAAGAGCGAAGAAGCTACCGCTGCGCCTACGCCTCCCTCGCCGCACGCGCTCTTGAAACAGTGGTATGAGCGCTACCCCAACGCTTTTTTCACCGGTCACACGAAGCCGCTCAAGGTGGGTATTCATCACGATTTGGCCGAGCGCGAGCCCTGGTCGGGCAAGTTGATTCGTCGCGCGCTGGCCAACTACGTCAACCTGCCGCGCTATGTGAAATCCATGCGCGAGGGCGCCGAGCGGGTCGATCTGGATGGCATGCCGGCCGGCCTTGTGGACAAGGAAGCCTCGCAACACGCAAATGAGCGGCGCAAAGACTCCGCCGGTGAAAAGCCATCCAAAAGAGGAGCCCAGGAGGAGCGCAATAAAGCCGTCCATAGGCCGAATCAGACACAGCGAAAGTCGGTAAAGCAAGCAGAGGATTCTCATGAGCAAGCGTCTTCTTCAAACAATACATCTCAAAAACATGAAGATAAGAAACCGCTTAGCATGGAAGAGAAGATAAAGGGGTTGCTTCAGAAATTCGAGGGCCGCTGAGACCCGCTTACGCTTCATGGGTTCCGCATAAAAGCGTAAATAGTAAAAGAACACTGTTTTTTTCTATTGCGTTCCCTCGGATCCCGGTATAGAGTTTGACTTGCGAGCATTGGACTATAACAAGGCCCAAGCGAGGACATGCCGCATACCATCGAATTACACGGTGGATGAAAAAAGAGCATGACCCATTGGCCAACCTGCAGGCTTATAAAAAGCCCGGCAGATACGATCGAAACAGTAAGCTAGTAAAGGAACCTACCTCATGAAAAAGACACTTTTAGCGACTGCTGTCATCGGTGCTCTGAGCGCCTCTGCTGCCGCTCAAGCCGCTACCGTTTACGACGAAGACGGCACCAAAGTTGATCTGTACGGCCGTATCGCCCTTGGTATTGCTGGCGGTGGCCCCGAGTACAACGGTGCTGGCTTGAAAATCGACAACGACCCTGAGTTCGTTGACGTTTACTCCCGTCTTGGTTTCCGTTTGAGCCAAGAAATTACTCGTGACCTGACTGCATTCGGTCGTCTCGAATGGCGTTTCCGTGCGGATGAGTCCAACACGCGTAACGGCAATAACTTCGACGCGTTCTCCGAAACTCGTCAAGCTTACCTCGGTGTTACAAGCAATCAGTACGGTACTTTCCAAGCCGGTAACTTCGACAGCTTCTACAACCAGTTCGTTTCACTTCCGTTCGATGTTTACATTGATCGCGGTTTCCGCTTTGCGGGTCACCCGAAACAGTCTCGCGGCGACTCAATCGGTTACTACACGCCTGACCTCGAAGGTTTCACTGCATTCCTGCAGGCCAAGCACTACAGCGAACGCGGTCTGATCGATCAAGACTATATCAATGCTGACGGTGAGTTCGTTGGGCGTTCAACTTCTGACGACGGTAGCGAATTTGCTACACAAGGTGGTGTTCGTTACGCACAGGGCCCGGTAACCATTGGTCTTGGTTTCGTTGATGATGTCGTAGAAGGTGACGGCGGTAACGACGAAATGATGTACGGTCTGGTCGGTTCTTACGACTTTACCGACAACTTCTCTGCTCGTCTGGGCTACGAAGGCCGTGAAAACGGCGACGAAGATGTCAACTTGGCAGTTGGCCGTGGCGGTTACGATAGCGTTGGTATCGGTGGTACTTTCACCACTGGCCCGTGGGCATTCAACGTCGATTACTACAACATCGAGCGTGACGATGCCGAAACCAGCCGTTCCTGGGCGACTGGTGCGTACTACAACGTTTCCAGCAACTTCGACGTATTCCTGGAAGTGGCTAACGAAGACGCACCGACCGTTAACCGCGGCGACTTCTTCAGCGACGTTGGTGATCTGACTGACGACGTATACTGGCTGACAGGCGCTCGTTACTTCTTCTAAACCCGGATTAGATCCGAGTTAGAGTGTAAGCCCTCAGCACATAGAACCGGCTCCTTTTGGAGCCGGTTTTTTTGTAGCTGGTGTCAATTTGCCTAGTAAAGTTTATCGGCAATGGTTATCATTATCTTGTTTACTTTTATTTTGTTATATTGTAACATTAAGCTCGGTTGCTATTTCATTTTTGAACTTAACTAATTAAAAAGGCAAGGGCGGGCAATGAGGGTAAATGCAGGATTTAAGTCGTTGTTCATGGGTGCAGGCATTTTGTTGGCAGGTTCGGCTCAGGCGACAACGGCTATTTATGATGAAGACGGTACTCAGCTAAGCATTTATGGTCGTATCTCTATCGGGATAGCAGGCGGCGGGCCGGGCGAAGATAGCTTGGGTCGCTACATTAATAATGACCCTGAATTCGTGGATGTTTACTCCCGTCTAGGTTTTCGCATGCGTCAGCAGATAAACCAGGATTTGGCTGCTTTTGGTCGATTGGAATGGCGCTTTGCAGGCGACGAGCGTATTAAAGGCCAGGCGTTTAGGGAAACTCGCCAGAGCTATATCGGCCTCGAGAGCCAGCGCTTCGGCACAGTAGTGGCGGGTAATTTCGATAGCCTTTATTATCAGTTTGTTTCGGCCCCTTTCGACGTTTATCTGGATCGTGGTCTGCTCTTTAACTCCACTGGCCTGCAGTCGCGTGGCGATTCAATCGGTTACTACACGCCAGAAGTTAATGGCTTTACCAGTTTCGCTCAAATTAAACATTACGGCGAGCGAGGGCTTACAGTAGCAGAGCAGAGTCCAGAAGGTAGCGTTTCGGCAGCACAAGGGGGAATACGCTATCGTCAGGGACCGCTGAGCATCGGTTTCGGCGCGGTTGATAATGTTATTCGTGGCGGCGGCAATGGCGAAATACTTTATGGCTTAATTGGTTCTTATGATCTTCGCGATAACTTTACCACCCGTTTAGGTTTGGAAACACAAGGCAACAGTAACGAGTACGGTGGTGGGTTCGACTCAGTAGGTTTAGGTGGTACCTATACAGCTGGTCCGTGGGCGTTGAACGCCGATATCTATCGCGTTGAGCGCGATAATCAAAGTAATAGCAACGCTTGGACGGTAGGTTCTTACTACGCTCTGACTGATGATTTTGATGTGTTTCTCGAGGTAGCTAAAGCAGATTCGCCTGCTATTCGTAGCTCCGAAGACAAGGCCTATTGGATTACCGGAGCGCGTTACCTGTTTTAAAGTCACTCTTTTTGTTGATAAATGTGCTTTCTCGTAAGGTTGCTTCACCCGGTTATTCAGCGGATGGAAGTTGGTTGAATAGGAGTTTTTTAATTCTGGTGCGATATCAATACTAGTGAAAAGCGTTTTGCTTAGGAGAGATGGTGCATAGTTATATTGTCAACCAGGATCTTTTCACTGGTTTGACTATAAAAAATATAAATTTTTTAAAAATAATTAGCGTGAATGGAGTTTATAACGGCGTTAAATAGATTTTCTGCACATATAAAGTTGAAACCAAAAAAACGACTGGTATGACTGAAGCGAGCTTTTTTAGAGTCTCTATGATCATTTGTAGTAGAATTCAGACTGCTGAATCACTTCTAATGGTAGCAAGGAGGCCTAAATGGACGCTCATTGTCGTGCGTTTTACGAACAAACCCCAAACGCTGAGGTAGCCTCCGAGCGCGTAGCTTTTGGCACGTCTGGTCACCGTGGTCGCGCTTTGGATCGCACCTTCAACGCCGCCCATATCTGGGCAATCACCCAAGCGGTGGTGGATTATCGTGTGGACGCCGGCTACAAGGGACCGTTGTTTCTGGGCCGAGATACACATGCCTTGTCTCGGCCGGCTTGGGAGTGCGCGCTGCAGGTGCTGGTTGCCAACGATATCGCGGTGAAGATCGAGAAAGAACAGGGCTATACCGCCACGCCTCTGATCAGCCATGCCATTTTGCAACATAACGCCGACCCCAACGCGCCCCGGGCAGATGGTCTGATCATCACGCCATCCCACAACCCGCCAGAAGATGGCGGCATCAAGTATAACCCCTACCACGGAGGCCCGGCGGACACCGATGCCACTGGCTGGATCGAGGGGCGCGCCAACGATTACTTGGCGCGTATCGACGAGGTGCCGCGCGTTACGTTGGAGGAGGCGCTCTCCCACGCCAGCGAATTCGATTTCACCGCGCTCTACGTGGAAAATCTCTCGTGGGTCGTCGATATGGAGGCGATCGAGCGGGCGGGTCTCAAGTTAGGCGCGGACCCTATGGGTGGCACGGCCTTGCCGGTCTGGCAAGCTATCGCCAAGCGCTTCGAGCTCGATCTCGACGTGGTCAATACCACCGTGGATGAGAGCTTCGCTTTCATGCCCCCGGATCATGACGGTAAAACGCGCATGGACTGCTCGAGCCCGGCGGCCATGGCGAACCTGCTCGAGATCAAGGACCGCTTCGATATCGCTTTCGGTAACGACCCGGACGCCGACAGGCACGGCATCGTCGACGCTGGCGGGTTGATGAACCCCAATCACTTTCTGGCTGTGTGTGTCGATTATCTCTTGAGCTATCGTCCGCAGTGGCCCAGTCACGGGGAAGGCGCGCTCAAAATTGGTAAAACCCTGGTGTCGTCTTCGATGATCGATAGAGTCGTGTCTTGTCACGGGCGCGAGCTTTTTGAGGTGCCGGTGGGATTCAAATGGTTCGTTGACGGCCTTTATAAGGGCTACTTGGGTTTTGGTGGTGAAGAAAGCGCTGGTGCCAGCTTGCTCACTCGTGATGGAAGGCCCTGGTCGACGGATAAGGACGGCATCGCGCTTTGCCTGCTGGCCGCGGAAATCCTGGCAGTAACGGGTAAGACACCGAGCGCTTATTACTCGGAGCTCACTAAGCGTTTGGGCACTCCGCACTATAAACGGGTCGATACCGCCTGTTCGTTTGAAGAAAAAGCGGCCTTCAAAAAGTTGAGTGCCGAAAGCATCAAGGCTCAAATGTTGGCGGGCGATGCCATAACCAGGGTTTTGGTAACGGCACCGGGCAACGATGCCAGTATTGGCGGGCTCAAGGTAATGACTGATAGTGGCTGGTTCGCTGCGCGCCCGAGCGGCACCGAGTCGCTTTATAAGGTGTATGCGGAAAGCTTCAAAAGCGAAGCGCATCTGGATGAGTTGATTCAAAGCGCCCAGGCGTTACTATCAAGCGTATTGCAGGGTTAAACCAGCACCCCTCTGCGCCACGCCAAGTGGATCGATGTACATAGCGTTAAGCGTATCAAAGAATCGTATCAAAAAGGATGATTAGATGACTCAGATCCGTAAGGCCATTATCCCTGTCGCGGGATTTGGAACGCGTCTGCTGCCCATCAGCAAGGCAATCCCCAAGGAGATGGTGCCGGTGGTCGACCGCCCGCTGATTCAGCACGTCGTGGAAGAAGCGCTGGCGGCGGGAATCAACGAGATTATTCTGGTGACCCGCACGGGTAAATCGGCCATCGAGGACCACTTCGATGCCCACTTCGAGCTCGAGCACTCGCTGGCCGATAAGGGCAAGGATGCACTGCTTGAAACGCTTTCCGCCATCGCGCCGCCTAAGCTCAAGATCACCAGCGTACGCCAAGCCAACGCCAAGGGGCTGGGCCATGCCATTCACTGCGCAGCCCACCTGCTGGATGACGGTGAGCCCTTCGCGGTGATCTTGCCCGACGTTCTGGTGAAGCCGCAGGTAGGCAGCCAGGAGTGCGATTTGGGCAGCATGGTCGAGCGCTGGGACGCTCAAGGCGCTTCGCAGATAATGGTAGAAGCCGTGGCTCATGAAGAGGTGTACCGCTACGGTATCGTCGACTGTGATGAACCCAAAGCGGGGGAGAGTGCCGACATGCGCGGTGTGGTCGAAAAACCCAAGCCTGAAGAAGCGCCGTCGCGGCTGTCGGTTATTGGCCGCTACGTTTTGCCGTACCGCATCATGGAGCTATTGGCCGACCAGCCTCCGGGGGCCGGCAACGAAATCCAGCTCACTGACGCCATAGACCGGCTCATGCAGGAGGGGCAAACCGTTCAGGCGTTTCGTATGCACGGGCGTACCTTCGACTGTGGCCACATCGAAGGCTGGCTAAAAGCCAATATGATGCTTGCCCGCGAAGCAGGTTTTGATATTTAAAACGCTCATAAACAAATAAGCTTAGCGTTTTGCAGGTAGTGCCAGCTTGAAAAGCTCTCGTCTGCCACTATGAAGACGGTCATCAAATCTTGAGGAATTAACTGCGTCAAGTATCTGCAAGGGCCGAGTGAGCGACTCGGCCCCAAACCCATCCTCATTTTTGAGTATTGGGTCGCTGTCTTAGCGGATTTTTGTATCGGAAATAGCAGCCCACTGTCAGGAAAGAGGGGCTTTTTTTAACTTTTAGGTCTGCGCATCAGCTCTATCGTAATGCCATTAAACGGCATCCGCCGAATATGAAAAGCGACTGTAAAGGTGTAATGTTGCGTAGTTTGGCTCTTTGAATGTCTGAAAGTATATGACAATGATGGGTAATTTTTCTTTGAGCGTTTGCTCGGATAGACACCTTTCATAAGTAATTGACTAGGGTAGAGGTCCGAAGGGACTGGAGTCAGTCACGCTGACGAATGCCGATTAAAAGTGCTAATAGCCGTTTTTTGCGGCCAAAACGACTCTATCAGCGGCGTTCGAAAAATACATCAATGAGCAGGAATTCCCGGTGCTGCCAGCCCCGTTACGAACAAGAATGACCCTCTTTCGCTCGCTAAAAGGCCGGCTGCTGATGGGGCTTTCCATCACCCTGCTAGTGCTGGCGGCCGTCATGTTGGGACTTGCCTGGCAAGTGGGTAAGAACATGCTTCAGGCGTCCAACGTTACCCACTTGCGCTACGAGGCCAATATTCTCGCCGATGAACTGACCCAGCAGGTCGAGAACCGCATCGATGCGCTGCAGCGGTTCAGCAGTGCCATTGGTGCCGCTGACGATCCCGCTTGGGTTCAGTACGAGTTGGCCAAAAACGACTCGCTGCTCTCCTGGTTCGAAGGTATCGTGATCAGTAATGAAGCCGGAACGATCATCGCTGATTGGCCAAGCGTGATCGGCCGGGTAGGTCTTGAAACACGCGACCAGGAATATTTTAGGATGCTTCAGGGGACGCGAAGCCCCTACGTCAGCGAGCCCTTCGTGGGGCGGGCTACCAATACGCCGGTGATATTGGTCAGCGTGCCGCGCCTGGACAGTGCCGGTAACTTTCGCGGTACGGTGGGCGGCGTTGTACGCCTCGATGCCGGCGGGCTTTTCAACCGGCTGGCTAAAATTCGATTAGGGGAAAACGGTTTTTCGGCCATTTTTAACGCTTCGGGGCACATTCTCTACCATCCGGACAGCACGCGCGTGAATACGCCCGTGAATTCCCTAAAGGATTTTCCCTGGCTCGATTTGGCGCTGGATGGCTGGGAGGGCGACGGTCTCGGTGATCTTCTCAATGGCCAGAGCGCCTACCAATCCTATTCTCAGGTATGGCCCGCTAACTGGATCGTGGGGCTCTATTTGCCGGTCGATCAGGCACAGGCGCCGCTGTCCGGTTTTATCTATCGGCTATGGTGGATCTGGGTGGCGCTGGCGCTTTTGCTAATGCCGCTGCTTTGGTGGTTGTTGGCGCGCATTCTGTCACCGCTGAATCGGCTGGAAGCGCAGATCGATGAAGTTGGGCGCGCCGAGCGCTCCCATGTGGAGCTCGCCACCAGCATGCACGAGTTGCAGGAAGTGGCGAATACCTTCAACCGCGTCGAAGACGAACGTCAGCAGCTGTTGAAAAACCTCCACGAGCGTGAGGCGTTTTTGGACTCGGTGCTCAACTCGAGCCCGGAAGGCATGTTCGTGGCAAACTTCGATGGCGCGATCACTTACATGAACCCGGCGCTCTTGACGATGCTGGACATTCCCAAAGAGACGCTCATGCAAGAGTGGCTCAAACAGATTCACCCGGACGATTATCAGGGCGCCATCGATCTTTGGCAGCATAGCCTTAAAAGCGGCCAGGATTACATCCGTCAGCTGCGATTCATTAAAAACGACAGCGAAACCCTTTGGCTCGATATTCATGCCCGGGTGGTCATGCTATCGCAAAGCGGCCACTCGCTGGGGCTGGTTGGCGTGGTCAAGGACATCACCGAGCGCCGCCAACAGGAGGCGCTCCAGCGCTGGGAAGCAGAGCACGACCCGCTGACAGGCCTCCTGAATCGGCGCGGGTTTTTGCGCCGCTTGGATGAAGCCTATGCCGATTTCCAAAAAACCAGCACGCCCTCTGTGTTGTTGTTGTTCGATCTCGATCACTTCAAGCCGATTAACGATGAGGGCGGCCATGCCTTGGGTGACGAGATGCTTCGTCGGGTTGCACAGGTCATTGCCTGGGAGGTTCGCCGCAGTGATCACGTAGCGCGCCAGGGTGGCGATGAGTTTGGCGTACTGCTGCCAAGTTGTACGATCGTGCAGGCACAACGCATCGCCGAGTCGCTTCGCCAAGCGGTGAGCGAAGTATCGGTCACCCATGCCGGTAAGGTGTATAACGTAACGCTTAGCATGGGCGTCACTCGCTTCAACGATGACGACGACTCGATCGATGACGTCCTGAACCGCGCCGACGCCGCCAGTTATGAAGCCAAGAACCGTGGTCGTAACGATGTGGTTGTGAGCAACCCATGCGAGTTCGATCCCATAACGCTTTTTTGATGACTGGGAGTAGACCTCTTCCGGGTTGGATCGCGCGTACGGTTGACCATTCTATGTTATGGCCCGACGAGCAACGTTAAAAACATGCCGTCGGCGCGCCACTTGATGAGAGTGAATCCGTGAACCTGATAGAGCTATTTGCGCGTACGCTGGATATAACCTTGCCGGTTTTCGCCATGGTGTTTTTAGGCATCGTGCTGAAACGCCTCCGGCTGATCGATCGCACCTTCGTTTCCACCGCGTCGACTCTCGTGTTTCGCGCCACGCTCCCCACGCTGATTTTTTTAAGCTTGATCAAAGCGGACATGAGCGTGGCGCTGGATATACCGTTGCTGCTGTTCTTTGCCTTGGCCACGCTCGCCCAATTTTTCGCCAGCTGGCTGTGGGCGCGCTACCGCGTGCCCTATAAAGAGCGAGGCATCTATGTGCAAGGGGCATTTCGCGGCAATGGCGGGGTGGTGGGGCTGGCGTTGGCCGCCGGCATGTACGGCAACTATGGTCTCTCGGCGGGCAGTCTGTTGCTGGGGCTGGTTATCGTGCTCTATAACGTGCTATCGGTATGGGTGCTTTCGGCCTATCAGCCCGGCAAAACCACGCGCTGGCCCAGCCTGCTCAAAAAAATTGCCACCAATCCCTTGATCATCGCCGTGCTGCTGGCCATACCGTTTGCGGCGCTGTCGGTCGAGCTTCCCCGCTGGGTCATGACGTCGGGCAACTACTTCGCTTCGCTGACGCTGCCGCTGGCACTGATCTGCATCGGCGCCACGCTGTCGGCGGCCAGCCTGCGCGACGGTCGCGCCGTTGCGCTGAGCTCCAGCGTAATGAAAATGATCGTATTGCCCGCGGTATCGACGGTCGCGGCCTGGCTATGCGGGTTTTCAAATGAGCAGCTGGGCCTTCTATTTCTATTCTTTGCAAGCCCTACCGCGGCTGCTAGCTTCGTTATGGCCAAGGCCATGGGCGGCAATGTGACGCTTGCCGCGAACATCATCGCGCTCACCACCATCATGGCGAGCCTGACCATTACACTGGGCATCTTCGCCCTGCGTCTATTGGGCTGGATTTAAGCGGGCCGGTTGGCCTCACTCCCCCGGCGCGCTATACTACGCGCCGCTTTACCCGCCCACGTCCCTGTAGCTCAGTAGGATAGAGCAGCCGCCTCCTAAGCGGCAGGTCGCAGGTTCGACTCCTGCCAGGGACGCCAACGGGCATTCTTCGCAAGTCCTGAGAAGTCCAAAAATAGAGTACAATACTCTGAAATACATGAATTTTTAGCCCTCGCTGTTCCTCAGCATTCCTTTCAAATCCAGCGTTCAAGTGGTATACAGGTTGGTATATACCTCCCTTCGAAGATGCTGGGTATACCGCCATGCCGCTAACCGTTCGACAGATAAACGCAACCAAGCCCGGGGCGAAAATCATCACCCTCTCTGATGGCCAGGGATTGGAACACAGGATCTGGCCCGATGGCCGCCGGGGCTGGCGTTTGCGCTACACACGCCCTAACGGCAAGCGCAACATGACAAGCTTGGGCAAGTATCCCGATGTCAGCCTTGCAGAAGCCCGCGAGAAGCGAACCGATATCCGACGCTTGCTAGCTCAGGGCATCGACCCGGTAGAGCAGAAGCAGGACGACAAGCGTAAGCAGCAATACGCCACAGAGAACACCTTCGAGGTGCTGGCCATGGAGTGGCACGCTTCGATGGTGCCGCGCTGGAAGGAAAGCTCGAAGCGGGCCAACGACAGTAAGCGCGTGCTCGAGATGTATGTGTTCCCCAAGGTGGGGAAACGCCCCATTGAATCCATCGTGCCGCTCGAGTGGCTCGAGATCCTGCGCAGCTTGGAAGACGCGGGAAAATTCGAGCAGCGACGCCGCCTACACGCCTTTTGCCGGGATATCTATCGCTTCGCCATCATCACTGGCCGCGCTCAATACAACCCCCTTACCGATCTGAATACGGCGCTCAAGCCTTACAAGCGGGGGAGCTTTCACCATATCCCTCAAGACGAGCTACCGGCTCTGGTGCGCGATATCGAGGCGTATGACAAAAGCCCCATGGTTCGTATTGGCCTCAAGCTGCTGCTGCTGACCGCGGTACGCCCCGGTGAGCTACGCCAAGCAGAGTGGAGCGAATTCGATCTACAAGCCGCCGTGTGGAAGATCCCCGCCGAGCGTATGAAGATGGGCAGGGCGCACCAAGTGCCGCTACCTACCCAGGCAGTGGACGAGCTACGTTACCTGCACAAGCGGACAGGCGCTTTCAAACTGCTATTCCCAGGCCGTAACAATCCCCTTAAGCCCATATCAGACGCCGCCTTCAATATGGCGTTAAAGCGCATGGGCTATGAAGGCAAACACGTACCCCACGGCACCCGCCATGTGGTGGCCACTGGCCTAAAAGAGTTGGGCTACCCTAGAGAGTGGATCGAGGCTCAGCTTTCGCACAAGCTGCCGGGGATCGAGGGCGTTTATACCCACGCCGAACACATGGCACCGAATCAGCGGCCCGCCATGATGCAGTTTTGGGCAGATTGTTTATTAAAGGAAAGGGACTTGTGACAGATAGAAAATGCAGCATAAATAATCATATTTCAAATTACTTAGGCTTTTATCTCAATGAATGCTCACCGGGTTATGGTGTTTTGATAAATGGAGGATGGGGCGTAGGTAAAACATATTATATCAAAAAATACTTGCTTGACTCAGAGTTGGTTAAGGCATCTTTGAAGAGTCACCCATTCTTGAGAGATAATACTGGCTCTTTCAAAAAGATTATAGATTCATGTAAAAAGAAAATGAAAATGGCGAGTTATGAGCCCAATGATGATTTTTCTAGGATGAATCTTGAGGATAGCGAAGATATTAAAAAAAGATATATTTATGTGAGTTTATATGGCTTGAAAAGTACAGAAGATATTAATAAAGCGATAGCTTCACAGTTGTTGTTCTCTGGGAATGAAAATTTTTCGAAATTGGCTAATGGGGTTTTTGATTCTTTAAAAGGCTTTGTCAATTTTGGTTCAGATATTGGTCTTAGTGATTTGTCTTTTCTAAGTGGAAATGTTTTTTTATATGTATTTGATGATTTGGAAAGATATTCTGGTGACGTCAATGAAGCTTTAGGCTTTATCAACTCATTGGTGGAGCATAAGGGGGCTAAAGTTTTAGTTTTAGCGAATGAAAATGAAATTAACGATGAAAAGGTTTATCGTTTGACTAAGGAGAAGCTGATAGGGAAAAGCTTTGAGTTGCAACCTGACTTTGATAGCGCTTATTTTGTTGTTTTAGAAAGTATGAAAGAGCATTCTGTATGGTCCTTTCTTAACCAAAACTATCAGGCAGTGCGCGCAATATTTGATAGCTCAGAAAAGAAAAATTTGAGAGCGTTTAAACAAGCAATTATGGAGTTCAAAGGTTTTTATAGTGAATTGGTGGCAGGTGGTCTTGAGGATCATGGCGTCGCTAAAAATCATTTAATTGCTTATTTAATAATGGCTTTCGAGTATCAGATAGGAGAGCTTGAAAAAGTTGATATAGAAAAACGCAAGAATCCTTTATTGCATTCAGTACGAAGTATGAAAAGTGATTATGAGTTTGATACTTTTGATAAAATGGAGCTAAGGCATTCTGGAGTGGATTTTAAAGATAATGTGTTCTCGATGGAGTTTATTTTACAAGTATTAGATAAAAGCTGGCTTGATACTGAGTTGTTAGAAAAAGAGCTAAGTGCTCCACCATTTAAAGAAAAAGCTGGTGATGAGGAAGAGTGGCGAGTCCTTTGGGCTTGGGATAGCTATAGTGAAGATGAATTTAATAAAGCGCTGGACTGTTTTGAAAACAAGCTTAATTACCAAGAGTACGATGATCTAGCAGTTATTATTCATTCGGTTGGTATCAAGTTGTCGCTGGTCGAAGCAGGGCTGATTAATATTGAAAGTGAAAAAGTTTTGGAAGGGTTTTACAGCTACGTAGATATGTTTTTTTCAAAATTGAATGCTTATGAGTATTTTGATGACAAGAGTGTCATTGCTTTTTATCAGACTCATGTGCTAGATGTTTATCAAGAGTCTGCGTACGGCTTAGGGTTTAAAAAACTAGATGATGATAGGCTTAAAAGTTTTTGTAATTATCTTGATGATGCTTTGAAAAAAGCTATAGTCTCAACTTTCGATAAGCGAGCAGAGGTTTTGTTAAATGTGTTGTCCAAAGATGCTAGTGAGTTTTACAGACAGTTGAATGGTTCTGGTGAAGATGCTGCTGCAAATAATAGAATACCAATTATAATGCATTTTGATGTAAACAAGTTGTGTGAGATCTTGGTTGGCCTTGAGAACGATAAAATGTCCATAGCTTTAGGTGCATTGGCAAGCAGGTTTAGGAATAGAGATAAAGATTTAAGAAGCATGGAGCTGGAGACTATGAGGGAGATTAAATCTATACTTCTTAATTATGCTAAGAAAAAAGGAGAATATAAAAGAAAGGTTGTTGAGAAAAAAATAAGCCAAAGGCTAAGTATTAACTTAGATAGCTGATATTGTTGTAGGAGTGTGTGGCTATTCCGAATAGCATAAGTACGTTTTAGAGGCTTCGGTTTAATTGTTCAAATTTAAGCTAAGTAACCAGTAACTCAACTTGCTCCCCTAATAACTCACCCACGGCCCAAGTAGCATCGCGCCAGTAGCTATCGGCGGCTTTGGTACTGTCGATGTTGAGCGGTGACGTGTCTGTGTCAGGGAAAGCCTCGAGCAGCTTGGCAAAACCAGCCGAGAACAGCGCCCGAAAGTAGAGGCATTTGAATACGCTCTCGTCTTGCCATAAGGGTACTGGAACAGCAGAGAGGGTAGAGTAGCCTGCTTGCTCCTTTTCCGCCTGCCAGGGCATAAGCGCGGCATTCACTAGCGTCATGGCCTCCATCAACGCGTTTGTCAGTAAGAGATGGTTCGAGAATATATCGACTCCCCGACTATGGGAGGCTGGCGGCTGGTGTGGGTCTATGTCAGGCCAAAAGCCGTTGTTGGCCAGTGCGGGTTCGGGCGTGTTTTCGATGGAGGGCTCTTCGTTCATAGGTGGGCCTTTCAGTGTGGTGGGTCTGAGCGTGGGTCGCCTCAAGCTTGTGGCGTCGTCAGGTTCCGCGTCAAGACGGTGACTAAGGCCCTAGCCCTAGGCTGGGCACGCTTACCAAGCATCAAACTCTTTCAAGCCGCTGCACTCGCAGCGGCTTTTGTCGTTTGCAAGCTCTGATTTTTCGTCTCGGTGTGAGTGGTTCTACTCACACCCGGCGCTGCTAGAAAGGAATTGATCTGGGAGTCAAGCTTTGTCCGGATAGTGGAGACATTGCCCGGAACGATACCGCGAGGACATAAACCCATGACTGATACCACTTACCCCAGCACCTATAGAACGGTGAACCAGATCCCGTTAGGCAATCGGCTGTTACGTAGAAAGGACGTAGAGCAAAAGACCGGCAAAAGCCGCTCAGCCATTTACGACGGCATCCGCCAGGGCACTTTCCCGGCACCGGTGCCCATTGGTGGCAAGAGCGTGGCGTGGCTCGAGGAGGAGGTTGATAGCTGGATTGCTCACTGCCTCGAGGAACGCAAACGCCAGACGTTAAAGAGCCATTCCACCCCGCTACGCATGACCACCCAGCCCCAGGAGCAGCGCGCATGAACCAGTTTGAAGTCTCAATCAACGGCACAACCCTCACTCTGACTGCTGAGGACCTTGTCATGATGTCCACTGCCATGATGGATGCCATGCGTACCCCTAATAAGGAAATCTTTAGCCAAGGTAGCTCGGGGAAAATCCGCGCCAAACTGTTGAACGCCAAGGATGAACGTAACCAGCAATTCAATGAGCGCTCGCCTAAAAGTTTCGTCGTTACCGACTGCTAATCCCCTAACCCCTGACCGCGTGCAGTAACGCTGCTGTGCTAATTCCCAGCGGGTAGGGGGAGGTTTTGTCCTGAAAACGAAAAAGGCTCCAACGCTGGGGAGGCGAAGGAGCCAAGGCAAAGCAAACGAAAGGTGCCCATGCAGATTATCAAGTTAAGCGCAATTTGCCGCCTTGAAGGCTTGCGAGGAACGCTGAGGAATGATTATCATGGTCATGCTGTAGCAAAATCTACAGCCGGGCGTGAGAACCCGAAGTATCCAAGGCGCTACAGCGCCCCTACCATTGCAGGCGCTTTTTTTGTGTCTGTAGTGCGTCGTTATGGTGGCTGTGCGTGGGCACGCTTCGGCGTGGCCGGTTCCCTTGGATGCCGGTTTCTCACCCCGCGTACAGTCGCCTCCAATCGCGTGAGAACGGTTGTTGGTGACTCCATAATCCAAGGAGTCTTACCCATGGCCAACCACAGCCAAGGCGCGTCCGCGCACACCCAGCATTCTCCCTCGCTTATCGCCACCGCCCTGATCGGCACAAAGCTAATCGCCTACCGCGTCAACCGCCGCCCCGAGCAGCTTTCCTACTTGTTGGGATTAGTGCGTATGGCTTTAGCGCTGGGCCACATATCTTCTGACGACCACGCCCAACTACTGGCCGACCTTGATCGCCTCGCTATCGAGGAGGTGAATCATGCCTAACCTGACCCATACCCCACGCCTCGAAGATGCCGCTTGCCTCACCGAAGCCGAGTGCCTATTGATCGACCCTCGCGCCAGAGCCGAGGATCTGTTCGACCAGTGCGAAACCCGCATGGAAGCGGTTAGCAACCTGATGATGACCTTAAGCACGCTCGATGCACCGGGCGCTTGCGCCGATGCGCGGGATCTGGCCCACGTGGCGCTATCGTCGCGCTTGTTGCTGGCTGATGCCCTGGATCTGCTACTGGCTGCCCGGCAAGCCGCCAAGGGCCGCCCCACGCCTGCCAGAAAAGGGGGCGACCATGGCTAAATCAACCGTTCAAAAGATCCAGCAGGTGGCCGCCGTTGCGCTGAACAGCGCCGAGATTCTGCTGGCCGATTGGCTGCCCGATGGGCAGCGCCAAGGTAGTGAGTGGGTGGCCCGCAATAGTGCCCGCGCCGACGCCAGCCCCGGCTCTTTCGGCGTATCACTCGCCTCTGGTAAGTGGAACGACTTTGCCGACCAGGACGCCCACGGCGGGGATCTGGTTTCGTTGCTCAGCTACCTTCGCGGCTGTCGGCAAATTGATGCCGCCATGATGATCGATGAACAGCTTGGGCTGGGCATTTTCCAACGGGCCGGCGCGTCCAGCGCGCCGCCCGCCGCGCCCTGCGATATGCCTACCAAACACCAGCAGCGCCTAAGGGCCGAGGCTAAGCGCCTGACGGCTCAACACCATGCCGCTCAAGCGGCACAACGTCTATGGCAGGCCTCTGGGCCTGCTGATCCTGCCCACCCTTACCTAGTGGAAAAGGGAATCGAGCCTTATCACCTTCGCCAGTCTGCTCAAGGCCAATTGCTGGTACCGCTGTACGCAGACGGTAAGCTGGTCAATGTGCAGTGCATCGACTCGCAGGGCGGCAAGCGATTTTTGAAAGGGGGCCGGGTACGGGGCGGTTATGCGCCCCTTGGCAAGGTGCAGGCAGGCCGCCAGTTGTTTATCTGCGAAGGCTGGGCCACCGGGGCCACTCTGCACGCCCATACCCGCGAGGCGGTCGCCTGTGCCATGAATGCGGGCAACCTCGCCGCCGTGGCCGAATCCCTGCGCGAGCGATACGACGCGATCGATCTGATCATTGCTGGGGATGACGACCGGGTGACCCCCGGCAATCCGGGGCGTACCGCTGCCAATGCAGCGGCGCTGGCCATCGGGTCATTGGTGCTGTTTCCCAACTGGCCGGAAGGAGCGCCCGGTGAGTTGAGCGACTTCAACGATTTGGCTCGCTGGTATCGCCAGCAGGGGAAAGCCCCATGAGCGATCAAACGAGCCGCGAGCAACAGGCCCACCTTGCCCTGGTCGGTAAGCCAACCGCGCCCATGATCGATACTCTGGACCGTCCGAGCTATGCCGTATACGAAGGGCCAACGATGGTCGAGGGCAAGCAGTATGGGGCCGGTACCTGGTACCACGGCATCAAGCACACCCATAGCGATGAAGCGGGGCAGCCGTTCGACTTGTGGCTTTCCGCGCCGCTATACGTCAAGGCGGAAACGATCAACAGCGACGATGGCAGCGTGGGTCGCCTGCTGCGCTTCAAGCACCGGGGGCAGGTGATCGAGTACGTAATGCCCATGGAGGCGCTGGCAGGCAAAGGGGAGGAGGTGCTTAAAGCCTTGCTACGTCAGGGCCTCGAGGTGGACTACCACCAGCGGCGCTACATTCCCGCTTATATCGCAAGCCACCATCGTTTGACGAAGGTGCTGGCGACCACCACCAAGCCGGGATGGCACGAGCGTAGCGGCGCTTTCGTGCTGCCCAACCGCATTCTAGGCGGCGAAGACGTGCGCTTTCAGGACAGCGGCAAGGGCGCGCTATTGTTCTCGGAGCGCGGCACGTTGGAAGGCTGGAAAAGCGAGCTGGCCCATTACTGTCAGGGCAACCCGGTGCTGATCCTGGCCGTGTGTTGCGCTCTGGCCGGACCACTGCTTTCCAAGGTCGGGGTGAATGGGGGCGGCGTGCATCTGGTGGGTGACTCCTCGAGCGGTAAATCCCTCGCCCAGGCGCTGGCCGCCACGGTGTGGGGCGACCCCAGCCGCTTTGCTGCGTCCTGGGATATGTCGAAAGGCGGTATCGAGATCGAGGCGTCATCGCGCAACGACACGGTGCTGATTCTCGACGAGATAAAGCGCGCCGACCCCAAGCGGGTGCAGGAAATGGCTTACGCCATCGCCAACGGCACCGGCAAGGGCACCATGACCCGGGAGCGGGAAGGGCGGCCCAAGCTCTACTGGCGCGTATTGGCGCTATCCAGTGGCGAGCGCTCGCTTTCCGAACATGCGGCCATATCCGGTAACGCCGCCCACGCCGGGGCCGAGCTGCGCATGGTAGACGTAAACGCCGGTACCCGTACCTATCGCGCCTTCGATGCGGTCCATGGGATGGATGGTGCTGCATTCCACCGAAAACTCACTACCGCCACCGCGCACCAGTTTGGCAAGGTTGGCCCCGCTTTCGTGGATCACCTAATCAAGGAAACCGACCCGGACTACTTTTACCGGCGGTTTGCTGAGGTACGCGACGGATTCGATACGGAAGGCCCCCAAGCGGGCCGGGTAGCGGATCGCTTCGCCATTATCGGTTTGGCCGGAGAGCTGGCCATCACCTATGGCCTCTTGCCTTGGGAGGAGGGCACCGCCGCCCACGCAAGCCGCCAGCTATTTCGGGAATGGATCGCACGGGTCGGCGATGGGAACGCCGAAGATCGGCAAATACTTAGCGCGCTATCGGACTTCATCGCCCTGCACGGTGATAGCCGCTTTTCCGACATTGCTGCCCAGCTACCCAACCCCAACGTCAAACACCGCGCCGGTTACTACGAGATCGAGGACGGCATGAACGGCAAGCGCCTTTACCTGTTCAACCGCGCCACGCTGACCGAGGCTGCTGCCGGGTATGGGCGGGATCGCGTGATACGCACCCTGGAAACCTACAACGTGCTTGCGAAGGTCGACAGTGGCCGCCGCCAAAAAAACTACCGCCTGCCAGGAGGAGGGAGCACGCGCTTTTTCGTCATTGATCCCGACAAGCTGGAAGGTGAACAAGGGGGCGAAGCATGACAGGGCCATTTACGCGTGAACCTAGTTTCGGAGGCAACACTGGCTACACCGGCAACGGCCAGCAACCATGCGGGTTACAGCCGTTGCCTATTAGTAAGAGAGGTGGCAACCAAGGCAACACATATCTTTATATCTATATAACCGCTGATCCTGTCTGTTGCCGTTTTCAAAAAGCGGCTACAGGTTGCCATAAAAAATATCAATCAAATCAATGGTGTTACCGCTGTTGCCACGTTGCCCGCTTTTTTGAAATCAGTCAGGGGAATTATAGGGGGTGGTATTTGTTCGCTATTCGAACATTGGTCGACCTTCTCAGCGCTAGAACCCTTCCTCCTTTCTGGCAGGCGTTATTGGTTTTGCCTCTTTTCCACCGCCGGGGCCATGGCCCCACCACCCGCACGTTCGTTCCCGCTAGCTCGAGGAGATATCGATGACGACCTCCAACCACCACGCTCAGACAACCCCCGCCACCCACCAGGAGACTCAGACCATGGCCAGCACCCGTGAAACCGATACCCATAAATCGAAAAGCATCGCGCCTCGTCTTGTGAAAGCACAGGACAATTTCGAGTACGTGGATGTACCCGCCATTGCAGTAACGGGTGTCTCGGAAGAAAAGCGCCAAGCGCAGGTTGATGCGACGCTCAAAACCTATCTGACCCGCCGAGACAAGCTGGAAGCCGTCACCGAAGAGATGAACCGCTTAAAAAAGACGCTCAGTGCCTTGGAGCAGCAGAAGCAAGAAGCCGATGCCGCATGGCGGCTTGGGTTCGTCAAGGCGTTGGGCAAGCAAAGCAAGTCCATGCGCGATCAGCTCAAGCAGAAAACGCAATGGAAGCTGGAAGCTGAGCAGACCAAAGAAATGATCGCGATGCTCGAACCCCAAGCCGAATGGTTGAAGCTGCACACCTACACGGCTCGTCAGACTTTGACTAAACAGGTGCAGAATCTGAATGATCTGGTCGTGTTTAATCGCCTCTTGGACGGTATCAATGGGCTTACGGGTACTGACAGCCTGCATGCAATAGCTGAAAGCGTGCCGCGCTTGTTCCATCAGATCGATACCAACATCTGTAACAATCATCTATACATGGCCAGTTTCGGCATGGACGTGCATCGCCAATCAGGAACCGCTATCTATTCAATTTTGAGCGATGAAGTAACTAGGGAGGTAAAGAGTAAAGTGCATTTGAAGCAAATGGCGGCGTTGGGAGAGCTTTTAATGCGTAGGCTGCCCAAGGGCACTACATCCACTACCGCCATGAAGGTTCCCGGCCCGCTAGGTTGTGAGGCATCGAGTCAAGAGATTCCGGGGCGGTACGCATTCCAGCCGCGCCTTACAGAGCTGGAAAGCCAGATGGAGTATGTACCCAGCCTCGAGGAGCTGGACAGCGATAACGCCGCCTAGAAGCTTCATAAGCTAACCTGAACGAGCCCTGCCGCGTGCGGGGCTTTTTCGTGCTCGAGCAGCGAGCGAGGAGAGGGCGAACACGACACCAAGTGCTTGATGATGGCAATTGCCATGGGTAGGGCCTGCCTTCTAGGCTGCAACCTGCGCCGCGCTGTCCCCCACCCGCCTGCGGGGTTCGCTTGTGGGGCAGTTCTTCATGCACCCCGCAAAACGGCCCAAAGCCCGCTGTTGCTGGGCTGTAGGCGGGTTTTGGGTGCATGGGAGTCATGCGAAATCATGCGGATTTATGTGTGCTTTCTAGGGGCAGTAGTCGGCTATGGTCTTACAGCTCATTATTACCGTGCAATAAGCGGATGCGACCATGCCTTAGTAGTCCTAGCAAAGCCTAATTATTCATGATAGATGTGAGCGGTAGGGTTCTAATATACACGTTGGTCCGTACTGTGCTTGCTCAGCATACTGTGGGCTACAATAAAACAGAAAATTAAGTTGAGGTTTCAATGATTTTGAAACAAGGGATGAAAGATTTATTAGGTGATGAAAGCAATATAGAAGATAAGAGAGAATTTCTTCTGAGCTTTATAAGCAATAAGTGCAATATAAAAAATATAAATTTTCTGTTCGGTTCTGGGGTGAGCTCAGGGGCAATCCCGACCATGAGAGAAATGGCTCAGGAAGTTGATAAAGAGGTTGACAGTTATGTTGAGGAAGAGCCATATACAATGTTTAATTGTGATTGGTTAGATTTAGATAGTGAAGAAGAACATTATCAAAAAGTTGACGAAATCTACAAAAAAATAAAAACTGAGAAGAAAGGTAATTTAGAAGATATGCTTGGTGTTTTGTACTCTAAGATAAATTATGAGGAAGGCATCGGTGGAAACGATTATGTGGCATATCAGTTGTCTAAGATAATGGAAAAAGTTATATATAATAAAATAAACGTTGATGTGTACAGTGAAAAAAATAAACCAACTCTTGATCTTTATAAGAGTTTCTATGAAAAAATGGCAAGAAGAAGTAGTGACTTACCTAGGCTTAATGTTTTCACTACTAATAATGACTTGTTTAGTGAGGCAGCGTTAGATCAGTTAAATATTGATTTCAATAATGGTTTTGGAGGCGGGTTGAAGAAATTGTTTAACCCTTCAAGATTTAGTTACTCATATTCAAAAAATAGTGATACAACTCCAGGTAAATATGAGTCATTAAGCAATATGGTGTATTTGTTTAAGATGCATGGGTCAATTAACTGGAAAGAGTCAGAGTCCTCAAGTCATTTTTTGAACATTGAAGAAGTAAGTCTCAGTGATTCTAACAGTAATGAAGGGGCTGCCCTGGTTTATCCAACGCCATTAAAGCAAAATAAGAGTTTGGGCTCTCCATATGCAGATATAATGAGAGAGTTCAAAGGGAAATTGGCTTTAAGTAATACCGTTTTATTCGTCATAGGATATAGCTTTAGTGATGAGCATGTTAATAATTTAATATATCATGCGCTAAGCTCAAATGAAACTTTAAGTGTGGTTTTGTTTGGTTCTTATGAGGGGAAGCCTATATATGAAGTAGGCGATAATAGAGTGTTTTTAATCTATGGTGAAGACCAGGATGAGAAAGTTCACTACTTTAAGTACATAGTGAATGATTTATTGCCTGATATGAATAAGGATAACTCGGAAGATGTTTTGAAAGAGTTTTCTGAGAGGCTGAAGCAAGTGTTCGGAGGTAATCAGTTATGATTATCGGAAAGCTGGTGTCTATTAGTTATAATGTTTTTAGGGCCCAGATTTTTAGCTCCCTTAAGAGCAATTCTCTGAATATTGAAGGGGATGTTTATTACTTTGGGAATATAGGTAGTTATTTAAAAGTAAAAAATAACATTGGAGAAGTGGTGCTATGTGAAGTTGTATCGGTTTTTGATCGAGACGTTAGTGTTCAAGAAGGGTTGAGTCATGTTTATGGAGTTAAGGAGTTAGAGCTTAAGCCAGTCGGGACAATTGATAAAAAGGATCAATTTTTGCTTGGGGTTGGAGTTTTTCCAAGTATCTATTCAGATGTGGAAATTGTTACCAAAAAAGATATGGCCTTTATTTTAGGTGGCTATGGAAGCAATGATGCTAAAGATGGTGTTCATAATAGCTTTTTTTTAGGAAGTAGTAAAAATTTAATTGGTTATCCAATCGAGCTTAGCATTACGAGATTTTTTAATATTCATTCTGCGGTATTAGGAAATAGCGGAAGTGGTAAGTCAAATACTATATCTCATATCTTGCAAGAGATTTTCAAAAAGAAAAGTTTTTCTGCTTTAGGCTCCAGATTTTTAATTTTTGATGTGAACGGTGAGTATAAAAATGCTTTTGGTTTGAACAGGTATGAGCAAAATGTGAGTAAAACTCATTTTAAGCCTGTTGGTATAGAGGATCTTCAACAGGGAGAGAAAAAATTTATACTCCCACATTTCTTGCTGAGTCTGGACGAATGGTGTTCTTTTCTAATGGCCACTGACGCTACTCAGCGTCCGTTTTTGGATAAGGTTCTACAAGAATGTTACCGATATTACTCAATAACTAAAAGCTCTGATTTAGAGCTAAAAGTTCCTAGCTATATAAGAGGTAAAATTTGTTTAATACTTAATAGTATTAATAGCCAAGTAGAGTCTGATACTGTAAGGGTTACGGCAGCCGCAGGCGTTATTGCGAGGTTAAGAGGCGTCCTAAATGCAAACAGTAAAGTGTCTGATATTTGTATAAAAAATGGTTTGCTTGATGATCTAGATGATCTCATAAGAGCATGCGGTATAAATTTCGGACAAAACAATGGTGCTTTAGGCTCGGCTATAGATAGGGTATTAAAAAAAATAGAAGACGAAGACTATGAGTCGGTCGATTCTCTGAAATTAACACAGGGTGAGTATTATGATTTTGAATTCATGAGGATTGCAGCTGAAATGGTGTTATTAGAAGAAGATGCGAGTGGGAACACCAGAGTTCGCGAGTATACATCGACTATGATGACTAGACTGGATTTTTTCCTAGATAATCCTGAATGCGAGTTTATGAGGGATTCTTCATGTGGTATAGATTCCAAGGACAAGTTCCTCGATTATTTGTGGGGCTGTGACCAAAATAAGAAACAGCTAGTAAATTTAGATTTGAGCGATCTTGGGCCTGATTCTCTAGAGTTGTTGACTTCTGTGTTAACAAGGGTTGTTTACTCTGATAGAAAGAATAAAAAAGGATTAGAACGAAGAGAAAATCCAATACACTTAGTAATGGATGAGGCACATAGATATATTAGTAAAGATGGAAATTATTATTTAAAAGAAAATATTTTTGAGAAAGTTGCTAGGGAGGGGAGAAAGTATTCCTGTTTTTTAATTATATCGTCTCAGAGGCCTTCTGAGCTTTCTGAAACTGTTCTTTCGCAATGTGGTAATTATATAGTTCATAGAATTCAGAATGAGATTGATATGCGTTATATATATTCAGTACTTCCTTATTTCTCAGATGATTTTAGCAACAAGATAAAGCAATCAATTCCTGGTGAGGCCCTAGTCTTTGGTAACTGCGTCCCTATGCCTTTGACTGTTTCAATCCAAAAAGCAAAACCAGGGCCTGATAGTGACAATAGTGATATAGCAAAGGAATGGTTTATTCCTGATGCACCAAAAACCCAGCATCATTTGCTTTGATCAGAAATATTCTTATTATTCATCAGCCCTTTTTGACTGGAGTAACCCTAAAGTCAATAAGGGCTCAATTCTCATTAATGGCATACTAAGTGGTATATTTATAAATTTTTAATTTTAGAAATTTATTATAAATCAATAACTTACTGCTTTTATGCGACTCCTGCCAGGGACGCCATCTGCATCCTATCTCATCATTTTTCTCGAGAGGATTCAGTTGACTTCAAAGAAGTAATTATTTGAAAATTCTTAACTAATGCCGCAGCAAATCAGTGCTTAATTCACCTACGCTGGTCACCCCCAGTAACGCCATGTTTCGTTCGATTTCGCTCCCCAGTAACGACACCGCCTTCGCCACCCCAGCCTCACCGGCGATGCTGGCGGCGTAATTGAAAGGGCGCCCCAGAAACACGAAGCTGGCGCCCAGCGATAATGCTTTAAGCACTTGGCTACCCCGACGAAAGCTGCCGTCAATCATAACCGGTACTGTACCTTCGATCGCGTTCAAAACTTCCGGCAGCATGATGAGCGGTGCCACGGTGCCGTCGAGCTGGCGCCCACCGTGATTGGACACGATTAACCCATCGGCCCCAGCGGCCACGGCACGCTGTGCATCCTCGGGATGTAAAATGCCTTTTACTATCAGTGTCCCTTTCCAACGCGCCCGCACTTGATTGAGCGTCGACCAGTCAAGGTGCCGGCGGCCCGAAAAGTCCCGGTTCACGTTTTTCGCGAGTACCGGCACGCCCCGCGCGGCAGCATTGTTCTCGAAGTGAGGCACACCGTGATGCCACAAGGTTCTCAAAAATGTGCCGAAGAGCCAGCGTGGCCGCACCATACCATCCAGCGCCAAGCGCAGGTTGGGTCGCAGCGGTGATGAAAAACCCGCACGACGGTGATTCTCGGGATTGGGCGGTGTTGCGTAGTCCACGGTAATAACCAGCTTGGAGAATCCAGCGCGCTCGACACGTGCCAATAGAGCATCAATGTCCTCTGGTTTTCCCGGTAGGTAGGCCTGAAACCAGTCCGAGCCGTTTTCTCCCGCCAAGTGCTCCATAGGAATTAGCGAAGTGCCGCTGACGATCATGGGAATACCCGCCTTCGATGCCGCCTGTGCCAGGACCTGATCACCGCGATAAGCAGTGAGCGCGCTAATGCCCATGGGCGCAATACCGAATGGAAAGGCATAACGCTGGCCAAAGAGATCCGTTTGAGTCGAAACACCGGCTACATTGACCAGCGCGCGGGGCAGAAGAGCGTAGTCTTCAAAGGCATCACGGCTCGATCGCGCCGTTAAGCCATCCTCAGCGACGCTTGCAACATACCCAAAGAGTGGACGGGGCAAATGGCGTCGGGCGGCGTGCTCGAAATCGTTAAGGCTCAAGATGTTGTCCAGTCGAGCCATTATGCCTCCTCGATGCTGGAGGTCATGCCTTTCCAAGCATCTATATTGACAGCATTGAGCGGGCCTTCACCGGTTAGCGCGCCTATTAGATTCGCAACGGCCAACTGCGACATGGCTTCCCGGGTTTCATGAGTAGCAGAGCCGATGTGCGGCGTCGTCACGACGTTGGCCATGCTGGTGAGGGGCGAATCGGCGGGTAAGGGCTCTTTTGCGAATACGTCCAGACCCGCGGCTCGGAGGCTGTGGTGGCGCAGGGCCTCAATCAGCGCTACCTCATCGACCACGCCCCCTCTAGCGATATTAATGAGAGCGGCCGAGGGTTTCATGCGTGCCAAGGCGTCGGCGTCAATCAAATGATGTGTGTCATTGTTGTAGGGAATGCAGACGCAGACGATATCCGCTTGAGCTAACAGGTCATTAAGTTCTTTGCGCTGGGCGCCAAGGTGTTGTTCGAGAGCGGGCTTGGGGGTTGCCGCTGTGTAGAGTATGGGCATATCAAAGCCCATCGCCCCACGCCGGGCAATAGCCGCACCAATGCGACCTGCCCCCACGATGCCTAGCGTTTTGCCGTATACGTCGACCCCGAAGTGTTCGGTACCGATATGAGCCTTCCAGGCACCATCGCGTACTAGGTTGGCGAGCTCGACCAGCCGGCGCTGGGTGGCCATGATCAACGCAAAGGCGGTATCGGCGGTGGTTTGTGTCAGCACGTCCGGGGTATTGCAAAGTAGAATGCCGCGTTTGTTAAGAGCGTCGAGCGGTAGGTGATCGTAACCCACCGAAATGGTCGAAACGACTTGCAAAAGCGGCGCATTTAACAGCATCGACTCATCGAGTTCGAGCTTTCCACCAATCACACCATGCGCCTTTGAAAGCGCACATAGAAAATCTGCGCGGTTGGTCTCGTTCACGTCTTCGAAATAGTCGACCTCGGCAACCTCGGAAAGCGCTGCGAGCTGAGCCTGGCTGAGTCGTCGTACGGCGACCACACGTCGCTTTTGCGTTTTCTCAGCCATGCTTTGCCTCACTCAATCCTGTCATTTGGAAACCTTTTGCCTTGAGCGATGAAATAAGTTCAGCGGCTTTCGCATCTTCTAGCTCGACCAAAGGGGGGCGCACGCGTTGCCACGCATCGACGTCCGAAAAGTGGGAAGTAGCGGCTTTCATGGCCGGGATTAGCGGATACTGCTCGAACAGATCGCGTATGACGTTCAGTTTTTGCTGGCGTTCGTCGGCATCACTTGTTTGCCATTGCTGTGCGAGTTCAACAATGGCTAAAGGGTTGACGTTGGCCGTCGCGCTAATACATCCCGCGCCCCCTGCGCGTAAAGTATCCAGCAAAAAGCGCTCGCTGCCCGCATACACAGCGAAATCTTGACTACTAAAGCGTTCAACTAACGCTTGGGTATAGGCCCAGTCGCCACCGCTATCCTTGATACCCGCAATAATCCCCGGGAATGTAGCGCATAGTCGCTCGATCAGTTCAAGTGAAAGCGGTACCTGAGTGACTGGGGGAATATGGTAGAGATACACGCGTAGCCTTGAATCATTTACGCGATTGATCACTTCGCTAAAGTAGCGAAACAAGCCCTCATCGCTAACACCTTTGTAGTAGAAGGGCGGTAACATCAAAACACCGGCACAACCCGCCGCGACGGCCTCTTGCGTTAGCGACACACAGTCCTCTATCGAGCAGGCGCCGGTACCGGGCATTATTCTGGCTGGGTCGACGCCGCTATCCACTAGGGTTTTCAACAGAGTTTGCTTTTCGCCCACCGACATGGAGTTGGCTTCGGAGTTCGTGCCGAAAATAGCGAGCCCGACGCCGTTCGAGGCTAGCCATTGGCAGTGCGCTACGAAGCGCGCCGAATCGGGTGCGAGATCGGTTTGAAAAGGGGTAATGACCGGCGACCAAACGTCTCCACTGGTTGAGGACATGGTGCTCTCCTTGTTATTCGATGAATGAGTTATCGGTTAGGGTCGGTCGATTAATGCCAAGGCTCGATGGCGTAACGCTCGAGTGCTTGTTGATCGAAGTTGAAACCTAAACCTGGCGCAGTGGGAAGTAACAGTTGGCCATCGGAGAACTCCAGCTGCGTATCCACCAGCCGTCTGAAGTTGAGCACTTGGTCATCGGCAAAGAATTCGACCATCTTTACATTGGGCGACGACGCCGCAAGATGAATATGCAGGTCATGAAACCAGTGGGGGTAAAGATCGGCACCGAAACTGGCCGCCGTTGCCGCGATACGACGAAACTCGGTAATTCCGCCACATACCGCTGCATCGGTTTGTAGAATCATGGCGGCTTCTTTCTCCAATACCTCCTTGAAGCGCCAGCGACCCGCTTCGATTTCACCGGTCGCCACCGGAACCGGAGTGCGCTCGGCCAAACGGCGGTGATTATCGATGTCGTCCGGACTGAAAGGTTCTTCAATCCAGAATGGATTATAGGGTTCGGCCATGCGCATAAACGCCAGTGCCGAAGGCAAATCTTGCCAAGCGTTATTGGCATCGAGCATGACCTTGATGTCAGGGCCCACCGCTTCGCGCACCGCTGCCAACCTGGCTTCCTCCCCGGCTAGATCCTCTCGTCCCACTTTCATCTTTACCGCTTTGAACCCTTTTGCCACGTAACCGGCCATTTCCTGGCCGAGCATGAGGGGCGATTTACCTTCCAGGTAGTAGCCGCCGCTGGCGTAAGCGGGCACGCTGTGCGTATCGCTTGCGCCCAGGTACTTGTAAAGCGGCAGATTCGACGCGCGTGCGTTACGGTCCCAAAGGGCGGTATCCAGAATGCTAATGGCGCGCATGACCGAGCCGGTACGACCATGCAAAAGCGACTCCTGATACATCGCTTGCCATAGCGCTTCCGTTGCGTGCGCGTCTGATCCCAGCAAAACGGGGGCTAGTAGCTCCCTAACGGCATTCGCAACCAAGGAGCCCGCGTTGTTACCGCCATAGCAAAAACCTATCCCTGAATATCCGTCGTCGCCCACCACTTCGACCAGAACATAATCGCGTTTGAGGACCTGACGGTTGGAAAAGCTGGTGGGATTGTCCAACGGTACATTGACCGTTCGAGTACGTACGTCTGTTATCGTTGTCATGTTTTAGCCTCGAGTGAGTCCGAGTGATTGATCTTGATTCATTGCGCTTTGGAACGACTGCGCAGCGAACCGCGCATCCAGCGAAAGAAGGGCGTGGCTTGCAGTACTGAAAGAATGGCGATACAGAACAAAACCACTGCGATAGGGCTGGTTAGAAAGATGCCCGGATTGCCGTGGCCGATCAGCATAGATTGCTGAAAGCTGGTTTCCATCACTGGCCCCAGAATTAGTCCAATGACCATGGGGGCGGGCGATACGCCAGCCTTGTTCATCCAGTAACCAAACAGCCCAAACCCCAGCATCAGACCTACTTCGAAAAAGCTGTTGTTGATAGCGAACGCACCAATTACGCAAAGCGTTATAATCGAGCAAGCCACCAAACTGTCGGGAATGCGCGTCACACTCACGCATAGTCGCGTAAACAAAAGCCCCACCAGTAGTAGCCCAATATTGGCGAAAATCACTGCCCAGATTAGGGTGTAGGTCACATCGCCGTAATCCGTTAATAGATTAGGGCCGGGCAGAATGCCCTGTACCATGAGTGCACCCAATAAAATGGCGGTGGACGAGCTTCCAGGAATCCCCAGCGCAATAGTAGGAATCAAGGCGCCGCCAACCACCGCATTGTTCGCGGCTTCAGGGGCCGCTACGCCTGCGATGTCCCCTTTACCAAAACGGCTCTTATCCTTGGCAAAGCGCTTGGCTTCGTTATAGGCAAACCAGCTGGCCGTATCGCCACCGGTACCGGGGATCAGGCCCGTGACGATGCCAATTCCGCTGGAGCGAAAGATATTCGGCAGTAAGCGACGAAGTTCCGCCAAAGGAGGAATCAGTCGGTCCGTGATCTTGCTAGCAACCTTTTGTGCCCCATGGGCATTTTCGATCAGAATCAGCGCCTGCGGAATCGAGAACAGCCCAATGAGTGCCACCGTAAACTCAATGCCCGAAAACAGATTGATCACATCGAAGGTCATTCGCGGCGTGCCGGTAATCAGATCCATACCCACTGTACTGATTAATAGCCCTAGCGTGCCTGATAGTAGGCCACTAATGATGGATCCCTGCGAAAGAGACCCAATGATGGTAATTCCCAACACGGCAATAGCGAATAACTCGACAGGTCCGAATTTAAGTACGAGTACTCCAAGTAGCGGTGCCGCCGTAAGCAGGGCGATACCACTCATCAATCCTCCAATAAACGAGGCAAAGATCGAAACCCCCAGTGCCTTGCCGGCTTGACCCTGCTGCGAAAGCGGATAGCCATCAAGCACTGTAGCCGCTGCCGAGGGCGTGCCGGGTGTTCGCAATAAAATGGCGGAAATCGAGCCGCCGTAAGAAGCGCCCACATAAAGCGAGGCCAGCATGCTGAGCCCCGATGCCGGGTTCATGCCAAACGTAAGGGGTAATAGCAGCGCGAGCGCCATGGTGGCAGAGAGCCCGGGCATCGCGCCCACGAACAGCCCCAGTAAGGTGCCCCCTAAAATAAGGGCTATATTGGTGAACGAGATGACGTTGGTCAGGCCCACCAGAACAAGATTATCCATATGACTAGACTCCAGAAGCCTGCGTCAGGTACTTACCCCGGCTTGACGCGGGTTATTCACACGCTTTAAGCAAGGATAAGAAGCGAGCGAAATACCAGTGTCAGGAAAAAAGCGGCGGTAGCAACGGTACGGGCAGGCCCAGAAAGCCAATGAAAACCGCACACACTACTGCGACGAGCAGAAAAATACCGATAGTGGCGAAGCGCCAAGAGATATGGCCGATGATGATCAGTGCCAAAGCCATGAACCCCACCGTCGCCACCAGGTAACCGAGCGTCGAAAGACTGTAGAGATAGCCAACGGCCAAGAGGAAGACAAGCATGGCCTTCCATGGTTTGTGGTGGCCCTCCTCATGGCCATTGGCTGAGTCTTCTGGAGCCACCTGAGCGGCGAGGGTAGTAGGCCCTAAAGTCGACGTTTTACGAGATTGCAGGCGACTCCAAAGCTCCTGCCCGACCATGGCCGTACCCAATAAGGCGACTAAAACCGAATATATCAAAGGCATGTTCGCCGCCTTATCGGGGTACCCCAGTGCGGTGACATAGAAGGTCGTGGCTACGCCAATGGCAAAAATCCCTAGAACCAGACGACTTGTGTTCATCTCACACCTCTTTTTCGAGCGCCGCTTTTAGTTTTTCCTTCATTGTCTTATTGGTTGACGTCATCTTTTACCTCAGCCCAGATTTCCTCGAACTGTCCTTCCATTTCTTGCACCATTTGTCCGTAGTCGTCCCCTGTACGGATGTCGAGAACCATGGCGCGTTCTCGTGCTGTTTCCTGAAACTCCTGGTTCTCTTTCAAAGCTTCGAACGCGGCGATCAGCTCATCTCGTGCTTCGTCCGGGATGTCCGCTGGCGCGCTATAACCGCGCGATGAACCCGCCACGATATCGATGTCGTTTTCTACCATCGTGGGTACATCCGGCAAGATATCCAGACGTTCGCGAGTGAATATGGCTAAGGGGCGCAAACTGCCGGACTGAATATGGGCAAAGACGTTGCCAAGATTATTGAAGCTGGCATCAACTTGGCCACCTAATGCCGCTGTCGCGGAAGGCCCGTCACCCTGAAAAGGCACTTTCTGAAAGGACAGGCCAGTTGCGTTTTCAATCATGATGGTCGAAAAGAAGTCGTCTCCACCGACGCCCGAATTCGCCACTGTCAGTTGGCCCGGGTTTTCCTCTGCAGCCGTTAGAAAATCTTGCAACGTTTGATAGGGGCTATCTTCGGGCACCACGATGATGCCGGGATCGGTGACCACGTTGGCGATCGGCGTCATCTCATCAATCGAATAACGAATGGCATCATTCATGATGTAGTTCGTCATCAGCATGGGCGTGTTAGTGATGCTAACGACACTGCCATCTTTTGCCGATTGTTGTGTCAGGCGTGTCCAAGCGATTGCCCCGGTAGCACCAGGGATATATTCATTAATGAACTCTGCACCCAAACTTTCTCGTAAAAACGGCTGAGTCAGTTGCGCCAGAGTGTCGCTGCCTCCACCCGCTTTAAATCCTTGGAGCACCCGAATCTCATCAGTGACCGAGTACTGCGCTTGAACAGCCCCTGCCAATAGCAGAGCCGAGAATAGGGGAGTGGCGTAAAAGCGACGAATTTTCATGGTTATTTCCTCAGGTGCTGTTTGTCGTTGTGATGCACATGGTCATGCAAGTCGTGCTTGCACGTTCAAACTTAGTGTCCTGCTCGATATATTGTCAATAATATTATTAATAATCTTGCCAAGCCGATTTATTCGTCCTAGCCTAGCGCTTAAGAGCTTTGGTAACGGCCTGTTCGGTAAGTGTTGATAAATATAAGTATCGTTAAATTGAGGAAACTGCGATGAGCCAGGATTTTAAAAATAACGGCAAGGGTGGCAATAGAAAAAAGCCGTCAGGCGTAGAAGAGCGTACTTTGGGGATGTCTAATCGACTGACCAATTACGGTGATGCAGGCTTTTCCCTGTTTCTTCGTAAGGCCTTTATAAAGGGGATGGGCTATACGGATGATGCGCTTTCGCGCCCGGTAATAGGCATTGCCAATACCTATAGCGGTTATAACGCTTGTCACGGTAATGTGCCGGGGTTGGTTGAAAGTATAAAGCGTGGAGTCATGCTGGCTGGTGGCTTGCCGGTAGAATTTCCCACTATCACGCTTCATGAATCCTTCGCCAACCCTACCAGCATGTATTTACGCAACCTGATGGCGCTGGATACCGAAGAGATGATTCGCGCCCAGCCAATGGATGCGGTGGTGCTGATTGGAGGATGCGATAAGACGGTACCCGCTCAATTAATGGCAGCCGCCAGTGCAGGCGTGCCTGCTGCGCAAGTCGTGACTGGTCCTATGCTTGCGGGTTCTCACCGCGGTACGCGTGTGGGTGCTTGCACGGATTGTCGGCGCTATTGGGCCTCGTACCGAGGCGAAGATATCGACGAAGCGGAGATCAACGAAGTCAACGATAAGCTTGTGCCAACGGTAGGCACTTGTTCGGTAATGGGTACGGCGAGCACCATGGCTTGCTTGGCCGAAACGCTCGGCATAATGCTGCCCAACAGTGCGACTGCGCCCGCTGTCTATGCGGATCGTCAGCGTATCGCCGAGGAGTCAGGTGCCCGAGCCGTTGCGTTGGCGCATGCCGGTACCACGCCAGATCAAATCCTCACACCGGACGCTTTCGAAAACGCGTTACGCGTACTGCTTTCTTTGGGCGGCTCTACGAATGCCTTGATTCATTTGACCGCTATCGCAGGAAGACTGGGTATCGATATCGATCTAGAGGCGTTTGATCGAATGAGTCAGGAAACCCCTGTCCTTGTGGATCTCAAACCGTCGGGTGAGGGTTACATGGAAGATTTGCATCGGGCCGGCGGTTTGCCAACTTTGTTACGAGAGCTAAAACCGTTACTGCATTTAGACACCATGACCATCAACGGGCATACCTTGGGCGAAAACATCGATTCGGCTGTTCACTTGATCGACCAAACGATCGTGCGGCCCATAAAGAGTCCGATTTACGCTCAAGGTGGCATCGCCGTTTTACGCGGCAATCTGGCACCTTCGGGTGCTATCATCAAACAGTCAGCAGCCTCGGCCGATCTCATGACACATCGCGGCCGTGCCGTAGTATTTAAAGGGCTGGAGGATTTAGCCAATCGCATTGACGACCCGGACCTGGATGTAAAGGCTGATGATGTGCTGGTACTTCAAAATATCGGGCCCAAGGGCGCTCCGGGCATGCCTGAAGCGGGATATATTCCAATCCCTAAAAAGCTTGCATCACAGGGCGTTAAAGACATGGTGCGTATTTCCGACGGGCGGATGAGCGGTACCGCCGCCGGGACCATCGTACTTCACGTTTCCCCAGAGTCAGCCGAAGGAGGGCCGTTAGGGCTAATACGCGATGGCGACGTTATATCGCTGGATGTCGCGAAGAATCAATTGAGTCTGGAAGTGACTGAAGCAGAGCTGGATGCCCGTAGACAGGCGCATCATGAAGCGAAAGACGAGGCCCCTTTATTAGGTTATCGGCGGCTATTCATGGAGCAAATTCTTCAGGCAGAAGAGGGTTGCGATTTCCGCGCGTGTCGGCCTGAGTCCACGTGCCGAGTGCCAAAGCAGCATGAAGCCTGAAAGCGAGTTTGATAAACTACTCGCCTTTGTGTGTCGCGATGGCTGTTGAGAAAAAAATCATGAATCGAACCGTCCAACCGCTTACAGCGGGTAGCCCACGAAAGCGAGATGCTGAGCCCTCAAACGGTGTCGACGGCATCGTAGGCGCCATCGAAGAAGATATTGTACTGGGTCGTTTACACCCTCGTGAGCGGTTGGTCGAAGAAAGCATGATGGAGCGCTTTGGCTGTAAACGCCATGTCGTCCGCCAGGCCCTTTTTCAGCTGGATAATATAGGTCTGACGGAGCGGATCAAGAACCGGGGGGCCTTTGTAAGAAGCTACCCACCCGAAGAAGTGGAAGACATTTACGCCATGCGCGAGATTCTCGAGCTGGCGGCCGTTAACGAGCTGCCACTACCGGCACCCAAAAAATGGCTTCAAGAGCTCGAAAATGTACATCAACTGCACAGCGCTGCCGTGGATAAGCATGATTTAAGAAAAGTGTTTCATATGAATATCGCGTTCCATCGGACTCTTTTTCAAGCCTGTGGCAACCAATATCTATACGCGACTATTAATGAGTTTGCTCAAAAGGCGCATGGCATACGGTTTATTGCAATTACCGATCGACAAGCGCTGGCGCAGGCTCGCACTGAGCACGCATTGATGATTGAAGCTATCAAAGAAGAAAATCGTGAGCGCTTAAAAGCATTGTGTCGCGAGCATTTACTCCCCTCTAAAAACCTTTATTTGCAATTGTATTCATAAGCTTAGGACAATCGTTCCATATGTTAATGAAAACATTAAATTTCATTCATCAGATGGATGGAAGCAGCCAAGTGTCTCCCTCGTTATAATTGTGAGTTCAAACCAGTAATGAATTAAAATCGTCATGCGAATCTTTGCACAAGCTCTGGCGCGACATAATTTTGATACTTCCATGTAGTCAGCGGTAATAACCCAATAAAAAGGTACCAAGAGTTACTGGCGCTCATGCAAATTACTCGTCCTTAAGAGATCTTCGCTCAATCGCTACACTAGGAGGAGCTATGGTTCGATATGGATTATTCATCGTTTTATGGGTGTTGCTTTCCGGCTGTACCATGTCAGGTACCACGGGAACCGATCAGGCCCAGAAAATCGCCCTCAATTTTTGCGAGCGTGAAGGCGGCGAAGTGATTACGCGTCAGGAAGGGGCGGGCTCGCGTCAGTACTGTCATTTAATGGAAGGGCGGGTAGTGGAGGTAAATCGCTATTACCGTGGCGAAGGGTTGACCCCTTATTGATCGCTATGCTCCCGGTTTATGACGGCCTTTAAAACGAAAACGCCAGCGTTCGCTGGCGTTTTTGCATGCGGTGACGTTAGTGGCCGAACTTCTCGTTCTCGCCCATATCCGGCGTTTCATCCTTTTTGATGTTGGCCTTGGCGATTTCGTAAAGCTGATACACCTTGCTTTCGTTGGCCTTCCAGTGCTCGCCCATGTGAATCTTGATTTCGAGTAGCGCTACGTCCGGGTCATCCTTGCCTTCCGGGAACCATGCCGCGATGAAGGGGCTCCAGTACTTCGCCATCAGGTCGCGGTCATCTGACAGAGTGGCCGTACCTGACAATGATACGTAGGTGCCGTGCTCCTGATCGGAAAAGCTCAAGCAGACGTCGTGGTCTTTTTCCGCCTCGAAAACCTTTTCGGCACTGCGGCGCGTGAAGAACCAGAGCGTGCCATCGTACTCTTCCTGTACCAGGTGCATAGGCCGTGCGCGCGGCATATCGTGATCGATGGTGACGAGCATACCCACCTTGATATCCTTGATCATTGACCAGATTTTTTGCTTGTGCTCGGGGCTCGACATCGCTTCATACTCCTTATGAATGGCTCTCGATACAGCGAAGGCCGTGTCACGCTTCGCTCCTTATGAGTGTAGAAGAGCCGTGCGGAATCGTCCTCTTAAAATATGTTATCAAGGTTACATTCATATATTTAAAGTTAGCTTAAGATATATTTAGAAAGCTTTTTAAACATAAATTTCTCTCTATTAGGCTTTTAATTTGACGCCATAAACCATCCTTATTAGCGTCATGGTGATACGGTTAAAAGTATTTTTTTAGTCGGCGTAAATAATTAACTATTCCGCTAATTAATTGTTTTGTAATAATTAGAGCAGCAGTGCTACGTACTTAAACGCTTTTGAATACCAAGCTTTGTATACAAGGTAGGTTTGTTTGCTGCATCCCGACCGGTGGTTAAGCACTACATGGATTCGTGGCTATCTTCTACAAGCAGTAGTGTTTGAGAAAATAAAAGGTTGATTTAATGCTCTTTTTTGGCAAAAATTTCTCCATTAGATGACAGTGTGCAAGTTTCGCAAGCGTTCGAGTTTGCGAACGATGTGGTGTTGTCCGAGCCCAGCCACGTGCTTTTGGAGGTGGCACCGTAAGACGTTGCTTCCATGGTGCAAAGCGGCAACGATTTCATCATCGAGTTGACCAATGGAGAAACCCAGCGCATTGCCGATTTTTATTCGAGCATCGCCGAAGATGTGTCTAGCAGGCTCTACCTTACCGGCGAGGAAGGTCAGTTTCTGCCGATCGATGAAACGGTGCTTTCCAGTGGCGAGGTGTCCTTCGCCCCACATTATCCAGTAGGGCAGGCAACGTGGGGTTCAGTGGCGTTGGATGGGGTGGTCGTGGATACGGCGATTGCTTCCACCCCCACGCTCACACTCGTCGAAACCCCGAGCATTGAAGGCGTTGTCGTCGATGACACCGTTTTGGTGAGGAATCTCGCGCCCAACGCGCGCTGGGAAGTTAGCTTCGATGGCGGTGCCAGCTGGCACCCCGGCGGTGGCGAATCCTTCGTGCTGGGATAGGGGGCTACACCGAAGGTCAGGTACAGATGCGCAAGCTAAGCACGACCGGCACCCCGTGCCCGGCTGCGAGTCTGGGGCCGATCACGGTGGACTTAACGCTTGAACCTTCCCCTACTGACGCGCCCAAGGTGCCGACGCAGGCCCTGGTCGCCGATACTTGCGTGGTGGACGGTATTACCAGAAACTGCCGGTAAAGGTGCTCGGGCTCTTTGAAGGCGACACTTGGCAGTACAGCCTGAACGGCGGCGCGAGCTGGTTCCCGAGCAGTGACGACACCTTTACGCTGTCCGAAGGCGTCTACCCCGCGGGGCTGGTGCTGGGGCGCCAAAGTGATGCCAGCGGTCGAACTAGTTCGGCCTCGACGCTTGGCACTGTCACCGTGGACACCACCGCCCCGGTCGCGACGGAGGTGGCGATGGTCAATGATACCGGCAAACGCTCGGTTTTGAGCTATCTTTTGAAACCGCTGATCAAGGCGCGGCTTTACTAGCACCGACGCAAAAAGGGTGGGGCCTCGATCGAGAGGCGCGGGCCGGCGTTTTGCTCGCGTCTCTCCGCTGTGATCATCCAGCGATTTGCTGTAACACCTCACTACATCACACTTCAGGGAGCGCCAGTGCGCCTTCATTACTCCGGGCCGCTACCCGAGCGTATCGGCTTTCTATTGCTTCCGCGTTTTTCGATGATGGCGTTCTTTTCGGCGGTGGAGCCGCTGCGAATCGCCAACCGCATTAGTGGGGAGGCGCTGTTCGAGTGGCATCTACTCAGTCAGGATGGTCAGCCTGTCACCGCCAGCAACGACATGACGCTGCTGGTCGATGCGCCCATCGGCACGCTTGAGCTTTCATCGCTTGCGCTATGCAGTGGCTTCGAGCCGGACCGGAATCTCGACCGGGCGCTGACGGGCTGGCTCCACCGCCTGGACGCGGCGGGCTGCGCGCTGGGCGGGCTGGATACCGGTGGTTTCCTGCTGGCCGAGGCGGGGTTAATCAAAGGGGAGCGCGTGACGCTTCACTGGGAGAGTTTGCCGGTTTTTCGCGAACGCTTTCCCTGGATCGAAACCTCTGATGAACTTTTTGAGCTCGGCGAGCGGCGTTTTTTCTGCGCGGGCGGCGCGGCGTCCATGGACATGTCGCTGGAAATGATCGCCAAGCGCCACGGGGCGAGCCTGGCGGTAGCGGTCTCGGAGCAGCTCATTCACGAGCGGCTGCGAAGCCATCACGACCAGCAGCGCATGTCGCTGGCCAGGCGTCTGGGTAGCTACAACCGCCGTCTGATCGACGCCGTCGCGCTGATGGAGCGCCATCTCGAGGAGCCGCTACCGCTGATCGAGATCGCCAAGCGCAGCGATATTTCGACGCGTCAGCTACAGCGGCTGTTCGAGCGACAGCTCGGTGCTACCCCACGCCAGTGGTATCTAAATCTTCGCCTGGATCGGGCCGAACGGCTGTTAATCGACACCGACATGGGCGTGCTGGCCATTGGTGTTGCCTGCGGGTTCGGGTCGAGTTCGAGCTTTGCGCGCGCGTTTCGCGCCCGGTTCGGCTATTCACCCATCGAAGGGCGCCGACGTGGGCACTCTTAGCTAGTAACGTCGCTTGGTGTCGGTTATATGTCGCTTGGTGTCGATTAAAAGCGCGGGGTTCCGTCATACTCGAGGGTTCACCCTCAATCAGGAGACGCGTATGACCGGCAATCGTACCGCTTTACCTACCCTTTTTTCTCTTTCAAACGCTTTACCCAGGGCCATCACGGTCGGCGCTTTGAGTTTAGGCGGTCTGATATCCTCCGTACCAGCGCTCGCCGCGCTCGACGAGGTACGCTTCGGGGTTCCGCCCTGGCCGGGGGTAACGGTCAAATCCGAGGTCGCCGCCCAGCTCATCGAAGCGATGGGCTATGAAACCCGTCAGCGAGAACTCGCGGTCAGCGTGATTCTCGAAGGGCTGACGCGCGGCGATCTTGACGTCTATCTGGGCGGCTGGTATCCGGTCCAGATCGATATGGTCGAACCGTTGGTCGAGCAGGGCAAGGTCGAGAAGCTCGTCTCCAACATCGAAGGCGCCAACTCGGGGCTCGTCGTGCCGCGCTACGTTTATGAGGCAGGCGTTACCTCCGTGGCGGATCTGGAGCGCTATCGCGATCGTTTCGACGGCGAGATTCAGGGCATCGAAGCCGGCACCGGGATCAATAACGCGGTGCTCAACGCAATCGATAACGACTTGGCGGGCTTGGGCGACTGGCGCCTGCGCGAAAGCTCGACCTCGGCGATGCTGGCCCGGGCCGAACAGAAAATGGATGACGAGGAGTGGGTCACGTTCGTCGGCTGGGAGCCGCACTGGATGAACGTGAGTTTCGATCTGGCCTATCTGGCTGATGCAGATGACACGGGAATCGCGCAGATCGAAAGCACCGTATGGACGATCGTGCCGGCCACCCTTGCCGATGAGGACCCGGCGCTTCACCGCTTTTTTTCCCAGTTCACGGTGGACATCGAGGATCAAAACGAGTGGGTGCACGGCTATAGTTTCGACGATCGCCCGGCGGACGAGGTAGCCTCGGAGTGGATTGCCGCCCATCTGGATACGGTCGGCGTTTGGCTCGATGGCGTCGAGGCTAAAGATGGCACGTCCGCCATCGACGCCGTTCGCGCCGCCTACGAATGACGTAAGAGCAGCCGCTGCTCGAGCGCCTGGCAGAAATCCTGCCAAGCGCTTTGCATGTTGGGGAGCAGGGCGTGCGCATGAAGCGCGCCGTGGACCATCGTTGGCGCGCAACGATAGCCGATTGCAGCCCCTTGCTGGCGCCACCGCTCAATGTCGCGCTCGAGCGGGCCTGTGAGCGGGTCGTTCTCTACTGCCAATACTTCGATCGCACGGGCCGGCATCGGCGTTGGCGCAGGGGAAAGAAGCGCCGGATACAGCAGTCCTAGCGAAAGCACGTCCTGACGACTCAGCAACGGCGCATCCGGGCCGAGCGTCTCTTCACTCAAGCCGTTCACCGGCGGGTAGATCAAGCCAAGCGGCCATTCACCATTCAGCCGCGTTGCCAGGTCCATCGCCAAGCGCGCGCCGGCGCTGTCGCCCACCAGCGCCGCCGGGTGGGCCGCCCCGACAACCATCAAACAGCGCAGGGTCATCGTCTCAACGTTGGCCTCCGGGGCGAGCGGGTAGTCCACGCTGATCACTTCACGCGCTAGCCGTTGGGCCAAACTGGCGGATATGCCGCGATGGCTTCGGCTCGAGCCCAGTGTAAAACTTCCGCCGTGCAGAAACACTATCGGCCCCGGTACCCGGCGGGCGGGGACGAAATGCGTCACGCCTACGCCGGCAAGCGTGCTCGCCTCGATCCGCATGCTCTTTGGGATTGGCGGCGTGAATTGCTGGCACAGCGCCTCATAGCTGCGGCGCGCCTCGGGCATCGGTTGTGACGACAGCGCTCTAAGCCCCGCCTCGAAGTGTCGAATGAAGGTTGCGATCTCCACGTTAGCCGAGGCCGATCTTGCGCCCGGCCAGCGAAGGCCAGGCGTCTGGCGCGCACCTCGGAAGTCGACCCAAGGCTTCCTCCACGGACCCGGGAAAAGGCGCCGGGCGCGAGCTCAGGGTGTCCATCCCCATCAGCATCTGTTCGCTGGCAGCCAGTAGGTTGCCTTCGTGAGAGTGCATTTCGAAATAAACGTGAAGGCGCTTGGCGTCGCGGTTCAGCAGTAACACGTTGACGCTCAACGGCTGGCCTTCGTGGGCCTCCTTGCGATAGCTAAGGTGCGTTTCCAGTGTGTAGAGGGTGTACCCATGGCGCAACCGGCCCGCGGCGTCCAGACCGATATGCACCATTAGTTCATCGACGGCGAGAGAGAAGACCCGAGCGTACTCGGCGTCGTTCATGTGGCCGTTGTAGTCAACCCATTCCGGGACCACGCGCGATGAGAATATCTGCATCAGATGCGTCCTTCGAGGCCTTCGGCCTCGGGCCAATATTTTTGTACCAGACCCAACAGCTCGACCAGAAAGTCGTCCCGGCGGCGGTCCAGCGCTTCGACGCTGCGCCCGGCGGCCTGATGCTCGCAGCCTTCGACTACGCGCTCTATCAGCTCATCGGTTAGCTCCGGCGCTTCGAGTTTTGTCCAGGGAAGCTTCAGCGCCGGGCCGAACTGCTCGAGCATGTGGCGCATGCCCGATTCCCCGCCAGCCAAGTGAAAGGTGAGAAACGTCCCCATCAGCGACCAGCGTAGCCCACAGCCGTATACCACGGCGGCATCGATCTCCTCGGTGGTGGCCACGCCGTCGTTGACCAGGTGAAGCGCCTCGCGCCAGAGCGCCTCCATCAGGCGGTCGGCCAGGTGCCCCTCGATCTCCTTGCGCACCACCAATGGGCGCATGGCTAGCGTTTGATAGAGCGCTTGGCCGGTGTCAAGATGCTCGCTCGTGGTGGCGCTGCCGCCCACAAGCTCGACCAATGGCAGTAAATACACTGGGTTGAACGGGTGAGCGACGATCACGCGCCCCGGCGCGCGGGTGCATTCGGCCTGCAGCTCGCTGGGCTTGAAGCCGGAGGTCGACGAGCCGATCAGAACCGTTTCATCGGCGGCTTGGTCGAGCCGGGCGAGCACGTCGCGCTTGAGCGCCAAACGCTCGGGCACGTTTTCCTGAATCAGATCCGCCCCTTCGATCGCCTCTTCCAGGGTGTCGGCGAAGCGCACTCGGTCGGCGCTCGCACCTTGGGCGAGGCCCATCTGCGCAAGCGATGACCAAGCGTTGTCGACGAAAGCCCGGGTACGCTCGGCGGCCCCGGGGGCTGGATCGAAAGCGACGACGTCGAACCCTTGGGCCAGCGCCCGGGCGATCCAGCCGTTGCCGATCACGCCGGTGCCGATGACGCTGAGACGATGGCTCATTGAGTGCCTCCTTTAGCTTGGCTCACGTGCGGGGCATTGAGTGAAAGCGCAGTGCGCGTTTGGGCCGGGCTCATGACGCGAGCGCCAAGATTGTCGAGCAGGGCGGTGGCTTTCTCGACCAGCCCAGCGTTGCTCGCCATGACGCCTTTTTTCAAATAGAGGTTGTCCTCGAGCCCCACCCGGGCGTGCCCGCCGAGCAGCGCCGACTGCGCCACCATCGGCATCTGGGCGCGGCCGATCCCGAAGGCCGCCCACTGGGCGTTGTCCGGCAGCTTGTTACGCATGGCCAGCATGGTTTCCGTATCTGCCTCAGCGCCCCAGGGGATGCCCAGGCAGAGCTGGAAGAGCGGGTCGCCATCGATCAACCCTTCTTGCTGGAGCTGGCGAGCAAACCAAACGTGGCCCAGATCGAAGCACTCGAGTTCTGGTTTCACACCGGCGGCTTGCACCAGGCGGGCGTGTTCGCGCAACCAGTCGGCGGGGTTGACGTAGACCATATCGCCGAAGTTAAGGCTGCCGCAGTCCAACGTGCAAAGCTCAGGCAGCAGCTCGCCCACCGGCGCGTGGCGCTCGGCCGGCGTTTGAATGTCGGTGCCGGGCCCGCCGCGAGTGGGATCAGCGGCATCGGGAATCCAGTCGCCGCCGCCGCCGGCGGTGATATTCATTACGATATCCACGTCGGCCTCGCGCACCCGAGTCATCACCTCGCGAAAATGCGCAAGCTCGTGGCTTACGCCACCGGTATCCGGGTCGCGCACGTGAATATGGGCGATGCTCGCCCCGGCCTTGGCTGCGGCGATACAGTCATCGGCTATCTGTTTGGGAGTGACCGGCACGTTGGGATTTTTCCCCGGCGTGTCGCCGGCGCCGGTGACCGCGCAGGTGAGTATGACGTTCTGGTTCATCGTTTGCTCCTTTGCTGGCTTTGTCGAATAGGCCAACAGTATGGGGCGATGAACGATGATGAGTTGACGAAATGCGACGCTTTGTGTGCGTTAATGGACTTTTATGAAGCGGCCTCGCACGATAAAAGGTACCTACGCTCAAGGCGTTCGATCTCCTTTCATCTTTCATCTTTCATCTTTCATGGCTCATGCTTGAGCCCGGACCAAGCGCTACCAACCTCCGCCGGCAGGCGGCGCTGATTCATGCATACTGTTTGAAACGCTGATTAAAAACGCGGCTTTTTCAGCCGCGTGGGCGTGGAGATTAACCATTAGGTGCTATAAAACGCCACGAATCCCTGAGAGGCTGCGGCGGTAGCTTGCCTGCTCGGCGGCGCTGATGAACCCCTGTTCGAAAGCAAGCTCTTGCGCGCTTTGCTCGACGGCGTCGAGCTCCTCGAGGTAGGCGTGGCGCGTGTCTGGTGAAAGCGCTGGGTGTTCCTCGATGCGCGCACGCAGATCAGACGATTGTTCGAGCACCCAGCGCTGCTGGCGTTTTGAAACCTCGAGCCCTTGGTCGGTGGTATAGCCCTCCCAGCCCGTGCCCTGCAAAAGCGCCCAGAGCGCTTCTTCGGGGCGGTAAGTGCCGCTCACCGACGAGGCGTGCAGCCGAGAAAAGCGCGCGCGATTGCCCTTGTATTCACCCACGACCGTACACCCCGTTTGCACGGCCAGCTGCTCGAGCGCTCTACCGAGCGGCTGGGCGGATAGCTCGATTGGCTGCGGCTCGCGCTGGCACGCCGCGTGAGCGGGCAGAGCAATCATGGTACAGACAACTAAAAGCGTTGATAGTCGACGCATCATGGCGACGTGTATTCCTTGGGATAATAGACGCCGCCATTGTTATACGCGGTCGAGCGCATAACAATGGGATGCTAGATCGATTCTCTTCAAAGACCTCTCATCACCCTGTGTCACTCGTTAAAGGCTCGCTACCATGATCAAGATCCGCCTAACTTTGAACGCGCTTGCTATCGCGGTCTCGCTATCGCCGCTGTCAGTTCTGGCTCAGGATGCGCATATAGGCAGCGTGCGCACCGAGTTTCGTATGCTGGGGCCGAACAACACCATCGAGGTGGAGCGCTTCGACGACCCGGATGTGCAGGGCATCGCCTGCTATCTCTCTTATTCCAAGATTGGCGGAATTTCCGGCGCGGTGGGCTTGGCCGAAGAAGCCAGTGAAGCGAGCGTGGCGTGTCGCCAGGTTGGTGAGATAACCTTCGACCCGGATGAGGTCGACGAGCAGGAGGTCGTCTTTTCCCAGCGCCGTTCGGCGTTGTTCAAAAACATGCGCGTTGTACGCATGCACGACGCCGAGGCTCAAACCTTCGTGTATTTGACCTACAGTACCAGGCTGGTCGACGGCTCGCCTAAAAACGCCATTAGCGCCGTACATTACGGCGCGCTCACGCCGACCGAGTGATCCATCACGCGCCTGCTGGCCTCAGCGCGCGCTGCCAAAGGCCTGAGCCCAGTAGGTGAGATAGCGCGACTGGGTGTTGTCGACCTTGGCCATGCCCATTTCGGTAAATGCATCGAGCATGATGTTGCGACAGTGGCTGGGGCTTTCGAGCCAGGCAATCACCACGCTCGAAGAGGTAGGCTGGCCGGCGGCGATATTCTCGCCAAGCGCGCGCCAACGGTAGCCGGTCGCTTCGGCGCGGTTTTGAATCTTCGAGCCGTCAAGACCGGTGTGGCTGAAGTATTCGTACTCGGCCATGGTTTTGGCGTGGCCTTCGGCGGCGACTTCCAGCTGGCAGCTCCAGCTGAGCGAGGCGGCCGGGGGGTAGTACTCGGTACCGCACTGACGTGCCTGGCTTCGCGCTTCGTTGACCAGCCGCAGCATTTCCTGCTGCTGGTCGGTCAGCTCGCAGCGATTCTCCGCGCGGCTGTTCTGTAGAAAGTCTTCTGCGCTGGCGGCGCTGCCGGCAGTGAGGAGGGTGAGCGCGCAAGCGCCGGATAAAATCCAGTGGGAGAGGCCGAGCTTTTTGATCTTCACGTATCGACACCTTGAGTAAGTGGAAACAGGCAAGGTGTTCGTCCACGACCGGATGGCTATATCAATGTCTAATTCTTTTTAATTAGACGTTTCCGAGTCGATGGGTGGATAGAAAATAACTAACGAACGCCCTTGAATACCCGTTTAATCGGCGTTTAGAGGCGGAAGATTAATTTTTTGATGCTCGATGCGTCAGTTGCCTTGTTGAAAGACTTTGTTTCCAACGGTAAGAGGGTAAGTCGAATTAATGAGTTTTTGGGCGATTGAAAGTCACCCAAAAGCTCGTAACGACAGGGCTTTTAGCAATTTGAAACAGTGAGGTGGGCATCGAGAGCAGAGGCTGCAATTGAGCGGGCGCGCAGGTTCAGGCGTAAAAAAGAGCGGCTTCAAAGCCGCTTATTGGGGAATTGTCAGACCTAAACGAAGGGCGCCAGCACTCTTGCGAGCAGCGCACCGGGTGGCGGGATGGGTATTAAAAGTGACGCTGTCGCAGGCACGTGGCATCGAGCGCGTCCAGGCGCGTGTGGCCGAGAAGCCCGAGCGTCGATTCCATCTCCTTTTTGAGCAGCCCCAAGGCGTGTGTCACGCCCGCTTGACCGCCAGCGGCCAGCCCATACAGCGTGGCTCGGCCAAGCCAAACGGCGTCGGCGCCGAGCGCGCGGGCCTTGAGAATATCGGTGCCGCGACGAAAGCCGCTGTCGACGAACAGCTGGCAGCGATCACCCACGCGTGCCTTCACCTCGGCCAGCGTATCCATGGGCGAAAGTGAGTGGTTGAGCTGGCGGCCGCCGTGATTGGAAAGCACAAGGGCGTCCACGCCGCGCTCAGCGGCTTCTTCGGCCTCATCCGGCGAGAGAATGCCCTTGAGCATGAGCTTGCCGGGCCAGAGCTCGCGAAGCCAAGCGATATCATCCCAGTTGAGCGTCGGGTCGAGCTGCGGGCCGATGATCTGCGAGGCGCCCTGGGCGTTGCGTTTGTCCGGCGGCAGCAGATCGTCCAGGTTCTTGAACGTGGGCAGGCCGTCGGGCCAAAGGACATCGCTCATCCAGCCGGGTTTGGTGAGCAGATGCAGCAGGTTGGGAAGCGAGGGTTTCATCGGCCGGCGGAAATTGCGCACGTCCCACTCGCGGTTGCCGTAGATGGCGCTGTCGGTGGTCACCACGATGGCGTCGAAGCCGGCATCCGCGCAGCGCCGGATCATCGATTTGACGAACTCGCGGTCGCGGTAGAAGTAGATCTGCATCCACGCCGTGAGCCCTTCGATGGCAGCGATCTCTTCAAGGCGGGTGGTGGAAACGCTGCTAAGCACGAAGGGAATGCCGGCGTCTCGCGCCGCCCGGGCGAGTTTTAAATCGCCGTCGCGGGTGAGCATACCGTTGAACCCGGTCGGGCCAATCGCCAGCGGCATGGTATGAGTGTGCCCGAAAAGGGTGGTATCGAGCTTTCGCGGGCCGACGTTCGTCATCGTTTTGGGTTCAAACAGGTACTGGTCGAATACCGAGCGGTTGTGTCTGAGCGTATGCTCATCGTCGCTTCCGCCGTAAACGTACTCGAAAACGAAATTGGGTAGTCGACGCTTCGCAATCCGCTCCAAATCCTCGATATTCAGCGCTTTTTTGTAGTTCCTGCCGGTGTAACGCGGGCGTTTCATGTGTGCTTACCTTAAACCAAAGTATAGGGTCCGGGGGCTTTTGTTTGTTTCGCCATACTACCATACTAGCGCCATTGGCTTTGGGTCGAGACCCTCTTTCAGGCGGTATTCATGGGCGACATCAATCTTACGCTACAAACGCTTTGGCGGGAGACTTCGGACACCGAGTCCGTACGCCAACGCCTTTACCAGGTGCTCAGGCAGTCCATCATTCAGATGGTACTGGCGCCGGGTAAAGCGCTGTCCGAAAAGGAAGTGGCGGATGCCTTCTCGGTGAGCCGCCAGCCGGTACGCGAGGCGTTCATTCGCCTGTCAGAGTCAGGGCTCGTTGAGGTTCGCCCGCAGCGCGGCACGTTCGTCGTCAAGATTTCCCAACGCGCGGTGCTCGAGGCACGCTTCGTTCGCGAAGCCGTCGAGGTCGCCGTGGTGCGTCAGGCAAGCGCCAAGGGGCTTGCGTCCTCCGTGATCGACGAGCTCAACGAGCTGATCGCACGTCAGCGCCGCTGCATTCAGCCCCACGATGCCACGCTTTTTTACCAGCTCGACGAGCGCTTTCATAAAACGCTGTCGCTGGCCGTCGGCCAGCACGCGGCCTGGAAGGTGATCGAGGAGGTGCGCGTACAGCTCGACCGCGTGCGCTATCTGAGCGTTCCGGACACCACGCCCATCGCACGGCTGGTCGACCAGCACGTCGACATCGTATCCGCCATCGAAGAGCGCGACGTCACGCTTGCCGAGCAGGCCATGCGGCGCCACCTGCGCGAAATACTCGTTTCTCTACCCGACCTGGTTCATCGCTTTCCCGAGATGTTTGATGCTCAGGAAACGCAATCCCTCATTGAAGAGGCAGCTCCATGAAGATCGAACACGCCTATACCATCGTTACCTCCCCGGGGCGTAACTTCGTTACCCTGAAGATCGTTACCGACGAGGGGACCTACGGCATCGGCGACGCTACCCTCAACGGGCGCGAAATGGCCGTGGTCGCGTATCTGGACGAGCACGTCATTCCGGCGCTGATCGGTCGTGACCCGCAGCGTATCGAGGATATCTGGCACTATCTGTATCGCGGCGCCTACTGGCGGCGCGGGCCGGTCACCATGAGCGCGATCGCCGCGGTGGACATGGCGCTTTGGGACATCAAGGCGAAGCTCGCGGGCATGCCGCTTTACCAGCTGCTGGGTGGCAAGAGCCGCGAGCGCGTGATGGTTTACGGTCACGCCACCGGCCGCGATATCGACGCCTGCCTCGAGGAGGTTGCCCGCCACGTCGAGCAGGGCTACAAGGCGGTGCGCGTTCAGGCTGGCGTGCCGGGCATCGCCAGCATCTACGGCGTTGCCAAAAAAGAGGGCGAGCCCTACGAGCCGGCGGATGCGGACCTGCCTGCCGAGCACGTATGGAGCACCTCGAAATACCTGAACCACGTACCGAAACTCTTCGCCGCCGTACGCGAGCGCTTTGGTGACGACCTGCACGTACTGCACGACGTTCATCACCGGCTAACGCCCATCGAGGCCGCGCGCCTTGGCAAGGCGGTGGAGCCCTATAATCTCTTCTGGCTCGAGGACTGCGTGCCGGCGGAAAACCAAGAAGGCTTCGGGCTGATTCGTCAGCACACCACCACGCCGCTGGCGGTCGGTGAGGTGTTCAACAGCCTGTTCGACGCCAAGGCGCTGATCGAAAATCAGTGGATCGACTACATTCGCGCCACGCTCACACACGCCGGCGGCATTACCCATGTGCGCCGTCTGGCGGATCTGGCCGGTCTCTACCACGTGCGCACCGGTTTCCACGGACCGACGGATCTTTCGCCGGTCTGCATGGGCGCGGCCATCCATTTCGATACCTGGGTGCCCAATTTCGGCATTCAGGAGTACATGCCGCACACCAGCGCCACCAACGAGGTGTTCCCGCACGATTACCGCTTCGAGGATGGCCACTTCCTCGTCGGCGAGAACCCGGGGCACGGCGTCGATATCGACGAGGAGCTGGCCAAGCAGTACCCCTACAAGCGTGCGAGCCTGCCGGTCAACCGGTTGGAAGACGGCACTCTCTGGCACTGGTAAGGAGTTTTTTACCCATGAAAGCATTTCAGGTAAGCGCGCCCCACGACTACCGCGTCGCCGATATCGACGCGCCGACCCCCAGCGCGGGTGAAGTGCTGGTGCGCGTGGCGTTCGCCGGGATCTGCGGCTCGGACATGCACATCATTCACGGCGATAACGCCTTCGTGCGCTTTCCGCGTATCACCGGCCACGAGTTCGCCGGCGTGATCGAAGCCGTTGGCGAAGGCGTCGACGGCGTGAGCGCCGGCGAGCGCGTCTGCGTCGATCCGGTCATCAGCTGCGGCGAATGTTATCCGTGTCGCATTGGCCGCCCCAACGTGTGCAGTGCGCTGGAAGTGATCGGCGTGCACCGTCACGGCGGCTTCGAAGAGTTCGTCGCCGTGCCGGCCGCTAACGTGCATAAGCTTCCCGAGCACATTGGCCTGGACGCTGCCGCGCTGGTCGAGCCCTACACCATCGCCGCCAACGTGCTGGATCGTATGCAGCCGCACCCGGGCGATCGCCTGCTGATTCTGGGCGCCGGCGTGATCGGTATGACCATCCTGCAGATGGCCAAAGCCCTGGGGCTCGAAGAGATCATCGTTACTGATGTGATCGACGAGCGCCTGGAGGCAGCCAAGAGCCTTGGCGCCACCCACGTTTTCAACAGCCGCACCCAGGACGTCGAGCAGGAAATTACGGCGCTTACCAAAGGCGAAGGCGTACCGCTGATCGCCGACGCCGCCTGCGTGCCGGCGCTTTTGCCGCAAATGCTGCGCCTGGCGTCGCCCGCTGGCCGCATCGGGCTTTTGGGCTTTAGCGTCCAGCCAAGCGATCTGGTGCAGCTCGAAGTGATCAAAAAGGAGCTGACGCTGGTCGGCTCGCGGCTTAACAACCGCAAGTTTCCGGAGGTGCTCGAGCTCATGGCAAGCGGTAAGCTGGACCCGCTGGCGCTGGTCAGCCACCGGCTGCCGCTCGATGAAATGCCCGACGCCATCGAGATGCTCGACCATCGCCCGGAAGAAGCCCGCAAGGTGCTGATCCAGATCGGCGCTTAAGGCATATAACTACTCATCACGCTAACTCAACAAACCCACGCGCGATTAACAACCAACAACGCAAAAGTGCAGGAGTGACGAAAATGATCAAGAAATTACTCACCAGTGCGGTTATCACAACGATGCTTGTCAGCGCGCAGTCGGCGCTGGCGGCGGACTACACGCTGCGCTTTGGCCATCTGGCCAACGAGCAGAACATCTGGCACAAGGCCGCCGAGAAGTTCAAGGAGGAGGTGGAAGCCAACTCCGACGGTCAGATCGAGGTTCGCCTTTACCCGAGCGAGCAGCTGGGTAATGAAATGGATGTGATCAACAGCATCCAGCTCGGCACTGCGGATATGACCATCACCGGCGAAAGCCTGCAGAACTGGGCGCCGAAGGCGGCCATGATGGCGGTGCCCTACGCCTTCCGCGACTCCGAGCATTTGCACGCGGCAGTCGATGGCGAAATCGGCAGCGAGATCGAAGAGCAGATCATCGAGCGCACCAACCTGGTGCCGCTGGCTTGGTTCGAGCGCGGCCCGCGTGAGCTGACCTCCAACCGCCCGATTCGCACGCCGGAAGACTTGGATGGCCTGCGTCTGCGCGTGCCTAACGTGCCGCTGTTCGTCGATGTCTGGCAGGCGCTCGGCGCCCGCCCGACCCCGATGGCGTTCAGCGAAGTGTTCACCGCGCTTCAGCAAAACACGCTGGAAGGCCAGGAGAACCCGCTGAGCCTGATCGAAAGCGCAAGCTTCAACGAAGTTCAGGACTACGTGAACATGACCGGCCACGTGCGTAGCTGGATCTACGTGGTGATCGGCCGCAATCAGCTCGAAAGCATGCCGGATGAGCTGCAAACCGTCGTACGCGACGCTGCGCAGACCATGCAGAGTTTCGAGGCCGACCTGTTCGTCGAGGACCAGGAGCGTCTGGAGCAGGCGCTTTCCGAGCGTGGTATGGAGTTCATCGAGGCCGACGTCGACGCCTTTGCCGAGCAGGCCCGCCCGGCGGTGCTCGAGGCCCTGACGCCGGAGCAGCGTGAGCTCTTCGAGGCCATTCAGGACCTGTAACGCCGGTAGGCAACCAAGGTGGGCTGGTCGCAAGGCCAGCCCACTTTTGTATATGCCATCTCAAGAACTGCAATCGTCTGAATCGCAAGATAGCTAATTGCAACAACCAAATTGCAAGAGTTTCAACTTCTAGAGCGGCTAGCCCCTCGAGGATACGTTTATGAGCTCGGATCAACACGCGCTCGAGCACGAAGCGCTACAGAGTCTGGATTCGATGTCGACGGTACCCAAACTTCAGGGGCCGGTGGGTCGGCTGATCGGCTGGGTCGATACCTGCTTTTTGACCCTCGCCGTGCTGGCGCTGGTTGCCATTGCCGGCACCGTCCTGCTGCAAATCTGTTCGCGGCTGTTTCTGCCGATCTCCATCTCCTGGACCGAAGAGCTTTCGCGCTATCTCTTCATTTACATGGTGTCGCTGTCCGCTGGCGTCGTATTGCGCCAGAATCGCAACATCAGCGTCGAGCTGTTCCACCACATGCTGAGCCCGCGCCTGCGCGCACTGTTTCAGGCGCTGATCTGTTTGGGGATCGGCGCGTTCGCGTTCATGGTGCTGCCCTACGCCTGGCAGTACGCCCAGAACGGCACCTGGCAAACCTCGCCGACGCTCAAGCTGCCCATGCTGTATATCTTCTTCTCGACGGTCGTCACCTACGCGCTGCTGCTGGTTTACAGCGCCCTGGGTGCCCTCGAGGGGGTGTTGGCGATGTGTCGCCCCGCCGTGCGTGAACAGGAGTCCTGAGCATGGAAGTCATCATTTTATTTAGTGTGTTTCTGGTGCTTCTGGTGGTGGGCATGCCCATTGCCTTCGCACTCGGCATCTCATCGATGTCCTACCTGCTGATGGAGGGCATTTCGCTGACTATCGTGCCCCAGCGCATGTTCGCGGGTATCGATACCTTCGTGCTGCTGTGCATTCCCGGCTTCGTGCTGGCCGGCAATCTCATGAACGTAGGCAACATCACCGAGCACATCGTGCGCTTTTCCAACGCGCTGCTGGGCCATATTCGCGGCGGGCTCGGCCTTGCCAACGTCGGCGGGTCGATGATCTTTGGCGGTATCTCCGGTACCGCAGTGGCGGATTCGGCGAGCATCGGCTCGGTGATGATTCCCGGCATGGCGCGCTCGGGCTACGACAAGCCTTTCGCCGCCGCCGTCACTGCGGCGTCTTCCACGGTCGGGCCTATCATTCCGCCCAGCGTGCCGATGATCATCGCAGGGTCGCTTAGCGGTATCTCGGTGGGCCGCATGTTCCTGGCCGGCGCCGTGCCCGGGCTTTTGATGGGTGTGGCGATGATGGTCACGGTGTACATCCTCGCCGTTCGCCGCGGCTATCCGAAAGAGCAGCGCGTGCCGTTTTTGCAGCTGCTGCGCGAGGCCAAAACCGCGTTTTGGGCGCTGCTGATGACCGTGATCATCCTCTACGGCATCATCGGCGGCTTCTTTACGCCGACCGAAGCGTCGATCGTCGCCTGCGTCTACGCGCTGGCGGTGGGCATGTATGTTTACAAGGGACTGACCTGGCGCAAGCTGCCGGGCATTCTGGTCGACACCGTGCTGACCTCGTCGTCGCTTCTGCTGATGGTTGGCCTTGCCAACCTGTTCGGCTGGATTCTGACCAGCGAGCAGATTCCGCAGATGATCGCCACGCTGATCCTGTCGATCAGCGAAAACCCGCTGATCGTGCTTCTGATCCTCAACCTGATTCTGCTGTTCGTCGGCGCGTTCATGGAAACCATCGCCGCGCTGATCATTCTGTTTCCCGCGCTGGTGGGCGTGGCGACCGGCGTCGGCGTCGACCCGGTGCACTTCGCCGTGATCGCGGTGCTCAACCTGATGATCGGCCTGACCACGCCGCCGGTCGGGGTGTGTCTGTTCGTGGTCGCCGGGATCGGCAAGCTGCCGATGCTCTCGGTCGCCCGCGCCATCGTCCCGTTTCTGCTCTGCAACTTGGCGGTGCTGCTGCTGGTCACCTACGTACCGGCCATTTCGCTGTGGCTGCCGAATTTGTTGATGGGGAGTAACTAACCGTGACGACGCAACGCATCGACGCCGCCACTCAAAAAGGCCGCATCGGCATCGTCCACTTGGGCCTGGGCGCGTTTCACCGCGCTCACCAGGCGGTGTATCTCGAACGCTACCGGGGCCGTACCGGCGACGGTCAGTGGGGCGTGAGTTCGGCGAATCTGCGCCGAGGCGCCTCGCTGGTCGATTCTCTGGCCGAGGCGGGCTTTCGCTACCACGTGGCCGAGTACCGCGATAGCGACAACGTGACGGTTCGCGAAGTAGGCGCCATCGAGGAGACGCTGTTCACCGGCCAGAGCCCGGACGGGCAGTGGGGGCGCGACCTGGAGGCGCTGCTGGCACGCCTTTCGAATGTAAAAACGCGTATCGTCACGCTCACCGTCACCGAGAAAGGCTACTTTTTGAACCCGGCCAGCGGCGAGCTTTTGCGCGATGACCCGATGATCCAGGCGGATATCGCCGCGCCGCAAGCGCCGCGTACCGCGCCGGGCATTCTGGTCGAGGCACTCAAACGGCGCCGGGACGCAGGGCAGGCGCCGTTCACCGTGCTCTGCTGCGACAACATGCCGGATAACGGCGAGCGCACCCGTCAGGCGGTGGCGCAGCTTGCTCGCGTTCACGACGCAGCGCTGGCCGACTGGATTCTCGAGCGCGTCGCGTTTCCTTGTAGCATGGTCGATCGCATCGTGCCGGCCATGACCGAACAGGATTTCGCCGCGCTCAAGACACTTGGGGTCGATGATGCCAACGCCGTGGTGTGCGAGGCCTTTTCCCAGTGGGTGGTCGAGGACCGCTTCCCCGAGGGCCGCCCGGCCTGGGAAGAGGAGGGCGTGACCATGGTCGCCGACGTGGCGCCGTTCGAGACCATGAAGCTTCGTATGCTCAACGGCAGCCACTCGCTGCTCGCCTATCTGGGGTCGCTGGCCGATATCGACACCGTGTTCGACGCCGTCTCAAACCCGGTCTACCAAGCGCTTCTGAGCGCCTACATGCGCCAGGAAGCCGCGCCGACGCTGGACATGCCCAAAGAGATCGACCTGGACGCCTATGCAGATTCGTTATTGGCGCGCTTTGCCAACGACAGCCTGCGCCACAAGCTCCAGCAGATCGCCATGGACGGCAGCCAGAAGCTGCCCCAGCGCTGGCTGCAGGTCGCCGAGGCCAATTTGGCTTGCGGGCGCGACACCGCCTGCGTCGCGCTGGGCCTGGCTGGCTGGATTCGCTACACCCAAGGCAGTACGCTGGCCGGTCGCGCGTTTCGCGTCGATGACCCGATGGCCGAACAGCTCGAAGCGCTTCATCAGCGTCACGGCGACGACGCTTGCGCGCTGGTCGACGCCTTCTTCGGTTTTGAGGCGGTCATGCCCCAGGCCCTGGCGCGCAGCGAGTACTTCAAGCAGCAGGTGCTTGATGCTTATCTCACGCTGACTGAGCGCGGCGTCGAGCCGGCCATTGCCGAGCTTGCCGCTCAGGGCGCTCGCTAAAAGGAGATTTCATGGAACATACCTGGCGCTGGTTCGGGCCCAAGGACCCGATTCAACTCGATGAGATTCGCCAGACCGGCGCGACCGGCATCGTCACCGCGCTTCACGACGTGCCCAACGACCAGGTCTGGTCGGTGGAGGCGATTCGCGAGCGCAAGGCGATGATCGAGGCGGCGGGGCTCAGTTGGTCGGTGGTCGAAAGCGTGCCGGTGCCCGAGGCGGTCAAGAAGGGGCTACCCGAGCGTGCCGCGCTGATCGACACCTACTGCCAGACGCTCAGAAATCTGGCCGCCTGCGGGATCGACATCGTTTGCTACAACTTCATGCCGATTCTCGACTGGACGCGCACCGATCTGACCTACCGCCTGAACGATGGCGCCCGGGCGCTGCGTTTCGATCAGACCGCCTTCGCCGCGTTCGATCTGTACCTGCTCGAGCGCCCCGGCGCGCTCGAGGAGTACTCCGAGGCCGACCAGCGGGATGCCGAGCGCTACCTCGAGACCCTGGATGAGGCCGGGCGCGCGAAGCTCGTCGACACGCTGATCGCCGGGCTGCCTGGCGCCGAGGAGCACTACACTCTGGCGCAGTTTCGTCAGGCGCTTGAAGGCTACGCGGCGATCGACGCCCAGGCGCTTCGCGAGCACCTGGCCTATTTCCTGCGCGCGGTGATTCCGGTCGCCGAAGAGGTCGGCATTCGCATGGCGATCCACCCGGACGACCCGCCCCGACCGCTTCTGGGCCTGCCGCGGGTGGTGTCGACCCAGAACGATGCCCAGCGGGTGATCGACTCCGCGCCGAGCCCGGCCAACGGCCTCACCTTCTGCACCGGCTCTTACGGGGTGCGCGAGGACAACGATCTGGTCGCCATGGCGCGCCACTTCGCGCCACATATTCATTTTGCTCACCTGCGCTCGACAAGGCGCGAGACTGATCCGCGCTCGTTTCATGAAGCGCCGCATCTGGCTGGCGACGTCGACATGGTCGGCGTCGTCCAGGCACTGGTCGAGGAGGAGCGCCGCCGCGACGTTGAAGGCGGGGCGCGCCTTCCGATCCGACCAGACCACGGCCACCACATGCTCGACGATCAGCAGCGCCAAACAGCGCCGGGCTACCCGCTCTACGGGCGGCTGAGGGGCCTGGCCGAGCTTCGAGGCGTCGAGGTGGCGGTGAAAGCCCTCACGGCGAGATAGGCCTTTACTGCGTTAGGCCCTTGAACGCCATCGAAAAAGCCCCGCCGGAGCTCGCTACGGCGGGGCTTTTTTGTCGGCGCGCTCTTGAAACAGGGCGTGCTAAACCGCGATGTCCTCGCGCAGCCGGTGAACGGCGTCGGCAAGTTCGCTTGCATGGCGAATCTCGACCGCGCCTTTTGGGGTGCGCTCCTCATCAGGAAAGTGGTTGAGATGAATCACCCGCATGCCGGCGGCCAGCCCCGCCTCGACGCCCACCGCCGCGTCGTCGATCACGATGCAGTGCTGTGGGGCGAACCCCATGGCCGTGGCTGCCTGGCGGTAAAGCTCCGGGTCCGGCTTCCAGACGTTGAGGGTGTAGGCGCTGAAAAGCCGGCCCGCGAAATGGTGTTCGAGGCCGGTACTCTCCAGCGCGCAGCGGATCTTGCGCTCCGGCCCGTTGGAGACCACCGCCTTGGGGTAGCTTGCCAGCAGATCGAGAGCGGCCGGCATGCCGGCCACGGGCGCAAGCTCGGCGCGCATGCGTGCTTCCATGCGCGAACGCATGTCCGCCTCGAGCGCCTCGAACCGATCCGGCGTCAACGGCGTGAAGCGCGCCTCCAGCTCGTTGACGATGGTTTGAAAGCGCACGCCGCGAAACTCCTCCATGTACTGGTTTGCCGAGAAGGGCAAGCCGAACTCGGGCAGCAGCTCGCCCATGACCTCGGCCAGTAGAATCTCGCTATCCACCAGCGTGCCGTCGGAGTCGAACAGCAGGCATAGGCCCGCTTCACTCATTTCAGCACCTCGTCGTTGACCGGGCTCAGCGGGCGCTCGCCGATCAGCGCCAGGCGCATGTTGTCCACGGCGCGCTGAGCCATGGCGGTACGCGTCTCATGGGTAGCAGAGCCGATGTGGGGCAGGGCGACGACGTTGGCCATGCCGGGCAGCGGCGAGGTATCGCCAAGCGGCTCGTTCTCGAACACATCGAGCCCGGCGCCTTTAATGACTCCGCGCTCCAGCGCATCGATCAGTGCGCCTTCATCGACCACCTTGCCGCGAGCGATGTTGACCAGAATGGCCGACGACTTCATCTTCTCGAGCTCATTAGCGCCAATCAGCTTCTCGGTCTCTTCGGTCAGCGGCACGGTGAGACAGACGAAGTCGGCTTCGCTCAGAAGCTGATCGAGCTCGCGGCGCTCGGCGCCGAGCTCACGTTCGACTTCGGGCTTGGGCGAAGCATTGGAGTAGAGCACCTTCATGTTGAAGCCGAGCGCCCCACGCCGAGCCACGGCCTGGCCAATACGCCCAAAGCCCACCAGGCCGAGCGTTTTGCCGTGCACGTCGCTGCCGTAAAGCTCGGTGCCCACGCCGGCTTCCCAGGCGCCGGCCTTGACCCAGGTCGCCAGCTCCACCATGCGCCGCGCGGTCGCCATGATCAGCGCGAAGCCGGTATCCGCAGTGGTTTCGGTCAGCACGTCCGGCGTGTTGCACAAGAGGATGCCGCGACGGGTCAGCTCGTCGACGGGAACGGTGTCGTAGCCCACCGACACCGTGGCGATGACCTCGAGATTGGGCGCCGCGCCGAGAAACTCAGGGGTGACCGGCAGGCTCGCACCGACGATGCCATGAACCTGTGAAAGGGTCTCGCGTACCCCGGCATCCGACAGATCGAAAGAGCCAAGCGGCTCGAGCAGCTCGAAATGCTCACTAAGTTCTGCCAGCTGATCGTCGTTGAGTCGTCCCTGAACAATGATGCGTTTTTTCATGCTTTCTCCTGTCGCTTGGCTGTACGCGTTATCTGACTATTGATTTTATAAACCGTTTTCGTAAACGATTTTTTAAACGTCACCCTCGAGCGCTTGCAGTCGTTCGCGAGAGGGCAGCCCCTCCATGTCGCCGACGACCTGCACCGCTTGGGCGCCGACCAGGTTGCCGCGCGCCAGCGCCCGTGCCGGCGATAACCCCTCGAGCAGCGCGCTGATCAAACCCACGGCGAAGCCGTCTCCTGCGCCGACCGTGTCGACCACGTGGGCTACCGGCTGACCGGGCACGTCCAGGCTTTCCAGCGTCCCGCCCAGGCGGCCACGATAGTAGCTGCCCTGCGGCCCGAGCTTGATGACGACCGCGCTGGCGCCGCGCTCGAGGTAGAAATCCGTGATGGCCTCCGGCGTCTTTTCGCCGGTCAGGCGCTCGCCTTCGGCCAGTCCCGGCAGTACCCAGTCGGCCAGGCCCGCCAACTCGTTGAGCGTATCACGCATCTGCGCCTCGCTTTGCCAAAGCGTCGGGCGAAGGTTCGGGTCGAACGAGATGGTGGCGCCGTTGGCGCGGGCGCGCTCCATCAGCCGTCGGGTGAGCGCGAGGGCGCTATCCGAGAGCGCCGGGGTAATGCCGGTCACGTGTAGATGGTCGAGACTCGCGAAATCCACCGCGTCGGCGTCGACAGTGCTTAGATGGCTCGCCGCGCTCCCCCGGCGGAAATACTCCACCCGCGGGTCGGCGCCGTGCTCGGCGCGCTCCTTGAACATCAGCCCGGTGGGGTGCTCCGGGTCGGTGACGATATAGCGATCATCGATGCCCTCGGCGGTCAGCGTCTGGCGCACGAACTCGCCGAAGCTGTCGCGGCCGATCCGGCTTAGCCAGCTGACCTGAAAGCCGAGCCGCGAAAGGCCGATGGCGACGTTGTTGTCGGCGCCGGCCAGCCGGCGGTGAAAGTGCTCGATGGTAGCCAGCGGCCCGGTTGAGTCGGCCACGAGCATGCCCATGGCCTCGCCAAAGGTGAGAACGGAAAGCGCAGAGGGTTGGGTCGACATGGGGGAGTCTCCAAAGGATCAGAAAAGAGGGAAATCGGGATGGATCGTACTGCCTCGCGCGAGTAGATGCGGCGCGTGGCGATCGGTAATGCGTGTGCCAAACGGGGCGAGCAGGCGCGCGATCGCCGCCTCGCCGATGGCGTCAAATGGCTGTGCGAGGGTTGTGATCCCCGGGCCGACCAGGGCGCACCAGTCGAGCTCGTCGATCCCCATCAGGCCCACGGCACCCAGGGTGATCCCCAGCGCCTGAAAGCCCTGCACCGCGCTAAGCGTCGCGGTGCCGTTGGCGCAGAGCACCGCGGTGGGCGCTGGCGGCGTCTTGAGCGCCTTCAACGCCGGATAAAGGCGTGCAGGATCGAGACTCGACTGGACGTGCGCAGTCAGTTGTCGCTTGGCACTTTGGTCGATGAAACGCTCCAGGCGCTCCCGGCGGGCGCTAGCGGTGGCCGGGTCGTTGGTGACGTAGAGTACCTGGCGGTAGCCCCGCGCGACCAAATGATCCAGGGCGGTATCGATGGCAAGCGCGTTGTCCAGCCCGACCACGGCGCTGCTGACGCTGGGAATTTCTCGGTCCAGCAGCACTACCGGCACGTCGGTTTGAGTGAGCGAGTCGAGCACCTGGTTAGGGGCGCCCACGGCGTTGACCACCAAACCTTCCACCTGGTAGGCGCTCAAAAGCGCCAAGTGGCGCTGCTCCTGGGCCGGGTCATTTCCGGTATTGCAGACGATGAGCGAGTAGCCCCGAGTGCGTGCGGCCTGCTCGACGCCGTGCACGGCGGCGACGGAAAACGGATTTCGAATGTCGGCCACCAGCATGCCCAAAAGCCGGGTGCCGCCGCCTTTCAACCCGCGTGCCATCAGGTTGGGCTGATAGCCAAGCGCCCTCGCGGCGGTGTCGATACGCGCTTTGAGCGTTGGGGATAACTTGTCGCGCTCCGGCCCGAAAAAGCGCGAAACGCTGGTTTTCGAGGTATTCGCCGCTCGGGCGACTTCAATGAGCGTAGCGCGGGGAATCGTCATTCGTAAGGCCGTTAAAGGGGTGTGGGAACGTTCCCATTAATGGCGCTAACGTTATCGCGTTCGCCCGCCCTGGGCAATATCGCCAATGGTGGTAGAGTAGCCTTTTTAAGTGAACGGGCCGGTCCGGGAGGCGTTCGGTGAGGGTAGAGGAGTACCAGGGGTTCGACGCCACGGGGCTTTCCGAGCTCGTTCGTCGCGGTGAGGTCAGCCGTAAAGAGCTTTGCGAGGTGGCCATCGAGGCGATCGAGCAGCGCAACCCGGCGCTGCGCGCGGTGGTGCGTACCCGCTTCGAGCAGGCGCGTCGCGAAAGCCGCGCCGTGGATCAAAACACTTGTTTTGCGGGCGTGCCCACTCTTGGCAAGGATCTGTTGATGGCGATCGCCGGTGAGCCGCTGGCGGCGGGAAGCGCTTCGCTTGCCGGGTGGCGCCCCCTTGAGGATTCGCCGCTCATCACACGGGCGCGGCAGGCGGGGCTCGTGGTGTTGGGGCAAACCGCCACGCCGGAGTTTGGCTTAATGGCCATTACCGAGCCGAAAGCGTTTCCCCACCCGCACAACCCCTGGCGCGCCGGCTATTCGCCGGGTGGCTCAAGTGGCGGCGCCGCCGCGGCGGTGGCCGGCGGTCTGGTGCCTCTGGCGCTGGCCGCCGACGGCGGTGGCTCGATCCGCATTCCGGCAAGCTACTGCGGTCTGTTTGGCTTCAAGCCGACCCGCGGGCGCACGCCGCTTCCACCCGCTCAGGCCGAGGTGTGGCAGGGCGCGGTGGTCGAGCACGCCATCACCAAAAGCGTGCGCGACAGCGCCGCGCTGTTGGAGCACATCAACGGCTCAGGCCCCTGCGGCCCTTACCCGGTGGCTCGAGAAACCGGCTACCTGGCAGCGCTGCCATCACCCAGCCCGCGGCGGCGCATCGCGGTCTCCTTTGGCGACCCATTAAGCCAAAGCCTCGGCACACGGCTCGATCCAGAAACGCGAAAGGCCGTCGAACACGCCGCGAAAACGCTGGCCGATATGGGCCACGAGGTGAGCTGGTGCGACCCGCCGGTCGACGGCGCCCGTTTGGCCAGCAGCTACCTGACGCTTTATCTCGGCCAAGTCGCCGCGGATCTGGAGTGGGTAAGCCGGGAAACCGGAGTAGCGCTTGGCCGGCTCGATATCGAGCCGGCCACCCGGGCCATCGGCCGCCTTGGCACCAAACTCTCGGCCAGAGAGTACGAGCGTGGACGGCGCGAGTGGTTCGTGGCGGCAGAGCAAATGAGCGCATTTCACCAGCGTTTTGATGCGCTGGTGATGCCGGTGACAGCGTCAAGCGCACCGCGTATTGGCGAGCTTTATCCTTCCGCTACCAGAGAGCGGCTTTTGACGCTGTTGGCGGTACCTGGGCTTTCCCGACTGGCGCTACGAGCCGGTGCGTTGAAGCACCTGGCAGCCCAAGCGCTCGCGCGCACGCCGTTTACTCAACTGGCGAATTTGACCGGCCAGCCCGCCATGTCGCTGCCGCTTCATCGCGATGCCGGGGGCCTGCCCATCGGCGTGCAAATCGTTGGCCGCTTTGGTGATGACAGGGCGCTTTTGCAGCTCGCTCATGACCTCGAGGAGTGCGAAAACTGGCAGCGCCACCTGCCATGCCAGGCGTTTTCAGCGCAACAAGCGTAAACTACACCGCTTTGAATCGGCTCGTCGGAATTTATGCAGTCAAACTATGTACTTGGACTATGCACTCACATTATGAATTGACCGGGGCGGGCGATCGCTACTTCGACGGCATGACCGAGAAGTTCTCCCGCGCGCTCTATCACGCCCCGCGCGGCGAGCTGCGCTTGAAAATGCTCGATCACCTGCTGCCGCAGATGTTGACCCTCGATGCCCAGCCGGTGCTTGACGTCGGCGGCGGCCTTGGCCAGCAGGCGGCCTGGTTCGCCGAGCGCGGCCACCGGGTAACGCTGGCCGAGCCTTCCGGCGACATGCTCGACTACGCCCGGCGCTGGCACGCCGAGCGCGACGCGATTTTTGACGGCGCCATCCAGTACCTTCAGGCCCCGCTTCAGGCGCTGGCGCTCGAGGCGCCCGGCCCCTGGCCTTTGATCACTTGCCACGCGGTGCTCGAGTGGCTGGGCGAGCCGCAAGGCGCGATTAAAACGCTGGCCGGGCTGCTGGCCCCCGGCGGCCAGCTGAGTCTCATGGTTTTCAACCGCGACGCGCTGCGCTTTTCCAACGCCGTGAAGGGGAACCTGGAAAAGGCGCTCAGCGACCGGCTCGAAGGCAAAGGCAAGCGCCAGCGGCTGACGCCGATCTCGCCGGTGACGCACGAACAAATCAGTGCCTGGGCCGAAGAGAACGGCCTTTCGCTCTCACAGGCGGCGGGTATCCGCATCTTTCAGGACTACCTGCGCAAGCCCCCGGTCAACGAGGCGGAGCAGGCCACGCTTTTGGCGCTGGAAAAAGCGTACTGCCGCGCCGAGCCGCACTGGCGGCTGGGGCGCTATTTGCTCTACACGTTGACCAAACCATTGACCTAATCAGTGATCAAGCCATTGACCCAACCCGAGGCCGATTCATGAGTGCCCAACTTCCCGCTTGCCAGCTTCTACAGCGCTACTACGGCGATCAAACCGCGCTGTGCCCGGTTGCTCCCGGGCGCGACGAGTGGCTCGTTCAGCAAAGCGCCAGCATGGTCAGCGACAGCGTCGCCCTGCGAGATGTCTGGCAGGCCCACCAAAAGGCGGCGTTTAGCCCGTTCGCGCCAAATATCGAACTCGACGGCCAGGTAGTGCTGTTCTGGCCCAAGGCGCATCAGCTTGGACTTTGGTGGCTCGACTGGCTCTGCCAGGTGCTGCCCGAAGGCACCGCCGTCGATATCGTCGGCGAGCATCAGGGCGGCATCAAGCGCGTGCCCAAGTGGCTCGATGAGCGTGGCTTGACGTGGGACAAACTCGATAACGCCCGGCGCTGCTCGCTTTACTCCACGCGCACCAAGATGCTCAATGATCCGGACGCCGCCTGGACGACCTTCGCCGCCGGTGAGCTGACGCTTGCTAGCCACCCAGGCGTGTTCGGCCACGGCAAGGTGGACGAGGGCACCACGCTGCTGCTCGAAGCTCTCGATGCGCGCGGGTTCAAAACGCCGCTGCGCGTACTCGACATGGGCTGCGGCGACGGCATCATCACCGCTTGGCTTGCCAAGCGCGGCTGTGAGGTGACCGCCGTCGACGTCAGCGCCTTCGCGGTTCAGGCGACCGACCGGACGCTTGCGGCCAATACGCTCTCGGCGGGAGTGCTCGAAAGCGACGTCTACTCGGCCATAGGCGGCGAGCGTTTCGATCTGATCGTCAGCAACCCGCCGTTTCACCAGGAGCGCGATATCAGTTACGGGCCGAGCGCCCGTCTGATCGAAAAGGCCCGCGAGCACCTTAACCCGCGCGGCGAGCTCGTGTTGGTGGCTAACGGCTTTTTGCCTTACCCGGAGCTTTTAAAGCGCGCGATGGGCGAGTTCGAGACGCTGGCGGATAACCGCCGCTTCAGAGTCTACCGTGCGGGAGCGTGATTTTTAGGGGCCTGCGCGGCGCTTTTGGGTCATTCTGCGGTCCAAGAGCGATCGTAACGTGTTTAATCCTGTAAGGAGTGACGCATGGCGTTGAAAACGCGCGGTATCGGAGCGCTGGCAAGCGCGGTGGCGCTGGGCGGGCTCGTGGCCTTGGGCCTTGGCTGGGGCGGTAGCTACCTGAAAAGCGCCGCCGAGGTGTGGCAGCACTCGTCGCGCAGCGTCACCGTACGTGGACTCGCCGAGCGGGAGGTGCCCGCCGACCTGGTGCTCTGGCCGCTCAACTATACGGTTACCGCCAACACCCTGGCCGAACTCGAACATCATCTTTCCGAGGACGAGGCGCGGGTGCGTGACTTTTTGGCTGAGCGCGGTTTCGATTCGAGCGACATCAGCATGACGCCGGCGCGCATCACCGACCAGTACGCCAACACCTACGGCGGCGAGCGCCCGGACGAGCGCTTTAGCGCCGAGGCGACGCTTTTACTTCGCACCGAGCGGGTAGAGGAGGTCATCGAGGCGGTACCCGAGGCGACGCGACTGGTGCGCGACGGCGTGCTGCTCTCGCCGAGCTACGAGTACCGCACCGAGTTTCTGTTCACTGGGCTCGACGCGATCAAGCCGGAGATGATCGCAGCGGCCACGGCGGATGCCAGAAGCGCCGCTCAGCAGTTCGCCGAGGACTCCCAAAGCGCGGTGGGCGGTATCACCAGCGCCACCCAGGGCTACTTTTCGATCGAAGATCTCGACAGCTACACCCCGCAGATCAAGCGCGTGCGCGTGGTCACCACCGTCGACTACGCCCTTGAGTAGCTAGCATCAGCCCGCCGGTAGCCTTGGCAGCCACAGCGCCAGCGCCAAAAGCGTTGCCAACAGCACCGGCGGGGTGATCAAAAGCCCTACCTTCATGTACTGCCCCCAGCCGATCCGGTACCCCTTGCCCGCGAGCACGTGCAGCCAGAGCAGCGTCGCGAGGCTACCGATGGGCGTAAACTTCGGTCCCAGGTCGTTGCCGATGACGCTGGCGTAGATCATGAGTTCCTGGGTCAGTCCTGGAAGCTCGGCCTGGTCGATCGCCAGCGCCGCCACCAGGGTAGAGGGCAGATTGTTCATCACTGACGCCACGAGGGCGACCAAAAAGCCGGTCCCGATCGTAGCCACTAAATGGCCTTGCAGCGCCAGCCACTCCAGCGCCTGTACGCCGTAGTCAGTGAGACCCGCGTTACCCAGCCCGTACACCACCAGATACATGCCCAGCGAAAACAGCACGATTTGCCACGGCGCGCCGCGCAGCGCGTGAGTAACGGACACGCTGGCTCCCTGGCCGCCTCGCCACCAGCGCCCGGCCAACACCATCAACGAAAGCGCTGCCGCGCCGGTGACCAGCGCAATGGGCACGCCGAGCGGCGCAGTGACGAAATAGGCCGCCATGAGCAGCGCCAAAAGCGGAAACGCGGCCTTGAACACCAGCGGGTCCTTCACCGCCGCGTGCGGCGCTTCGAGCTTTTCCACTGAATACCTGGCCGGTATCCGGCGCCCGAACGCGATCCAGAGCACGCCCAGCGTGGCCGCAAGCGATACCAAATTGACCGGCACCATGACCTGGGCGTAGCGGTCGAAACCGATGCCGAAGTAGTTGGCGGTGACGATGTTGACCAAATTGGAGATCACCAGCGGTAAGCTCGTGGTGTCCGCGACGAACCCGGTGGCGATAATGAAGGCCAGCGCCGCGGGGGGCGAAAAATCAAGGCGCAGTAAAATCGCGATCACAATGGGGGTAAGCAGCAGCGCCGCGCCATCGTTGGCGAAAAAAGCTGCGATGAACGCGCCCAGCACGACCACCAGCGGAAACAGCAGATGCCCCCGGCCATTGCCCCAGCGCGCCACGTGAAGCGCCGCCCAGGCGAAGAAGCCGGCCTCGTCGAGCAAAAGCGAAATGATGATCAGCGCCACGAAAGTGAACGTCGCATCCCAAACGATGGCCCAGACGACACCCACGTCCGTTAGCCCAACCACACCGGTCGCCAGCGCCACCAGCGCCCCGCCCAGCGCGCTCCAGCCAATGCCAAGCCCCCGGGGCTGCCAGATGACCAGAATCAGCGTGGCGATAAAAATCGCAAGTGCCACCATATGGGCCTACTCGCTGGCTTTGAAAGAGGTGGTCACTCGCTCGCCGTCCTCTTTCGTGAAGGAAGCGACGGGGCGCGCGAGAAGCGCCAGAACGCGCTCGGAGGGGCGGCAAAGCTGCGCGCCCTTGTCGGTCACGACGATGGGGCGATTGATCAAAAGGGGGTGTTCGATCATGGCGTCGATCAGCGCCGCGTCATCGAGGGCGGGGTCGTCCAGGCCAAGCTCTTTACACAGTGTCTCCTTTGCACGCAGCAGTTCGCGCGCAGAAATGCCCATCTGAGCGATCAAATCACAAAGTCGTTCGCGGCTGGGCGGCGTTTTCAAATACTCGATCACCTCGGGGTGTTCGCCGCTGGCGTGCATGATGGCCAGCGTGTTGCGCGAGGTACCGCAAGCGGGGTTATGGTAGATCAGGGACGTCATGGTGTTGGCTCCTTCGTTGAGGGCGATGAACAGGTCGTCAGGGTATCGATGAGCGGCGCGCAGAGGGCGGGGTCGCCGTTGCAGCAGTCGCCGATCAGGAAAGCGACCACGCGTTGCATATGGCCAGGGCTTGCGCGATAGATGATCGAACGGCTTTCGCGGTGCGAACTGACCCAGCCCGCCCGACCGAGTATCGCAAGGTGGGCTGAGAGCGTGTTGTGGGGCACGTTCAGCCGCCGGGCGAGTTCTCCCGCCGCTAGGCCCTCGGGCTCGTGACGTAGCAGCAGACGCAGAGCCTCCAACCGAGTGGGCTGGGCGAGCGCGCTAAAACTTGAGGTGGCATCGTTTATTTCCATGTGTCCAGTATTATGGACATATTATGCGTTGGCAAGCATGTCATTGAATGTTCACGAACCGATGGCGCGGTTCGCGTTTGTAGTCAGGGGTTGGCGTAGCGAACGCCAGTCACGGTGTAGAACGCCTCGCCGGTGGGCGTCTGGACGGTGATCTCATCGTCTTCTTCCTTGCCCAGCAGCGCCTTGGCCATGGGCGAGTCGACGCTGATCCAGCGCTTTTGGGTGTCGATCTCGTCGTGGCCGACGATACGAATATCGAGCGCTTCGCCGTCGTCATCTTCGAGGCTGACGAAGGCGCCGAAGAAGACCTTGTCGGTGTTCGCCGGCAGGCGGTCGACCACCTGCAGCTCGTCGAGGCGCTTGGTCAGGTAGCGGATGCGCGCGATCACCCGGTTGAGCTCTTTCTTGTTATAGGTGTAGTCGGCGTTTTCCGAACGGTCGCCAAGCGCGGCGGCTTCGCCCACTTTGGTCGAAAGCGCCGGGCGCTTCACCCGCGAAAGGTGGTCGAGAATACCGCGCAGGCGCTCGGCGCCCTGAGCAGTGATCAGGTTGCTCTTGGGCTCCTGGCGCGGGTCCTTGGCCGGGTCGCGCCAGCGGGTCATGTTGCGGCCTTTCATCGCGATTCACTCCTTGCGTGTTAGTGCCCAAGCTTAATCGAAAGTGTTGATGCGCCCAATCGCATTATCCTAGGCAAAGCGCTGGCGAGTCATTCAAACGTTCGTTACATTATTCGACAGGGCGCCCGTTTGGGCCGCCCGATGGCTGCCTCGATCAGGCAATAAAAACAACCAAGGAGCTTTTCATGCGCACGCATACTTCTCGCTGGCTGCTGGCATTGACCCTTGGCGGGGCGCTCGCGCTTTCGCCGCTCACCGTTAGCGCCTACCAGGACGAACTCTTTTCGCTCAAGAACCGCTGGGAGCATACCGTGACGGAGCTTCCGGCGAACCAGCGCCAGAGCACGCTGGAGGCTTTGAGTGATGAAGCCGAGACGCTCGCAAGCCAAAACCCCAATGAGGCGGATGTGCTGGTGTGGCAGGGCATCATTTTGGCATCCTACGCGCGCGAACGCGGTGGGCTCGGGGCGCTGGGCACCGCCAAAGAGGCGCGGGCCGTGCTCGAGCGTGCCATCGAGCTCGACCCCCAAGGGAGCAACGCCTCGGCCTACGTGACGCTGGGCGCGCTCTATGACCGCGCGCCGGGCAGGCCGCTGGGTTTCGGTAACAGCGACACCGCCGAGCGCATGTTCCAGCGCGCGCTCGAAATCCGCCCGGACGGCATCGACGTCAACTTCTACTACGCGGCGTTTCTGAAAGAAGAGGGCGACACCCAGGGCGCCCGCGAGTACGCCACCCGCGCGGTAGAAGGCACCGCCCGCGAAAACCGCCAGCTTTCCGATGAGGCGCTGCGCCGCGAAGCTCAGGCCTTTCTCCAGACGCTGTAAGCCCGCGCTAACTCGCCCAAATTGGCATTCCCGGCACCGAGCATTGATAATAGAGCGATTGTGCCAACCGGGAGTGCCTTATGGCGTCCAGCCTTACGTCGCCGCAGGCGAGCAAGCTTGCGGCCCCCGAACTCACACGTGCCGATGTTGAGCTCGAGACGCGGGAAACGCTCTATCAAGGGTTTTTCCGGCTCGAGGAGCTGACGCTGCGCCACCGTCTTTTCGAGGGCGGCTACAGCACCGCCATGCGCCGCGAGATTCATAGCCGTTTCGACGCGGTGGGCGTGCTGCTTTATGACCCGCATCGCGACGCGCTGGTGCTCGTCGAGCAGTTTCGCGCCGGCGCCATCGATGATCCGCGCTCGCCCTGGAAGCTCGAGCTGGTAGCGGGGCTGGTCGAAAAGAACGAGTCCCTCGAGGACGTGGCCCGGCGTGAATCCCAGGAAGAGGCGGGTTGCAAAGTGGGCGCGCTGACCAAACTTCACACCTACTATCCAAGCCCAGGCGCCTGCAACGAGCGGGTAACGCTGTTTTGCGGGCTGGTCGACACCGCCGGCATGGGCGGTATTCATGGCCTTGATGAAGAGCACGAGGATATCCGCGTTCACGTGGTCAGTTTTACCGATGCCTGGGCGCTTTTGGAGCAGGGCCGACTCGATAATGCCATGTGCCTGATCGGGCTTCACTGGCTGAATGGCCAGCGCGCCTCGCTGCGCGCCACCGCCAAGGCCCCCGCGACCCAAGAATTCGAAAGGAGCGAAGATGGCTAGAGCCGCCTACGTCACCGACCTTAAATCTCTGCAAGGGGAGTGCAGCGCCAATTACGCGCGCCTGCTGCGGCTGGTGGGCGATATGGACGCCGGCCAGCAGCGCGATATCACTCTGCACAGCGACGGGCGGGAGCTTGGTGTGCTGCACCTGGCCGTGCTGGAGCAGGCCCCTTACACCACGATGGTCGAGGTAACCCAGAGCGGGCCGCTTGACGGCGTGCTGGACGGGCCCAAAATGCGCGTGCACCTCTATCACGACGTGCGCATGGCCGAGGTCACCGACTTTCAGCGCGAGCGCCACTTCAACGGGCGTTACCGCTACCCCAATGCCAAAATGCACCAGCCGGATGAGAAGCTGCAGCTCAACCGTTTTCTGGGCGAGTGGCTGGCCCACGGGCTGACCCACGGCCACGCCTACGATATCCCCGAGTATCCTTGATGCGCCTGATCCAGATCACCGACGCCCACCTTTACGCCGATAAACGCGCGCGCTCGCGCACCGGCGTCCCCTGGCGTCAGTTCGAGCGCGTGCTGGAGGCGGTTATCCGTGAGCGCCCGGACGTGGTGCTTTTAAGCGGCGACGTTAGCCAGGACGAAACGCTGGCCTCCTACCAGCACGCCTGCAACGCACTGGCGCGCCTGCCGTGCCCCTGGTTCTGGATTCCCGGCAACCACGATCAAGTCGAGTTCATGGCCGAGTGCCACCCGCTTTTGAGCGAAGTCGACCTTGGCGAGTGGAGGCTTCTACTGTTCGATACGCGCGTCGAGGGCAAACCGCACGGGGAGCTGGGTGCCGAGCAGCTCGAGGCGCTCGTCGAGCGGCTCGAATCGAGCGAGCAGCCCACGGTGATCGGCCTGCACCACCCGCCGGTCGACGTGGGCGCCGCGTGGATGGATGCTATCGGGTTGTCCGACCGCGACGCCTTTTGGCAGGCGCTCGAGCGCTTTCCTCAAGTTCACCTCGTGCTGTTTGGCCACGCCCATCAGGCCTTCGCGCAGACGCGTACGCTTGTCGATCACTCGGTGTCGGTGTATGGCTGCCCGGCGCTGGCGGATCAGTTCATGCCCGGCGCCCTCGAGTTCGCCGTCGACCAAGCCTCGAGACCCGGGTACCGGGTAGTGGAGCTTCGCACCGGCGGCGAGTGGCAGACCTGGATCGAGCGGGTCGGCATGTAGATCACTGCGTTAAGCGCACCTCTTTTTATGCTCCTATAGTGTTTTAAAGAATAAAAAGATAGTTATTAATTCTTTCAGGTTATTACTTTTCGGCGTTACCCTACCCGCAGTGACGATCATCAGGCAAACACCGTTTGCAGGCACCGTTAGCGAGCACCCCGGTGCTTAGAGAGGGAGTAGGCAATGACCCAGATTACCGCTGCGCCGGTCGATGAACGGCGCACGCCCACCGTGGCGATCGACAGTGCGCGCCAGACGCACCTCAAACAGCTCGAAGCCGAATCGATCCATATCATTCGCGAAGTCGCCGCCGAGTTCAGCAATCCGGTAATGATGTACTCCATCGGCAAGGACTCCTCGGTCATGCTGCACCTGGCGCGCAAGGCCTTCTACCCGGGCCCGCCGCCGTTCCCGCTTTTGCACGTGGATACCACCTGGAAATTTCGCGAAATGATCGAGTTTCGCAACCGAATGGCCAGTGAAGCGGGTATGGAGCTTTTGGTGCACACCAACGAAGAGGGGCGGGCGTCGAACATCAACCCCTTCGATCACGGCAGCGCCAAGTACACCGACATCATGAAGACCCAGGCGCTCAAGCAGGCGCTGGACAAGTACGGCTTCGACGCCGCCTTCGGCGGGGCGCGCCGTGACGAAGAGGCCTCGCGGGCGAAAGAGCGGGTCTACTCGTTTCGTGACAAGTACCACCGCTGGGATCCCAAGAGCCAGCGCCCGGAGCTTTGGAACACCTATAACGCCAAGGTCAACAAGGGCGAGTCGATTCGCGTTTTCCCGCTTTCCAACTGGACCGAGCTCGATATCTGGCAGTACATCTATTTGGAGTCGATCCCGATCGTACCGCTTTACTACTCCGCCCCGCGCCCGATCGTCGAGCGCGACGGGATGCAGGTAATGGTCGATGACGAGCGCCTGCCGCTGGAACCGGGCGAAGTGCCGGAGCAGAAATCCGTCCGTTTCAGAACGCTGGGCTGCTACCCGCTGACGGGGGCGGTGGAGTCCACGGCGGCCACGCTTCCCGAGATCATCCAGGAGATGCTGCTGACCCGCACCAGCGAGCGCAGCGGCCGGGCGATCGACCGCGACCAGGTCGGGTCGATGGAGAAGAAAAAGCGCGAGGGGTACTTCTAACATGGCACACCAGTCGAATTTGATCGCCGACAACATCGAGCAGTACCTGCAGGAGCACGAGAACAAGGACTTGTTGCGCTTCATCACCTGCGGCAGCGTCGACGACGGCAAGTCCACGCTGATCGGGCGGATGCTTCACGACTCGCAGATGATTTTCGAGGACCAGCTCGCCGCGATCACCCAGGCGTCCAAAACCAGCGGCACCACCGGTGATACCGTGGACCTGGCGCTTTTGGTCGATGGGCTGCAGTCCGAGCGCGAGCAGGGCATCACCATCGATGTCGCGTACCGCTTTTTCTCCACCGACAAGCGCAAGTTCATCATCGCCGATACGCCGGGTCACGAGCAGTACACCCGCAACATGGCCACCGGCGCCTCCACGGCGAGCCTGGCGGTGATTTTGATCGACGCTCGCTACGGCGTGCAGACCCAGACCAAGCGCCATAGCTTCATTGCCGACCTGCTCGGTATTCAGCACCTGGTGATTGCGGTCAACAAGATGGATCTGGTCGATTTCTCCGAAGAGCGCTTCAACGAGATCAAGCGCGAGTACCAGCAATTTGCCACCAACCTGAACGCCCCGGACATCCGCTTCGTGCCGCTGTCGGCGCTGACCGGTGACAACGTGGTTAACAAAAGCGAGCAGACGCCCTGGTACTTCGGCCCCGGCTACGAGTCCCGCACGCTGATCGAGCTTCTGGAAAGCGTCGAGCTGACCATGGACCAGAATCTGACCGATTTGCGCCTGCCGGTGCAGTACGTCAACCGGCCCAATCTCGACTTTCGCGGTTACTGCGGCACGCTCGCCGCAGGCATTTTGCGCCCGGGCCACCGAGTGAAGGTGCTGCCCTCGGGCAAGACATCGTCTGTCGAGCGCATCGTCACATATGATGGCGATCTGAGCGCCGCCTACCCAGGCCAGGCGATCACCGTGACACTCGACGACGAGATCGATATCTCCCGCGGCGACTGGCTGGTGGATGCGCACGCCGATATCGCGCTTTCCAACGCGTTCAAGGCGGACATCGTGTGGATGCACGAAGACGCGCTCACGCCGGGCAAGCTTTATGACTTCAAGCTCGCCACCCGAGATCTCTCGGGCCAGGTGCGCGCGATCGACTATCAGGTCGATGTCAATACGCTGGCGCAGTATCCGGCCGAGCAGCTCGAACTCAATGCGATCGCCCGCTGCGAAGTCGAGCTCACTGCGAGCATTCCGCTCGATGACTACCGCTCAAGCCCGGGTACCGGCAGCTTCATCATCATCGACCGGCTGACCAACGTCACCGTCGGGGCTGGCATGATTCGCGGCGTGGCTGCCCAAAACGAGCAGGATCAGGGCACCGACTGGGCCGCCTTCGAGCGCGATTTGAACGCGCTGGTGCGTAAACACTTCCCGCACTGGGACGCCCGCGACGTCAGCAAGCTGTTTTAACGCAAGCAGGCGCTCGTTTCAGGCGCTAAAGCCGGCCCCGTTTTTGCACAGGGCCGGCTTTTTTTGTACAACTTATAACGAGGTGGTGGCGCGGTTTAAGTGGTTTGAGCGCTTGACGATTGTACAGAATAAGCCACACTTGATAGGCGTTGTAGGAGATGGCGCAACGCAGTGTCACCAAGGTACGTTCATCACGAAAAGGAGAGCACGATGAGTCAAGCACTGAATGCTAAACGCGTCGCGATTCTGGCCGCGGACGGTTTCGAAGAGTCCGAGCTCAGCGTGCCGCGCGCGTCGCTGCAAAAAAATGGCATCGAAGTTCACATCGTGACGCCGGACGGCAAAGGCATCCGTGCTTGGGCCGAAACCGAGTGGGGCGATACCTACGAGGCCGACAAGGCGTTATCGGACGTTTCCGAGTCCGACTACCACGCCCTGATGCTGCCGGGCGGTCTGTTCAACCCGGACGAGCTTCGCACCAACGACGACGCGTTGAGCTTCGTCAAGGCGTTCTTCCAGGCCGGTAAACCGGTCGGCGCGATCTGCCACGCACCCTGGATTTTGATCAACGCAGGCGTGGTCGACGGTCGCAAGATGACCTCGGTACCCAGCATCGCTCTGGATCTGAAAAACGCCGGCGTGAACTGGGTCGACGAAGCCGTCGTCTGCGACGAAGCGCTGGTCACCAGCCGTACGCCGAAAGACCTCGACGCCTTCTGCTCCAAGCTTCTCGAAGAAATTCAGGAAGGCAAGCACTCGGGCCAGCACGCCTGATGCCATGGTATAGCCCGTGGGCAAGCTTCGTTAAGCGGCTTGTCCACGTCGTCGCCAAGCCCATGAAGCGCGATAGTGGCCGCGGGGGGATGGTCGTTCATCCTTACCGCGGCTACGGTTCGCAAAAGGAAGTCTTCGTCATGGGCCGCGTCTTTCGACAGGCGGCACTCGGCCGCGCCATTCCCCGGCGCGGCATTTTACGTGATACCGCTGACGTGGCTCGACGCATTTTTCGCCGCGGCTTCAAGGAGGCGCAGGTCGAAATTTGTATCGGTGAAAACGCGCTGTCGCTGATCACCGATCGCGATGGCTATTTCGACGCTCATATTCCCATTGAACACGATCTTCCCATCGATGTGTCCTGGCATCGCGCCGATATTCTCGTGCGCGCCGAAGGGCACCCGCCCATGCGTACTAGCGCGGAAGTTTACGTGCCGCCGCCGGAAGCGGATCTGCTGGTGATCAGCGATATCGACGATACCGTCATGTTTACCGGCGTGGCGGAAAAGCTGAAGATGCTTTATCGGCTGTTCGTGCGCAAACCCCACCGTCGTACCGCGTTTCCCGGCGTCGCGTCGCTCTATCAGTCGCTCTATCGCGGCAAAAGCGACAAGGCCGAACGGCCCATTTTGTACGTTTCCCGCGGACCTTGGGCGATTTACGAAATGCTCGAAACCTTTTTTCAGCTCAACCGCATTCCGGTCGGTCCGATTCTGTTTCTACGCGAATGGGGTATCTCTTGGCGCAAACCCTGGCCGCGCAAGGCCGAGGATCACAAGCGCGACCTGATCGACCGCATGCTTACGCTCTATGACGACATGCCCTGCGTGCTGATCGGCGACAGCGGCCAGCACGATCCGGAAGTCTACACCGAGGTGGTCAAGGCCTATCCAGGGCGCATCAAGGCGGTCTATATTCGCCGAGTGGACAAGGACCCCAAGCGTCAGGAAGCGATCCAGCGCCTGCGCGACGAGCTCAAGGGCAGCGACTGTGATCTGATCCTAGCCGCCGACAGCGTGCTGATGGCGGAGCACGCCTACGAGCAGGGCCGCATCTCCGCCCGCGGGCTCGAGGCGGTCAAGCGCGACGTGCGCGAGCATCGCAAGGAAGAAGCGCAGGAAGCGAGCCTGTAATCCCCGTCAGTAAATGTCGCAGCAGCTTTGCACACTAACCACCGCCAGTGCACACCAGGCGCGGTCATGGTACAACGGTCAATCACCCGGCGGCTGACCTGGAAATCCGACCATGATCGTACTGCTGATCGCGCTGGCGCTGGCTATTTTTCTCCTGCCCAACCTCTGGGCGCAATGGGTACTGAAGCGCCACACCAAAGGGCGCGATGACTACCCCGGCACCGGCGCCGAGCTTGCCAGCCATCTTTTGCGCCGCTTCGATTTGAACGGTGTCGGTGTGGAAGTGAGCGAGCAGGGCGATCACTACGACCCGATCGACCGCGTGGTGCGGCTCTCGGCGGATCACTTCAACGGCCGCTCGCTTACCGCCGTGACGGTGGCCGCTCACGAGGTAGGCCACGCCCTACAACATGCCGAGGGCTATGCGCCGCTGATTGCCCGAAGCCGTATGGTCGGCGTAGCGCAAAAAGCCGAGAAACTCGGCGCGCTGTTGATGATGGCCGCGCCGTTTCTGTTTCTTCTCACGCGCCTGCCCGGCGGGCTCGCCGCCGTCATTGTCGTTGCGGTGATCAGCTTTGGCACCGCCGCGGTGGTGCATCTAGTTACGCTGCCGGTGGAGTTCGACGCCAGCTTCAACCGGGCCCTGCCGCTTCTAAAAGAGTATGTCCCGCCTTCTGACATGAATGGCGCCCGCCACGTGCTCACCGCCTGCGCGTTCACCTACGTGGCGGCTTCGCTCGCCAGTATCCTGAATCTGGGCCGTTGGCTAATGATTCTACGCCGCTGAGTGTTAGCCTGACTTATTGGCAATGACCACCGCACGACGCGGGGCCGAGTAGCCTTCGATGGTGCGCGTTTGGTCCTCGGGGTCGAGAAAATCCGCCAACGACTGATAGGTCATCCACTCGGTGGAGCGCTGCTCATCGAGGCTCGTCGGCGATTCATCGACGACACGCACGTTGGTGAACCCGCAGCGTTCGAGCCAGTGGCATAACGCTTTCGAAGAGGGGAGAAAGTAGACGTTGGGCATCGCCGCGTAGCGCTCGCCGGGAACGAACACCGTCTGCTCGTCGCCTTCCACCACCAGGGTTTCCAGCACCAGCTCGCCGCCGGGAGCCAGCGCGGCTTTTAGCTGGTTGAGATGCTCGAAGGGCGAGGCGCGGTGGTACAGCACCCCCATGGAAAAGACGGTATCGAAAAACCCCAGGTTTTCCGGCACGTCCTCGATGCCCACCGGTAGAAAGTGGGTGCGGTTGCCATCGGCATCGCCAACGAAGTGGCGCACCGCCTGAAACTGCCAGTAAAACCGCGGCGATGGGTCGATCACCAGCACGAAGGTCGCTCCTGCGCCGGCCATGCGCCAGGCGTGATAGCCGCTGCCACCGCCGACATCCAGCACCTTGCGATATTGAAGATCCGACAGGTGCGGCGCCACGCGCTGCCATTTCCAGTCCGAGCGCCACTCGGTGTCGATGTCGATGCCGCCAAGCGTGAACGGGCCCTTGCGCCAAGGGGCGAGCTTCTTTAAAAGGTTAAAGCACTGGCGGCGCTGGCTTTCGTCGAGCGCCACGTCCACGGTGAGCGAATCGGCGTTGAGATCGACCGTTCGCATTTGGGGCAGGGGCGGCAGCTTTTTGACCGCTTTTTCCCAAGCGGAAAGGTCGCCATGGCGCTTTTTATCCAGGCCCTGGGCGAGCTGCTCGGGCAGGCGCGCAAGCCAAGGGAGTAGAGCGTCGTTTTGAGCGGCCTGGTCGAGAAATGCCCGGTAGAGCGCCTGGTGGTCGTCGGGTAGCGGGGTGGCCACGTTAGCCCTCCTTGAACGCGATCAAGGAGGCGAAGTTCAGGTACTGAAACCAGGTCACCGAGCGGGGAAAGCCCGCCGTGGAAAGCCGCTCGTGCAGGCCGTCGAGGCTGTCGGGAATCAGCACGTTCTCGAGCGCGGTGCGCTTTTGGCTGATTTCCAAGTCCGAGTAGCCGTTGGCGCGCTTGAAATCATGATAGCGCTCGACCCGCCAGGCGTTGTCGCGCTCGTCCGGGTCGACGGTTTTTTCGGATAATATGAGCACGCCGCCGGGTTCGAGCGCCGCATAGAGGCGCGCCAGCAGCGCGTCGCGATCTTGAGGCGGCAGAAACTGCAGCGTGAAGTTCAGGATGATCATGCCCGAGCCTGTATACTCGAGGGTTCGAATATCCTCTTCGAGCACCGTCATGGCGTGTTCGGGACACTCGGCTTCGAACGTCTGGCGCGCCTTTTCCACCATTGCCGGCGACACGTCGACGCCGGTATAGCGAAACGCATCGGCGGGCAGTGCACCGGCGAGCGCCAGGCCCGAGGCTCCCAGCGAGCAGCCCAGGTCATACACGTGGGCGCCGTGGCGCAGGTGGCGCTTTGCGATCAGGCCAAGCATTCCCAGAATCTGGCCGTACCCCGGTACTGACCTTCGAATCATGTCGGGAAAACAGGCCACTACCTGTTCGTCGAAAGAGAAACGCGCCACGCGGTCAAGGGGTGTCGAAAAGATGGCGTCACGGTAAGATGCGGTACTCATGGGCAAGCCAGGATCAAAAGTGGAAGGGGCCGTAGTTTACGCCCCCGCGCTTTGAGGCGACAGTCCTGGGCTTTCGGATACCCGCCAAAAAGAGGGAAACGGCTTTGGCACAACACGACACACCCGATACGCTGCCCGCCTGGCAAACGCTCCAGCAGCACGCGCAAACGCTGAAAACGATGCATCTGAAAGATCTTTTCGGCGACCCCAACCGCTTCGAGACGTTTCGTCACGAAGTGCACGGTCTCACGCTCGATCTTTCAAAACAGCGCTTTGACGATGACACCCTGGTGCACCTGCTTGCGCTAGCCGAAGAGGCGGGCGTGCCCAGTGCCATCGAGGCGCTGCTGAGCGGTAAACGCGTCAACCTTAGCGAAAACCGCCCGGCGCTTCATACCGCGCTGCGCCTACCGGTAGAGGCCACGCTCGACGTCGAGGGAGAAGACGTCGTGGCCTGTGTTCATGAAAGCCTGAATCAGATGGAGCGGCTGGTTCAGCGCCTCCACGCCGGCCAGTGGCGCGGAGCAACCGGCAAGCCGATTCGCCACGTGGTGAATCTGGGCGTTGGCGGCTCGGATCTCGGCCCCTTGATGGTCACCCATGCGCTGGCGGATTACCGGCCCGCGGATATCCACCCGGTGGACGTGCACTTCGCCTCGACCATGGACGGCTCGCAGCTCGCCGACTATCTGGCCCGCTTCAATCCGGAAACCACGCTGTTCATTTTGTCGTCGAAATCGTTTACCACTATCGATACGCTCTCCAACGCCAACACGGCGAAGGACTGGCTGCTGGGGCGGCTTTCCGAGCACGATGACATGGCCGGCGCCAAACCGGTGAGCGCGGAGCTCATCGTTCGTCAGCACTTCATCGGCGTCTCGGCGAGCCCGGAGAAAATGTGCGAATGGGGGATCGCTAAAGATCATCAGCTGATGTTTTGGGAGTGGGTGGGCGGGCGCTATTCGCTTTGGGGTACCATCGGGCTCCCCATCGCGCTGATCGTCGGCATGCAGCACTTTCGCGCGCTGTTGTCAGGTGCGCACGCGATGGACAACCACTTTCGTGAGGCGCCGCTTGAACAGAACCTGCCGGTGCTTTTGGGCCTGGCCGGCATCTGGAACGTCAATTTTCTCGACATTCGCGCCCATTCGATTCTGCCCTACGATGGGCGCCTGGAGTACTTTGCAGCGTATCTCGAGCAGCTCGAGATGGAGTCCAACGGCAAGTCGGTCACGGGGCGGGGCGAGCGCGTGAATTATTCGACCTGCCCGGTGCTCTGGGGGCAGCTCGGGCCCAACGCCCAGCACGCGTTTTATCAGCTGCTTCATCAGGGTACCCAGCCGGTGGTGTGCGACTTCATCGCCCCGCTCAAGCGCTACGACGACGTCGAGGACCCGGACACCCGGCGCCACTTGAAAGCGCAGCACCGGCTGTCGCTGGCCAACTGCTTTGCCCAGTCGCGGGTGCTGATGCTTGGCGACGACGCCGTCGACGAAGAGGGCGCGCCGCCGGCGCACAAGCGCTATCGCGGCAACCAGCCTTCGACCACGGTGCTGATGGACGAGCTCACCCCGCATACCCTCGGCGCGCTGATCGCGCTCTACGAGCACAAGGTGTTCGTACAGGCGGTGATCTGGGACATCAACCCGTTCGATCAGTGGGGGGTGGAACTTGGCAAGGAGATCGCCAAGGAGACCCGCGCGCTGATGGAAGGCAAGGGCGACTTGAGCCGGCTGGACGCCTCGAGCCAGGGGCTGATTCGCGCCTTCTGGGCCGCCGAGCAGAGCGACCCCTGACCCATTCGATAGCGCAAGTGGCCGGCGGGGTCGTTGGTCAATCATGGCTGGATATACAGTGGTTTTCTTTTACGCTATCCTGTGCCTTTTTCGCCGCGCCGTTCACCCTTGCGCGGCCCAAGTACCGTTTCCCAGGAATTGATGCACCATGACCCAGTTTGACGGCTCTCAGTACGGCGCGAGTTCGATCGAGGTTCTCTCCGGGCTCGAGCCGGTACGCAAGCGCCCCGGTATGTACACCGACACCTCGCGACCCAACCACTTGGCTCAGGAAGTCATCGACAACAGCGTCGACGAGGCGCTGGCGGGCCACGCCACGGCCATCGAGGTGGTGCTTTCGAGCGACGGCGCCATCGAGGTCAAGGATAACGGCCGCGGCATGCCGATCGACATCCACCCGGAGCACGGCGTCTCCGGGGTCGAGCTAATCCTCACCAAGCTCCATGCCGGCGGCAAGTTCTCGGCGTCGAGCTACCGCTTCTCCGGCGGTTTGCACGGCGTAGGGGTCTCGGTGGTGAATGCGCTATCGCGGCGCTTGGAAGTCGAAGTCACCCGCGACGGCGCCCGCCACGCCATCGCCTTCGAGCACGGCGAAAAGGCCGAGGAACTTCACGAGATCGGCAAGGCCGCCAAACGCGTCACCGGCACGCTCGTGCGCTTCTGGCCCGACGAAAGCTACTTCGATAGCCCCAAACTCGCGCTTGGCCGATTGAAGCACCTGCTGCGCGCAAAGGCGGTACTCTGCCCAGGGCTTGCGGTAACGCTGGTCGAGCCCGACGGCACCAAAACCGAGTGGGCCTATGCGGATGGGCTGCGTGATTATCTCGCCCAAGCCACCGATGGCTATGAGGTGCTTCCGGGTGAGCCCTTCGTGGGCCACTTCAGCGACGACGAGCACGGCGTCGACTGGGCGATCCAGTGGCTGCCGGAAGGCGGCGAGGCGCTGCTGGAAAGCTACGTCAACCTGATCCCCACGCCCCAGGGCGGCACCCACGTCAACGGCTTTCGCTCCGGGCTTTTGGACGCGCTGCGCGAGTTCTGTGAGTACCGAAGCCTGCTGCCGCGCGGCATCAAGCTCACCGCCGACGATCTTTGGGAGCGCGCATCCTTCGTGCTCTCGGTCAAAATGCTCGACCCGCAGTTCGCCGGCCAAACCAAGGAGCGGCTCTCGTCGCGGACCATTTCCGCGTTCGTCTCCAACGTGGTCAAGGACGCCTTTTCGCTGTGGCTCAATCACCACGTCGACCAAGCCGAGCAGCTCGCCGAGCTCGTCATCAGCGCCGCCCAAAGCCGCCAGAAAAAGGCCAAGAAGGTCGCGCGCAAGAAGGTGACGTCAGGCCCGGCGCTGCCCGGCAAGCTCGCCGACTGCTCCGGTCAGGATCCGTCACTAAGCGAGCTGTTTCTGGTCGAGGGTGACTCCGCCGGCGGCAGCGCCAAGCAGGCGCGCAACCGCGAAACCCAAGCTATTTTGCCGCTGCGCGGCAAGATCCTGAACACTTGGGAGGTCGAGACCCACGACATCTACGGCTCCCAGGAAGTGCACGACATCGCCGTGGCCATCGGCGCCGACCCCGGCAGCGCCGATCTAGAGAAGCTGCGCTACCACAAGATCTGCATTCTCGCCGACGCCGACTCCGACGGGCTGCATATCGCCACGCTTTTATGCGCGCTGTTCGTCAAGCACTTCCCATCGCTGGTGGACGCCGGCCACGTGTTCGTCGCGATGCCGCCGCTTTACCGCATCGATCTGGGCAAGGAGGTGCACTACGCCCTGGATGAGAGCGAGAAGGCCGCCATTCTTAAAAGCCTTGCCAAAAAGCGCGGTACGCCGAACGTTCAGCGCTTCAAGGGCCTGGGCGAGATGAGCCCGCTGCAGCTTCGTGAAACCACCATGGCGGTGGAGACCAGGCGGCTGGTGCAGCTCACCCTGACTGATGGCGACGGCACGCTTGAGATGATGGACATGCTGCTGGCCAAAAAGCGCGCCAGCGATCGCAAGAAGTGGCTGGAAGATTACGGCAATCTTGCCGAGATCGATGTGTGATATCGCTCAAAATGGACGTGTTAATGCTTGATCCTCTTGGGTAAGCGAGCCATCCACCAATATAGAATACGGCTGGGTGCTCATACGAAAGTATGGGGGCGCATACCAACGATATTGGCGGGAAATAAGGGGAACAGCTTTGCTTAAGACGATTTCCAGGCAGCTAACGTTTGCCGCGGTGGTACTCACACTCCTGATGGCCGCGGGGATTTATGGCGTGATGGCGTGGCGCGGGCAGCCGCTGGCCATGCAGGCGAGTAATTCACTGATCGATCAAACCGGGGGCTCGATCGTCAACGCGCTTTCCGGAGAGCTTGCCCGTGTAGAGGGCAATACGGCGAGCCTCGCCGCCCTTGCCGAGTCGCTACCGCGGGACGAAAGCCTATACCAGGCGGCGCTTCCCAACGTGATCGACGATAACGGCAACGAGGCCATCGCCGGGGGCGGCGTGTGGCCCGAGCCCAACGCTTTTTTACCCGGTATCGAGCGGGCCAGCTTTTTCTGGGCGCGCAATGCAAGCGGGGGGCTTGATTTTCTAAATGACTACAATGCGCCAACTGCTTCGCCCTACCAGCGTGAGCCCTGGTATGAAAGTGCGCGCGACGCGGCCCCGGGTCGCTGCGTATGGTCCGAGGCGTATCGTGACCCGGCCAGCGGCGTAGCGATGGTAACCTGTAGCATCCCTTACTATCTGGAGGGTGAGTTCGCCGGCGTGGCGACTCTCGACATGGAGCTCGGCGGTGTCGCCGCACTGTTGTCAGAAACGGGGGGCGCCACCGGCGGCTACGCTTTCGTGCTGGATAAAGAGCGCAACATCATCGACCTGCCCGGTATGCAGCAGACCTCGCCCGAGATGCAAAATTTACGCGACGTCGCCTCCAGCATGCCGTGGTTGGCGCCGGTTTCGACCGCGCTCGATAGCGGCGAAACGCAAATCAGCGTTGAGCAGGCGGGCATGGTCGATGAACCGGCCAATATTCATCTATTCGATATGCCCAACACCGGTTGGACGCTGGGCCTGGTGACGCCGAGCGAGCGCGTGACGGCGCTTTCGCGCACGCTAACGCGTGACTTGCTGCTGTTTATCATGCCGCTTTTGGCGCTGTTGCTGTTCGCCGGCTGGCTGGGCGGGCGCGCGCTGATCGCTCAGATCCGCAGTACCACCCGCCAGATCGACCAGTTGGGGCAAGAGGGGGCGAATCGCGCGCTGACGATTCATCGTGAAGACGAAATAGGTCAGCTTCGCCACGCGGTAAACCGCTACGCTGAGAAGCTTCAGCATCTGTTTAGCGATGTACGCACCGTCGCCGACGCCATTGCTAGCGAGTCCACTGAGATCGCCGCAGGCAACGTCGAGCTTTCCAGCCGCACCGAGCAGCAGGCGGCATCGTTGCAAGAAACCTCGTCCACCATGGAAGAGATGGCGGAAACCGTGAAGCGCAACGCAGACAACGCAGGCAAAGCCGAAGAGCGCGTGAAAGAGTCTGCCACCCGGGTCAAACGCGGCGGTGAACAGGTATCGCGGCTGGCGAACTCGATGCAGTCGATCAACGAAAGCTCCGGCGAAATTGCCTCGATTGTCGAGGTGATCGAAAACATCGCGTTTCAGACCAATATTTTGGCGCTGAATGCCTCGGTCGAGGCCGCGCGCGCCGGCGAGCACGGGCGAGGGTTTGCCGTGGTCGCAAGCGAGGTGCGCCAGTTGGCATCGCGCAGCGCCGCGTCAGCGAAAAGCATTAACTCGTTGATCAAGAATACCTCCGAGCAAATTGCCTCGGGCAGTGGCTACGCCCGCGAAGCGGAATCGGCGATGAACGAGATCATTATCGCCATCGACGAAGTGTCAGCGCGGATTAGCGAAATCAGCCAGGCATCGAGCGAGCAGACCAATGGGATCGACGAAATCAATCGAGCAGTAACGCAGATGGACAGCGTGACTCAGCAAAACGCGGGTCTCGTCAATCAGGCAGCCGGCGCGACCAACGAGCTTTCAGGCCAGGCGCAGCGGTTAAAAGCCCTGCTTGACGAGTTTCACGGCACCGCCACTCAGGCGTTGGGTCACGACGATGACGCCGCGGACGGCGCTGCTCGACATTATCAATTAACATGACGCGCCGGTTTACCCGGCGACGTTCACGCTCATTTGCCGCCCTGAGCAGGGCGGCCTTGTTGTCAGCCAGGGTATGAATCATATGGATATTCAGGTAGCGGAAGGCGACGTCGAGCGCCTCTCCCTTCGCGACTACACCGAAAAGGCGTACCTCGACTACTCGATGTACGTGATTCTCGACCGGGCGTTGCCGAATATCGGCGACGGCATGAAGCCCGTGCAGCGGCGTATCATCTACGCCATGCGCGAGCTTTCTCTCAACGCCAACGCCAAGTACAAGAAGTCTGCCCGCACCGTGGGCGACGTGCTCGGCAAGTTCCATCCCCATGGCGACAGCGCCTGTTACGAGGCCATGGTGCTCATGGCGCAGTCGTTCAGCTACCGCTACCCGCTGGTGGACGGCCAGGGCAACTGGGGTAGCCCCGACGACCCTAAATCCTTTGCCGCGATGCGCTACACCGAGGCGAAGCTCTCCAAATTCGCCGACGTGCTGCTCTCGGAGCTTGGCCAAGGCACCGTCGAGTGGGCGCCGAACTTCGATGGCACCATGCAGGAGCCGGTGGTGCTGCCGGCGCGCTTGCCTCATGTACTGCTCAACGGCGGCACCGGCATTGCCGTGGGCATGGCCACCGACATTCCGCCGCACAACGTTAGTGAAGTGGTCGAGGCGACCTGCCATCTGCTGCGCAATCCGAAAGCCACCACCGCGGACCTGATGGAATTCATCCCCGCGCCTGACTTTCCCACCGACGCTGAGATCATCACCCCGGCGGCGGATCTGCGTAAGCTCTACGAGGCCGGCCGCGGGTCGGTGAAGCTTCGCGCGCGCTACGTTCGCGAAGAGGCGAACATCGTCATCACCGCGGTGCCGTACCAGGTGAGCGGCGCCAAGGTGCTCGAGCAGATCGCCGCCCAAATGCAGGCCAAAAAGCTGCCCATGGTGGCGGATCTGCGCGACGAGTCGACCCATGAGGAGCCCACACGCTTGGTGATCGAGCCGCGCTCGAGCCGGGTAGATGTCGAATCCTTGATGGCGCACCTGTTCGCCACCACGGACCTCGAAAAAAATGTTCGGGTGAACATGAACGTGATCGGTCTCGACGGCCGCCCGCGGGTGATGCCGCTACCGGACATGCTTGGCGAGTGGTTGACCTTTCGCCGCGCCACCGTGAGACGGCGGCTCGAGCACCGCTTGGGTAAGGTGGAAGAGCGCCTGCATATTCTCGAAGGGCTTTTGACCGCGTACCTGAACCTGGACGAAGTGATTCGCATCATCCGCGAGGAGGACGAGCCCAAGGCCGCGCTGATCGAAGCGTTCGCGCTGACTGAGCGCCAGGCCGAGGCGATTCTCGAGCTTCGCTTGCGCCATCTGGCCAAGCTCGAGGAGATGAAGATTCGTGGCGAGCAGGACGCGCTCGAAAAAGAGCGTAAGACGCTCACCGGCGTGCTGGGCAGCGACGCCAAAATGACCACGCTGATCGAAAAGGAAATTCGCGCCGCCGGCAAGGAGCACGGCGATGCCCGTCGCTCGCCGCTGGTCGAGCGCGCCGAGGCGAAAGCGCTTTCTGAAGTAGAGCTTTTGGGCGCTGACCCGATCACCGTAGTGGTGTCCGAGAAGGGCTGGATTCGCGCCGCAAAGGGCCACGATATCGACCCCGCCGGGCTCTCGTTCAAAGCCGGCGACCGCTACCAACTGGCCAGCCGAGGCAAGACCAACCAGCCGCTGGTGCTACTCGATGATACCGGGCGCGCCTACACGCTCTCCGCCCACAATCTACCCAGCGCTCGTGGCCAGGGCGAGCCGATCACCGGGCGCGCCAACGTCGCCGCCGGCGCGCAGATGGCCGGCATGATGCTCGCCCCGCCGACCCAGCGCTACGTGCTGGCAAGCGACGGCGGCTACGGCTTCGTGGCAACGCTTAATGATCTCACCGGCAAGAACAAGGCCGGCAAGGCGGTGCTCAGCCTGCCCAAGGGCTGCGCCGTCATGCCCCCGGTGGCGGTGCCGGAAGGCGAGGCGCTGTGGGTGGCGCTGGTCTCCAACGAAGGGCGGCTGCTGCTGTTCCCGCTGGAGCAGCTACCACAGATGAGCAAGGGCAAGGGCAACAAGCTGCTCGATATTCCCGGCGCCCGCGCCGCGCGGCGCGAAGAGTTCGTTCGCGACGTGGTGGTGCTCAACGATACCGCCGAGCTCATCATCCACGCCGGCAAGCGCAAGCTCACCTTGAAGAGCGCCGATCTGGCATACTACCGCGGCGAACGCGGGCGCCGGGGCAGCAAGCTCCCCCGTGGTTTTCAAAAAGTGGATCGGCTAGAGGCAGGGGAGTAGCCACATGGCACGTAGCGAAAAACGCCTGACCGTACTGGCGCCGGTACTGACACCGGCCATCGAATCGGAAGTGGCCGCGTTGATGGCTCGCTTCGACCTCACGGAACAAAGCGTCACCCGCCTGGCGAGTCAGGAAGATGGCGCCGCGCTGGACGCTGTCGAATACGTGGTAGAGGCTCCCGTGGCGCAGGATGACCCGCAGTGGCAGGCACTTCGCCACGCCGCGCTCAAGGTCAGCGAGGCGCACCCGGTGGATATTGTGTTGTTTGAGGCCGGCGAGCGCTCGTTCAAACTCGTCTGTTTCGACATGGATTCGACCCTGATCAAGGCCGAGGTGATCGATGAGCTGGCCAAGCGCCACGGCGTGGGTGAACTCGTCGCCGAGGTGACCGAGCGCGCCATGCGCGGCGAGCTCGACTTCAAGGCGAGCTTTCGCGAGCGCATGGCCAAGCTCGAGGGGCTTTCCGAGACCGTGCTCGAAAGCATCGCTTTGGAACTCCCGCTCATGGACGGCGCCGAGCGGCTGATGAAGAACCTCAAGCGCCTGGGCTATCGCACCGCGATTCTCTCCGGTGGCTTTACGTACTTCGCCTGTCATCTTCAAACGCGGCTGGGCTTTGATGAGATCCACGCCAACGAACTTGCAATACGCGATGGCCTGGTGACCGGAGAAACGAGCGAGCCGATCGTCGATGCCGAGCGTAAGGCGGTACTGCTGGAAGAGATCGCCAACCGCGAGGGGCTGGCGCTTGCCCAAACCGTGGCGGTGGGTGACGGCGCCAACGACCTGAAGATGCTCGCCCAGGCCGGCATGGGCGTGGCCTATCACGCCAAGCCTTTGGTGCGCGCCGAGGCGCGGCAGGCGGTATCGACGGCCGGGCTCGACGGGCTTTTATACCTGCTGGGCCACGCGGAAGACGCGCTGGTACGCTAGCCAACGCTGAATGACCCATGAAAAAGCGGTGCTTAGAGCGCCGCTTTTTCGTTTTTGCGAAAGGAGGAAGTCCTCTAGCCGTGGCCCTTGTCCGGATGTGGTACCGGCTTTTTACCCACTTCCTCGTCGCGCAGCTCGAATGGCACGCCGCCGGTCTTTTTGGCGTGCTTCAGGCGCAGATGCAGGCCGGTCTTGGCCAGCAGGTGGGCACTGACCGGCGCGGTGATGAACAAAAACAGCGTTATCAGCAACTCCTGAATGTCGATGTGGCCGTCCATGCTCCAGAAGTAGCCCATCGAGGCGACCAGCATACAGCCGATGCCCAGCGTCGAGGCCTTGGTCGGCCCGTGCAGGCGCATGTAGAAATCGCGCAGGTGCGCCATGCCAAGCGAGCCGATGAATACGAACACGCCACCTGTCACCATCATGAGCGACACCAGCGCTTCGGTTAAAAAGGCCATATCAGCGCTCCTGGTAACGTCGAAAGAACACTCATTCGATGATATCCCCCCGCAGAATGTATTTGCACACCGCGACGGTACTGATGAAGCCGAGCATGGCGATCAAAAGCGCCGACTCGAAGTAGGTCTTGCCGCCGAGCCAAAGCCCGAGCAGCACGATCAGCGCAATGGAGTTGACGTACATGGTGTCCAGCGCCAGCACGCGATCCGGCAAATCCGGCCCTATCACCAAACGGTACAGGTTCAAAATCAGGGCGATCACCACTAATGTTGAGGTGATAGTCAAGGCCACGCTCAGCATTCGTAAATCTCCTTGAGAGGGCGCTCGTAGCGCTCGCGGATCTGCTCGATCAGCGCCTGCTCATCTTCTATATCCAGCACGTGAATCAACAGCGACTTGCCGTCCAGGCGCAGGTTGGCGGACACCGTGCCCGGGGTCAGGCTGATGGTGCTGGCCAGCACCGTAATGGTAAAGCGCTCCTCCAGCATCAAGGGGTACTCGATGAAATGCGGGTTGAGCCGCTTCCACGGGTTGATCAAAAGCCTTGCCACCTCGAAGTTGGCGATCACGATGTCCTTGAGCACGCGCAGAATGAAGCGCGCCAGAAGCCGCGGCTTTTTGATCTGCATGTGGCCGTCCCAGAAGCGGTAGGTCACCAGCGGTATGAGGATGGCCAGTGTACCGCCAAGCAGTATCTGCCCCGGGGCGTAGCTGCGCGCCATCAAAAGCCATACGAACAGCAGCAAGAGCGACAGAACCGGTGTAGGCAGCCATTTACGCGGGGTAATCATAGTTGGCCTCGCGATGGTGAAAGAAGCGTGTCGGTCAAGCGCTCGGGATTGGCGAGCTGCTCGGCGGTGGCCTGGGTATAGACGCTGACCGGATGGGCGAACACTACCAGCAGGGGGGCGGCGCTCAATAGCCAGATCACGCCGAACCACTGCAGCGCCGGCAGCCGGCTACCCGACGGGCTACCGTGGGCGCTGCGCCAGAAAAGCGTCGAGCCCGCTCGGGAAAGCGCGATCAGCGAGGCAAGGCTTGCAAGCAGCAGCGTTGGCCAGAGCCACAGCCGCTGGGCGTCGTCGGCGGCGGCCAGCACCAACGCTTTGCCGATCGCCCCGGAAAGCGGCGGCACGCCGACCACGGCAATCGCGCCGATGAAGAACAAAAGTGACAGCGCCTTGCCCTGCACCAGCGGGCGCGCCTTGACCAGCCGCGTACCCGCCTTGCCGCGCTGCACCCCGATCATCTCGGCGAGCAAAAAGAGCCCGCCGGTGATCAGAGTGGTGTGAATCAAGTAGTAAAGCAGCGCCGAGGCGGACACCTCGCTTCGCATGCCGGCGCACACCAGCAGCGTACCCACCGATAAAAGCACCAGATAGGCGATGAGCAGGCGAAGATCGCGCGAGGAGAGAATGCCCACGGCGGAGGCTGCAAGCGTTGCCAAGCCCAGCCACCACACCCAAGCCTGTTCGAGGGCGGCCAGCGGGCCGGCGGCGTCGCCAAAGATCAACAGGTACACGCGCAGGATGGCGTAGATGCCCACCTTGGTCATGATCGCGAACAGCGCCGCCACCGGAGCAGGGGCCGCAGCGTAGGCCCGCGGCAGCCAGAAGTAGAGCGGTAGAATCGCGGATTTTAGCCCGAACACCACCAGCAAAATCAAACCGCCGGCGGTGACCAACCCTTGGCGGTCGGCGGGCAGCTCGGCCACTCGAATCGCCATGTCTGCCAGGTTCAGCGTACCTAACGCGCCGTAAAGAATACCGGCGGCGATCAGAAACAGCGACGAGCCGGCCAGGTTCATCACCACGTAGTAGACGCCGGACTGGATACGCGCCTTGCCGCCGCCGTGAAGCAGCAGGGCGTAGGAGGCGAGCAGCAGCACCTCGAAGAAGACGAACAGGTTGAACAGATCGCCGGTCAGAAAGGCGCCGTTGATGCCTAAAAGCTGCCACTGAAAAAGGCCGTGGAAGTTGCTGCCCTTTTCGTCGTCGCCGGCGCAGGCGAACACCACCGCGCCCAGGGCGAGCACGGAGGTGAGCAGCAGCATCAGCGCGGAGAGCCGGTCCAGTACCAGCACGATGCCGAACGGCGGCTGCCAGTCGCCCAGCGCGTAATAGAGAATCTCGCCGCTCGAAGCACGCCCGACCAAAGTGATGGCCACCGCCATTAGCGCCAGAGTGGCCACGACGCTGACCGCGCGCTTGAAGCGGATCAACCCTTCGCGGCGGTAGAGCAGCAGAATACCGGCGACCAGCGGCACCACGATGGGAAAAACTACAAGGTGTTGCATCATTCGCGGTCTTCCTTCTTGCCGTCGACCTGGTCATTGCCCAGCTCGCTTCGCGCACGCATCGCGAGGATCACCACGAACGCCGTCATGGCAAAGCCGATGACGATGGCAGTCAGTACCAGCGCTTGGGGCAGCGGGTCGGCGTAGACGCCTTCGCCGTGCACCAGCGCCGGGCCGTCGGTGGTGAGCCCGCCCATCGAAAACAGAAACAGGTTCACCGCATAAGAAAGCAGCGTCAGCCCCACCACTACCGGAAAGGTGCGCCCTCTAAGCGTCAGATAGAGGCCACAGGCGCTCAGCACGCCGGTGGTCACCGCGTAAAGCGTTTCCATGTCAGAGACTCTCCTTGTTCGTGCCGGCGTCGTCGGATTTGGTCGCGTTCACAGCCGGACGGTGGGCGGTGGTGACCTTGCCCAGGTTCGCGAGAATCATCAGCGTGGCGCCGACCACCGCCAGATACACCCCGAGATCGAACAGCAGCGCCGTGGCCAGTTCGAACTTGCCCACCACCGGCAGGCTGAAATAACCAAACGCCGAGGTCAGGAACGGATGGCCGAAAAGCCAACTGCCGAGCCCGGTTAGCGTCGCCACCGCTACCCCCACGACGGCGACCGGTTGGAAGGGGAAGTCGAGACGCTGCTGGGTCCACTCCACACCGCGGGCCATGTAGAGAAGAATCAAGGCCACCGCGGTGATCAGCCCGGCAATGAAGCCGCCGCCGGGCTCGTTGTGCCCACGCAGGAAAATGAACGCCGACACCAACAGCGCCAGCGGCAGAAGCGCCAGGGAGATCGAGGTGAGAATTGCCGGGTAGCGGTCTGGCGACCAGATGCGGCCTTCGCTATCGCTGTGGGGGATGAATAGCCGCAGGCGGTTCAACAGCTTGAAGATGGCAAGCCCGGCCAGCGCCAGTACGGTGATCTCGCCCAGCGTATCGAAGCCGCGGAAGTCGACCAGAATGACGTTGACCACGTTATGGCCGCCGCCGCCGGGCACGCTGTTGTCCATGAAAAACTGCGAAATTGAAAACGACTCGCGAGTCATGACCGCGTAGTTGAGACTCGCCACCACGCCGCCGAGCCCGCCGGCCAGCACGATATCGCGCAAATTACGCTTGGGGCTCGACTCCGGCGGGGTCTTTTGCGGCAGGAAAAACAGCGCCAGCATCAGAAGAATCATCGTAACGACCTCGACCGAGAGCTGGGTCAGGGCCAAATCCGGCGCCGAGAAGCGCGCGAAGGTCAGCGCCACGAAAAGACCCACCACCGACAGCATCAGAAGCGAGATCAGGCGGTAGCGGTGGGTGATCGCGGTGGCCAAACCGCCGAAAATCAGCATCACCGCGCCCAGCACTACGATGCCATCCACCGGCTGATTGCCAAGATCTCCGGTCAGCTCGGTGATTTGCGAAAGGCCGATGGCGCCCATGATGAACGTTGCAAGCAAAAGCCAGCCCATGTAGCGCTGCAGCGACTGACCATCCCAGACGGCAATCAGCTGCTCACAGCGCTGCCCCAGACTCACCAGAGCGCGCTCAAAAACGCGGGCGGCATCGACCGGCGCGAAGGACTCCTTGAATTTGCGCAGGTGCGCGTGCTGCCAGTAAAGCGCGCCACCGATGACAAGGGCGACCACGCTCATTAGTAGCGGCAAATTGAAGCCGTGCCAGATCGAGAGATGGAAATCGAGCGGCTCCTGCAGTACCGCCTGGCTTGCAAGCGATAAAAGGCCGGTCGCCATGAACGCGGGCAAAATACCCACCAGCAGGCACAGGCCCACCAGAATCTCGACCGGCAAACGCATCATCCGCGGCGGCTCATGGGGCGCCTTGGGCGAGGGCTGGCGGCCCTTTTTAACACACACCGCGATGACCAGACGCACGGAGTAACCCACCGACAGGATGCTGGCGATGGTCGCCAGCACCGGCATCAGCCAGCTCAGCCCGCCCAGCAGCGGTGATTCCAGCGTTTCGGTGAGAAACATCTCTTTTGAAAGGAAGCCGTTGAAAAGCGGCACCCCGGCCATGGACGCGGCGGCCAGCGTCAGCAGAAGGGCGGTGATCGGCATGGTTTTTCTAAGCCGGCCGAGCATCTTGAGCTCGCGGGTGCCCGCTTCGTGGTCGATGATGCCGGAAATCATGAACAGCGCCGCCTTGAAGGTGGCGTGGTTGAGAATATGGAAAAGCGCTGCCAGCACCGCCATGGGCGTGCCGATCCCTAAAAGCACCGTAATGAGCCCCAGATGACTGACCGTAGAGAACGCGAGAATGCCCTTGAGATCGGTTTTTAAAAACGCGAACCAGGCGCCGTAAAGCAGCGTGATCATGCCAACGATCGGCACCACGAGCTGCCAAAGCGCGCTATCGGAGAGCGCCGGATGCAGGCGCGCCATCAAAAAAATGCCCGCCTTTACCATGGTCGCCGAATGCAGATACGCCGATACCGGCGTGGGGGCTGCCATGGCGTTAGGCAGCCAGAACTGAAACGGAAACTGCGCGGACTTGGTGAACGCGCCCAATAGCACCAGCGTGAGCATGACCGGATAGCGCGCATCCTCGACGATCAGCGCGCCGCTTGCCAGCACCTGGTCCATATCGAAGCTGCCGACGATATCGCCCAGCAACAAAATCCCCGCCAGTAGCGCAAGGCCGCCGGCGCCGGTCACGGTCAGCGCCATGCGCGCACCCTTGCGCGCATCGTTCTGGTGCGACCAAAAACCGATTAGCAGAAACGACGACAGGCTCGTCAGCTCCCAGAATAGCCATAGTAGAAGCAGGTTGTTGGAAAGCGATATGCCGACCATGGAGGCCATGAACAGCATCAAAAAGCTGTAAAAGCGCCCCACCGGCTCTTCTTCGGAGAGGTAGAAGTGGGCGTAAAGCAGAATCAAAAGCCCGATGCCGAGAATCAAGAGGTTGAATAGCAGCGACAGCCCGTCGAGACGAAACGCCAGCGCAAGGCCCAGCTCCGGCAGCCAGTCGGCGAAAAAACGAAGCGACTCCCCGGCGTTGAGCGAAGGGATCTGCCAGAGCGACAGGCCCAGGGCGATCGCCGGCGCGACCATGGTGGCGAGCGAACACGTCAAGCGGGAGCGCCGTCCCGCCATGAGAGGCACCAACACTCCCAAAAGCGGAAGTAAAGCAATCCAGAGCAATGTCATCGGGGCATCCAGCACAAGGTGTAAAACGTGGCGAGCGCCGTGGGCGCTTTCGAACGAACTCGGGCTTTTAAGCCAATTCAGTGTAAACAAACCGAAAGAGGATACCACTAACGGGAGAGCTTGCGGCTTTAGTCTGAGACGCACACTTAAAATGACCGCCTCCGTTGGTGTCAATTACGTCCATTCAACCGCGGCGGGCAAAATGCTTTAAAGCGTGCCGATGACTCTGAAACTGTAGTCGCTGTCGTCGAGTTCGAGCACCTCGACGGAGTAGCCGCCGCAACCGTGAGCGCGGTCGACGGGGAAAAGGCCGGTGGGGATCGCGACGACGTCGCCCATGCTTATACGGGCGTTGACGAGAACCTCGAGCTCCTTGCGAGGTATTCGTTGCGTGGTATCGATCACGTCGCGGTGTCTGGTCACGGGGCTTTCCTTAGCCAAAGCATGATGTTAGATGAATGAATAAGCATCATTTAAACGATCGAGGCGGATTATAGTAATCGCACGCCTATTCGCCAACGCGTTTTTACGCCATTCGTTTACGCATTTTCTTGCATTCTGTACATGGCTGGTATAACTTTAAGTCGTTCGCGGCAGGATGCCGCTTTGGATACGGATATCGCATTCATGGATGAGTGCACATTGCCATGATGGCAGCCCGTCGCCCCCGCAAGGGGGCTTTTTTTTGCCCGGGCCGAAGCTACGTCAACACCCACCACACGCCGGCATTGGCACGTCTTCCCTCCTTTTTCTCGCAAGCCTATTCTGGCGCCTTTTCGTTGCGTTTTTGCGACACCAAGCGCTATGGATTCCAACGCCGCCTCGTTATCGTCTGCTCTATCGAACCCGCATTTTAGGGTAGAATGCCAGCGCTCGCGCCTAGCGCGTGCTCCTTTTCCCCGGTTTAAAGGCGTATAGGTTTAGATGAGTGCTTCTCTGACTACCTGGCAGGCGCGTTTCGAGCAGCTGCGCAGTAACAAGATTTTCGAGACGTTCGTGATCGCGATCATCGTGGTGTCGGCGCTGGTGATTGGGGCGCGTACCTATGAAGAGGTCAGCCAGTTCGAGCGGTGGCTGGGCTATCTGGATGTAGCGGTCACGATCTTCTTTCTGGTCGAGGTGCTGATTCGCATGGCCGCCGAGCCGCGCCTTCGCGACTTCTTCAAGAAGGGCTGGAACGTCTTCGACTTTTTGATCGTCACAGCGAGCTTGATTCCGATGGACGAGTCGGAAATGGTGCTGCTGGCCAGGCTATTGCGCATTTTCCGCGTGCTGCGACTGGTGTCGATGATTCCCGAGCTGCAGATGCTGCTCTCGGCGCTGGTGAAGTCGATCCCGCGGATGGGCTACGTGGCGCTTTTGATGTTCATCATCTTTTACATCTACGCCGCGATCGGAAGCTTTCTGTTTCACACGGTCGATGAGCAGCTCTGGGGCAATATTGCCCTCGCCATGCTCACGCTTTTCCAGGTGGCCACCTTCGAGAGCTGGGCCACGGCGGTGCTCTACCCGACCATGGAGCAGTTTCCCTACGCCTGGATCTACTTTCTCACGTTCATCTTTTTGAACGCCTTCGTGTTTCTGAACATGATGATCGGCATCGTGCTGGACGTCATGCAAAAGGAGAGCGCGCAGATGGCGCTGGATAACGGCGAAGGCGAAGAGGCGGAGCTCTCGGCGCTCAGAGGCGACGTGAGAAACCTTCAGGTCCAGCTCGACCGGATGGAAGCCGCGCTGACAAAATCAGAGGATGCGCCGACTACGCCGACGCGAGAGTCCTGACCGCTACTTCGAAAACCCTATATAAGGGTAACGGCGAGGGCTAAGTCGACCCTCTATCTGGCGCCCGTTTGCATCGTACAGGCAATACTACGTTGACGCTTCGCGGCGAAAATCTCGCGGGGCGATGCCGAACTCGCGCTTGAAAGCGGTGGCGAAGTTGGTGGCGCTGGCGTAGCCGGCCAGACTCGCCGCGCGTTCGATGCTGATCGACTCGCGCGTCAGCGCCTTTCGCGCAAGCTCCAGATGGTAGCGGCGAAGGTAGGGGCCCAGCGCCTCGCCGTAGGTGCGCTGAAAGCTGCGCTGCAGCGCGCTCAGGCTCACCCCCAAGCGCTTGGCCAGCATTCGTTGCGTGATGCCCCGCGCCTCACCGCGGTCGATCAGCGCCATTAACTTTGCTAGCCGCGGCGAAACCGAAGGGGCCAGGGGCGCCCTTGGTGCCACGGCGAGCGCCTCGCCGGCCAGCAGCATCGCAAAGCCTTCCAGCGCCAGGCGCAGGGGCGGTTGCTGGTCACCGCGCTCGAACAGCGCCTCGGCCAAGCTCAAAAGGCCTGTTGAAGGGCGCCAGTAGTGGAGCTGAACCGTGTGTCGGATGCCGCGCGCGAGCGCCTCGAACCCTTGGCGCTTGAGCCATCCCGGCGAAAGCGACAGCGTAAGCGTGCGCTCCCGGGTACCGGGCTGGCCCGTGCGGGTGAAGGGCGTTTTGTTCGGCAGCAGCGCGAGCAGCGCGCGGTGCGGCTCTGAAGGCCCCAACCGCGCGGTCGTGTTGCCGTAGCCGATCCGGGCGCAGCCTTTCATCACTAAAGCGATTTTGATCCCTTCGGGCAGTTCGGCCTGGCTTTTGAGCCCAAAGCGGTCCTCGATATCCGCAAGCCTTAACTGCATGCCCGGCGCGATGTCGCTGACCCACATGCGCCCGTTCAGCGGCGGGTAGCGCTTGTCCCACTCGGGCGCCTCGAAGCGCTGTTTCTCGACAAGCCTCGCCGACAGCCTTTGCAGTTCCGTGGCGCTGATCGCGCCGTCATCACACGGTTTTTTTAGAGTGTCGGTCGTGATCATGAGCCTGCTTATGGTGTTTACGCTGTTTGCTCTCTTTGCACAGTAACGCGCCGCGTTTGCAAAGGTCGACGAGTGCGGGGAGTGACATAATCCGCTGCCTCGAATTTTATTGCAATGGATTCTCATTCGCAAAGTGGGCGCACGACAAGAGATCACAGGGGATTGAAACAATGTTAAGCAAGGCGCGTACATATCAAGGCGTGATCGCGGTGGGGAGCGCGGCACTGATGGGGTTTGCACCCAACGTGCTGGCTCAGGCCACCGCCGAGGCGTCGCGTCTGGAAACCGTCACGGTCGAGGGCAATCGGCTTTACGAGATGCTGCCTTCTGAAGTCACCGGCGGCTATAGCGTCGATGCGGCGACCGTGGGGACCAAGACGCCGGCGTCACTGCGCGACATTCCGCAGTCGGTCAGCGTCGTCACGCGAGACGCCATCGAGGATCAGAACTTCACTACCCTCGATCAGTTGGGCCGGCGCACGCCGGGGCTTCGCGTGCTCTCCAACGACAACGGCCGCTCCTCGATCTATGCCCGCGGTTTCGAGTACGACGAGTACAACATCGACGGACTGCCCGCGCCGATGACCAGTATCACGGGCTCGGTGCCTTCGCTTGCGGCCTTTGATCGCGTCGAGATCATGCGCGGGCCTTCCGGGCTCTTCAACAGCACCAGCGAAATGGGAGGCATCGTCAATCTGGTGCGCAAGCGCCCGACGTATGATCACCAAGGGCGAATTAGCGTCGGCGCCGGCACCGACCAGCAGCGCTCCGCCCAGGTGGATGTCTCTGGCCCCATCGACGGCGACGACGGCCGCGTACGCGGGCGACTGGTGATTGACCGCACCCACCACGGCGAGTTCGTCGATCGCAACACCAACCGCCAAAACGATATTTACGCGGCGATCGATGTCGATCTCGACGATTCGACGACCCTGGGCCTTGGCTACATTCACAACAGCAAGGACATCCGCGTCAACAACGGCCATCCGGTCGGGCCCAACAACGAGCTGCTCTACGGCTCCCGCTCGGATTTCTACGGCGCCGACTGGAACGATTTCGACAGCTACTCCAACGACTGGATCGCCGAGCTGACCCACCGCTTCGATACCGGCGGTTTCGGGCGAGTCGCGGCGCGCTACTCCAATCGTAACGCCAGCTATAACTACGCCTTCGGCGGCAGCGCTCTGGATGACAACGACCGCCTGACGGTCGCCGGCATCGGCAGCCGCATCGACCAGCAGTCGGTCGCACTCGACGCCAGCTACAGCCAGCCCTTCGCCGCCTTCGATAGCGTTAGCGAGTTCGTGCTCGGCGCCGACTACAAGCGCTTCGATACCGACACCGAGTCCGGGCGCTCGCGCAGCCTGACCGGCAGCCGCGTGACCCGCGACGAACTCAACGAGCTAAGCTATGTCGACGTGTTGGGTGCGGCGCGCGCCACCGGCCGGGGCTACTCGCACACCGATACCCGGCTGGAAGAGAGTGGCCTTTACGGCAAGCTGACCCTACGCCCGGTAGACCCGCTCGCGCTGATCGCCGGCGCCCGGGTGAGCCACTACGATATCGACTTCGAGGATCTGGCCGCCGATACCTACCAGGATCGTGGCGACACCAGGGTGACGCCCTACGCCGGTGTGGTCTTCGATGTGGATGAGAACCACTCGCTCTACGCCAGCTACTCCCAGGTGTTCAAGCCGCAGACCGCCGAAGGCCCGGACGGCAACGTGATCGAGCCGCGCGAAGGCGACCAGTACGAAGTCGGCGTAAAGGGCAGCTATCTGAACGGCGGCCTCAATGCCCGACTCAGCGCCTTTCGCCTTTACGACGACAACCGCGCGGGCACCCCGCCGGACACCGGCGTAAGCTACGCGGTGCCGATCGGCAAGATGCGCATTCAGGGCGCCGAGTTCGAGGTCACCGGCAGCGTCACCGACCAGTGGGACGTGATCGCCGGCTACACCTATCTCAATACCGAGATTCAGCAAAGCGGTGATGATCGCGACGACGCCATCTTCCTGCTGATGCCGCAAAACGTCGTTAATCTCTGGACCCAGTACGACTTCGCCGGCGAGACGCTTAATGGGCTGCGCGTGGGTGCCGGCATGACAGCGATGAGCGGTTTTAATTCGAGCGCCGGCGTCGATGCCCCGGGCTACGCCGTGTTCGACGCGATGATCGGCTACGACTTCAATGACAACGTCAGCGGCCAGCTGAACTTCAACAACGTTTTTGATCGCGAGTACTACAACCGCGTTGGCGGCGTTAACACCTTCAACATGCCGGGCGCACCTGCCAACGTGATGGCGACCTTGAGCTACGATTTCTAAGCCCACCCTCAAGGCGGCTCGTGGTCGCGCGCCGCCTTTCATCTTGAGTTTTTACCGCGTTCGTCTTTAATGGGCTCTTTGCCATGCTGCAGGAGAGCCCATGCGCCCGGCACGAATCATTCTTGCACTGGCCGTGGGATTGGCCGGGTTGCTGACCGCGCTGGCCTCGACGGAAGCCTTCGAGCCGCGTTTGGTACGGCTCGAAGCGCAGCGCGTGTTACCCTCGATCGACGCCTCGCTGGCCGAAGAGAGCGCCGAGATCAACGCGGTGTTTCTACACTACGCCGACACCCCCGTGCTCTGGATGAACGCGCACCTGGCCCTCGAACGTCATGGCCCTGCCGCCCGTGAGGCGCTGCTCGCCTACGCCTATCTACCCGCCTTTCAGAACGTGCTGGCGCGCTTTGGCGCGGACGCCGTACTGCCGATTGCCTACTACCGCGAGCACGACATCGCCACGCTCAGAGCCCGGCACTGGCTCGGCGAGCGCTATCAGGCGGCTAGCCGCTGGTGGAACGATGAAGAGTCGCAACCGGAGAACGCCAGCGAATGGAGCGCCGACCAGCGTGGGCTGATGGGCATCGCACTACTCAGCGAGGAGGGCCACGCGCTGTTGAATCAGTTTGCGGTGGACGCGAGCGGCGACATCCACTGGCTGCAAGGCGAGCGTATCGTTACCGGGGTGGGGGATTTTTTCACCAGCGGCGTACGCGGGCTGGAAGGGCAGTGGCGCCGCGACGAGGCGATCGGCGCGGCGGACATCGGCTGGGCCGGGGTCGATCTCCTCTTGATGGCAAGTACGGTCAAGGTGCTGCGCGCCGGTCGGCTTGCCCGCGGCACGCGGGTGACAAGCGTGGAAGCGCGCAGCGCCCAGGCAGGCGTACGCACGGGGTTACTTTCCGGCGGCGCCCGCTTCGCCACGCTCTCACGCACCGCCAAATTCGCCGCGCTCACCGCGACCGCTTACGTCGTGATCCGCCACCCGTCGCTGGTCAGCGCGCTGGGCGCCAACGTCGCCCGCTGGCTTGGCCTGCCCGCTTGGGTGGGGCAGTTCGCACTCTGGCTGATCGTGCTGCTGCCGGTACTGATCGTGGGGCGTTTTTTCTGGCGCTTCGTGCTGGCGCCGCTTTTATGGAGCGCCACGCGCCTGTTGCGTCATTCGAAACGCCTGATCGAATAGATCGAGACCGCCCATCTGGCCAACTTTCACGATTTTTGATCATCGCTCAGGCAGCTTCTCAAAGCGGCGTCTTGCTCCCTTCCCCCGGGATTTCCCGTACCAGCCGCGGCATCAAAAAACCGGGCAGGTGGTTTCGCAGCTCACTCACGAGCGCGCGAGCCTCATCGTCCGGCACATCAAAATGCGCCGCGCCCTGGACCGGGTCGAGCACGTGCAGGTAGTAGGGCAGCACCCCCGCCTCGAATAGCCGTTCCGAAAGCGCGGCGAGTGTGTCGACAGCGTCGTTGACGCCGCGTAGCAGCACGCTCTGATTTAAAAGCGTCACACCGGCCTTTTTGAGCCGCGCGCAGGCGTCGACCACCGCTTGGTCGATTTCGTTGGCGTGGTTGATGTGCAGTACCATCACTGTTTGCAGGCGCGTGGTCGAGAGCCAGGCGAGCAGGGCGTCGTCGATGCGATCAGGGATCACCACCGGCAGGCGGCTGTGGATACGCAGGCGCTTGATATGGGGGATCGCCTCGAGCTCGCCGGTCAGCCAGGCAAGCTGGCGGTCGCTTGCCGCGAGCGGGTCGCCGCCGGAGAGGATCGCTTCATGGATGCTTGGGGCTTGGCGCAAATAGTCGAGCGCCTCCTGCCACTGGGCGCGCGACGGCGCGTTGTCGGCGTAAGGGAAGTGGCGGCGAAAGCAGTAGCGGCAGTTGATCGCGCAGGCGGGGCTTGCGATCAGGAGCACTCGGCCCTGATATTTGTGGATCAACCCCCGGGCGGGGCGGTGCTCGGCTTCCTCGAGCGGGTCCTGAACGAAGCCCTCAAGCGTTCGCGCCTCGTCACCCAGCGGCAGCACCTGGCGCAGCAGCGGATCATCCGGGGCGTTGTAGTTGATGCGCGACAGATACGCCTCGGGCACACGCACCTCGAAAAGCTCGTGGCCCTGGCGGGCGCCGGATAGCCACCGATCGTCCAGCCCCAGGCGTTCGAGTAAAACGCTTGGGTCCCGAATCGCGCGGGAGAGCTGGCGCTGCCAAGAGGGTGTGGCGTTCTCCTGGGCGTCGTCGGCGCGGGCGGCCGGGATCCTCATGTTCTCCTGCAAAAAAGTCCTCCTTCGGGTTATCATGCGCGCACTTGTTCAAGGCATCGTTCAAAGAGTGCCTCATCGCAGCTTTGAAGTGCGTTATTCAGCAACCGATTAGTGAGAGAGATCATGGCGAACTATTCTACCAACGAATTCAAGGGCGGTTTGAAAGTAATGCTCGACGGCGACCCGTGTTCGATCGTCGACAATGAACTGGTCAAGCCGGGCAAGGGCCAGGCCTTCAACCGCGTGAAGCTGCGCAACCTGATGACCGGCCGCGTCTGGGAGCGGACCTTCAAGTCAGGCGAGTCCCTTGAAGGCGCCGACGTCATGGAGCTCGAGATGGAGTATCTCTACACCGATGGCGACATGTGGCACTTCATGAAAACCGACGGCTCCTTCGAGCAGTACGCGGTCGAGAAGAAAGCACTGGGCGATACCGGCAAGTGGCTAAAAGAGCAGGTGGCTTATACCGTTACCTTGTGGAACGACAAGGCGATTGCCGTATCGGCCCCGAACTTCATCGAGCTTGAAGTGGTCGAGACCGACCCGGGCCTGAAAGGCGACACCGCTCAGGGCGGCTCCAAGCCGGCCACGCTCTCTTCGGGTGCCGTGGTACGCGTGCCGCTGTTCATCAACCAGGGCGAAGTGCTGAAGATCGATACCCGTTCCGGCGAGTACGTCTCGCGCGCGTGATCTTGACCGGCTCGTCGTCCCTTCGCCGAGCCCCACCTTAAAGCCACGCCGATGCGTGGCTTTTATTTTTTGAGGATACGGCAATGGCCATCGAGTGGCGCCCCAGCGCGGAGATCGAAACGCTCAAGGCGCGCGCGCGCCTGCTGGCCCGAGTGCGCGAGTTCTTTGCCAAGCGAGACGTGCTGGAGGTGGAAACCCCAACGCTTGGCCAGGGCGGTAGTACCGACGTGCACTTGGCTTCGCTTTCTGCCCTCACGCGTACCGACAAGGGCCTGCGCCGACTCTGGCTTCAAACCTCGCCGGAATTTCACATGAAGCGCTTGCTGGCCGCCGGTAGCGGGCCGATTTTCCAGCTGGCCAGAAGCTTTCGCGATGGCGAGGTAGGTGGGCGCCACAATATCGAGTTCACTATGCTCGAGTGGTACCGGCCGGCAATGACGCTTCCTGCGCTGATCGACGAAACTGCCGCACTCGTGAACGCGCTGATGCCGGGCGCGCCTCAAGTGGTGAAGCGCTACCGCTACCGCTCGCTGTTCGAAACGCACTTGGCGATCGACCCCTTCACCGCGCCGCTCGAGGCGCTCCGGCACCTGGCCGAGCAGCGCGGCCAGATGGCGCCGCAAAGTCTGGCCGATGAGCCGCGGGAAACCTGTCTGGATCTGTTGATGAGCGTGGTGATCGAGCCCACGCTCGGTCGCGGTGAAATCAGCGCCGTGGTGGATTATCCGGCAAGCCAAGCGGCGCTGGCCCGGCGTCACCAGGACGAGGAGGGCGAGTGGGTTGCCTCGCGCTTCGAGCTTTATGTGGCAGGAATGGAGCTTGCCAACGGCTATGACGAGCTGACGAACCCCTTCGAGCAGCGCGCGCGCTTTGTTGAGGACAACGCCGAGCGCGCGCGCCAGGGGCTCGAGCCGGTAGACATCGACGAGCGGCTTCTGGCTGCGCTCGAACACGGCATGCCCGATGGATCCGGCGTGGCGCTGGGGATCGACCGGCTGATTCAGCTTGCGCTTGGCAAGGCGCGCCTGGAAGAAGTACTGGCCTTCTCTACCCCACGCTGTTAATCCTTTTTAGGCGCGAATGCGCTTGAGCAGAAATACCAGCGGAACCGTGGCGATATAAACGAGCCCCAGCCAGGTAAAGATATCGTTGAAGGCGAGCACCTGGGCCTGCTGCGCGACGCGCTGAGCAATCAAACCCACCGCCGCTTGGTGGGCGTCGGCGACGGCGCCTGAGAGCAGCGCTTCGTATCGGGCGATCTCGGCCACCACCACTTCGCGGCTGGTATCGATGGCCGGAATCAGCTGGTTCCAGTGAAAGTCCTCGCGAATGTCGCGCACCGTGTCCAGAAGTGCCAGCCCCACGGCGCCGCCGAGGTTGCGCATCACGTTAAAGAGCCCGCTGGCGTTGCCGACTTCATGGGCCGGCAGCGTGCCGAGCGCGATACGCGAGGCGGGGATGATGCACATGATCAGGCCCATGCCGCGTACGATCTGCGGCAAGCAGAATTGCCAGAAGCCGGACTCCACGGTGAGATTCGAATTCATCATCGTACCGACGCCGACCAGCAAAAAGCCGAAGAACAGCAAAAGGCGCAAATCCAGATGGTTGGTCGCCTTGCCGACCAGCGGCGCGCAGAAGAACATCGTCATTCCGGTGACGAACATCACCTGGCCGATCTGCAAGCTCGAATAGCCCCGCACGTAGCCAAAGAACAGCGGCATGATATAGACGAGCCCGTAAAGCGCGATGCCGATGATGAAGCCCATGCCGGCCCCGATCGCGAAGTTGCGGTTGGCGAAAGCGCGCAGATCGACGATCGGGTGGGGGCTTCTCAGCGTTCGAGTGAAAAACCAGACCCCCGTTACTAGACACATCAGGCTGAACATGACGATCTCGTGGCTGGCGAACCAGTCATCCCCCGGGCCTTCTTCGAGCACGAACTCCAGCGAGCCGAGAAACAGCGCGATTAGCGTAAGGCCCAACACGTCGAGTCGGCGCGCGAGCGCGTGGTTGGGCTTGTCGATATCCAGAAAGTTCCAGGCCGCCCAGCACACCAGAATGCCGGGAATCACGTTCGCTAGAAACAGCCAATGCCAGCTATGGGTTTCGGTAATGTAGCCGCCCACCGTCGGCCCGATCGACGGCGCCATGGTGACCACCATGCCAATCACCGCCTGCACGCTGCCCATCACCCGCCGCGGGAAGATCGAGAAGCTGATCGCCTGGGTGATCGGAATCATCGCCCCGCCCATGAAGCCCTGGATGGCGCGCAGCACGATCAGTTGCTCGATGGAGCCCGCCAGCGCGCAGCCCAAACTCGCCAGGGTGAACCCGGCGCAGGAGAGGGTAAAGGCGACCCGCGTGGAGAGAATGCGCATCAGCATGCCGGAGAGCGGAATCATCACGATCTCGGCGATCAGATACGAGGTCTGTACCCAGGAGATCTGATCCTGGCTTGCGGAGAGCCCGGACTGGATCTCGTTGAGCGAGCTGGCGACGATCTGAATATCCAGAATGGCCATGAACATGCCGAACACCGCGGCGATGAAGCCGATGCGCTGCGGCCAGGGCGGTATGTCGCTGACGCCTTGGCTACCTGGTGGGGCGGTCGTGCTCATGGGGTCGCTTGGGTGTGGGGAGCGGCGCTTGCTTGCCGGTCGTCGTGCTCGGGATCAAGGTCGCGCGTGTCGATCTCGGGCACGGCGGAAAGGCCGGCGCGCAAAAGGCCTAGCGACTCTCGAGGGCCGGTCACGCGAATGCGCACCGGCACCCGCTGCACGATCTTGTTGAAGTTGCCGGTGGCGTTGTCCTGGGGCAGCAGACTGAACTCGGTGCCGGTGGCCGGCGACAGGCTCTCGACCACGCCATCAAAGGCGATGTCCGGGTAGGCGTCCAGATGAACGGTGGCGGGCTGCCCCAAACGAATGCGTTCGAGCTGAGTCTCCTTGTAGTTGGCGCTGACATAAGCGGACTCGATAGGTACGAGCTGCATCAGCGTCAGCGACGGCTGTGCAAGCATGCCGGCCTTCACCCGCAGGTTGCCGATGACGCCGTCGCGCGGGGCAGTGAGGCGCGTCTTGTCGAGCTGGTGCTGGGCGTAGGCCAGATCCGCAGCGGCGGCCTCTTGGCTTGCCTCGGCGCGGGTGACGTCGCTTTCGGCCACCGCCAGCTGGCGCTCGGCAGAAACCACGCTGGCGCGGCGGCTGGCCAGATTGGCCTCGGCCACGCGTAGCGCGCTCTGGTCGTCCTCACGCTGCTGGCGTGAGCCATAGTTGTTGGCAGCCAGCGACGACGAACGCTCAAGATGCGCGCGAGCGCGATCGACGTCAGCCTGGGCGGCGTCCACCTGGGTGCGCGCCTGATCGATGGCGGCCTGCTGCAGTGCAACTTGGCGCTGGGTTTGGGCAAACGACGCCGCGGCCACGGCTTGCTGTGCTCGGGCCTGGTTCAACTGGTCGCGGTAGCCGGCATCGTCGAGCTGCACGAGTAGATCGCCTTGTTGAACGGCCTGGTTCTCGATCACCGCCACATCGACTACCCGCGCCGAGAGCTCTGCGCTTAGCGCCACGCTGTCGGTGCGCACGTAGGCGTTGTCGGTGTCGATCATAAACCGCCCCACCTGCCACCAGCCGACGAGCCACCAGCCAAGCGCGGCCAGCCCGATCAGACCGATCACCAACAGAAGCCACTTGCGCCCACGCTTTTTAGGCTTGGCCTGCGCTGTAGGCGCATCGGGGGTAAGGTTGGCGGTATCGCCTTGAATGTCGCCCTGAGCCATGGCTACTCCTGCGCTGGAACGTTTCGGGCATATGCCGAAAGGGTAAAGCTCGATAGTGTAATGAATGCTACACTACATATCCAGCGCCGAAGATCTAGCGTGAATTTTATTGGTGGCGTAGGGACGTGTTGGCGCACCAATCGAAGGTAGAAAAAAGGGTAAATTGATGGGAGTGGGAAGGGCAGTGGAAGAACAGGAAAAGTGTGACATGCGGACGCCCCGGGGTGTGGCAAGGCGCGAGCGGCTGCTGGACGCCGCGCGGGACGTGTTTTTGGAGCAGGGCTACGCTGGGGCCAGCGTTAACGATGTGGTTGCTCGCGCCGGTGGGTCGCTGGCCACGCTCTACAAGCAGTTCGGCAGCAAGGAGGGGCTTTTTACCGCGGCGATGGAGCGCCATATCGAAACCGCCTGGGCGGTGATCGAGGAGGGGCGGCGGGACCGCCAAGCGCCAGAGCAGGTGCTTTTCGAGCTCGGCCGGCGCATGCTGATGCTGGTCTTCGACCCCGCCGTCATTCGGCTGGTGCGCGGGCTTGCCTTCGAGGCTGAGCGTGCCCCGGCGCTTGGCGAGCTGTTTCTGGTGCGCGGCCCGGACCGTACCCGCGAGGCGCTGGCAGATTATCTAAGCGACCAGGTCGACCAGGGAAGGCTGGCGTTTGAAGCGCCTCGAGAGGCCGCGGGTATTTTCATGGGCATGCTGATGGGCGAGTGGCACATCAATGCGCTGCTCGGCCGGGACCTGGACATCGACGAGGCGCGCTGTAGCGCCCGGGCCAGGCGCTGTGCGGCGATCTTTCTGGAAGGCGTCAGGCGCTAACCGGCGCGCCGGCGGGCGTATCGCCCAGGCGCTGGCCCATCTGCACCGGCGCCTCTGGCGCCAGGTCGTCAAAGTCGACCGGGTCCTCGAAGCACATCACCACCGTCGAGCCCAGCTTGAAACGCCCCATCTCTTCGCCGCGCGTAAGCGTAATCGGCTGCTCGAAGCGGGTGCGCTGAGGCGTGCCCGCCAGCGGCGTGATCTGACCCGCCCACACGGTTTCGATGGCGGCCACCACCATGGCGCCGACCAGCACCATGGCGAACGCGCCCTGGGGGCTGTCGAAAATACACACCAGCCGCTCGTTACGCGCGAACAGGTTCGGCACGTAGCGCGCCGTGGCCTGGTTGACCGAGAAGATGCGTCCGGGCACGTAGATCATCTCGCGAAGCGTGCCTGCCATGGGCATGTGCACGCGGTGGTAGTCGCTTGGCGACAGATACACCGTGGCGAAGCTGCCGTTGTCGAACTCGCTGGCAAGCGCGGCGTCGCCGCCCAATAAAGCCTGCGCCGAGTAGCGATGACCCTTGGCCTGGATCAACCGCCCCTGCTCGAGACGCCCGTGGCGTGAAAGCGCGCCGTCGGCGGGGCTCAAAAGACCTTCCCCGAGCGGGCGTGCATCATCCTTGAGCGCGCGAGTAAAGAACGCGTTGAAGTGTGGGTAGGCCGTCGGGTCGGGTTCGAGCGCCTGGCTCATGTCGACGTTGAAGCGCTTGATGAACGCCTTGATCAGCGCGTTCTTAAGCCAAGGCGTCTCGCTGCGGGCGAAGGCGCCGGTCAGCCGCGAGATCGCGTGGTGCGGCAAGGGGTATTGAATCAGCGAAAAAGCTTTTTGAGATAGCGTCACGTGGCGTTCTTTTCGTCAGAGGCTCTTGAGTCCCGGCGCGAGGCGGGGCGCTACTTTTCGATTGGCGTGTCGTCGCGGTTGCCCCATTCGCCCCAGGAACCGGCGTAGCCGCGAATGTTGAACCCGAGCGACTTGCCGACCAGCCAGGTAAAGCTGCTGCGGTGGTGGCTCTGGCAGTGGGTGGCGATCTCCATGTCCGGGGTCAGGCCCATCGCTTCGAGCTCGGTGATTAGCTCCGCGTAGTCGCGAATGCGAAGCGCGCGGTGTCGGTCCATGGCGTCGACCCAGTCCATGTTCACAGCCCCTGGAATATGGCCCAGGTGCTTGTTGTTGCCTTTCTCGCCGTCGTACTCGCCTTTGGAGCGCGCATCCCATACCGCGAAATTGCGATTCTCGAGCTTGCCCTTGATCTCCTCGCAGGTGATCAGCACCTGGGGGTTGAGAATCTCTGCGTGGTATTCGGAAGGCGCGGGGCGGGTCTGCTCGCTGCTTTCATCCAGGCCTTCGTCGCGCCAGGCGTGGATGCCGCCGTTCAGGTACGAGTAGCGGGTGTGGCCGATCAGCTCCAGCGTCCAGAGAAGTCTCGCGGCCCAGCCGCCGCCTTCATCGTCGTAGGCCACCACGTGAGTATCGCGAGTCAGGCCCAGGGCGCTGAAAAGCTGCGAGAGAAAGCCCACGTCCGGCACGTCGTTGGGCACCGGGCCCTCACCGCGCAGCAGGTAGCGAAAGTCGAGATACACCGCGCCGGGCACGTGGCCGGCACGGTAGCTGTCCGGGTTGGCCGGCACGTCGATGATCAAAAGCTCGGGGGCGTCCAGTTTGGCCGCAAGCTCCCCGGGCTCGACGATCAAGGGCAACACGTTGGCTTCGCTGGATGGGTGTTCAGCACTCATGAACCGCTCCTGTCATTGGGCGCCTGGCGCGCTTAGGCTGTCGAGTATGCGCCGGTAGCTTGAAAAACGTTCAGGGTGAATCTTGCCTGCCTCGACGGCGCCAAGTAAAGCGCAGCCGGGCTCCTGACGGTGGCGGCAGTCGCGAAAGCGGCAGTGGCCGATGAAGGGGTGAAACTCGATGAAACCCTCGGTCACTTCCTGTTCGGTCAGGTGAACGAGCCCGAACTCGCGAATGCCGGGGGAGTCGATCAACTCGCCGTTCTCCACCTCGTCGATGTTCATGGTGTAGAGCCTGGCGGTGGTGGTGGTGTGCGTGCCCTTGCGCGAATCCTCGGAGAGCGCGCCGATACGCAGCGACTCCTTGGGCAGCAGTAAATCGATCAATGACGATTTGCCCACGCCGCTTTGGCCGACGAACACCGAGGTGCGGCCATTGAGCTGCTCGCGAAGCGCGGTCAGGCCCGCGTCATTGGCCGTGGTGGTGCGTACCACCGGATAGCCAAGGCCCGCGTAGCGCTCCAGCAGCGCGCCGAGCTCGCCGCCGTCGTCGGGTAACAGGTCGGTCTTGTTGAGCACCAGCACCGGGGCGATCCCGGTGGCCTCGGCGGCGACCAGGTAGCGGTCGATCAGATTGGGGTGCGGGGCGGGCTCGACGGCGAAGACGATCAAAATCTGGTCGATATTGGCCGCCACCGGTTTCAGGAGCCCGCGAGCGTCCGGGCGCTTGAGCACGCTGTCAGGCTCTTCGCGGGCGACCACCACGCCGGAGCCCTCCTGGCCCGCGCGCCAGATCACCCGGTCGCCGGTGACCAGGCCCTCGAGGTTCGCGCGCAGGTGGCAGCGCACCGGGGCGCCATTGCTGTCGCGAACCTCGAGCGTGCGGCCGAAGTGCGCCATTACGCGCCCGGGCTGCTCAGCGCCGTATTCGCCGGCGGCGAGCTTTTCGCTGTCGTCGGTTTCGCGCTTTTGCGCGCGGTTGGCACGCTCGGCCTGGATCTTCTCGACCCGCCAGCGCTGCTGGCGGCTTAATTTACGTTTGCTCATGACCACCCGATGATCGGTACAATGGCGCTAGTGTACCTGTTAACGTGGCGCGGGTAACGACCCCGCCGCCCTGATGCCCACTTTGGAGAACACCATGCCTGACACGACTGCCCCGCGCCGCGACCTGCTCGTCTGGATCGACCTGGAAATGACCGGGCTGGACCCAAACAAGGAGCGCATCATCGAAGTGGCCACACTCGTCACCGACGCCGACCTGAACGTGGTCGCCGAAGGCCCAGTGATCGCGGTGAATCAGAGTGAGCGCCTGCTTGCCGCCATGGACGACTGGAACCAGAAGACCCACGGCGAGTCCGGTCTCGTCGCCCGTGTGAAAGAGAGCCAGGTGGATACCGCCCAGGCCGAGCGCGAAACGCTGGCGTTTTTAAGCCGCTATGTCGAGCCTGGCACCTCGCCGATGTGCGGTAACAGCATCCACCAGGACCGGCGCTTTCTGGAGCGCGAGATGCCCTCGCTCTGGGCATTTTTCCACTACCGCAATCTGGACGTGTCCACCGTGAAGGAGCTGGCCAAGCGGTGGAATCCGAAGGCGCTCGAAGGGTTCGGCAAGAAAAACGTGCACCTGGCGATGGACGACATCAAGGAGTCGATCGCCGAGCTTGCCCACTACCGCAAGACGTTTTTGAAAGCCGGCGGCGACCAGTGATCCTTGAATACTAAGCAATGCGCGCGCCGCGCTTTTGGCGCTGCTCATCGAGTGCCCAGGCGACGTGCTCGCGCACAAGCGCGCTTGGGTAGGCGCGCCGGGCCTTGAGCGCGGCTTCCACCTGCGCGCTCCAGGGCGCGTTACCCAGTCCCACCGCCAGGTTTCTCAGCCAGCGCTCGAAGCCGATGCGGCGAATGGCGCTGCCGGCGGTCTTGTCGAGAAACTCCTCTTCGCTCCAAGCGAACAGCGAGATCAGCGAGGCGCGGTCCAGGTCGTGGCGCGGGGCGAAATCCTCCTCCGCGCTCGCCTTCGTAAAGCGGGTAAAGGGGCAGACCAGCTGGCAGTCGTCGCAGCCGTAGACCCGGTTGCCCATCGCGCGGCGATACTCTATCGGAATCGCGCCGTGAAGCTCGATGGTCAGATAAGAGATGCACTTGTTGGAGTCGATGATCTTGTCATCGACGATGGCGCCGGTGGGGCAGGCCGTTTGACAGGCGTTGCAGCGACCGCAGTGCTCGGTATCGAAAGGCGCATCGACGGGTAGCGGCAGATCCGTATAGAGCTCGCCGAGAAAGAACAGCGAGCCGGCTTTCGGGTTCAACAGCATGGCGTTCTTGCCGAACCAGCCAAGCCCCGCCTTCTGCGCCAGCGCGCGCTCCATCACCGGCGCCGAGTCGACAAACGCCCGGTAGCCAAACGCGCCCACCTCCTGCTCGATCTTTTTGGCAAGCGTCGCCAGGCGCTTTCGGATCAGCTTGTGATAATCCCGCCCCAGGGCGTAGCGCGAGACGTAGGCGAGCTGGCGTTGGCCGAGCACTCTGGTGGTTTCGACCTCCGGCGGCAGGTAGTCCATGCGCGCGCTGATGACCCGCCGGGTGCCGGGTTCGAGCTCGGCGGGGCGGGTGCGCTTGGTGCCGTGTTTGGCCATGTAGGTCATTTCGCCCTGGTAGCCGTTATCGAGCCAAGCTTTCAGGTGCGCTTCGTGCTCGCCAAGGTCGGTGTCGGTGATACCGATCTGCTGAAAGCCGAGCTCACGCCCCCAGGTCTTGATCAGCGACGCCAGGCGCTCGAGCTCATCTTTAGATAGTGAAGCGGTAGATGTCGCCATGGTGGATCAACGCAGATAAGTGAAGCCGGTGAGTAAAACGCCAGCGTGCGGGCGCGCTATGCTACCCCATAAGACGTTTTGACGACACGGCGCCGCATTTCGATCCATACTGTGGGCCAGGCACCGTCCACCGACCCTTTACCGATAGCACAAGGAGCTTTCGTGTCGATTTCAGGCCAAACGCTCAACCCCGCGCTTACCGTCGAGGCCCTGCGCCCGCTTTACAAGGCCGCCCAGGTGCGAGAGCTCGACCGGCGCACCATCGCCGGCGGTATCGAAAGCTTTGCGCTGATGCAGCGCGCCGCTTCCAGTGCCTGGCACAGTTTCCGCTCGCGTTGGCCTCAGGCAAAAAGCGTCACCGTGGTGTGCGGCAGCGGTAACAACGGCGGCGACGGCCACGTGCTGGCGGCACTCGCCATGCAGGCCGGGCTCAAGGTGCAGCGGGTGTCGACCCGGGCGCTCGAGTCGCTTGAAAACGACGTTTACCGCGCCGCCGAGCTTGCCAGCGCCGCCGGCGTGGACTGCGAGCGCTATCGCAAGGGCATGACGCTTGTGGGCGAGGTGATCGTCGATGCGCTGTTCGGCACCGGGCTTTCGCGCCCGGTCGAAGGCGAGGCGCGCGCGGTGATCGATGACATCAACCGCGCCGAACAGCCGGTGCTGTCGCTGGACGTGCCCTCGGGCATCGCCGCGGACACCGGCGCGGTGCAGGGTACTGCGGTGCACGCCCACTGCACGGTAACGTTCATCGGCGATAAGGTCGGCCTGCACACCGGCGACGCGCCGGGTTACACCGGCGAAATCGACTTTCGTCCGCTCGGGGTCAAGGCTCAGGCGTTTTTCGATATCGTCCCCGCCGCTTGGCGCCTGGACGAGAGCTGGCTGGCGCCGGCCTTTACGCCCCGGCCTCGGGCCGGACACAAGGGGGCTTTCGGCCACGTTTTGGTAATGGGCGGCGCGCCTGGCTTTGGCGGCGCCGCGCTTTTGGCCTCCCAGGCGGCCGCGCGCCTGGGCGCCGGCAAGGTGAGCCTGGCCACCGCCGCCGAGCACGTTAGCGCAAGCCTGACGCGCTGCCCGGAGGTCATGGCCCGGAGCGTGACCGGCGGCGCCGACGCCTTCGAGTTTGCGGGCAGCGCGGATGTCATCGTGGTCGGCCCCGGCATGGGCGAGGGCGCCTGGGGGCAGGCGGTGCTGCAGGCCGCGCTCAAGACGGATGCGCCGCTGGTCGTCGATGCCGACGCGCTCAACGTGCTGGCCGCGCGCTGGCCGGGGCTTTCCCGCGACAACTGGGTGCTCACACCGCACCCGGGCGAGGCGGCAAGGCTTTTGGGCTGCTCCACCGCCGAGGTGCAGGCCAACCGGCCAGAGGCCGCCCGCGCGCTGCAGCGAAGCCGGGGCGGGGTCGTGGTGCTCAAGGGCGCGGGGAGTCTGATCGCGGGGCCAGGGGGCCTGGTCGTTTGCCCGTTCGGCAACCCCGGTATGGCCTGTGGCGGCATGGGCGATGTGCTCAGCGGCATGCTCGGCACGCTCGTCGCCCAGTTCGACGATCTCGAGCTTGCGACGCGCCTTGGCGTCATGGTGCACGCCCTGGCCGGCGACGCGGCGGCAAAAGAGCACGGCGAGCGTGGCTTGCTGGCAAGCGATCTGGCATCCTATGCACGCATTTTGATCAACCCGTGAAGGCCTTCCATGCAGGTGCAGTTGAATGACGAAAACGCCCACGTCGCCTTTGGCGAGGCGCTTGGGCGCGCGCTCGAAGGTTGCGGGCGGGTGTATCTCGAAGGCGAGCTGGGCGCGGGGAAAACCACACTCACCCGCGGCATCCTGCGCGCCTACGGCCATCAGGGTGCGGTGAAAAGCCCGACCTACACGCTGGTCGAACCCTACGAGTTCGACGACCGGCGCGTGTACCATCTCGATTTGTACCGTCTTGGCGACCCCGAAGAGCTCGAGTTCATCGGCGGGCGCGACATTTTAAGTGACGATGCGCTCTGTTTGATCGAGTGGCCCAGCCGCGGCGCCGGCTGGCTGCCAGACGCCGATGTGCGTATCGAATTAAGCGTGGCCGTTCAGGGACGCACGGCCACGCTAACGGCAAAGAGCCCCTGGGGCGAGCAGGTGCTCGCCAACCTGAAGGCTTTTACGTGATAAACCGCAACAGTGGTGTGAGTCAATGGAAATGAGTGGCCCATTCAAACGTCTGCTCAAGGCGGCCGCGCTCGGCGTATTGGCGCTGTCGGCGTCAATTCAGGCCGCGACGGTCGAAAGCATGCGCCTTTGGGCGGCGCCGGATCACGCGCGGCTGGTGTTCGATCTGTCCGGCGCCGCCACCGCCGACGTTTTTCCGCTGGATAACCCGTCACGGCTGGTCATCGATATCGACGACACCCAGCTCGACACCGACGCCTCGACGCTGCCACTGAATGACAGCGCCATCGACGCGGTGCGCACGGGAAGGCTGGATGGCGGCGGCCTGCGGGTCGTGCTCGAGCTCAACCGCGCGATCACCCCGCGCCACTTCATGCTGGCGCCAAACGACCAGTACGGCCACCGGCTGGTGGTGGATCTGGAGTACCCCGGCGAAAGCGCGGTCGAAAACCCGATCGACCCGATCGAGGCGATGATCCGCGAGCAGGAGATCCAGGCCCAGCGCGCCACCGCCCAAGCTGAGGCCATCGCGCCGCCGGATGCGCCAGTGGCCGAGCGTGCCCCGGTCGCGGTCCAGCCCGCCCAGCCCCATCCGCGTCGCGACATCATCATCGCCGTCGATGCCGGTCACGGCGGCGAAGACCCGGGGGCGATCGGCCCCAGCGGCACCCGGGAAAAGGACGTCGTGCTCGATATCGCCAGGCGGCTGGCTGCAGACATCAACGCAACCCAAGGCTTCAAGGCGGTGCTGACCCGCGACAGCGACTACTACATCGGCCTGCGCCAGCGCACCCAGCTCGCCCGCGAGCAGAAGGCGGATTTCTTCGTCTCGATTCACGCCGACGCCTTTTCGAGCCCGCGCCCTCAGGGAAGCTCGGTATTCGCGCTTTCTCAGCGTGGAGCCACCTCGGAAACCGCGCAGTGGCTCGCCGACAGCGAAAACCGCTCGGATCTGATCGGCGGGGTGGACGGGTCGCTGTCGCTGCGTGACAAGGATCAGGTGCTGCGTGGGGTGCTGCTGGATCTGACCATGACCGCGACGCTCAACGACTCGCTCGCCATCGGCGGCGAGGTGCTCGACCGGCTCGGGCGGATCAACCGGCTGCATAAGTCGCGCGTCGAGCAGGCGGGCTTTATGGTACTGAAGTCGCCGGACATCCCGTCGCTTCTGATCGAGACCGGCTTCATCTCCAACCCGGACGAGGAGCGAAAGCTGCGCGACCCGACCTACCAGCACACGCTTTCCCAGGCGATTTTCGGCGGCCTGCGCGCTCACTTCGAGCGTAACCCGCCGCCGGCGAGCCTGCTTGCCTGGCAGCGCGACAACCAGCGCGCGCCGACCGGGAACGAATACCGCATTCAATCCGGCGATACGCTCTCGACGATCGCCCTTCGCCACGGCGTGCCGGTGAGTCAGCTTAGACAGGTCAATGACCTGAATGGCGACGTCATCCGCGTAGGGCAGGTGCTGCGCATTCCCGGCTCCTGAGACAGCGACGTGAAAACGTCAGTCGAGAGCATGGCTTGAGAACGTGAGGTGATGAGTGTCTGAACAAGGTCGAACCCCGCGGATCCACGTGCTCGACCCGCGGCTTGCCAACCAGATCGCCGCGGGCGAGGTGGTCGAACGGCCGTCGTCGGTGACCAAGGAGCTGATGGAAAACGCCATCGATGCGGGCAGCCGGCGTATCGAAATCGAGATCGAGCAGGGCGGTACGCGCCTGGTGCGCGTGCGTGACGACGGCATCGGCATCGGTGAGGATGATCTGCCGCTGGCACTAGCGCGTCACGCCACCAGCAAGATCGAAAGCCTCGAGGATCTGGAAGGCGTGAGTTCGCTCGGCTTTCGCGGCGAGGCGCTGGCCTCAATCAGCTCGGTGTCGCGCCTGGAGCTCGTTTCCAACGCCAGCGACGACCCGACCCGCGGCTTTCGCGTGGTGGCCGAAGGGCGCGGCATGGAAGCACGGGTCGCCCCGGCGCCGCACCCCAAAGGCACCAGCGTGGCGGTGCGCGATTTGTTCTTCAACACGCCCGCCCGGCGCAAGTTTCTGCGCACCGAAAAAACCGAGTTCGCCCACGTCGAGGAGGCGTTTCGCCGCCAGGCGCTGTCCCGCTACGACGTTACCTGGGTGCTGCGGCACAATCAAAAAACCGTGCATCAGCTGCCCGCCGGCGACTCCGCCGCCGCCCGGGAGCGGCGTATCGCCTCGCTTCTGGGCAAGAACTTCATCGAGCACGCCCGCTATATCGAGCGCGAGGCGGGCGGGCTCAAGATGAGCGGCTGGGTGGGGCTGCCTACGCATTCGCGCGCCCAGGCGGATCAGCAGTACTTTTTCGTCAATGGGCGCGTGGTACGCGACCGGCTGGTGGCCCACGCGGTGCGTCAGGCCTACCGCGACGTGCTCTACAACGGCCGCCACCCGGTGTTCGTGCTCTATCTCGAGCTCGACCCGGACGTGGTCGACGTCAACGTCCACCCGACCAAGTACGAAGTGCGCTTTCGCGACTCGCGCATGGTGCACGACTTCCTCTACTCGAGCCTGCACCACTGTTTGGCGGCCTCCAGGCCTGCTGACGATGCGTCGCCGGCGGTCGAAGCGCCCACTGCCGGCGCTGATGCCGCGCCGGATGAGCCGACGCCGCGCTGGCAGCAGCAGGGCATGGCGCTGGGCGAAGGGCCGGCGCGCCACCCCGGCGCCGAGCGCGTGCGCCGCTTCATGCAGGGGTATCAGGCGCTACACCCGGACCACGAAGAGAGCCTGCTAACGCCGCAGCCGCCCGCCGAGCAGAGCCCACAGCCTTACCAGGTGCGCGAAGCGCCGGTGGCGATGCCGGAAAGTGACCCGACCAGCGCGCCGCCGCTCGGTTTTGCGCTGGGCCAGCTTCACGGCATCTACATTCTGGCCCAAAACGCTCACGGGCTGGTGCTGGTGGACATGCACGCCGCCCATGAGCGAATCGTCTACGAGCGCATGAAAAACCAGATGGCACGCCAGGGCGTGGATACCCAGCCGCTGCTGGTGCCGGTGTCGCTTGCCGCAAGTGGCCAGGAGGTGGCCACCGTGGAGAGCGAGCACGAGGCAATTGCCTCGCTGGGTCTTGAGCTCGATGTCGCCGGCCCGGAGACGCTTTTGGTGCGCAGCCTGCCGGCACTTTTGAGCGGCGCCGACCCGGAAGGGCTGATTCGCGAGGTGCTCGAAGAGCTTGCAAGCTTTGGCCAGAGTCACCAGGTCGAGGCGCGGCTTCACGCGCTTCTATCCACTATGGCCTGCCACGGCAGCGTGCGCGCCAATCGCCGGCTGACACTCGATGAAATGAACGCGCTGCTGCGCGACATGGAGCGCACCGAGCGCAGCGATCAGTGCAACCATGGCCGGCCCACCTGGACGCAAATGAGCATGAAGGCGCTGGACAAACTCTTTTTGCGCGGCCAATAGCCTTTACTCAGCCAGCTGCCCTCGATACGGAGTCTTTCGGTCATGGTCGATACACGCCCCCTGGCGATTTTTTTGATGGGTCCGACCGCGGCGGGCAAGACGGACACCGCGATCGCCTTGCACGAACGCCTGGGCTGCGAGCTCATCAGCGTCGACTCGGCCATGGTGTACCGCGGCATGGATATCGGCAGTGCCAAACCCAGTGAGCAGGAGCTTGCCCGCGCGCCGCACCGCCTGATCGATATCCGCGAGCCGGAAACGCCGTATTCGGCGGGGGATTTTCGCGACGATGCCCTGAGCGAGATGCGACAAATCACCGCGGCAGGGCGCGTGCCGCTGCTGGTCGGCGGCACCATGCTTTACTACAAGCGCCTTTTCGAGGGCGTCGCGGATCTGCCCGCCGCCGATGAAGCCGTGCGCCGCGAGCTTGCCAAGCAACACGAGGCGCTCGGCCCCGGCGGGCTTCATGCGCTACTCGAAAAGGTCGACCCGGTCTCCGCGGCGCGCATTCACCCCAACGACCCCCAGCGGCTTTTGCGCGCGCTGGAGGTGCACCGCATTACCGGCCGGCCGATGAGCGCGCTTTGGGCCGAGCAGCGCGTCGAAAACTTTCCGTACCGGGTAGTGTCGATAGCACTCGCGCCCGCCGAACGCCACGTGTTGCACGAGCGAATCGCGCGGCGTTTTGAAACAATGTTGTCCGAGGGCTTGATAGACGAGGTGGCCGCCCTCAGAAAGCGGGGTACCTTACACAAGGATCTGCCGGCGATGAAAAGCGTCGGTTATCGGCAGGCCTGGGAGCACCTGGACGGTGAGTACGACCGGCACACGCTTTGCGAGCGCGGCATCATTGCCACTCGCCAGCTCGCCAAACGTCAGCTAACCTGGTTGAGAAGCTGGCCGTCGCTTCACTGGATCGATTCGAGCGCTTCGAGCCTTGACGATAAGGTGCTGAAAATCGTGCGCGAAAGCGGTGCTTAGCGTAAGATAGTGTTTTCGTGGGCGTGTTTTTAAGCGGCCCCGACGACATTCGTAACGCCTGGTTGTCATGCCCGGTTGTAGCAGTTAGCGGTAGCACCTGGTGGTAACATTTAGTTGTAACATCCAGCCTTTCGGGCAATAAGATTGCGGTAGCGCCTTGGCGCGCCATTTAATAACCCACTCCAGACAGTTTAGGGAGAAGCAGCATGTCCAAAGGGCAGTCACTCCAGGATCCGTACCTGAATATCCTTCGCAAGGAACGTATTCCGGTTTCCATTTTTTTGGTCAACGGTATCAAGCTTCAGGGTCAGATCGAATCCTTCGATCAGTTCGTGATCCTTCTGCGCAATACCGTCAGCCAAATGGTTTATAAACACGCTATTTCCACCGTGGTGCCGTCGCGCAACGTACGTTTGCCGGCACAAGACCCGGCCGCCCCTGAAGGCGACCTCTAAGCGGTGGATAGCCTGAAAGACATGAGGTATTGATTGTTTTTTGAACGCCCAGACGCCGGTGAAACGGCGGTGCTTGTTCACGTTGATTTTTATGACGAACAGGCCAGAGAAGACCCGGGTGAGTTCCTCGAGCTTGTACGCTCTGCCGGGGCCGAACCCGCGACACTGCTGACGGCCAGCCGGCAGCGCCCCGACCCGCGCACGTTCATCGGGTCGGGCAAGCTCGACGAACTAAGAGCCATGCTCGCCGCCCACGAGGCGGAGCTTGTGATCTTCAACCACAGCTTGGGCCCCTCGCAAGAGCGTAACCTCGAGCATGAGCTAAAATGCCGCGTGCTTGACCGCACCGGTTTGATTCTCGATATCTTCGCTCAACGAGCCCGTACTCACGAAGGTAAGCTGCAGGTCGAGCTTGCCCAGCTTGAATACATGTCCACCCGCCTGGTGCGCGGCTGGACCCACCTCGAGCGCCAAAAGGGCGGTATCGGTCTTCGCGGCCCGGGTGAAACCCAGCTCGAAACCGACCGCCGCCTGCTGCGGGGTCGCATCAAGGCGATTCACAAGCGTCTTGACAAGGTGCGTAGCCAGCGCGAGCAGAATCGCCGCGCGCGCTCTCGCGCCGAAATTCACAGCGTTTCACTGGTCGGCTATACCAACGCCGGCAAGTCAACGCTTTTCAACGTGCTCACCGATGCTAAGGTGTACGCCGCCGATCAGCTTTTCGCCACGCTCGATCCTACCCTGCGCCGTTTGGAAATCGACGACGTCGGGCCGATCGTGATGGCCGATACCGTAGGCTTCATTCGTCATTTGCCGCACAAGCTGGTCGAGGCGTTTCAGGCAACGCTTCAGGAGGCCGCCGAGGCGTCACTGTTGATTCACGTGATCGACGCGGCGGACCCGGATCGCGAGCTCAGCGTCGAGCAGGTGGACCGCGTGCTCAAGGAGATCGGTGCCGACGATGTGCCGGTACTCAAGGTGATGAACAAGATCGACCGCTTCGACAGCGCCCCGCGCATCGAGCGCGACGACAGTGGCCGCCCGGAAGTGGTCTGGCTCTCCGCGCAAAACGGCCAAGGGCTCGATCTTTTGCACGAAGCGCTCTCGGAGCGTTTGGCTGATGATGTCATCGGGTTTTCGCTGACGCTTTCGCCAGAGCAGGGTAAGCTCAGAGCGGGCCTTCACGAACTCAACGCCGTACGCGAAGAGGCGTTTGATGAAAGCGGGCGCTCGGTATTGGATGTTCGCCTGCCCAGGCGCGATTTTAATCAGTTGATGGCGCAGCTTGGTGAGCGTGCCAATACCTACTTGCCTGAGTCGCTACAAGAGACCGATGAGTGGTAGCGTATTGATAGACACCACGCACGGCACAAGGATTTTTAAAGCAATAATATTATAAGCACGGCGGCCTCGCTCTCACGCGGGGCCGCGTGCAGGTGAACACCTTAGTGGAGACGAAGTATGGCCTGGAATGAGCCTGGTGGTGGCAACCAGCATGACCCTTGGAGCGGCGGTGGCCGACGCGGTGGCAAGGATGACCGTGGCCCGAACGGGGGAGGCAACGGTGGCAATAATGGGGGCAACAACGGCGGCAACAATAATGGCGGAAACAACCAGGGACCGCCGGATTTGGACGAAGCGCTAAAGAAGTTCCAGCAAAAGCTCAACGGCATGCTGGGCGGAAGTGGCAAGAAAAGCGGCAACGGCGGTAATAGCGGCGGCGGCAAGCCGCGCAACTCCTTAGCGCTGCCGGGGCTTTTGATTGTGCTGGCGCTGGCGATCTGGGCGGCCATGGGCTTTTATCTCGTGGATCAGTCCGAGCGCGGCGTTGTGCTGCGCTTTGGCGAGTATCAGGGCATCGTCGAGCCGGGCCTGCAGTGGAATCCGCCCTTGATCGACGACGTGCGTATGGTCAACGTGACCCGCGTGCGGTCGGTATCGCAAACCCAGTCGATGTTGACTCGCGACGAGAACATCGTTGAGGTCGAGATCTCAGCGCAGTACCAGGTCTCCAATCCGCGCGATTTCGTGCTCAACGTGCGTAACCCGTCGCTTTCGATCGAAAACGCGCTGGATTCGTCGCTGCGTCACGTCGTCGGCGGCACCGATATGATCGATATCCTGACCTCGGGCCGTGAGATTCTCGGCAGTTCCGTGGCCAGCCGCCTGCAAACCTACCTGGACGCCTACGGCGCCGGTATTCGTCTGCAGACCATCAACATCGAATCGACGACCGCGCCGGCGCCGGTCATCGACGCCTTTGACGACGTCATTCGTGCCCGCGAGGATCGCCAGCGTACGATCAACGAAGGCATGGCCTACGCCAATGCCATCATTCCGGCGGCTCAGGGCCAGGCGCAGCGTATCGTCGAGCAGGGGCAGGGGTATCGCGAATCCGTGGTCGCCGAAGCCCAGGGTCAGGCGAACCGCTTCACCGCGCTGGTGGGCGAGTACCTGAATGCCCCCGAGATTATGCGTGAGCGTATGTATCTGGACACTCTCGAAGAAGTCTACGGCAACACGCCCAAGGTACTGCTGGACGTCAGCGACAATGCGCCCTTGATGTACCTGCCGCTGGATCAGCTGCGAGGCGGTAGCGGCAGCTCGGGCAACCGAAGCGCCAACGCTTCGAACCAAAACGACGAGCAGATCGATCCGTCGGTGCTCGAAACCCTACGCAACACGCAAGGTAGCAGCAATAGTTCGTCGTCGAACAATGGCACCATTCGCAGGGAGGGCCGCTAAATGATTAACAACCGATCCCTGCTGATCGTTGGTGGCCTGGCCGCCATCGCCTGGCTTGCCAGTAACACGCTCTACGTGGTGGACGAGACCGAGCGCGCGGTGAAGCTGCGCTTTGGTGAGGTCATCGAAGAGAACATTCAGCCTGGCCTGCACGCGAAAATGCCGATCGCCCAGACGATCCGCAAGTTCGATACGCGGCTTTTGACGCTGGACACCGACACCAGCCGTTACCTGACTCTCGAGCAGAAAGCGGTGATCGTCGACTCCTACGTCAAGTGGCAGGTGGTCAATCCGACCCGCTACTACGAGGCGACTGCCGGCGACGAGATGATGGCGATTCGTCTCATTCAGCCCCGCGTGGATGAAAGCCTGCGTAACGAGTTCGGCCGGCTGAACCTTCAGGAAATCATCGCCGAGCGGCGCGACGACCTGATGATCGGCCCGACCGAGGAGCTCGACAACCTCATGCGTGAAGAGCTGGGCGTGGCGATACGCGACATTCGCATCAAGCGAATCGATCTGCCCGACGACGTTTCCGCAGCGGTTTTCCAGCGCATGCGCTCCGAGCGTGAGCGCGAGGCCCGCGAGTGGCGCGCCCAGGGGCAAGAAGAGGCCGAGCGTATTCGCGCCAACGCCGACCGCCGCCGTCAGGTGCTGCTCGCCCAGGCCAACGAGCGCGCCGAAACGCTACGCGGTGAAGGCGACGCGGAAGCTGCGGCGATCTTCTCACAAGCGTACGGTCAGAATCAGGAGTTCTTCTCCTTCTGGCGCAGCCTGAACGCTTACCGCGAAAGCTTTGCCGGCGATGGCAACATGATGGTACTGGAGCCGGATAGCGACTTCTTCCGCTATCTGCGAAGCCCGGATCAAGGCAATGTCGCGAGCCAAAACGGCGGTACGGGCGACGAATAAGCGTTAGCGGTCGCGCCTTGCCGGCGGATAGCCGGCGGGGTTCACCTGACCGCCAAACGTGGTAGACTTAATTGAACCGGGCGTTCGCCCGGTTTTTTTGTGGCCCTCATTTGGCGCGGGTGCGTTTTTGGCCAGGGTGCCAACGACGATTTCATCGAGTCCCGGGGCCTTCATCGTCTTGCAGGATTGTTCACATGACCATCGCTGACCGCTGGCTGCTGCCCGACGGCATGGATGAGGTGCTACCGCCTCAGGCAAGCCGTATGGAAGAGCTGCGCCGTACGCTGCTGGATCTCTATTACGTCTGGGGCTACGACCAGGTGATGCCACCGCCCGTCGAGTTTCTGGACTCGCTGTTGACCGGCACCGGCACCGAGCTCGATCTGCAAACCTTCAAACTGACCGACCAGCTTACCGGGCGCATGATGGGCGCCTCCGCCGACGTGACCCCGCAGGTCGCGCGCATGGACGCCCATTCGCTCAAGCGCCAGGGCCCGGTGCGCCTTTGCTACTGTACCAACGTCCTGCGCGCCAAGGCCGACCAGCATCAGGGCGGGCGCAGCCCGGTTCAGGTCGGCGTCGAACTCTTTGGCCACGCCGGGCTCGAGGCGGACAGCGAGATCATCCGGCTGGCGCTGGCGAGTCTTTCCGCTGCCGGGGCGAGCGAAATTCATCTGGCGCTGGGCCACATCGGCATTTTCCGCGCGCTGGTCGAGGCCGCTGCCCTCGACCGCGACCAGGAAAGCGCAATTTTCGACGCCCTGGCGCTCAAATCTCCGAGCGAGCTTTCCCGCCAGGTGAGCGCGCACGTAAGTGACCCGGTACTTTCCGAGATGTTTCTGGCACTCGGCGAGCTTCACGGCGACGCCGCGATTCTGGCCGAGGCCCGCGAGCGCTTCGCCGGCGCGCCGGCGTCGGTCACCGCCGCGCTCGATCAGCTCGAAGCGCTCAACAAAACGGTGCTCGCTCACTTCGACGTGGCGCTCTATTTCGATCTGGCGGAACTCAGAGGCTACCAGTACCATACCGGCATGATGTTTGCCGCCTACGTGCCAGGCTACGGCCACGCCCTGGCCAAGGGCGGGCGCTACGACGACACCGGCCGCGCCTTTGGGCGGGCCCGCCCGGCGACCGGCTTCTCGATGGATCTAAAGCAGCTGGCAACGCTTGCAGCGGCGGCGAAGGAGCCGGGGTTGATTTGGGCACCGTCAACGGACGACGAGGCGCTTCAAGCGGCGATCGAGTCGCTTCGCCAGCAAGGCGAGCGGGTGATCCAAGCGCTGCCCGGACAGCGCAGTGAACCGGCGGAGCACGATTGTGATCGCCGCCTCGAGTTTATCGACGGTCGTTGGCAGACAACGGCCCTGACACAAGAGACGAGTGCATAATGGGTAAGAATGTCGTAGTCCTGGGCACCCAGTGGGGTGACGAAGGCAAAGGTAAGATCGTGGACCTGCTGACCGAGTCGGCAGCGGCGGTCGTGCGCTTTCAGGGCGGCCATAACGCCGGCCATACGCTGGTCATCGACGGTGAAAAAACCGTCCTGCACCTGATTCCCTCCGGCGTGCTGCGCCCGGGCAAGACCTGCGTCATCGGTAACGGCGTGGTGCTCTCGCCGGAAGCGCTGATCAAGGAAATCCGCGAGCTCGAAGACAAGGGCGTGCCGGTGCGTGAGCGCCTGCGCCTGTCACCGGCGTGCCCCTTGATTTTGCCTTACCACGTGCGCCTGGATCAGGCCCGTGAAAAGGCCCGGGGCGTGGCCAAGATCGGCACCACCGGTCGCGGTATCGGCCCGGCGTATGAGGACAAGGTCGCACGTCGCGGCCTGCGTTTGGGCGACATGCTCCACCGCGAACGTTTTGCCTCCAAGCTCGGCGAAGTGCTCGATTATCATAACTTCGTGCTGGTGAACTACCACGGTGAAGCACCGGTCGACTTCCAGGAAGTGCTCGACAGCGCCATGCAGATGGCCGACGAGCTACGCCCGATGGTCGGCGATACCGTCAGCCAGGTCCACGATCTGCGCAAGGCCGGCGAGAACATCCTGTTCGAAGGCGCCCAGGGCTCGCTTCTGGACATCGATCACGGCACCTATCCGTACGTGACCAGCTCCAATACCACCGCTGGCGGCACCGCCACCGGCTCCGGCGTCGGCCCGCTGTATCTCGACTACGTGCTGGGCATCACCAAGGCCTACACCACCCGCGTCGGCTCCGGCCCGTTCCCCACCGAGCTCTTCGACGACCACGGCCGTCACCTGGCCGAGCGCGGTCACGAGTTCGGCGCCACCACCGGCCGGGCGCGCCGCTGCGGCTGGTTCGACGCCGTCGCGCTTCGCCACGCGGTGCAGATCAACTCCGTCTCCGGCATCTGCCTGACCAAACTCGACGTGCTCGACGGGCTCGAGAACATCCGCGTTTGTGTGGGCTATCGCAGCAAGGATGGCGACGTGCTGGAGAACCCGGTCGATTCCGAAGGCTACGAAGCCGTCGAGCCGGTTTACTTCGATTTGCCGGGCTGGAAAGAGTCGACGCTCGGCGCGAAGAAGGTCGAGGATCTGCCGGCCAACGCCCGCGCCTATATCAGCTACCTGGAAGAGCAGGTGGGCACCAGCATCGACATCATCTCGACCGGCCCGGATCGTAACGAGACCATCGTACTGCGTAATCCGTTCGATGAGCAGTAACGTCTAAAGCGACGCGCAGAGAAAAGCGGGCCCGCAGGGCCCGCTTGATAACGCCGCCGGTTTTCCGGCGGCGTTTTGCGTTTAGCCGATGAGTCCGACTCAAGGACTCAAAAATCGATGCCGCGGCGCGCTTTCAGGCCGTTATTGAAGGCGTGGCGGGTCTCCTGCATCTCGGTGACGGTATCCGCCATGGCGACCAGCTCCCGGTGGGCGTTGCGCCCGGTGATGATCACGGTCTGCTCGCGAGGTCGGTTCTCGAGCGCCGTCTTGACTCGTTCGATCTCCAGATAGCCGAATTTGAGCATGTAGGTGATCTCGTCGAGCACGACGAGATAGGTCTCGGGGTTGGCCAGCATTCGCTCGGCTTCTTCCCAGACCTCGAGGCACGCCTGGGTATCGGTGTCGCGGTTCTGGGTATCCCAGGTGAAGCCGGTCGCCATGATGGCGACACTCAGGTTGGGGTCGTCCTCCAGCCGGTTGCGTTCGCCGCACTCCCAGAGCCCCTTGATGAACTGCACCACGCCCACCTTGTAGCCGTAGCCCAGTGCTCGGGTCACCGTGCCCCAGGCCGCGGTGGTCTTGCCCTTGCCGTTGCCGGTGTTGACCAGGATCAGGCCGCGCTCCTCATCGGCGCTGGCCACTTTCTCATCCACACGGGCCTTGAGTTTCTCCATCGACGCCTTGTGGCGGCTTTCGCGATCGCTCATGTTCGTTTCCTTCGATAGTCAGGCCCGGTCAGGGTAATGGATCGCGGCGGCGTTGGGTATGGCGGTCGCTGCCTCAAAGCGAGTGTGTCGTGGGCAATGGATCGTGACCGGCGTATCGCAACCGGCGTCTGGCTGCTCTAGAATGGCGGGCAACCTCTTGTTAAGGAACGCACCATGCCTTCATTTGATATCGTCTCCGAATTCGATCGCCACGAAGCCGCCAACGCGGTGGATCAGGCCAACCGCGAAGTGGGCTCGCGCTTCGACTTCAAGGGCGTCGATGCAAGCTTTGCCCTGGAAGGCGACAACGTGGCGCTGGAAGCCGAAGTGGATTTCCAGCTCAAGCAGATGCTCGACGTACTGCGCGCCCGCCTGATCGCCCGCGGCATCGACGCCCGCTGTATGGAAGAGAAAGACCCGGTGCTCTCCGGCGTCAAGGCGCGCCAGGAAGTAGCGCTCAAGCAGGGTTTGGACGCGGCGCAAACCAAGGATATCGTCAAGCGTATCAAGGCGAGCAAGCTCAAGGTGCAGGCGCAAATCCAGGGCGAAAAAGTTCGCGTCACCGGTAAAAAGCGCGACGACCTGCAGGCCGTCATGGCGTTGTTGCGTGGCGAAGAGGGCCCGGACCTGCCGCTTCAGTTCGACAACTTCCGCGACTAACATCCAAGAGAGAGGGTTTGTAAGTCCCGACCCGTGCAATTGATTCGCGTCCGGGTCGGCCGGGCCGCGCCAACACAAAAGCGCGTCTCGTCTATACTGGATGTTCCAAAAACAGCGATATGACCAAGCAAGGAGCTATGCAACATGTCCGATCCGCAGCCGGTTTATCTAAGCGACTACCAGCCGCCCGATTACAGCGTGACCCACACCGAGCTGACGTTCGATCTTGACCCTGCTGCTACCCGTGTCAAAGCCCGCCTTTTTATCGAGCGAAGCGCTACCGCCGCTGAAAGCGCGCCGCTGGTGCTCGATGGTGAACACCTCAAGCTGATATCGCTGTCGCTCGACGACCGCGCCCTTGCGCCTGACGACTACGCGCTGACAGACGAAACACTCACAATCGCTCAGGTGCCGGCGCGGTTTTGTCTTCAAAGCGAGGTCGAGATCGACCCGCAAAGTAATACCGCCCTGGAAGGGCTCTACCAGTCCAGCGGCATGTACTGCACCCAGTGTGAAGCCCAGGGCTTTCGCCGAATTACCTTCTACCCGGACCGCCCGGACGTCATGGCCACGTTCAAGGTCACCGTGATCGGCGATGAAACCCGCGAGCCGGTACTGCTTGCCAACGGCAATCCGGTCGAGAAGGGCCAGCGTGAAGGGGGGCGCCACTTCGCGGTCTGGGAAGACCCGCACCCAAAGCCCTGCTATCTGTTCGCGCTGGTCGCCGGCGACCTGCACAAGGTGAGCGATACCTTCACCACTCTGAGTGGTCGCGAAGTCGCCCTCGAGATCTGGGTGGAAGAAGAGAACCTGAACAAGACCGAGCACGCCATGGCCTCTCTGAAGCGCGCCATGGCTTGGGACGAGCAGGCTTACGGGCGCGAGTACGACCTGGATCTGTTCATGATCGTGGCGGTGAACGATTTCAACATGGGCGCGATGGAGAACAAGGGCCTCAATATCTTCAACTCGGCGGCGGTGTTGACCCACCCGGATACCGCTACCGACGCGACTTTTCAAACCGTCGAAAGCATCGTCGCCCACGAGTACTTTCACAACTGGTCCGGCAACCGGGTCACCTGCCGCGACTGGTTTCAGCTCTCGCTCAAAGAGGGTTTCACCGTCTTTCGCGACCAGTGCTTCTCCGCGGACACCAACTCCGCGCCGGTCAAGCGCATTCAGGACGTATCGTTTTTCCGCACCGCCCAGTTCGCTGAGGACGCCGGCCCCACCGCCCACCCGGTGCGCCCGGACCACTATATCGAGATCACCAATTTCTACACCCTGACGATCTACGAGAAGGGCGCGGAAGTGGTGCGCATGCTGTGTAACCTGATCGGCGAAGAGGCGTTTCGCCAGGGCTCGGATCTTTACTTCGAGCGCTTCGACGGCCAGGCCGCCACCATCGAAGACTTCGTTGGATGCATGGCCGAGGTCTCCGGCCAGGATCTTTCGCAGTTCATGCGCTGGTACGGCCAGGCGGGCACGCCGGAGATCGACGCGTTCGGCGAGTACGACTACGTTCACGGCGAGTACCACCTCACGCTTCGCCAGCGCACCCCGGCCACTCCCGGCCAAACCGATAAACAGCCGCTGCATATTCCAGTGCTGATGGGCCTGGTCGGCACCAAATCCGGCCAGGATCTGACGCTGACTCTTGAAGGCGAGTCGCTTGGCAAGCAGGGCGTGGTGCATCTGACCGAAGACGAGCAGACGTTCGTGTTTGAACACGTGGCCGAGGCGCCGGTGCCGTCGCTTTTGCGCAACTTCTCCGCACCGGTCACGCTGCACTACCCGTACTCCCGAGAGGATCTGGCGTTCTTGCTGACCCACGACAGCGACGGCTTCAACCGCTGGGACGCCGGCCAGCGCCTGTCGATGTTGGCGCTGGACGATTTGATCGCCGCGCACCGAAACGGCGTCGAAAAGGTCATGGATACGCGGGTGGTCGAGGCGTTTCGCGCGCTGTTGACCGAGGAGCAGAACGACAAGGCGGTACTGGCCGAGATGCTCACGCTGCCTACCGAAGCCTATATCGCCGAGCAGCAGCGCATCGTCGATGTCGACGCCATCCATAACGCCCGCGAATTCATGCGCCAGTCGCTGGCGCTGGCGCTTCGTGACGAGTTCATCGCCACCTATGAAGCGAACACCCAAGACGAGCCCTACGCGCCGACGCCGGAGCAGATTGCCACGCGCAGTCTGAAAAACGTAGCGCTTGCCTACCTGATGTCGATCGAGGATGAGAAGGGCGTGAAGCTCTGCCAGGCGCAGTTCGAGGCGGGGCTCAATATGACCGACGTGCGCCAAGCGCTGACGCTTTTGGTACACAGCGACCGCGACGATCTAGCGACGCCGGCGCTCAAGGCGTTCGGCGAGCAGTGGGCGCACGATTCGCTGGTGATGGATCAGTGGTTCACGGTGCAGGTCACGCGCCCGCAGCCCGATGTACTCGATCGCGTACGTTATTTGATGGACCACCCGGCGTTTTCGATCAAAAATCCCAACAAGGTGCGCGCGCTGATCGGCGCGTTTACCCAGAACCGGATCAACTTCCACCGTCTCGACGGCCAGGGGTACCGGCTTTTGGCCGACGTGGTCATCGAGCTCAACCGCCTGAATCCGGAAATCGCCGCGCGTTTGATCACGCCGCTGACGCGGTGGCAGCGTTTCGACGAGCCGCGCAAGGTACTGATGCGCGACGAGCTCAAACGAATCAGCAGGGAGCCGCTCTCCTCCAACGTGTTCGAAGTGGTGGAGAAGGCACTGGCCTAAAAGGGCGAACCAACCATGGAAAGGAAACCGCCGGTGACAGACTCGCAAAAGCGTTACTTACTGATCGTGAACGGTAAATCCTCGGGTGATCCGATGCTTCGCGAGGCGGTCGTAGCCGAGCGGAAGGCGGGAAAAGAGATCACGGTGCGCGCGACCTGGGAAGGCGGTGACGCCGCCGAGTTCGCCGAAAAAGCCGTCGATGACGGTATGACCCACGTGATCGCCGCCGGCGGTGACGGTACGGTCAACGAGGTGGTCAACGGGCTGATGCGCGTGGTTCACGACCGCCGCCCGGCGCTGGGCATCGTGCCGATGGGCAGCGCTAACGACTTCGCCACCTCCGTAGGGCTGCCGCTGGAGCCGGGCCCGGCGCTGTCGGCAGCGCTCGCTTTTGACGCCTCACCGATCGACGTGGTGCGTATGACCGCAGGCCAGGGCGGCGAGGCGGAGATCAGCTACTATATCAATATGACCACCGGCGGCTTCGGCGCCGAAATCACCTCGACCACGCCTAAGATGCTCAAGCGTATGCTCGGCGGCGGCGCCTACTCACTGATGGGGGCGCTCAAGGCCTGGCGCCACCAGAGCTATCGCGGCACGCTGCACTGGCAGGAGCACGAACAGAGCGAGTCGCTTCTACTGTTGGCGCTGTGCAACGGCCGCCAGTCCGGCGGTGGCCAGGTGTTGGCTCCACGCGCCAGGCTCGACGACGGCCGCCTCGACGTGCTGCTGGTCAAGGATTTTTCGTCGGTATGGGAGCTGCCCACGCTGATCGGTGAGCTGCAGAGTTTTCCCGCCGAAGGGCGCTACGTGCGCTACTTCACCGCGACGAAGCTCTCGGTCACGACCAAAGCCGACGATGCGCCCTGGCCCTTGACCCTGGACGGCGAGGCCCGCCACCACGAGCGCTTTAGCGTCGAGGTCGTGCCGCTGGCGCTAAGCGTTTTGTTACCCGAGGGCTGCACATTGCTGGCCGCCAACGACCACCCCTGATAACCCATATTGAGCCTATCAATAGCGCCATCACGCATGGCCACCAAAGGAGAGTAGCCCGATGGTAAATCGCATGTGGATTCCGCTGCTGGCAAGTTTGGCGCTCGTGCTGAGCGCCTGCGGTGATAGCCAGGAAGAGCCAACCGTCGAGCCGGAATCGACGGATAGCGCTGTTTCCGATGACGAGGTCATCGAGAACGAAGAGGCGCCCCAGGCCGCCGAGAACGCCGCCAACATGCCCGACCCCGGCGAAATGGAGGACGAGTTAGAGGCGCGCCAGGCCGCCGAGGAGCTCGAACAGGCCGAGGCGCTCGACGCCGAAGGCGCCGAGCCGACGGTCGGCGAAGAGGTGCAGGCCGGCGAGGATACTCTGGCCGCCGACCCGGAAGAGGCGCTCAATGAAGAGAGCGCTATGCCCGGTGAAACCACCCGCTCCGATGTCGACGAGGTGATCGCCGAAACCGAGCGCCGCTTCGAGGAGGCTCAGCGTCAGCTCGAGCAGCAGTTCCAGGAAGTGGAAAATCAGACGCCGGAACTCGAGCCCATGGAGAGCGAAAGCTTCTCAAGCGATTGGAAAGTCGAAAGCAGCCTGTCCGAAAGCGAGCGCCAGGGCGAAAACCTGGACGCAACCGACGTCGATGTCATGATCGAGGATACCGAGCGGCGTTTCGAAGAGGCGCAGCAGCGCTTGAACGAGCAGTTCCAGGAGATGGAGCGCGAGCGTAGCGCCGGCGCAACGAGCGCTGCGACGTTGGGTAGCAGCGCCCGCCAGCCGGGTAGCGACAACTCGATGCTCAGCACCGCCGCGATCGCCGGCGCCGCGGCGGTAGCTACCGCGCTCATCACCAACCGCGGCGGCGACGATAACGATGACGACGACCGACCCGCCGCGCAGCAAAGCGCGACTCAAGGCGAGGCGTCCGATCCGGATGTCGATTCGTCATCCAATGCCCCGATGAGCGACGGGGCAGAGAGCACCAACGCCGATGCCGCTTCTTCGAGCGAGTCGGCAAGCGATGCCGCCCCGTCAAGCGAAAGCGAGGCGAACGCGCCGGCACCTACTGAGCTGCCTGGTGCGGGTAAAACCGATACTGAGGCCAGTGCTGATACCCCCGCGGCGCAAACCGAGCAAGCCGCGGCGGCCCCGGGTGGCACTACGGCTCAGGACGCCGCCGGTGAAGAGCAGGGTGACTCGAACGCGCCAAGCGACGACACGGCGCAAGCGCCTGCCAGTAACGAAGGCGCCGAGGCGACGCAAACTGCGGCCGAGAACGAAGAAGCCGCCGCCGCGCTGGAATCAAATGAAGCCGGCGAAATGGACGATGGAGAAACAAACGACACCGAGGCGGAAGGTGACGAGCGCGAAAGCGAGCTTGAAGAGCCAAGCGCCGCGCAGTGATGCGGCGGCTCATGAACCGATATTTAGGCAATAAAAAGGCCCGCAAGAGCGGGCCTTTCTCTTCGCGCGCCGATCAGGAAACGCGAATGTTGGAAGCCTGAAGGCCTTTTTTACCTTGCGTGACTTCAAAAGTGACTTTTTGACCGTCCTGCAGGGTCTTGAAGCCTTCAGCCTGAATTTCTGAGAAGTGTGCGAAAAGGTCGTCACCGCCGTCATCCGGGGAGATGAAGCCATAACCTTTCGTGTCGTTGAACCACTTGACGGTACCAGTTGCCATCTTTCGTTTCCTTAACGAGCTTTTAATAATTAGATAGGCTTCTTTAGAGCCTACAAAAATTACTGTAGAAGTAAAAAAACGGGTCGTCCAGTGACGACGCAAGGATTCTTTTAACGCAAAGAGCGCCGCTTTATGAGCCCTGTTACGCTGGTGGATGCCCAATTCATTCCCTTTCTGATCGCGATCACGCTGCTCTCGATCACCCCCGGCGTGGACACGCTGCTGGTGATTCGCAATACCGCCCGCGGCGGCGTGCGCGACGGCGTCGTCACCAGCCTTGCGATCTGCTGCGGGCTTTTTGTGCACGCCACGATTTCCGCGCTCGGTATCTCGCTGATCCTGCTGCAGTCCGCGATGGCGTTCAACCTGCTCAAGCTCGCTGGCGCCGGGTATCTGGTGTGGCTGGGCATCAGCAGCCTGCTGGCGGCAAAACGCGGCGTGGCGCTGCCCGTCGGGGCGTTTGATCAGCCGCGCTCACCACCGCACTCGCAAGTAAGGCTGTGGAAGCCGATTCGCGAAGGGCTCTTGTCCAACGTGCTCAACCCCAAAACGGTGGTGTTCTATATGGCGTTTTTGCCGCAGTTCATCGCCCCCACCGAGCCCGCGCTTTTAAAGTCGCTGTGGCTTGCCGGCGTGCATTTCGTGATTGCGAACGTCTGGCAAATTGGCGTGGTGCTGCTGGTGGGAAGTGCTGGGCGGCTATTGGCCAGCGCCCGTTTTGCGCGGGTGCTCAATGCCACGACCGGGGCGGTGCTGGTGATTTTCGGCCTGCGCCTGGCGCTCGAGCAGCGCCCGGTCTAACCGGGCGCTGAAGAACGGGGAAAGGTGCGGTTAGCGAAGCGTGAGCAAGGCGCGGTCGTAGCGCATCTGCTGCTCGTTATCGCTCAAGAGCGTCACGCCCTGGCTGTCGCCGCCCCGGGCCAGGCTTTCGAAAATCACCCGGTAGCTCAGCACCGCCTGAACGTAGTCGCGGGTTTCGCGAAACGGAATGCTCTCAACGAACAGGTCGAATGACTCCACGCCGCTGCCCAGCCACTGATCGACCCGGCCGGGGCCAGCATTGTAGGCCGCCGTCGCTGCCAGGCGGTTACCGCGGTAGCGGTCGAGCTTCTCGCGAATATAGGTGCTTCCCAGGCGAATATTGAGCTCAGGGTCGAGCACGCCATAAGGCCCCGGGTCGGCAAGGCCGAGCTGGCGGGCCACTTGGGCGGCGGTGCCCGGCATCAGCTGCATCAAGCCGCGAGCGCCAGCGGGCGAGAGCGCCACCGGGTTGTAGGCGCTTTCCCGGCGGGTGATCGCCATCAGCAGGTAAGGGTCGACCCCGTTCTGGTTGCCCCAGCGCATGAAACTTTCGCGGTAAGCCGGCGGGAAGCGCCAGTCAAGCGCGTCCCACATTTCCCCGGCGATGGTGGTTTGCACCAGCCGCGCGTACCACTGACGCTGGGCGGCGTAGTCCGCCAGCGCCCGGGCCTCCAGCGGCGTCGATGTGCGCGCCGCGTAAAGCCACTCGCTGTTGGCCAGCCCGTCTTCGCCGATGCGCAGCAGCGCCTCGGTGCGCTGTACCACCGGAAGGTTTGCGGTGCGCTCGCGCGAAACCTCGTCGAAGTAGCTGATCTCGTTGTTCAGCCGGTAGGGAATGCCGAGCTTTTCCGCGGCGGCGAAGCCGTAAAAGCTGCGATCCAGGGCTGCCTCGCGATAGCGCGCCTCGGCGGCATCACTATTACCCAGCTGCTCGTTGGCCCGGGCCAGCCAGTACTGCCAGCGGCTGCTCTCCTGCTGGGTCGGCGGCATCTGGGCGATCCAGCGCATGACGTCCTGCCACTGGCGATCCTCGAGCGCGCGGCGCACGCGAAGCTCGAGCACCCGCTCGCTGCCAAGCGACGGCAACACGCTGTCCACCCAGCCAAGCGCGCCGGGCACGCTTCGAACCAACGCGTAAAAGGCGAGCTCCTCTTCGATGACGCGCTGCGCCTCGCTATCGAGCGCCAGCCGGGGCGATAAATTCTGCCAGGCGCTCAGCGCGGCGGGCGTGTTTTCCTGAACATAGCGCTGCATGCCGGCCTGATAGAACGCCGCGCTCCCGGCGCACTGCGGCCCCAGGCACGCCGGCGCCTGAGCGATCATCGAGGCGCTGCGGTTGGTAGCCTCCACGGTGTCGATAGCGCTTTGCCACTGCCCGCCGAGCAGGCCGTTGAGATAGTTCGAGAGCCCGATATCGCCAGCCTGCCACGCCAGCATCTTGCGCTCCCATACCGCCTGGTCATCGATGGTGCCATCGGCGCGCAGGCGATTGAACAGCGTGTCGCAGGCGTCGGGCTGGGAACTGCCGGTGCGCCAGAGATCGAGCCCCGCGGCGCGCGCTTCCATCGGCGCCCGGTCCAGCAGCGCCGTGTAGTAATAGCACTGGCGGGCGGTGCCGTCGGGCACGCCATCGGCGATAGCCAGCAGGTCGTTGTAGCGCCCGGCGTAGCCGTAGTTGGCGATCGCCTGGCCGCGCATCCACTCGGACAGCGGCGAATCGCTGTAGCGCTGGAGAAAAGCCTGCACCTCGCCGGAGGAGACGTTGGGAAGGCGCCCGCGCAGGCGGTGATACTCGACGTAGCCTTCGAGCACGTGGCCGGCGATGGCGCGTTCGTCGACGCGCTGCCACTGCTGCTCGCGGGCGGCGTTGAGTGCCGCGCTCATTTGGGCGTCCGTTGCCGCCAGACTCGGCGTGGCAACTCCCTGGGCGGCTAAACCGACGAGCGCGGCGACGCCCAGCGCTTTAAGGCGAAAACGTAATCGCAAAACCGGCATGGCTTCCTCTCTTTGAACGGGTGGCGCTGACTACTAGGGCATTGAGCGTCTATAGTGGACCATAACGGCGCCGCTTGCCCCTACAATCAAAGGACGTGACGCGTTGATCTGCATTTTTAACAGGGATGGATACACATGGCACGATGGATGAAAGGGTGGTGGCTCGCACGCTTGAAAGGCCGCGTGGGGGCGTTTAAGCGTATCGCGCGGGCGTTGAAACTGTTCTTCCCCATGACCCGCGATGTTCTAAGCGGCCGGTACCGCCCGGTGCCCTGGTCGGCGTTTGGCATGATGGCGCTGGCGATTGGCTATCTGATCATGCCCTTCGATTTGATTCCGGATTTTCTCTTTCTCATCGGCGTCGTCGATGACGCGCTGATCATCGGCTGGCTTCTGGATCGTATCGACCGGCGCCTGATCGGCTACCGAGCGTGGAAGTACGGCGACCCGGAGCCCGTGGACGCCTAGCGCTTGCTTGGTATCGATGTGTTCTTGAAATCATCCGGCCTGGCCCCATATTGACCTTCACATAAACGTTCGCGCTGAGCAGAGCGCATTGGTAACGCAGCAACAGGCAATAGAGGGCTACGCATGAGCACGGCAACCCAAGAAGAAACGCTTGGTTTTCAAACGGAAGTCAAACAGCTTCTAAACCTGATGATCAACTCCCTGTACTCCAACCGGGAGATCTTTCTCCGCGAGCTGATTTCCAACGCCGCGGATGCCTGCGACAAGCTTCGCTATGCCGCGCTCGACAGCGACGCGCTGTACGAAGGCGACAGCGACCTGCGTATCGAAATCGAGCACGACACCGCCGCCAACACCGTGACGCTGCGCGACAACGGCATCGGCATGAATCGCGACGACGTGATCTCGAATCTGGGTACTATCGCTCGCTCCGGCACCGCCGAGTTCATGCAGCAGCTCACCGGCGAGCAGCAAAAGGACGCCAAGCTGATCGGCCAGTTCGGCGTCGGCTTCTACTCCGGTTTCATCGTCGCCGATGAAGTGGTCGTGCGCACCCGCAAGGCGGGCAGCGAGAAAGGCGAAGGCGTCGAGTGGCGCTCCAAAGGCGAAGGCGAGTTCAGCGTCGCCGATCTTGAGCTCGACTTCCACGGTACCGAAATTACTCTGCACCTCAAAGAGGATGCCAAGGAGTACGCCGACGACTACCGCCTGAAGGGGCTGGTGCGCAAGTACTCGGATCATATCGAAGTGCCGGTACGCATGCCCAAGGTCGAAACCGCCAAGGATGATGAAGGCAACGAGATTGAAGGCAGCGAAGTTACGACCTGGGAGACCATCAACGAAGCCACCGCGTTGTGGGTGCGTCCGAAATCCGAGGTGAGTGAGGACGAGTACAAGGCGTTCTACAAGCACGTTGCCCACGATTTCAGCGACCCCTTAACCTGGAGCCACAACAAGGTCGAAGGCAAGCTCGAGTACACGAGCCTTCTATACGTGCCCGGCCGTGCGCCTTTCGACATGTTCGAGCGCGACGGTGCCCGCGGCGTGAAGCTCTACGTGCAGCGCGTGTTCATCATGGACGACGCCGAGCAGTTTTTGCCACTCTACCTGCGCTTCATCAAGGGCGTGCTGGATACCCGCGATCTGTCGCTCAACGTGTCGCGTGAAATTCTTCAGCAGGACCCGAAGGTCGAGAAGATCAAGGGCGCACTCACCAAGCGCGCGCTGGACATGCTCAAGAAGCTCTCCAAGGACAGCGAGCAGTACCAGACGTTCTGGAACACCTTCGGCAGCGTGTTGAAGGAAGGCCCGGGCGAAGATCCCTCCAACCGTGAAAACATCGCGGCACTGCTGCGCTTCGCCTCGACCCATACCGATACCGCCGCTCAGGATCAGTCGCTGGCTGGCTACATTGAGCGCATGAAGGAAGGCCAGCAGAAGATCTACTACGTGGTCGCCGATAGCTTCAACGCGGCCAAGAACAGCCCGCACCTCGAAATCTTCCGCAAGAAGGGCATCGAAGTGCTGCTGCTATCTGATCGAATCGACGAGTGGCTGATGAGCCATTTGACCGAGTTCGACGGCAAGTCGTTTGCCGATGTGGCCAAGGGCGAGCTCGATCTTGGCGATGTGGAAGACGAAGAGGAGAAGAAGGCCCAAGAAGAGACTGCCAAGTCGAAGGAGGAGCTGGTCAAGCGGGTAAAAGAAGCGCTGAGCGACGGCGTTCAGGAAGTGAAAATCACCCACCGCCTGACCGACTCCCCGGCCTGCGTGGTGCTGCCGGAGCACGAAATGGGCTACCAGATGCGCCGCATCATGGAAGCCGCTGGCCAGCCGATGCCCGAGGTGAAGCCGATTCTCGAGCTTAACCCGGATCACGCCCTGGTAACGCGTTTGGAAGGTGCCGACGGCGAGCAGTTCACTCAGCTGGCGCACATTCTACTCGACCAGGCGATCATCGCCGAAGGCGGCCATCTCGATGACCCGGCGGCCTACGTCAAGCGGTTGAACAGCGTTCTCACCGCCTGATCGGCTTTCGCGTAACGCGGCCCGCCTTTTGGCGGGCCGTTTTTTTTAGCGGTAGAAAACAGGCCGTTATCCAACGTCCCGGTCAAAGCGATAAGTGATAAAGTAGCCGGATCGCCCGAAAGAGTAGGACAACGTCATGGCTTTGGAGCAGATCAAGGTTGCGGTGCTCGGCGGCGGAAGCTTCGGCACCGCGCTTGCCAGTATCGCCGCCGACAACGGTGCCCGCGTGTGTCAGTGGATGCGCGACGCGGCGCTGGTCGAGCAGATCAACACCGAGCACCGAAACGGGCGTTACCTGCCCGACTACGCGATCAACGAGGCGGTCACCGCCTCGACCAACATTCGTGAAACGGTCGAAGGCGCGGCGCTGGTGCTGGTCGCCATTCCCTCAAGCGCTTTTCGCCAGGTCGTTCGCCAGGCCAAACCGTGGCTCAAAAAAGAGCAAATTCTCGTCAGCACCACCAAGGGCATCGAGCAGGAAAGCTTTCTGCTAATGAGCCAGGTGCTGGAGGAGGAGACCGGCTCCGGTCATGTCGGCGTGATCGCCGGCCCCAATCTTGCCTCGGAAATTGCCGACAAGCAGCTGACCGCCACCGTGGTGGCAAGCCAGGACCCGCAGACCCGCACCCGCGTTCAGCAATTGCTGGGCTGCAGCTACTTTCGCGTTTACGCCAGCAACGACCGCCACGGTGTGGAGCTTGGCGGGGCGCTGAAAAACATTTACGCCATTTCTGCCGGGATGGCGGCTGCGCTTGGCATGGGCGAGAATACCCGCAGCATGCTGATGACACGGGCGCTGGCGGAAATGGGCCGCTTCGCCGTCGCCCAGGGGGCGAACCCGATGACCTTTCTGGGCCTGGCCGGCGTTGGTGATCTGATCGTGACCTGCTCGTCGAAGCTTTCGCGCAACTACCGCGTGGGCTTTGCCATGGGCGAAGGGCGCACGCTACAGGAGGCGATCGACGCGCTGGGCCAGGTAGCGGAAGGCGTCAACACGGTCAGGCTCGTGCGCGACAAGGCGCGGGAGATGAACGTCTACATGCCGCTTGCCGAAGGGCTCAACCGGGTGCTGTTCGAAGGCGTGGCGCCCAAGGAGATGGCCGGCATGCTGATGATGAACGAACACAGCAGCGACGTGGAGTTCGTGCTGCCCCGCGAGGCCGTCCATCAGGCCCATAGCGAAACCGGAGGCGACCATGGCCGGTGATAGCCGCCTTCTGATCATGCGCCACGGCGAAGCGGGGGTTGGGCGGGTCGATCACGCGCGCACGCTGACCGCGCGCGGCGAGCAGGAGGCGGCGCGCATGGCCGGCTGGCTCGCCGCTCAGAACGATTTAGGCACGGTCAGGCTCTGCGCGAGCCCCTACCGGCGCGCCCAGCAAACCGCGGCCGCGGTGAGCGACGCGCTCGGCGTGCCGGTCGAAACATTATCAAACATCACGCCCGACGATACGCCGCGGGCGGTCAGCGACTGGCTGCTGGCGCAGCCGGAAGGCGAGACGATCATGCTAGTAAGCCACATGCCGCTGGTCGGCGCGCTGTGCGGCTATCTGGTCGAGGGGCTCGAAACTCGTGGCCCCGGCTTTGCCACCGCCGCGCTCGCCGAGCTCGAGGCGCCGGTATGGGCGGCGGGGCTTGCAAGGCTTATTCGCTTTACTGAGCCCGGCCAGCTTTAGCGCGGCAGCGCCAGAGACCAAAACGGCGGCCCGAGGGCCGCCGTTTTAGGGTTAAGCATCTGCCGCGCAAAAGGATCAAAGCAGCGCGTCGAGCTTCTCCTTTAACAGGCCGTTGACCTGCTGCGGGTTGGCGGTACCGCGCGAGGCTTTCATCACCTGGCCGACGAAGTAGCCGATCATCTTGCCGCGCTTTTCCGGCTCGGCGTCGCGGTACTGGGCGACCTGGGCCGGGTTCTCAGCGATCACTTCGTCGATCATCGCCTCGATGGCGCCGGTATCGGTCACCTGCTTCAGGCCCTTGGCTTCGATCACCTCGTCGGCGTCGCGCCCCTGGCCGTTCCACAGCGCCTGGAAGACCTCCTTGGCAGCCTTGCCGTTGATCGTGCCGTCGACCACGCGCTTGATGAGCTGCCCCAGCTGCTGAGCCGACACCGGGCTTTGCACAACGCCCAGGTTTTCCCGATTGAGAGCCCCGGAGAGTTCGCCCTGAACCCAGTTGGCCGCCTGCTTGGCATCACCGCAGACCTGATGGGCTTCTTCGAAAAACTCCGCCATTTCGCGGCTCGCCGAGAGCACGTTGGCGTCGTACGCGGAAAGCCCCAGCTCGTTTTGAAAACGCGCGCGCTTGTCCGCGGGCAGTTCCGGCAGCTGGCCTTTCAGGTGGTCGAGATACGCTTGGTCGAGCACCACCGGTAATAGATCCGGGCAGGGGAAGTAGCGGTAGTCGTTGGCTTCCTCTTTGGTCCGCATGCTGCGCGTCTCGTCACGCTCCGGGTCGAACAGGCGCGTCTCCTGCACGACCTCGCCGCCGTCCTCGATCAGCTCGATCTGGCGCTCGACCTCGAAGGCGATGGCGCGCTCGACGAAGCGGAACGAGTTGACGTTCTTGATCTCGGCGCGGGTGCCAAACGCCTCCTGACCCTTGGGCCGTACGGAGACGTTGACGTCGCAGCGCATCGAGCCTTCCGCCATGTTGCCATCGGAAATGCCGAGATACGTGACGATCGAATGGATCGCCTTGAGGTACGCCGCCGCTTCCTTGGCGCTGCGCATGTCCGGCTCGGAGACGATCTCCAAAAGCGGTGTGCCGGCGCGGTTCAGGTCGATGCCGGTCATGCCCTGAAAATCTTCGTGCAGCGACTTGCCTGCGTCCTCTTCCAGGTGCGCGTGGTGGATGCGGATGCGCTTGGTCACCTCGTCATCCAGGGTAATCTCGACCTCGCCCGGGCCCACGATGGGGTGATACATCTGGCTGGTCTGGTAGCCCTTGGGCAGGTCCGGGTAGAAGTAGTTCTTGCGATCGAATACCGACACTTCAGGAATGCCGGCGTGCACGGCCAGGCCGAACTGAACGGCCATCGCCACGGCCTGCTCGTTGAGCACGGGAAGCGAGCCGGGCAGGCCCAAATCCACCGCGCTTGCCTGAGTGTTGGGTTCACTGCCGAACGCGGTCGACGCCCCGGAGAAGATCTTGGAGCGGGTGGCGAGCTGAACGTGAACCTCCAGCCCGATGACGGTTTCCCATTGCATTAGGCGTTCTCCTCGGCGAGTGCGGGACGTTGAAGGTGCCAGTCGGTGGCCTGCTGGAACTGATGAGCCACGTTCAGAAGCTGCGCCTCGGCGAAGTGGGTGCCAAGAATCTGAAGCCCGACCGGGCGGCCGTCGACGAAGCCAGCCGGTACGCTCATGCCGGGAATGCCTGCCAGGTTGACGGCGATGGTGTAGATGTCCTGCAGATACATCGACACCGGGTCCTTTTTCGCGCCTAGGTCAAACGCGGTGGTCGGCGCGGCCGGACCCATCAGCACGTCGACGTCTTCAAACGCATCGAGGAAATCCTGGCGGATGAGGCGGCGGACTTTCTGCGCCTTGATGTAGTAGGCGTCGAAAAAGCCTTCCGAAAGCGTATGCGTGCCGATCAGGATGCGCCGCTTCACTTCTTCACCGAAGCCTTCAGCGCGGGTGCGGGTGTAAAGGTCGATCAGATCCTTCGGATCCTCGCAGCGGTGGCCAAAGCGCACGCCATCGTAGCGCGACAGATTCGACGAGGCTTCTGCCGGGGCGATCACGTAGTAGGCGGGAATGGCGTAGTGGGTGTGCGGCAGGCTCACCTCGCGCACGGTCGCGCCGAGCGACTCATACACCTTCACCGCCTCACGCACCGCGCGCTCGACGTCTGCGTTCAGGCCCTCGCCAAAGTACTCCTTCGGCAGGCCGATCTTGAGCCCGGAAAGCGGCGCATCGAGCTGCTCGGTGTAGTCCGGCACGCCGCGGGTGGCGCAGGTGGAGTCGCGCACGTCGTGGCCGGCAATGACGTTTAAAAGATGTGCACAGTCGGAGGCCGAGCGCGCCATGGGGCCGGCCTGATCGAGGCTCGAGGCGTAGGCGATCATACCAAAGCGCGAAACGCGCCCGTAGGTGGGCTTGAGGCCGGTAATGCCGCAAAACGCCGCGGGCTGACGAATCGAGCCGCCGGTGTCGGTGCCAAGCGCCGCCGGCACCAGCCCTGCCGCGACCGCCGCCGCACTGCCGCCGGAGCTTCCGCCGGGCACGGCCGTTAGATCCCAGGGGTTCTTCACCGGACCGTAATGGCTGTTCTCGTTGGAAGAGCCCATGGCGAACTCATCCATATTGGTCTTGCCAAGGCTTACGGTGTGTGCGGCGCTCAGTTTCTCGACCACGGTCGCATCGTAAGGCGCTTCGAAGTTATCCAGCATTTTCGAGCCGCAGCTGGTTTTCACGCCTTTCGTACAGAAGATGTCCTTGAGCGCCAGCGGAATACCGGTAAGAGCGTGGGTGTCGCCCGCGGCGCGCGCCTTGTCCGCGGCCTCGGCGCCGTTTAGCGCCTGCTCGGCGGTCACGCTGATAAAGCTGTTGAGCTTGCCGTCGAGCCGCTCGATCCGCTGTAGATAGTGGGCGGTGATCTCTCGGCTCGAGAGCTCGCCGCTTTTCAAGGCGGCCGCCAGCTGGGTTACGGTTTGATTATGCATGACCCAAAAGCTCCGTTCGGGGCGAATATGAAAAGTCGAAAGGGCGGGAGGGGTGGCCTCATTCCACCACGCGGGGCACCAGGTACAGGCCGTCTTCCACCGCCGGCGCGCAGCGCTGATACTCGTCGCGCTGATTGGTATCGGTGACCTCGTCGGCGCGCAGGCGCTGGGTGGCGTCGAGCGGATGCGCGAGTGGGGCGACGCCGTCGGTATTCACCTGCTGAAGCTGGTCGACCATGTCCAGAATTTGGCTGAGATCGTCCACAAAACGGCCGGCCTGGTCGTCGCTGATCGCCAGCCGCGCCAAGTGCGCGGCCCGGCGCACGTGAGATTCTTCAAGTGCCATGATCGCGGTTTCCTCACAAACGTAATGGAACGTATTTCGCGTTGGGCGGTATACGTACGGTCAACAGGACGTCGTCGGTCAGCCAAGCGCGATCGACGACGCCTATAAAATAGCCGCAAAAGGTACCACACAATCCGCACAACGGGCAGGGGAGCGACTCGTGCTTGCTGCCAAGGGGTTGCGGTGATACCGTTTGCATCCGCACAGGGTTCCCGGTCTGCACTAGGTAACAACATCCATGTTCAAACGCTTGAGGGGGCTGTTTTCCAGCGATCTGTCGATCGATCTGGGTACGGCCAACACACTGATTTATGTACGCGGTCGTGGCATCGTCCTGGACGAGCCTTCCGTTGTCGCCATTCGCCAATCGGGCAATATGCGAAGCGTCGCCTCCGTCGGCGCCGATGCCAAACGAATGCTGGGCCGCACGCCGGGCAACATCACGGCGATCCGTCCGATGAAGGACGGCGTCATCGCCGACTTCACCGTGACCGAGCAGATGCTCCAGCACTTCATTCGTAAAGTGCATCAAAGCACCTTTTTGACTCCCAGCCCCCGCGTTCTCGTGTGCGTGCCGTGCATGTCGACCCAAGTCGAGCGCCGCGCCATTCGTGAATCTGCCGAAGGCGCGGGCGCCCGCGAAGTGTTTCTGATCGAAGAGCCGATGGCCGCCGCGATCGGCGCCGGGCTCCCCGTCGAGGAAGCGCAAGGCTCTATGGTCGTCGACATCGGCGGTGGTACCACCGAAATCGCGATCATCTCGCTCAACGGCGTGGTGTATTCGGAGTCCATCCGCGTAGGCGGTGACCGTTTCGACGAGGCGATCACCGCGTACGTGCGCCGCCACTACGGCAGCCTCATCGGTGAAGCCACCGCCGAGCGTATCAAGGAAGAGATCGGCTGCGCCTACCCCGGCGGTGAGCTTCGCGAGATCGACGTTCGCGGGCGCAACCTGGCCGAGGGCATTCCCAGAAGCTTCACGCTCAACTCCCACGAGATTCTTGAGGCGCTGCAGGAGACGCTGGGCTCGATCGTTGCCGCGGTCAAAAGCGCGCTCGAGCAGTCGCCGCCGGAGCTTGCCTCGGACATCGCCGAGCGCGGTCTGGTGTTGACCGGCGGTGGGGCGCTCTTGCGCGATCTGGACAAGCTGATCGCCGAAGAGACGGGTCTTCCCGTCATCGTCGCCGAAGACCCGCTGACTTGCGTGGCGCGCGGCGGTGGTAAAGCGCTGGAAATGATCGATCAGCATACTTTTGAGCTGCTCTCGAGCGACTGATTCCAGCGGTTTACTGCGAGGGGTTGCCTATTAAACCGCTATTTTCGCACGGCCCCATTCCGGGCTACCGGTTCTTCTTTTGCGTGCTGGCGGCAAGTGCTTTGATGTTTGTCGACCAGCGCTTTACACGCATGGAAGACGTGCGCGCTCAGCTCACCATGGTCGTGGCGCCGGTTCAGTGGGTCGTTAGCCTTCCAAGCGACCTGCTGAACTGGGGTTCCCTAGTGCTTTCCGATCAGCAGGCGCTGGTGGATGAAAACCGCCTTCTTCGCGAGCAGATTCTGACGCTTTCCCACCGCGGCCAGCGCCTGGCCAACCTGACCTCCGAAAATGCCGAGCTGCGCGAGCTTTTGAGCGCCGCCGAACGTACCGACATTCCCTACATGTCGGCGGAGCTGTTATCGCTAGATAACGATCCGTTCAGCCACCAAATGGTCATCGACCGCGGCCACCGCAACGGCGCCTACGTCGGCCAGCCGGTGATCGATGCCTTCGGGCTGGTCGGCCAGGTCACGGCGGTCTCTGCTTATTCCAGCCGGGTGCTGCTGCTGGCCGATGCCAGCCACGCCTTGCCGGTGCAGGTGAATCGTAACGGGCTGCGCTTCATCGTGCAGGGTACCGGGCGCTACGACAGTGTCAGCGTGCTTCACGTGCCGGATACCGCCGATATCCGTGAAGGCGATCTCTTGACCACCTCCGGGCTTGCCGGGCGCTTTCCGCCGGGCTACCCGGTGGCGCGAGTTACCGAGGTCTATCACGACCCGGGCCAGCCTTTTGCCCAAGTGAGCGCGGTACCGTCGGCGCAGTTGACCCGCTCGCGCCACTTCTTGCTGCTGTTCCCGCCGCCGCTGGAGCAGGAGGACGAGTCACTGTTGTGGGACGCCTCGATGACGATTTCGCCGGCGGCGATCCACGCCTCAGAGCGCCTTGGCGACGCAGCTTCTTCGGAGGTGCCCAATGGCTAGAGCGCCGGTGATTCCGCTGGTGGTGGTATGGTTAAGCCTGTTGCTTTCGCTTTGCCTGCAGGTCATGCCGCTGGCTGACGGCTGGCAGGCCTTTCGCCCGGACTGGATCGGTTTGATGCTGATCTACTGGTGCATGCGCGTGCGGGACCGCGTGGGCGTGCTGCACGGCTTCGTGATCGGGCTGATGCTGGATCTGATCGAGGGTAGCGTGCTGGGTCAGCACGCGCTGGTGTACACCACGCTCGCGTTTCTGGCCGCCCTGGTATATCCGCGCTTTCGCGCCTACTCGCTGGTACAGCAGGCGGTGCTGGTGCTGGTGCTGCTGGGGCTCGTGCAGCTCATCGAGCAGTGGCTTCGCGTGCTGAACGGCAACTTTACCATCCACCTCACGTTTTTGATCTCGGCGCTGATCAGCGGCGTGCTGTGGCCCTGGCTTGCCACCATGCTCGTCGCGCTCGAGCGCCGAGCGGATGGAGGCACGTCGTGAGCGTTGGCGGCGCTCACAACACCCCAGCGCTTTGCCTGGCCTCCGCCTCGCCCCGGCGCAAGGCGCTTTTGGAATCCATTGGCGTGGCGGTCGAGGTGCGCGCCAGCCACATCGACGAAACGCCTTTGAAAAACGAGTCGGCCCACGACTACGTCGAGCGGCTGGCCATCGCCAAGGCCCGGGCATGCGCTGGTGCGACTTCGCTTGCCGTGCTCGGCTCCGACACCGCCGTGGTGCTGGATGGCCGAGTGCTGGGTAAGCCTGAAAGCGCCGCTCACGGTCGCGAGATGCTCGCCGCACTTTCCTGCCGCACCCATCAGGTCATGACCGGGGTCGCCGTGATCGGCCCCGCGGGTACGCTCACAGAGGTAGTCACCACCGAGGTGCGCATGAGAGCGATCAGTGATGCTGAAATCGCGCGCTATTGGGAAACCGGTGAGCCCCAGGACAAGGCGGGGGGCTATGCGATTCAAGGTTTGGCCGCCGTATTCGTCGAGGAAATTCGGGGCAGCCACTCCGCGGTGGTCGGGCTTCCGCTTTTTGAGACGGCGGCGTTACTTTCGCGTCAGGGTGTGTCCGTTTGGTCGGCTCGCCTGTAAAGTGGTTGGGACATGGAACCCCCTTGAGGCCAGCGAGCCCATAAGGAAGAGCGCATGAGCGGTGAAGTCCTGATCAATTTGACCCCCATGGAAACCCGCGTGGCGCTGGTCGAAAACGGCGTGCTGCAAGAGGCGCTCATCGAGCGCTCGCGTCGGCGCGGGATCGTAGGCAATATCTACAAAGGCAAGGTGGTGCGTGTTCTGCCTGGAATGCAGGCTGCCTTTGTCGATATTGGCCTCGAGCGCGCCGCCTTCATTCACGCCCACGAAGTCATGGCCGAGGCGAGCGCCGGCGAGCCTCACCCGCCGATCGGCGCGCTTTTGCACGAGGGCCAAGCGCTGGTAGTGCAGGTCACCAAGGACCCGATCGGCACCAAGGGCGCGCGGTTGACCACGCATCTCTCCATTCCGTCGCGCTATCTGGTCTATATGCCGGACTCGCTCCACCACGGCGTCTCCCAGCGCATCGAGGACGAAGGCGAGCGTGAGCGGCTCAAGGCCCTGCTCGACAAAAGCATCGAAGCGCAAAGTCTCGAGATCACCGGCGGCTTCATCGTACGCACCGCCGCCGAAGGCGTGGGTGATGATGAGCTCGAAAGCGACATGTACTTTCTGCTGCGCATCTGGCGCAAGGTGAGCGAGCGCAAGGTGAGTGCGGCGCCGCCAAGCGTCATTTACGACGACCTGCCGCTATTCATGCGTATTCTGCGCGACGTGATGCGCGACGACATCGAGAAGGTGCGCATCGACTCGCGAGAGAACTTCGTCAAGCTGGTCGAGTTCGCCGAAGAGTTCATGCCCTACGCGGTGGATCGCATCGAGTACTACCCAGGCGAGCGGCCGATTTTTGATCTCTACAGCGTCGAGGACGAAATTCAAAAAGCGCTGGCGCGCAAGGTGCAGCTCAAGTCCGGCGGGTATCTCGTAATCGACCCGACCGAGGCGATGACCACCATCGACGTCAACACCGGCGGCTACGTGGGCCATCGTAACCTCGAAGAGACCATCTTCAAGACCAACCTCGAGGCGGCCACGGCCATCGCCCGCCAGCTGCGCCTTCGAAATCTGGGCGGCATCATCATCATCGATTTCATCGACATGATGGACGTCGAGCACCAGCGCCAGGTCCTCAGGGTGCTGGAGAAGGCGCTGGAGCGCGATAACGCCAAGACCAAGTGCACCGGCGTGACCGAGCTTGGGCTGGTGCAGCTGACTCGCAAACGCACCCGTGAAAGTCTCGAGCAGACGCTTTGTGAGGCGTGTTCGACCTGCGGCGGGCGCGGCACGCTGAAAACGCCGGAAACCGTCTGCTACGAAATCTTTCGCGAGATTCTGCGCGAAGAGCGCGCCTATAGCGCCGATACCTACCGTGTGCTGGCCTCCCAGCCGGTGGTCGATAGGCTGCTCGACGAAGAGTCCGCGGCGGTCGCGGACCTGGAGGCGTTCATCGACAAGACCATTCGCTTTCAGGTCGAGCAGCACTACTCCCAGGAACAGTACGATATCGTGCTGATGTAATGACGCCAGTGGCTTATCTACTACGCGGGCTGCTAATGCTTGTAGCCGCGCTCCTTGCCCTGATCGCCGTAGCCCTTTTGGTGCTGCGGCTTTTGTTCAGCCAGGCCGACAGCCTGATTCCTTCGATCGAATCCCTGCTCGAGGCAAAGATCGGCGCGCCGGTGACCATCGAGCATCTGGCGCTGTCGCTCGAGCGAAACGATCCGGTGCTGCGCCTTGAAGGACTTACGGCCAGCACCGATCAGGCGCCGCTTTTGACGCTGCCGAGTGCCTATCTGCGCCTTGACACCTGGGCCTCGCTCAAGGCGTTGGCGCCGATTTTCAGCGACGTGCGGGTAAGCGAACTCGACGCTCATCTCTATCAGCTCGATGATGGCAGCTGGGGATGGCCCGACCCGGCAACGCTTCCGCTGTTGTTCGCTCAGGAACCCAACGTTGATCTCAACCGGATCGATCGCTGGACTGAGCTGGTGCTCAAGCAGCGGCTTTGGTTGCGCGATAGCCAGCTTACCCTGCACGGGCGCGATGACAACTTGACACTGGCCGCGCCGCGTTTGCTGCTCGGCGGTAGCGAGGAACTCGCCCGCTTCGAGGGCACGGTCAATATTCTCGATGCGAAGACGCCGTCTGACCAGAGCGCCCGGCCCGCGCTGATCGTGCAGGCGGAAATGCAGCCAGGCCCCGGCGGGCCGAGCGACTTCTCCGCCGCGGTACAGCTGGAGCTTCAGCTCGATCATCTGGTGGCGCTCGGCGACGTGTTTCGTGCCGATCACATGCCCTACATCGAGCAGGCCGGCGGGTCCGTGCGGCTCTGGGGCGAGTGGTTCGGGGGACGTCTTGATCGGGTGCGCGCCGGCGTCGGTATTCCCCAACTGACGCTCAGACAGCAGGAGCAGTTCGCCGTGCTCCGCGACATTCAGGCCAGCGGCGAGTGGGAGCGCGACGGCGACGGCGGCGAGGCTTGGCTTAGCGGCGACGCTAAAAGCGTCGAGTGGGCGCAGCCGGACAACGTCAGCGAAGGTCCGGCGCTGCCGCGCCACTGGTATTTCACCCACCAGCCCGGCCGCTGGGCTATGCGCACCAGCGCTTTTGAACTGGCCTCGCTGACCGCTTGGCGCGAGTACGCCTTTTTGCCCGAGTCGCTGACCCGGGTGTTGCAAACGCTATCGCCCAGCGGCCAGGTGAAGGGGATTGCCCTCGGTCAGCGTGACGGCCACTGGGGCGTAGACGTCGCGCTCAACGACGTCAGCGTCGAGCCCTGGCAGCAGGCGCCGGGGGGTGGACCGCTCGATGCCTGGGTACAGGCGCGGGACCGGCGCGGCCGGGTGACGTTCTCAAGCGACGGCGAAAGCCAGCTCAATTTTCCCGAGGTGTTCGCCGAACCCATGGCGCTTCGCCACGCCCGGGGCGTGGTGGAGTGGGTCTACGATGGCCCCAACACCATGGTCAGCGGCCGCGAGCTCGATATCGACTGGAACGGCGCCGAGATCACCGGAGGCTTTGGCTTGATTAACGGCCAGGGCCGCGGGCAGTTCGGCCTCAACATCGATTTCGCCAACGTCGACGCCATCGCTACGCCGCTGCCCCAGTGGCTGCCGGTCAAAACGCTGGACGAGGGCCTTCTGGAGTGGCTTTCAAACGACGTGGGCGGGTTCGTGCCCAGCGGCTCCCTGCGCCTAGGGCTTCCCATCGGCGAAAACCGCGCGGGCAACCCACCTACCGTGGCGCTGGCATTTGATATCGAGCAGGGTTTCTTGCCGATCGGTGAGGGCTGGCCGATGATCGAGGACGCCGCCGGCCGGCTGAGCTTTAAAGGCCAGACGCTCAGCGCTCGCGTCGACCGCGCCCAGAGCCTGGGGGTTCAGGCACGCGATGGCGAGGTGACGTTCGAGGATGACCGGTTGGCGGTCGATGGCAAGCTCGCCAGCAGCGCGGCCTCGATGATCGATTTCATTCAGGCCATTCCGGACGTCGACACGTCTTTTCTAAGCGACGTGCGCGCCAGCGGCGAAATCGATGGCGACCTGCAGCTTACCCTCGAGCTCGACGAACCCGACACGCTCGCGCTCGACATCGATGCACGTCCATCGCTTTCGCGGCTAAGCCACGCCGCTTTTGAACAGGCCCCGCTGACCGACATCGGCGGCGAGCTTAACTGGCAGCAGCGCGGCGAGCGCTTTGCGCTGCTGGGCAGCGCCCAAGGGCGGCTGCTCGATGGGCCCGTTCGCGCCGATTTCGACGTGCCGGAAAGCGGTATTTCGCTTGGCGGCGCGGTCGATACCGCCGCGCTTTTCACCTTGGCCGGGGTGGATGGCGAGCGCGCCGGAGCGCTTTTGAATGGCCGCGCCGACTGGAACGGCCGCATCCGTCTGGAGCCCAGCGTGTGGCTAGGGTTTCAAAGCGATCTGATCGGCGTCGAAAGCCGCTTACCCTCACCGTTTAACAAATCCCGCGGTACGCCCTGGCCGCTCCAAGTCGAAGGCGATGTCGAGAATGGCGCGCTCCACGCTCGGCTGGGCGAGGTGCTCGAGGCCCGACTGCTGTTGAACGACGCCGTCGAAGGGGCGGTGGCCATTGGCCGCACGGCGACGCTGCCCGAGGTGCGTCCCGGCGACGGGCTTACGCTCGAGGCGGATCTTGCGCGGCTCGACGTGCTCGACTGGCAGCGTGCGCTCGCCCCGCTGACCGAGGGCAGTGGGCAAAGCGATGGACCGCCGGAGATTCCCCGCTTCGATACCCCGGTGAGTATGATGTTCGATACCCCGTGTCTGAGTGTCGATCAGCGCTGCGTGGGGGCGCTGAGCCTCTCGGCGCGGCTGGCCGATCGAGCGCTCGACGCTCGCGTTGGCGGCGATATCGTCTCCGGCCGGGTGGCGTACCAGCCCGAGCTGGAGCGGCCTTTGGAGATTACCGTGGCCTCGCTCGACGCCGATCGGCTGATGGGGCTTTCGCTCGAGGATGATGAACCAGTCTCGGCGCCGGACTCCTGGTTTGCGGCGGTCGAGACCTCGCAGCCCGAGGCGTTCAGCGCGCCGGCTTGGCTTTCCGAAGTGCCCAACGGGCGCCTGAGGCTTGCCGGCATCAGCCTGAACGATCACCGCATCGGCCCTCTCACCGCCTACTGGCAAACCGGAGCGCGGCGCTTTGCGCTGTCGCCGGTGGGGCTCACGCTTGGCGAGCTGTCGCTGACCGGCGAGCTTTTCTGGCAGGAACATCAGACCCAGGCGGACATCGCCGTGCGCGGCGGGGACCTTGGCACCGCGCTCGAGGAACTCGATCAGCCGGTGCCGATGACTAGTCGCGTGACCCGCGCCAACGCGTCGCTCGAGTGGCCCGGCGCTCCCTGGCAGGTCGATCTGGCCCGCGCGACCGGCGAGCTCGATACCGATATTCGCGATGGCCGCTTCGTGTCGATGAACTCGCCCTCGGCCAAACTCGTCGGGCTTTTGAATTTCGACAACCTGCTGCGGCGGCTACGGCTCGATTTTACCGACGTGACCGGCGAAGGCATGGCGTTTGATCACATTAGCGGCAGCGCCACGGTGGCAGGCGGGCGTTTGACGCTTCGCGAGCCCTTGCAAATCGAGGCGCCGGCCGCCACGTTAAGATTCAATGGACATGTTAACCTGCTCCAACGTGAACTCGACCAGCAGCTTGGCGTCACACTGCCCGTTAGCCAGACGCTTCCCATCGCTGCGCTCGCGGTGGGCGCGCCGGTGGCGGGCGCGGCGCTGTTCGTTGCCGACCAGCTGTTTGGCGAGACGCTGAACCGAGCGACCACTTTACATTTTCGCGTGCAGGGTCCCTGGACCTCGCCGCGGGTTACGCTAAAAGGCCCCTAATGACCGCACACACGAGTGATTTGGATTTTGCCGCCTCTATCCTGTTGACGCCCGGGGGGCTGGATTTACAGTCGCTGGACACCGGGCTCGACGTCGCGCTCGGCGCAGGCATCGACTACGCGGATCTCTACTTTCAGCGCACCTGGCAGGAGGGCTGGGTGCTGGAAGATGGCCGCGTAAAAGAGGCCAGCTACAACATCGACGGCGGCGTGGGCGTACGGTCTTTGGCCGGCGAGAAGACCGGCTTCGCCTACTCCAACCAGATTAACGAAAGCGCCTTGCTGGATACCGGGCGTACCGCGGCGGGCATCGTGCGCAGCGGTCAAAAGCGCGCCGGCCAGCCGGTAGCAATCACTCACGCCGAGCATTTCTACGCCGGGATCGATCCGCTGGCAGGGCTTAGCGCCGAAGAGAAGGTCGCCATGCTGATGGAGGCCGACCGCGTAGCGCGAGCGGCGGACCCGAGCGTCAGCCAGGTCAGCGCCTCGCTTTCCGGCACCTATGAAGTGGTGCTGGTGCGCGCAAGCGACGGCACGCTCGCCGCGGATATTCGCCCGCTGGTGCGCTTCAACGTCAGCGTGATCGCCGCCAAAAACGGGCGCCGCGAGCGCGGAGGTGCCGGCGGCGGAGGGCGCTACTCCATGGCAACGTTAAAAGAGCAGGGCGCGCCGGCGATTTACGCCAAAGAGGCGGTACGCCAGGCGCTGGTCAACCTGGAGGCAATCGACGCCCCGGCAGGCCAGATGCCGGTGGTGCTGGGCGCGGGCTGGCCGGGCATTTTGCTCCACGAAGCCGTCGGCCACGGCTTGGAAGGTGACTTCAACCGCAAGGGCAGCTCGGCGTTTTCCGGGCGCATGGGCGAGCGCGTGGCGGCCAAGGGCGTGACCGTGGTGGACGATGCGACGATCATGGACGGGCGCGGCTCGCTGAGCGTCGACGACGAAGGCACGCCTGGCCAGAACACGCCGCTGATCGAGGACGGTATTCTCACCGGCTACATGCAGGACAAGCTCAACGCGCGGCTGATGGGCATGGCGCCGACCGGCAACTCCCGGCGCGAGTCGTTTGCGCATGTGCCCATGCCGCGCATGACCAATACAGTGATGCTGGCAGGCCAGGACGACCCGGAAGAGATCATCAAAAGCGTCAAGCGCGGTATTTACGCGGTGAGCTTTGGCGGCGGCCAAGTAGATATCACCTCGGGCAAGTTCGTGTTCTCGGCAAGCGAGGCCTACATGATCGAGGACGGCAAGGTGACCGCGCCGGTCAAGGGTGCAACGCTGATCGGCAACGGCCCCGAGGCGATGGGCCGGGTGTCGATGATCGGCCACGATATGGCGATGGATACCGGCGTCGGCGTATGCGGCAAGGAAGGCCAGGGCGTGCCGGTGGGTGTGGGCCAGCCCACGCTTAAGCTCGATGAGCTGACCGTGGGCGGTACCCAGTCCTGACGCGCCCGGTTTTAGAGGAAGCTAGAGAACGAGCGTTTCGCGAAGGTGTTTGAAAAGCTTGCGGGCGCTGGCCGGCGGCTTTTCCTGCTCACGCTCCTTACGGGCGTTGCGAACGAGCTGGCGAATGACCTGACGATCCGCGGTGGGGTGCTCCGCCATGAAGGCATCGACCGCCGGGTCGCCTTCGTCGATCAGCCGGTCACGCCACTTTTCGAGGCGGTGAAAGGCGTGATCGCGCTGATTCTTTTCCGCTTCGATGGCGTCGAATACCGCCTGGATCGCCTCGAGATCCTCCTTGCGCACCAGCTTGCCCACGTACTGCATGTGGCGTCGGCGACCTTCGTGGGAGCGAATGCGCGAGGTTTCATCGATGGCGGCGAGCATGTCGTCGGAGAGCGGAAAGCGCGCACGCTCGGCGGGCCGCATCGCGATCAGCGTTTCGCCCAGCGCCTGCAGCTCGTGCATTTCGCGCTTGAGCTGGGATTTGCTGGGCCGCTCCGGGGCGTCGTCGAGCTCCTCGAAAGACTCGACCGCAGGGCGTTTTTTAGGCATACGTCACTCACTTGATAGATTTGTCGCCGGCTAGTATACCAGCTGCGACCCTTACATTGATCCGCCCGCGACAGCGGCGATAAGGAGAACGTTATGGCACAGGCATTCGACGCGGCCGCGCAGCAGCAAGAGCTCGTCGCGCGGGCCGAAGAGGCTTTGGCGCTGGCCAAAAAGTTGGGCGCCGACCAGGCCGAGGTAGGCGCCAGCGTCGACCAGGGGCTGTCGGTGAGCGTGCGTCAAGGCGAGGTCGAAACCGTCGAGCTTTCCCGCGATCAGGGCATCGCGGTCACGCTTTACGTGGGCAGCCGCAAAGGTAGCGCGTCGTCGAGTGACGCAAGTTCCGCTTCGATTAAAGCGGCGGTCGAGAAGGCGCTGTCGATTGCGCGCTATACTGGCGAGGACCCGGCGGCGGGACTCGCCGAGGCCTCGCTGATGGCCACCCACCTGCCGGATCTCGACGTGCACCACCCCTGGGCGCTGGATACCGAGCGCGCCACCGAACTTGCGCTTGCCTGCGAGCGCGCCGGAAGCGAAGTGGCCGGTATTCATCAGTCCGAAGGCGCTTCGCTTTCAAGCGGCGAGGGCGTACGGGTTTACGCCAACAGCCACGGCTTCGTGGGTACGCAAAAGGGCAGCAGCCACTCGCTCTCCTGCATGCTGATCGCCCAGGACGAGCACGGCATGCAGCGCGACTATGACTACACCAGTGCCCGCGACCCGCGCGCGCTGAGAGACCCGCAAAGCGTGGGGCGCGAAGCGGCCCGGCGTACCCTGCGCCGGCTTGGCGCCAAACGCCCGCCCACCGGCACGTTCCCAGTGCTGTTCGACCCTTCCTTGGCATCAGGGCTGGTGGGTCACTTGATGGGGGCGCTGGCCGGCGGCGCGCTCTACCGCGAAGCGTCTTTTTTGTGCGATAAGCTCGGTGAGCCGCTGTTTCCCGAGTGGTTCAGCCTCGAGGAGCGCCCGCTGGAAGTCGGCGCCATGGCAAGCTCACCTTTTGATGGTGAAGGCGTGCAAACCCGTCATAACCGCTTTATCGAAGACGGGCGCATCGCAAGCTATATGCTCTCGTCCTACAGCGCGCGGCGTCTGGGTATGACCACCACCGGCAACGCCGGCGGAGCGCGCAATATCCGTCTCGCGGCACCGCAGGAAAGCCCGGAGGCGCTGCTTTCGCGCATGGGGCGCGGCGTACTGGTGACCGAGCTGATGGGCCAGGGCGTGAACAGCGTGACCGGCGACTACTCTCGCGGCGCCGCGGGTTTTTGGGTCGAGAACGGTCAGATTCAGTACCCGGTCGAAGAGTTCACCATCGCCGGTAATCTGATGACGATGTTCAAGGGCCTCCAGGCGCTGGGCGACGACATCGATACCCGAGGCAGCATCCACACCGGCAGCTGGCTGGTCGATGCCATGACCGTCGCCGGCGACTAGACAAAGGCAATGATAGCCCGCGACCGCCCGAGCGGTGTCGCGGGTTTTTTTATGGGCGGCCTTTAAAATCAGCTTTTGGAGCGATACTGCGCATCGAGGTTCAGGCGCTCGAGCAGGCGCTCGAACAAAAAGTACTCGGGCCCGGCGAGCGAGCGGCTGAGGCAGTCCAGATACTCCCGCCGGGGGTAGCGCCGCCAGCGCGGCAGCTTATAGGCGTCGAGGTCGATGGCCACTATGCGCCCCTCATGGACCAAAAAATTCTCGGTATGCAGGCCGCGACAGTGAATACCCTCGCGATCGAAGGCGACCAGCGCGTCGAGATACTGTTCCTGTAGATTTGGATAGTCGAGAATGTGAGCCCTGAGTGGCTCGCCGTGAACGTTATCAGTGACCAGCCGGTAGGAGCTGGCCTCGACGATGCGCGGCGTGGCGATATCCAGCGCCTCCAGACGCGCGGCAACCAGGGCGAAGTTGTGCCCGGGGTAAGGGCGAACGCGTGTTAGATAGCGCAGCCGGTCGAAGGCCTTGGGATGAAAGGTCTTGATGAAGTGATCGCGGGCCGGGTCGAAATAAACCCGTGAGTACTTGCCGGTTTGAATGAGCTGCATAATTGGGCCCGATAGATGAGCATCGGCCGCTGCGAACCGATCGATGAAAGGTGTGGTGCCCAGGGAAGGGATCAGGCGTCTTCGTCGAAGCGCGCCTCGAACAGCGCCTGAAGTGCGTCCAGCGCCGCCTCGGCATCGTCACCGGTGGCTTCGACAACGAGCTGGGTGCCGCAGGGCGCGGCCAGCATCAAAAGCGACATGATATTGGCGGCGTCGGCTTTCTGAGTCTGCCGGTAGACGTGCACTTTCGACTCGAAACGCTGCGCGCAGGTCACGAGTTTGGTGGCGGCGCGGGCGTGCAGGCCGCGCTGGTTGGTCAGTGTCAAACGTCTTTCTGGCACCTGTTTCCCTATTTGTTGCTTATTCTCGCCCCGGCGTCCGGCCCTGGCGCGATGTTGGTGAGGTGGTATCAATGGCCGCGGGCGAATCCATTGTGTCGTTCAGGCTAAAGTGAAGCCCCAGCTCGCGGTGACGCACTTGAACGCCGCCACGCGAGGCGACCAGATCCTCGGCCAGCCGGTCGACCATGTAGACCGAGCGGTGCTGGCCGCCGGTGCAGCCGATCGCGACGGTCATGTAGCTGCGCTGGCTATTCTGGTAGGCGGGCAGCCACTTCTCAAGCCAGTCGAGAATGTCCTGGCGCATGTCGCCGACCACCGAGTAGGTCTCCAGAAAGCCGATGATTTCGCTATCGCGACCCGTGTGGGGGCGCAGCGTCGGATCCCAGTAGGGGTTGGGCAGGCAGCGAATGTCGAAGACGATATCGGCGTCCAGCGGCACCCCGCGTTTGTAGCCAAAGGACTCAAGCGTCAGCGTAAGCTGGCTTTGGCGCTGGTGCCCGAGCTGGTCGGTGATGCGTCGGCGCAGGTCGTGGACCGTGAGCCGCGACGTGTCGATCATCAGATCGGCCAGCTCGCGAATGCCGAACAGCGTCTGCTCCTCCTGGGAGATCGCCTCTTCCAGGGTCATGTCGCTGTCGCGAGTAAGCGGGTGGCGCCGCCGGGTGGCGGAGTAGCGCTCGAGCAGCGTGCGCGCATCGGTGGTCAGGTAAATGACCTGAACGCGGGTGCTGCCGCTTTTGATGTCCTGGAGCAGCGCCGGAAAGCGCTCAAGTGCGGTAGGCAGGTTGCGTGCATCGATGCTCACCGCCAAGTGCGTGCGCTCACCCTGCTGGCCAAGCTCCTCGACCAGCGAGCCCAATAGCATTGCCGGCAGGTTGTCGATGGCGTAGTAGCCCAAATCTTCCAGCGCTTGCAGCGCAATGGACTTCCCCGACCCGGAGCGGCCGCTGATGATCACAAGTTGCATCGTGTCTCTCTTCGGTCAGTGAGCGCATTAATCGGCACGCCGGGCGTAAGCACAATTGAAGGGGCCGGGAAAACGAGGGCGGTGGTTACCGCTTTTCCTGCTCGCGAATGCGGGCGGTGACCAGCTCTAGAAGCTCGCGCTGGCTTTCACACTTACGAAACTGCGCGCGGGTCGTGGCGTCGTTCATGATGGTGGCGACCTGCCCCAAAAGCGTCAGATGCGTATCGTCCGCCTCTTCCGGTACCAGCAGCACGAACACCAAATCGACCGGGTCGCCGTCGATGGCGTCGAAATCCACCGGCTCGGCGAGCTTTAAAAAGCCGGCGATCGGCGCGCTGCAGTGTGGGCTTCGGGCGTGGGGGATTGCGACCCCGTTCCCTATGCCGGTGCTGCCAAGGCGCTCGCGGCCGATCAAGCGGCTAAAGACTTCCTGGCTATCCAGGCTCGGTGTGTTTTGGGCGATGAACGTGCTGAAGAACTCCAGCACACGCTTTTTGCTGCCCCCGGGGACGTCGAACAGCACGCGCTCCGGGGGGAGTATGGTTTCCAGGGTCATTGAATTAACGCACGCCAGCGCCCTGGGCGCGGGCCTGTGCTTTTTCCTTGTGTTTTACCAGTTGGCGGTCGAGCTTGTCGGCCAGGGCGTCGATGGCGGCATACATGTCGTTGTCCTGAGCTTCGGCGTGTACGTCGGCGCCGGAAGCGTGCAGCGTACAGGCGGCTTGCTGACGCTCCTTTTCGATCGACAGCGTCACGTGCACGGTGGTGATGTTGTCGTAATGGCGTTCGATACGCTCGAGTTTCTCGTTGACGTAGTCACGCAGGGCGTCTGTCAGTTCCAGGTGATGACCGGTAATGTTCACTTGCATCGACGTGCTCCTAATCCAGGACTGTTCTTCGATTGTAACCCTTTTTCCGTCATTGCAAAGCCCTGCCGGCAAGTTTCCCGTTTAACGTAAACGGCGCCGCTCGCTGGAGGAGGGAATGCCCATCGCTTCGCGGTATTTGGCCACGGTACGTCTGGCCACGTTGATGCCGTTGGCCTCAAGCAGCGTGACCAGGTGGCTGTCCGACAGCGGTTTGCCCGGCGTTTCCTCTTGAATCAGCTTTTTGAGCCGGGCGCGGATCGCGGTGCTGGAATGGCTGTCGCCGCCATCCTGTCCGCTGACTTGGCTCGAGAAAAAGTACTTGAGTTCGAACACGCCGCGGGGCGTGTGAATATATTTTTGCGTCGTTACCCGCGAGATCGTCGATTCGTGCATCTCCACCGCTTCGGCGATATCGGCGAGAATCAGCGGCTTCATCGCCTCTTCACCGCGCTCGAGAAAGCCGATCTGACGAGTGATGATTTCGCGGCCAACGCGAAGCAAGGTGTCGTTTCGACTCGACAGACTCTTGATCAGCCAGCGCGCCTCCTGCAGGTGCTCCTTCAAAAACTGGTTGTCCTGACTCTTGTCGGCGCGTTTGATGAGGCTGGCGTAGTCCGGCTGCACACGCAGTTTGGGCAGCGCCTCCGGGTTGAGCTCGAGATGCCAGCCTTCCTGGTCGTGGCGAACCACCAGATCCGGGGTGATGTAGCTTTGGTTGGTGGCGCCGAAGGCGCTGCCCGGGCGCGGGTCGAGGCTTCGAATTAGCCGGACGACGTCGTCGAGCTGCTCGTCGTCTAGGCTCAGGCGGCGTTTCAATAGGCGCAGGTCGTTTTTGCCTAGTGCCTCTAGAAACTGACGCACCAGGCGCCGCGCCTGCATCAGAAGCGGGGTGTCGTCGGCGAGTGCCGCCAGCTGAAGCAACAGGCACTCGCGCAAATCGCGGGCGAACACGCCAGTGGGCTCGAACTGCTGCACGCGCAGCAGGACGTTTTCCACCTCCCGCTGGCTCAGGCCATCGAGACCCTGGGCCTTGAGGCCTTCGCGAATGTCGTTAAGCGGTTGGGTCAGATAGCCGTTGGCGTCCAGCGCATCGATCAGACTTTCGGCAATGGCGTAGTCCCGGGGGCTGGTATCCGTCATCGCCAACTGCCACAACAGGTGCCCCTGGAGGCTTTGCCCTGCGGCCTGGCGCTCGAAATCCGGGCCTTCGCCGCTACCGCCTGCGGCCATGTCCTGGTAGGTGTCGGACCATTCGCTGTCGGTGGCAAGCTCCTGGGGGATGCTCTCTTCCCACTCGGTTTCCGGCGTTTCCAGGGTTTTCTCTTCGCCGAACTCGTCTTCCTGCTCCAAAAGCGGGTTGGCGTCGAGCGCCTGCTGGATCTCCTGGCGCAGGTCCAACGTCGAGAGCTGCAGCAGGGCGATGGCCTGCTGCAACTGCGGTGTCATGGTCAGCTGCGTACCGACGCGCAGCTGTAGAGAAGCTTTCATGACCATCGAAGAACCACTCGTTACTCGTAAAGCTCCACACTAGAGCGAGACGGAGTTCGACGCAAGTGCAATAAATATGCCACTAACCGGAACTTTATGGTTGTCACCGAGTTAGAGACGAAAATCCGCCCCCAGATAGACCTCGCGCACCTTCTGGTCGTTTAGAATCGCCTCGGCGTTACCGCTTGCAATGATGTGGCCGTCGCCGACGATATAGGCGATGTCGCAAATATCCAGCGTCTCGCGGACATTGTGGTCGGTGATCAGCACGCCGATATGGCGCGCCTTGAGCGCGAGGATGATCGACTTGATCTCGCCGACCGAAATCGGGTCCACCCCGGCGAAGGGTTCGTCGAGCAGGATGAAGGCCGGATCGGTGGCCAGCGACCGGGCGATTTCTACTCGGCGCCGCTCGCCGCCGGAAAGGCTCATACCCAGATTGTCACGAATATGGGTGATGTGAAAATCTTCCAGCAGCTGCTCCAAACGCGCCTGGCGGGCGGCTCGGTCCAGCTCCTTGCGCGTCTCCAGAATGGCCATGATGTTGTCGGCCACCGAGAGCTTTCTAAAGATCGACGCCTCCTGGGGCAGGTAGCCGATACCGGCGATGGCGCGCTCGTGCATCGGTGCTCGGGTCAAATCCAGCTCGTCGATACCTACGCTTCCGGCATCCGCCTTGACCAGCCCGACGATCATGTAAAACGAGGTGGTCTTGCCCGCCCCGTTGGGGCCGAGCAGCCCCACGACGCTGCCCTGAGTGATCTCCAGGTTGATATCCTTGACCACCCGGCGGCGTTTGTAGCTCTTGGCCAGATGGCGGGCGTGAAGCGTTTTGACCGCTTCGGGTTGGGTGCTCGACACGGTGACTCTCCTATTGCGCCGGCTGCAGCGTCATGCGAATGCGCTGGTTTTCACCGCCGCTGACGTCAGAGCGCGCCTGAACCACTTCGCGATCGATGAAATACTCGAGCCGCCCGCCCTGAAAGCGGTCGCTGCGCTGGGTGAGCTCGGCCTGGTCGATCAGCTCGACCCGGCGCTCGCTGACGTGATAAATGATTCGCCGCGCCCAGCCTTCCATTGGCGCCGGCTCGCCTTCGAGCTGGTTGCGAAGGTAGGCGCGCTCGCCGGTGGCGGTGGCTTGGGAGAGCTCGCCGGCATCGTTGCGCGTGATCTCTACGCGATCGCCGCGAATCTGCATCTCGCCCTGGCGAATATTGACGTTGCCGGAATAGACCGCGGTGCCCGCACGCTGGTCGAGGTCGAGCCGGTCGGCTTCCACTTCGACGGGCGCCTGGCTGGTTTGCGCCTGGGCGGTCAGCGGCAGGGCCAGACTCAGCAGTGCGATTCGTAAATAAGCGTGCATAACTACTCCTGCAAGGTGGAATCCGAAACGGTAGGGTCCTGAGGTGTCGGGTCGGCGGCTTGTCGCGCTTGAACCGGCGGATGCGTGCCGCGCACGTTGTCGCTCATGCGTACTTGGCTTTCATCGAGCCAGACATCCATGCGCTCTGCGCTCATGCGCTGGGGCGGCTGCTGCAAAAGCGCCGGCGCCTCGGTATAGGCGTGACGCTCGAGACCCTCGTAGTGTAGGCGCTCGGTATCGAGCTGCCAGCCTTCGTCCGGGGCGAGCAGCCGGGCGTTGCCCTCCATGATCAGCGTCTGACGCTCGTTTTGCAGCGTGCCGTGATCGGCGCTGGCAAGCCACTGGCGCTGCTCGCTGTCATAAAGCGTTGCCCGCGGCGCCTCGATCTCGGTCAGCGCGCGCTGGGGCGTGTGTACCAGGCGCGGCGTGTCAAGACGCTGGGAGACGCCGCCGGTGTCGTTGAAAAGCGTCAGCCTTGCGTTTTCGAGCACGTGGCCAGGCTCTTCGCGCTGCACGTCCGGATCGACCGCGACGGTGGCCGGGCCGCCCGGGTCCAGCCACACAAGCCAAGCGCCCAAGGCGATGACCAGGGCGGGAAGCCAAAGGCGCTTTTTGATCCGTCTTGCCGTCGAGCCCGGCATCGCGTTACCTCAGGGTCGTTTCAAGGGCGGCCTCCGTCGAGGAGAGCCGGTGAATGGCGCGTGTGATACTCGCTGCCGAAGGATTATAAATAGGTATCCATCACCGCGTCCCAATGGCCCTGAGCCATCAGCAGCGTGTCGCAGATTTCGCGTACCGCGCCGTGACCGCCGAGCGAATCGGTGATCCAGTCGGCGTGGGTGTGCATGTAGTCCGGCGCGTTGGGAACGGTGATGCCGACGCCTGAGCGCTTGATGCACTTGAGATCCGGCAGGTCGTCGCCGCAGTAGGCCACCTGATCGATATCCAGCGATAGCCGCGAGCAGAGCGCTTTGAGCGTGGCGAGCTTGTCCTCGACCCCCTGGTGGACGTGGGTAATGCCGAGCGCGGCGGCGCGCTGGCTGACCATGGGAGAGTCGCGCCCGGTAATCAGCGCGACGTGGAAGCCTGCGCGTTTCAAGAGCTTCAGCCCGTGCCCATCCTGGGTGTGAAACGCCTTGATCTCGATGCCGTCGGCCTGGAAATAGAGGCGTCCATCGGTCAGCACGCCATCCACATCGATGGCGAGCAGGCGAACGTTGCGAAGGCGGTCGTTGAGAGCGTCGGGTACGGCCATGGGAACTCCGTTATCATCAGTAGAAAAAAGCGTCGATCAAATCACGCCGCTAGAGAGCAGGTCGTGCATGTGTAAGGCACCGATCGGGCGCTCGTGTTCATCCACGACCGCCAGCGCCGTGATACGGCTATCTTCCATCAGGCGCACCGCTTCGGCGGCGAGCATGTTGGGCCCTACGCGCTTGCCCGGCCGGGTCATCACTTCATCAACGCTGACGTCGCGAAGATCATGATGCTCGTCGAGGGTGCGGCGCAGATCACCATCGGTATAGACGCCGGCAAGGCGCCCCTGGTCGTCGACCACGCAGGTAAAACCGAGCCCTTGGCGGGTGATCTCTAGCAGCGCATCGCGCAGCGGGCTGCCGAGCGCCACTGTCGGCAGGCGATCGCCGCTGTGCATCAAATCCTTAACGCGCAGAAGCAGGCGCTTGCCGAGACTGCCGCCGGGGTGGGACAGCGCGAAATCCTCGGCGGTGAAGCCGCGCGCTTCCAAAAGCGCCACCGCCAACGCATCGCCCAGCGCAAGGGCGGCGGTGGTCGAACTGGTCGGGGCGAGGTCCAGCGGGCACGCCTCGCGGGCAACGCCGCTGTTTAGATGGGCGTCGGCGTGGGTGCCAAGCGTGGAGTCTGGCCGGCCGGTCATGCTGATCAAGGGCACGCCCAGACGCTTCAAAAGCGGCAGCAATGCCGTGACCTCAGCGGTTTCGCCGGAGTTGGACAGCGCGATGACCACGTCGGCACGAGTAATCATGCCCAAGTCGCCATGGCTGGCCTCGCCTGGGTGGACGAAGAACGCCGGCGTTCCGGTGCTGGCAAGCGTGGCGGCCAGTTTGCCGGCGATATGGCCGGATTTACCCATGCCAGTCACCACGACGCGCCCCTGGCAGGCGAGAATCAGGGCGCAGGCCCGGTCGAAATGTTCGTCCAGTTTTTCCTGGAGCTCGCCAATGGCGGCCTGCTCGATCTGAAGCGTGCGCAGAGCGCTTTCGCGTAAAGCGCCGGGGGTGCCGTGAAACGCGGGCATGAGGGCCTCTTGAGAAAAGATGTCGGGGGCAGCGCTCTAGAATAGCATTTTGCGCTGGCGCACTGGTACGGCCATTTTAACAAGGCGTTAGCGCCTTTGACGTCAAGGATTTGCGCGTTGGCTAAAGCGGCGACAGGTAGCGTTAAGGTACAATGTTCGCTACTATTCGAAAACACTGTTTTTTTAGCAAGCCGGTCCTGATGAGCCCGCGTTCCTGCGTTTGCGGTTAGTTGGTCAGCTATCCGCCCCAAGAGGAGGGTTTATCCACCCATGACTCCCGCGCCCTTCATTGAAATCGACAATCTGCACTTCTCCCGCGGTGACCACGACATCTTTCGCGGCGTGAATCTTCGTATTCCGCACGGTCAGATCACCGCCATCATGGGGCCAAGCGGCACGGGCAAGACAACGCTTTTAAAGCTCATTGGCGGGCAGCTCACCCCTGATCGCGGACGGATTTTGATCGATGGCCAGGACGTGCATCGGCTGTCGCGCAAGGCACTGTTTACACTGCGAAAGCGCATGGGCATGCTGTTTCAAAGCGGGGCGCTGTTTTCGGACCTGAACGTGTTCGAAAACGTTGCGTTTCCGCTAAGAGTTCACACGGACCTGCCGGATGCCATGATTCGCGATCTGGTGCTCATGAAGCTGCAGGCCGTAGGGCTTCGCGGCGCCCGCAATTTAACCCCTGCCGAGCTTTCCGGCGGCATGGCCCGGCGCGTGGCGCTGGCGCGCGCCATTGCACTCGACCCGGAGCTGGTGCTCTATGATGAGCCCTTCGTTGGCCAGGACCCGATTTCGATGGGCGTGCTGGTGCAGCTCATCAAACGGCTCAACGAAGCGCTCGCGCTGACGTCGGTGGTGGTGTCTCACGATATCAAGGAGACGCTGAGCATTGCCGACTACCTTTATTTGATCGCCGACGGCCAGGTCGTGTCCGAGGGCACGCCGGACACCTTCGATAACAGCGAAGACCCGCGGGTGAGCCAGTTCGTTCACGGCCAGCCGGACGGCCCGGTGCCGTTTCACTACCCGGCGCCGGGATTTTATAGCGACATGCTGGGGCAGTCGCACCCCAAAAGGACAGGATGATGCGGTCACTACTAACGCAAGCCAGCCGCCGCATCACGCGCTTCGGCCGCAAGGTGTGCGAAACCGTCGAGGCATTGGGCCGGGCCGGCACGTTTCTCGCCCAGGCAGGCATCGGCGTCCCTTCCAGGGAAGGGTTTTCGTTATGGCTTCGCCAGATGCACTTCGTGGGCGTGCTGTCGCTTGCCATCGTGCTCGTCTCCGGGCTCTTTATCGGCATGGTGCTGGCGCTACAGGGCTATACTATTCTGGTCGATTTCGGCGCCGAGCAGGCGCTGGGGCAGATGGTGGCGCTGTCACTACTGCGCGAACTGGCCCCGGTCGTGGCCGCCTTGCTCTTTGCCGGGCGCGCGGGCTCGGCGTTGACCGCCGAAATTGGCCTGATGAAGGCGACCGAGCAGCTCACCAGCATGGAGATGATCGGCGTCGACCCGCTCAAGCGCGTGGTCGCGCCCAGACTCTGGGCCGGGTTCGTCGCACTGCCCATTCTCACCGTTGGGTTTAGCGTCGTGGGCATTTACGGCGGCTACCTCGTTGGCGTCGAGTGGCTGGGCGTGTTCGAGGGCTCCTACTGGAGCAACATGCAGGCCAGCGTCTCCTTCATCGTCGATGTAGGCAACGGCATGATCAAAAGCCTGGTGTTCGCGCTGGTGGTGACCTGGATCGCGGTGTTCCAGGGGTATGACCTGGTGCCCACCTCCGAGGGGATTTCCCGCGCCACTACCCGCACCGTCGTGTACTCGTCTCTAGCGGTGTTGGGGCTCGATTTTGTACTTACCGCCGTGATGTTCGGCGGCCTTTGATAGCGGAGCACGTTGATGAAACGCAGTAAAACCATGGAATTCGGCGTGGGGCTGTTCATGCTTGCGGGCATTGTCGGGCTGGTGTTCCTGGGCCTTCGGGTCAGCGGGCTGTCGCTGTCAGCGCCGACGCAAACGTTTCAGCTTGAAGCCAACTTTGCCAATATCGGTAGTCTAAAACCGCGGGCCCGCGTCACCATGGCCGGGGTGACCGTCGGCCGGGTCGAATCCATCGATCTCGATACCGACTGGTACGATGCCCGCGTGGTGCTTAGCTTAAACAGCGAGCTGGAAGGCCAGCTCTCCCAGGACTCGACCGCGGCGATCTTGACCGCGGGGCTTCTGGGCGAGCAGTACATTGGGCTTAGCGTCGGCGGCTCCCCGGAGATGCTCGAGGATGGCGGCGTGATCCGCGATACTCAGTCGGCATTGGTGCTCGAGGAGCTCATCCAGCAGTTCGTTTCCAACATGGCGGGCAGCTAACGGCTGAACCGTGCAGGCAGATCAACACTCAAAAGATCGACACTCACAAAGAGGTAAGTGCCATGCAAACGATCCAACATCCGCTCCGTTACTGGCTAACCGCGCTGCTGGCGGCGGTAGTCTTTGCACTTCCGCTGACCGCCAGCGCCCAAAGCCAGTCGCCAGAGGCCATGATTCGTGACAACGTCACAAGCTTCATGTCGCGCCTGGAAGGGCGCAAGGACTACTACGCCAACAACATCGACGAGCTCAAGGACGTCGTCGATGACACCCTCGACGAAGTGGCGGATTTTCGCTATATCGGCGCCAGCGTTATGGGTAGCTACTTCCAGAACGCCACGCCGGATCAGCGCAGCCGCTTCGCCCAGGTGTTTCGTCAAACGCTGATCAACACCTACGCCAAGGGTCTGGTCACCTACGACTATGAAGACCTGCGCGTACTCGACAACCAGCGCGGCCAGCGCTACGACGACCAGGCCAGTGTCGATATGGAAGTCATCGCCACCAACGGCCAAGTCTATCCGGTCAGCTACAGCCTGCGCCTTGCCAACGGCGAATGGAAGGTCGTCAACGTCATCGTCAACGGCATCAACCTGGGGCTGACGTTCCGCAATCAGTTCGATCAGGCGATGCGTCAGCAAAACCGCGACTACGACGCGGTCATTCAAAACTGGGCGCCGGAAGTGGGTGTCGACGAGCTCGAGCGTGGAGGCGATGCGTGAGTCAGCTGTTACAGCACGGCGGCGTCACGCTCAGCCAATCAAGCGAGGAGCTCGTCGTTGAAGGCGACCTGACCATGAGCGTGGCGGCCAGCGTGGCCGCCGCGGGTACGCAGTGGCTCGAAAACGAGGCGACCTCCAGGGTCGCCTTCGATTTTTCCGGCGTACAGATGGCCTCGAGCGTCGCCATCAGCGTGCTGCTCGAATGGCTTCGTACCTGTCGTGAGCGCGAACTCGATGTAGAGCGGATCACGCTTTCCGAGCCTTTGATGCGGCTCGCCGTTCTGGCCGAGCTCGACGAACTGGTGGCTCACCCCCATCACGCGCTGACCGCCTGACCCCGCCCATCGCCAAGCGCGGCGCTTTTCTTTATGATGTCGGCTCCGTTTTTCCACGACCGATTTTCAATTCACCGACGTCCCCAGAGGAGTTTTCTGTCTCATGCAACCCAACGAGGTAAAAGCGCTGCTTGAATCCCGCATCGACGGATGTGACTTTCATATTCAGGGGGAAGGTTGCAACTTTCAGGTAGTTGCCGTGGGGGAGGCCTTCGAAGGGCTTTCGCCGGTCAAGCGCCAGCAGCTGGTGTATCAGGCGCTGAGCGACGAAATCGCCTCCGGCGCGCTGCACGCGATCAGTATCAAAACCTATACTCCGGCGCAGTGGCAAACCGCGCCGGAAAACGCCCAATAAGAGGCGGCGCATGGATAAACTCCTGATTACCGGCAACGGCCGCGCTGATGGCGAAGTGTGGGCGAGCGGCGCGAAAAACGCCGCACTTCCCATTCTTTGCGCCAGTCTTCTTTCGAAAGGGCCGGTCGTGATCGGCAACCTGCCGCACTTGCAGGACATCACTACCACCCTCGAGCTTTTGGGCCGCATGGGCGTCGAGCCGGTGATGGGCGAGCGTTTGAGCATCCAGCTCGACGGCTCCCAGGTCACCGAATGTCACGCGCCTTATGAGCTGGTCAAGAAGATGCGCGCCTCTATTTTGGTGCTCGGCCCGCTGCTTGCCCACTTCGGTCAGGCCGACGTGTCGCTTCCCGGTGGCTGCGCGATCGGCTCGCGCCCGGTGGATCTGCACATTCGCGGGCTGGAGGCGATGGGCGCGAACATCCGCGTCGAAGCCGGCTACATTCGTGCAAGCGTCGATGGCCGTCTTAAAGGCGCGACGATCTACTTCGATACCGTCACCGTCACCGGCACTGAAAACCTGCTCATGGCGGCCACGCTCGCCGAGGGCAAAACGGTGCTGGAAAACGCCGCCCGCGAGCCGGAAGTCGTGGATTTGGCCGAGTGTCTGATCAAAATGGGCGCGAATATCAAGGGTCACGGCACCGATACCATCGTGATCGAAGGAGTCGAGTCGCTTCACGGCTGCGAGCACGACGTCATGCCGGATCGTATCGAAACCGGCACCTTTTTGGTCGCGGCGGCGATGACCGGCGGCCGAGTGAAAGTGACGCGTACGCGGGCCGATATTCTGGAGGCGGTGCTCGCCAAGCTCGAGGAGGCGGGGGCGGATATCACCTGCGGCGAGGACTGGATCGAGCTCGACATGCACGGCAAGCGCCCGAAGGCGGTCAATATTCGCACCGCGCCGTATCCGGCGTTTCCCACCGACATGCAGGCGCAGTTCGTGGCCATGAACGCCGTGGCCGAGGGCCACTCGCGGGTGGTGGAAACCATCTTCGAGAATCGCTTCATGCACGTTCAGGAGCTCAACCGCATGGGCGCGAGCATCGCGCTCGAAGGCAACGCGGCGCTGATCACCGGAGTCGACCGGCTCTCCGGCGCGCCGGTGATGGCGACCGACCTTCGCGCCTCGGCCTCTCTCGTGATTGCGGCAATGATGGCCGAAGGCGAGACGCTGGTGGACCGCATCTACCATATCGACCGCGGCTACGAGTGCATCGAAGAAAAAATGCAGTTGCTGGGGGCGAAGATTCGCCGCATTCCCGGCTAGCCACGCGACCAACCACTGGCCTAAACCATGAGTAAGCAACTGATTCTGGCGCTCTCCAAGGGGCGCATTCTGGAAGAGACGCTGCCGCTTCTGGCCGACGCCGGCATTACGCCGGCGGAGGATCTCGGCAAAAGCCGCAAGCTGTTATTCGATACCAACTTGAGCGATGTCAAGCTGGTCGTCATTCGCGCCACAGATGTGCCTACTTACGTGCAGCTCGGCGCCGCGGATTTGGGTATTGCCGGTAAGGACGTACTGCTCGAGCACGGCGCCGAAGGGCTCTACGAGCCCGTCGATCTCGACATTGCTCGCTGTAAGCTAATGACCGCCGGCGTCACCGGGCAGGCGCCCTTGAAAGCGCGTCGCCGGGTCGCTACCAAGTTCGTCAACGTGGCCAGACGTTACTACGCTGAACAGGGTATTCAGGCCGAGGTGATCAAGCTCTACGGCGCCATGGAGCTTGCGCCGCTGATGAACCTGGCCGACGAGATCGTCGATATCGTCGATACCGGCAACACGCTGCGTGCCAACGGCATGGAGCCGCGGGAACTGATCGCCGAGATCAGCACGCGGCTGGTCGTTAACAAGGCCGCCATGACGATGAAGCACGATCGTATCAAGCCCTTGCTTTCACGGCTGCAGGACGCGGTTTCAAAGCGCCAGGCAGCGTCTGCCCAATCCTGAGAGGTGTTCGATGAGTGACAAAGCGGCCTTGATCAATCGGCTCTCTACCGCCGACGGCACCTTCGATGCAGCGCTCGACGCGCTGCTTGACTGGGAAGGGGTCTCCAACGAAGAGGTCCAGGCGCGGGTAAGCGCCATCCTCGCCGATGTCAAAACCCGCGGCGACCAGGCGGTAATCGAGGCGACCAACCGGTTCGATCGCGTTGACGTTTCGCACATATCCGAGCTGTGCCTTTCGCCTGAGCGGCTCAAGGCCGCTTTCGACGGCCTGCCACCGGATCAGCGCGAGGCGCTCAACGTCGCCGCCGAGCGTATTCGGCGCTACCACGAGCACCAAAAGCCCAGCGGCTGGCAGTATGAAGAGCCGGACGGCACGGTACTGGGCCAAAAGGTGACGCCGCTCGACCGCGCCGGCATCTATGTGCCCGGTGGCAAGGCAGCGTATCCGTCATCGGTACTGATGAACGCTATACCCGCCCACGTAGCGGGTGTTGGCGAGATCGTGATGGTCGTGCCGACGCCGGACGGCGTGCTCAACGAACTGGTGCTGGCGGCGGCGCACCTGGCAGGCGTGGACTACGTCTTCACCATCGGCGGCGCCCAGGCGGTCGCGGCGCTTGCGTTTGGTACCGAAAGCGTGCCGCGGGTCGACAAGATCGTCGGGCCTGGCAATATTTACGTGGCCACCGCCAAGCGCGCGGTGTTTGGTCAGGTTGGGATCGACATGATCGCCGGGCCCTCCGAGATTCTCGTGGTCTCGGACGGGCAGACCGACCCGGAGTGGCTGGCGATGGATTTGTTCTCCCAGGCCGAGCACGACGAGGACGCGCAGGCGATTCTCGTCAGCTGGGACGCCGAGCACCTCGATGCGGTTCAAGCGGCGATCGAGCGGCTGTTGCCAACGCTCGAGCGCGAAGCGATCGTGCGCGAGTCGCTCTCTCGGCGCGGCGCGCTGATTCTGTGTCAAAACGAGCAGGAGGCGCTGACGCTGGTCAACCGCGTTGCCCCCGAGCATCTGGAGCTCTCAATAGCCGAGCCCGAGCGGCTCGTCGAGCACGTGCGCCACGCTGGCGCGATTTTCATGGGCCGCTACACCGCCGAGGCGCTGGGAGACTACTGCGCCGGGCCGAATCACGTGCTGCCCACCTCCGGCACCGCGCGGTTCTCATCGCCTTTGGGCGTGTTCGATTTTCAAAAGCGCTCGTCGATCATCCACTGCTCCGCCGACGGCGCCTCGACGCTGGGGAAAACGGCGTCCGTGCTTGCCCGGGGCGAGTCGCTCACCGCGCACGCCCGCTCGGCGGAATACCGGATTCGTGATTGATCAGCGGTCAGGCTTACCCCGGGAGTTTTGGGCAGCGCCAGGCGCTGCCTTTTACTAGGATTCCCCGCGCCGATCGAGGGTCATTTCGGTAGGCGTGGGGCGCTCGCCCACTTCCAGCGTTAATTCGATGCTCTCGCCGTTGCGTACCACGGTCAGCGGCAGCGAGGTGCCCGGCGCGATCGAGGCGATGTCGCTCATGGTTGCGCGGGCATCCAGAATGGCCTGGTTATCGATGGAGAGCAGCACGTCGCCAGGCTGAAGGCCTGCTTTGGCTGCAGGGCCACCGCTTACCACGCCAGCCACGATCACGCCCTGCGGGGTGCTCAGCCCAAACGACGCCGCCAGCTCCCGCGAAAGCGCCTGTGCTTCGATGCCCAGCCAGCCCCGAATGACCCGCCCGCGCGTTACCAGCTCGTTCAAAATGCTATGGGCCAGATTCGCCGGAATGGCGAAGCCAATGCCTTGGGAACCGCCTGAGCGCGAAAAAATCGCCGTATTGATGCCCACCAACGCGCCTTCGGCGTTGACCAGCGCGCCGCCGGAGTTGCCCGGGTTGATCGCCGCGTCGGTTTGAATGAAATCCTCGTAGGCGTTGAGCCCCAAGTGACTTCGGCCGGTCGCGCTGATGATGCCCATGGTGACCGTTTGGCCCACGCCGAATGGATTGCCGATGGCCAGCGCTACGTCGCCTACGGCGACTTCCTGGGAGTCGCTTAGCTCGATCACTGGCAGGTCATCCAGATCGATACGCAGTACCGCCAGATCGCTTTCCGGATCGGTGCCGACCACGTCGGCCAGAGTTTCGCGCCCGTCGCGCAGTGCCACCTGGATCTGGTCGGCGTCGTTGATGACGTGGTGGTTGGTCAGCACGTAGCCATCCTGGCTAATGATGACCCCGGAGCCCAAGCTCGACAGCATGCGCTGGTGTGCGGTCGGGTCATCGCCGCGGAAAAACTGCTGAAAGAAAGGGTCGGACATCAGTGGGTGCTGATCGCGCTCGACGATACGCGACGAGTAGATGTTGACCACTGCGGGGGCGGCTTGGTCCACCGCGTCGGCGTAGCTTGCCGGGCCCTGGTTGCGATCAAGCGGGCCGGCCTGGCGAATTTCCGGGCGCGGGCGCTCCGGCGCCTCAGTACTGGTCTGCGAGGTCGGCACCATCGCTTGCGGCGGCGCGGGCTCGGGTGTCGATCGAAACGGGTTGGGAAGGTGGTCCGGAAAAAGGAACAGTAAAAACGCCGCCAAAAGGACGCCGGTCACGATAGGCCATATATAGGGCAGCACGTAGCGGTGCATGCGGTACATCCTCAGCCGTTGGCGGTCTCTGGGTCTCGAGGGGAGCCACGTGCCGGTTCGCGGTAACGCGGCGCGGGCTTTACACTATTAGGTTTTGCGGCAACATAACGTTGTGAAACAACATGAAGCTCTGCAATAACCGTTAGAGTAACACTTTTGCCCACCTTCCTCAGTAGCTTAGCTCTAAAAGGAGACGACGTGGTTAATCGCGATCAGCTAGCCAGTGCCCTCGATCATCAGCTCCGCGCCTCGCGCTTCAAGGATTACACCATCAACGGCCTTCAAGTACAGGGGCGAGAGTCCATCACCCGCCTCATGACCGGCGTCACCGCAAGCCTGGCTCTGCTCGACGAGGCCGTGGCCTGGCAGGCGGACGCGGTATTGGTGCATCACGGCTACTTCTGGAAAAACGAGCCGGTGGCGCTGACCGGCATGAAGTACCGGCGCATCAAGACGCTGCTCGATCACGACATCAACCTGCTGGCCTACCACCTGCCGCTGGACGCCCATGTGGAACTTGGTAACAACGCCGAGCTCGCCCGGCGGCTGGGGTGGAAGGTGGAAGGGTGTCTCGACGGCGAGCTGGGCGAGGGGCTCTTGTGGTCCGGCCGGCTACCCGAGTCGCAGTCGATTCAAACACTTGCAGCCAGCGTCGGAGCCGTACTCGCGCGCGCACCTACGGTGATCGAGGCAACGAGCGTGGCGAGTATCGAGCGCATCGCCTGGTGCACCGGCGGCGCCCAGGACATGATCACTCAGGCGTTCGATGCGGGCGCTCAGGCGTTCGTCTCCGGCGAGATTTCCGAGCGCACTACGCATCTGGCTCGGGAAATGGGTATTCACTACCTTGCTGCCGGCCACCACGCCACCGAACGCTACGGCGTCCAAGCGCTCGGCGAGTGGCTGGCTGACGAGTACGGTCTGACTCACCGCTTCGTGGATATCGATAACCCGGCGTGATACCCGCTTGAAACGAAAAAAGCGAGGGCTCGACGCCCTCGCTTTTTTTGCTTTCCCGCGATAAACCGTTAATAGCGTGGCGGCTGATCCACGGCAGGTTCCTTGGGCTTGGCATCTTTCAGGCCATACTCCTCGGAGAGCGTGCCGCCCTTGCCATCGGCGTAGTCGCGTGGCGTTGTTGGGGTCTCTGACGCTTGCGGATTCTTTGGCGTCGCGTCAGCCGGCGTCGGCGCGGCGGGTTTTAAGGGTTTTGCCGGGGCGGCGGGCTTTGTCACTTGGGTGGTCTCATCGAAGGGGGCGGCCGTGGTGTGGGCCAGCTCCCACTGCTCGGTGCCGGCGTCGAGTTTGTCCTCGAGCTCCTCGGTTTGGCTGCGAATCGCATCGAGGCACTGGCGAACTTCGCTGACGTGACGTCCTTGGGCCTTTTTCAGCTCGGCAATCTGGTGTTCACGCTCCAAAAGCGTTTGTTTCAGTGATGCCCGATGGCGTTCTCCTTTGCTCATGAGGCGATAGCACAAAAGGCCGATCAAAAAACCAATGACCAGGCCGATAAGTACGAATAACAAGGGTGAGGTTGCTTCCACAGTTTTCTCCCTAAAACCAGGTTGGATTAGTTCAAGCGCAGTGCTCACGCAAACTTCATTATAGGCGTCTGTAGGCCTTATGGGTCAATGCGCCGATGCGCCAAGGGGGTATCGTGGGTATAATAGGTCGCATTTACAGCGCGTTGCATCGCGAGCTAATCCAATGAGCCGCCTTGCGGCAGTTACGTGACTGCCCGCGCTTCCAATCGGGAGAGTGTTTGAATGTCATCGAAAGCCGCCTCGGCAAAGGTTTCCGCCACGCATCCGCCCACGCCCCTGGCGCGCTACAAAAGCGATCTCGAGCGCGATGATTTTCAGTACGACGCCGCTCAGCAGAACGCGGTCGAGCACCTGCAGCGCCTCTACGACGACCTACTGGCCACACCCTCGACCACGCCCAAGACCGTGGTTGCCAACAAGGGGTTCAAGGCGCGCATGGCCGGGTTCGTCGGCAAGAAGAAAATCCCGAATGAGGCCCCAATGCCGCGGGTCAGCGGACTCTACTTCTGGGGCGGGGTGGGGCGTGGCAAAACCTATCTGGTCGACACCTTCTATGAGGCGCTCCCGTTTTCCGAGAAGATGCGCACCCACTTTCACCGCTTCATGCAGCGGGTACACAACGAGCTCAATCACTACAAGGGCGAGAAGAACCCGCTGGAGCTGATCGCCGGTAAGTTCGCTTCTGAAGCGCGAGTGATCTGCTTTGACGAGTTCTTCGTCAAGGACATCACCGATGCGATGATTCTGGCCAACCTGATGGAGGCGCTGTTCAAGCGCGGCGTCGTGCTGGTGGCGACCTCCAATATCGTGCCGGACGATCTCTACAAGGATGGCCTGCAGCGCGCGCGCTTTCTTCCCGCCATCGATCTGCTCAACCGCCACTGCGAGGTAGTCAACGTCGACTCTGGCGTCGATTACCGCTTGCGCGCGCTACAGCGCGCCGAAATCTTCCATACCCCCTGCGACGAGGCCGCCGAAAAGGAGCTTACGCGAAGCTTCAGGGAGATTGCCGGTCAAGGCGGGGAGGAGGGCGCGCCGCTGGAGGTCAATCATCGCGTGCTCAAAACGCGTCGGCTTTATGAAGGGACGGCCTGGTTCGAGTTCCGTGAGCTTTGCGACGGCCCGCGCAGCCAGAACGACTACATCGAGCTGGCCCGGGAGTTTCATACTGTGCTGGTGTCGAACGTGCCCCAGATGAGCGCTAAAACCGAAGACCAGGCGCGGCGTTTCATCAATATGGTCGACGAATTCTATGATCGCGGGGTGAAGCTTTTGATGTCGGCGGAGGTGGCGGTGGAGTCGCTTTACACCGATGGCAAGCTCGCTTTTGAGTTTCAGCGCACGCTGTCAAGGCTTCAGGAGATGCAGTCTCAGGAGTACCTGGCGCTGGCGCACAAGCCCTGATTCACAAGTTCTGACGCAAAAACCATGATTTATAAGCCCTGCGCGTCCAAGTTGCTGCTCGGATAAAAATTCGCCCGGGCGCTTAACTTGTCGGCACTGCTCGTGTAGAATGCCGCCTCGCTAACCGTTACTGGCCGCGTTTGTCGGGTCGTAACCAAAAAAAATAGGGATGGTGCACGGCCTTTGCGGTCGCGTTACCCAATACACTTTATCTGGTGAATTTCATCCATGAAGACGTTCAGTGCTAAGCCGCAGTCCGTCCAGCGCGACTGGTATGTTGTCGATGCCACGGACAAAACGCTCGGTCGTCTGGCTACCGAAATCGCTCGCCGCCTGCGTGGCAAGCATAAGCCCGAATTCACGCCTCACGTTGATACCGGCGACTACATCGTCGTCATCAACGCCGAGAAGATTCAGGTCACTGGCAAGAAAGCCACTGACAAGAACTACTACCGTCACACCGGTTACCCGGGCGGTCTGCGTTCCATGACCTTCAACCAGCTCAAGGATCATGCGCCGGAGCGCATCATCGAGTTTGCCGTTAAGGGCATGCTGCCGAAAGGTCCGCTGGGTCGTGCCATGCACTCCAAGCTCAAAGTGTACGCGGGAACCGAGCATCCCCACGCCGCCCAACAGCCGCTTGAACTGAACATTTAAGGAAATCTTCGCCATGTCACAGCAATACTACGGTACCGGGCGCCGCAAGACTTCCACCGCTCGTGTGTTCCTCAAGCCGGGTTCCGGCAACATCACCGTTAACAACCGTGCGCTTGACGAGTTCTTTGGTCGCGTTACCGGTCGTATGGTGGTTCGCCAGCCGCTCGAGCTGACCGAAACTCTAAACCAGTTCGACGTCTACGTGACCGTCGAAGGCGGCGGTGGTTCGGCCCAGGCCGGCGCCATTCGTCACGGCATCACCCGCGCGCTGATGGAGTACAACGAAGACTTCCGTCCTGCGCTGCGTGCCGCCGGCTACGTGACTCGCGACGCGCGTCAGGTCGAGCGTAAGAAAGTCGGTCTGCGTAAAGCACGTCGTCGTCCGCAGTTCTCCAAGCGTTAATTTTCTACGCGCTGCGAAGAAAACGCCCAGGCCCTTGGCCTGGGCGTTTTTTGTGTCAGGTCGTTGCGTTGACGCCGTCCGGGCCCAAATCGCGCTGAAAATGTTAAGGTGCCCTGGGCGCTTTGGGATGGCGCGGGTCCGTCTCCCCCAGGTGGGCGCTGGCATGTTATTATTGTCTATTGTTTTGATGCGAGGATGCTTTCATGGGTGTTGTGGCCAAGCGGTCTTCTATGATCTTTTACTCCGGTAATGACGATCATTTTAGCCATCGAGTGCGCATTGTTTTGGCTGAAAAAGGGGTCGCCGTCGATATCGTAGACGTTAGCGACGATCAGCCGGTGCAGGAATTAGCCGATCTCAACCCCTACAACAGCGTACCCACGCTTTTGGATCGCGATCTGGTGTTGTACGAGTCCAAGGTGATGATGGAGTACCTGGACGAGCGTTTCCCGCATCCGCCGCTGCTACCCGTTTACCCGGTTGCTCGCGCCCAGAGCCGTCTCTGGATGCACCGCATCGAGCGTGAGTGGTGCCCGATGCTCGACCAGATTCGCACCGGCGGTAAAAAAGAGGCCGAGAAGGCGCGCAAGGAGCTTCGTGAAAGCCTGATCGGTATCTCCCCGATCTTCGAGGACATGCCTTTTTTCATGAGCGAAGAGTTTACCCTCGTGGACTGCTGCCTCGCGCCGATCCTTTGGCGTTTGCCGGAGCTCAACATCGAGCTTCCCGAAAAGCAGGTCAAGCCGCTGATGGATTACATGGAGCGGGTATTCGAGCGCGATGCGTTCAAGGCCGCCCTGAACGAGCGCGAAAAAGAGATGCGCGCGTAAATGCTTTGGGCCCCGCTCGCGGGGCGTTATTGATACAAGGGGAGTCTTATGAAATCGAGCCGTCCCTATATTGCCCGGGCCCTGTATCAGTGGCTTCTGGACAACGAACTGACCCCGCACCTGGTGGTCGATGCGACCCAGCCAGGCGTCGAGGTGCCGCGTCAGTTCGTGCAAAACGGCCAGATCGTGTTGAACGTCGCCCCAACGGCGGTGCGCGATCTGTTCATGGAGAACGAGGCCATCGGCTTCAGCGCGCGCTTTGGCGGCCAGCCGATGCAGGTCATGGTGCCGATCAACGCGCTGATCGCCATTTACGCCCGTGAAAACGGCGCGGGCATGGTATTTGGCCAGGAGCCGGAGCTCGATAGCGACGATGAGGAGCTCGAAACCTCGGACATCGACGAAAGCGCTGGCCCGCAGCTAAGCGTTACCGGCCCCGCCGACGAAAGTCAGGTCGATGCGCCGGATAAGGAAAAGAAGAAGGAAGAGGGCAAGGCCAAAAAGAAGCCAACGCTTCGCGTCGTCAAATAGCCGGCCTCTTCGCAACGACAAAGCCCCGCACACGAATCGTGTGCGGGGCTTTTTTTTGCGCCGTGTGATCGTGCCGGCGATGTTGGTCGGCAGGGCGCCGATCAATCGATGTAGTCGAATACCTTGACGATGCGCTGGATACCGCTGACGGCTGAGGCCGCGTTGACGATGCGATCCGCTTCCTGACGGGTCACCATGCCCATCAGGTAGACGCTGGCGTTCTCAGTGGTTACCTTGAGCTTCGATGAGTCGATGTGCTCATTGGTGGCCAAATGGCTCACCACGTTGGTAGTCAGCCAGGTATCGGTCAAACGCTGGCTCGCGGGCAGGTTGGCGGCGATCGCCAGCTGATTGTGTACCTGGTTGACGCCGCGCAGGTCGCCGGTCACTTCACCTGCCATGGTGCGCAGCTCTTCGCTCGGCACCTGGCCGACCAGCAGTACCGTGCCGTTATAGCTGTGAGCGCGAATGCGCGCATCGCCCAGGCGAGCATCTGCCTGATCCAGGGCTCGCTCGACCTGACGCTCGATGGTGACGTCGACCGCCTCGACATCGTTGCTGCGCTGGGCATAGTTGGACGGGTTCGACGCCGAGTTGTTGGCACAGCCGGCCAGCAGTACCGCACTGCAGGCGGTGATCAAGCAAAAGGAACGAAGCGCGTTACAAAGGGCCATCGCCAACTCCTGAAAGTGTAAAAAAGTATCGTTTATACGGTGCGCCTAAGCGCCGCCGCCGAATAGCTGCTCATCGATGAGATCGCACAGGCAGTGGATCGCCAGAAGATGTACTTCCTGGATGCGTGCGGTCGAAGTGGCCGGCACGCGGATTTCGCAATCGTCCTGGCCCAAGAGCGAGGCCATGTCGCCACCGTCGCGCCCGGTCAGTGCAACCACCGCCATATCGCGATCATGAGCCGCCTGGATCGCCTGAACGATATTGGCGGAGTTACCGCTGGTTGAAATCGCCAGCAGTATATCGCCAGGCTGGCCCAGCGCCCTAATCTGCTTGGAGAAAACCTCGTTGTAGCTGTAGTCGTTGGCGATCGAGGTGAGCGTCGAGGTATCGGTGGTTAGCGCCAGCGCCGGCAGGCTCGGGCGTTCGCGCTCGAAGCGGTTCAGAAGCTCTGCCGAGAAGTGCTGGCTATCGCCGGCGCTACCGCCGTTGCCACAGGCAAGAATTTTGCCCTCGTTGACCAGGCACTGCACCATCATTTGGCTGGCGACTTCGATGAACGGAGGCAGCACTTCGCTGGCGTAGGTTTTGGTATCAATGCTTGAATTGAAGTGGCTTAAAATGCGGGATTGAAAGTCCATGAGGGCTTCCTGGTGTAAGTCAGTATGCGTCAAACGCCGCCTTCTCCCAGTGAAACTCGAGAGCAGGTGGGTGACCGGTGATCGCTAGAATATCAAAACGACAGGGTGTCGAGACAGCCGTGCGCGCTAAATAGAGCGACGCCGCCCGAATCAGGCGGCGCTGCTTTTGTGGTGTGATGGTTTCGAGCGGATGGCCGCCTCGCGTCGTGGCGCGGTGCTTGACCTCGACGAATACCAGCGTATCGCCATCTCTCATGATCAAATCGAGCTCACCACCCTTGACCTGATAGTTGGCGCTGACGAGTGTCAAGCCCCGCTCTTCGAGCCACCGAGCCGCAAGCTGCTCGGTGGCGGCGCCGCGACGGCGCGCAGTTTGCGGCTTATTCGTCACCCAAAAGTCCTGGCGACAGAATCGGCGCGGGGCGGCCGTTCTGGAAGCGCGCCCAGGGCAGTTCGCGGTGAATACGGCCGTCGCCGGACATCGACAGCGTGCCGGTGCTGCCGTTGAAACCTTGAATGGAGGAAAGGTCCGACAGGTGCGTGGCAAGCTCGTAAGCATCGACGCCCATCGCCTGCAGGCGGAAAAGCGAGGCGTCGGCTTCGCCGTGAAGCGCCTGGTAGCTCGAGTAGAAGGGCAGCGCTTCGGCACCGCCTACCGCGGCGTCCGGAATCTGCCACGGGATATCGACGAACATTACGTCATCGAGGTCCTGGTTCAGGCGCCGCTCTTGGGTGCCTTCGTGCAGATGCGAGGTCGCGTAGATCGGCAGCTTCTGAGCGTAATAGAAGTCCATCATCGGCGGCACCTGGCGCGCGTACTCAGGCAGCGCGAGCAGGAATAGTCCATCGATGTTACCCAACTGAGCGCGACCGCCGCTGACGTTCAGCGCCGTTTCCACCGCGCTCGAGACATCGTTACTCGGGTTATAGCGAACGGCGTTGGGTACTTCACCGCCGAGTTGATGAAACTCGTTCCAGAAGGCCTCGCCCACGCGGCGGCCCCAGTCATTGTCCGGCACCATGACCGCTACCTGGCGGCGGCCGTCCTGGTAGGCGCGCCGCGCCGCTTGGCGGGCTTCGTCTTCAGCGGAAAGGCCGTACTGGAAAAGGCCGGCGGCCTGGTTTTGCGCGCCGCTGCCGTAGTTCAGCGCCAGCGTCGGAAGCGGAACGCTTTGGCGCTGCTCAAGGCGTGTGACGTCTTCCTTGTCCAGCGGGCCGACGATCAGCTGTGCGTTCATTTGCTGGGCGCGGCTATAAAGCTCGTCGGTGGAGTACTGCGAGGAGTCGACGAAGGTCAGCTCGACGCCCTGGCCGCGAACCTTATTGTGCTCACGCATAGCGTTACTGATGGTATCGGCAACGCTACTGAGCGGTCCGGACTGCGGCAGTGCGACCATGATCCGGCGAATGTCCTGACCTTCGAGTGCCGGCAAGCTGGCCTGAACGCGGCCCGGCTCGTCCATTGCCTGGCGGGCCCATTGGGCACGCTCGCGCAGGGTTTGCTGCTCGTTACCCTGCATCGGCAGCTCGTCGTCCAGCACTTGGGTGGCGCGCAGCACGGCGCGCGGGTCGTCTAGCGCTCGGCCGAGCTCGGAAAATAGCAGCGCCCAGCGTACCCGGTCACGCTCGGACAAGCTCGCTTCGTCCACGGCGGCGGCGGCATCGAACGCAGCTTCGCGATCGCCTTGGCCTGCCAAAATGGTGGCAGCTTCTAGCCGGCTTAATGATGCCTGCTCGGGGCCCTGCTGTTCGGCCTGGCTCAACAGCCGCCCGGCGTCTGCGTCGGATATGCGATCGACCCCGCTGGGCTGTTGGATGGCACAGCCGCTGATCAGTAGGGCCGTAAAGGCGGTGGCAAGCAGGCCACGGAGTGAACGTTTCATGTATGCTTCCTTGGTTTTTTCGTTTGCGCTGTTTAAAGCCGAGGACGAGTCCCTTAATCCTTGCACAAGCATAGCGCAGCATCAGCGACAGCTATCAGTCAATTAAGAATAGTCAATCAGGAGCCAATATGAGCTACCAGCCTCCGGGCACATTGTACGTGGTTGCCACGCCAATTGGGAATTTGGAGGACCTGACGCCGCGTGCCGCCCGGATTCTTGAAAGCGTATCGCGCATCGCCGCCGAGGACACCCGGCACAGCGCACGGCTTTTAAGTCACTTGGGGATCAACAAGCCTCTGCTGTCGCTTCATGAGCACAACGAAGCGCACCGGGTGGAGTCGCTGGACGCCTACCTCGAGGCCGGCGAAAGTATCGCCTTGATCAGCGATGCCGGCACGCCCTTGATTAGTGACCCGGGCTTCATTCTGGTAAGAGCGCTGCGTTCGCGCAACCGCCATATCGTTCCCATCCCCGGGGTGTGTGCGCTGACCGCCGCGCTAAGCGGGGCGGGGCTGCCTACTGACCGCTTCACCTTCGCCGGTTTTCTGCCCGCCAAGGCCGGCGCTCGGCGCCAGGTGTTGGAGAGCTACCAAAAACGCGAAGAGACGCTGGTGTTCTACGAATCCCCCCACCGGATAGTAGCGACCCTCGAAGCGCTCGCCGAGCAAATGCCAGAGCGTCCCATCGTGCTGGCCCGTGAGCTGACCAAAACCTTCGAGACCTTCTTGCAGGGGGTGGCATCAGAGCTTCTCGATATTTTGGCCGTGGACCCCAATCAGGCGCGCGGCGAGTTCGTGGTCATGATCGGCGGCGCGCCGGCGGTTCAAAAAGCGAGCGAGCAGAGTATCGACGACGAAACGCTGTTGAAAACGCTGCTCGATGAAGGCGTGGGTGTCAAGCAGGGCGCGGCGATTGCGGCGAACCTTCTGGGCGGGCGCAAGAAAGAGTGGTACGCGCGGCTCCAAATGATGAAACCCGATTCATAAGATAGGTTAGGGCCTTGAAACGCGTAATGAAAACCGAGCATTGAGGCGCGGGCAGGGCGCTGGTATGCTTGCCGCCGGAGTTGGCCAGACAGTCGCCGCTGCGCTTGCGCAGGGGAGGAAAGTCCGGGCTCCATAGGGCAGAGTGCCAGGTAACGCCTGGGCGGCGCGAGCCGACGGAAAGTGCAGCAGAGAGTAGACCGCCTGTCCCTTGTGGACCGGTAAGGGTGAAAGGGTGCGGTAAGAGCGCACCGCGCGCCTGGTAACAGTGCGTGGCAAGGTAAACCCCACTCGGAGCAAGACCAAATAGGGACCCATTGGCGTGGCCCGCGCTGGGTCCGGGTAGGTTGCTTGAGCGCTTTGGCGACAAAGCGCCTAGAGGAATGACTGTCCACGACAGAACCCGGCTTACCGGCCGACTCCCCATTTCCATAAAAGGCCCGCCAGGGCCTTTCAACACAGCGTGCGTAACATGTCCTCTGCAAGCCAGACCGCTTCCGACTTTCGCCACACCAGCGTGTTGCTGGACGGCGCGGTCGATACCCTCGTTCATCAAACCGACGGTGTCTATCTGGACGGTACCTTTGGCCGCGGCGGCCATTCGCGCCTGATTCTTTCACGCCTTGACGAAAACGGCCGGCTGCTGGCCATGGACCGCGACCCTCAGGCGATCGCCGCCGCTGATGATATCGACGACGCACGCTTTTCGATCACCCGGCGCGAGTTCGCGCGCCTGGGCGAGTACGCCAAAGAGCTCGGCCTTCACGGCAAGCTTGCCGGTGTATTACTGGACGTCGGCGTGTCGTCTCCGCAGCTCGATGACCCGGAGCGCGGTTTCAGCTTCATGCGCAACGGCCCGCTCGATATGCGCATGGACCCGACCCAGGGCGAGAGCGCGGCGGATTTTCTGGCGCGCGCAAGCGAGACCGATATCGCCCACGTGTTCAAGACCCTTGGCGAGGAGCGCTTCGGCAAGCGGCTGGCGCGCGCGGTCGTGACCCGCCGCGCGGAAAAACCCTTTACCCACACCCTCGACTTGGCCGAGGTCCTCAAGGCCGCTCATCCCGCCTGGGAGAAAGGGCGCCACCCGGCCACCAAGGCCTTCCAGGGGCTGCGGATCCATTTGAACGGCGAGCTCGATCAGCTCGACGCCGCGCTTGAGGCGGCGCTCGAGGCGCTGGCGCCGGGCGGGCATCTGGTGGTGATCAGCTTTCACTCGCTCGAGGATCGCCGGGTCAAGCGCTTCATTCGCCACCACGTGCGTGGCGATACCGACCTGCCCCGCGGCGTGCCGATTCGTGACGACCAGATCAATCGCCGGCTCGAGGCGCTCAACAAGGGCGTGCGGCCAAGCGAGGACGAAGTGGCGCAGAACCCGCGCGCGCGAAGCGCCGTGATGCGGGCGGCCAAAAAGCGAGGCTAGCCATGCTGGATCGAATTGATTACTGGTGGTCCGTGATGCGCAGCGAGTGGCCGTTCAAGCTGCGCCTGCGCGTGTGGCCGCTAATCATCACTGCGCTGTTTTTGGCCTGTCTGCTGACCGCTCTGGCCGTGGTGGTGACCACCCACATGACGCGAACCCAGTTCGCCCAGCTCCAGCGCCTCGAGCAGGAGAAGAACCAGCTGCAAACCGAGTGGGGCCAGCTGCTGCTCGAAGAGGGCGCCTGGTCGACGCCGGCCCGTGTCGAGCAGATCGCCACCGAGCGTCTTGAAATGCGCATTCCCGATGTAGACGATGTCGAGGTGATTCGGCCATGAATCAACGCCGCCGGGGAGGCTCGTCCCGACAGCACCCCATAGCGCCGCCGCTGGCGGGCGGGCGCTTTCTCTTCATTCTGATTCTGGTAGCCATGGCAGCCTGTGTACTGGTCGGGCGCATTACGCTTTTGCAGGTCATCGACCGGCCCTTTTTGCAAAGCCAGGGCGACGCGCGCACGCTGCGCCACGAAGTCATTCCTTCCCACCGCGGCATGATCACCGACCGAAACGGCGAGCCGCTGGCGATCTCGACGCCCGTAGTGACGCTTTGGGCCAACCCCCAGGAGCTGCCCACGGATGGCATCCAGCGCGTCATGCTCGCCCAGGCGCTAGGGGTGAGCCTCGACGATTTCGAGGCGCGCGTCGAGCGCTACGAAAGCCGCGAATTCATGTATCTGCGCCGCCAGATGACGCCGGAGGCGGCCCAGCGCATTCTCGATCTGCGCACGCCCGGCGTGTATCAGCAGCGCGAGTACAAACGCTACTACCCGGCCGGTGAAGTTGCCGCCCAGCTTCTGGGCGTGACCAACGTTGACGACGTGGGCCAGGAAGGCCTCGAGCTTGCCTACCAACCGTTTTTGGCCGGTCACCCGGGCCAGCGCCGCGTGCTCAACGACCGGCGCGGGCGGCTGGTGCGCGAGCTTGGCGTGATCAGCGACGCCCAGCCCGGCGGCGAACTGACGCTCTCTATCGACCAGCGTATCCAGTATATGGCTTATCGCGAATTGCGTGCGGCGGTGGCGGAGAACGAAGCCGACGGCGGCGTGCTGGTGACCATGGATGTGCGCACCGGCGAAGTGCTGGCAATGGCTAACCTGCCGTCCTACAACCCCAACAACCGCGCCGGCCTCGACCCCCGGGGGCTTCGCAACCAGGCGCTGGTCGACGTGTTCGAGCCCGGCTCTGTGATGAAGCCGCTGGCGATGGCGGCGGTGCTGGAGAGCGGCGTAGTCGATCGTGACGTGGTCATCGACACCTCGCCTGGCTGGATGCGCATCGACCGCTTCACCATTCGCGACGTCAGCAACCACGGCAAGCTCGATTTGGCCGGTATTCTGGAGAAGTCCTCCAACATCGGCATGTCGAAGCTCGCGCTCCAGCTCGACGACACCGCGATCTGGGAAAAATACAACCAGCTCGGCTTTGGCCAGAGCCCGGGCACCGGCTTTCCCGGCGAGTCCACGGGCAGCCTGCCGGCGCCGGTACGCTGGTCGCGCAGCGAGCGTGCCGCGCTCTCCTACGGCTACGGGCTTTCGGCCTCGGCGGTGCAGCTCGCCAGCGCTTATACCGCACTTGCCAACGACGGTGTGCGCATGCCGCCGTCGATTCTGCGCCTTTCCGAGCCGCCCCAGGGCATCCCGGCGATCCAGCCAAGCGTTGCCAACGACCTGCTCGACATTCTGGAAAGCTCCGTTGGGCCCAACTCCGGCGGGCGCCGCGCCCGGGTTGAAGGGTATCGAGTCGGCGGTAAGACCGGCACGGTGCGCAAAACCGGCCAGCAGGGTTACGCCGAAAACGCTTATCGCAGTGTGTTCGCCGGTATTGCGCCGATCTCCGACCCGCGTATCGTCACGGTGGTGATGATCGATCACCCGCGGGCCGGGCAGTTCTACGGTGGCGCGGTCGCCGCGCCGGTATTCTCCAGCGTCACCGGTAACGCCTTGCGCCTGCTCGACGTGCCGCCCGATTACGAAGTGCAATAGCGTGAAGGAGACAAGATGACGTCCAGCCCCGCCCGCCTTTGGGAGGCGTTGACCCTAGGGTGGCCGCCCCAGCAGTTGCCGCCTAAGCTGCCGGTACTTGCCGACGAGTTTTACATCACCAGCGACTCCCGCGCGATTAAAAGCGGCGACGTGTTCGTCGCAGTGCCCGGCAGCGCCCGGGATGGCCGTGAGTTTATCGAGGCGGCGCTCAGCCAAGGCGCGGCGCTGGTGCTCGCCCAGGCCGATGGCCCGAGCGTGCATCTGGAAGGGCAGGTGCTGCATCTTCCGCATCTGGCGCGTCGGCTGGGTGAGTTCGGCCGAACGCTCTTCGCCGTGCCCGGCGGGCTCGACCTCATTGGCGTGACCGGCACCAACGGCAAAAGCTCGGTGACCCACTACATTGCCGCGCTCAGCGAGCAGCTGGATACGCCGGCGGGGGTGATCGGTACGCTCGGCACCGGCCGGCTCGACCGTCTAAACGATAGCGGCCTCACCACGCCGGGGCCGCTGGCACTTCAGCACGCGCTGTCAGAGCTTGCCCAAAGCGGCGCCCGGCGCGTGGCGCTGGAGACCTCGTCCCACGCGCTCGACCAAGGGCGCCTCGACGGCTGTCCGATCAGCGTTGGCGTGTTTACCAACTTGAGCCGCGATCATCTGGATTATCACGGCAGCATGGCCGCCTACGCGGCGTCCAAGGCCAGGCTCTTTCGCCGCTCCGAAATCACCCTCGCCGTGGTCAACGCCGCGGACCCGCTGACCCGGCTCATGCTGGCCGGGCTCGAAAAAGGCGTGCGCGTGCTGGCAGTCGGTGAAGACCAGGCGTGCACGCTGCGCGTCGTTGGCTGGCATCCCCATGCGTTGGGCCAGAACGCGCTGATCGCCACGCCGGAAGGCGAAAAGACGCTCGAACTCGGCCTAATGGGGCGGTTCAACCTCGACAATGTGCTGCTCGCGATCGCCACGCTTTACGGTCTAGGCGAGCCGCTGGCAGCACTCTTCGACGCCGCCGCCAAACTTTCGCCGGTGCCCGGTCGTATGGCGCTGCTCAAGGAGGAGGGCGCCCCGAGCGTGGTCATCGACTACGCCCATACCCCGGATGCCCTCGGCGCCGCCTTAGGCGCGCTTGGCGAGCATCTGGGAGATGCCGGCAAGCTCTGGTGCGTCTTTGGCTGCGGCGGCGAGCGCGATACCGGCAAGCGTGCGGAAATGGCGCGCGTTGCGGAGTCTCTCGCCGATCACTGCGTCATTACCGATGATAACCCGCGCGGCGAGCCGGCCGACACCATCCGCCGGATGATCATCGAAGGCTTTAGCGAGAACGCCTCGTTTCGCGAGGTGGGGGATCGCCGCACCGCCATTTCTGAGGTGGTCGCAAAGGCCGGCCCCCAGGACGTGGTGCTGATCGCCGGTAAAGGGCACGAACCCTATCAGGAAATCGACGGCGTCCGCCACGCCTACCGCGACGATCTCGAGGCGCAAAAGGCGCTGGCCGCTCGGAGCGTGCGCTGATGCAGTGGAGCCCACAGCGAGTTGCCCAGGCGCTCAACGTCTCACTCGCCGATGATTTCCCGGAGTGCTGCTTTTCGAGCGTCACCACCGATACGCGCCAGATCACTCCCGGAGCGCTTTTCGTGGCGCTCAGAGGCGAGCGCTTCGACGGCCATGCCTTCCTGGAGCAGGCGCTCGAGCAGGGCGCCGCGGCGGCGCTGGTCGAAACGCCTATTGAGAGCGCTCTGCCCCAAATCGTCTGTGCTGACACCCGCCTTGCTTTAGGGCTTTTGGGCCGCGCGCAGCGCCAGCGGTTCGCTCATCCGCTGGTGGCCGTGACCGGCAACAGCGGCAAGACCACGGTCAAGGAGATGACCGCGGCGCTGCTCGCCCCACTCGGCCCGGTGCTGGCAACGCAAGGCAATCTGAACAACGACTTCGGCGCGCCGCTGACGCTTCTACGCCTGGCCCCCGAGCATCGGGCGGCGGTGGTGGAGCTTGGCGCCAACCACTTGGGTGAGATCGCCTGGACCAGCCGGCTCGCCGCGCCGGACGTTGCCATTATCACCAACGTGACCGGCGCCCACGTCGGCGAATTTGGCGGTATGGGGCAGATCGCCCAGGCCAAGAGCGAAATTTTGCTCGGGCTTACGCCAGCAGGCGTTGCCGTGCTCAACGCGGAGGATCGTTACTTCGCCACTTGGGCGGCGCTCGCTCCTGGACCGGTGGTGAGCTACGCCGTCGAAGCCGAGGCGGATGTCTGCGCCCGGGCTCTTTCCTGCGACTCGCAAGGGCGGTATGCTTTCACGCTTGTTCAAAACGGCGCGTCGCTAGGCGAAGTGCGGCTCAAGCTTGCCGGCAGGCATAACGTCAGCAACGCCCTGGCCGCCGCCGCCGCTGCGCTTGCCGTGGGCGTGGCGCCCGGGCGCGTTGTTGAGGCGCTGTGCGCTTTCGCGCCGCTAAAAGGGCGGCTCAGCGTGATCGAAGGCCCCAACGGCACGACGCTTCTGGACGACACCTACAACGCCAACCCGGGGGCGATGAAGGTCGCGCTCGAGACGCTCACGCGCTTTCCCGGCCCGCACTGGTTCGCCATGGGGGCAATGGGCGAGCTTGGCGATGAGAGCGAGGCGCTTCACGCCGAGGTCGGCCGCTTCGCACAAGCGCTGGGGGTTGATACGCTGCTGACCTGCGGCGACGCCACGCGGCCAGCGAGCGATGCCTTTGGTCGCGGGCACCACTTCGACGACCACGAGACGCTTGCGCGTCATCTTATTAATACGCTGCCGCCCAACGCCACGCTGCTGGTCAAAGGGTCACGCAGTGCGGGCATGGAACGCGTCATTGCCGCGCTGCTCGGTTGAAACAGGGTAAACGCCGTTCATGTTACTTCACCTGGCGAACTTTCTAGCTCAATATCAAAGCGCCTTTCAGGTTTTTAATTACCTCACGCTTCGCATCATTCTTGCCGCCATCACCGCGCTGATGATCTGCCTGTGGCTCGGCCCTTGGGTCATTCGCCGGCTCGTCGAGGGTCAGATCGGCCAATCGGTGCGCGACGATGGCCCGCAGTCGCACCTCTCCAAGGCCGGTACGCCCACCATGGGCGGGGTCATGATTTTGATGTCGATCGCGATCAGCACGCTGGTGTGGGGCGATCTGGCCAACTACTACGTCTGGGTGGTACTGGCGGTGACGCTGGGCTTCGGCGCGATCGGCTGGGTCGATGACTATCGCAAGGTGGTCGAGAAAAATCCCCGGGGCTTGCCCGCGCGCTGGAAATATTTCTGGCAGTCGGTGGTGGGGCTGGGCGCTGCCCTGATTCTCTATCTCAATGCCACCAGCGCCGCCGAGACCAGTCTGCTGCTGCCGCTGGTCAAGGATTTCGCGCTGCCGCTGGGTCTTTTCTATATCGTGCTGACCTATTTCGTCATCGTCGGCAGCTCCAATGCGGTCAACCTGACCGACGGTCTGGATGGTTTGGCGATCATGCCGACGGTGCTCGTCGCCATGGGCCTGGCGGTGTTTGCCTACGCCAGCGGCAATGCGGTGTTCGCCAACTATCTGCATATTCCCTTCATTCTCGGCACCGGCGAAATCGCGGTGTTCTGTGCGACCATCGCCGGCGCGGGTCTGGGCTTTTTGTGGTTCAACACCTATCCCGCTCAGGTCTTCATGGGCGACGTGGGCGCACTTGCGCTGGGGGCGGCGCTGGGCGTGGTCGCGGTGATCGTGCGTCAGGAGATCGTGCTGTTCATCATGGGCGGTATCTTCGTGGTCGAGACCCTCTCGGTCATCCTGCAGGTGGGCTCGTTCAAGCTCACCGGCCGGCGCATTTTTCGCATGGCGCCGCTTCATCACCACTACGAGCTAAAGGGCTGGCCTGAGCCGCGCGTGATCGTGCGCTTCTGGATCATCACCGTGGTGCTGGTGCTGCTGGGACTTGCCACCCTCAAAGTGCGCTAGCCTTCACGCGGGTCGTAACGCAAGGAGCCAACCCATGCACATACCCGAGGGAGTGACCGCCGTGATCGGCCTGGGCGTTTCGGGGCGGGCGATTTGCCGCCACCTGACGCGCCTGGGCCGGCCCTTTGCGCTGCTCGATACCCGCGCCGCGCCGCTTGGGCTGGACGCCTTCAAGGTCGAGTGCCCGGGCGTTGCCACCTACTGCGGCCCGCTCGACGCGGTCGATTTCAGCCGCGCTTTCGAAGTGGTAATAAGCCCGGGCGTCGATCCGCTCACACCGGGCCTGGAAGGGCTTCTGGACGAGCACAACCCGGCGACCGACGAGCCCAGGCTTGTCGGCGAAATCGCGCTGTTCAAGCGAGCGGTGAAAGCGCCTATCGCCGCCATCACCGGGGCCAACGCCAAATCCACAGTCACGACGCTACTGGGCGAGATGGCCAAGGCCTCAGGCGTAAACGCTGCGGTGGGTGGTAACCTTGGGACCGCGGCGCTCGATTTGCTGGAAGCCCATCCCGACGCTGAGCTTTACATTCTCGAGCTTTCGAGTTTTCAGCTCGAAACCACGCCGCGCTTGGGCGCGGCGGCGGCGGCATTTTTGAACCTGAGCGAAGATCATCTCGACCGCCACGCCACCCTCGAGCGCTACCGCCAAGCGAAGGCGCGTATCTTCATCGATGCAGGGCTTGCCGTCGTTAATGCCGACGATCCGCTCACTTGGGCTGATGACACCGTGCCAACCGTGCGCTTTACCGGCGATGCCCCGGGCGAAGGCGAGTGGGGGCTAGTCACCTTCGAGGGCCACCAGTGGCTTGCCAAGGGATTCGATCGCGTGATGCGCGTTGACGCGCTTGGCATGGCCGGGCGGCACAACTACATGAACGCCCTGGCGGCGCTGGCGCTAGGCGAGGCGCTTGGGTTCTCCCGTGCGCCGATGTGCGCGGTGCTCGAAACGTTCAAGGGCTTACCCCATCGCAGCGAAGTGATCGACACCCTGAACGGGGTGCGCTTCGTCAACGACTCCAAGGGTACCAACGTCGGCGCCACACTTGCCGCCATCGAAGGCATAGGCGCTACGCTCGAAGGCCGGCTGGTGCTGCTGGCCGGCGGCGTCGGTAAGGGGGCGGATTTTACGCCGCTGGCCGCTCCCCTGGCGAGCTATGCCCGCCAGGTGCTGGTGTTCGGCGCCGACGCCCAGCGTCTCAAGGCCGCCCTGGCGCCGACGGTGGCGGTTCGTGAGGTCGAGACGCTGGAGCAGGCGTTGGAAGCCGCGCTCGAAGTGGCAAAGCCTGGTGACTGCGTGCTGCTATCGCCTGCCTGCGCGAGTCTGGATCAGTTTGCCAACTATGAGGCGCGCGGTGAGGCGTTTCGCCAGTGGGTGTCACGACAACGCAGTGAGGTGAACGCATGAGCCGGCGCCAGCGCTTCTTGAATGCGATAAGTACGAAAAATCTGCCCTGCGACGTATGGCTGATCGTGGCCGTGGTCACGCTCGCCGGGCTTGGCTGGGTGATGGTGAGCTCCGCCTCCGTCGGGCTTTTGGAGAACAGCTACTACTACTCACGCCAGCACGCCCTGTTTTTGCTGGTTTCCGGGTCGGCGTGTCTATTCATGCTCTGCGTACCGCTGGAGGCCTGGCGCCAAAATGCCTCGCTAATTCTGGTGGCCAGTATTTTCATGCTCGTCATGGTTTTGCTGGTAGGCCAGGAGGTCAACGGCAGCAAGCGTTGGATTTCGCTGCCCGGCCCCTTGCCGAGCCTGCAGATCTCCGAGCTTGGCAAGGTGGGGCTGATTTTCTACATGGCGGCGTTCATGTCGCGCTTCACTTATGAGCTTCGCACCCGCGCGTTCAGCATGTGGCGGCCGATCGCGGTGCTCGCAGTGCCTGCTGGGCTGCTCTTTTTTGCGCCGGACTTCGGCGGCATGGTGGTTTATACCGTCTGCGTAATCGGCATGCTGATGATGAGCGGCGCCTCGATGGTGCTGTTGATCGGCAGCGGCGGTGTGCTCGCCTTCGGCGCGGTGATGATGGTCGTGATGGAACCCTACCGCTTGGCGCGCTGGACGAGCTTTCTCGACCCTTGGGCGGATCAGTTCGCCACCGGCTATCAGCTGACTCAGGCGCTGATCGCCTTTGGCCGCGGCCACATTTCCGGCACCGGCCTTGGCAACAGCGTACAAAAACTTCACTACCTGCCCGAGGCGCACACCGACTTCATTTTCGCGGTCATCGCCGAGGAGCTGGGTATGATCGGCGCGGTTTGCGTGGTGGCGCTGTTCACGCTGTTCGTTACCCGCGCGATGCTCATTGGACGAAAGGCGGAGCTCGCCGGCCACCTTTTTGGCGCCTATGTGAGCTACGGCATCGGCTTTATCATCGCCGCCCAGGCCTTCATCAACATGGCGGTGAGCTCCGGGCTTTTACCTACCAAGGGGCTGACGCTTCCCTTGATTAGCTACGGCGGCTCGAGCCTACTGGTCACCGGCATGATGATAGGCCTGCTGCTGCGCGTGGACGCGGAAACCCGCCACCGCCCGCGGCGCGCCTCTACCCCCTATAAATCACGCTTCGAGCCGCGTTTATCTTGAGTAAGGAGTCGTTTGTGACGACGAACGCACGTCGACGCATGTTAATCATGGCCGGCGGGACTGGCGGCCACGTCATCCCCGCGCTGTCACTCGCCCAAGCGCTCATGGCCCAAAACGTGGAAGTACAGTGGCTGGGTAGTCCCCGCGGTATCGAGAACCGTCTGGTGCCGGAAGCCGGCATACCGCTCAATACCGTGGCGATCAGCGGGCTTCGCGGCAAGGGGGCGGCGGGCTGGCTCAAGGCGCCGTTCAACTTGAGCCGCGCCGTGCTGGATGCCCGCCGCGTCATCAAGCGCTTCAAGCCGGATGTTGTCGTGGGCCTGGGCGGCTTCGCCAGTGGCCCCGGCGGGCTTGCGGCCAAACTCTGCGGCGTACCGCTGGTGATCCACGAGCAAAACGCCGTGGCGGGGCTAACCAATCGGGTGCTGTCGCGGCTGGCCAGCAAAACCTACGCCGCCTTCGACAACGCCTTTGGCCCCCGAGCCGAGGTGATCGGCAACCCCGTGCGCGGCGAAATCGCCGCGCTTGGCGAGACTCCGCGCACCTCTGTGGAGTTCAGCACGCGCCCGCTTAGAATGCTGGTGGTGGGCGGCTCGCTCGGGGCGGTCGCCCTCAATGAGCGCCTGCCGGTAGCGCTGGCAGCACTCGGCGAGGGTAATCGCCCCGAGGTATGGCACCAAGCGGGGCGGGAGCGCGACGCGGCGACACTCGAGAGCTATCAAGCGCTTGGTGTAAAGGCACGGGTCGAGCCATTCATCGATGATATGGCGGCGGCCTACGACTGGGCGGACCTGGTCGTTTGCCGCGCCGGCGCCCTGACCGTGGCGGAGCTTGCCGCGGCGGCCAAACCGGCGCTGTTGGTACCGTTTCCCTTCGCCGTGGACGATCATCAGCGCGTCAATGCCGAGGTGCTCGTCGAGGCCGGTGCGGCGCGCTGCGTGGTGCAAAGTGAGCTGACCCCGGAGCGGCTGACCGCGCTTTTGGATGAGCTATTGACCCGTGACACCCTGGTCGAGATGGCCGCTTGCGCGCGCCAAGCGGCGCACCTGGACGCTTTGGAGCGTTTGACGGCAGGATGCCTTTCGTTAGTGAAGCAAGGAGATTCGGCGTGACCGATATGATAACCGACAAGCCATCGCACAGCGTACGCCCCAGCGGCCCCGGCATGCGGCGCATCAAGCGCCTGCACTTCGTGGGCATTGGCGGGGCGGGCATGTGCGGTATCGCCGAAGTGCTCGCCAATCAGGGCTACGCGGTCAGCGGTAGCGACATGCGCGTGTCGACCGTTATCGAGCGCCTGCGCGGCTGCGGCGTCGAGGTCTTCATCGGCCACGCCGAGCAGAACGTTCAAGGCGCCGACGTCGTGGTGGTGTCGAGTGCCATCGACGAGACCAACCCGGAAATCCGCTGGGCCCACGAGCACCGGGTGCCGGTCGTGCGCCGCGCCGAAATGCTCGCCGAGCTGATGCGTTTTCGCCACGGCATCGCGGTGGCCGGCACCCACGGCAAGACGACCACTACGAGCCTGACCGCAACGCTTTTGGCCGAAGGCGGGCTCGACCCGACCTTTGTGATCGGTGGCAAGCTCACCAGCGCCGGCGCCAACGCGCGCCTGGGTGAAGGTGATTACCTGGTGGCAGAGGCGGACGAGTCTGACGCATCATTTTTGCACCTGCAGCCGATGGTCTCGATCGTCACCAATATCGACGCCGATCACATGGCGACCTACGGCAACGACTTCGAGCGGCTGAAAACCACCTTTATCGAGTTTTTGCACAATCTGCCGTTCTACGGCCTTGCGGTACTCTGCACTGACGACCCGCACGTTCAGGGCCTGTGTGAGCAGGTCAAGCGCCAGTTCGTGACCTACGGCTTTAACGAGGATGCGGACTACCGCATTACCGATTTCAGCCAGCGCGAAGGCGAGGTGAGCTTCACCGCGCAACGGCCCGACGGCGCCGCCCCGCTTGACGTGCGCTTGGCGATGCCTGGGCGCCACAACGCGCAGAACGCCATGGCGGCGATCGTGGTAGCCACCGACGCCGGTGTCGGCGACGAGGCGATTCTCGCGGGCCTGGCGAGTTTTGCCGGGGTGGGGCGCCGCTTTCAGGTACACGGCCACTTTCCCGCGCCGAATCAAGGCGGCGAGGTCATGCTGGTGGACGACTACGGCCACCACCCGCGGGAAGTCGACATGGTGATTCAGGCAGTGCGCGCGGGCTGGCCCAAACGGCGGCTGGTGATGCTGTACCAGCCGCACCGCTATAGCCGCACACGCGACTTGTTCGAGGACTTCGTGCGCGTACTCTCCCAGGTCGATACGCTGGTGCTATTGGACGTCTACAGCGCTGGCGAGGCGGTGATTCCAGGCGCGGAAGGGCGAACGCTTGCCGGCTCCATTCGCCAGCGCGGTGAGGTCGATCCGCTGTTCGTCGAGCACAAGCAGGAACTGGCGGCGCTTTTGAAACGGGTGCTGCGCCCAGACGACATTTTGATTACCCAGGGCGCCGGGGACGTCGGCGGTATTTCGCTGGCGCTGGCGAAGGCCGGGCTTGCGTTGGATGAGGTTGAGCTATGAGCGTGATGGCTGCGGGCAACGCGACAGATAACGTGGTGGTGGTGCTGGGCGGCACGTCCGGCGAGCGCGAGGTGTCGCTCAAAAGCGGCGCGGCGGTCCTGGAGGCGCTCAAGCGTCAGGGCGTCAACGCCCAGGGGTACGACCCGCGCGAGGGTGGGCTTGCCGGGCTGGAAGCGCTGGCACCCTCAAAAGTGTTCATCGCGCTTCACGGGCGCGGCGGCGAAGACGGCACCCTGCAAGGGGCGCTGGAGCTTTTGAATATCCCTTACACCGGCAGCGGCGTACTCGCCTCGGCGCTCGGTATGGACAAGGAGCGCACCAAGCAGGTGTGGCGCGCCCAGGGTCTGCCGACGCCGGAGAGCATCACGCTAAGTGACGACGCCGACTGGTCGGCAGTGGTCGACGCGCTGGGCCTTCCGATGATCGTCAAGCCGGTACACGAGGGCTCGACACTGGGAATCAGTATCGTCAAAAGCGAAGCCGAACTCAAAGCCGCCTACACGGAAGCGGCCCGTTTTGATGCCCAAGTGATGGCCGAGCGCTTCATCGCAGGCGAGGAGTACACCGTCGCGATTCTGGGCGAACAAACGCTGCCAGCCATTCGCGTGGAGGTACCCGGCGGGTTTTATAACTACGAAGCCAAGTACCACTCGAACACCACGCTTTACCATTTGCCCTGCGGGCTTTCTGATGCCGACGAGCAGGCGCTGGCGGCGCTGTGTCTAAAGGCGTTTCGCGCCATGGGCGGCCGCGGTTGGGGCCGTATCGACGTGATGCGCGACAAGGACGGCGCGTTCTGGCTCATCGAGGTCAATACTGTGCCCGGCATGACCGATCACAGCCTCGTACCCCAGGCGGCGGCTCACGCCGGCATCGGCTTCGACGAGCTGGTCCTCGACATTCTCCAGACCGCCGCAGCCCGGTGAGACGTTCCGGTGAAGAAACCATATGAAAAAGCGTAACGCCTGGCTTGGGATCGTACTGCTCGCGCTGCTGCTCGGCGGCGGGGGCAGGGCGCTGTGGCTCTGGCTCGACCGACCCATCGAGCGCGTCTCGATTCGCGGCGAGTGGGAGTACGTCAGCGCCGGCTATCTGCGCACCCAGCTGGCGCCGCTGGTACAAAACGCCACTTGGCTATCGGCGGATCTTGGCGAGCTTCGTGAGCGCGCACTCACCATCGGCTGGCTTTTCGAGGTGCGTATCTCGCGGGAGTGGCCCAACGCGCTGGTGTTCGAACTCGTCGAGCAGCAGCCGATCGCGCGCTGGAACGACGATTTCCTGCTCAACCCGGAAGGCGAGCCCTTCGCGTTTGCCCCGCTCGAGGTGCCGCCGAACCTCCCCGACCTGGCGGGCCCTGTAGGCAGCAGTGAAGAAGTGCTCGACTACTACCAGCGCCTGACAAACCACTTCGCGACATTGTCACTGTCGCTTTCTCAGCTGCGTCTCGAGCCGCGCGGTGCGTGGCGGCTGCAGCTCGATAACGGTGCTTGGGTGATGCTTGGGCGGCGCGAGCACGGCACGCGTTTGGCGCGGCTCACCGCTTCCTGGCAGCGCGAGCTTTCGCGTCAGGGCGACCAGATTCGCTATATCGATTTACGCTATCCCAATGGCGTGGCGGTCGCCTGGCACGGCGAAACAGAATTCGACGACGGCGAAGAGTAGCGATGCCTTCATTATTGAAAGTTGCCGACGTTTACTTAAAAGTGAGCGTTTGCCAACAAGGAAAAGCCACCGCTGGGGTTTAAATTCTTCGCCAAGCCCATTATCGTGGGTGGGACCAGTCGTATAATGGTGGGCGTTTCTATATGATGGCCTTCGACCGTCTTTTATAACGCGTTTTGGCCAGTCAAGCGGTTCAAGATGAAAGATGATCGAGTTGGGGCGGCTTTAACGGGGGATGCGTTCAAGCTCGCTTTTTATAAAAGCATGTATAAATAAACATGTGTTGGCGTCGATGTACAGTGTGTTTTAGAGAAAAGTCGTGATAGTGGTGATGATTTGTTTTTAACAAGGCGTTTATAAACGAGGCGCTTTTTGGATTTAACGGGTCAGACAGACGCCCCTGATCGTTTCATCCGATCCATATTGATGTTCATTGGTAGATAAACGGTTGCCGACCATCGATCGTTTATCGGTTAAAAGATTACTATAAGGAGATAACCCGACTCATGGCAGGCTCACCCAACGCATCCAATATGGTTGTCGGGCTGGACATCGGAACGTCCAAGGTCGTCGCGATCGTCGGTCAACCCACCGACGATGGCGGCATCGAAATTGCGGGAATAGGTTCTCACCCATCAAGGGGAATGAAGCGCGGCGTCGTGATCAATATCGAATCGACGGTTCAATCGATTCAGCGGGCGGTCGAAGAAGCCGAGCTCATGGCCGGCTGCGATATTCATTCGGTCTACGTCGGCGTTGCCGGTAGTCATATTAGCTCGATGAATTCAGATGGCGTCGTTGCGATCAAGGAACGCGAAGTCACCCCTTCTGACATTGATCGTGTTATCGACTCGGCCCGCGCCAGGGCCATTTCCGAAGGGCAGCGGGTGCTTCACGTGCTGCCCCAGGAGTTCTCAATCGATGCCCAGGGCGGTATTCGCGAGCCGCTGGGTATGTCCGGCGTGCGCCTGGAGGCGCAGGTGCACTTGGTTACCGCGGCTTTGAACGCGGTGCAAAATATCGAAAAGTGCGTGCGCCGTTGTGGGCTGGAAGTCGACGCCATCATTTTGGAGCAGTTGGCCTCCAGCATGGCGGTACTGACCGAAGACGAGCGCGAGCTGGGCGTTTGCATGGTGGATATCGGTGGGGGAACGACCGATATGGCCATTTTTAGCGAAGGGGCGATTCGCCATACGGCGGTCATTCCCATCGCCGGTGACCAGGTCACCAACGATATTGCGATGGCGCTTCGAACGCCGACGCAGCACGCCGAGGAGATCAAGGTCAAGTACGCTTGCGCGCTGACCCAGCTGGCCGCAAGCGATGAAATGATCAAGGTACCAAGCGTTGGCGATCGAGCGTCGCGCGACCTTTCGCGCCAGGCATTGGCGGAAGTGGTGGAGCCGCGTTACGAAGAGCTCTTTACGCTGGTACGCGATGAATTACGCCGTAGTGGCTACGAAGACATGGTGGCCGCCGGGGTCGTGTTGACCGGGGGCACATCGCGCATGGAAGGGGTGAGCGAGCTGGCGGAGGAGATCTTCCATATGCCGGTGCGTATCGCCTGCCCGCAGAACGTGCGGGGATTGGCAGACGTGGTTCGCAATCCCATCTATGCGACAGGCGTCGGGCTTTTGCACTATGCACTGCAGGAGTCCCGCCACGGACAGGGTCTTGAGAGCCATGGACGGGCAAGCGCACCCCATAAGGGGCGCGGCGAGCACGTCCAGCGTGATAGCAGGGACGATCATTCGGCGCTAGCGAAAATCAAAGGCTGGTTCAAAGGAAATTTCTGATAGGGCCGCAAGCGCGGTTCAGGAGACGGGGCTTATGTTCGAATTGGTAGATAACGCACCCTCGAGCAGTGCGGTCATCAAAGTAGTGGGTGTGGGCGGCGGTGGCGGTAACGCCGTCAACCACATGGTGGAAAGCAACATCGAAGGCGTCGAGTTCATCTGCGCCAATACCGATGCCCAGGCGCTCAAGCGCGTTTCCGCCAAAACGGTTTTGCAGCTGGGCGGCGAAATCACCAAGGGCCTTGGGGCCGGGGCGAACCCGGAAGTCGGGCGTCAAGCCGCGATGGAAGATCGCGAGCGTATCGCCGAGCTTCTCGACGGTGCCGACATGGTGTTCATCACCGCCGGCATGGGTGGCGGTACCGGTACCGGCGGCGCGCCGGTGGTGGCGCAGGTCGCCAAGGAGTTGGGGATTCTAACGGTGGCGGTGGTCACGCGTCCGTTCCCTTTCGAGGGGCCCAAGCGTATGCGCGCTGCTGAAGAGGGCATGAAAGAGCTCTCCGAGCACGTCGACTCGCTGATCACCATTCCTAACGAGAAGCTTCTGTCGGTGTTGGGTAAGAACGCCACGCTCTTGACCGCCTTCAGCGCGGCCAACGACGTGTTGCTCGGCGCCGTTCAAGGCATTGCCGAGCTGATCACCAGCCCCGGTATCATCAACGTCGACTTCGCCGACGTGCGCACGGTCATGTCCGAGATGGGCATGGCGATGATGGGTACTGGCGGGGCTACCGGCGAGAACCGCGCTCGCGAAGCCGCCGAAAAGGCGATTCGCAGTCCCCTGCTCGAGGATATCGACCTGCACGGTGCCCGCGGTATTCTGGTCAACATCACCGCTGGCCCGGATCTGTCGATCGGCGAGTTCAATGATGTCGGCGCAACGGTTCAGGAGTTCGCCTCTCAGGAAGCGACCATCGTGGTGGGCACCTCCATTGATATGGAAATGTCCGACGAGCTGCGCGTGACCGTAGTCGCCGCGGGCCTCGACGGCACCAAGCCCAAGCAGGCTGCCCGCGAGCCGGCTCGCCGCGCCGCCTCCGAGCCTGCCGACTACCGCAAAATGCAGCAGCCGACCGTCACGCGTCAGCAGTCCGCGGCCCGCGCCGAAGCTCAGGAGTCTGCGCCTAAACCGCGTGCCGAGAAGCGCCGGTCCGCCGAGTCCGACGACTATCTGGACATCCCCGCGTTTTTGCGCCGTCAGGCGGACTGATTCAAACGGCAGTCGGCTTTACATGACAGTGCTTTAAACGGCTGGCGAGCGTTTTAACCGAGAAAACTTGGTTAAAACGCTCGTTTGCTGTTAAAGTAAACACTGTTCGATAACTTCCCTTTTCTACGGTCGGCGTCGGTTCCTTGCCGAAGGCCCCGTTATAAGAGTTCTACCACGCCCATGATCAGACAACGTACATTACAAAACGTGATTCGCGCTACCGGAGTGGGTCTGCACTCGGGTAAAAAAGTCCACTTGGCGCTGCGCCCGGCACCTGCGAACACCGGCATCGTATTCGTTCGAACCGATCTGGATCCCGTGGTACACGTTCCTGCCCGCGCCGAGTTAGTCGAAGACACACGCCTTTGCACTGCGCTTTCGCAAAACGGCGTCAAGGTCGCGACCGTCGAGCATTTGATGTCGGCGTTTGCCGGGCTCGGTATCGATAACGCCTACATCGACGTGAGCGCCGCCGAAATTCCAATCATGGATGGCAGCGCCAGTCCTTTCGTATTTTTGATCCAGTCCGCGGGCATTCTCGAGCAGGACGCCGCCAAGAAGTTCATCCGCATCAAGGAGCGGATCGCGGTTCGTGACGGCGACAAGGAAGCGGTTTTCTTGCCCCATCAGGGTTTCAAGGTATCGTTCTCCATCGATTTCGATCACCCGGTGTTCGAGCAGCAGCACCAGAACGCGCTGATCGACTTTTCTACGACCTCCTTCGTCAAGGAGGTGTCGCGGGCGCGTACCTTCGGCTTCATGCGCGATCTGGAGTTTTTGCGCTCCAATAACCTCGCACTCGGCGGAAGCCTCGATAACGCCATCGTCGTCGACGACTACCGCATCGTGAACGAGGGCGGTTTGCGCTACGAGGACGAGTTCGTCAAGCACAAGGTTCTGGATGCGATCGGCGATCTCTACCAGCTGGGTTTCAGCCTGATCGGCGAGTTCCGCGGGATTAAATCCGGTCACGCGCTGAACAATCAGCTCTGTCGCGAGCTGCTCGCCCGCCCCGAAGCCTATGAAGTCGTAACGTTCGAAGACGAGAAGGACGTGGCGCCGATTTCTTACGCCGCCCCGGCCATGGCCTGATTCATCAGGCCAAACGCTGAGCCCTGAAGCAGAAGGGAGGGCTAGCGTTTTAAGGCAGGGAGCACGGTTGAAAACGCCGCCCGCTCCCCCATTTATAAAGCACCGCTTGCGGTGCTTTATGCGTTCAGGAGAACGTGTTTTTGTTCGCGGCGTGAGAGGCCAAGCGCTCGAGCGCCCCTCTAAGGCGGCTGTCCTGGGTATCCTCTGCGCACTGAGTGAGCGTTTCGCTCGCTTTTTGTGAAAGCGCTCGGGTATTGCGCTGCGGTGCGACGACCGGGCGAACTGGGCGCACCTTGAAATGAAAGCCGGTAACGGCTTCGAATCCGGGAAGCTGGTGCAGCAGTTGCAATAGCCTCGTTTGCTCGAATCTAAGCCAGGAAAGCCAGCTCGCCTGGCCGCTGATCAGGGTCAGACGGGCATTGCTAAAGCCGCCGACAAAGATGTGTTCACGCATCTCTTCGGGCAGGTGTCCGCGCAGGTGGCGCTGGGCCTGATCGATTAGCCGCGACTGGCGCATCAGGTTACTGATGTCGGAAGAGCTTTTAAGCACCTGGCCGATGGGCTGTGCGCGGGAACGCTTAACCTTTATACTCATACGCTTAATTCCAGAAAACCGGATTCGTGCGCTTTCAGGCCGCCAGTTGCGAGCGGCCGGGGCGTCATCGGAAGAGCCTAACACGCCAGGGAGTCGACACCCAGCATGTCATCCACGTCCGCGCCAAGCCCTCAGATAGTCCTGCGGCGCACTCGCCGCAGCGGGCTTGCGCGCTGGTGGCTGGCGGGGCTTTTAGTCAGCTGCCTGCTGCCGGTGTCGCTGTCGCCGCTATCCGCCGTCAAAGCCAGCGAGCGGGCAGCGACGATCTGTCTTTGGGTGCCGGCCATCCTGCGCGTTCAGTCGCAGCGTTTGGCCCGTCGGCGTCGGGTTCGCTCCCTGCTGCGTCGTGTCAAAAAAATCACCGCGTGCCTGAAAAAGCGCCCTTCGATCGCCCCACGCCTTGCCTTGCCCCGGGTCGCCGCCCGCGACGTGCTAACCCAGCGCGGACCGCCCGCCGTCCAGCCCCACGTTCGTTTTTACCATCTTGCTTGAAACAGCTTTTTTAAGGGTGCTCCGCTGGTGCGCTTGAAATGATTTGGAAACTTCATGATTAACACATTATTGCGCAAGGCCATTGGCTCCAAGAACGACCGCGACGTTAAACGCATGACGAAAAGCGTGCAGGACGTCAACAAGCTCGAAACCGAAATCGAAGCGCTGGACGACGCCGCGCTGCAGGCACAAACCGGTGAACTACGTACGCGCCTGGAGTCCGGCGAGTCGCTGGAAAAGCTGCTGCCCCACGCCTTTGCGGTAGTGCGCGAGGCGAGCAAGCGCGTCATGGGTATGCGCCACTTCGATGTTCAGATGGTCGGCGGTATGACGCTTCACCGCGGGCGCATCGCGGAAATGAAAACCGGCGAGGGTAAAACGCTGGTGGCGACTCTGGCGGTCTATCTCAACGCGCTACCCGCCAAGGGTGTGCACGTGGTCACGGTCAACGACTACCTGGCGCGGCGTGACGCCGAGTGGATGCGTCCGCTCTACGAATTTCTCGGGCTGACGGTGGGCGTTATCTTCTCGGGCCAAACCGGTGAAGAGAAACGTCACGCTTACAAGTGCGACATCACCTACGGCACCAACAACGAGTTCGGCTTTGACTACCTGCGCGACAACATGGCGTTCTCGCTCGAGGAGAAGGTGCAGCGCGACCTGCACTTCGCCATCGTCGATGAGGTCGACTCGATTTTGATCGATGAGGCGCGCACACCGCTGATCATTTCCGGCGCTGTGGACGAGAACACCGAACTCTACAATGTGGTCAACGGCCTAGCGCAGCACCTGGAGCGCGGCGAAGTGAGCGAGGACGATGAAACGCCGGTCAGCGGCGATTTCGTGCTCGACGAAAAGCAGAAGCAGGTCGAGCTTACCGAGCAGGGCCACAACAAGGTCGAGGAGATGATGCGCTCCCAAGGCCTTCTAGGCGAGCACGACTCGCTCTACGCCGCCCAGAACCTGAACCTTCTACAGCACATGCACTCGGCGCTGCGGGCGCGCAATCTCTACCAGCGCGATGTGGACTACATCGTCGTCGAAGGCCAGGTGGTGATCGTCGACGAGCACACCGGTCGCAGCATGCCGGGCCGGCGCTGGTCCGAAGGCCTGCACCAGGCCGTGGAAGCGAAAGAGGGCGTGACCGTGCAGCGCGAGAGCCAGACGCTCGCCTCCACGACCTTCCAGAACTACTTCCGTCTTTACGAAAAGCTTGCCGGCATGACCGGTACCGCCGATACCGAAGCTTTTGAGTTCCGCCAGATCTACGGCCTCGACGTGGTGGTCATTCCGACCAACCGTCCGCTGGCGCGTAAGGACTTGAACGACCTGGTCTATCTCAGCGGTGAAGAGAAGTTCGAAGCGATCATCAAGGACGTTCAGGCGGTGACCGAGGCCGGCCGCCCGGTGCTGGTGGGTACCGCGTCGATCGAGACCTCCGAGTACCTGGCCCAGCTGATGCGAAACGCTGGCATGCAGTTCAACGTGTTGAACGCCAAGCAGCACCAAAGCGAGGCCGAGATCATCGCCCAGGCCGGCCGTCCCGGGGCGGTCACCATTGCCACCAACATGGCCGGGCGCGGTACCGACATCATGCTCGGCGGTAACTGGGAAGCAGACGTTGCCAAGCTCGACAACCCAGACGAGGCGCAGATCGCCGCGCTCAAGGCCGACTGGCAGCAGCGCCACGACTCCGTGCTCGAAGCGGGCGGGCTGCACGTAATTGGCTCCGAGCGCCACGAGTCGCGGCGCATCGACAATCAGCTTCGCGGCCGCGCCGGTCGCCAGGGCGACCCGGGTTCGACGCGCTTCTTCCTGTCGCTGGAAGATAGCCTGATGCGGCTGTTTGGCTCCGACCGGGTCAAGCGCCTGATGCAGGCGCTGGGCCTGGAGCGCGGCGAGGCGATCGAGCACAAGATGGTATCGAACGCCGTCGAGCGGGCGCAGAAGAAGGTCGAGGGACGCAACTTCGACATTCGTAAGCAGCTTCTGGAGTACGACGACGTTGCCAACGACCAGCGCCGGGTGATCTACGAGCAGCGTAACGACGTACTGGCCGCCGATGAGGTCTCCGAAGCGGTGATCGGTATTCGCGAAGAGGTGATGGAGAGCACCATCAGCGACTACGTGCCGCCCCAGAGCCTGGCCGAGCAATGGGATCTTCCCGGGCTCGAAGCGCATCTAAAAACCGAGTTCAACCTCGACGCGCCGGTCACCCAGTGGGCCGCCGAGGACGACCGCTTCAGCGAAGAGAAGCTTCGCGAGCGCCTGCAGGCCATGCACCGCGAGGCCTACGACGCCAAGATCGCCGCCGCCGGCAAGGCGCTGATCCAGCGCTTCGAGAAGCAGGTCATGCTCCAGGTACTCGATACCCGCTGGAAAGAACACCTTCAATCAATGGATCACCTGCGCCGGGGCATTCACCTGCGCGGCTACGCGCAGAAAAACCCCAAGCAGGAGTACAAGCGCGAAGCCTTCGAGCTCTTCCAGCATCTTCTGATCAACATCAAGGAAGACGTGACGCGCATCCTGAGCCATGTACAGGTACGCCAGCCCGAAGAGGTCGATGCGCTCGAGCAGAAGCGCCGCGAAGACGCCGCGCGCGAAAAAGCCGCTGCCTCCGAGGCCCAGCGTGGCCCGGACGCCGAGAGCGGAGAAGCCCCGTCATCAAGCGTAGGCGGCAATGGCGAGGCCGCCCCGCAGCGCCGCGAAGCGCCAAAGGTCGGACGTAACGACCCGTGCATCTGCGGCTCTGGCAAGAAGTACAAGCAGTGCTGCGGCAAGCTTCAATAACGCGCGCCCTAGCGCACCGATAGACGTTACAGGAGAAGAGCATGGCGGTGGGTCACTGTCCGTTTCCAACGATGGCACCCCTTGACGGGGTGCGCCTGGGCTCCGCCATGGCGGGCATCAAAAAGCCTCAGCGCCGCGATCTGGTGGTTATCGAGCTTCCGGATACCGCCGTCACGGCGGCGGTATTTACCCAAAACGCGTTTTGCGCCGCGCCGGTCATCACCGCCAAATCGCATTTGGCGGCAACGACGTCCTCGCGCTACTGGGTCATCAATACCGGCAACGCCAACGCCGGTACCGGCGAGCAGGGGCTGACAGATGCCAAACGCACCTGTCAGGCAGCAGCCGAGCAGGCTGGCGTTGCCAGCGAGCAGGTGCTGTCGTTCTCCACCGGTGTGATCGGCGAGCCGCTGCCCATGGAGCGGCTGCTGGCTGGGCTTCCTGACGCGTTCAAAGCGTTATCCAGCGACAGCGAGGCTTGGCAGCTTGCCGGTGAGGGGATACTGACCACCGATACCCGCGCCAAGGGCGCCACGGTCACCGCCGAGATCGACGGTGAGCGCTTTAGTATCAACGGCATCACCAAGGGCTCGGGCATGATCAAGCCCAACATGGCCACGATGCTTGGGTTCGTGGTGACCGATGTCAGCATCGAGCAGTCGCTTTTACAGCGTCTTCTGCGCGAAACCGTGGATCGCTCTTTTAATGCGATCACCGTGGATAGCGATACCTCGACCAACGACGCCTGCATGCTCGCCGCGACCAACATCGGCCCACGTGTGGAAACCGATGAGCAGATCGTGGTGTTTCGCCAAGCGCTACAGGGCGTGATGACCGAGCTTGCTCAGATGATCATTCGCGATGGCGAAGGGGCGACCAAGTTCGTCACTTTGAATGTCGAAGGCGCTGCGAGCCGCCAGGAAGCGCTGGACGTTGGCTTTACCGTGGCGCACTCGCCGCTGGTGAAGACCGCGCTCTATGCCAGTGACGCCAATTGGGGGCGGATTTTGGCCGCCGTCGGGCGCGCGCCGGTCGATGAATTCGATGTCAGCCGTGTGGTGATCGATCTGGGCGACGTGCGCCTGGTCGAAAATGGCGGACGGGCGGCGAGCTACAGTGAAGAGGCGGGCAGCCGGGTGATGAAAGGCGAGGAGATCACCATTCGTATCGATCTGGGCCGGGGCGATGCGCACGCGACCGTCTGGACTTCGGATCTATCGCACGACTACGTCTCCATCAACGCCGACTATCGAAGCTAGGCGCGCCGCCTTTTTAAAGTCGATGCTGGACAAGCGTGTTAGAACGCGATTTAGCTCTTTGTAGTCAAGTGCCCGGCTCGCCGGGCGCTCCAATGTGGAAAAGAACGTCATGAATGTAATGGTAAAACGACGGGTTCACGTCGCCGCAGCCGCCATCGTCAGCGCCGATAAAAAGCACGTACTGATCGCACGCCGACCCTCCAACGTCGATCACGGTGGCTTGTGGGAGTTTCCCGGCGGCAAGCTTGCGCCCTACGAAACCGGGCTCGAGGGCTTGAAGCGCGAGCTTCACGAGGAACTCGGTGTCGAGATCCGCCGCGCCCAGCCGCTCATTCGCGTTCACCACGAGTACAGCGACAAGCACATCCTGCTCGACGTTTGGCAGGTGCACGAGTTCGCCGGCGAGCCCTTCGGGCGTGAAGGTCAGGCGGTTCGCTGGGTCGCGATGGAGGATTTGGTCGGCTACCCCTTCCCGGCGGCCAATCTGCCCATTCTGCGCGCGGTGATGCTGCCCAAGGAGTACCTGATCACCGGCGAAGAACCGGACGATACGCGCTTTGAAAGCCTTCTTCGCCGCGCGCTCGACGAGGACGGCGTTCGCCTCGTTCAGCTGCGTGCCAAGGGCCTTGAGCGCGACGCCTACGTGCAGCGCGCACAAACGGCGCTGACGCTGTGTCGCGAGTTCGGCGCGAGGCTTCTGCTCAATGGCGAGCCGGAGCTTCTCGAGCAGGTCGATGCCGACGGTATTCACCTCACCAGCCAGCGACTGATGGAGCTGGAGCGCCGCCCGATCGGCGAGGGCAAGTGGCTCTCCGCCTCGACCCACGATCAAACCCAGCTCGATAAAGCCGCCACGCTTGGCTGCGACTTCGTGACGCTGTCGCCGCTTCGCACCACGCCGTCGCATCCGGATGTAGCCCCGATGGGCTGGCACGACTTTCAGCAGCTCGTCGAGCGCGCCGGCATGCCGGTATTCGCGCTTGGCGGCATGACCCGTTTCGATGCCAACCACGCCCGCGCCGTCGGCGCCCAGGGCATTGCCTCGATTCGCGATTTCTGGAAGTAGCCGGCTAGGCAGCTCCGGCAGAGTCGCGGCTTTATCAAAAACGCCGGCGCATTCAGCGCCGGCGTTTTCGTATGGAGTGAGGAGGGCGTTTCAGTCGCGATAGCGCCGCGTCAGATCACCGTAGCCGTCCACGCGACGGTCGCGCAGGTATGGCCAGATGCGCCGGGTGCGCTCGCTTTTTTCCATATCGAGAGTGACCACCAGCTGCTCGGTCTCGGTGCCTGCGTGGGCCAGAAGCTCGCCCTGGGGGCCGCAGACGAAGCTGCCGCCCCAGAAGTCGATGCCTGAGCCAACGCCGGAGTGATCCGGCTCGAAGCCAACGCGGTTAGCCACCAGCACTGGCAGGCCGTTGGCCACGCCGTGAGCGCGCTGAATCAGCGTCCAAGCCTGCTTCTGGCGGGCCTGCTCCTGCTCATCGTCGGTTTTGTCCCAGCCGATCGCGGTGGGGTAGAGCAGAAGCTCCGCACCCGATAGTGCCATGAGCCGCGCCGCCTCCGGATACCACTGATCCCAGCACACCAGCACGCCGAGCCGACCAACGGAGGTATCGATGGGCGTGAAGCCCTCGCTCCGACGCTCGTCGACGTCGCCTGGGGTGAAGTAGAACTTCTCATAAAAGCCCGGATCGTCGGGAATGTGCATCTTGCGATACTGACCGACGCGCCCGCGCGCGCCATCGAAAACCACCGCCGTGTTGTGGTAGAGCCCCGCGGCGCGCTTTTCGAAAATCGAGCCGACCAGCACGATATCGAGCTCGCGGGCAAGCGCTTCCAGGCGCTGACTCGTTGGCCCGTCCAGCGGCTCGGCCAGGTCAAACAGCGCCGGGTCCTCGTACTGACAGAAGTAGTGGGTGGCGTGAAGCTCCTGGAGCAGCACGAGCTTCGCTCCGCGCCCGGCGGCGGCGCGCACGCCCTCGTCCGAGGCCGCAAGGCTCTTCTCCTTGTCCGGCCAGGCGTTTTGCTGAATGACGGCGACGGTCAGTTCTCGGCTCATGAGGCCTCCTTGAAACGTGCGGCGTTGAGCGTGCCTTGGGGTAGCTGCATGGTCAAACAGTGCAGGCTGCCGTGCTGGCGAATTACGCTTTGGCACTCGATGGGAACGATCTGGCGCTCCGGGAAGGCCTGGGCCAGGGCGTTGAGCGCCTCCAGATCCGCCGGGTCGGCGTAGGTCGGCACGAGCACGGCGCCGTTGATGATGGTGAAGTTGGCGTAAGTCGCGGGCAGGCGATGGCCGTCGTCTTGATCGAACGCCGCCGCCGGCCACGGCAGGGCGACCAAACGGTAGGGTTCGCCGTTTGTCTGGCGAAACCCCTGGAGCTCGGCCTCCATCGCTTTTAGCGCCGCGTAGTGCGGGTCCGTTTCATCGTCGCAGCGCACGTAGGCGATGGTGTCAGCGCTGCAAAAGCGCGCCAGCGTATCGATGTGGCTGTCGGTGTCGTCGCCCTCGAGATAGCCGTTTTCGAGCCATAGAACGCGCTCGACGCCAAAGTCCTCCTTGAGCGCTTGCTCGACCTCTGCCTGGGAAAGCGTTGGATTACGGTTCGGGTTCAAAAGGCACGCTTTGGTGGTCAAGAGCGTGCCCTGACCGTCGGTTTCGACACCGCCGCCCTCGAGCACCATTGTGCGCGGCAGTACCGGGCAGGCCCAGACGTTTTGCGCACCGAGCGCTTGGGTCAGGGCGTTGTCGCGGCTGGCGGGAAACTTGCCGCCCCAGCCGGTGAAGGTGTAATCGAGCAGCGCCATGTCGCCGTTTTGCGTCATAACGCCGAGTGGGCCGTGATCCCGCGCCCAGGTATCGTCGGTATCGGCCTCGACCAGCAGCAGCCGCTCGCCGGGGACGCCAAGGGTCGCAAAGCGGGATTCGAGGCGCGCACGTGTGGCGGCATCCGGCACGCTTAGGATAACGCGCTGAAAGCGCGCAGCGGCCAGCACGATGCGCTCCATCGTTGCCTCGATACGCTCTAAAAGCGGCTGCCAGTCACCGTCGGCGCGCGGCCAGGTGAGCTGCAGGCCGTCCTGAGGGTGCCATTCCGGCAGCAAACGGTAGGGAAAAGTTGCCAAGGATGAGTGCTCTCGTTGCCAAGGAAAACGCCGGCGTCGATACCGGCCAAAAGGCGCAATGTAGGGGGTCGCTGGGCAAGTTGCAAGCAAGCCAGGACCTGCCGGGCGGGTGCGAAGGATTGCGCTTACCCGGCGCGTTTACCCATGCAGGGCGGGCAAAAAAACCGTACCATGGGCGCCAGTTAACCAAGGAATGACGCCATGCTTGATCGTTTGCCTTTTCTGGTGGGGCTGCGCTACGTGCGCGCTAAACGCCGGAACCACTTTATATCGTTTATTTCGCTGATTTCCATGCTGGGGCTCACGCTCGGCGTGACCGTGCTGATTCTAGTATTGTCAGTGATGAACGGCTTCGATTACGAACTTCGCACTCGCATTCTGGGCATGGTGCCCCACACCAAGATCGAATACCGCCCGGGGCTCGTGGAATGGGAGGCGTTGGCCGACCGTCTGATCGAGCGCGACCGGGTGATCGGTGTCGCCCCCTACGTCGAGCAGCAGGGCATGTTCTCGGCCAGCGGGCGCAATCAGGGTGCGATGGTGACCGGCATCGACCCGGCCTGGGAAGACCAAGTGTCGATCATCGGCGATCACATGCGCGAAGGCGAGCTAAGTGATCTGGCGCCGGACTCCTGGAACGTGGTGCTCGGCTCGATGCTCGCCAACCGGCTGGGCGTCGGGGTCGGCGACCGTGTCACGCTGTTGGTGCCCGAGGCCTCGATCACCCCCGCGGGTGTTTTCCCACGGCTAAAACGCTTCACCGTCAGCGGTATCTTCAGCGTCGGGGCGGATCTCGACGGAAGCCTTGCCTACGCCAATATCTCGGATATGCAGACGCTGGCGCGGCTGGGCGACGCCATTGGCGGGCTGCGTTTGGAGCTCGACGATCTGTTCGCCGCCGGTAGCGAAACTCAAGCGATCGTCAACGATCTCGGCCCGGGCTACATCGGCCGCGACTGGACCTTCACCCAAGGAAGTCTCTTTCAGGCGATCCAGATGGAGAAGCGCATGATCGGGCTGCTGCTGACCGTGATCGTCGCGGTGGCCGCGTTCAATATCGTCTCCACACTGGTCATGGTGGTCACGGACAAGCGCGCCGACATCGCTATTTTGCGCACCATCGGCGCCACGCCGCGCTCGATCATGGGCATCTTCATCGTGCAGGGTTTGACCATCGGCATCATTGGTATCGCGCTTGGCGTGTTGGCCGGCGTCGTGCTGGCGCTGACGATTTCGGACGTGATCGGCTGGTTCGAATCCTTTACCGGCATTCAGTTTCTCGATTCCGGCGTCTACTTCGTCAGCCACCTGCCCTCGAAACTGATTTTCAGCGACATTCGCAATATCGTACTCGCCGCCTTAGGCCTGACCTTCCTGTCGACGCTCTATCCTGCCTGGCGGGCCGCGCGCGTGCAGCCGGCGGACGTACTGCGCTATGAATAAGGACGCGCCCATGACCACAGCCACTTCCCACGCCCCGGTGATGCTCTCCTGTCAGTCGCTCACCCGCGTCTACAGCGAAGGACCCCAGGACCTCACGGTGCTCGACGGGCTCACCCTCGAGGTGCGCGCCGGCGAGCGCGTGGCCATCGTCGGAAGCTCTGGCTCCGGCAAGACTACTCTTTTGAACCTGCTCGGCGGGCTCGACCGCCCAAGCAAGGGCAGCATCACCATCGCCGACGAGTCGCTGGCCGGGCTCAACGAAACCCAGCTTGGCCACTTTCGCAACCGCTACATCGGCTTCGTCTATCAGTTTCACCACCTGCTGGCGGAGTTCAGCGCGCTGGAGAACGCAGCGCTGCCGCTGATCATTCGCGGTCAGCGCAAAAAGGTCGCCGAAGAGCGCGCCATGCAGATTCTCGAGCGGGTAGGAATGAAGGCGCGGGCGGATCACAAGCCCGGCGAGCTCTCCGGCGGCGAGCGCCAGCGCGTGGCGATCGCACGCGCGTTGGTCACCGACCCGAGCCTGGTGCTGATGGATGAGCCGACCGGCAACCTGGACCAAACCACCGCCGGCACCATCCTGAGCTTGATGGACGAACTCGCCCGCGAAAGCGCCTGCGCTTTCGTGATCGTGACCCACGATGTAGGCCTTGCCGCCCATCAGGATCGAGTCATGCGCCTGAACGGCGGGCGCCTGGAGAACGACACGCCCGGCACTTCATTCGAGTAGCGCTACTTGTCGAACTCGGATTCGATTTTGGCCCGACGCCGCCGACGCTTTTGTCGGCGGCGTTTCCAGTTGTAGGAGACGTGCCAGCGCCACAGCAGGCGAATGGTCACGTTAGCGAGTACGGCGAGCACGACCGCCGTGACGATCGAGCCTAGAAACAGCGGCGGCAAGATGTCGTGCATCTGCTCGGCCAGCCAGCGCGTCGAAATGCGCGACGGCGCCTCGCGCACCGGTGCCCCCATCAAGAACGTTCCCACCCGATAGTTGAAGTAGAAGATCACCGGCATGGTCAGCGGATTGGTGATCCAGACCAGACTTACCGACAGCGCCAGATTGCAGCGCCCGATCCGCGCGCCGAGCGCGGCCAACATCATCTGCAGCGGAATCGGCAGCAGGGCGCAAAAAATACCGACGCTAAAGGCGTTGGCCACGCTTTTACGCGTCAACAGCCAAAGCCCGGGGTCGGCGATCAAGGGCGCCATGAAGCGAAGCGATCGCTGGCGTCTCAGGGTGTCGGGCTTGGGCATGTAGCGCTGCAGGAAACGGCGCGGCATGTCGGTTACTCTTTGAAGTAGTGCGCTCCATTATCCACATCGCGCGCCGCGAAGGCTACGCCGGTCGTCACGCGCCGGCTTGGGGGTGAACATGCGAATAGGGGCGGTCGCACCGGCGGCCATGGCAGCGCTCGGTGCGGCAGTGATCGCCGAGTACAGCGGCGCCGAAGGGCGTCTTCTACCCGCCTTCGGCGCAGCGCTGGTGGTCGCGCTGTTGCTCGTCAATCGCGCCCCTCGAGCGCTGCCCGCACTGCTGGCAGGGGGCTGGGTGCTGCTCGGCGTTCACCTCGAGTGGCAGCGAACGCTGCCGGCGGGGCTCGGCGGTGAGGATCTCAGCGTCATCGCGCGCATTGATGAGGCGCAGCGCGATGAAGGCTTAAGCCGGCTAAACCTTCGCGTGCTCGAGTGCGAAAGCCCGGCGCAGCGTCTGGACTGCGCCGGGCTTGATCGCGTGCGCGTCAGTGCCTATGGCGATACCGCCTTTGAAGCGGGCCAGACTTGGCGGCTTACGCTTCGCCTGCGACCGCCCGGCGGGTTCAAAAACCCACACCGCTTCGATTATGCCCGCTGGCTCTGGCGCGAGGGCATCCACGCCACCGGCTACGTGCGCCCGGACCCGGCGCCGCACTTGATCACTCCAAAGCGTTCGACGTTGAGGTCGCTGGCGCTTGCGCACATCGACGCCACGTCCCTGGAGGCGCGCACCAGGCGCTGGCTCGCTGCGCTTAGCTTGGGCTCGAGCCAGCGGCTGACCCAGGACGATTGGACACTTTTGAACGCCACCGGCACCACGCACCTGGTGGTCATCTCCGGCTTGCACGTGGGGCTGGTGGCCTCACTGGTGCTCTGGGTCAGCCGCCTTCTGGCCCGGCTGATGACCCCGCAAAACTGGCGGCTGCGTGCCTGGCCTTGGTTAGCGGCGGGGGGCGCCTGCGTGGGTTACGCCGTACTTGCGGGGTTGGGGCCGCCGGCGATGCGCGCCATGGTGATGACGCTGCTCGGGCTCTGGGTGCTCAGCGGGCGCCACGCGCCGGGAGCTTGGCAGGCCTGGTGGCTGGCGCTTTTACTGGTCGTGCTGGTCGACCCGCTCGCGCCCTGGCGCCCGGGGCTGTGGCTATCGTTTGTGGCCGTGGGCTGGCTGATCGTCATCTGGCAGGGGCGAGCCCGGCCCCAGGGCGTCAGGGGCTGGGTGTGGGCGCTGGTACGAACACAGCTTTTATTGTCGCCACTCATGGCGGCGGCGGTGCTGATCGGCTTTGGCCGCGTTGCCCCGGGAGCGCCGCTGGTGAATCTGATCGCCGTGCCCTGGGTGAGTGCGGTCATGGTGCCGCTGGCGCTGCTGGGCTGGCTGCTGGCGCCGCTGTTCGGCGCCGGCGAGCTCGTTTGGCGCGGCTTCGAAGCCGCCCTTAGAGTTTTTCATGCGCTTTTACGCATCGCGCTCGAGGCGCTGCCGCTATGGGAGCCCGCCATCGAGCTTCGCTTTGCCCTGGCCGCGGCGCTTTTACTGCTGGCGCTCTGTTTTGGACTCGCCTTCGTGCCGCGCTGGCTGCGCGCAACCTCCTGCGCGGTGGCCGCTGCGCTGCTGTTTTTCTACCAGCCCAAATCACTCGCGCCTGGGGTTTTGCGCGTCACTGTGTTCGATGTCGGCCAGGGCCAGCTTATCGAGCTTCAAAGCGCCACCCGGCGGCTTTTGTACGATACCGGCCCGCGCTTTCGAAGCGGCTTCATGCCGATCGAGTCACTCTGGCCGCCTGGACAGCGCTTTGATCGCGTAATCGTTAGCCACGGCGACAGCGATCACGCCGGCGGCGTCAAGGCGCTTTTGAGCGACCACGCAGTGGCGGCCTGGCAGGCACCCTGGGGTGAGGTGGTGGCGGCGCCGTTTACGCCCTGCGCCCGGGGCCAGCGCTGGGCACACGACGAAATCGCGTACCGCGTGCTCTGGCCGCCGGCCGGGGAGAACGCGCTCACGCCCAACGAGCGCTCCTGCGTGCTCGAGGTTAGCGTTGGCGAGCACCGTGTATTGATCACTGGTGACGTTGGGCGCCAAACCGAGCGGCGCCTGATCAATGATCTCGAAGCCACAGTCAGCGTGCTGGTGGCGGGCCACCACGGGAGCCGTTCGAGCTCCGGCGTACAGTTCGTGCGTGAAAGCGCGCCGCGGCACGTGGTATTCAGCGCCGGGCGTGACAACGCCTTTGGCCATCCGGCGGATGAGGTGGTGCGCCGGTTTCGAGGCGTATCGAGCTGCCTTTGGAGCACCGCCGAGGATGGGGCGCTGAGCTTTCATGTCGAGGCGGGTAAGGAAATACGCGTCGAGACGGCGCGTGCGTCGGTGAAAAGGCGCAAGCGGTGTTGATACGTCGCGCCTTAGGGTAGAATTCGGCGCACTGCACATTAGGGCTGGAGCGCGTGTGACCGATTCGAGCTGGGCGTTGTACAAACGCTTGTTGGAGTACGTAAAACCCCATTGGAAAATGTTTGCGTTGGCGATCATCGGTTTCGTGATCTACGCCGCGTCCAGCACGGCGCTGGCCGAGATGATGAAGCGCCTGATCGACGGGATACAGAACCCGGACGCCGCCTTTCGTTTCTTTTTGCCGCTGTTCGTGGTGCTGATGTTCGCCGCCCGCGGGATAGGAACGTTTTTGAGCACCTACTACATGGCCTACGTGGGCCGCTATGTGATTCATACGCTGCGCTGCGACGTGTTCGATCATATGCTGCATCTGCCCGGGCGCTTTTTCGATCAGCACTCGAGCGGCCATCTCGTCTCGCGCGTCACCTACCACGTCGAGCAGGTCGCGAGTGCGGCGACCAACGCGGTCACGGTGATTCTGCGCGAAGGGCTTTTCGTCGTCGGGCTGGTGCTTTACCTGCTCTGGACCAACTGGATGCTGACGCTGCTCTTTTTGGCGGTGACGCCGGTGATCGCCGTGGTCGTGAGCTTCGTCAGCAAGCGCTTTCGCAAAATCTCCAAGCGAATACAGAACTCCGTGGGCGACGTGACCCACGTTGCGTCAGAGGCGCTCACGGGCTATCGGGTGGTGCGCACCCACGGCGCCGAGGCCTTCGAGAAAAAACGCTTCGAGCGCGCCAGCGAAGAGAACCGCCGCCAGAGCATGAAACAGGCGATGACCAAGGCGATCAGCTCGCCGGTGATTTTGATGCTGGTAGCGATTTCGATGGCGCTGCTGGTGTGGCTTGCCATGGCGCCGGCCTTTTTAGCCGACATGACGCCGGGGGAATTCGTGGCCTTCATCACCGCCGCGGCGCTGATGATCAAGCCGGTGCGCCAGCTCACCGAAATCAACGGCGACATTCAAAAGGGGCTGGCCGCCGCCGCCGAGCTGTTTGGCGTGGTGGATCTGTCCACCGAGCCGGATAACGGCACGCTGGTCCCCGAAACGCTCAAGGGTGACGTGCGCTTTGAAAACGTGAGCTTTCGTTACGGTGAGGAGCAGCCCAACGTGCTCCACGGCATCGACCTGCACATTGCGCCGGGTGAAATGGTCGCCATCGTTGGGCGCTCCGGCGGCGGCAAGTCAACGCTGGTCGGGCTGTTGCCACGCTTCTATCGGCCGTCTGAAGGGCGCCTGCTGATCGACGATGCCGATATCGACGACTACGCGCTCGGCGCACTTCGTCAGCACATCGCGATCGTCTCGCAGCAGGTGACGCTGTTCAACACCACCATCGCCGCCAATATCGCCTACGGCGAGAACGAGCCTGATCGGGCGCGAATCGAGGAGGCCGCCAAGGCGGCCTACGCCAGCGAGTTCATCGACCAGCTGCCGCAGGGCCTTGATACGGTGGTCGGCGAAAACGGCCTCACGCTTTCCGGCGGCCAGCGCCAGCGCCTGGCCATTGCCCGGGCGATCTACCGAAAGGCGCCCATTCTGGTGTTCGACGAGGCGACGTCGGCGCTCGATTCCGAATCCGAGCGCTATATTCAAAAGGCGCTCGAATACGTCTGTCAGGGCCGCACGACCCTAGTGATCGCCCACCGGCTCTCTACCATCGAGCGCGCCGATCGTATCGTCGTGATGGATCAGGGGCGGATCGTCGAGCAGGGCACCCACGAGGCGCTGCTCGAGCGTCAAGGCGCTTACGCCGCGCTTCATCAGATGCAGTTTCAGGAGTACGCGTGAGCCTTGCCGGCCGCTGGCTCGACGGGGTCTACCGGGAGCGTCTCACCCAAGCACCCTGGCTTCTACCGCTGCTGCCTTTGAGCGCGCTTTATGGCGCAGTGGCCAGGCGTCGCGCCCGCGCCTACCGCACGGGCAAAAAAAGCGTCTGGCGCGCGCCGGTGCCGGTCATCGTGGTGGGTAACATCACCCTCGGAGGTACCGGCAAGTCGCCGCTGGTGGCTTGGCTTGCCGCGTTCCTGGCGCGCCATGGCTATACGCCCGGTATCGTTACGCGCGGCTACGGTGGCCGCGCACCGGCGTACCCGCTGATCGTGGATGAGACGACCCCAGTCGAGCACAGCGGCGATGAGCCGCTGATGCTCTTTCGCCAAACCGGCGCGCGCGTGGCGGTGGACCCGAACCGCCCGCGCGGCGCCCGGGCGCTGATCGAGCGCGGCTGCGACATCCTCATCAGCGACGATGGCCTGCAGCATCTGGCGCTGGGCCGCGATATCGAGCTTCTAGTGATCGACGGCGCGCGGGGCCTTGGCAACCGGCGCTGCCTGCCCGCGGGGCCGCTGCGAGAGCCGGCAGGAAGGCTCGAAAGCGTGGATGCGGTGATCGTCAACGGCGCTCTCACTCGGCCGCTGTCCGTCGAGCCGGTCACGATGACGCTCGCCCCGGCGCGCTGGCAGCGGGTAGGCAGCGGCGAGCACGCCGCGCTCACACCGTTACCTTTCGAGCCCCCGGTGCACGCGGTGGCGGGTATCGGCAACCCCGCGCGCTTTTTCAAGACGCTTGACGCTCTCGGCGTCGAGGGCGAGCGCCACGCGTTTGCTGATCATCACGCCTTCGATGCCAAAGCGCTTGCGTTTACCCCGCCCAGGCCGCTCGTGATGACGGCCAAGGACGCGGTAAAGTGTCGTACGCTTGCACCCAACGAGAGCTGGGCGCTGGAGGTCGAGGCCGAACTCCCCGAGTCGTTTGGTGCCTGGCTGATCGACGCGCTGGCAACGCGTGCCCCGAATGAATCACTATCGACAAACACATACGAGGAAGGCGCTCATGGATAAGGAACTCTTGGCAATGCTGGTTTGCCCGCTTTGTAACGGCAAACTCGAATACGATCGCGACGCGCAGGAGCTCATCTGCTACTACGATGGGCTGGCCTACCCGATTCGTGAGGGCATCCCGGTAATGCTGCCGGAAGAGGCGCGCGTACTCAGCGCCGACGAGAAGCTCAACACCTCACCAGGACGCACGGGGCAGGCGTAGATGGCAGGCTCAACGGATTTCATCGTTGTCATCCCGGCGCGCTTTGGCTCCTCGCGCCTGCCCGGTAAACCGCTTCTGGATATCGCCGGTGAGCCGATGGTAGCCCACGTCTGGCGCCGCGCCAATCAAAGCCAGGCCAGGCGCGTGGTCGTGGCCACCGACGACGAGCGCATTCGCGAGGCGCTTTTGCCGCTAGGGGCCGAGGTCGTCATGACCCGCTCGGATCACCCCTCCGGCACCGACCGCTTGGCGGAGGTAGCCGAGCGGCTGGGCCTTGACGACGATACGCTGGTCGTCAACGTTCAGGGCGACGAGCCCTTGATTCCGCCGGCGCTAATCGACCAGGTGGCCGAGCGGCTCGCCGACGATCCCCAGGCGTCGATTGCAACATTGGCCGAGCCGATCCTGGAGGTCGAAACGCTATTCAACCCGAACGTGGTCAAGGTCACCCGTAGCCACGCTGGGCGCGCGCTCTACTTCTCGCGGGCGCCCATGCCTTGGGATCGCGAGCAGTTCGCGCAGAAGCCGAGTCTTCTGAGTACCGATGCCTGGCTCAGGCACATCGGTATCTATGCCTATCGGGCGAGCTTTCTAAGCGACTACCAGCACATGGCGCCTTCCCAGCTCGAGCAGCTCGAGCAGCTCGAACAGCTCAGAGCGCTTCAGCACGGTCACATCATTCAGGTGGCGCTGGCCTGCGCGCAAAATCCCACCGGCGTGGATACGTTTGAAGATCTGGCGCGGGTGCGTTTACTCATCGAACAAACGGAGGCCCAATGACGCGAGTGCTGTTCGTCTGTCTGGGCAATATTTGCCGCTCACCGAGCGCCGAAGGCGTGTTTCGCAAGGCCCTCGTTGATGCCGGGCTCGCTTGTGAGGTCGAGGTCGATTCCTGCGGCATCGGCGACTGGCACGTAGGCAAGGCGCCGGACGAGCGCGCTCAAAAAGCGGCGCTGTGCCGCGGGGTGGATATTAGCGAGCTCAAGGCGCGCACGCTTCGCCCCGAGGATTTCGACGCCTTCGACTACGTGCTCGGCATGGACCGCGATAATCTCGACGCCATTCGGGCAATGGCGCCTGACGGCTGCCGCGCGCGTATCGGCCTCTTTCTCGAGTATGCCGAGGTGAGTGAAACCGAGGTGCCAGACCCGTACTTCGGCGGCGAGCAGGGTTTTGAGCACGTGCTGGATTTAATCGAGGCGGCCTCACAAGGCTTGATCGAAGCCCTGAGAAAGCGCTGATGGGTGCAGTGCTTGAAGAGAAGGTGGATCTCACCTTCGCCAATACGTTGAGGCTTCCCTGCACGGCGGATATTGCCGCTCGCCCTAAAACACTGACGGAGCTTCGCCGGGTGCTCGAGGCGTGCCGCTCAAAAAATCTGCCTGTCACATTACTCGGCGGCGGCAGCAACGTGCTGCTGCCAGAGCGCCTTACAGGCGCGGCCATTACGCTGGATTTTGACCAGTGGTGGATCGAGCGAAAAGGGGATGAGGGTATCGCTTACGTGGGTGCCGGCGCTCACTGGCATACGCTGGTGATGACGCTTGCCGAGCGCGGCTGGTGGGGGCTCGAGAACCTGGCGCTCATCCCTGGACGCTGTGGTGCGGCGCCAGTGCAGAATATCGGCGCTTACGGGGTCGAGCTCGGCGACTGCCTCGAAGGCGTGCAGGTCATGACCCTCGATACCAGGCGCGTTTACTGGCTTTCCCAAGAGCAGTGCAAGCTTTCTTACCGCGACAGCGTCTTCAAGCGCGAACTGGCGGGAAAGGTCGCGATTCTGCGCCTGGCGCTGCGGCTCTCCCGAAACGGGGCGCCAAAGCTTGGCTACGGCGATCTGGCTCAGCGCGTCACCAGAGAGGCAACGCCATTGCAAGTTGCCCAGGCCGTATGCCAAACGCGCCAAGAGAAGCTGCCGGACCCGGACGTGCTCGCCAACGCCGGCAGCTTTTTCAAAAATCCGGTGGTAAGCGAGGCCACGGCCCAGGCGTTACTGGGTCGCCATCCGGACATGCCCTGTTTCTCGCAGCCTGACGGGCGCTGTAAGCTCGCGGCGGGCTGGCTGATCGACCGGTGTGAATTGAAGGGCCAACGCTTCGGCGCCTTTGGCATTCACGAGCGCCAGGCGCTGGTGCTGGTGCACTTTGGCGGCGGCAGCCGCGAAGAGCTTTTCGACGTGGCTAACACCATCGTCGAGACGGTCGAGTCCCGCTTTGGCGTACGCCTTGAGCCGGAGCCGCGAACGCTCTAGGCGTTTGTACGGACGCTTTCTTTTCGCACCTTATTTAATTCACTGTATTTATCTCACTCTTTTACAGGCATAAAAAAAACCCCGCCGAGGCGGGGTTTTTCACGTGCGCGGTTTACTCCTGGCCGGCACTGCCTTGCTTGCGCTTTTCGCGCGGGTCGTTGTGCGCCCGGCGGCGGCGCTTCGGCGCCGGTTTGGCGGAAGCGCTGTCGTCCTGCGGGGCAGGCTCGGCATTTGCCTGGTCAGCGCTCTGCTCATCGGAAGGCTGCGCCACTGCGCGCTCTGTAGGGGCAGTAGGCGCGGCTTCCGGTTCAGCGTCGGTCGCTGCTACCGTGGAAGCGCCATCGGCGTTCGAATCCGCCTGGTCGTCGGCGCTGGCATCCACCTTCGCGGCAGTGTCGGCTTTCGACGCTGACTCGGAGCTTTCGAGCTGCTCCGTCGGGTTCGACGCCTCGCGGCTCACGTTGAGTGAGGCCTGCTCGTCGGCGTGGGTCTCGTCCTGAACCTGGGGTGAGGCGAGGGCTTCTTCCTTCGGCGCCTGAACGTCGTTTTCAGCCGGTGTCGGTGCGTCAGCAGGCTCAACGCTCTGCTCGGGCTGCGCCTTTTGGGCATCCTCGGCAATCGCCGTCTCGGGCGTTTTCGGCTCGGTGGCGACGGGCGACTCAGCGGCCGGGGTTTCCTCCGGCTGGGGTGACGCTACGCTTTCCGGCGCAGCGACCTTGTCGCTTACCAGCGCGTCGTCGGCGCTTGAAGCCGTATCGCCATCGGAGGCGTCGCTGCTCATCGGCGCTTTGCGCTCCTGAGCTGCAGGCTCGCTGTCGACTGGCGCTGGCGCACTTGTCGCATCAACCGTCTCCGGCTCGGCGCTTTCGGTCTGGGGCGCTTTTTGCTCAGCGACAGGCTCTTGCGGCGCCTGCGCTTCGCGTTCCTGCGTCAGGGGCTCCGCGGCGAGGGTGTCTTCGGTGCCCGACGCCGACGCAGCGGCCGGAGTTTTCTCGGCATCAGGCGCTTGCTCGCTCTTCGCGCCGCTTGCCGGTGCCTGCTCGCGCTGGAGGGGCTCGACGCTGGCGGGCTCGCTTGCCGTGCTCTTCACGTCGCTGACGCTTTCAGCGGGCGCCGGGGCGTTGGCGGCTTCTGCCTGAAGGGCGAGCTGCTCGGCTTCGGCTTTCGGGTTGATCGCCTGCTTGCGCGAGCGGTTGCGCGGGTTGTTGCGCGTACGCTTGGGCTTGCCGTCATCCTTGGGGGCATCCTGCTTCGGCTCGGCCTTGGCGTCGGTTTTCTGCTCGCCTTTTGGCTCGGGCTTCTGCTCGCTTTTGGGCTCCGCCTTGGCGTCGGCTTCTTTGGGTGCGCGGCTCTCGTTTTTAGGCTTGGCGTCGCGCGGCTTGTCGCGGCGGCCGTCGCTTCGCTTATTGGACGGGGTCTGGTTCGCCTCGCTCTCACCGCTGCGCTCGCTTTGGCGCGCGGACTTGGCGCTATCGCTGGCTTTCGTCTCGCTGGCTTTTGTCTCGCTGGATTGGGCGTTGCCCGCCTGAGCGCTATTGGTCTGGCCGTTGCGACGGCGATTGCGCGTACGGTTCGGGCCTCCGCGCTTGTCGCTCGACTCGTCGTCGCCCTTGGCGCTTTGTCCATTGCGGGCTTCGGTTTGGCTGGACTCGCTGCGCGCCGTAGCGTTATCCGGGCGCTTCTCGCGCGCCGGCTTGCCGCCCTGGCTGCGCTCGCCAGAGGCGCTCTTGTCGCTTGTCTGCGACCTGCGTGAGGCGGGCTCGGCGGCGGACTTTTGCTCGGTGGTGGCGGCTTCGTCGCTGCCCAGCAGTTTGGCGAAGCCGCGAATCAAACGGCCTAGTACGCCGGATTCAGCATTGGCCGGTGCCTCGGATTTGGCGGCGGGAGCGGGGGCGCTGTCGGTTTGCAGCGATGCCGGCGCCGGGGCGTTGTGAGCAACGGTCTTGACCGCGGCTTCGGCGCGCTGGGCCGGCGGTGCAAAGCTTGGATCCGGCTCCTTGCCGACCTCGGTCTCCATGGAGAGCTCGTAGCTCGAGAGGGTATGGCTTTCGTCCTCGTCGAGGTGATCCGAGCGCAGGCGCTGCACGTCGTAGTGCGGCGTGTGCATTTCCGGGTTGGGCAGGAGCACTACGCGAACGTCCTGACGCGCTTCGATATCGGCGAGCACGCTGCGCTTTTCGTTGAGCAGGTACGTGGCGACCGGCACCGGCAAAATGGCGCGAATCTGGGCGCTGCGCTCCTTCATCGCCTCCTCTTCGATCAGACGCATGATCGACAGTGACAGTGAGCGCACGTCACGAATGCTGCCCTGGCCGTCACAGCGCGGGCACACCCCACCGCTGGTTTCGCCCAGCGACGGCCGCAGGCGCTGGCGCGACATTTCCATTAAGCCAAAGCGCGAGATACGTCCGATCTGGACGCGCGCGCGGTCGAGCTTGAGCGCGTCGCGCATGCGGTTTTCGACTTCGCGCTGGTTGCGCGCCGGGCCCATATCGATGAAATCGATGACCACCAGGCCACCGATATCGCGCAGGCGCAGCTGGCGGGCGATCTCGTCGGCGGCTTCCGAGTTGGTTTGAAGGGCGGTTTCCTCGATGTCGCTGCCGCGGGTGGCGCGCGCCGAGTTGATGTCGATGGAAACCAGCGCTTCGGTGTGGTCGATGACGATCGAGCCGCCGGAGGGCAGCTTCACTTCGCGCTGATAGGCGGTTTCGATCTGGGATTCGATTTGAAAGCGCGAGAACAGCGGCACTTCGTCGGTGTAGAGCTTGATCTTTTGCTGGTACGAGGGCATTACCTGGCGGATGAAACTCAGCGCCTCGGCGTGAATCTCGGGGCTGTCGATCAGCACCTCGCCGATGTCTTGGCGCAGGTAATCGCGCATGGCGCGAATGATAACGTTGGATTCGCGGTAGACCAAAAACGGCGCAGGGCGCTTGGAGGCTTCGGCGGTAATCGACTCCCACACTTGGGCGAGGTAGTCCAGATCCCACTGAAGCTCTTCGGCGCTGCGCCCGATGCCGGCGGTACGCACGATCAGGCCCATCTTGTCCGGCACGGTCATCTGCGACATCGCGTCCTTGAGCTGGCTGCGATCGTCGCCTTCGATACGCCGTGAGATGCCGCCGGCGCGCGGATTGTTGGGCATCAAAACCAGAAAACGCCCGGCCAGGCTGATGAAGGTGGTCAGCGCCGCACCCTTGTTTCCGCGCTCCTCTTTATCGACCTGAACGATGACTTCCTGACCTTCCTTGAGCACCTCTTTGATGCTGGGGCGGCCGGAAACGTCCTTTAGAAAGTACTCGCGCGAGATCTCCTTGAGCGGCAAAAAGCCGTGGCGCTCAGCGCCGAAGTCGACGAACGCCGCTTCCAGGGAGGGCTCGACCCGGGTGATCTTGCCACGGTAAATATTGGCTTTTTTCTGTTCGCGGGCGCCGGATTCGATATCCAGATCGTACAGGCGTTGACCGTCGACGAGCGCAACCCGCAGCTCTTCGGGCTGGGTTGCGTTGATGAGCATTCTTTTCATGGTGTCTCGCAATGCGTATGCACCGATGCGCCGTCAAGGCGTTGGCGTCGACGAATCGCTTTTGCTGCGTGCTTGTGCTCGGCGCATGGCTATGCTGACGCATTGAGCCGGGGGCAGTGTGGCCCGCGCGGCTAGGAGGCGTTGAGTACGTGGCGGAGGCAGGACGTGTTTCGGTGGCGTTGACGTCCATCCGGCCCTGCTGACACCGCCTACACCTGGCATTCATCGATTCGTCAACGCCGGTATCGGCACAGCGTTGATCCTGACGCCTCGGGTCGGATTTTGGATGGCACTTTCGATTAATCGAGCAGTGACATTTGAACCCCGAACCGGGGCGTAACGTATATTCCAATTTTCGCGGCGGCCAACCAGGCATCGCCACGAACACTACCGCCTGTCGGGCGGCAGGGTTACTTCGTTTTTTACATCCGGTAATGGGTAATGCGTACACTAATCCATTGGACCTTCGCTCGGGCCTGCGTGTTGGACGGGCAGGCGCTTGGGCAGAGCGCTTGGGCAGGAAAACAACGGTGTCTGTTGGGCGTACCCAACCTGCATCACGCCCTGCCAATGAGCCACTTGGAATATAACAGGTAAGCCTGGCGCCAGCAATTGACGCAATGGCGCAAGCACTGCGTTAGAATGGGCCGCTTTGACACTGACGGTTTTACAACCGACCAGGATAGTGTCACAACCGACCAGGAGCATGCGGCGATGGCCGAAGGGCGCGAAGTGCAGTGGGTGGAGATCGCCCCGGAACAGGCGGGTCAGCGAATCGATAATTTTTTGATGACCCGTTTAAAGGGGGCGCCCCGCGCCTTGATCTATCGCATCGTGCGAAAGGGCGAAGTGCGCGTCAATAAAAAGCGCGTCAAGGTGGACTATCGGCTCAACGCCCACGATCTGGTGCGCGTGCCGCCGCTTCGCCTGACCCCGCGTGAGGCGCAAAAGGAGGTAAGCGATAGCCTGCGCGACCTGTTGATCGGCAGCGTCATCATGGAAGGTCCGGACTGGATGGTGATGAACAAGCCCTCAGGCCTTGCGGTGCACGGCGGAAGCGGCGTGAAGATCGGGCTGATCGAGGCACTTAGACAGGTGCGCGACGATCTGAACTTTTTGGAGCTGGTTCACCGCCTTGACCGCGACACCTCCGGGTGTTTGCTGCTTGCCAAGTCCCGCGAGGCGCTGGTGACGCTCAACGAGTCGCTCAAAAAGCATGCCATGGACAAGCGCTATGTGGCGCTGGTCAGCGGGCGCTGGCCGGCGCGCAAGACCTACGTTAGCGCGCGCCTTGATCGGTATGACGCCGGCAACGGCGAGCGCCGCGTGCGAGTCGACCCGAACGGCAAGGTCTCGCGCACCCATTTTCAGGTGCTGGAAACCTTCGAGAAAGTGACGCTGATCGAGGCGGAGCCGGTGACCGGGCGCACCCACCAAATTCGCGTGCACGCCGCCCACGCCGGCCACGCACTTTTGGGCGACGACAAGTACGCCACTAAAGAGAGCGGCTACATGTCACGCCAGCTCGGCGTCGAGCGCCTGTTTCTGCACGCCCGCGCACTGACCTTTCCCGAGCCGGGTAACGGCCGCCCGGTCACGGTGAAAGCGCCGCTGCCCGAGGCGCTCGAATCCGCCCTTGCCCGCGCGCGCCGTTAAAGGATTGACCATGCGTTATGAGCTGATCATTTTCGACTGGGACGGCACGCTGATGAATTCGGTGCCGAAAATCGTCGCCTGCATGCAGGCCGCCGCCCGGGAGGCCGAGTGGGGCGAGCTCGAGGTGAGCGCGATCGAGAACATCATCGGCCTGGGGCTGCCCGAGGCGATTGCCACGCTCTGCCCGGGCATCGACGGTGAGCGCGCCGAAACGCTCAGGCAGCGCTACTCGCACCACTTCGTGGTCGAAAACACCACGCCCATGCCGTTTTTCGACGGCGCCCCGGAGGGGCTTTCGCGGCTGAAGTCCCGTTCGGGGCAGCGTTTGGCGGTGGCCACCGGTAAAAGCCGCCGCGGGCTCGACCGGATCTTTCGCGAAACCGGTAGCGGCGCGCTGTTTGATGCCAGCCGCACCGCGGACGAAACCCGCTCGAAGCCGCATCCGCAGATGCTCGAGGAGCTTCTTGGTGAGCTCGATATCGACGTTTCGCGCGCCGTGATGGTAGGCGACACCGAGTATGACCTTGAAATGGCGCGCGCACTCGGTATGGACCGCGTCGGCGTCACCTACGGCGTGCATACCCCGGCCAGGCTTCGTCAAAGCGAGCCTCGCTGGATAGCACACAGCGTTTCCGATCTTTTCAACTGGCTCGAAGGCGAGTAGCTCGCCTGGCCGCCCATCCCGCTGACAGGAACATGCCATGAACAACGACGAGGGACGTCTCGACCCGCCGCCGCGCCGCCGCCTGGACGAGCAGGGCGATACGGCGTCAGGCCGTGAGGACCGCTGGACCCAAGGGCCGGAAGTGACCAGGGATGAGCGCGGCGAGACGCTTGCGGGCGCGCCGGGCGACAGCAGCGAGACGCTGCGCGAGCGCCAGCGGCTGGCGCAGATCGAAATGATGGATCGCTGGATCGGCGGGGTGCTCACCGAGCAGCGCCGCAGCCGGCGCTGGAAGCTCTTTTTCCGCCTTTTACTGCTGACGCTGGTGCTCGCGCTACTCTTTTTTGCGCTCTACCGCGTGTTCTTTCCGGCCTCTGGCGGCGCCGCGCCGGCGCAAAAGCACTTGGCGCTGGTCGAGGTTCACGGCGTGATCGCCGCTGATGCGCCGGCCAACGCGGAGCGCATCATCAAAGGGCTCGACCGGGCCTGGGAGGCGGACGGCGCCGCCGCCATCGTGCTGCATATCGACAGCCCCGGCGGGAGCCCGGTGCAGTCCCAGCGCGTTTACGCCGAAATCATGCGGCTAAGAGAGCAGGGCGGCAAGCCGATCATCGCCGTGATCGAGGATATCGGCGCGAGCGGTGCCTACTACATCGCCTCGGCGGCGGATACCATCGTCGCCTCGCCTGCGAGCCTGGTGGGCTCCATCGGGGTGATCTACGCGGGCTTCGGGTTTCAGGAAGCGATCGATGAGCTCGGCGTCGAGCGCCGCGTAATGACCGCCGGCGAGAACAAAGCGTTTCTGGACCCGTTCCAGCCGCTGGACGAAGATATCGCCGCCTTCTGGCAGGGCGTGCTGGAGCAGACGCATCAACAGTTCATCGATGACGTCATCGCCGGGCGCGGCGACCGCCTGGTACAAAGCGACGAGCTTTTCTCTGGTTTGATCTGGAGCGGTGAGCAGGCAATCGAGCTTGGGCTCATCGATGAGCTGGGTAGCCTTGAGCAGGTCGCCCGCGCGCAGGTCGATGAGGCCGCCTGGGAGAATTACACCCCGCGCCTCGACCCCTTCGAGCGCTTCACGCGGGGCTTCACCGGCGCGGCGGCAGAGCTTCTGGGCGTCGAGACCACGCGCTCGCCGCTTCGTTTCGAGGCGCGCTAGGCGGTTGCCACGCGCTCGCCGAGCGGGTCCATGCCCGCCTGGCGCAAAAGCGTACACAGCGCCATTAACGGCAGGCCGATGAGCGCGTTGGGGTCACGCCCGTCGAAGGCGTCGAACAGCGTGATCCCGAGCCCTTCCATGCGAAAGCTGCCGGCGCTATCCAGCGGCTGCTCGGTCGCCACGTAGCGCTCGATCTCGGTGTGAGTCAGGGTTCGAAAGACGACCTCGAAGGGCTCGACGATGACGTCGTGCTGGCCGCGGCGAGTATCGAGCAGCGCCAGGCCGGTCAAAAAGCGCACTCGATGGCCGGAGAAGCGCGCAAGGTTGGCGCAGGCGCGCTCGGCGGTGTGCGGTTTACCGAGTATCTCGCCGTCGAACAGCGCGATCTGATCCGAGCCGATAATCAGGTGATCGGGAAACTCATCGGCAACGGCGCTCGCCTTGCTTAGTGCCAGCCGATGCACCAGCGCCTCCGGCGATTCATTCGGCTGCGGGGTTTCGTCGATATCCGGCGAGCGGCACTGATAAGGAAGCTGGAGGCGATCAAGCAGCGCTTTGCGAAAGCGGGAGCTCGAGGCGAGTACGAGCGGGGCGTTGGCGACTTCGGGCACGGCATTCTCCTTGGGCCTTTAAAGGGCGTTTTATAACTTAATATGTGTAAGGCGGTAAAAGCGCCCGACCTGGCTGATTTAAACTGCGGCCTGGCACGAGTTTGAAAATGCAGTTCAAGGCGGTTCATAAAAAGACGTTGAAAACTTGATCTAAAACAGTAGTTAAAAACCGTCTGTCTGGGTAGTGTCGGGCGGCTAAAAGCGGCGTTAGGCAGGTGGATGCTTAATGAGAGAAGCGCGTTTTATGACGTTTTAATACCCTTTGATAACGCTTTTTATACCGCCTTTGGTAAAACTTGTGAGATTAACGCCTAAAAGGGCAAAGAAATGGCGGTACGGCTTTGACAGGGCCGCGGCGAGTGCCTATCATTGCGCGCCTATGTTGACCTCACAACTCCCCAGTCGGGTCGAGCCTTATAAGCTCGCCGCCCGCGACGAACGACTCGAAGGCCAAGTGGCGCTCGACAGAATGCCCCGTTTGGCCGAAGAGGCTGGTGAACAAACCGGCGAGTGCTTTGCATCGCTTGCGTTTGGTATCGATGCCCAAGGTCGTCGTGAAATTCGTGGCCATTTGCGTGCAACGCTCTCGCTTGCGTGTCGCCGCTGTCTGGTGCCGCTAAGCCAGGACGTGTCGAGCGACTTCCTGCTGGGAATGATTGCCGACGAGGCGCTGGCGTCCGAGCTTCCTGCCAGTCACGAGCCGGTACTGGTGGAAAACGAACAGCTGGACTTGCTGACGGTGCTCGAGGACGAACTCATCCTCAGTTTGCCGCAAGTGGTCTATCACGACGAGGCCGAGTGTCATGTCTCGTCAGATCAGCTGGTCAGCAAGACGGACGGCGCAGACGATGCGCCTACCCCCGCATCGAATCCTTTCGCGGTGCTAGGCGCCTTGAAAGGAAAGGACTCATCCGACGGTAAGAAGTAAGCAGTACTTACCTACTTAATCCAGGAGTAACATCCCATGGCAGTTCAAAAAAGTCGTAAAACTCGTTCCAAGCGCGGCATGCGTCGTAGCCACGACGCCCTGACCGGCCCGACCCTGTCCCAGGACAAGGAAACCGGTACTACCCACCTGCGCCACCACGTTGCGCCGGACGGCTTCTACCGCGGTCGCAAGGTCGTCGAGGTATAAGCCTCACGCCTTATTCAAACGGCAAAACGGAGCCAGTCTCGCGTGCGCCTGGCGATTGATGCAATGGGGGGCGATGAAGGCCCCCGCTGTATCGTCGAAGGGTCTGCCAGGGCGGTAGTCGAACGCCCCGAGCTTGAACTGGTTCTGTTTGGCCCTGCTCAGCGCCTGGCGACTGAGCTTAAGCGCTTGCCGCGGCCTTTGGCTGCGGCAGCGTCGCGTTTGGTGGTTCGTGATACGTCGAATCATGTGCGCCCGGATGCCACCGCGGCCTGGGCGCTACGCTACGGTCACGCCACCAGCATGGCCGCCATGCTGTCGATGGTCGCCAGTGGCGAGGCGAGTGCGGGCGTCAGCGCGGGCAATACCGCCGCCCTCGTTGCGCTCGCCCGGCGCGACGTCGGGCTTAGCGGCGGGCTTTCGCGCCCGGCGATCAGTACGTCGATTCCGTCCGGACAAAGCGGGCGCTGCTATTTGCTGGATCTTGGCGCCAACGTCGACTCGCCGCCGGAGCGGCTGGTGGATTTCGCCCTCATGGGGGCGGCGATGGTGCAGTGTCTGGACGGCGTCGAGAGGCCAAGCGTTGCGCTATTGAACGTAGGGGTCGAGGCGGTCAAGGGTAGTGCCAGCGTGCGCCAAGCCGATGCGTTTCTTCGCGAGCGCGCCACGTTGCTGGGGCTCGATTATCGCGGCTATGCCGAGGGAGGCGATATCTACCGTGGAGGGCTCGACGTGGTGGTCTGTGATGGCTTCGTCGGCAACGTCACGCTCAAGGCGAGTGAAGGCCTGACCCGGATGCTTATGGAGCGTCTGCAAACGGCGCTTGGCTCGCGCCCAAGCGGGCGACTGGCGAGTTGGTTGGCAAGGCCCTTGTTGCGTCAGCTCAAGCGTGAACTGAGCCCGGCGCGCTATAACGGAGCCTCACTTTTGGGTCTTAAAGCGAGCGTAGTGAAAAGCCACGGCAGCACCGACGCCGAAGGCTTTTACTACGCGATCGAACGCGCGCTACACGAAGTAGCGCACAGTCTGCCCGCCCGTGTGGAGCGTCTACTTTTAGAGCGAGGCCCGCGCGGGGCGAGCAATAAAACAACGCATTGAAGGTTGATTGGACGGCCGGTCGCCAGCGGCGCCGCCTCGTCCATGTGCTCGAATGAGCAAATGCCTACTAGAGCAAAGGTGAACGATATGTCACAACCCCTTGCCTTCGTGTTTCCCGGTCAGGGTTCGCAGCAGCCAGGCATGCTGCGCGAGCTGGCCGAGCGCTACAGCGTGGTGGGAACGACATTCGAGGAAGCGTCGGATGCCCTGGGCTTCGATCTGTGGAAAATCGTCCAGGATGGCCCTGAAGAGGCGCTCAACAAAACGGCGTGTACTCAGCCGGCGCTTCTGACGTCGAGCGTTGCGATCTGGCGCGTTTGGCAGGAGCTCGAAGGCCCGCGGCCCGGCATCATGGCCGGCCACAGCCTGGGCGAGTACAGCGCCATGGTGTGCGCTGGGGTGATGGGATTCGCCGAAGGCGTGCGCATGGTGCGCCTGCGCGGCGAGGCGATGCAGGACGCCGTACCCGACGGCGAGGGTGCGATGGCCGCGATTTTGGGCCTCGGTGACGAAGCCGTAGAGGCGGCGTGCGCAAGCGCTGCCCAAAACGAGGTGGTCGCTGCCGTCAACTACAACTCTCCAGGCCAGGTCGTGATTGCCGGTAACAAGGGCGCGGTGGAGCGGGCGATCCATGCCTGCCAGGAAGCCGGTGCCAAGCGCGCGATGGCCCTGCCGGTATCGGTGCCGTCCCACTGCGCGCTGATGCGCCCGGCCGCCGAACGGCTCAGCGCCCATATGAAAGAGGTCGAATTTCGCGCGCCGCGCTACAATGTCGTGCAAAACGTCGACGCCAAGGCTCACGCCGATATCGACACGCTGCGCACGCGGCTGATCGAGCAGCTCTACCAGCCGGTGCGCTGGTCGGACTGCGTCGAAACGATGTCCGATCAGGGCGCGAGCGTTTTCATCGAGTGCGGGCCTGGCAAGGTATTGACCGGGCTTAACAAGCGCATCGTGCGCTCGAGCAAGGGACTGGCGGTCAACGACCCGGACAGTCTCGAGCAGGCTCTCGAGCTTGCCCGCGAAGCGTTGGCCGACCAGCGCGCGTAGGCGCTACGCTGGTCAGATTCTCAAACGGTTAAAGGCAAAGCGCTATGACCATTGAACGTAAAGTTGCGCTGATAACCGGCGCCAGTCGCGGCATCGGTCGCGCCATCTCACACGAGCTTGGCCGCCAGGGGCGTATCGTGATCGGTACGGCCACCAGCGAATCCGGTGCGCAAAAAATCGATGCCGACCTGAAAGAGCAGGGTATCGAAGGTGCGGGTATCTGTTTGAACGTGACCGATCAAGCGAGCATCGATGCTGTGCTCAAGGAGATCGGCGAGCGTTTCGGCGCGCCGACCATTCTGGTCAACAATGCCGGCATCACGCGCGATAACTTGTTGATGCGTATGAAAGAGGACGAGTGGGATTCGGTTATGGATACCAATCTCAAATCCGTTTATCGTGTAAGTAAAGCTTGCCTTCGCGGTATGACAAAGGCACGCTTTGGGCGTATCGTATCAATCAGCTCGGTGGTGGCCACCATGGGCAATTTGGGCCAAACCAACTATGCTGCCGCCAAGGCCGGCATGGAAGGCTTTAGCCGGGCGCTGGCGCGAGAGGTTGCGTCTCGTGCGATCACCGTCAACACCGTGGCGCCAGGGTTTATCGCAACCGACATGACCGAGGCGCTGCCCGAAGCGCAGCACGAAGCGCTGTTGAAACAGATTCCTCTGGCGCGCCTGGGCGGGCCGGAAGAGATCGCCGCAGCGGTGGGCTTTTTGACCAGCGACGCGGCAGGTTATATTACCGGCGAGACGCTTCACGTGAACGGCGGTATGAATATGCGTTGATGGCCCGGATTCGACGGTTGCGTCGACCCTGGGGCGTCTATAAACTACCCGCAGCTTTTGGCTAGCGGTTCCCGATATAGCTGGTTATCAATAACGGCTAACTGTGAATGACTGGAGTACGTTGATGAGTACCATTGAAGAGCGCGTTAAAAAAGTCGTGGCCGAGCGCCTGAACGTCAAGGAAGAGGATATCCAGAATAGCTCTTCGTTCACCGAAGACCTGGGCGCTGATTCGCTTGACACCGTAGAGCTCGTTATGGCGCTGGAAGAGGAATTCGACACCGAAATTCCTGACGAAGAAGCCGAAAAGATCACTACGGTTCAGGAAGCGATCGACTACGTCAACGCCCATCAGTAAGGGCTGATCGACGCGATCGTTCAGACAAGCAGTCGATGTCTGGAGAAAAAAGAGCCGCCCCGCCCAGGGCGGCTTTTTTTGTGTCTGCACTTGAGTGAATTCGTTGGCCAATCTCCGGTATACTAGGCGAAATTTTGACAGCAGGCCGTTTTGGTCTTGTACCAAGGATGCCGGGAGGAAAGCTGATGGCGCGTAGAAGGGTAGTGGTAACCGGGCTTGGCCTGGTCACGCCAGTGGGCAATACGGTCGAGCAGTCGTGGGCCAATATCGTGGCGGGCAAAAGCGGCATTGCGCCGATCGAGCATTTCGATGCCAGCAGTTTCAACACCCGCTTTGGCGGGTCGGTGAAGGATTTCGATATCGGCGAGTATCTCAATCCCAAGGACGCTCGCAAGATGGATCTGTTCATCCAGTACGGCATGGCCGCGGGTGGGCAGGCGATCAGCGATGCCGGGATCGAGTGCACCGAACAGAACGCGGCACGTATTGGCGTAGCGATCGGCTCGGGCATCGGCGGGCTGCCGATGATTGAGCATAACCATAACGCGCTCAACAAAGGCGGTGCGCGGCGCGTGTCGCCGTTTTTCGTGCCCGGCTCGATCATCAACATGATCTCCGGCAACATGGCGATCCAGCACGGCTTCAAGGGCCCGAACATCGCGATCACCACCGCCTGCACCAGCGGCACGCACAACATCGGCTACAGCGCGCGCACCATCGCCTACGGTGATGCCGACGTAATGATTTGTGGCGGCGCCGAAATGGCGACTACGCCGCTGGGACTTGGCGGCTTTTCCGCGGCGCGTGCGCTCTCCACGCGTAACGATGACCCGCAGGCGGCCAGCCGCCCCTGGGATGCCGACCGCGACGGTTTCGTGCTCTCCGACGGTGCCGGCGTGCTGGTGCTCGAAGAGTACGAGCACGCCAAAGCGCGCGGGGCGAACATCTACGCCGAGCTTTCAGGCTTTGGCATGAGCGACGACGCCTTTCACATGACCGCACCGCCGGAAGATGGCCGCGGGGCGGCGCTTGCCATGAGCAACGCGATCAAGGATGCCGGGATCGACCCGGAAAAGGTCGACTACATCAACGCCCACGGCACCTCGACCGCGGCGGGCGATCTCGCCGAAAGCCGGGCCATCGAGCGCGTCATCGGCGAGGGTGCCAAAAACGTTGCGGTGAGCTCGACCAAGTCGATGATCGGTCACCTGCTCGGCGCGGCGGGCGCGGTCGAGGCGGTCTTCAGCATTTTGGCGATTCGCGATCAAATCGCGCCGCCGACCATCAACCTGGACAACCCGCAGCCGGGCTGTAATCTCGACTACGTGCCGCATACGGCGCGCGAGATGCGTATCGACACCACGCTCTCCAACTCCTTTGGATTTGGCGGCACCAACGGCTCGCTGTTGTTTACGCGGGTGTAAACGCCGATGCCCGATGCCTGTCACGTACCCGGCGACGACCGCGGGCTCGCGTTTGGCGACGGGCTGTTCGAAACGGTGCTGATGCGCGCGGGGCAGCCGCTTTTGTGGTCCTGCCACGTCAAGCGCCTGGCCCGCGGCTGCCAAACGCTCGACATTCCCATGCCTTCGCTCGACGCGCTGGAGGCGAGCTTTAAGCCAGACGCGGCGCGTGGGCTCGAGGTGCTCAAGCTGATCGTAACCCGGGGCAGCGGCGGCCAAGGCTACCGGGCGCCCGAGGTGCCCGAGCCGCGTCTGCTGGTCAGCTACCGCCGCTTTACCGCGCCGGTCGAGCGCTGGCGCCAGGGCGCCTGCGTGCGTCTTTGCGAGCTGCGTCTTGGCCATCAGCCCAGGCTTTCGGGTATTAAGCACCTAAGCCGGCTCGAGAACGTGCTGGCGCGCCAGGAGTGGCGTGATCCAAACGTTCACGAAGGGCTGTTACTCGATACCCAAGGGTTGGTGGTCGAGGCGGTCAGCATGAACGTGTTCTGGCGCGATCGGGGGCGGGTTTTTACACCGGCGCTCGAGCAGTGCGGCGTGGCCGGAACGCTTCGCGATGCGCTGATCGAGCAGGGCCATGTCGACATTGCCGAGATCGACGCTCGTGCGCTTTTGGGCGTCGAGGCGCTATGGGTCGGCAACTCCGTCCAGGGACTCTGGCCGGTTCATACTCTGGTCGACGCCGATGGTGGCGCGGTTGCGCGCTGGCCGTTAACGACGGGAGGCCTTCAACGCGAGGCACATCGCCTTTTGGGCTACCCGGATTCATTTTGACAAGAGGCAGCGAGTGAGATGGTGAAACGACTGCTGGGGGCGCTGTTGGTACTGGCGCTGCTCGTTGGTGCGGCCCTGGTCGGCGGCTATGTGTACTGGCAAAGCCGGCTCGACGCGCCGGTGGCGCTGGATGAGCCAACGCTCTACTACGTGGCCCCCGGCACCGGGTTCAACCAGGCGATCGCCGATCTCGACGCCCAGGGTGTGGTCGACGATAGCTGGGCGTTTCGCCTGCTGGCGCGCATCGCGCCCGACGAGGTGCCAAGGCTTCGGGTTGGCGAGTACCGCATCATCCCGGACATGAGCGCGCGCGAGGTCATGGCGCTGCTGGGCAGTAACGACGTGATGACCTACGCGCTAACCGTGCCCGAAGGGTGGACGTTTCGCCAGATGCGCGAACTTCTGGACCGCGCCGAAAAGCTCGATAACCGGACCACCGGCATGAGCGATGATGAGGTGATGGCGCTGCTGGGCCGCGAAGGTACCTACCCGGAAGGCTGGTTCTTCCCGGATACCTACCGCTATCACTTGGGGATGAGCGACGTGGACATTCTTCGCCAAGCGCTCGAGCGGATGGAGCAGATGCTCAGTGAGGCCTGGGAAAACCGCGCCGACGATCTCACCATCGAGTCGCCCTACGAGGCGCTGATCATGGCCTCGCTCATCGAGCGTGAAACCGGGGCGCCGGAAGAGCGTCGTGAAATCGCGGGCGTGTTCAAGCGGCGCATGGAGCAGGGCATGCGCCTGCAAACCGACCCCACGGTGATCTACGGCATGGGCGAGCGCTACGATGGGCGCATCACCTACGCGGACTTGCGCGAAGCCACGCCCTACAATACCTACGTGATCGACGGCATGCCGCCTACGCCCATCGCGATGCCCGGCTGGGCGTCGCTCGAAGCCGCGGTCGATCCGCTTCCCGGCGAGACCCTCTATTTCGTCTCCAAAGGCGACGGCACGCACCACTTTTCGCGCACGCTGCGCGAGCATAACAACGCCGTCAATCGCTATATACGCAATCAGTAAGGCGGCGCCGGTGGATGCCGACGCCGCTCACGGTTTTACGAGGTGTCAATGACCCAGCGCGGTCGCTTTATTACCCTGGAAGGGGGCGAAGGGGTGGGTAAGTCCACCAATGTTGCCTTCGTGGCGCAGTGGCTTCGAGCGCAAGGGCTGGAGGTCATCACTACCCGCGAACCCGGCGGCACCCCGCGGGCGGAGTCGATCCGCGAGCTGCTGTTGGCCACCACGTTTGATGAGCCGCTCGACAGCGACGCGGAGCTTCTGCTGATGTTTGCCGCCCGCGCCCAGCATCTAGCCGAGAAGATCGAGCCGGCATTGGCTCGCGGGGCTTGGGTGGTGTGCGACCGCTTTACCGACGCCACCTTCGCCTATCAGGGCGGTGGGCGCGGCATCGATCCCGCCCGCATCGAAACTCTCGAGCGTTTCGTGCAAAAGGGGCTCGCGCCGGATCTGACCCTGCTGCTCGATATGCCGCCAGAGGCGGCGAAGTCGCGTTTGGAGGGCCGGCGACAGGCCAGCAATACCGAGCCGGATCGCTTCGAGCGCGAGCAGGCGGCCTTTTTCAGCGCCGTGCGCGGCGCCTACCAGGCGCGCGCCGCCGCCGACCCGCAGCGCTTTGCTCTGATCGATGCGCAGAAGCCGCTCGATGAGGTGCAAGCCGCCCTGACGCAGGCGCTTGAAGAGCGGGTGGCAACATGGCCATAGCGGATCTTCTGCCCTGGCACCGCGGGATTTGGCAGCAGTTTTTGCGGCTCTTACGCGAGGGGCGCATGCCCCACGCGCTGCTGCTCAGCGGCGCCCGCGGGCTTGGCAAACAGCAGCTTGCCGATGCGCTGGTGGCGCGTACGCTGTGCTTGAATCCCGGTGAGCAGGCCTGCGGCCACTGCCACAGCTGCAGCATGCTCGCCTCGGGCTATCATCCGGATTTAATGCGCATTAGCCTGGAAGAGGGCAAGCGTCAGATTCGGATCGACTCGATTCGTGAGGTCAATCGCTTCGTTCACCAGACCGCCCAGCAGGGCGGCTACCGGGTGATCGTGATCAGCCCGGCTGAGGCGATGAACAGCGCCGCCGCCAATGCGCTGCTCAAAAGCCTCGAGGAGCCTGGCGAGCAGACGCTCTTTATCCTGCTGTCGGATGTGCCCTCGCGCATGCTGCCCACCATTCGTTCGCGCTGCCAGCAGTGGTCGTTGCCGAGCGTTCCCTTCGAGCAGTGTCAGGGCTTTCTAACCGAGCACCTGGGCAGCGATGAGGCGCTTTTCTGGTGGCAGGTTTCCGGGGGGCTGCCGCTGTTGGCCATCGAGCTTGCCGCCCCGGACGAGCGTGCGCTGCGCCATCAGATTCACGACAGCTTCGAGCAGCTGGTGCGCGGCGCGGAGCCGGTCTCCGAGGCGGCGCGGCTGGACCGCCAGATGATCGACGCCATATTATGGTACGGTATCGCTTGGCTCGAGGATCTAATCCGACTCGGCCTGACCGGCCAGACCGCGGCGCTACACAATCCAGATCTGGAGCCGCTTTACCGCCAGGCGGTCAAGAATGCCCGCGTTCAGGACTGGTTTCGCCTGCTGGATTACGCGCGCGAGCAGCGCCGGCTGCTGTCGATGGGCACCAACCCCAACCCTCAGCTGGTGCTCGAGGCGTGGTTGGTGCGCTGGTCGGCGCTTTTGCGCTCCTGACCGCTGCCAAGCCGATCACCCGTTTAATGCCACTGCACGAGGTGTCGATGACCGCTCAAAAAGCTCTTTCGCTAACGGTGCCGGATATTCCCACGCTGCTCTCGGCCTACATGCCGTATCTTGAGCGCGGCGGCATGTTCGTCCCCGTCGAAACCTTCTATCGCCTCGGACAGGTGGTACACCTGCTGATCACGCTGCCCGGTGAAAGCGAGCGGTTGAGCGTGACCGGCACGGTGGTATGGGTCTCGCCGGCCGGTATCAGCGGGCGGCGCATGGCGGGTATCGGCGTGCATTTTGGCCTTCAAGACTATGCGGTGCGCGACAAGATCGAAACCCTGCTCGCCGGCCAGCTCGATAACGCGCCGGCCTCCTTTACGCTCTAGCTAACAAGCCACACCTTCGCACCCAATGTGCCGTTTTACCCGAGGCTTTAATGTTTGTTGACTCGCACTGCCATCTGGATCGTCTTTCCGAACACACCTACGACGGCGATGTCGACGCTGCCCTGGCGGCGGCGCGCGCCGCTCACGTGAGCCAGTTTCTGGCGATCGCGGTCACGCTCGACGATATGCCCGGTCTTGCCGCGCTTGCGCGCCGCCATCAGGACGTGGCGATCTCCGCGGGGCTTCATCCGCTGGCCAGCATCGAGCACGAACCCGAGGTCGAGACGATCAAGGAGGCCGCGGATCAGTTCGGGGCGGTGGCGATCGGTGAAACCGGGCTCGATTATCACTACCGCGATCGCGTAAGCGTCGAGGTACAGCACGAGCGCTTCAAGCGCCACCTGATCGCTGCCACCGAGCTCGAACTTCCGGTGGTCGTGCACACCCGCGAGGCCAAAGAGGACACCCTGGCGCTTCTGCGCGAGCATACCGACCCCAATGTCGCCGGGGTGCTGCACTGCTTCACCGAAGATATCGAGATGGCGCGCGAGGCAATTCGCCTTGGCTTCTACATCTCGCTTTCCGGTATCGTCACCTTTGCAAGCGCGAAGTCGCTTCGCGAGCTTGCCAAGGTGCTGCCGCTGGACCGGCTGTTGATCGAAACCGATAGCCCGTATCTCGCCCCGGTGCCTCACCGCGGTAAACCCAACGAGCCCGCCTGGGTGGTGGAGGTCGCGGAGTGCATCGCCGCCGAGCGGGGTATCAGCGTCGACGAAGTCGCCATGCAGACCACGGCCAACTTCTACCGTCTCTTTCGCGGCGCCGTTCCCGATGCGCCGCCCCACGTCCAGCAGGCGCTCGCGCAGGCCGGGCTCGTGTGAGCCCTGGCTGCGCTGGCCCCGTCGGGAGAACGTTATGAACATCGATCGACTGCTCACGCACCGCCCGGACTCGGCCACTATCCCGCCGGTGGATCAGTGGCATCCGGCGCTTAGCGGCGATATCGATATCGTCATCGACGCCGACGGGCGCTGGCGACACGAAGGCGAGCCCTTCGGCCGCACGGAAATTCCGCACCTTTTGGCCACGCTCTTGCGCCGCTTCGACGAGGGGGTATGTCTGGTCACGCCGGCCGAGCGCTGGCGGGTCACGGTCAAGGATCTACCGTTCGTGATCGTTGAGGCGGATTTCAACGAGGGCGCCTGGTGGTTTACCACCCAGTTCGACGACGTCGTGCGCCTCGATGACACCCACCCGATGACGCTCAGCGAAGCCCCTGATGGCGAGCTTATGCCGGAAATATCGGTGCGCTTTGGCCTGGCCGCCAGGCTTCATCGCAACGTATTTTACCGGCTGATCGACGAAGCAGTGCTCGAGGAGCACCCGGAGGGGGCGCGGCTGTATCTTGAGAGTGGAGGCGCCCGCTACCCGCTTGGCGAGCTTGGCGGCGACGACCGCGCCCGCGAGACGCCGTGAAGCTGACGCCGGAACAGCGCGCGGTCATCGAACACGCAGACGGCCATGCCCGGGTAGCAGCGGTGGCCGGGGCGGGCAAGACCACCACGATGGCCGCCCGCGTGCTGCGCCTGCTGGAGCGCGGTGTGTCCCCTAGGCGTATTCTGGTACTGATGTTCAACCGCTCCGCGCGAGAGGATTTTCAGCGCCGCCTGGCGAGCATGGCGCCCGCCGGCCAGCCGCTGCCCGACGTTCGCACGTTTCACTCGCTGGGGCACCGGCTCACTCAGAGTCTGTGCCGCTGGGGGGCGCTGGAGCCACGTCAGCTTCTATCGGCGGAGTGGCAGCTCGAGCGGCTGCTGCGTCAGGCAAGCCTCAACGTCCTGGCGGACCAGCCCGAGCGGCGCGAAACCGCGCTCGACGCCGACCGTCTCGAAACGCTGGCGCACTTTTGCGGGCTGGTGAAGGCGGATCTCTGCACCCCACAAATACTTTTCGAGCGGCTGGGGCTCGAGCAGGAGAGCGACTACTTCCCCGATGCCTTCGATGAGGCCGAGCGGCTGTTGAAGGATCACGCGCTAATGACCTACGCGGATCTTCTCTACCGCCCGCTGAAGGCGCTGGAGGCAGACGCAGCGCTTCGCGCCCGCGTCGCGGGCTTTCTCGATCACGTCATCATCGACGAGTATCAGGACATCAATACCGCCCAGCAGCGGCTTTTGAAGGTGCTGGCCGGCAACACGGCGAGCGTGATGGCGGTGGGCGATGCCAACCAGTGTATCTACGAGTGGCGCGGCGCCCGCCCGGACACCATGCTCGACGACTTCACCGTGACCTTTGGCGCGGCCACCGACTATCCGCTCTCGACCACCTTTCGTCATGGCCATGCGCTGGCGCTGACGGCCAATCACGCGATCTCGCAAAACGCTCGCCGCCCGGACCAGCTCTGCCTGGCCGCACCGGGGAACGTCGATACTCGCATCGAGGCCGGCCAGGGCAATCGGCTGCTGCTTGAGGCGCTCGGTCAGTGGCAGGCGTCGAACAGAGCGCTGGACGAGGTGAGTCTTCTGGTTCGCAGCTGGGCGCTGTCAGTGCCGTTTCAGCTGGCGCTGTTGCAGGCGGGCATACCGTTCCGCCTGGCCCGCGAGGACCGTTTCGTGTTCCGCCTGCCGCTGGTGCAGGCGCTGGCCGGGTATCTCAAGCTTTCGCGGCGCCCGGCGCTGTTAAAGGATCCCAATCATCTCATGCTGCTGCTCGCTCAGCCCACGCCCTTCGTGGCGCGAGAGCGCCTGAGTCGCCTGGCGCACCGGCTGGCCGAGACCCAGACCTTTCCCGAGCGCAGCGACCCGCTTCTGGCCTCGCTCAAGCCGATCCAGCAGCGCACGCTGAAAAAGCGCTGGGCGCTGCTGTGCGATCTGCCGACGCTCAGTGCCTGGCCGCCGGCGAAGCTTTTACAGCACGTGGTGACGACCATCGAGGCGGAAAAAACGCTTAAGCGCGCCGCCGCCCGCCGCGACAAGGGCGAGGAGGACGTGCGCCTTCTGGACGTGCTGATCGAGCAGGCACAAAGCGTGCAGAACCCGGACGCCTTCATCGAGCTTCTGGAGCGCCCGGTGGAAAACCAGGCCGGCGGCGTGCTGATCAGCACCGTGCACGGGGCGAAGGGGCTGGAGTGGCCTCTGGTCGTGGTCGCCGGCATCAATGAAGAGGATTTCCCTCACTACAGCCGCGATAACCCGCTTTCCGATGCGCGACTGGAAGAAGAGCGCCGGCTTTTTTACGTGGCGATCACCCGGGCTCAGGAGCGGCTTTTGCTTCTCAATGACGCAGGCGCCCATCGCCCTAGCCGCTTCATTGCCGAAAGTCGCTGGCACGACGGCGTGCAGGTGGCAAAGGCGCTTTTGGCACCGTCCCCGCCGTCGGCGGCGCTAAGTGTCGAGTCGACGACCCTGATCGAGCGCTATCTCACGCGTCTGGGTCGTGAGGACATCCCCTTGACCACGGCGCCTGCAAGCGTCGCGCCGGCACAAGTAGATGGCGAGTTCTATCCGGGGCAGCGGCTGATGCACGAGGTGTTTGGCGAAGGGGAAGTCGCCGCGGTGGAGGGCAATCCCCAGGACCCGGTGATCGACGTTCGCTTTGCGCAGGCCGGACGACGCCGGCTGATTGCCCGGCGCGCGCCGATTACGCTGCTGGAAACCGCAAGGCCCGCCTGATCGGCGGGCCTTGCGGTTTGAGAATGCGGTTTGAGAAGGCTCGGCCTCGAGAGGCCGAGCTCATTCATGCAAAGGGGCTGCATGTTGGAGTAGTAGGGGCTACATGTTGGGATAGTTCGGCCCGCCGCCGCCCTCCGGCGCCACCCAGGTAATGTTCTGGGCCGGATCCTTGATGTCGCAGGTCTTGCAGTGCACGCAGTTCTGGAAGTTGATCTGAAAGCGCGGTTTACCCTGATCGTCTTCCACCACTTCGTACACCCCGGCCGGGCAGTAGCGCTGGGCAGGCTCGGCGTATTTGGGCAGGTTGTGCTCGATGGGAATCGATGGGTCGGTCAGCTTCAGGTGGCAGGGCTGGTCCTCTTCATGGTTGGTGTTGGACAGAAACACCGATGAGGGCTTATCGAACGAGAGCTTGCCGTCGGGTTTGGGGTAGTCGATCTTCTCGAACTCATCGGCGGGCTTTAACGCGCCGTGGTCGGTGGTGGTATCGTGTAGCGTTGGCAGCTTGTTGCCAACGAGCTGATTGACGAAGTTGAACGCGCCGCCCCCGACGTTGCCGTACTTGTGCATTGCCGGGCCAAAGCTCGCGTTCTCCTTGAGCTCTTCAAAAGCCCAGCTCGACTCCCACTTCTCGGTGAAGCTTGAAAGCTCCGCGCCGCCTTCGTCACCTGACTTGATCGCCTCGAACACGCTCTCGGCGGCCACCAGTCCGGACTTCATCGCGGTATGGATGCCCTTGATCTTGGCAAAGTTCAGCGTGCCGGCGTCGCAGCCGATCAAAAGTCCGCCGGGAAAGGTCATTTTCGGCAGGCAGTTGTAACCGCCCTTGGTGATGGCGCGCGCACCGTAAGCGACGCGCTTGCCGCCTTCCAGATACTGACGCAGCACCGGGTGGTGCTTCATGCGCTGGAATTCATCGAAGGGCGAGAGCCACGGATTCTTGTAGCCCAAATCCATGATCAGGCCGACCACGACCTGCTGGTTTTCTGCGTGGTAAAGAAACCAGCCGCCGTGGGTATCGTTTTGAAGCGGCCAGCCGGAGCCGTGAACCACCAGCCCAGGCTCGTGCTGCTCGGCGGGTACGTCCCAAAGCTCCTTCAAGCCGATACCGTAGTGCTGGGGGTCGCGGCCTTCGTCGAGGGAGAACTCGCGGATCAGGCGCTTACCCAGGTGCCCGCGCGAGCCCTCGGCGAAGAGGGTATATTTGGCCCGCAGCTCCATGCCCGGCATGTGGCCATCCTTGGGCGTGCCGTCGGCGGCAACGCCCATGTCGCCGATGAGAATGCCGCGCACCGCGCCATCCTCGATAATTACTTCCTGAGCGGCAAAGCCTGGGAAGATTTCGACGCCGAGTGCCTCGGCCTGCTCGGCGAGCCACCGGCAAAGATTGCCCGCGCTAATCACGTAGCGCGTCTGGTCGCCGCCAGTGTTGTGCATGCTTTTTGGCACCAGCGCGTGGGGCAGCTTGCGGGCGTTCTCGCTATCCTTCAACAGGTAAAGATCGTCGCGGGTGGCCGGCGTGTTGAGCGGGGCACCGCGCTCTTGCCAGTCCGGGAATAGCTCATTTAGGGCGCGCGGCTCCAGCACCGCACCGGATAGAATATGGGCGCCGACTTCGGAGCCCTTCTCTACGACGCACACGCTCAGTTCCTGCTCGGCTTCGTTGGCTTGCTGCATCAGGCGACACGCCGCCGCCAGGCCAGAGGGCCCCGCACCAACGATGACAACGTCCATTTCCATGACATCGCGCTCTGCGTTTTCCACTGGTCTCTCCTTATTCTCGTTAGTACCGTGGCTTATAAAAACACGGACTTAATACTAAACGGTCGTTTGCTTCTGGTTATACCCCATGATAGGCATAATACCGGTCTCGGGTCATCACGACGATGGTCTGCCGATCATTTGTGGCGCCTCGACAGGCGTTTTAGCCTTGCCTGGGCGCCGGATTTATTGTTTCAAAAGCGCTATATTAGCTCTAGACGGCATTTTAGCGGCTCGACGTTGTAGGGCGTAGACAAGCTGTGGCACATTGATGCAAATACCCGTCTGTCAAACGCTTGAATGAATGTCGTATCGAGCAGGCCTTTTTTTCATTTTTAGAGCCAGGCGGCATTAGCCATCGCCACAATGCACTGGCCGCCGAGTTAATTAAGCCAGAGTTTGGGCTTCTTATCAGCCGAGCGAGGAAACCATGAAAGTATTAGTCGCGGTCAAACGCGTCATCGATTACAACGTGAAAATTCGCGTCAAGGCGGACCATTCGGACGTGGATCTCACCAACGTCAAGATGGCCATGAACCCCTTCTGCGAGATCGCCGTGGAAGAGGCGGTGCGTCTGAAGGAGCAGGGCGTGGCCACGGAAGTGGTCGCCGTGAGCATTGGCCCGAAAGCCGCCCAGGAGCAGCTGCGCACCGCGCTGGCGCTCGGTGCCGACCGTGCGATTCAGATCGAGACCGACGAGCGCGTCGAGTCGCTGGCGGTGGCAAAACTGCTGGCGAAGGTGGTCGAACAGGAGCAGCCGGGGCTGGTGATTCTCGGCAAGCAGGCGATCGACACCGACAACAACCAGACCGGCCAGATGCTCGCGGCGCTTGCGAACCTGCCCCAGGCGACTTTCGCCTCGAAGGTCGCCGTCGACGGCGACAAGGTTACCGTCACCCGCGAGATCGACGGCGGCCTGCAGACCCTGTCGCTGTCGCTTCCGGCGATCGTCACCACCGATCTGCGCCTCAACGAGCCGCGTTACGCCAAGCTTCCCGACATCATGAAGGCCAAGAAGAAGCCGATGGACGTCAAGACCCCGGCGGACTACGGCGTCGAGGTGGGATCAAAAGTGAGCCTGGTGAAAGTCGAAACGCCGGCGGAGCGCAAGGGCGGGGTGAAAGTGGCCTCGGTCGACGAGCTGGTCGACAAGCTCAAGAACGAAGCGAAGGTGCTTTGATCACTCCACCGTCCGACTGCCTCTTTCACCGTTATTCCAGGGAGTACACTCCATGAGCATTCTGGTACTGGCCGATCTCCACGACGGCCACCTGCTTGACGCCACCGCCCACGTGGTGGCCGCCGCCCGCGAGATCGGCGGCGATATCGATGTATTGATCGCCGGCGAAGGCGTTCAGGCCGCCGCCGATCAGGCCGCGAAGCTCGACGGCGTCACCCGGGTTCGGCTGGCGGATAACACCGTCTACGCCCACCAGCTCGCCGAGCCGCTGGGCGCACTGATCGTGGCGCTGGCCGACGACTACACCCATATTCTCACCAGCGCCTCGACCACCGGCAAGAACGTGCTGCCGCGGGTCGCCGCGCTCAGGGACGTCAGCCAGCTCTCCGAGATCGTTGCGGTCGACGGCCCGGACACCTTCAAGCGTCCGATCTACGCCGGCAACGCCATCGCCACGGTGAAAAGCGACGACGCGCTCAAGGTCATGACCGTGCGCACCACGGCGTTTGACGCCGTGGGTAGCGACAACGCCGCCTCGATCGAAGCCCTCGACACCGTGGTCGACAACGACCAGTCGCAGTTCATCGGTGAGGAGCTCGCGCAGTCCGACCGCCCGGAGCTGGGGGGCGCGAAGGTCGTGATCTCCGGTGGCCGCGGCATGGGCAACGGCGAGAACTTCAAGCTGCTCGACGGCATCGCCGACAAGCTGGGTGCGGCGGTCGGCGCCTCGCGGGCGGCGGTGGACGCAGGGTTCGTACCCAACGACATGCAGGTGGGTCAGACCGGCAAGATCGTGGCCCCGGATCTGTACATCGCGGTGGGCATCAGTGGCGCGATCCAGCACCTGGCGGGGATGAAGGACTCGAAGGTGATCGTGGCGATCAACAAGGACGAGGAAGCGCCGATCTTCCAGGTAGCGGATTACGGGCTGGTGGGGGATCTGTTCGAGCTGCTGCCGGAACTCGAGAGCAAGCTCTAACAGCGTAAACGTGCTATTCGCTTTAAGGCGGATGAGCGAAAGCCGGCTGCCGTGCAGCCGGCTTTTTTATTGCGCGCCTATTAGATAAAGCGCTGATTGTTAGCTAGAGTGCTAGGGCGCGCAGCGCCAATGCACGTTTGCGTTTCGAGGAAAATTCCGCTCAAGCGGTTGAAAAGAGTAGGGTGTGACCACACCTACTCAGTGAACATCGAAAGTCACTCAAGGAGATGATGACATGGCACATACACTACCCGAACTGCCGTATGCCTACGACGCACTCGAGCCGAACATCGATGCGATGACGATGGAAATCCACCATTCTCGTCACCACAATACCTACGTGACCAACCTGAACAGCACGCTCGAAGGCACCGGCCTTGAAGATCTGTCGATCGAAGAGCTGGTGTCCAACTTGGACCGTGTGCCGGAAGAGAAGCGTCAGGCCGTGATCAACAACGGCGGCGGTCACGTCAACCACTCCATGTTCTGGCAAATGATGTCGCCCAACGGCGGCGGCCAGCCCAAGGGTGACGTTGCCAAGGCAATCGACAGCGAATTGGGTGGCTTCGACACCTTCAAGGAAGAGTTCAAAAAGGCCGCTACCGGTCGTTTCGGCAGCGGCTGGGCGTGGCTCTCCGTAACGCCGCAGAAAAAGCTGGTCGTCGAGAATACGCTGAACCAGAACAGCCCCTTGATGGACGGCAACACGCCGATTCTGGGTCTGGACGTGTGGGAGCACGCCTACTACCTGAAATATCAGAACAAGCGCCCGGACTACATTGCCGCCTTCTTTGAAGTCGTCAACTGGGACGAAGTCGAGCGTCGCTACCAGGCCGCTATTGCCTAAGACGTTGACCGATTAGCAAGGCGCCTTGAGCGCCTTGTCGAAAGCCCGGCTCCGGTCGGGCTTTTTGCTGCGCGTCTTATGCGCAGGCCCCATTCGCATCGCCTCCTGAAACGTTCTCTTTTGCCGCCTTGCTGCCTCCTTCATCTCCACGGTTTTTGAACGTCCATTGTTGGCATTTGGCTCAGCATGCCACCACGCGAATATTTGCGCTTTTTTCCGGCTCGCTTTTGACCCAGGCACAGCTTTTTTATCGCCAAAAATCGAAGTGGATAACCTTCTAAAACCCGGCCGTAAATGGGGCTAAAAACGGCTTTAATCGATAGATATCGCGCTTGCAATTCGCTTTTTTTCAAAGCCTTTCACGGGTGGGCCGCGCCGCTGCGCTGGGTACACTTTGTCAATAACCTGTGGATTAAAAAATACCATATATGCTTGAATTGATTTTGTGGTGGTCTATATATAGTATGCGTAGTCTGTTTAGAGGGGGTCGGGCACAACCGGTGCTCTAGCCCAAAAACGCCGCTATGAAAAGGAAAAAATAGCCATGGCCATCCAGATTTACAGCAAGCCCGCCTGCGTTCAGTGCACCGCCACTTACCGCGCGATGGACAAGCAGGGAATCGAGTACACCGTGATCGATATCACCGCCGAAGATGGCGCCCAGCAGGAAGTCGAGGCGCTGGGCTATCGCCAGCTGCCCGTGGTCGTGGCCGGTGACGATCACTGGTCGGGCTTTCGTCCGGATCGCATCCAGGCACTGGCTTAATTTCGTGCCATGCTGACGGACGCTCACGCACCGTTGGCTGGCACGCTGGTGTATTTTTCCACCCGGTCAGGCAACACCCATCGTTTCGTGGAAAAGCTGGGACTGACGGCGCACCGGCTGCCGATCAACCGCAACGACCCGGTCCCTCATATCGACACGCCTTACGTGCTCATTACCCCAACGTATGGTGGGGGCGGTACGCAAGGGGCGGTACCGGGTCCGGTGATCCGCTTTTTGAACGATGAGCATAACCGGCGCCTCATCCGAGGCGTCATTGCCGCTGGCAATACCAATTTTGGCGAGGCTTACGGGCTGGCGGGGCGCATCGTCGCCCAGAAGTGCCAAGTGCCGCTGCTTTATCGATTTGAGCTTTTGGGCACTGACGATGACGTCGCCAGGGTTCGCAAAGGAGTAGAAGAGTTTTGGAAACGACAAACGTAGCCACTACCAACGTGCCTGAAACGAAAAAACCGGTGGCAGAAGCGAGCCAGACGCGTACGCTGGACTATCACGCGCTGAACGCGATGCTGAATCTTTACGGTGCCAACGGCGAGCTTCAGCTCGACAAGGACCGCGAGGCGGCGCGCCAGTACTTTCTGCAGCACGTCAATCAAAACACGGTTTTTTTCCACTCGCTGGAAGAGAAACTCGACTACCTGGTAGAAGAGGGCTACTACGAAGCCGAAGTGCTCAACCAGTACGCGCCGGCTTTCGTCAAGGCGCTGTTCGAGCAGGCCTACGCCTACAAATTTCGTTTCCCAAGCTTTCTGGGCGCGTTCAAGTACTACACCAGCTATACGCTGAAAACCTTCGATGGCAAGCGCTATCTCGAGCGTTACGAAGACCGCGTATGCATGGTGGCGCTAACGCTTGCCCGCGGTGACGAGCAGCTTGCCAAATCGCTGGTCGACGAGATCATCAGCGGGCGCTTCCAGCCGGCCACACCGACGTTTTTGAACTGCGGCAAGCAGCAGCGCGGTGAGCTGGTATCGTGCTTTTTGCTGCGTATCGAAGACAACATGGAGTCGATCGGCCGCTCGATCAACTCGGCGTTGCAGCTCTCCAAGCGCGGCGGCGGCGTGGCGTTCTTGCTGAGCAACATTCGTGAGTCCGGCGCACCGATCAAGCGCATCGAGAACCAGTCCTCCGGCATCATTCCGATCATGAAGCTTTTGGAAGATGCCTTCTCCTACGCCAACCAGCTCGGCGCGCGCCAGGGCGCGGGGGCGGTCTACTTGAACGCCCACCACCCGGATATTCTGCGCTTTCTGGATACCAAGCGCGAAAATGCCGACGAGAAAATCCGTATCAAGACGCTCTCGCTTGGCGTGACCATTCCGGATATCACGTTTGAGCTCGCCAAGCGCAACGACGACATGTATCTGTTCTCGCCTTATGATGTGGAGCGGGTCTACGGCAAGCCGTTTGGCGATATCAGCGTCAGCGAGCACTACCACGAGATGGTCGCGGACGCGCGCATTCGCAAGCAGAAGATCAACGCGCGCGCCTTCTTCCAGACGCTTGCTGAGCTTCAGTTCGAGTCCGGCTACCCCTACATCATGTTCGAAGACACGGTGAACCGGGCCAATCCGATCGCCGGGCGCATCAACATGAGCAACCTGTGCTCGGAGATTCTGCAGGTCAACACGCCGACCGAGTATGATGAAAGCCTGAACTACAGCAAGATCGGTCAGGACATCTCCTGCAACTTGGGCTCGATGAACATCGCCAAGGTGATGGATTCCGGCGATATCGGCACCAGCGTAGACATCGCCATTCGTGGCCTGACCGCCGTCTCCGAGATGAGCAACCTAAAGAGCGTGCCCTCGATCGCCGAAGGAAACGCCAAGTCACGCGCTATCGGCCTTGGCCAGATGAACCTGCACGGCTTTTTGGCTCGCGAGCACATCTATTACGGCTCGGAAGAGGGGCTGGATTTCACCAATCTCTACTTCTACTGCGTAGCGTTTCACGCCATTCGCGCGTCGAATCAGCTGGCGATCGAGCATGGCGACACCTTCGCGGGCTTTGCCGACTCCACCTACGCTTCGGGCACCTTCTTCGACAAGTACACTGATGATGCGTGGCTGCCGAAGACCGAAAAGGTGCGCGGACTCTTCGAGCGCAGCGGCATCGCGCTTCCGACCCAGGGCGACTGGGAGCAGTTGAAAAAGTCGGTCATGGCTCACGGCCTTTACAACCGTAACCTGCAGGCCGTACCGCCGACCGGTTCGATCTCGTATATCAACCACTCCACCTCGAGCATTCACCCGGTGGCGGCGAAGATCGAGATTCGCAAGGAAGGCAAGCTCGGCCGCGTCTACTACCCGGCGCCTTTCTTGAACGAAGAGAACTTCGACTACTTCCAGGACGCCTACGAGATCGGCCCCGAGAAGATCATCGACACCTACGCCGAGGCGTCCAAACACGTCGATCAGGGCCTGTCGCTGACGCTGTTCTTCCCGGATACCGCCACGACGCGCGACATCAACAAGGCGCAGATCCACGCGTGGCGCAAGGGCATTAAAACGCTTTACTACATTCGTCTGCGTCAAAGCGCGCTGGAAGGCACCGAAGTTGAAGGCTGTGTTTCCTGCACGCTGTAACCACGTAACGAAAGAGACCGCACAATGAACACCATGCAACGCCTATCACGGGTCGACGCCGTTAACTGGAACCGGCTGCAGGACGACAAGGACCTGGAGGTCTGGAACCGTCTGACGAGCAACTTCTGGCTGCCGGAAAAAGTGCCGCTGTCCAACGATATTCAGTCCTGGAACACGCTGACTCAGCAGGAAAAACAGCTGACCATCCGCGTCTTCACGGGTCTGACGCTTCTGGATACCATCCAGGGCAGCATCGGTGCGCCAACGCTGATGGAGGACGCGCGCACGCCGCACGAAGAGGCGGTGTACACCAACATCGCCTTCATGGAGTCGGTACACGCGCGCTCCTATAGCTCGATCTTCTCGACGCTCTGTACCACGCGCGACGTTGACGACGCCTTTCGCTGGAGCGAAGAGAACCCGATGCTCCAGGCGAAGTCCGAGCTGATTCTCGAGCGCTATCGTGCAGACGACCCCTTGATGCGCAAGGTCGCCAGCGTCTTCCTGGAGTCGTTTCTGTTCTACTCCGGCTTCTACCTGCCCATGTACTGGTCGAGCCACGCCAAGCTCACCAACACGGCGGATCTGATCCGTTTGATCATTCGCGATGAGGCAGTGCACGGCTACTATATCGGTTATAAGTTCCAGCAGGCCCTCAACGAGGCCACTCCGGAGCGCCAGCAGGCGGTCAAGGATTACGCCTACGAGCTGCTTTTGGAGCTTTACGACAATGAGGTGCGCTACACCGAGTCGCTCTACGACGCGGTCGGCCTGACCGAGGACGTGAAGAAGTTTTTGCACTACAACGCCAACAAGGCGCTGATGAACCTGGGCTTCGAGCCGCTCTTTCCGAGCAGCGTGACCGACGTGGACCCGACCATCATGGCCGCACTATCGCCCAGCGCCGATGAGAACCACGACTTCTTCTCGGGCTCCGGCTCGTCCTACGTGATCGGCAAGGCGGTCGCCACCGAAGACGACGACTGGGCGTTTTGAGGCCGTCGCATGAGCGATAGCGTCGTTTCAGCGGGAGCGCCTACCGGGGCGCCCGCACATACGCTGCACATCGCCGCGGCGCTGGTCATCAACGCCGTGGGCGAGCTTTTGCTGGTGCGAAAGCGGGGGAGCCGCTTCTTCATGCAGCCCGGCGGTAAAATCGAACCCAACGAGCCCGCCCGCCAGGCGCTGGTTCGCGAGCTCGAAGAGGAGCTTGGCGTCGTCGTGGCGTCTGAGCGTCTCGAGTACATGGCGCGCCTCAAAATCGAGGCCGCCAACGAGCCGGATACGCTGATCGATACCGAGCTTTTTCGTCTGGACCTTGATGAGCACGTCGAGGCGGCGGCGGAGATCGCCGAGGCGGTGTGGGTCACGCCGCCCAGCGCCCAGGCGCTTGCGCTCGCACCGCTGACTCGTGAGCACGTTCTGGCGCTGGCGCACTGCGGCTGAAGCGTTCTTGGCACTGGTTTTGGCCCTGCGGGGCAAGCCGGGCGCCGGTGTCTCGTGGCTTGAAAGTCTGCTAGTCTACGCGCCTGCCCATCAGTGGGCAGGCGCTTTTGCGTTTGAAACGAACCCTCAAGCCATTGATAGCGATATGTGATCCCTGGTATGGATCACCACTGCGCTCAAGGAACACCCGAATGCCCATAGTGACACTGCCCGACGGCAGCCAACGTACGTTTGACGAACCGCTTTCCATCATGGCTTTCGCCGAGTCCATTGGCCCTGGTTTGGCCAAGGCGTGCGTGGCCGGAAAGATCGACGGTGTGCTGGTCGATGCGGCCGACATGATCGAGCACGACGCCGAGGTCGCGATCATCACCGCCCGCGACCCGGAAGGCGTCGACATCATTCGCCACTCCAGCGCGCACCTGATTGGGCATGCGGTCAAGCAGCTCTACCCCGACGCCAAAATGGCGATCGGCCCGGTGATCGAAAACGGCTTTTATTACGATATCGACTTTGGCCGCTCGGTCACGCCGGACGATCTGGACGCGATCGAGAAGCGCATGCAGTCGCTGATCGACACCGAGTACGACGTTGTTCGCGAATACGTCGACCGTGACCAGGCGCTGGAAACCTTCGTTGCTCGCGACGAACCCTACAAGCAGGAGATCGTGCGCGAGATCCCGGACGGCGCGGCCATCCGCCTGTACCACCACGAAGAGTACACGGACATGTGCCGGGGCCCGCACGTGCCCAACACGCGTCATCTAAAAGCGTTCAAACTGACCAAGCTGGCCGGTGCCTACTGGCGTGCAGACGCCTCCAACGCCATGCTCACGCGCATCTACGGCACGGCCTGGGCCGACAAAAAGCAGCTCAAGGCGTATTTGAAGCGTCTGGAAGAGGCGGAAAAGCGCGACCACCGCAAGCTGGCGCGCAAGCTCGATCTCTTCCACATGCAGGAAGAGGCGCCGGGCATGGTGTTCTGGCACCCCAACGGCTGGGCGCTGTGGCAGCAGGTCGAGCAGTACATGCGCGGCGTCTATAAAGAGGGCGGCTACCAGGAGATTCGCTGCCCGCAGGTCATGGACGTGTCGCTGTGGAAAAAGTCCGGCCACTGGGACAACTACGCCGATGGCATGTTCTTCACCGAATCGGAAAAGCACGAGTACGCGCTTAAGCCGATGAACTGCCCGGGCCACGTCCAGGTGTTCAACTCGGGCCTTCGAAGCTACCGCGAGCTTCCGGTGCGCTTTGGCGAGTTCGGCGGCTGTCACCGCAACGAGCCCTCCGGCGCGCTGCACGGCATCATGCGCGTGCGAGCCTTTACCCAGGACGATGGCCATGTCTTCTGCACCGAAGAGCAGGTCGAGCCGGAAGTCACGAGCTTCCACCGCCAGGCGCTGAAGGTGTACCAGGACTTCGGCTTCGAGGATATCGCGATCAAGATCGCGCTGCGTCCGGAAAAACGCATCGGCAGCGACGAGGTGTGGGACCGCGCCGAGGACGCGCTGCGCGGTGCTTTAAAGGCCTGCGACGTCGAGTGGCAGGAACTTCCCGGCGAAGGCGCGTTCTATGGCCCCAAGATCGAGTATCACATGAAGGACTGCCTGGGCCGCGAATGGCAGGTCGGCACCATGCAGGTTGATTTCATGATGCCCGAACGCCTTGGCGCGCAGTACGTGACCGAAGGCGGCGAGCGCAAGGCGCCGGTCATGCTGCACCGGGCGATCGTCGGCTCCATGGAGCGCTTCATCGGTATCCTGATTGAACATTATGCCGGCGCTATGCCATTATGGCTGGCACCCGAGCAAGTGGTGATCATGAATATCACCGATTCGCAGCGTGATTATGCGCTGGAATTGGAGAAACGCTTGCAAAAAAGCGGTCTTCGCGTCAAGGCAGACTTGAGGAACGAGAAGATCGGCTTTAAAATCCGTGAGCATACGTTACAGAAAATTCCCTATCTTCTTGTGGTCGGAGATAAGGAAGTCGAAGCTGACTCAGTGGCCGTGCGAACTCGCAGCGGCGAAAACCTCGGCACCATGACCGTCGATGACTTCATCGAACGCGCAAGTGCCGAGAGAGCAGCCCTGGCGACATCGTCAATTGCCTAAGGAGACAGAGCAATCAAGCGAAGCAACCCGCGCGGGCGTCCAGCAGACAAACGCCCACCAATGAACGAGCGTATTACCGAAGAAGAAGTCCGTCTGATCGATGCAGAAGGTGAGCAGTTGGGTGTTGTGCCCACCACCGAAGCGTTGGAACGGGCTGAAGCTGCCGGTTTGGACCTCGTGCAAATTTCGAATGCCGACCCCATCGTCTGTAAGATTATGGATTACGGCAAATTTGTTTTTGAAACGAAGAAACAAAAAGCGGTTCAGAAGAAAAAGCAAAAGCAAATCCAGGTCAAGGAAGTTAAATTCCGGCCTGGCACCGACGAAGGCGATTATCAGGTCAAGCTTAAAAACCTGATTCGCTTTCTTGAAGGTGGTGACAAAGGCAAGGTCACTTTGCGTTTTCGCGGTCGCGAAATGGCGCACCAGGACATCGGCCGCAAGCTGATGGAGCGGGTCGCTGCTGACCTCGAAGAGATCGGTACGGTGGAATCCTTCCCGAAAATGGAAGGCCGCCAGATGATCATGATTCTTGCCCCCAAGAAGAAGTGATCCAACGGCGAATTTAACGGGTCAGCGCCTGGCGCTGACCGGCCTTGGGTTTTCTAAAAAACATCGAGCGGAGTTTTTCTCATGCCGAAAATCAAAAGCAACAGCGGCGCTTCCAAGCGCTTTAAGAAGACGGCTAACGGCTTCAAGCACAAGCAGTCTTTCCGTAGCCACATCCTGACCAAGAAATCGACCAAGCGTAAGCGTCAGCTTCGCGGTATGAAGCAGATTCACTCGGCTGACAAGCCGCTGATCCAGCGCATGCTGCCGAATCTGTAAGTCGTTTTTCGAATTTTTTAAAGTCAGGAGTGTGTCATGACTCGAGTCAAGCGTGGCGTTGTCGCCCGTCGTCGTCATAAGAAAGTACTGAAGCAGGCCAAAGGCTACTACGGTGCTCGTTCGCGCGTTTTCCGCGTTGCCAAGCAGGCCGTCATCAAGGCCGGCCAGTACGCGTACCGCGACCGTCGTAACCGCAAGCGTCAGTTCCGTGCCCTGTGGATCCAGCGTATCAACGCCGGTGCCCGCATCAACGGCATGTCCTACAGCCGTTTCGTTGGTGGCTTGAAGAAAGCCGGCATCGAAATCGACCGTAAGGTACTGGCGGATCTGGCGGTTCACGAAAAAGCAGCGTTTGCTGCCATCGTGGAAAAAGCCAAGGCTGCCCAATAAGGTTTTAGGCCCGCTTTGGCTTGAAACCAGGGTCATGTCCCTATGACCCGTGCAGGGGAAGAGCAGCCGCTCTTCCCCTGTTTTTTTGCCATTAAAAAATGGCAAGTAAGGCCCCGTTCTGGCGACGCCTTATTGGATGAAAACCGCTTAATTCGGAGTTTAATGGATGGACCACCTGCCTACGCTGGTATCAGAGGCGCGCGACGCGATCAAGGCCGCGCAGAGCGTCGCTGAGCTGGACGAATTACGAGTTCGCTACCTGGGCAAGAAGGGCGAGGTCACCGCGCTTTTGAAAGGGCTGGGTAAGCTCAGCGCCGAGGAGCGCCCGGCGGCGGGCGAGCGTATCAACCAGGCGAAGCAGACGTTAGCGGGCGAAATCGACGCCAAGCGTTCGGCGCTGGAGAGTGAAGCGCTAAACGCTCGCCTGGCGGCGGAAAAGATCGACGTGACGCTTCCGGGGCGCGCTCAGGCGCCGGGCGGGCTACATCCGGTCACGCGTACACTGGAGCGTATCGAGAGCCTGTTCACCCGTATCGGCTATGACGTAGCAGTGGGGCCTGAAATCGAAGACGATTACCACAACTTCGAAGCGCTCAATATTCCCGCGCATCACCCTGCGCGCGGCATGGCGGACACTTTCTATTTCGACGCCACGCGGCTTCTGCGTACCCACACCTCGCCGGTCCAGGTGCGCACGATGAAAGAGAGCGAACCGCCGATTCGCATCGTTTGCCCCGGACGGGTCTATCGCAGCGACTCCGACCTCACTCACACGCCGATGTTTCACCAGGTTGAGGGGCTGCTGGTCGACGAAGGCGTAAGCTTTGCCGATCTCAAGGGCACCATCGAAGACTTTTTGCAGGCGTTTTTCGAGCGCGACGATCTGGACGTGCGCTTTCGCCCCTCCTATTTCCCGTTCACCGAACCCTCTGCCGAGGTGGATATTCAGTGCGTGATGTGTAGCGGCGACGGCTGTCGGGTCTGCTCGCACAGCGGCTGGCTCGAGGTGATGGGCTGCGGCATGGTGCACCCTGAGGTCTTCAAGCACTCCGGTATCGATACCGAGCGCTACACCGGTTTCGCCTTCGGCATGGGCGCCGAGCGCCTGGCGATGCTGCGCTACGGCGTCAACGACCTGCGCCTGTTTTTCGAAAACGACCTGCGCTTTTTACGTCAGTTTGCCTAACCACGCCGCCAGACACAGGAACGAGCATGAAATTTTCAGAACAGTGGCTGCGTGAGTGGGTATCGCCGCAGTTGGACACCCAGGCGCTTGCCGATCAGATCACCATGGCGGGCCTCGAAGTCGACGCCGTTGAGCCCGTCGCACCCGCCTTTGAAGGCGTGGTGGTCGCCGAGGTCATCGCCAAGGAGCCGCACCCGGGCGCCGACAAGCTCAACGTTTGCCGCGTCAACGACGGCACCGGCGAGGTACAGGTGGTCTGCGGGGCGCGCAACGTGGCCGTCGGCCAGCGCGTGCCCTTCGCCCAGGTAGGCGGTTTGCTGCCCGGCGATTTCAAGATCAAGAAAGCGAAGCTTCGCGGCGTCGAATCCTTCGGCATGATTTGCTCCGCCTCGGAGCTTGGCCTCGAGGAAGAGGCCTCGGAGGGTATTTTCGTACTGCCGGAAGACGCCCCGGTGGGTGACAGCGTGCGCGACTACCTGATGCTCGATGACGCGACCATCGAGGTGGACCTGACCCCTAACCGGGGCGACTGCCTGAGCGTCAAGGGCATGGCTCGGGAAGTCGGCGTACTCAACCGTCTGCCGGTCCAGGCGCCCGGCACTGACCCGGTCGCGCCGAGCAGCGAACAGCGCTTCCCGGTCGGCGTCAGCGCCGCTGAGCAGTGTCCGCGCTACGTATCGCGGGTGATCGACGGCGTCGATCTGACTCGGCCGACGCCGCTTTGGATGGTCGAGCGCCTGCGCCGCAGCGGCGTGCGTAGCATCGACCCGGCGGTCGACGTCACCAACTACGTCATGCTCGAACTCGGCCAGCCGCTTCACGCCTTCGATCTGGATAACCTGAGCGAGGGCATTCAGGTGCGCATGGCCCAAGAGGGCGAGCGGCTGACGCTGCTCGACGGCCAGGACATCGCGCTGCGCCCGGATACGCTGGTGATCGCCGACGGTACCGGTCCGCTGGCCATGGCTGGCGTCATGGGCGGTGAGTCCTCCGGCGTTAGCGCCACCACGCGTACGCTGTTTCTCGAAGCCGCCTACTTCACGCAGCTGGCGGTCGCCGGCCAGGCGCGCTCCTACGGGCTTCACACCGATGCTTCTCACCGTTTCGAGCGCGGCGTCGACCCGTCGCTGACCGCTCAGGCGATCGAGCGTGCTACCCGTCTTTTGATCGATATCTGCGGTGGCCAGGCGGGGCCGGTCTGTGAAACGCAAAGCGAGGCGGGGCTACCACAAGCGCGACGTATTACGCTGCGCGAGGCTCGTCTTAAGCAAGCGCTCTCCAAGGCGCTTGCGTCTGACGAAGTCAGCGATATTCTCGACCGTCTCGGGCTTACAAACTCGTATGCCAACGGCGAGTGGCAGGTAGCGGTACCGAGCTGGCGTTTCGATATCGCGATCGAAGAGGATTTGATCGAAGAGATCGCCCGCATCCACGGCTATAACAACCTGCCGGTTCGCCGCCCGGCGGCGCGTTTAGCACTGCGCCCGGCCAATGAGGCTCGACTGACCCAGTCGGCGCTTAAAAACCAGATGGTCGCGCGCGGCTATCAGGAGGCGATCACCTACAGCTTCGTCGCGCCGGAGCTTCAAAAGACGCTTCTGCCCGAAGCGGTCTCGCCGGTGCTGGCCAACCCGATCTCGGCGGATCTCTCGGTCATGCGTGCAAGTCTTTTCCCGGGGCTGGTGCGCGCGCTTTCGCACAACCTGAACCGTCAGCAGCACCGCGTACGCCTGTTCGAAACCGGGCTGGTCTTCCAGGGCGAGCTCGATTCGCTCATCCAAACCCCGATGCTGGGCGCGCTTGCCTGCGGGCCGCGTGAGCTTGAAGGCTGGAGCAGCGACAAGACCGCGGTGGATTTCTTCGATCTCAAGGGCGATCTCGAAAGCCTTTTAGCGATGGGCGACGACAGCGCTTGGCGCTTCGAGCCCGGTGAGCACCCGGCACTACATCCAGGCCAGTGCGCCGAGCTGTTCCACGGCGACCAGCCCGCCGGTTGGATCGGTACGCTGCACCCGAAAGTGCGCGCTGAGCTTGGACTCAAGGTCGATGCGGTACTGTTCGAGGTGCGCCTGGATGCGCTGAGCGAAGGCGTGATTCCTGCCTTTGCGCCGCTATCGCGCTACCCGGAAGTGCGTCGCGATCTCGCCTTCAGCCTCGATGCGCAAACGCCGGTTCAGGCGCTTCTCGACTGCGTGAGCCGTCAGGCCGGCGATCATCTCGAGGATCTCAAGCTTTTCGACGTCTACACGGGTAAAGGAGTGGAGCCGGGGCAGAAGAGTATCGCCCTGGGCTTGACCTGGCAGCATCCATCGCGCACGCTAAATGATGATGAAATCAATCAGCGGGTGGATTCGATCGTGGCCGAGGCAAGCGCCACGTTGAATGCGCAGCTTCGCGGCTGACACTTAAAGGTCGCAAGCAACATCGTTGGCAATGGTGGGCGACAAGGAGAAGCGATATGGGGGCGTTGACCAAAGCGGAGTTGGCCGAGCATCTACACACCGAGCTTGCGCTGTCCAAGCGCGAAGCCAAGGCCATGGTAGAGACGTTTTTCGAAGAGATTCGTGCCTGCCTGCGGGAAAACGAGCAGGTGAAGCTTTCCGGTTTTGGCAACTTCGATTTGCGTGACAAGCGTGAACGGCCGGGTCGAAACCCGAAAACCGGTGAAGAGATTCCGATTTCCGCTCGCCGCGTGGTGACCTTTCGCCCGGGTCAGAAGCTCAAGCAGCAGGTCGAGCACTTCACCGACGCTTGAGGGTCGACGCCGGAGCCGCTGCGCCATTGCGCGCGCGGCGCCCTTGTTCGTTCCAGGCGCCTCTTAACCGGGGCGCTTTTTTTGTGCGCGACCCGCATCAATTGTCTGGGTCACAGGCGCCCGGAATGCGTTTTGCGGGCAAGTCGTGTTAATATCCGAGCAAATTCATCAGGTATTGGTCGGAGGCTATCCGACCCGTGCTTTCACTGTTTTTCAAACATGATTTTTTCGAACATGTTTTATCGAGCATGGTTTTCGAGAATTGTTTATCGAGGAGTTCATCAATGCCTCAGCTCAATATTCTGGTGGGCACCATGTACGGCGGAGCGCTTGATGTAGCCGAACAGGTCAAGCCGCTATTCGAAGCCGCCGGGTATACGGTTTCGATTAAGGAGCAGCCGGTTGTCGAGGACGTTAAAGAGCAAGCGCTGACGCTTTTTTGTGTCTCCACCACCGGCAGCGGCGATTTTCCGGGTAATTTCGTACCCTTCGTACGCCAGCTTAAGGATCAAAGTCCGGCGCTGACAGAGCTCAATTACGGGCTCATCGCGCTGGGCGATAGCTCCTATGATGACACTTTCTGCGGCGCCGGCCGGTCGCTCGACGCGATGCTCGAGGATCTGGGCGCCAAGCGCCTTGGCGAGCGCCTGGAAGTGGACGCCATGGAGACCTTCATGGCGGACGACGCCGCGCTCCCCTGGGTCGAAACCTGGATCGACGAGCAGTCGCTTAAGGTCGCCTGATGCAATCGGGACGCTGTGAACGGGTAGGGGTGGCAATCGGCCTGTGCATACTCATGCTGTCGGTGATTCCACGCTATGTGGCCGGCGGTTTCGAGACGCGTTTAACCCTGTTGCTGGTCGCCATCGTTCTAGTCGCGGGCGCGGCGATTTTTAACTGGCGCATACTCTCAAGTGACGAGCGCAATCGTCTGCCGTCGCTTTTGAAGCGGCTGGGAGTATCGCTGGGTATTGGCGCCGCCATCATGGGGATTTGGCACCTGCTGATGACCGACTGGCTAAGCTGGCAGCAGTTTATCTCTCATGGCGCGACCTGTGGCCTTTTACTATTTGCCGTGAGCCTTGGCTGGCAGCGAAAAACGACTGACTGACAGTGGAGCGCGGAATTTCACTGAAACTCCCTTGTAATTACGCAGCGCGCCCCCATCTTGCGAACATGGTGGGCATCCCGGCGCTTGCCAGCTTGCGCCGGGGTTCTTAAAATCGCCCCTTTAACTATTGATACGCACTCACTACAACGCCCAGCCGCTAGAGGACAATTCATGCAAGTTTCTGTCGAGACGACCTCCCCCATCGAACGTCGCATCACCATCCAGGTACCGGCGGCGGACATCGACGAGGCCGTCAGCGCTCGCTTGAAAGACACCGCGAAAAACGTTCGCTTGAACGGTTTCCGCCAAGGCCGGGTTCCCATGGACGTCGTTCGCCAGCGCTACGGCGACAGCGTTCGCAGCGAAGTGGTTGGCGAAGTCATGCGCGAGCGCTACGTCCGCGCCATTACCGACGAAGGTTTGAACCCCGCCGGGTATCCGCAAATCGAGCCGAAGGTCAACGAAGCAGGTAAGGACTTCGAGTTCGTCGCGATCATGGAAGTGTATCCGCAGGTCGAGCTGAACTCGATCGAAGGCACCGACGTGGAGCGTCCGGTCGTTGAAGTCAGCGAAAGCGACGTCGACGAGATGATCGAAACCCTGCGCAAGCAAAATGCCGAGTGGCAGGAAGTGGACAAGGCCGCCGAAGACGGCGATCAGGTCACCATCGATTTCCAGGGCTACCTGGGCGACGAGCCGTTTGAAGGCGGCAGCGCCGAGAACCACTCGCTGGTCATCGGCTCCAATAGCTTCATTCCGGGCTTCGAAGAGCAGTTGATCGGTGCGAAAGCAGGCGAAGAGAAAACGCTCAACGTCACTTTCCCGGAAGACTACCAGGCCGAGCATCTGGCCGGCCAGGAAGCTACCTTTAAGGTTACGGTTCACAAGGTTAGCGCTCAGGAGCTTCCGGCGGTCGATTCCGCGTTCTTCGAGCGTTTCGGTGTTGAAGACGGCGACGAGTCCAAATTCCGCGCCGAAATCAAGAAGAACATGACTCGCGAAGCGTCCCAAGCGGTCGATAACCGCGTCAAGCAGCAGGTGCTGGACGCGCTCAAAAACGCCAACGACATTTCTGTTCCCAGCGCGCTGGTACAGCAGGAAACCGACGGTATGAAGCGTCAGGCCGCTCAGCAGTTCGGTCTTGGTGAAGACTTCGACGTCAGCCAGCTGCCCAACGAACTGTTCGCCGATCAGGCCAAGGGTCGCGTTCAGGTCGGCCTGCTGCTTGCTGAAGTCATCAAAACCAACGAACTCGACGCCTCTGACGACGAAATCAAGGCCAAGGTCGAAGAGCTTGCCGAGCAGTATCAAGACCCGTCTGAAGTGGTCGAGTACTACATGGGTAACGACGAGCTTAAGACCCAAGTCAAATCCGCCATCCTCGAAGAGAAAGCGGTCGACAAACTTCTTGAGCAGGCAAACGTCAAGGATGTCGAAATGAGCTACCAGCAGGCGCTGGCCGCGGCTCAGCAGCAGGCGGAGCAGGGCGAGGAAGAGAGCGAAGAGTCCAACGCCTAACCTACCCTTGGCAATCTCGTGGCGCACCCCGGTGCGCCTCTCCCTTACCGGACGCAAGGAATCACCCGTATGAGTGAGTTTGATATTCAAAACGCCGGCGGTTTAGTGCCCATGGTGGTTGAGCAAAGCGCCAAAGGGGAACGAGCTTACGATATCTATTCGCGGCTTTTGAAAGAGCGCGTCATTTTTCTCGTTGGCCCGGTCGAGGACTACATGGCCAATCTGGTCGTGGCGCAAATGCTCTTTCTCGAGTCGGAAAACCCGGACAAGGACATCCACCTGTACATCAACTCACCGGGTGGGTCCGTAACCGCGGGCATGTCGATTTACGACACCATGCAGTTCATCAAGCCGGACGTCTCGACCGTGTGTATCGGTCAGGCTGCCAGTATGGGTGCGCTGCTTTTGACTGCGGGTGCGGCGGGCAAGCGTTACTGTTTGCCCAACTCGCGCGTCATGATCCACCAGCCGCTGGGCGGCTATCAGGGTCAGGCCTCGGACATCGAAATCCATACGCGGGAAATCCTGGGTATTCGCGAAAAACTCAATCACATTCTTGCCCATCACACGGGCCAGGATATCGAGAAAGTCGCTCGCGATACCGACCGCGATAACTTCATGAGCGCCAACCAGGCTCAGGAGTATGGCCTGATCGACGCAGTGCTGGATAAGCGGCCTGCATCCTGATAGCGTAAACGGATTACCGCTTTTCCAACGAGCTTTTCCGGCGGCGAGAGCCGCCGCAGTGACAGGGGTACGCCAATGGCCGACGGCAAAGGCAAGGACGAAGGTGGCAAACTGCTTTACTGCTCGTTTTGTGGCAAGAATCAAAACGAAGTTCGTAAACTGATTGCCGGTCCGTCCGTATATATCTGCGATGAGTGTGTCGACCTGTGTAACGACATCATTCGCGAGGAAGTTCTCGAAGCCGATGCCGAGAGCGATGAAGAGCGTCTGCCTACGCCTCGTGAAATTCGTTACACCCTGGACGACTACGTCATTGGGCAAGACCGCGCGAAAATGGTGCTTTCCGTTGCGGTGTACAACCACTATAAGCGCTTGAAGACCGAAGTGCGCGAAAGCGATGTGGAGCTTGGCAAGTCCAACATCCTGCTGATCGGTCCGACCGGTAGCGGCAAGACGCTTCTGGCCGAAACGATGGCGCGGCTTTTGAACGTGCCGTTCACGATTGCCGATGCCACCACGCTGACCGAAGCAGGCTACGTGGGTGAAGATGTCGAGAACATCATTCAGAAGCTTCTGCAAAAGTGCGACTACGATGTCGAGAAGGCCGAGCGCGGTATCGTCTATATCGACGAAATCGACAAGATTTCGCGCAAGTCGGACAACCCCTCGATCACCCGCGACGTGTCCGGCGAAGGCGTACAGCAGGCGCTTTTGAAGCTGATCGAAGGTACGACCGCCTCGGTGCCGCCCCAGGGCGGGCGCAAGCATCCGCAGCAGGAGTTCGTGCAGGTCAACACGGCCAACATGCTCTTCATCGTGGGCGGCGCCTTTGCCGGACTCGACAAGGTCATTCGCGACCGCTCCGAGAAAGGCGGTATCGGGTTTAACGCAAGCGTCAAGAGCAAGGAAGCGTCGAAAGGCGTGGGCGAGCTTCTGGCTGCGGTCGAGCCGGAAGATTTGGTCAAGTTTGGTTTGATTCCCGAGTTCGTCGGGCGTCTTCCGGTCATCGCTACGCTTACCGAGCTCAACGAGGATGCGCTGATCCAGATTTTGACCGAGCCGAAAAACTCGCTGGTCAAGCAGTATGCCAAGCTCTTCGAAATGGAAGACGTGACGCTGGAGTTTCGCGAAGAGGCGCTGCGCGCTGTGGCCGCCAAGGCCATGGAGCGCAAGACCGGCGCGCGGGGGCTGCGCTCGATTCTCGAGTCGGTACTGCTCGACACCATGTACGAGATTCCCTCGCTCGAGGACGTCAGCAAGGTGGTGATCGATAAGTCGGTCATCGAAGGCGAGAGCCAGCCGCTTTTGATCTATACCAATCAGCAAGAGAAGCGCGTTGACGGAACCGACGGCTAATCGCGCCGCGTACGATCCAGGTTCTGCTTGCACCACCGCCAAGGGGTCGCCTATGCGACCCCTTGTTGTTGTAGAAAGGTCGTCGAAAAAACGTCGAGCCGGCGCTGATCGCGCGCCGCTTTTCCGGCGCGCCGCGCCAGGCCGAACCCGGATCACCCAGCGAGCCAGCGGCTGACGTTACCAGGCCGCGTCTTCCATATTGTTGGGCGCTTTGAAGTGGTAACGCTTTATCGAGCGCCTATCCGATTTGAGGAACGTCTGCGATGCAGCAGAACGCCGATCAGACACAGTGTTTACCCATGTTGCCGCTGCGCGACGTGGTGGTATACCCGCAAATGGTGATTCCGCTGTTTGTGGGGCGGGAAAAATCCATCCATGCGCTGGAAGCAGCCATGGAAGCGGACAAGCGCGTCCTGCTGGTCGCCCAGCGCGAAGCCTCCCAGGACGAGCCGGACAATGACGATTTATACCGGATGGGCACCGTCGCCGACATCATGCAGCTTCTAAAACTGCCCGACGGCACCGTCAAGGTACTGATCGAAGGCAGTTTCCGCGCTGACGTGGTCGATATCGAGGAGAACGAGGCGGGCTACACTCAGGCCCACCTCACGCCGCGGGAAAGCGAGCCGTTGACCTCTCGCGAGCAGGAGGCTTTGGTGCGCGTGCTGCTCAATCAGTTCGAGCAGTATGTCAAGCTCTCCAAGAAGGTGCCCAACGAGGTGCTCAATTCGCTCTCCGGCATCGAGGATCCGAGCCGGCTGGTGGACACCATTTGCGCCCACCTGTCGCTCAAGATAGGCGACAAGCAGGAGCTTTTGGAGATGGATCGCGTGCGCGATCGCATTGAGCATCTGATGGCGCTGATCGAGTCCGAAATCGATTTGCTGCAGGTCGAAAAGCGTATCCGCTCCCGGGTCAAGGAGCAGATGGAGAAGACCCAGCGCGAGTACTACCTCAACGAGCAGATGAAAGCCATCCAGAAAGAGATGGGCGAGCTCGACGACGTTCCCAACGAAGCCGAGAAGTACGAGAAGGCGATTGCGGATGCCGGCATGCCCAAGGAGGCCGCCGAGAAAGCCACTCAGGAGCTCAACAAGCTCAAGATGATGGCCTCGAACTCCGCCGAGGCCACGGTGGTGCGCTCCTATCTGGACTGGCTGATCGCCGTGCCTTGGAAAAAGCGCACTCGGGTCAAGCACGACCTGATCAAGGCGCAGGAGGTGCTCGACGAGGACCACTACGGCCTTGAAGAGGTGAAGGCGCGCATTCTCGAGTATCTCGCGGTACAAAAGCGTGTGAAGAAAATGAAAGGGCCGGTGCTGTGTCTGGTCGGCCCGCCCGGGGTGGGCAAAACCTCGCTGGGTCAATCGATTGCGCGGGCCACCAACCGGAAGTACGTGCGCTTGGCGCTCGGCGGGGTACGCGACGAATCCGAGATCCGCGGCCACCGGCGCACCTACATCGGCTCGCTTCCGGGTAAGCTGATGCAGCGCATGGCGCGTGCCGAGGTGAAAAACCCGCTGTTTCTGCTCGACGAAGTCGATAAGCTCGGCATGGATCATCGTGGCGATCCGTCCTCGGCGCTTCTCGAGGTGCTCGATCCGGAGCAGAACAACAGCTTCAGCGATCACTATCTCGAGCTCGACTACGATCTCTCGGAGACGCTGTTCATCTGTACCGCGAACTCGATGAACATTCCCGGACCGCTTCTGGATCGGATGGAGATCATTCGTCTGCCGGGTTACACCGAAGACGAGAAACTCGCGATCGCCAAGCGCTATCTACTGCCCAAGCAGCTCAAGGCCAACGGCTTGAAGACCGAGGAGCTGGCCCTCGATGACGAGGCGCTATTGGAGCTTGTGCGCTACTACACCCGCGAGGCGGGCGTGCGTGAGCTCGAGCGCCAGATCGCCAAGGTGTGCCGCAAGGTGCTGCGTGAGCGCGTCGAGGCGGAGGTGAGCACGTCCAAAGAGCCCAAGGAGCCGCCGCGCACTTTGGAGGCCGAGCACATCGAGACCTACGCCGGAGTGCGCCGCTACAGCTACGGCCTGGCCGAGAAGGAAGACCAGGTGGGTCGCGTGACCGGGCTTGCCTGGACCTCTGTGGGCGGCGAAATCCTCAACATCGAATCCGTGGTCACGCCGGGCAAGGGGCGGATCAACAAGACCGGCTCCTTGGGCGATGTAATGAAGGAGTCGGTGAGCGCTGCGCACACCGTGGTCAAGGCGCGGGCGGCAACCTTCGGTATCGCCGCAGAGCGCTTTGAGAGCGAAGATCTTCATATCCACGTGCCAGAGGGTGCTACGCCGAAAGACGGCCCCAGCGCCGGCGTTGCCATGGTGACGGCGATGATCTCTGCCTACACCGGTCGTCCGGTTCGCTGCGACGTGGCGATGACCGGCGAGGTCAATCTGCGCGGAGAAGTGATGCCGATTGGTGGTTTGAAGGAGAAATTGCTGGCAGCGCGCCGGGGTGGTATAAAGACCGTCCTAATCCCTGAGGAAAACCGCCGTGATCTCAAGGAAGTACCGGATAACATCAAGGGAGCGCTTGATATTCGCCCGGTACAGTGGATAGATGACGTGTTAGCGGTAGCCTTGGCCGAGGAGCCGGTATCGGGGGCGCCCGCGCTTAAAAGCGCCGATCCGTCATTTACCGGCAGCACCACGGCCAGTACGCATTAAGCGTTAGAGCCCGTAGAGGCTTGCAAGTATAAGGAGCGCTCGGGCCCTTCATTGGGGCGGGCGCTCGTATCCGGGTCGCTTGACAGGTATTTCAAGGCATTGCTATAAAACGCAGCTATGCTTTGAGCTTGTACCCGCCGGTGACCGCGCCGTTCAGAGCCATTTTTTCGAAACATTTAAGGGGTGAAGTGTGAATAAGTCCGAGCTGATTGAAGCTATTGCCGCGTCTGCAGATATTCCGAAAGCAGCGGCAACCCGCGCATTGGATGCCATGGTCGAGTCTGTCACCGATAGCCTCAAAAAAGGCGAGAGCGTTTCACTGGTGGGCTTTGGTACGTTCGCCATCAAGGAACGCGCCGCGCGCACCGGCCGTAACCCGCAAACCGGCAAGCCGATCCAGATCAGCGCTGCCAAGGTACCCAACTTCAAGGCGGGTAAAGCGTTGAAAGACGCCGTCAACTGATTGACCCGCGTTTGATGTAACGTAATGGGCGCATCGCGAAAGCGATGCGCCCATGTTATTTAAAGGGCCCTCACCGGGCGCGACAAATGGCTGTGACGATCTGAGGCAAGCATGCTGCAAAGTATTCGCAACGGTTCCCGAAGCTGGGGGGCTAAAATCATCATTGGGCTCATGGTGGCCGCCATGGCGCTGTTTGGCATCGAATCGCTGTTCAGCGCGTTCGGCCGCGACCCCAATCAGGTGGCAAGCGTCAATGGCGAACCCATCATGCGCCAACAGGTGGAAATCGAGGTGCAGCGGGCGATGCGCTCGGGCCAGGTGCCGCCGGAGCAGGAGCGCGCGCTTCGAAGCGATGTGCTCGACCAGTTGATCACCCAGGAGCTTCTGGGCCAGTACGCCGACGACGGCGGCTTCCATCTGTCCGATGAGCAGCTCGATCAGGTCATCGTCACGCTACCCGAGTTTCAGGACGGGCAGGGCCGCTTCAACGCGGATATCTTTCGCAACCAGCTCGGCCGTGCAGGCTATACGCCGCTGGCGTTTCGCGAAGAGCTAAGAAACGATCTCAAGCGTAGCTACCTGCAGCAGGGCCTGGCACAAAGCGATTTCTTGCTGCCCAGCGAGCGCGAGCGACTCCTCGCGCTGCAAAATCAGCAGCGCAGTTTTCGCTACGTGATGCTCGACCAGGGTGATATCGATTTCAACCCGAACGTCACCGACGAGCAGGTCAGCGACTACTACGATACCCATCCGGAGCGCTTCGAGCGGCCAGAGCAGGTGCAGGTGGAGTACGTGGTGATCGACCGCCAGGAGATGGCCGAAGGGGTTGACGTTGACGAGGAGGCGCTGCGCCGCGCCTACCGCGCTCAGAGCCAGACCAGCGACCGCCAGATATCGCACATCATGGTGACGTTCGGCGACGAGCGCAGCCGTGAAGAGGCCCAAGCGCGCGCCGAGCAGGCGCTGGCTGCCGTTGAAGGCGGTGAATCTTTTGATGAGGTTGCGCTGGAGTACTCCGACGATACCGCCAGCGCCGAGCAGGGCGGCGATCTGGGCGTCGTCGCCCCGGGCATCATGGGCGAGGCGTTTGATGACGCCGCGTTTGCCCTGGGGGAAGGGGAAACCTCTGGACTGGTGGAAATGGGCAACGCCTTCCACGTGCTGCGCGTGACCAGCGTCGAAGGCCCGAGCTTCGAGGAGCAGCGTGAAAGCCTTGAGCAAACCGCCGCGCTCGATGAGGTCAATGACGATTTCAACCGCCAGGTACAGAGCTTGATCGACGAAAGCTTCGCCGCCGACGATCTGCAAAGCGTGGCGGAGGATCTGGGCCTGACGCTTTATCAAACGGACTGGATCACCCGCGATGGCGGTACCGGCGTGCTTTCAGAGCCCGGCGTCATGGACGAGGCCTTCACCGACGACGTGCTTCAGGACGGCTACAACAGCCAGGTCATCGAGCTCGACGACGACCGCCGTCTGGTATTGCGCGTGGCGGACCACCGCGAAGCGACGCTGTTGCCCCTGGACGAGGTGCGCAGCGATATCGAAGGGTACGTCGCCGCCGCTCAGCGCCAAAATGCGCTCAAGGAAGAGGCACAGCGGCTCATCGATGCGTTAAGCGCCGGCGACTCCGTCGATATCGACTGGCAGGAGGCCAGCGATGTTTCTCGCCAGGGCCCGACGACGCTGCCCGCCACGCTGGTCGATGGGGTCTTTGGCATGCCGCGACCGGACGAAGGTGATAGCAGCTACGCAAGCGTGATGATGCCAGCAAGCGTTGGCGTAGTGGCGCTGGACAGCGTGACCACGCCCGAGAGCGATGAAGGCGATCAGGCCAGCGAGTTCATTACCCGCATTTCCGAGCAGCTGCGCGCCCAGGCCGCAGTTCAGGGGCTGATCGAGCAGCTCAGAAACGACGCCGATATCGAGCGTTAAACGCTTTAACGAGCTCTCGTGATCACACGAGGGCTTGATAAACGCGAAACGAAAAAGCCGATCCACTGGATCGGCTTTTTTATGTCCGCGGGTTGACTGCTCTTGCTGCCACTCTGGTTGCGTTCAGCCAGCGTTTGGCTCAGGCGGCGCATCCAGCGCAAAGCGTCGAAGCCGCGGGGTCGGCAAGCCATCACTGGCCTCGATCACGATGTCCCACCCTTGGTCCGACTGCCAGTCGCCCAGAACAAAGCGCCGGGCCGGCACGTCCTCGACGGTCAGCTCGTGCACCATCGGGCGATGGGTATGGCCGTGAATCATGGTGCTCACGCCGGTTTGGCGCAGCAGCGCCGTGACCTCTGACGGCGTGACGTCCATGATCGCCTCCCCCTTGCCGGCATTGGCGCTGTCCGACTCCAGACGCAGCTTCTTGGCCAGCGCCAGGCGCTCCTCCAGCGGCATGGCGAGAATGTGCGCCTGCCACTCGGGGTTTCGCGACTGGGCGCGAAACGCCATGTAGCTTTCGTCCTGGGTGCAGAGGCTATCGCCGTGCAACAGCACCACGGGCAGGCCCTGCAGCTCGGCCTCGAAGGTCTCGGGCAAGAGCGTGGCGCCACACTCGCTTAAAAAGCGCTCGCCGAGCAAGAAGTCGCGGTTGCCGTGCTGAAAATAGACGGCGGTGCCGGTATCGGCTAGCGCGCGTAGCCGCGTTGCGACCTCGCTCGCCACTTGGGCGCTGGGGTGAGGGGCGTCGAGGGTGTCGTCTCCGATCCAGGCGTCGAACAGGTCGCCTAGAATGTAGAGCGCCTCGGCCCCTTGGGCGGTGTGTTCAAGATAGCGAAAGAACCCTCGGTTGATCTCGGGGGTATCGCCGCTCAAATGCGTGTCGGCTACCAGCAGCGTGCGCATAGGACTCCCGGTGATCACTCGTCTTTGACGTAAGCGCGCTCGATGATGACGTCCTCGGCGGGTACGTCGGCGTGCATGCCGCGGCGGGTCGTGGAAACCGCCTTGATGGCGTTGACCACGTCCATGCCGTCGACCACTTCGCCGAACACCGCATAGCCCCAGCCCTGCAGATTCTTGCCGCTATGGTTCAAAAAGCTGTTGTTTCCCACGTTGATGAAAAACTGCGAACTCGCCGAGTGCGGGTCCTGGGTACGCGCCATGGCGAGAGTCCCGATCGTGTTTTCCAAGCCGTTGTCGGCTTCGTTTTCGATCGGGTCGCGGGTCGTCTTTTGCTCGAAGTTGGTGTCGAAGCCGCCGCCCTGAACCATGAAGCCGTCGATCACGCGGTGAAACAGCGTACCGTCGTAGAAGCCGTCGCGCACGTACTGCTCGAAGTTCGCCGCGGTGTTCGGGGCTTTGTCGTGATTGAGCGCGACAGTGATGTCGCCCATGCTGGTCTGTAATACGATCATGGTTAAATTCCTGTTGAATGAAGGCGTTCGCCTTGGCGCTGTGCATCGGCGTCGCGTTATAATAGCGGTTTTGCCCGGCGCCGCGAAGCGCTACGGTTCTACTCCGGGACGACGCGCACTGCTTGCCGTCCGGCACGCCATCCACTGTGAGGTTATCAACACCGCCATGACCAACGAGACCACCAAAGCGCCGAACTTCATTCGCAACCAGGTACGCGACGAGATCGAAAGCGGGCAGGTCAGCACTATCGTGACGCGTTTTCCCCCGGAGCCCAACGGCTTTTTGCACATTGGCCATGCCAAGTCGATCTGTCTCAACTTCGGGTTGGCCCGTGAACTCGGTGGTGACTGTCATCTGCGGTTCGACGATACCAACCCGGCTAAGGAAGAGCAGGCCTACATCGACGCCATCAAGGAGGACGTCGAGTGGCTGGGGTTCGAGTGGGCGGGCGAGGTGCGCTTTGCATCGACCTATTTCGACCAGCTCTACGCTTGGGCGCAGCACTTGGTGCGCGAAAGCAAGGCCTACGTCGATGACCTGAACCCGGACGAGATACGTGAATACCGCGGCACGCTGACCGAACCCGGCCGCCCCAGCCCCTACCGCGAGCGCGGGGTCGAGGAGAACCTGGATCTGCTCGAGCGCATGCGCCTTGGTGAGTTCGGTGAAGGCGAGAAGGTGCTGCGCGCCAAAATCGACATGGCGTCGCCGAACATCAACCTGCGCGACCCGATTCTTTACCGCATTCGCCACGCAAGTCATCATCAGACCGGCGACGCCTGGAAGATTTACCCCTCCTACGATTTTACCCACGGCCAGTCGGATGCGCTCGAAGGCGTTACCCACTCGATCTGTACCCTGGAGTTCGAGGATCACCGCCCGCTTTACGAATGGTTTCTGAACAACCTGCCGGTGCCCAGCAAGCCGCGCCAGATCGAGTTCGCCCGCTTGAACCTGAATTACACGCTCACGTCCAAGCGCAAACTAAAGCTGCTGGTCGATGAGAAGATCGTCGACGGCTGGGACGACCCGCGCATGCCGACCATCTCGGGTATGCGCCGACGCGGCTACACCCCGGCCTCGATTCGCAAGTTCTGCGAAATGATCGGCGTGACCCGCGCCGACGGCGGCCTGGTCGACATCGCCATGCTGACCCACGCGATCCGTTCGGATCTCGAGGACAATGCCCCGCGAGCGATGTGCGTGATGAAGCCGCTCAAGGTCGTGCTGACCAACGTCGACGAAGGCTTCGAAGAGGTGTACGAGGTGCCAGGCCACCCGGCCCGCGACGATATGGCCGTGCGCCGAGTGCCGCTGACCCGCGAGCTCTATATCGATCAGGAAGACTTCATGGAGGACGCCCCCAAGAAGTTCTTCCGCCTGGCCCCAGGCAAGGAAGTGCGCCTGCGCAACAGCTACGTGATCTGCTGTGACGAGGTGATCAAGGATGACGCCGGCGAGATCAAGGAGCTTCGCTGCTCGGTGGACTTCGATACCCTCGGCAAGAACCCGGAAGGTCGCAAGGTCAAGGGCGTGATCCACTGGGTGAGCGCGGTTCACGGCGTGCCCATGGAAGTGCGCCTCTACGATAACCTGTTCATGGTCGAGCAGCCGGACCGTGACAAGGATGCCGACTTCCTTGATCACCTGAACCCGGAGTCGCTGGTTGTCTGCCAGGCCGTTGGCGAGCCGAGCCTCGCGGATGCCGCGCCAGAGTCACGCTACCAGTTTGAGCGGGTGGGCTACTTCTGCGCCGACCGCCACCTCTCAACGCCGGACAAGCTCGTCTTCAACCGCACCGTCGGGCTGAAGGATAGCTGGGCGAAAATTCAGAAAAAGGGCTGAGGTGGCCATGCAGATTTACAACACGCTTACCCGCGCCAAGGAAACCTTCACGCCGATCGAGCCTGGCAAGGTGCGCATGTACGTGTGCGGCATGACGGTGTACGACTACTGCCACCTGGGCCACGCCCGGGTGATGGTGGCGTTCGATGTGATCACCCGCTACCTGCGCGAGCGCGGGTTCGAGGTCGATTACGTGCGCAACATCACCGATATCGACGACAAGATTTTAAAGCGTGCCGAAGAGAACGACGAGCCGATTGGCGCGCTCACCGAGCGCATGATTGCCGCGATGCATGAGGACGAGGCGCGCCTGAACGTCCTGCCGCCGTCGCGAGAGCCGCGGGCCACCGGTCACATCGACGACATCACCGCGATGATCGAGACGCTGATCGACAAGGGCTTCGCCTACCGCGCCGATAACGGCGACGTCTACTACCGGGTGCGCAAGTTCGACGGCTACGGCAAGCTCAACAACCGCCAGCTCGACGACATGCGCGCGGGTTCCCGCGTCGATGTAGACACGCACAAGGAAGACCCGCTCGATTTCGTACTCTGGAAAGCCGCCAAGCCGGGCGAAGCGCACTGGCACTCGCCCTGGGGTAACGGCCGGCCTGGCTGGCACATCGAGTGCTCGGCGATGTCGACGTGCTGTTTGGGCAACACGTTCGATATTCATGGCGGCGGCCCTGACCTGACCTTCCCGCACCACGAAAACGAGATCGCCCAAAGCGAGGCCGCCACTGGCCAGACCTACGTCAACACCTGGATGCACGCCGGGGCGGTGCGCGTCGACCAGGAGAAAATGTCCAAGTCGCTCGGTAACTTCTTTACCATTCGCGACGTGCTCGAAGAGCACGACCCGGAAGTGGTTCGTTTTCTTCTGGTGGCGAGCCACTATCGAAGCCCGATCAACTACTCGGTGGGCTCGCTGGTCGAGGCGCGCAAGTCGCTGATTCGCTTCTACACCGCCCTTGACGGTGTCGAAGATTCGCCCGCGTCGCAGCCAATCGAAGACGCGTCGTTCGATGCTCGCTTCAAGGCGGCGATGGACGACGACTTCAACACGCCCGAAGCGCTGGCGGTGCTGTTCGATCTGGCCCGCGAAGTGAACCGCGCCAAAACGGAGGCGCCTTCGAGCGCGCCGGCGCTGGCCGCCGAGCTCGTTCGCTTGGGCGGCGTGCTGGGGCTTTTACAGCAGGCCCCCCAAGCGTTTCTCAAAGGCACCGCTAGCGCGGCGATCAGCGACGCCGAGATCGAGGCGAAGATCGAGCAGCGTAAACAGGCCAAAATGGATAAGGATTTCGCCCGGGCCGACGCCATTCGCGACGAGCTGGCAGCACTCGGTATCGTGCTCAAGGACTCCCGCGAGGGCACGACCTGGGTCGTCGAAGCGCTTTAGAGCGGGCGGTGGGTGTGGCGCTTGACGGCGCGGCACCTATACTTAACGCTTTGATGAGCCAATTGAATAAAGGATGATGACAATGCGCTCCATGGTTAAACCTACGCTTGCAACGCTGGCGCTCGCCTTCGCCACAAGCGCCGCCCAGGCCGACGATCCGGTGGTCGTGGCATCGAAAATCGATACCGAAGGGTCGGTGCTTGGCGAGCTGATCATTCAGACGCTGGAGCGCGAAGGGATTCCGACGGAAAACCGTCTGCAGCTCGGCGCCACCAGCGTGGTGCGAAGCGCCATCGAGGCTGGTGAAATCGACCTCTACCCGGAGTACACCGGCAACGGCGCGTTCTTTTTCGACATGACCGACAGCCCGGTCTGGAACGATGCCGATCAGGCCTTTGAAACCGTGCGCGAGCGCGATGCGCAAAACGGCCTGGTGTGGCTGCGTCCCGCCAGCGCCAATAACACCTGGGCGATCAGCGTGCGCGGCGATGTGGCCGAAGAAAATGGCCTCAAGACGCTGGATGATTTGACCGAGTATCTGGAGCAGGGCGGTGAGTTCAAGTTCGCCGCCAGCGCCGAGTTCGTCGAGTCCGAGCAGGCGCTCCCGGCGTTTCAGAATGCCTACGGCTTCGAGCTTTCCGACGACCAGCTGCTGGTGCTCTCCGGTGGCAACACCGCGGCCACCATGCGCGCTGCCGCCCAGCAAACCAGCGGCGTTAACGCGGCGATGACCTACGGTACCGACGGCGGGCTCAACGCGCTCAACCTCGTTGTGCTGGAGGATACCAAAGGCGTTCAGCCGATCTATCAGCCCGCGCCGCTGGTGCGCGAAAGCGTGCTCGAAACCTATCCGGCCATCGAAGAGAGCCTCGAGGCGGTGTTCGAAACGCTCGATCTCGAAACCCTCCAACGCCTGAATGCCGACGTGGCGGTCAACGGGCTGTCGCCGGATCAGGTGGCCCGCGACTATCTCGATAGCCTGGGCGACTGATCGATGCCGTTAAGGGCAACGGCCCGGCTCAGGGCCGGGGCGCGCACGCTTGCGCCCAACGCGGTACTGCTGACGCTTTCGATCGTCATGCTTGCGGCGCTTTGGCTGACCTCCACGGTCAGCGTCGCACCTAACCGTATCGTCCCCGGCAGCGCGTTTGACGTAGTCGCCGCGTTCGGCGTGGTGGGGGCTCTTTTGGTCTCGCTGCTGCTGCTGACGCTGGCGGCGCTGTCGCTCAAGGCCGAGCGGGTCAACTACCAAGCGATGCTGCTGCTCGTGGTGCTGATTTTGCTGCTGATGCCCTTTGGGCTGATGGTTGCCGGCCATTTTCTCATCGACCCGGCGCTTGCCCAGGCGCGGCTCGGCATCGGCGCAGGCTACTGGACGCTTTTGTTCGTGCTGCTGTTGTGCCTGGTCGAGCTTCGCCTGCGCCTTGGGCTTAAACGCTTGGCTACCGCCGCGCTGCTGGTGGGCGTGGCGCTGGTCTGGTGGCTCTGCGCCCGGCTCTGGCTCGACGAGCTGGCGCTGGTGCAGGAGTTCCATTCGCGCCAGAGCGCGTTCTACGCCGCGCTATCCCAGCATCTGGTGCTGGTCGCCAGCGCCGTGGGTGTAAGCCTGGTGCTGGGCATGACGCTGGCGCTTTTGATGCGCCGGTTCACCCGGGTAGAAAAGGTCGGGTTTGCGCTGCTGAATTTCTTTCAAACCGTCCCGAGCTTGGCGCTTTTCGGGCTTTTGCTGGCGCCGCTTGCTTGGCTCGGTGCCAACGTGGCCTTTTTGCGCGATCTCGGCGTGAGCGGCATCGGCAATACGCCGGCATTGATTGCGCTGATCGCCTATAGCCTGCTACCGATTGCGCGAAACACTTACATTGCGCTGGGCGAGGTGCGCCCGGACACCCTGGAAGCCGCCACCGCCATGGGTATGCGCCCGGCCCAACGGTTCTGGCAGGTGCGGTTTCCGCTGGCGCTGCCGGTGCTGCTGGAAGGCGTGCGTATCACCACCGTTCAAGCCGTTGGGCTTGCCGCAGTGGCCGCGCTGATCGGCGCCGGCGGGTTGGGTACGTTCATTTTTCAGGGGCTGGGGCAGGCCGCCATGGACATGGTGCTGCTCGGGGCGCTGCCGATCGTAATCATGGCGCTGATCGTGGACGCCGGGCTCGGGGCGCTGGCTGAACTCACCCGTCACGGAGGACAGGCATGATCGAGCTCTCCCGCGTTTCCAAGCGCTTTGGTGACACCACCGCGGTCGACGATATCTCCTTGAGCATCCCCAGCGGCAAGTTCTGTGCGCTGGTGGGTACCTCCGGCTGCGGTAAATCGACCACGCTTCGCATGATCAATCGGTTGATCTCTCACAGCGACGGCCAAATCACGCTGGATGGCGAGCCCATCGAAAGCTTCAATCCGGTCAAGTTAAGGCGGCGTATCGGCTACGTCATCCAGAGCACCGGGCTGTTTCCCCACTGGAGCGTGGCGCGCAATATCGGCCTGGTGCCGCGGCTGTTGAAATGGCCCACGGAAAAGGTCAACGCGCGGGTGGAGGAGCTGATGGGCATTTTCGGGCTGCCCGTTGACGAGTTCGCCCACAAGTACCCGCACCAACTCTCCGGCGGTCAGGCGCAGCGAGTGGGCGTTGCCCGGGCGTTGGCCGCCGACCCGGACATCCTGCTGATGGACGAGCCGTTTGGCGCGCTCGACCCGCTCACGCGCGAAAAGCTTCAGGACGAGCTTTTACGTCTGCAGGCCAAACTGCACAAGACCGTGGTGTTCGTCACTCACGACATGGACGAGGCGTTGAAGCTTGCCGACCACCTGGTGGTGATGCGCGACGGGCGAATCGTACAGCAGGGCAGCCCGCTTGCGCTTTTACAGCACCCGGCGGACGCCTTCGTGGAGTCGATGCTCGGCGGGCTCGAGCGCGGGCTCAAGCAGGCCGCGCTCACCCGGGTAAAGGACCATATGGCGTCACTGGGCTCGGCCATTCCCGCTCACTCGCGCATTCCCGGCGACTTCACCCTGCGCCAAGGGCTTTCGATGATGATGCGCGATCACTGCGACCGGCTCACGGTAGTCGATGCCAGCGACGTGCCCATTGGCGAGCTCTCGCTTCGCCGGCTGATCAAGGAAGCTCAAACCGAGCGGGGCGTGCACCGTGCTGGCTAGTGTCGTCTCTCAGCGCCCCGGTTTTGCACTCCGCTGGCTGGTGCCGCTTGGCTGGGCGGCACTGCTGGCACTGGCGGTGTTCGGCATGCAGTATGCCGACGGCTTTTTTCGCTGGATCGCGCCGGATGCCCGCCAGGTCATCTATAGCCGCGCCAGCTTTCTCGACCTGCTGGGCCGCCATCTGCTGGTGGTCGGCGTCGCTGGGGCGGTCACTATCGTGGTCGGCGTGCTGGCGGGAATCGGTGTTACCCGTCGGTACGGGCGCGATTTCCTGCCGCTGGCGGGCCAGCTCGCCTCCATTGGCCAGACGTTTCCGCCGGTGGCGGTACTGGCGCTGGCGGTACCGGTGCTGGGCTTTGGGACGCTTCCGATCATCGTCGCGCTCATGCTCTACGGGCTTCTGCCGATTTTGCGCAATACCCTAGCGGGGCTCCAGGGGGTGGACGCCAGTACCAAGGAGGCGGCGCTCGCCATGGGCATGACCCAGCACCAAATCCTCTGGCGCGTCGAGCTGCCGCTGGCCGCCCCGGTGATTCTCGCCGGCATTCGCACCTCGATCACGATCAACATCGCTACCGCTGCGCTGGGAGCGACGGTCGGGGCCAGTAACCTGGGCGATCCCATCATCTCCGGCATCGTCAATTCCAACATGGCCTACGTGCTGCAGGGTGCGCTCTTGATCGCGCTGCTGGCACTCACCGTCGATAGCCTTTTCGATCTTTTCCAGCAGGCGCTGGCCAGGCGCTCCGCCGCATAATCCCTCCCCTTGCTAGCCTTTCAGAGCGCGCTTGCGCTCTGCGCCCTAAGTCGTATCTCTAAAAGTGGTTCGCTGCGTTACTGTTCATGTGTTGCGTTGATCGCTGCCGGTTATATCCACTGGCAAAAACGGTCGGCACCGACAACACTGCCTTCAAAAGGGGCATACAAGGATAAAAAATGACACGCTTCGACCATCAGCCGAGTTTCATGACCGGCGACGAGTTTTCCATCCCGACCTTTAGCCTGCTCGACCCGGAAGGGGTGCTGTACGAAGGCGCCGCGGCCCCGGCTCTCGAGCGCGACCACGCCCGGCGCTTGTACAAGGCGATGCTCGCCACCAGGCTTCTCGACGAGCGCATGTTGGCCGCGCAGCGCCAGGGGCGGCTGAGCTTTTATATGCAGTGTACCGGTGAGGAGGCTGCCATCGTCGGCGCCACCGCTGCCCTCGATGAGCGCGACATGATCATGGCGCAGTACCGCGAGCAGGGCGCGCTGATGTATCGCGGCTTCACCATCGATGAGTTCATGAACCAGCTGTTCGGCAACGAGCTGGATTACGGCAAGGGCCGGCAGATGCCGGTGCATTACGGCTCGCGCAAGCTGCACTACATGACCATTTCATCGCCCTTGGCTACGCAAATTCCCCAGGCCACCGGCTACGCCTATGGCCAGAAACTTGCCGGAGACGGGCTCTGCACGCTGACCTTTTTTGGCGAAGGCGCGGCCTCTGAAGGCGACTTTCACGCCGCGCTCAACATGGCCTCGGTTCACCAGGTGCCGGTTATCTTCTTTTGTCGCAACAACGGCTACGCCATCTCGACACCGGCAGTCGAGCAGTTCGCCGCCGACGGTATCGCCCCACGGGCGATGGGCTATCGCATGCACGTCATTCGCGTGGATGGCAACGATGCGCTGGCGGTGTTCGAGGCTACCCGCCGGGCGCGCGTCATCGCCGTCGAGCAGAACAAGCCGGTGTTGATCGAGGCGATGTCCTATCGTCTCGCGGCCCACTCGTCGTCAGACGACCCATCGGGCTACCGCGCCAAGAGCGAAGAGGAGACCTGGCGGCTCAAAGACCCGGTGCTGCGCTTTAGAAAGTGGCTCACCCGTCAGGAGTGGTGGAGCGACGATGAGCAGAGCGAGCTCGAGGAGTCGCTGCGCCGCGAGGTGCTGGAGACCTTGAAGCGTGCCGAGAAGCGTGCCGCGCCGCCGCTGGACTCTCTAATCACCGACGTGTATGCCGAGGTGACCCCGGAACTGACGCGCCAGCTTGATAGCCTCAAGCGCCATATTCGCCGCTACCCTGAGGCCTACCCGAAAGGCGCCAAATCCTTGGATTTGGACATCGCGCCCGCCGCGTCCACGGATGAGGAGGTGTAGCCATGGCTAAAATGAATCTGCTGCAGGCGATCAACGGAGCGCTGGATATCGCCATGGCCGAGGATGACAAGGTCATCTGCTTTGGCGAGGACGTGGGCGTGTTTGGCGGCGTTTTCCGCGCTACCAGCCATCTTCAGGAGAAGTACGGCAAGGCGCGCTGCTTCAATACGCCGCTGGTCGAGCAGGGCATCATCGGCTTCGCCAACGGCCTGGCCGCCCAGGGCTCGGTGCCGGTGGCCGAAATCCAGTTCGCCGACTACATCTTTCCTGCGTTCGATCAAATCGTCAACGAAACCGCCAAGTTCCGCTACCGCTCCGGCGATCTGTTCAACGTCGGCGGCTTGACCATTCGCACGCCTTACGGCGGTGGTATCGCCGGCGGGCTCTACCACTCGCAGTCGCCGGAGGCCTATTTCACCCATACGCCGGGGCTCAAGGTGGTGGTGCCGCGAAACCCCTACCAGGCCAAGGGGCTGTTGCTCGCCGCGATCCGCGACCCGGACCCGGTGCTGTTTCTCGAACCCAAGCGCCTGTACCGCGCCGCCACCGGCGAAGTGCCGGAGGAGGACTACCAGCTCCCCATCGGCCAGGCGGAGATCACTCGCGAAGGCGGCGATATCACGTTGGTCGGCTGGGGCGCGCAGATGGAGGTGATTCACAAGGCCGCCGAGCTTGCCGAGGAGCAGGGAATCGACTGCGAAGTGATCGATCTTCGCACGCTGTCGCCCTGGGACAGCGACGCCGTGGTCGAGTCGGTGCTCAAAACCGGACGGCTGGTGATTAGCCACGAGGCGCCGTTGACCGGCGGCTTCGCTGGCGAGATCGCCGCCACGGTGGCCGAGCGCTGCTTTCTCTACCTGGAATCCCCCATTCGCCGCGTGGCCGGGCTGGACACGCCGTTTCCGCTGGTGCTCGAAAAAGAGTACCTGCCGGATCACCTCAAGATCTTCGAGGCGATCCGTGAAAGCGTCGATTTCTAATCCGGGAGAGAAACCATGAGTGATTTTGTACTGCCGGACATCGGCGAAGGGATCGTTGAGTGCGAAGTGGTCGAGTGGCACGTCCAAAAGGGCGACCGGCTCGAAGAGGACCAGCCGGTCGTCGAGGTGATGACCGACAAGGCCCTGGTCGAGATTACCGCCGCCGAGGCGGGCGTGGTTACCAGGCTGTACGTGCAAAAAGGCGAAATCGCCAAGGTGCACGCGCCGCTATACGCCTACCAAACCGATGACGCTGAAGACGAAGGTGAAAGTGCTGGCGCAGCGAACGAGAACAAGGCCGAGGCATCCCCAGGTGAAGAGCCGGCTTCACGACCGATAGCGCCGGCCGCTCAATCGGGCTCCAGTTTTGAAGCGCAAAGGGCGCCGGATACTTCGTCTCAAGAGCGCCACGGCAAAACCCCGGCCAGCCCCGCCGTGCGCCGGCTGGTGCGCGAGCACGAGCTTAAGCTCGATGAGATCAAGGGCAGCGGTAAGGACGGCCGGGTGCTCAAGGAAGACGTGCTGGCGCATCTGGAAAGTGCCAGCGGCGAGCCGGCCCAGGCACCGGGGGCGAGCAGTGCCGGCGAGCGCACCGAGCCACTTCGCGGCATGCGCGCCGCGATGGCCAAGCGCATGGTGCATTCGGTCAGCACCATTCCCCACTTTCACTACGGTGAAGAGATCGACGTTACCGAGCTTTTGGCGCTTCGCGAACGGCTCAAGCCCGCGGTCGAGGCGGGTGGCGAGCGCCTGACCCTGATGCCCTTTTTCATGAAAGCGATGGCGCTGGCTATCGAGTCCGAGCCGCTGGTCAACGCACGGCTCGACGAGGCGGGAGAAACTCTTCACTACGCCGCGCACTGCAATATCGGCATGGCGGTGGATGGCAAGGCGGGGCTGATGGTGCCCAATGTCAAAGGGGTCGAGGCGTTAACGCTTGTGGAGCTTGCCAGAGAGGTTGGTCGGCTGACCACCGCGGCGCGCGAAGGGCGTGTCGATCAGGCGGATCTCAAGGGTGGCACCATTACCGTCTCGAACATCGGCGCGCTCGGCGGCACCTACGCCGCGCCGATCATCAACGCCCCGGAGGCGGCGATCGTCGCTATCGGCAAAAGCCAGTGGCTGCCGCGTTTCGATGCGGAGGGTCAGGTGACGCGCCGGGCGATCATGACGGTCACCTGGGCAGGCGATCACCGCTTCATCGACGGCGGCACCATTGCGCGCTTTTGCAACGCCTGGAAGGGCTTTCTCGAGGCGCCGGAGTCGATGCTGTTGCATCTGCGCTAGCCACTGACCGCAAAAGCCCGGCGAGGGAGCGATGCCCAAGGCGCTACAGCAGTTCTACATTCCCGAAGAGCAGTCGGTTTATCTTCTCAACCATCGGGATGCGCGAAAGCTCAAGGACTGGGTGGCGCTTTGCCAGGCCGAGCTCGGCCAGCTTGGGTTCGAGGCGATCGAGCTGATCGGCAAGGGCGCCTACGGCTTCGTCTTTGCCGGTCGCGCCGAGCAGGGCGCCACCCTTTGCCACTACGTGTTCAAGTTCTCGCGTATCACCCTACCCACCCACCTGCAGGAGCGCCTCGAGGAGGAGGCGTTCATGCTCGATCAAATATATCATCCGCGCATTCCCCGGCTAGTCAGCTATCAGCGCATTCGCGGCCAGTCGATTCTGGTCATGGAGCGGGCGCCGGGCCTGAATCTGGAGGAGATATCGCTGCGCCACGGGCGGCTATCGCCCCGGTTGGTCGTAAAAATCGCCGCGCAGCTCGCCGATATTCTGCTGGCGCTGCGCCAGGAGACCGGCCCCTATGGCCGGCCGCTGGTGCATGGCGATATCAAACCCTCGAACCTGGTGTATGACGCCACGCGTGAGACAGTGGCATTGATCGACTGGGGCTCGTCGGTATTCGCCCAGTTGGATAGCGATCTGCAGCCGGTCGGCAGCAACGTCATGGAGCTAATGTCCAACCACCTTCAGCAAACCAACGCGCGCCTCGGCGACGTCTATTTCATTGGCGAGGAGCAGCTGGGCGGGGCGCTGTCGTCACCGCGTTTTGATGAGCAGGGCGTGGCCGGCACGCTCTACGCGCTCGCTTCGGCGCAGTCCTGCCGATTCGGCCACCGCGCCATTCCGGCAAGCTCGCTGGGCCTTCCCGTCGAGTTCGCCCGTACGCTGGACGCCATGCTCGACCCAGACCCTGCCACGCGCCGCCAGGCCGGTGACTACTTTCTCGCGCGCATGCCCGCCATAGCGCGCACGGTGATGGTGGATCTGCCTGAAAAGCCCGCGGTGGCGCTGATTCCGGTCTGGGCACGCCCGGCTGGCGCCGAGATCGATACCGTGGTGTACAGCTCGCGTAAGGCGTTTCTGCGTGAAGCCAACGTCGAGCCGGCGCTGGATGATGTCAACGACGTGCAGCTAGACCGCTACTACAAGCAGTTCATGCAGGGAATGGGGGAGACCGAAAAGGCGTTTCTCGCCTCGGTAAGCCGGCTGGGCAGATACCCTGTCGTGGGCGGGCTCGCCATTCGCTGGGAAGCCGAAGGGGTCTATATCGACTCCTCCTTGAACCTGCACGACCCGGCTAGGCGCCCGGCATTCACTCAGGCCGTCAACAACATGGTGCACCTGGCCCGGGCCATTCACCGTCAGGGGGTGTTCAAAAGCTGTCTGTTCGACGCCCGCCAGACGCTGCATCTGGAGCGGGCAAGCGAGGGTGAGCCCTTCGAGCGTCAGCCAGGCACCCGTATTCGCTTCGAGCTAAGCGCCACGCCAGAGGAGAACCGTACCCGCCAGCACAGCTACTTCGAGGACGGCCCCGACCCGGAAGAGCTTTTGGCGCTGCCCGACACCATCATGGCGCTGCTCAAACGGCTCAACGAGATCCACCACACCGGTATGATCATCTTCGAGGCCCATCCACGGCACCTAAAAATTCATAGCTACTACCGGCTGCTCGACCCGGACCAGGAGCGCGCCTTTACGGCGCTGTTGGATCGGATACTCGATGCGGTCAATCTGATCGACGGGCTAGGGGTCTCCGGCTTCATGAAAATGCCTTACAAGGATACCCGCTTTTTTTCTCACCTCGAGCGTCAGCCCGAGCGCTTTTACCCCAAAAACCCGCGGGCGCTTTGAGGTTTCAATTCTGGGAAGCGGACGCGAGCGCGTCGCTTGAAAGGGTGGTGAGCCACTCGACGAGCGCGGCGCTCAAGCGGTCGCAGGCCTCGCCAAAGGCGTCGACGACATCGGGAATCTCGACGCTTGCCGCCCGCGATTCTGCGGTAAGGGTTTCGTTGGCGATCGGCCGTCGCTGCTCGTCGACGAGCTGAACGTCGAGCTGGATGCGCGCCATCGGCGGTGTGCGGTCATACTCGCTTTGAAAATGCCTAAGCTCGCTCACCAGCAGCAGATCAGACGGCAGCCGGTCGACGCCGACGCTTTCGAATAGCCCGCTTTGCGAGAGCGCATCGACCAGGCGGGTTTGTATCAGCGCCGGCGCGTTTTCGTGCCAGCGCGCACCTTCGTAGACGTTGACCACGTTGCGATCCGGGTAGACCACGATGCGGTTGCCGCTGAATAGATGACCCGCTTCCGGGGCAGCCACGCCCAGACGCTTATCGCCGAGTAAGGGGTTGCTTGCCGGGGTTTGATTGGCGGCGACCGGCAGGCGGTAAAGCGTGGCCGGGTCGCTTTCCGGCAGCACCGAACAGCCCGCCAGCAGCGCGGCCGCGAAAAGGCCAAGGCCTGCGCGAATCTTCATGGGCGAAACTCCTCTATTCGATCACGACCCAGCAAAAAGTCGGTCGGGTTCTCTTCTAGATCGCGGGTAATACGGTCAAGCGTAGTAAGCGTCGAGCGCAGCGCCGAGAGTGCCGGGGCGACGTCCTGAGTGCTGGCGAGGGTACTTTCAACCGCGGCGGCGTTGTCGTCGACCAACTGCTCGATACGCTGAGCGGCCCGGGCAACGTCCTGGCTGGCGCTAGCCGCGCTCGCCATGACCTGATGGCCATCCTCGCGCAAAAGCCTAGTGGCCTCGTCGCTTAGCACCTCGATGCGTTCTAGCGTTGCGGTGGCCTGGCGGGAGGTATCGCCAAACAGCGCCATGTTCTCGTCGAGCGCGGCGCGCTGAGAAGCGATCATGTCGGTGATCTCGGCGATATCGGTCAGAATGTTGCCCGCCTGCTCGCGGCTCTCGTCGTTGAACAACCGGTTCACGTTCTCAAGAATGGCATTGACGTTGTCGATCATCTCTTCCCCCTGCTCCATGAACGTGGCAATGGGCGAAGGATCTGCCTGGATGAAAGGCACTGCATCGTTGGAATGCGCGTACAAAAGCGGGCTTTCCGGCGAGCCGCCTTCAAGCTGTACCGACATGCTGCCGGTGATGCTCGGAATCGAGAGCTTGGCGCGGGTATCGATCTTGATCGGCGTCTGTTTTTCGACGCGAATCGACACCACCACCTGGCGCGGGTCGGTCGGGTCGAGCGCCATGTTGGTGACCTCGCCGACCTCGATGCCGTTGTACTGCACCGAGCTTCCTTCGGATAACCCGCTGACGCTTCTGTCGAACAGAATGCGGTAGGGCCGGTACTCCTGTTCACCGGCCGCTTGGCTCATCCAGAGCGCGAATACGAGCGCGGCGGCCGCGGTCAGCAGGGTAAAAAGACCAATTAAAACGTGGTGCGCACGGGTTTCCATGAGCGTGTCACTCCTGATCGAAAGAAGAAGCGGCGGCGCGGCCCCGCGGACCGTTGAAGTACTCCTGTACCCACTCGTCGTCGGTTTGAGCGACGTTTTCCAACGTATCCGCCACCAGCACGCGCTTTTGGGACAGCACCGCCACCCGGTCGCAGGCCGCATGGAGCGTATCCAGGTCGTGGGTCACCAGAAACACGCTGAAACCGAGCGCATCGCGCAGCGTCTTGATCAGCTGATCAAACGCCGCAGCGCCGATGGGGTCGAGCCCTGCGGTGGGCTCGTCAAGAAACAGGATATCCGGGTCCAGTGCCAGCGCGCGGGCAAGGGCGGCGCGCTTGATCATGCCCCCGGAAAGCGACTCCGGCGACTTGAGTGCGTCCTCTGGTGAAAGCCCCACCAGCGACAGCTTGATGCGCGCCAGGTACTCGGCGTCCTCGCGCGGCAAACCGATATGCTCGATCAGCGGCAGGGCGATATTCTCCTGAAGGTTCAGCGAGCTAAATAGCGCCCCCTGTTGAAACAGCACGCCGAAGCGGCGCTCGACCCGGCTGCGCGCCTCGTTGTCCAGCGTTGAAAGATCCGTACCCAGCACCTCGATGGTGCCTTCGTTAGGGCGCTGCAAGCCAATGATGCTTCGAAGCAGCACCGACTTGCCGGTACCCGAGCCGCCCACCACGCCGAGAATCTCGCCTTTTTCGACGATCAAATCGAGATTCTCATGGACGGTATGGTCGCCAAAACGGTTGACCAGCCCCTTTACGCGAATGACCGGTTCTTGATCGCCTGTACCGCTCACCAGCCCATCTCCATGAAAAACAGCGCGGCCAGCGCGTCGATCAAAATCACCATGAAGATCGACTGCACGACGCTCGAGGTGGTGTGCGCGCCAACGGACTGAGCGCTTCCGGCGACCTTGAACCCCTCGAGACAGCCGATAACCGCGATGATGAAGGCGAACACCGGCGCCTTGGCCAGCCCGACCAGAAAATGGTTGAGCGAGACGCTCTCCTGCAGTGTGTTCATGAACTGGTAGAACGGTATGTCGAGCGATACCGCAGAGACCACCGCGCCGCCGAGAAGGCCACTAAGCATGCCTATGAACGCCAGAAGCGGCAGGCTCACCAGCATCGCCAGAATCCGCGGCAGCACCAGAAGCTCGATCGGGTCGAGCCCCAGCGCCTTGAGCGCGTCGATCTCCTCGTTGGATTTCATCGCCCCGAGCTGGGCGGTAAAGGCGCTGGCCGTGCGTCCGGCAAGCAGAATGGCGGCCAGCAGCACGCCGAACTCGCGCAAAAAAGAGAACGCCACCAGATTGATGGTATAAACGGTCGCGCCAAAACTCTGCAGCACCGTCGCGCCTAGAAAGGCGACCACTGCGCCCACCATGAAGGTGAGCAGCATGACGATGGGCACGGCATTCAAGCCGCTTTGCTGGACGTGAGCGACGGTGGCGGTTACCCGCCAGCGCCGGGGATTGATCATGATCGGCAGCGCCGTTGCCAGCACCAGGCCGATAAAGCCCAAAAGCTCGCGCTGCTGACGATAAAGCCCCTCGACCTGGGCTCCGATACCCACCAGCATCGACACCAGCCGATTGGGCGTGTCGGTATCGTGGGTCAGCGAAACGTCCATGGCGCTGGCAATACGCATGATCAGCGCGCGCTGCGACTTGGGTAAATCGCTTGCCCACTCATCGACCTGACCGGCGCGCTCGACGCCCAGAAGATTGATCAAGAGCGCTGCACCGGCGGTATCAATGCGCTCAAAACCCAAGAGTTTTATCTCGGCGTTGGCTTTTGGGTCGAGGCCGTCGAGCGCTTTTTTAAGTGTTGCGTAGTGCTCTAAGGTCCACTCTCCCTGAAGAGTAAGTGTGTTTCCTTCGCGTTTGAACCACTGCGTTGGCATTGCCGCTCCCGCGTCCTTTCGATCTCGCGCTTTTCATGATGCATTCAAACGGGCGTTAGTGAAAAGCTTTGGACGCAAGCTTAGCGCACTATGCGAGGTTTGGGAGCGAGTTCCTGCTTGATTTGCGCGGCTACCTCCTTGAGGCGCGGCCCAAGGTTGTGCACCAGTCGATCGTGATCCAGGCGTACGCTGGAGCCACCGCAGTTGATTGCCATGACCTCGGCGCCATCTTCCAGAATGAGCGGCATGGCCACGGCGCTAATGTCACGTTGCCAATCCTGCTCCGAAAAACAGAACCCGTGTTGGGCGTAATCTTCCAGACTTTGCTGAATACCTGCTTCCAGTGCTGGCCAGTCACGCTCATGGTGCTGAGCGAGCACTTGAAGGACTTGCTCACGCTTACTCTCTGTTAGGCCACACAGCCATGCCCGGCCAATGGCCGAGGTGGCGATAGGAAGCCTGGAGCCCACATCCAGTCGAATGATCAACGGCCCGCTGCCGTGGCAGGTTTCCAGATACACCATGTCGCTGCGATCCGCACCGCCCAGGCTTACGTTGCAGTCCGTGGCTTCGGCAAACTTCTGCAAGTGAGGGCGAGCGATCTCGCGTATCCCCATGTTGCCTAGAAAGCGGTAGCCCAGCGCCAGTACGCCGGGACCGAGTCGGTACTTCTCCAGATGGGTATTATGCTGAAGATAGCCGAGCTGGGTCAGCGTGTAGGTGAGCCTGGATACCGTCGGGCGGGGAATGCGGGTTCGGTTGGAGAGCTCGGCGTTGCCCAGATACTCCTCACCGGTTCCGAAGGCGCGCAAAAGCTCCAGCCCGCGGGCCAGAGCAGTGACGAAATTGCGGTCCTTGCCGGGCGAGGCCGGGGCATCGCTATCGGTGTGTTGCATTCGGTCTTCCAATCGGTGGTGAATGGCGTTCATTATCGCATATGTCACCGGGGCCAGCGCGACACCCTTCAACGCAAGCGATCAAGCGTCGAGGCGCTCGATGACCGTGGCGATGCCCTGGCCCACGCCGATGCACATGGTCACCAGCGCGTAGCGGCCTTTAGTGGCTTCCAGCTGGCGCAGCGCGGTCAGAACCAGACGCGCACCGGACGCGCCGAGCGGGTGGCCAATGGCGATGGCGCCGCCGTTCATGTTCAAACGCGGGTCGTCGCTTGAAAGGCCAAGCCCTTGCAGGCAGCCCAGCACCTGCACGGCAAACGCTTCGTTGATCTCGATAACGTCCATCTGCGACAGCGAAAGACCCGCGCGGGCGAGCGCCTTCTGTGAGGCGGGCACCGGCCCTAACCCCATCACGCGCGGTGCAACGCCGGCCACGGCGCTGGCGACGATACGCGCCCTCGGGGCGACTCCGGCTTTCTCGCCTGCGCCGCGGGTGCCGACGATCAGCGCCGCGGCGCCGTCATTAAGGCCCGACGCGTTGCCGGCGGTGACCACGCCATCCTCGAAAAGGGCACCGAGCTTGGCGAGCTTGTCTTCGGTGCTCTGCGGGCGCGGATGTTCATCCTTGTCGATCAGTAGCGGCGGCTGTTTTCGGCCCTGGGGGACTTCGACGCCCATGATTTCGCCTTCATAAAAGCCCTGTTCCAGCGCCTTGGCGTAGCGTGCCTGGGAGCGAGCGGCGAAAGCATCGCCCTGTTCGCGGCTGATGTTCAGGTCGCGGGCAACGTTGTCGGCAGTTTCCGGCATGCTGTGATTGCCGTACTCACGCCCGATCCACGGGTTGGGAAAGCGCGAACCGATGACCGTGTCATACATCGGTTGATTGCGGGCGTAGGGGGTCTCCGCCTTACCCAGCACATAGGGCGCGCGGGACATCGACTCCACGCCGCCGGCTAGAAACAGCTCACCTTCGCCCACGCGCGCCGCGCGGGCGGCATCCATCATCGCCGCCAGGCCGCTGCCACACAGGCGATTGACTGTCTGCCCCGCCACCTCGATGGGCAGCCCCGAAAAAAGCGCGGCGTGGCGCGCAACGTTGCGCGAATCTTCCCCGGCCTGGTTGGTACAACCGGCCAACACGTCCTCGTAGCTTTCAGGCTTGAAGGCGTTGCGCTCGACGAGCGTCTTGAGCGTGAGCCCGAGCAGATCGTCCGGGCGAATGGCTGAAAGGCTACCGCCGTGGCGGCCAAACGGTGTGCGAATACCATCAAAAATGTAAGCATCGGTCATGACGTTTTCCTTGTTGTGGTCAATGGGCGTTTATCAAATAGGCCGGCCGAATCGGTTTCAGAATAGGATTCGGCCGAGTGCTTTCATTAGGCTTGGGTCAGCGGCATGTCGAGCTCGGCGCGACGACGCAGCCACGGGCTTGGGCGGTAGCGCGGGTCCCCGGTGGCCGCCTGCATCCGATCGAGAATGGTCAGAATGCGTCGCGCCCCGTAGTGATCCCCCATCTTCAGCGGCCCAAAGGGGTAGCCCAGGCCGAGTTCCACGGCGCGGTCGATGGTGGCCGGCTCGGCGACGCTTTGCTGGGCGATTTCGGCACCCACGTTGACGATGCAGGCCACGATACGCTGAAGCACGAAGCCGTTGCTGTCCTGAAAGGTGCTGACCGGCGTGCCGTCGTGATTGAGCAGAGCGGCGGCGGTCTGCAGATAATCGTCCTGGGTGACCGGCGTGACCATCAGGCTGCGGCGCTTTTCAAGCCCGGCGAGCATATCCACGGCGACGCAGCGGCGAGGGTCGAGCTCGAGGCGCAGGGCGCAGGTCGTGGTGTCTTCGCCAAACGGGGTCAGCAGGCAAAGCGCCTGTGGCGAGGGAGCATCCGTGGTTTCCAGTGTCCAGCCGGCGTCTTGCACGAGTTTGGCAAGCTGCGCCGCACTTTGCGGGTCGTCCTGGCTGACCCACACCGGTCGCGCCTCGGCCCCTGGAAGCTCGGGTTCCGAGGGCATCTGCTGCTTTCCATCCACGTAGCGGTAAAAACCCTCATCGGTCTTGCGGCCGAGAAGCCCGGCATCGAGGCGCTGGCGTGTCAGCGGGGAAGGGCGAAAGCGTGGCTCTTCATAGAACTGGTGGTAAATGGACTCCATCACCGCGTGGGAAACGTCGAGACCCGTGAGATCCAGCAGGGTGAATGGCCCCATCCGGAAACCGCCCTGATCGACCATGATGCGATCGATGGTGGCCACATCGGTGACGCTTTCGCCCAGAATGCGCAGCGCCTCGGTGCCGAAGGCGCGCCCAGCGTGGTTGACCAAAAACCCCGGCGTGTCGGTAGTCCGTGCGGTGAAGTGGCCCATCGCTTCGCCCAGCGCGCTCACGCGCTCGGTGACCTCGTCGCTGGTGCGAAGCCCTGGAATCACTTCGACGATTTTCATCAGCACCGCTGGATTGAAGAAGTGAAAACCGATGACGCGTTCCGGGTGACGGCAGCCCGCAGCGATGGCGGTGACCGAAAGCGACGAGGTATTGGTCGCCAGTACTGCCTGTGTGTCGACGATACCTTCGAGCTCGGAGAACAGTGACTGTTTTGCATCAAGCCTTTCGACGATCGCTTCGACGACGATGTCGCAAGGTGCAAGCGCTTGGAGATCGTCGGCTTTTTTCAGCCGCTCGCCGTATGCCGTCGCCTCTTCGCTTGATAGGCGCTCTTTCTTGACGCCGCGCTGCCAAAGGCCTTCGATGAACGCCTTGGCTTCTTCTACCGCGCCCTCCTTGACATCGAAGAGCCTTACTTCCAGACCTGCCTGTGCTGCTAGCTGTGCAATACCGCGCCCCATGGCACCGGTGCCCACGATTCCCAAGGTGCGAAACGGAGAAGATATCGTCGCCATTGAATCAATCCTTTATGCAAATCGATGATGTGTCGTTGCTTTGTTTTGCATTGCAAAACCAGATTCCAATTATTGACTACCATCCTAGGCTATGCAAAAGTGCTTGACAATAAGTGCGAACCTAAATTTCGCTGTGCAGAATGAGCTAGGTTTATAAGGCTTATCGATAGATGAACGCTTGCTTGAAAACACAAGGCTCAAAAAGAAAAGCCGTTCGAGCAGCAGCCCTCGAGATTCAAGTCTTTTTACGCGCTACGTTTTTAAGCACTAGGTTTTAAGTACTAAGTTTTTAAGCACTACTTTTTTAAGCACTACGTTTTTACGCACCAAGTTTCAAGGCCAAGCCGCTTTGCACGCCGCTGATGGACCCACCCCGGGTCGTCGGTGAGCCAAACGCCACTCTCTACTCTCTGGAGCCGTCATGATTCGCGACCCCGAATTGATCAATCAACTAGTCGATACTATCTCCCGTTTCGTGCGCGAGCGCCTGATTCCCAACGAAGCGCGACTGGCCGAGGACGATGCCGTGCCCGCTGAACTGCTGGCGGAAATGAAGGAGATGGGCCTCTTTGGTCTCTCTATCCCCGAAGAGTATGGTGGTCTGGGCCTGACCATGGAGGAGGAGGCGCTGGTCGCCATGGAAATCGGCAAGACCTCGCCGGCGTTTCGCTCGGTCTTCGGGACCAACAACGGTATCGGCGCTCAGGGTATTCTGATCGACGGCACCGACGAGCAGAAGGCCCGCTACGTGCCGCGTCTGGCGACCGGTGAGATTCTCAGCTCGTTCTGTCTGACCGAGCCGGATTCCGGCTCCGATGCGGCGAGTCTGCGCACCACCGCCGTACGTGACGGCGATTACTACATTCTCAACGGCACCAAGCGCTATATCACCAACGGCCCCGAGGCGGATCTGTTCACCGTCATGGCGCGCACCGACCCGGACAATAAGGGGGCCGGCGGTATTTCGGCGTTCATCGTTGAAGGCGATACCCCGGGGCTCGTGCGTGGCCCGGCGGACAGCAAGATGGGCCAGAAGGGGGCTCATACCTGCGACATCATCTTCGACAACTGCCGGGTGCCCGCAGAGAACATTATCGGCGGCAAGGAAGGTCAGGGGTTCAAGACCGCCATGAAGGTGCTCGATCGTGGACGCCTGCATATCTCCGCCGTTTGCGTGGGCGTTGCCGAGCGGCTGGTCGAGGAGTCGCTCAACTACACCATGGAGCGCCAGCAGTTCGGCGCCGCACTCGCTGAGCACCAGTTGGTACAAGCGATGCTGGCGGACAGCAAGACCGAGGCCTACGCCGGACGCACCATGGTGATGGACGCCGCTCGGCGTAAGGACGACGGCGAGAATGTCTCGACCCTGGCGTCGTGCTGCAAACTCTTCTGCGCCGAGATGGTGGGGCGCGTGGCGGATCGTGCGGTGCAAGTTCACGGTGGTGCGGGCTACATGTCCGAGTACCCCGTCGAGCGCTTCTACCGCGATGTCAGACTCTTTCGGATCTACGAAGGCACTACGCAAATCCAGCAGCTGGTGATCGCCCGTAACATGGTTCGGGAGGCGTCCTGATGGCTTTGTCGGTTCCCTACCAGGCGCCGGACGAGGATATCTTCGGCACGCTTGCAAGCGAGCTGGTGGCGCAACTACCCGAACGTCTCAGCACCCGGGTGCTGGAAAACGCCCAGCGTCTCGCCGAGCATCCGGCCATCGTCGATGGCGGGGTCCGCTGGAGCTACGCCGAGCTTGGCGATGAGATATGCGCCGCCCGCCGCTGGCTCGAAGGGCTCGGGTTTCGTCCCGGCGATCGCCTGATGACGGTGAGCGAAAACGGCCGCGCTCTGGTGGTGCTGCTTTTGGCGGCCAGTGAGATGGACGTCTGGGTTGCGATCGTCAACTCGCGACTCTCGGCGCAGGAGATCGATCTTATTCGCGATAACTGCCTGCCCCGACGCATCATTTATACCTGCGAGGCATCGATTGATGCCGCCAGCCATGCCGAGCGCCACGGCGCCGATCGCTATCAGCACCCGCAGCTCGGCGGGCTTGCCCTCTCGGCGCTTCTAGAAAGCGACCCGGAGCCGGTGAGCGAAAGCGGTGCCGAGCAGGTGGCCGCGATGATCTACACCTCGGGCACGACGGGAACGCCCAAGGGCGTGATGCTGACCCATCGCGGCATTCTCTATATCGCCTCGATTTCCGGCGGTATGCGTCACTTGAACGAGGGCCAGCGGGTTTACGGCGTTCTCCCCATGTCCCACGTGTTCGGCCTGTCGTCGGTCTGTATGGGCTCACTCTATAACGGCGCCTGCCTGTATACGGTGCCTCGCTTCGATGCCGCGCATCTGCTCAAGACCCTCGATGAGGAACGGATCAGCGTGCTTCAGGGTGTGCCGGCGATGTACGCCCGCGCACTCGAGTACCTAAAGCGCGAGCGCTGCGAACTCAAGGCGCCGGCGCTGATCTACATCTCGGCCGGCGGCTCGCCTTTGGACAGCGATACCAAGACCCGGGTGGAAGCGGCCTTCAACCTGACGCTTCACAACGGCTACGGGCTAACCGAGGCCAGTCCGACCATCAGCCAGACGCGTATCGATGATCGCCACGAAAGCAATACGGTCGGTCGGGTACTGCCGCTTCTCGAGTATCGTCTCGAGCCACTGGGCAGCACCGCTACCGGCGAAACCGCCGGTGACGAAGTGGGCGAGCTCTGGGTACGCGGTCCTAACGTCATGAAGGGCTACTTTCGTCAGCCTGAGGCGACACGCCAAAGCCTCACTGCGGATGGCTGGCTCAACACCGGAGATATCGCCCGGGTCGATCGTAATGACCAGCTTTATATCGTCGGGCGCAGTAAAGAGCTCATCATTCGCTCCGGGTTCAATATCTATCCGCCGGATGTCGAAGCGGTGATCAACGAGCACGCGGCGATCACGCTCTGTGCCGTGGTCGGGCGCCAGGTGGCGGGTAACGAGGAAGTCATCGCCTTCGTGCAGTGCGAGCAGGGCGTTGAGCTCGACATGGCCGAGTTCAAGGCGTTCATCGCCGAACGGTTGGCTCCTTACAAGCGGCCCTCCCGAATCGTCACGATGGAGGCGTTGCCTTCCACCGCGACGGGCAAGATTCTCAAGGGGCGCTTGCGTGATCTGGCCCAGCAGGAGGCGAGTGATGCGTCGAATCGATGATGATCAAAGCGGCGTGCCGATAGACGAGCCGGGCGGCTTCAATGATCTACTGGGGCTTTGCGTGGTCGAGTGGAGTGCCGACCGCGCCGTCATCGAGATGACCCTTGAGGAGAAGCATCTCAATCGAAGCGGCAACGTTCACGGTGGCGTGCTCTCTGCGCTTTTGGACAACGCCTTGAGCCTATCCGGGCTTTTTTGTCCCGTGCCCGGCAATGCTCGCCGCGCCGTCACGCTTTCGCTTAGCACCACGTTCGTTGGCCCGGCAAAGCAGGGTGTGCTGCGCTGTGTCGGCGTGCTGCGCGGCGGCGGGCGGAAGATCTACATGGCCAGTGCCGAGGTCGTCGACGAGCAGGGTAGGCTCATCGCCATGGGTGAGGGGTCGTTCAAGCGCTTGAGCGGCAGCGAATCACCTGATGGCGTGCCCATCTCACTACTCAAGGAGCGTCTGAAAGGACACCGCGAGTGACGCTTGCCCGCCTGCGGGTTTCGCTGCTGCTGGTGGTGACGCTGGCGACACTGTTGCATCTGGTGAGTGGTGGGGGAGTCTCCGTGGTGACCCAAGGGGTGGGGGTGGCGGCCCTGGTCGCCTACCTCTTCACGCTGTCCGGCCAGCTGAACGCCATGGCGCGGGGGCTGCTTGGCGTGGCGGGCTTGGTGAGCATACTGGCGATCGTTATCTTGCCGTCTCCGGCAATGCTCTTGTTCGAGGCGGGAGGCCGCTTCGCCTTTTTCGCGACCTTCGTGGTGGCGCTTGGCATGATGCGTCTGCCCGCCTACGGCTCGCCGCTGGTACGTCGCTGCGGACAAGCCATGCTGCTGCAGCCCCCTGGCCGGCGCTACCCGATTCTCTCTTTCGGCTCGATTTTGTTCGGTATCATCCTCAATATCGGGGTGTTGAACCTCTTTGCCGCCATGATCGAGAAGAGCAACACGCTCGAGGCGGCCCAGGGCCGCGCTTGGGTGCGTGAGGCGCGTCAGCGCCGAATGATGCTGGCGCTTTTGCGCGGGTTTGCCTTGGCCCCATTGATTTCGCCCATGGGAATGGGCGTGGCGGTGGTGCTCTCGAGCATCCCCGAGATCACCTGGCTCGAGCTTGCGCCTTATGTGTTTTTCGCTGCGGGCCTTACCTTTCTGATCGGTTGGGGGGTGGATTACCTGACCGGCCCGCACCCGTCCGCCGACAGCACGCGTGTTGCGCCGTCACTGCTGCCGCTGGCCCGATTCAGCGCGCTGTTGGCCGCCGTGGTTGCGCTGGTGGTATTGATCGCCTTGCTTTTGGGGGTTCGCCTGCCGGTGGCGACGCTGATCGGCGCGCCTGCCAGCGCGCTTTTGTGGCTTGCCTGGCAGCGTCGCCGGCTCGGCCACGGGGGCCTTCCCGGCGCCATTGCCACCGCCCATCGCAAGCTTCCCTGGCTTCTCTCGCCTAGCGCCAACGAGATCGTGGTGCTCGGGGCGGCGGGCTATCTTGGGCACCTGTGTATCGCGCTCGTGGATACCCAGTCGCTGGCACCGCTTCTCTCAATACTCAATACGTTGGGAGCACTGAATGCTGTGTTGGCCATGCTCACGGTGCTGGGGCTCGCCCAGCTCGGGGTGAATCCCATCGTCACGGTAACGCTATTGGCGGGGCTTCTGCCCACGCTCGGCATCGACGGTCTGCCGCCGGTTTTGATTGCCGCTTCGCTCATGGTGGGCTGGGCGCTATCGCTGATGTCGTCACCGATGACCGCATCGATGCTCATCCTTTCGCGCTTCACCGGCGTGTCCACCCTACACATCGGCTATCGTTGGAACGGGCGATTTCTGCTCGCCACCGTGCCGCTGCTGGCGCTTTGGTTTGCCTGCTCGCCTGTTTGAAGCGTGTGGTTCGCGCTTGATTTTTGCGCCGGGTTTTTTTACTGTTGATTTCTATAAATTGAAATAATGTTTTGCTTTGCGGAACGATAAACCAGGCAGGAGCATCCAATGAAGATACTCGTCGCGGTCAAACGCGTCATCGATTACAACGTGAAAATTCGCGTCAAGGCGGACCATTCGGACGTGGATCTCACCAACGTCAAGATGGCCATGAACCCCTTCTGCGAGATCGCCGTGGAAGAGGCGGTGCGTCTGAAGGAGCAGGGCGTGGCCACGGAAGTGGTCGCCGTGAGCATTGGCCCGAAAGCCGCCCAGGAGCAGCTGCGCACCGCGCTGGCGCTCGGTGCCGACCGTGCGATTCAGATCGAGACCGACGAGCGCGTCGAGTCGCTGGCGGTGGCAAAACTGCTGGCGAAGGTGGTCGAACAGGAGCAGCCGGGGCTGGTGATTCTCGGCAAGCAGGCGATCGACACCGACAACAACCAGACCGGCCAGATGCTCGCGGCGCTTGCGAACCTGCCCCAGGCGACTTTCGCCTCGAAGGTCGCCGTCGACGGCGACAAGGTTACCGTCACCCGCGAGATCGACGGCGGCCTGCAGACCCTGTCGCTGTCGCTTCCGGCGATCGTCACCACCGATCTGCGCCTCAACGAGCCGCGTTACGCCAAGCTTCCCGACATCATGAAGGCCAAGAAGAAGCCGATGGACGTCAAGACCCCGGCGGACTACGGCGTCGAGGTGGGATCAAAAGTGAGCCTGGTGAAAGTCGAAACGCCGGCGGAGCGCAAGGGCGGGGTGAAAGTGGCCTCGGTCGACGAGCTGGTCGACAAGCTCAAGAACGAAGCGAAGGTGCTTTGATCACTCCACCGTCCGACTGCCTCTTTCACCGTTATTCCAGGGAGTACACTCCATGAGCATTCTGGTACTGGCCGATCTCCACGACGGCCACCTGCTTGACGCCACCGCCCACGTGGTGGCCGCCGCCCGCGAGATCGGCGGCGATATCGATGTATTGATCGCCGGCGAAGGCGTTCAGGCCGCCGCCGATCAGGCCGCGAAGCTCGACGGCGTCACCCGGGTTCGGCTGGCGGATAACACCGTCTACGCCCACCAGCTCGCCGAGCCGCTGGGCGCACTGATCGTGGCGCTGGCCGACGACTACACCCATATTCTCACCAGCGCCTCGACCACCGGCAAGAACGTGCTGCCGCGGGTCGCCGCGCTCAGGGACGTCAGCCAGCTCTCCGAGATCGTTGCGGTCGACGGCCCGGACACCTTCAAGCGTCCGATCTACGCCGGCAACGCCATCGCCACGGTGAAAAGCGACGACGCGCTCAAGGTCATGACCGTGCGCACCACGGCGTTTGACGCCGTGGGTAGCGACAACGCCGCCTCGATCGAAGCCCTCGACACCGTGGTCGACAACGACCAGTCGCAGTTCATCGGTGAGGAGCTCGCGCAGTCCGACCGCCCGGAGCTGGGGGGCGCGAAGGTCGTGATCTCCGGTGGCCGCGGCATGGGCAACGGCGAGAACTTCAAGCTGCTCGACGGCATCGCCGACAAGCTGGGTGCGGCGGTCGGCGCCTCGCGGGCGGCGGTGGACGCAGGGTTCGTACCCAACGACATGCAGGTGGGTCAGACCGGCAAGATCGTGGCCCCGGATCTGTACATCGCGGTGGGCATCAGTGGCGCGATCCAGCACCTGGCGGGGATGAAGGACTCGAAGGTGATCGTGGCGATCAACAAGGACGAGGAAGCGCCGATCTTCCAGGTAGCGGATTACGGGCTGGTGGGGGATCTGTTCGAGCTTCTGCCGGAACTCGAGAGCAAGCTCTAGTAGCGCAGGAGGACCTCGAAGGCCTCTTGTGGTAACGATGTCTGCGGCCGGCGCTTGCCGGCCGTTTCGATTGTGACACCTTTTATTTCCACCTGATTCGACTGCGAGCTGACCATGCTGAACGATCTTACCGATTCGCTGGCGCTGCCAGTGATCGGCTCTCCCATGTTCATCGTCTCCGGCCCTGAACTCGTTATTGCCCAGTGCCAGGCCGGTATCATCGGTGCTTTTCCCGCGCTCAACGCCCGTCCGGCAGAGGCGCTGCGCCAATGGCTTGAACAAATCAGCGAGCAACTGCGGCAGTACAGCGATGAGCATCCCGACGCACCGGCGGCGCCGTTTGCGGTGAACCAGATCGTGCATCCGACCAACGACCGCCTTGAGCACGACGTGGCGCTATGCGCCGAGTTCGAGGTGCCGCTAGTGATCACCAGCCTACACGCGCCGAACCAGGTGGTGGAGCAGGTACACGCCTATGGCGGGCAGGTCTTTCACGATGTCACCACGCTGCGCCACGCTAGAAAAGCCGTCGAGGCCGGCGTGGATGGCTTGATTTTGGTCTGTCAGGGCGCCGGAGGCCACGCCGGTCGGCTCAACCCCTTCGCCTTTCTGGCGGAGGTGCGCGCCTTTTTTGATGGGCCGCTAGTGCTTGCCGGCTCGATCACACGCGGCGAGCAGATCGCGGCGGCCCGCGCCATGGGCGCTGACATGGTCTACATGGGCACCCGCTTTATCGCAACTCAAGAGGCCAACGCCGAGGCGTCGTACAAGCAGATGGTGCTGGAGGCTGCAGCGGGAGATATCGTTTACACCAATCTTTTTACCGGGGTGCACGGCAACTATCTGCGTCAGAGCATCGAGGCGGCGGGGCTTGACCCGAACGCGCTTCCCGAGGGCGACAAGAGCGCCATGCGTTATGGCTCCGGCGGCAGCAGCAAGGCGAAGGCTTGGCGGGATATATGGGGTGCGGGGCAGGGCGTGGGGTCGATCGACTCACTGGAGAGCGTGGCGACCTCGGTCGCCACATTATCGCGCGATTACCGTCAGGCGTTGGACGCCTTGCGCCGGCTCTGACGAAACGCCGCGAGCCGTTCCTTGAACTCGTCTGATGCCTTGCACTGATCCTGAAGCTCGCCTTCGAGCTTCATGGTATCGACAAGAGAGAACTCCTGGGCGCTGCGAAGCGCTCGTTTGGTGGCCGCTAGCGCCTGGGATGACTGCTTGACCAGTTGGCTTGCCAGCTCACGTGCCTGAGCCACGACCTCGTTGTCGTCCACGACACGGTTGGCAAGACCCAGCGACCGGCAGCGCTCTGCATCAATGGGGGTAGCCAGTGCGGCCATCTCGAAAGCCTGAGTGTGGCCCAGTTTGCGCACCAGATGCCAGCTGGCACCGCCATCGGGAATAAGACCGATATTGATGAACGCAAGCTTCAAGTAGGCCGAGCGGCCCATTACCACCATGTCGCTTGCCAGCACGTAGGAGACGCCAATACCCGCTGCCGCTCCGCCCACCGCAGCGATCACGGGTTTCTCCATGGCCATCAGGCTTTTTAGAGCGGGCAGGAAAAGCCGCGCCAATCGTTCGCTGGCCGGCTGAGCACCGGCCTTCTCGAACTCCCCAAGGTCGGCACCGGCGCAAAACGCGCTGGCTTCGCCGCGCAGAATCACGCAGCGCGCATCAGCATTTTCGGCAACGCCTTTCAAGGCATCGCCAAGCGCCAGCGCAGTCTCTTCGTTCAAGGCGTTGCGCACGCTCGGGCGATTGATCACCACCTCGACAACGCCTTCTTCCACGGCGCTGACGGTGACCACTTCATCGGGGTAGGACGACATGCAAAGCTCCTTAGGCAGCGTCGATTCGATCGCTGACGGTTTCAAGATGAAAATCGCAATCGCCCAAGTAGTGATCGAACATCACAAGATGCCGGGCAACGCTTGCGACATGGCACTCGTCGGTCATGCCCATGGCGCCATGTAGCTGGATCGCCTGTTCGGCGATGAAGCGGGCGGATTCGCCGCAGTAGGCCTTGGCGGCGGCGATCTTATAGTCACGATCAGTAGAATCGAGCGTCAGGCTGGTGGCCGCCAGGATCGTCATGGAACGCGACTGCTCCAGGTGCAGGTGCATGTCCACCATGCGGTGCTGCAGCGCCTGAAACGTCGCAAGCGGCACGCCGAACTGCTTGCGATCCTTGAGATACTCAAGGGTCTGGTCGCAGGCGGACTCCATGGCGCCCAACGCTTGGGCGCAGAGCCCGGCCCGGCCCAAGGCGAGTACCTCGTCCAGCGCACTTTCCACGTCCTCGCTCAGGCAGTGCTCAACGCTTAGCATCGCGTCCTCCAGCGCCAGATCGCCGGCGCTCTGCTCGTCCATCGTGCGGTAATTGAAGCCCGATACGCCGATGCTGTCGGTGGGCACTACGAACAGCCCCAGCTTGCCGCTATCAAGTTTCGCCGTGACCAGGATAGCTGCGGCCGACTCAAGGTTCATGACCAGCGTCTTCTGGCCGGTGAGGCGCCAATGATCGTCCTCGCGGCGCGCCGTGGTGGTGATTCCCTTGGCATCGTAACGTGCGGCAACCTCTTGCCAGGCGAGCGCCAACTGATGCTCGCCGCTAAGCAGAGGGTCTAGCCAACGGGTCCGCTGCTCGGCGTTGGCCGTCAGGGCCAAAAGCTGCCCGGGCAGTACGAGTCCAAATAGGTAGGGCTGCGGTACCAGACCGCGGCCCAGAGCCTGCAGGATGATCATCAGATCGGTGCCGTCGCCATTGAGCCCGCCCACCGACTCATCGAAGGGCATATGCAGAAGGCCAAGCTCGGCAAAGCTCTGCCAAAGAGGGTCGTCGGCACCGGCTTTAGAAGCGTTAAGCATGTGGCGGCGCTGCTCGAAGGAGACCTTGTCGGCCACCAGGCGGGTCAGCGTCTCATCGAGCATGCGCTGTTCATCGGTCAATGCGAAATCCATGGCGCTCCCCTTACATACCTAGAATGGTCTTGGCGACGATGCCTTTTTGTATCTCGTTGGCGCCGCCGTAAATCGAGAGTTTGCGCCGATTGAAATACTGGGCGCTTGCCGCCGCGCTTGCGGCGTAGGCCTCGTCCAGCGGTTCATCCTGGTAGAGAAACTCGGGAAAAAACGCCACCGCGGCAGGTCCCAGCGCTCGTCTCGTCAGTTCGCTGAGTTCCTGGCGAAGTTCTGATCCACGCACTTTCAAGAGCGAGCTCTCGGCGCCGGGGGCGCCGCCGTCGCGGGCGGCGGCGATCACGCGTAGATTGGTCACCTCCAGCGCCATCAGCTCGATTTCGGCCTTGACCACGCGCTGGCGAAAGCTAGGCTGTTCGAGCAGCGGTTTGCCGCGATGCTGGATACGGCTTGCCAGCGATTTCAAGTGGACGAGCGCCTGCTTGGCATGGCCAAGCCCGGCGATACCGGTGCGCTCGTGGGTGAGCAGAAACTTGGCGCAGGTCCAGCCCTGGCCTTCGTCGCCCACCCGGTTTTCGACCGGTACACGCACGTTGTCGAGAAAGACTTCGTTGACCTCATGAGCGCCGTCGAGCGTTACGATCGGCCGCACCGTGATGCCCGGTGTCTGCATGTCGATCAGCAAGAAACTGATGCCGGCCTGTTTCTTGGCAGCGGGATCGGTGCGCACCAGACAGAACAGCATGTTGGCGTGCTGGCCCAGGGTGGTCCAGGTCTTCTGACCGTTGACGATGTAGTGATCATCCTCGCGTACCGCGCGAGTGTTGAGACTCGCAAGATCCGACCCGGCGCCAGGCTCGGAGTAGCCTTGGCACCACCAGTCCTGGTTATCGAGAATGCGCGGCAGGTAGCGCGCCTGCTGCTCGGCGGTGCCGAACTTCATGATGACCGGTGCTACCATGTTGACGCCGAAGGGCACGACGGTCGGGGCGTGAGCCGCGGCGCACTCTTCATCGAAGATATGGCGCTGTACCGGGCCCCAGCCCGGACCGCCATGTTCGACGGGCCAGTTGGCGGCAAGCCACCCCTGGCGGCTCAGTATGTTCTGCCAGCGCAGGTGATCATCGGCGCGTAGGTGTCGGCCAAGGCGCACGCGCTTTCGAATGTCGTCAGGCAGCGAGTCGGCGAGAAACTCGCGCACCTCGGCGCGAAAGCGCTGCTCTTCGGTGGTAAAGGTCAGGTTCATGACGACTCCTTGTCGCTCAGCGTGGCCTGTCGGTGTGGACCACCGAGCGCGCGCGGATAGTCGAGCGCCTCGACGGCCAGCAGGTCGATATCGGCGGGGCGAAAACATTCGCCGCGCTCGGCGATGCCCAAGCTTGCGGCTTCAAGTGAGGCCCGCTTCTCACCTGCCGAGGCGTTCTCGCTAGCGCCCTTGAGCGTGGCCAGTATGCTGTGACGGCGGCTTGCAACCACGTTGACGCGCAGTGCCTTGAGCGTCAGCGCGGTGCGCTGGTGGGCAAGCGCGTCATCGTTGCAGTCGACCAGCTCGTGAAAAGCACCGGTGTTAGCGAGGATCAAGCCAAGCCCGGTGTCGGGGCAGCCGTCCGAGGCGCTTTGAAGTGTGACGCGAACGGCGCCTGGCGGGCAGGCGTCACTCTCTGCGTTCGGGGCGATCAGGCAGAGCTCGGTTTGCGCATCCGGCGCCTCGAGTAGCGAGATATTGGCGCGGGAGGCGGCTTTCGAAAGCGCTTCGAATAACGGGTGCTCGCCGATGAGCGCCACACGCTCGAAGGGAGTCGCGTCTTCAACGCTGCTGACCAGATGCGGGCTGCGCGCGGCAAAGAATAGATGAATCAGGCCGGCACGCTGGGGGGAGTCCATGCAGGCCAGAAACAGCTCGCGTTCGCGCTTGAGCCCTTCGGCGAGCGTTGTCGCGGTGGTAGAGGCTTCTACGGCCTCAATGATGCGAAAGGGCGAGAAAAGATCGGGCGTTTCACTTTGAAGTCGATCACGGGTTGTCGTCACGGCTTCCGGGTCCGCCTGCGGGGCGGGCAGCTCGCCGGTGACGCGCGGCGTGATACGCCCGGCCAAGACTTCGCGCGCTGCCTCGAGGCCCGCCTCCAGTGGCGTCTGGGCATTGCTCAAAGCGTCGATAATGTTCGCGTGGAGCGCTTCATCGGTATTCACGAAACGTCCGCTGGTAATGATGTCCAGCGCAAGCTTAACGCCGGTCAGGCGCGGCAGGCGCTGGGTGCCGCCGGCGCCAGGCAATAGCCCCAACTTGACCTCCGGCAGGCCGACACGCGTGCCTTCAAGCGCTACGCGATAGTGACAGGCCAGCGCCACCTCGAGCCCGCCGCCCAAGGCCGTGCCATGAAGTGCTGCGATCAGCGGCTTGGGACTGGCCTCCAATGCGTTGATGACGTCAGGAAGCACCGGGGGCTTCGAAGGTTTGCCGAATTCACGAATGTCGGCACCGGCGATAAACGTCCGCCCCTTGGCTAAAAGTACCAGAGCCTGGGTTTGCGGGTCGGCAATGCCTTCCTCGAGCGCCGCGATCAGGCCGCTGCGAACCGCGTGACCCAGTGCGTTGACCGGCGGGTTGTCGATTTCAATGACGCCAATATCCCCTTGGCGCTGGTAAGAAACGGTCATGGCTTTCTCGCTTGAATAAATGTTGGATCGTCAAATCATGGCGAATGCGACGCAGCGAGTCAATATAGCGAAACCATATTCCGCCATGCAAAATTAAGATTATTTCAATCATGTAATTAATGACGAAGAGGTTGAACCGCCAACGTCTAACTACCGTTCTGATTTAGAAGACCGGGGCCATGTCGGCTGATTGCAGCGCACTACGACGCTGCTCCATCCAGCCCTCGATGAAGGCATCCTCGTTCTGAGGTGCATCGCTTTTATAACGTTGCCAGGTTTCCATGAGCAGCGTCTGTCGCGCGATCAGAGCTTGCTGATGTTCCTCCATGGCGTCGGTCCAAATACCGGTATCGCGATAGTAATCGACCACTGCATCGTGAAACGGAATCACCCAAGCCATGTTCTGGTTTTCTAGCGCATAGCCGCTAGCGCCTGGTGCGTTGTCCTTATAATCGTCATAGGATTCGACCATCGTCGAGATGAGCCCGTGAACGGTCTCGTCGGCAAGGTCTGCGTTGCTGACGACGATAGGATAGGGGTAGCTTGCACTAGCGAGCGGCGCACTTTGATCGATGCCGGCGCCTGAGGTGACCGTGTGAGGCTGAAAGTAAGGTGCTACTTCAAGCATCCTCTCCCAGCCCGCCGTGTCGTCGGCCGAAAGTACTGGCCATTGCAGACCGCGAGGGCTGGCGGCCAGGCGCTGCGCTGCCGGCGTGACGGTGGTGGTAATAGCCGCATCTGCGCGGCCGCTGATGATGCCATCGAAGGCGGCGTTATAGCCGGGAAAATCGACCCGCTCCACGTCATCCCAGGTAAGCCCGGCGAAAGCGAGGTACGCTTCGGCAGCCTTGTTCAGTGCATCGTCGCCGCGCAGGTAGGCAAGCCGCTTGCCTTTCAAATCGGCCAGCGTTTCGAGTTCGATATCGCCCGCTACCGCCATACCGAGGCCAAAACCCGCCATGGAGGTAGTGATGACGCGAATAGGTTGCGGCCCCCAGTCTGGCCGCGCGAACATCATCACGCCTTCCGAGCCGTAGTAGCTGGCGATGCCGCAGGCGCAAAGATCCACGCGTCCCGTCTTGAGTGGGGTCATGCGCATGGTGTCGTTCTCCCCGGGAATCACCCGGGACTGCGTGCCGTACTCGCTTTGCAGAAGTTGACTGATGGCCATGATTTGGGCATTGGCGCTGGTGCCGGTTCCATAAGAGGTCCAGTTCAAGGTGGTCGGCATATCCGCACCGGCAAAGGGCATGCCCACCGGGCTTGCACAAAGCACGGCGACGGCAAGTGATCTAAGGGTTGTTTTCATCATGAACACCTTTTAGCTATTTTTATGATTGTCATTGTCATGCTTTTCGCGCTGCCAATACCGTTAGCCAGGCTGATGCGCCGGCTTTTGCCGGCGCTGGCTCAGGCGGGCGAGCAGTACGCCGGGTACGAGCGCGGCGAGCGCCAAACCGATAAGCTCGAGTTGGCTCAGCGGCACCAGGCCGCCACCAGGCAGTGCCAGCAGCAGCCCTGCCAACAGCACCAGGGTGCGAATGATGCTCTCCTGCACAACGCCGTAGCCCAAACGGCCCACCCCGATTAAATAGCCCTGCATGGCGGAGGCGAACAGCACGATGCCGATGACCGCTTGCACGAATACGGCCAAAATCAACAGCGGCGCGCCTTGCATGATCAGCGCCGGGTTGAGTACGAACAAAAACGGAATGAAATAGATCACGCTGCCCAAGCGCATGGCCTGCAGGCCGGTGGCCATGGGGCGGGCGCCGGCCACCGTGGCGGCGGCGAAGGCGCCGAGCGCCACTGGCGGTGTGATGAAGCTCAACATGCCCCAATAAAGAATGAACATGTGTACCGCCATTGGATCCAGCCCACCGCCTTGAATCAGCGCTGGCGCCAGCGCCACGGCCAGGAAGATATAGGCCGCCGTCACGGTCATGCCAATGCCCAGCACGAAGCTTGTAACCGCGCCCATGATCAACAGAAGTGGGACGCTGCCGCCGGCGATGTTGATGAAGTCGTTGGCGATGGTACCGGAGAGACCCGTCATGGAAAGCGCGCCCACCAGCATGCCCACGCCAGCGAGTATGGCGATCAGCTCTGCAAAGAGCTTGGCCGCTGAAGAGAGCGTGTCGGTCACATCCGACCAGCCCCAGCGGTTGTGTTTGGAGAGCTGGTTGAGTACTAAAAGCAGCGCGGTGGCGTAGAAGGGCGCGACGGCTTCGCGTTGCATGACCAGCAGCATCCAAACCAGCAGGGCGAAAACGAAGACGAAGTACCAGCCCTCCTTCAGGGTCTGTTTTAGCGAGGGCAGCTCGATCTCGGGCAGGCCTTGAATGTCGTTGCGCGCGGCGTAAGCATCGATCTGTATGAACAGCCCCAGAAAGTAAAGGATGGAGGGGATGACCGCCGCTAGCGCCACCGCCGAGTAAGGAATATCCAGAAACATCGCCATAACGAAGGCGGTCGCGCCCATCACCGGGGGCATCAGCACACCACCGGTCGAGGCGCAGGCCTCGACACCGCCGGCAAATGACCGGCTCATGCCGATACGCCGCATTGCCGGAATCGACAGCACACCGGTTGTTAGAACGTTACTGATCACGCTGCCGCTCATCGATCCCATCAAACCGCTCGAGAAGATAGAAACCTTGGCCGGGCCGCCGCGCACGTGGCCCAGAAGCGCGAAGGCGAGGTTGATGAAAAACTTGCCGCCGCCGCTTTTCTGTAGCACCACGCCGAACACCAGAAAACCGATGACCAACCCCGCGAAGGCCTGCAGCGGCACGCCCATGATGCTCTCGGTGCTCATGGTGTGGTACATCGCAGTCTGTTCGAGCGTCGAGGGAAACGCCTGAATCGGACCGGGCACTTTATCCGCCACTAGGGGGTAGAGCGAAAAGACCCCGGCGATGATAGCGATCGGCAAGCCTCCGGCACGGCGCGCCGCCTCGATGATCAATACCCAGTAGGCGTAGCTTGCGTAGATGGCGGTCTCTGGGGCCGAGAATGCCCAGCCGCGCTCCAGAATGGGTACGGCGTTGTAGACGAAGTAGCCGCCCACGATCAGGGTAACGGCGCTGAGCAGATAGTCGTACCACGGTATTGGCTGCTCCTGTCGGCTCGCGCTCAAGGGCCAAAGTAGAAACACCAGCGGCAGTAGCAGCGCCACCACGGCGTAGTAGAACTGGGTCTCGAGGCCGGTAACGAAGGTCAGAAGCCCCATATTGAACAGGTAGTCCAGGGTCATCAGCATCAGAGCGACGGTGACCGCGGCGGGGATCCAGCGAAGCGCAGCGGGCAGCTCGCGAATCTGGCTGATCTTCTCTTTTACCTGCCCATTCTGGTGGGCAGGTGGTGTCTGGGTAGTCATAGGGGGTCGTCCATCAGCAGGGGCGGCGAGCGCCGCCCCGGGCCAGTCACTCAAAAACCGGTTCGAAGCCGGCGTCGCTTAGCGCGGTCGCACGTGCAGCCATCCACTCTGAGGTGAAGGCATCGTCATCGTCGGGTGCATCCTGCATGAACGTCTCCCAGGCTTGCATCAATACCTGCTGGCGCTCGACCAATTGGTCCTGGTGCGCTTGAAGGTCATCGTTCCAGACGCCGGTTTCCTTGTAGTACTCGACTACCGCATCGTGAAACGGCACCACCCATTCCAGATCCTGGAATTCCAACGCGTAACCGTTGGCACCAGGGGCGTTATCCTTGTAGTCGTCGTAATGCTCCTGAAGCGCGCGGATCAATCCGTAAGCAACGTTGTCCTCCAAATCCTGATTGGCGACCACGATCGGGTAGGGGTAGCTGGCGCTGGCTAGCGGATTCTCCGGGCTGATACCGCCGGCGCCGGCAGTGACTTCATGAGGACGGAAATAAGGGGCAACGGCGGCCATGCGTTCCCAGCCCGCTTCGTCGTTTGGATCCAGTACCGGCCAACTGATGCCGCGGGGGCTACTGGCAAGCTGCTGGGCAGGCGGGGTGACGGTGGTGGTGAACGAGGCGTCCACGTCGCCGGCGATGATGCCATCGAAGGAACGCGCGTAGCCGGGGTAATCCACCCGCTCTACGTCATCCCAAGTGAGACCACCAAAGGCCAAATATGCTTCGGTGCCCTTGTTAAGTGCATCGTCACCGCGGATATAGGCGATACGCTTGCCGGCAAGATCCGCGGGCGTCTCGACGTCCAGATCCCCGGCCACCGCAAGCGACAGCCCGAAGGACGCAGTCGAAGTCGTGATGACACGAATTGGCTGCGGGCCCCAATCGCGGTCAGCGAACATCATTACGCCCTCGGCGCCGTAGTAGCTTGCGATACCGCAAGCACAAAGATCGACGCGCCCCTGTTTGAGCGGTGTCATCCGCGACACGTCGTTTTCGCCAGGCAGTACGCGGACCGACGAGCCGTACTCGTTCTGTAGCATGTTGCCGATGGCTACCGCTTGGGCGTAGCCACTGGAGTTAGTGCCGTAGGCCGTCCAGGCCATGGTACCCGGGAGATCGACCTCATTGGCGAGCACGGGGCCGACGAGCGAAAGAGGTAGAGTAGCGATGAGCAGGCGTTGAGTAAACGAGCGCATGGAGAGCTCCTTTATTGTGGTTATAGGCCGATATGGCGATTTTTATGTTACATTTAGTTACTTATTGTTCCGCTAAGCGGTACTTCGTTTTGCATATCTCAATTGATAGTAGAGATACCTTGCGATCAATGTCAACGTCAACGTTTGTAGGGGCGGGTAAGGGGAGGAAGACGTAAAAAAGCCGGGTGTTACCCGGCTATTCAGTGTTCAGGAAGCGTCAGAAAAATTCGCGCCAAGCGGTGTAGGTGCTCAGAAACACCCGTCCGGTAAGCGCATCCAAGAAGTCGCTCTGCTTGAGTCGATCCATGACCGGGCCCTTCACTTCCGAAAGGTGGAGTTTGACGTTGGAGTCTTTTAGGCGTGCGTTGATGGCATCCAGACTTTCGAGTGCCGAGGCGTCGATCAGGTTGACCGCCGAACAGATCAGCACCACGTGTTCGATTTCCGGGCGGCTGGCCACCAGGTTATAGACGGTATCTTCCAGGTAGCGCGCGTTGGCAAAATAGAGGCTCTCGTCAATGCGCAAGAGCGCGGCGCTCTTCGGCGCCTGCACATCGTGGCGCTGGATATTGCGAAAATGCTCGGTGTCCGGCACTCGCCCTACCAGCGCACTGTGCGGCCGGCTGGTGCGGTAGAGAAATAGCGCAAGTGAGAGCGTTACGCCGCCGATAATACCCGCCTCGACGCCTTCCACCAGCGTCAGCACGATGGTGAGCGCCATGGCGGCAAAATCACTGCGCGAGTAGCGCCAAGTCTGGCGCAGCATGGGAATGTCCACCAGGGTCAAAATCGACACCGTGATGGTTGCCGACAGCGTGGCGATAGGGAGATAAAACAGCCAGCCGGTGAAAGCCAGCGTGACCAGCGCAATGCCGAGGGCAGTAAAAGCGCCGGCGGCGGGCGTTTGCGCGCCGGCATCGAAATTGATCACCGTGCGCGAAAGCCCGCCGGTCACCGGCATTCCGCTGGTCACCCCGGCGGCCAGGTTCGCCGCGCCCAAGCCCACCAGCTCCTGATTGGGTGAAATGCGCTGGCGCCGCTTGGCGGCGAGCATTTGCCCCATCGAGACCGACTCTACAAAGCCCACCAGACTGATCAGCAGTGCGGGAATAAACAGCGCTTTCCAGAGTGCAATGTCACCCAGCGGAAAGCTGAACGCGGGGAGGCCGCCGGGCACGTCGCCCACCACGGCCACGCCTTGTGACGCCAGATCCCAATGCCAGCAGACGAGCGTAGTCACGATCACGGCGAATACCGGTCCCGCTTTGGTCAGAAGATCCGCAAGCCCCGCTGGAACGCCGATTTTTGCAAACGCCCGTTTGCCAAATCGGCGCATACCGACCAAAAAGAGCAGCGTGCCCACGCCGATCACGACCGTGAAAACATTGATGGACATCAGGTTGGGCGCAAGCGTCATGACGCGCTCGACGAGGGTAAAGCCGCTACTCTGGATGCCCAGCAGGTTTCCAAGCTGGCTGGCGGCGATCAAAATGCCCGAAGCGGTCAAAAAGCCGGAGATGACCGGATGGCTCAAAAAGTTGCTAAAAAAGCCCATGCGCGCAATGCCCATGCCCACCAAAATGAGCCCGGATAGCAGCGACAGCACCAGCGCTGCCTCCAGATATAGCGCGGAGCCGGGCTCGGCGACCGCGCTCAGCGCCGCGCCGGTCATCAGCGCGATGATCGCTACTGGCCCGACCGCCAGCGTGCGGCTGGTGCCCATCAAGGTATAGAAAATCTGCGGCAGAATGCTGGCGTAGAGCCCCACCACCGCGGGCAGGCCGGCTAGCAGCGCATAGGCGAGCGACTGTGGAATCACCATGACCGTCACGATAAGCCCGGCCAGTAAATCGGCGCTAAAAAGCCCTCGATGGTAGTGGGGCAGCCAAGTGAGGATGGGGAAGTAGCGCTTGAGCATAATGATTTTCAGCAATTGAATGGGGCGAACATTGAGGGTAAGGGATAATCCATTTTAAATCAGCGCTTATAGTCCGACGTTTTAACGTTAGTGCCAATTAATGACTCAGCGCCCCGGCGGTTTGACGCTCATACGAGATACCTTAACGTTATTTGAAATGCTGCGATTTTGCTGAGAAAGATGGTAGCCATTAAAGGTCATGAGAGTGCTCTTGCTTATCAAGCTTGCGTTGGCGCTGGCCGAAAATGCTGCATAGCCATGAGCGCATGATCGGCAGCAAAAGAAAAAGCAGGGTCAGGATGAAAAAAGCCAGAGCGATGGGGTAGTGCAAAAATGCGAGGAAATCACCCCGGGTGATGATCAGTCCTTGGCGAAGGCTCTGTTCGATCATCGGGCCAAGTACGAAGCCTATGACGATAGGTGCGAGGGGAAAGCCTCCATAACGCAGTAGAAACCCGGCAACGCCGGCGCAGAACATGATCAACAGATCGAAGGTACTCGCGTTGATGCTGTACGTGCCAATGGCAACCAGTACCACGATAGCGCACAGCAAAATGGGCTCAGGCACTTTCAGGATACGCGAGAAAAGTGGCGTCATTAACGCACCGCATACGAACAGCAGCACGTTGGCCACCAGCAGCGCCATGAAGATGAAGTTGATCAAATCGCCCTGCTCGATGAACAGTCGCGGCCCCGGCGTAATGCCTTGAAGCGCCAGCGCCCCCAGCATGACGGCGGTTATGGGGTCACCCGGCACGCCGAGAGAGAGCGTAGGCACCATGGCGCCTGCGGTAACGGCATTGTTAGAGGCCTCCGAGGCAATCAGCCCGTCGGGCTCGCCATTGCCGAAATTGGCGCGTCGCGGCGAGCTGCGCTTGGCTTCTGCATAGCTCACCATCGAAGCCGACGTCGCTCCCACGCCGGGCAAGCAGCCGACCCAAGTCCCGATCAATGAGGATTTGAGCAGGACACTCCAGCGATTTCGAAGCTCGCCAAAGCCTGGGAAGGTGAAGCGTGACTTTCCCGCCTTGACGCTTTCGACCGAGTAAAGCTCTGAGGCTCGCCAGAAAACTTCCGACAGCGCGAAGAGCCCGACCAAAAAGGGGACCAGCCCGATACCTGCCGAGAGCTCGAAAGAGTTGAAATCGAAACGCAGGGCGCCGGTTACTGTGTCCTGCCCAACCACGGCCACGAATAGGCCGGCCAGCGCGGCCATGAGCCCCTTGATCATGTCTTCTTTTGAGACGCTAACGATGCAGGTCAGGGCAAATACGCCCAGGGCGAAATACTCGATCGGACCGAATTTTAACCCGACGCGTGCCAGCAGCGGTGCGGCAATGGAGAGGATGAGCGTGGCGATGATGCCGCCGATGGCCGACGCCGTGGTCGCCCAGCCCAAGGCCAGATCGGCCCGACCCGCGCGCGCCATCGGGTAGCCGTCCAGTACCGTAGCCGCCGCTTGAGGCGTGCCCGGCGTATTAAGCAGAATCGCCGAGATAGAGCCGCCATAAACCGACCCACAGTAGAGGCCGAGCAGCAAGGTGATGCTTGCGCTTTGTCCGAGCACGAAGGTCAATGGGAGTGCCATGGTAATGGCGAGTACCGAGCCAAGCCCGGGTAGGGCGCCGACGATGATGCCTACCACCGTGGCGACGGTGAGCGAAAACAGCGCCTCCGGCGCCAGTAGCAGGTGTAATCCAGCCAGGATTGAATCCATTGCAAAGACTCCTGTGAGCCAGCAAAACCGACTAGCCTGCCAGCGTTGGCAGGCCAGGCCCGGGAGGGGTGATGTTGATCAGATAGTGAAAGCCGTACCAGACGCAAGCTACAAAGCCGATACTCACCATGGTCAGTACGAGAGGTCGACGAAACCCTAGTAGCCAACTGGTTAGTGGTATCAATACAAGGCTTGCCGGAACGAACCCGGCTTTCTGAAATAGCGCCAGATAGACCCCGGACGTTGCGAGTACTATCAGTACGGGCGCAAAATCCAGTGAAGGCACGCGCCGATGGCCACGCTTGAGCGCTTCACGCAACATCAGCGCACCGGAGCAGATCGCCAGCAAAACCAGCAGTAGCTTGGGGTACCACATGGGGTCGCTGGAGATACGGCTTGCGCCGGTGCCAGTTACCGTGCTGATCCAGAAGAGGTAGCCCGCACCGGCAAGAAAGACGGCACCGTAAGTGATGTCGAGCAGGCGAGCTTTCATTTTTCACTCTCCCTTGAAAACGGTTTCGATCAGCTGCGCGTTGGTCTCGGAAATACCGCGAACGTACGCTTCGAAATCGTCCGGGTCTCGAAAGTGAACGTCGGCTCCCAGATCCTCAAGGGTCTGTGCGAAACGCTCCGCGTCGACGACACTTTGGCAACCTTCGACGAGCCGGCTCTTGATCCCGTCTTCGAGCCCTTGGGGCGCAACCAGGCCGCCCCACCACGCAGCGGTGATGTCGTAACCCTGTTCAATGGCGGTTTCGACCTCGGGCAGCGATGGCGCGGGTTCCTCACTGAACACACCGATAGACGCGAGCCCGCGATCGTTGACCACGTTGGTCATCGACATGTATAGATCGATATGGCCACCCAGCAAAGCGGTCGCTGCGGGCGCATCGCCGGTGAAGGTGACGTGCTCGAGTTCGATATCGGCAAGTTGTAGGAACTGTTCCATGGCCAGATGCATTAACGTTCCAGGCCCCGGCGTACCGTAGGTCAGCTCGTTAGGATGCTCCTTGGCGTAGTCGACCAACTGATTGAGATTCTCGAAGGGTGAGTCCGGCTTGACTGCCAGCGCCATGGGGCTCGAGAAAAGCTGGCAGATGTAGTCGAATTGATCCAGATCGTAGGGCGTTCTGCGCATATGCGGTTGGTTGACTAGCGTTGCCGCCGGCACGACTCCCAAGGTGTAACCGTCCGGCCGCTCGCGGGCCAGCGCCGCAACGCCGATGGTACCGGCACCGCCGCCCCTGTTATCGACCACCACGTTCTGCCCCAGCGTTTCGGCCAGTTCGCGTGCCGTAGCGCGGGCCATAAGATCGGTACTGCCGCCGGCGGGGAACGGCACGATGACCTTGACCGGTTTGTTGGGATAGTCCTGGGCCGAGGCCAGCGGCACAATGGCCACGAGCGCAAGGCTTGTGAGCAAACGGCGTGTGTTGTTCTTGAATTCGGTTTTCATTTTTGTGCTCCACTATGGCGTTCGTTGTTGTGTTGTAGATAAAACCTGCAGTAGTGGTGAAACGCTATTCGACAGACTGATTCGGGTTAGCTTGTGCGCACGAACGCATCGACTATGCGCGCACCATCTCCTTCTGGTAGTACGATTAGCGGGTTGATATCGATCTCGGTAAATCGCTCTGACTCGGCCATGGCCAGTTTGGAGAGCTGTACGAGAGTATCGACCAGCGCTTCGATATCGCCGGGCGGCCGGCCGCGCGCGCCTCGCAGTACGCGACTGATACGCGTGCTGTCGATCAGGTCCTGAGCCTGGCGTCGATTGATGGGGGCAATCGCGAACGCTACATCCTCGAATACTTCGGTATAGACGCCGCCGGCTCCCACCATGATCACCGGGCCGAAACCTGGATCGTTGACCGCCCCCAAGATCACTTCAGTGCCACCGCTCACCATTTCCTGAATCAGTACGCCTTCGAAGGCGATATTCTCTCCAAGGGTGGCGGGCAGGCGGGCCAGTCGCTCGAAACCTTCCTGAACGCCCTCGTCGCTGTCGAGTCCGACCAGTACGCCGCCCGCATCCGACTTGTGCGCGATATCCTTTGAAAGGATCTTCATCACCACGGGGTAGCCGATCTCTTGCGCCGCCGATACCGCTTCGTTTGCGTTGGATGCCACCACTTCCCGAGTGACCGGCAGGCTATAGGTTTGCAGCAGCTGCTTGGCGCTGTATTCGTTGAGTGGCTTGGCATTGTCCGGCGCTTGATGAGGACGAACCTTTGCGGTTTCGTGTTGTGCGAGCGCGGCAGAGGTGAAGCGCCAGATGGCACCAAAGCCCCGGGCGCTGCGAACCGGCGAGCCATAGCGCGGAATATTGGCGTCTTCGAGGATTCGGTAAGCGTCATCGGCGGTGCCAGTTGGCGCGTTCCAGGCAACCAGAATGGGAACATCGGACTCCGCAGCGACCTGGGCGATCTCCTCGGCGATGAGCGTAGCCACTTTGCCCGATAGGGCAGCGAGGCAGAGCCCAAGCATGTCAACGGCCGGGTCCTTGATCACTACCCGCAGCGCGGTGGCGAAACTGGCCGGGTCGGAAAGCACGCCGGCGGTGATGTCCATCGGGTTCGAAAGGCTCGCAAAGCCCGGGAGTAGCGGGCGCAGCTCGTCGAGCGTTTGCTCGCTGAAGTCCGGTAGGGTCAGCTCCTGTTCGGCGCAACGGTCGGCCATGGCGATGCCGGCACCGCCCGAGACGGAGAGCACCGCTACGCCGTTTCCCTTGGGTCGCTTGTTGGTCAGGAGTGCCCGCACGCAGTCCGCCATGTCGCCGACATCGTTGGCACTGACGATGCCGAACTGGCGAAACGCCGCTTCGTAATAGGTAGAGGCGCCGGCCAGATTCGCCGTATGTGACGAGGCAGCGCGGGCGCCGGCGTCACTGTTGCCCACCTTCCAGAGTACTACGGGCTTGTTGCTGGCCAGCGCTTTCTGGCCTAGCTGGCGCAGCCGGTAGGCATCCTGGAAGCCTTCGACATAGCCGGTCACCACTTGGGTTTGCGGGTCGTCGATGAAATACTCCAGGCAGTCGAGCGAGGTGGTTTGGGCTTCGTTGCCGGTCGAGATGTAGTGGCGAAACCCGATGCCTTCGTCGCTGAGCGCCATCAAAAGGGAGTTGCCGAACGCGCCGGACTGCGAGCTCATGCAAACCCCGCCTTTATGATAATCAAGCGAGTAGGGGGTGCCGAAGCCGATGCGAATATTCTCGGCAATGTTCATCAACCCTTGGCAGTTGGGGCCGATCAGTGTGATTCCCGCAGCGCGGGCTACGCTGCGAAGCTCGGCCTGGGCGGCGTGGCCCTCATCGCCGGTTTCGGCAAACCCGGATGAGAACACGATAGCGTAGGGGATGCCCTTTTCACCGGCCGCCTTGATCATATCGAGAGCGCGGTTTGCGGCAACGGCGATGACAATGACATCCGGCGCCTCGGGCAGGTCATCAATGCCCGGATAGCAGACCAGGTCAGCCACACGGTCGTATTTTGGGTTGATAGGATAAATATTGCCCGCATAGCCCGCGTCGAGCAGGTGCTTGATAGGCTGTCCGCCGATCGACTCCAGGTTGGTAGAGGCGCCCGCCACCGCGATGGATCGGGGTTCGAACAGCCGCTTCAACGAGCGAGGCGGGGTATTCGAATCGTTAGGCGTACTCATGGCGACTCCTTGAGCGTTAGGCGGGCGATATTGAGCTGGTGAATCTGGCTGGTGCCTTCGTAGAGGCGGAACAGGCGAACGTCGCGATAGAGCCGCTCGATGCAGCTGTAGTCCGCGACGTAGCCGGCGCCCCCGAATATCTGCACGGCGCGATCGGCGACCCGACCACACATTTCAGAGGCGAAGTACTTGCACATCGAGGCGGTCATCTTGACGTCCTCACCGGCATCACGCTCTCGGGCGGTCTGCAGGATCAAGGCGCGCGCGGCGTGAATTTCTGTCTGGCAATCGGCAATCAGTGCCTGCACGAGCTGGAAATCAGCGACCGGACGGCCGAACTGCTGGCGCTTTCGTGCAAAACGCGTGGCCTCGTCAAGCATGCGAATGGCCGGGCCCGTGCATAGCGCCGCCAAGTGAAGTCGCTGCTTGTTGAGGACCTTCATCGCCGTCTTGAAACCGACGCCTTCCTGCCCACCAATCAGATTTGCCGCAGGCACCAAACAATCATTGAAATGGATTTCCGATACCGGCGAGCCGGACTGTCCCATCATTTTGTAAGGCTTGCCCGTGGTCAGCCCGGGTGTGTCGCGCTCGACCAGAAAGGCGCTGATGCCGCGACTGGACAGGTCGTTTGGATCGGTACGCGCCAATACCGTGAACAAATCGGCGATCGGGCCGTTGGTGATATAGCACTTCTGACCGTTAAGCCGGTACTGATCGCCTTCGCGCACCGCCGAAGTGGTAAGCGCTGTGGCATCGGAGCCTGCCTCGGGCTCGGTGAGCGCGAAGCTGCCCGTCATCTCTCCCGAGGCGAGTTTGGGCAGATAGCGCTTTTTCTGCTCCTCGGTGCCATCCGCGACCAGCGCCTCGGAGCCTATGCCAGTGTTGGTGCCCACCCGCGCGCGAAAGGCGGTCGAACACTGCGAGAGTTCAAGTGCGCCACGCACCAGTTCTTCGGTGGTGAGCCCCAAACCGCCGAACTCTTCGGGAATGCTCCAGCCAAAGAAGCCGCGCTCACGCATCTCTTTGACCAGATCGTCCGGCACTCGGTCGAGCTCTTCGACCTCTGCTTCCCTTGGAATGGCTACCTCTCTCACCCAGCGGCGAACGTCCGCCAGTAGGGCATCCAGGCGTTGCTGGTCGCGTATCATCAAGTCTCTCCTTGTGATTGTTTTGCGATACAAACCGCTTGCGGCATCACTCGAATGCAAGCGGCGGTATGTAAATGGCGTCAACCTCTCTGACCAGACGCTCGCCGAGCGCGTGGGCCTTGTCCGCAGGCGCCCGGGAAGAGGGCATCATCAAGCTGAGCACCGCGCGCATTCTGCCCGAGGCGTCGCGCACGCCCGCGGCCACTGCCGTTGCACCCTCGACGCGCTCGCCGAAGGAGAGTGCGTATCCGCGCTGGCGCGTGGCGGCGAGCTCGTCGCGAAGCCGGTCCCTATCGGGCACGTAGTCGGTCAGTCTGACAAGGTCATCGCGCGCCAGCAGCGCCTCCACCTCAGGGCTCTCCATACCGGCGAGCGCCGCCTTGCCGGCCGCGCCCAGATGAAGTGGAAACGAGCTTCCAATATCGAGCACGTAGCGCAGTGGGTGGGGGCTTGGCAGAACCGCCGAAAGCACCTGGTGGTGACCGGCCAGATTGAAAAGCGACACGGTCTCGCTGGTATCGGCGTGCAGGCGCTGCATGGCAGGCCCAACGATACGGGCAAGCTCGTTGCCGTTGAGCAGCGGCCGGCTCAGTTCGAGCAGCGAGTAGGCCAGGCGCCACTCGGTACCGTTGGGCAGCGCCTCGACCATGTTCTCTTCGACGAGCGTGGCCAAAAGCTCGTCGACCAACTGGGGTTCGAGCCCGGTTTGAGTAGCAAGCCACGGCGTTCCCGACCCCCGGTTGTCCGTCGAGGCTAGCGCGCGCATTAGCGCAATGGAGCGGCGTATGGCGCTATGGCCCGACGAGGGCGCCAGACGCAGGTAACGTTTATCGTTGGGGCGCCTGTGCACGTAGCCACGTGCTTCAAGGGTTTCCAGCGCGCGAAAGACGATGGGTGTGGCTTCATCGAGCGCCTTGGCGATATCGGTCAGCGACACCGGCTGATCGGCGCTTTCGACCAGTTCAAGCACGTCCAGCGCTCTCGAGAGCGATTGAAGTCGGTTTTTTTCTGCTTTCATTTACGTTCTCCGTATTCGATTACGTTAAGCGTAATTTTTTCGCTGTGCAAATGTTTTTACTAACCCGTTAGCGAAAACTCTGTTAGCTAATAAAACGAAGGATATTTACTCCCAAAGTGTTACTTCTCTCAGGCTCTAAAGCGGGTAAATTTGAGCATTAATGAGCTGGAAAAAGTTGCCGCAATTTCATGAAGACGTTTGAGCCTAAGGAGCATGATCCATGCGGCTGATTGAGTGGCTGATCCCCGTTGCGTTAACGGTACTCGCGTTTTGGCTGGTGACACTAGACGCTGCTTATGTCTACGCGGCGCCGGTCGTTGGCGGATTGGCGGGCGCACTCTTGGTTTCGAATGCGTTTAAGCGGGTATTGGGTGCACGACACCCTGTGCCGACGCGTTTACGACATTTGAAGGCGCTTGCCGACTATGTCTCGCTCAAGGCGATGGCCTACCGGCTAATGGGACGAGCCAGCAGTACGGCGATTGCCTCGGCGCAGGTTTCGCACACCGCCGATCTGATGGATAAGCGGCTGCTTAACCAGGAGCGCATGGCCAGCGAAGCGGCGTCCAGCATGGCGTCGATCAACGCAACGATTTTACAGGTCAGCGCCAGTGCGACGCGGGTCGCCGAGCTCGCCGAAAAGGCGCGCCATGCAAGCCATCACCATCAGTCGAGTCTGTCGGCGATCGTCGAAGACATGAACGACGTGGCGAAGCAGTCCGTCGAGGCGCTGGACGAGCTGGCCGCGCTTAACGACCGGATCGAGCGAGTGCGTAGTGTGACATCAATGATCGAAGCAATTTCCGAGCAAACGCATCTTCTGTCGCTCAACGCGTCGATCGAGGCGGCCCGCGCCGGTGAACATGGCCGCGGTTTTGCCGTAGTGGCCGGCGAAGTGCGAAGCCTGGCGCAGAAGAGCTCTGAAGCAACCCAACGAGTCGACGAGCTGGTGCGCGACATGCACCAGAGCGGTCAGCGGGTGATCTCGACCATGAACGATCTCATGGCGCGGGTTCGCGAACGCTCCAAAGGCATGCAAGCAGTAGGAATAGGGCTTGATGAAACGACTCGCGAATTCGATGACGTCGGGGAGGAGATCGGCGGGGTGGCCCAGTCGATGGAGAGCACGAAGGCCCATAGCGAGACGGTGACCCGAACGCTCTCCCAGCTAGAGCGCGATGTCGACGAGGGAAATCGCGATATGCACGACCTGGCGGTTCAGGCGCGTGAGCTGATGGCCGCCGCCGAAGGTGTGGATGGCGAGCTTGCCCAGCAGCGCCTGCACGGTCGCCATCAGGCGGTTTTCGCCGCCGCGCGTGAAAGTGCCGATTGCATCCAGGCTTTGTTTGAAAAAGCGATCGCCCGCGGTGAACTCACCCGAGAGGCGCTGTTTGACCAGGACTATCAACCGGTACCGGATACCAACCCAACGCTTTACCGAACCGGCTTCGATACCTTCACCGATGCCCACCTGCCCGCGCTTCAAGAGCCGCTGCTGAAGGCGCTGGAGGTGAACTACGCCATCGCCTGCGACCGGCAGGGTTACGTACCCACTCACAATGCGGCGGTGAGTCGTAAACCCACCGGCGACCCGGCCCACGATCTGAAGTATTGCCGCAGCAAGCGAATTTTCGACGACCCGACGGGCAAGCGCTGCGGCGCTCATACCCAGCCGCTACTGCTGCAAACGTACCGGCGCGATACTGGCGAGATCATGCATGACCTGTCGGTGCCGATCTTCGTCAACGGCAAGCACTGGGGCGGTTTTCGCGTGGGCTATCCACCCGAGCACACCGAACACGAGCACCGCAAAGAGCCCAGGCCCATGGCGGTTGCCTCATTAAGTTAAGCGCCAGCGCGCGGACGTGACTGCCAGGAAGACCAGGAGTAGAGCGCAAGCCCTAGCCAGATCATGATGAACGTAATGAGCTGGATGGTGCCGAGCGGCTCGTCGAACACCGTCAACGCTATCAGAAACTGCATGCTAGGGTTGATGTACATCAAAAAGCCGATGGTCGACAGGCGCAGCCGCCGGGCGGCGCCGGCAAAGGCCAAAAGCGGAAGCGCCGTGGCGACACCACAGCTGATCAACAGCGCGCTCGTCGGCGCATCCACCAGAAAGTGCGAAGCGCCCTGGGCGCTGAGCCAGGTCAGTGCGAGCAGTGCCAGCGGCAAAAGCAGTAGCGTTTCGACGAACAGCCCCGAAAGGCCGTCCAAGGGTACTTGCTTGCGAAAGAGCCCGTAGCTTCCAAAGCTCAGCGCCAGCATCAGGCTGATCCAAGGGAGCTCGCCCAACGTCAGAAGCTGGATGACGATGGCGATGCTCGCAAGCCCGAGGGCGGCGAGCTGCGTTCTGGCCATCGTTTCACGCAGTACGATCACCCCGAGCGCAACGTTGACTAGCGGCGTCAAGAAATAGCCAAGGCTTGCCTGCAGCACCTGGTGGCTTTCCACCGCGTAGATATAGAGGCCCCAGTTGGCGCCGATCAATACTGCGCAAATCAACACCCGCCCCAGCCGCTTGGGCGCTCTCAATGCGCTTATGACCGGCGACCAGCGCTTGAGGAGTGTAATCACCCCGATCAAAAACACGCAGGACCAGACGATGCGGTGAATCAACACCTCAAAGGCGGGTACGCCTTCAAACAGCGCGAAATAGAGCGGAAAGCAGCCCCACAGCACGTAGGCGGTTAGCCCAAAAGTGACGCCTTTAACGGCTTCCGGATCGCGCGCGGGTGCAGAGAGCATGACGGCCTCATTATCAAAAAATGCTAATCTATCACACAATATTGAATACATCGGCAGAGTGACAAGGAGATACCCCATGGCCGAGTTGAAAACGAGCCTGGTTCAGTGCGATCTGCGCTGGGAAGACCCAAAAGCCAATCACGCCCACCTTCAAGAGCTGCTGGGCGAACTCGACGGTCGCGATACCGACCTGATCGTACTGCCGGAAATGTTTGCCACCGGCTTTACCATGAACTCCCGCGACATGGCCCAGCCCATGGCGCAGAGCGAGAGCGTGGCCTGGCTTTTGGAGCAAGCGAAGGCGCGCGACTGCGTGATCACCGGGAGCGTGGCGATCGTCGATGACGGTGAGTATTACAACCGCATGATTTGGGCCACCCCGGACGGCAAGGTCGATTATTACGACAAGCGCCACCTGTTTCGCATGGCCGGCGAGCACGAACGCTACGGAATGGGCCGCGAGCGTAAGCTCGTCGAGCTCAAGGGATTTAAAATTCTGCTCAGCGTTTGTTATGACCTGCGCTTCCCGGTTTGGTCGCGCCAGCAGCCGGGCGAGGACGAGCACTTCGAGTACGACGCGCTTTTGTGCGTGGCCAACTGGCCGGCCCCGCGACGCAACCCTTGGCGCACGCTGCTTCAGGCCCGCGCGGTGGAGAACCTGAGCTACGTAATCGGCGTCAACCGCGTCGGTGAAGACGCCAAGGGGCTCGCCTACAGCGGCGATTCGATGCTGGTCGACTTCAAGGGCGAGCCGCTTATCGACCGGCCCGCCAATAGCGCGTTCATCGACACCGGAGTGCTCGATAAAACCGCCCTCGATGAATTTCGCGAGAAGTTTCCCGCTTGGCAGGACGCGGACCGCTTCGAGCTGCTGCCGGGAGTCGGTCAGTAATGCGCCTGGATCGTTTTCTCAGTGAAACCACCGAACTCACACGAAGCCTGGCCAAGCGCGCGCTCAAAAACGGCGAAGTGACGCTCAATGGCGAGCCGGTCAAGCAGGCATCGATCCATGTCGATACCGCAGAGGATGTCATCGAATTGAACGGCGAACGCTTGGCGCTGGTCGGGCTTCGCTACGTGATGCTCCACAAGCCCGAGGGGGTTGAATGCACCGCGCGGCGCGGGCTCTACCCGCGCGCCGTTGACTTGATCGAGCTTCCCAAGGCCGACCGGCTGCAGCCGGTCGGGCGGCTTGACGTGGATACGACCGGGCTTTTGCTGTTGACCGACGACGGGCAGTGGGCCCACCGCATCACCTCGCCGAAGCACCGCTGTGCCAAGGTTTATATCGCTGAGCTTGCCGAGCCCGTCGAAGGGGCCGCGGCAGAGCGCGCCGTTGCGCAAATCGCCGAAGGCGTGCTGCTCGATGATGACGAAACGCCCACCGCACCGGCGACACTCGAATTTTTGAGCTCGACGCAGGCATCGCTTTCGATCACCGAGGGGCGCTATCACCAGGTCAAACGGATGTTCGCTGCGCTCGGCAACCGGGTGGAAGCGCTTCATCGTCAGTCGATTGGGCCGATCGCCTTGCCCGACGAGCTCGCCCCGGGCGAGTGGCGCGAGCTGACGGCGGAGGAAATCGACCGCTTTTGATGTCGGGTTTATGTCGGTGTCAGGCCAAACGCTCCTCAGGGAGCGTTTTTTATACCGTTATCTTTCTGTTTGGTATTACAGAAAAGATAAACTTTGGAGTAGTAATCGCCTAACAAACTACGCCGAGCTGGAAAACCGGTAGTTAAAAGCGTTGTGTGGACAAACGGCTCAAAGAAAAGCCGCCAATCCAGCGCCCGCTAAATCTCCTGCGGTTCGAGCTGAGCGGCGTCGAGCAGCGCGCGGGTGTAGGCGTGCTGGGGGCTTGCCAGCACTTCGTGCGTGGGACCCTGTTCGACGACTTCGCCATCCTTCAGCACCATGACGCGGTGCGCCATGGCGCGCACCACGGCCAAATCGTGGCTGATGAACAAATAGCTGAGCTGGCGCTGGGCCTGCAGTTCACGCAGTAGCGCGATAAGCTGCTTTTGCACCGTGCGGTCCAGCGCCGAGGTCGGCTCGTCCAGCACCAGAAGCTCGGGCTCCAGAATGATGGCACGAGCCACCGCGATGCGCTGGCGCTGGCCGCCGGAGAACTCGTGGGGGTAGCGGGCGGCGCAGCTTTCGGGCAAGCCCACCTCCTTGAGCGTATGCGCCACGCGGCGCGCGATCTCTTCCTTGGGGAGCTCCGGGTAGTGAAAGCGCAGGCCTTCGCTGACGATATCGAATACTGGCATTCGCGGTGATAGCGCCCCGTAAGGGTCCTGAAACACCATTTGCAGGCGGCGGCGCTCGCGACGCAGGGCGCTGCCACCCAGCGTGCCAAGCGGCGTCTCGCCCAGGGTGATCTCGCCCTGGGAGGGCACCAGGCGCATGATCGCCGAGGCAAGCGTCGTCTTGCCGGAGCCAGATTCGCCCACCACGCCCAGGGTTTCCCCCGGGGCGATGTCGAGATCCACCGTTTTGACCGCCTCGAAGGCGGGGCGCTTTCGTTTGAAGAGCCCAGCGGCAGTGCGCTCGAAGCGCACGCTGAGCCCGCGGGCCCGCAAAAGCGGCTTGGTGGCGCTGACCGGCGTTGGTCGCCCGGCGGGTTCGGCATCGATCAGCGCTTGGGTGTAGGCGCTTTGCGGGTGGCGGAAAACCTCCTCGACGCGGCCGGTCTCCTCGACGCGCCCCGCCTTCATTACGCAAACCCGCTCGGCGAAGCGGCGCACCAGGTTCAAGTCGTGGGTGATGAACAGCATGCCCATGCCGTGCGCATCGCGAAGCGCTTTCAATAGCGCCAGAATTTCCTGCTGCACCGTTACATCCAGCGCGGTGGTGGGTTCGTCGGCGATCAAAAGGGCCGGGGTGTTGGCGATCGCCATGGCGATCATCACCCGCTGGCGCTGCCCGCCGGAGAGCTGATGCGGCCAAGCATTCAAAAGCTCGTCGGCGCGGGGCAATTTGACCTGCTCCAGAAGTTCCTTCGCGCGCCGCTGGGCGGCTAGGCCTCTCAATCCCTGGTGCAGGCGCAGTGTCTCGCCCAACTGCTTGCCGATGCGGTGCAGCGGATTCAGCGAGGTCATTGGCTCCTGAAACACGAAACCCACGCGGCTGCCTCTGAGCGCGTTCCACTGCGCTTTGCTTTGGCGGTTCAAGTCGGTGCCCTCCAGCCAGCGTTCGCCGCTCACCTGGGCGTTGGCGGGCAGCAGATCGATCGCACCCAGCGCCGACACCGACTTGCCCGAGCCGGATTCCCCTACGATCGCCAGCGTCTCGCCGCGCTGAACCTCGAGCGAAAGCCCTTCCACCACCGGCTGGCCATCGAAGGCGACGCTGAAGTTGTCGAGGCGAAAAAGCGGTTCAGGCATGCGAGGCTCCCGGGGCGGGCGTGGCACCGTGGCTGACGTGGCGCGGATCGAAGGCGTCTCTCAAGCCCTCGCCGATGAAGACCAGCAGCGAAAGCATGATGGCAAGCGTCATGAAGGCGGTGATGCCAAGCCAGGGCGCGTGGAGGTTGTTTTTGCCCTGAGCGGCGAGCTCGCCAAGCGACGGCGCGCCCGGCGGCAATCCAAAGCCGAGAAAATCCAGCGCGGTCAGCGTTCCGATGGCGCCGGTGAACAGAAACGGGATGAAAGTGAGCGTGGCGACCATGGCGTTTGGCAGCACGTGGCGCCACATGATGAGCCGTGAGGGTAATCCCATGGCTTTGGCCGCGCGCACGTACTCCAGGTTGCGCGCGCGCAGAAACTCGGCGCGCACGATATCGACAAGTCCCAACCAGGAAAAGAGCAGCATGATGCCCAGCAGCCACCAGAAGCCGGGCTGCACGAAGCTTGCCAGAATGATCAGCAGAAAAAGCACCGGAAGCCCCGACCAGATCTCGGTAACACGCTGGCCGATCAGGTCCACCTTGCCGCCAAAATAGCCCTGCACGCCGCCGGCGAGCACGCCCATTACGATCGAGCCAGCGGTGAGCACCAGGGCGAATGCCACCGACAAACGAAAGCCGTAGATGACCCGGGACAGCACGTCGCGGCCCTGGTCGTCGGTGCCGAGCCAATGGCGCGAATCCGGCGGTGCCGGCGAGGGCCGGCTCATCTGCATGTCGAGGGTCTGGTAGGAGAACGGAATCAGCGGCCACAGCGCCCAGCCGTTCTCGTCGATCTGCTCGCGAATGAAGGGGTCAAGGTAGTCGGTGCGGGTCGGCAAAAAGCCGCCGAACTCGGTTTCCGGGTAGTCGACCAAAAGCGGGGCGTACCACTGGCCATCGAAGTGGAGGACCAGCGGCTTGTCGTTGGCGATCAGCTCGGCGGCCAAGCTTATAATGAACAGTACGCCGAAGATCCAGAGCGAGACCCGAGCGCGGCGGTTGGCGCGAAACGCCGCCAGGCGGCGCCGAGTAATGGGAGATAGGCGGTTGGCAGCGGCCATGGTCAGGACTCCCGGGTCGCGAAGTCGATACGCGGATCGACCCAGACGTAGGTCAAATCCGACACCAGCTTTAGAATCAGACCGATGACGGTATAGAGAAATAGCGTGCCGAAAATCACCGGGTAGTCGCGCTGCATCACCGCCTCGAAGCCGAGCAGGCCCAGCCCGTCGAGCGAGAAGATGACCTCGATCAAGAGCGCCCCAGTGAAGAAAATACCGATCAGCGCTGCAGGAAGCCCCGCAATGATGATCAGCATGGCGTTACGAAACACGTGGCCGTAGAGAATGCGGTATTCGCTTGCCCCTTTGGCGCGGGCGGTGAGCACGTACTGCTTGTGAATCTCGTCGAGAAAACTGTTCTTGGTCAGCATGGTGAGCGTGGCGAAGCTGCCGATAGCGGTGGCCGCCACCGGCAGCGCGATATGCCAGAAGTAGTCCTTGATTTTGCCAAGCGTCGTGAGCTCGTCGAAATTGGGGGAGGTGAGGCCACGTAGCGGAAACCAGTCCAGGTAGCTGCCGCCGGCGAACACCACGATCAGCAGAATCGCGAATAAAAAGGCGGGGATTGCATAGCCCACGATCACCAGCCCCGAGCTCCACACATCGAAGCGCGAGCCGTGGTGCAGCGCCTTGCGAATGCCCAGCGGGATCGAGATCAAATAAACCAGCAGCGTCGACCAGAGCCCGAGCGAAATCGACACCGGCAGGCGCTCGATCATCAGGTCGATGACCGGCCGGTCGCGAAAGAAGCTGGTGCCGAAGTCCAGCCGTGCGTAGTCCCACAGCATGGTGAGAAAGCGCTCGTGGGCGGGCTTGTCGAAACCAAACTGCTGCTCGAGCTGTTCGATGAAGCGCGGGTCGATCCCCCGCGCCCCGCGGGAGTCGTCGTTGACCTGGATATCGGCGCCGCCCATGTCCAGGCGCGTGCTGGCCATGGCGTTCGCGCCTTCGAAGCGCGCCAGCATCTGATCGATCGGCCCGCCCGGAGCGGCCTGTACGATGATGAAGTTGAGCAGCATGATCCCCAGCAGCGTGGGTATCATCAACAGCAGTCGGCGAAGAGTGTAGCGGGCCACGGTGCGCTCCTGGAGGTAGTCGTAAAAGCCCTAGCGGTGGCGCTCGAGCCGGGCTTCGCGTTCGCGGTCCACCCACCAGGCGTCGAGGTCCATGGCGTAGGCGGGAAACGGCTCCGGATAGCCGAACTTGTCCCACACGGCGATGCGCGTCTCGCCGGAGTAGTAGTGCGGGATGGCATAAAAGCCCCAGCGCAGAACGCGATCAAGCGCCCGGGTCGCGGTATCGAGTTCCTCGCGGTCGGAGGCCGAGATGATGTGATCGACCAGGTCGTCCACTGCCGGGTGCGCCAGCGCCATGCGATTACGGCTTTGCGGCGCTTCGGCGGCCGCGCTGGTCCAGTAGTCGCGCTGCTCGTTGCCCGGGTTGTTCGACTGCGGGTAGTGGCTGATGACGATGTCGTAGTCGTAGTTGCGCACCCGGTTCAGGTACTGGTTAATATCGACGATGCGCATCGAGGTCTCGATACCAAGTCTGGCCATGTTCCTGAGCATCGGCTGCACTACACGCTCGAGCGCCGCGTCATACATCAGCACTTCCAGTCGCAGCGGCCGGCCGGTTTCACGATGGATCAGTTCGCCGTCCACCACCTCGTAGCCGGCTTCGCGTAACAGCGTGAGCGCCCGGCGCAGGCGTTCGCGAAGCGCAGTAGGCTCGGCCATCGGTAGTGGCTCGCTAAACAGGCGGTCAGAGCCGTGAGAGGCCAAAAGCTCGTCGCGGTGTGGTGCTAAAAGCGCAAGCTCGGCTTCTGATGGCAGGCCCGTGGCTTCCATTTCGGAGTCCTGGAAGTAACTCTCGGTGCGCTGGTAGGCGTTGTAGAAAATATTGGTGTTGAGCCAAGGGAAATCGAAGGTAAGCGCAAGCGCCTCGCGCACCCGTGGATCCTGAAATTTCTCTTTTTTCAGGTTGAAGACGAACGCCTGCATCATCGCCGGGTTGACGTCCGGCACGGTGATACGCTTGATCAGCCCCTCGCGGTAGGCGGGAAAGTCGTAGCCGATCGCCCAGGTCGCGGCGCGAGCGTCTTCGCGAAAATCGATCAGCCCCGCCTTGAACGCCTCCCAAGCGATGTCGCGGTCGCGGTAGTAGTCGTAGACGATGCGATCGAAATTGTAGCGGCCGATATTGACCGGCAGGTCCTTGCCCCAGTAGTTTTCATCGCGCTCGAAGACGATGCGCCGGCCCGGGTCGACCTCGCCGATGCGGTAGGGCCCGGAGCCCGGGTGAGCGGCAAGCGTTGGCGATGTGAAATCCCGCGGCTCCCAATAGTGGCGCGGCAAAATCGGCAGCTGCGCCACGATCAGCGGAAGTTCGCGGGAGGTGGTGTCGCTGAACTCGAAGCGTACCTGATGCTCGCTCTGGGCGATCACGTTCGAGACACCCGCGTAGTAGCTGGCAAAAAACGGGTTGCCCTCTTCGCGCAGCAGGTTGAACGTAAACACCACGTCGTAGGCGGTGACCGGCTCGTTGTCCTGAAAGCGCGCTTCCGGGCGCAGGTCGAACTCGATCCACTCGCGGTCCGGGTCCAGGCGCACGCCTTCGGCGAGAAGTCCGTAGAGGCTGAAGGGCTCGTTCGGGTTGCTCGCCATGAGCGTGTCGTAAACGTAGCTGCTCACGCCGGTGGCGGGCGTGCCGCGAATGATGAACGGGTTGGTCGAATCGAAGCTCGACCCCACCGCGGTGTGAACGATAGAGCCGCCTTTCGGCGCCTGAGGGTTGACGTGGGGAAAGTAGGCGAAGCCGTCGTCAAGCTCAGGGCTATCGTAGAGCGAGAGCGCGTGGGTGGTTTCGACCATCTCGCTTTCGGGTTCGTCCAGAAGCGCCTGGGGTACGTGCTCGCTCTGCGCCAGCGCCGGTAGCGCCAGCGCGCAGACGGTAAGCGCCAGTGCGCGCAAGCTCTTTACCCGTAAGCGCTTTATCCAAAAGCTCTTTTCAAAGGCCACACCGCTTCGCATCGAGGATGTCCTTGAGGTTAAAAGTCACCACGCAGCCGCCTGAAAGCGTTAAGTATTGCTCTCCTGACGCGCCGACAGTGCCAACAGCTGGCCCGGCTGAATGGCGCCCGGCCGCTCGAGTGCATTCCAGCGAATCAGGTCGCGTTGGTCAAGATTATAGCGCGCGGCGATGGCAGAAAGGCTATCGCCGCTTTCAACGCGGTGCACCGATGGCGTCTGTGTCGAAGCGAGCACAGAGGCGCTGTTTTGCGAAAGCTCGGCGATCAGCGCCGTGTCGGCTTCCTCGGGCACCAGCAGCGTTTGGGCGCTGCGCGGGCCGGCCTGCGCCGCCAGAAGCCCCGGGTTCAAATCCACCAAACGCTGCTGGCTGACGTCCAAAAGTGCCGAGGCCTCGGCTAGGCTCAAGGGCGTTGCCAGCTGTACCTTGGCGAAGGCCGGCGAGGCGTGAATGTCGGGCAGCGTTACGCCGTAGCGCTCCGGGTCCTGAATGATGGTCGAAATCGCCTTGAGCTTGGGCACGTACTGCAGCGTCTCTGAAGGCAGGCTGAGATCCCAGTAGCTGCCTTCCAGTCCTTGCCCTTGGGCGCGGCGCACCGCCTTGTTAACCGTACCGGCGCCGGCGTTGTAGGCGGCAAGCGAGAGCATCATATCACCGTGATACCACTGCTCGGCCTGGGACTCCAGATAATCGAGCGCCGCTTGTGTCGAGGTCAGCACGTCGAGGCGGCCATCGTAGCGGCTGTTGCGGGTCAAGCCCAGCGCGTCGCCGGTGCGTGGCATGAACTGCCAAAGCCCCGCCGCGCCCATGTGGCTTGTCGCGTTGGGGTCAAACGAGCTTTCCACAAAGGGAATCAGCGCAAGCTCGCCGGGCAAGCCCCGTTCGCTGACCTGCTCGGTGATATAGGCAAGCCAAGGCGTGGCGCGCTCGATGATGGCGACGATGTTTTCCGGGCGGGCGCGGTAGTGGTCGATCCACTCATCGACCCGCGCCTGGGCGTCCGGACGCAGGGTTTTGTTCTGCCACTGAAAGGCGTCTCGAAGCGTGGTCCAGACGCTTTGCGGCTCCAGCGTCAGCGAATCCCAAAAGTGAGCGTGATAGGCATCGAGTCTGGCCGGGCGCTCGGCGGCGCGCTGTGAAACGCTCGGCGCCGTCGGGGCCGGTGTGAAAGCCTGGCGATTGGCAGAGGCTTCGGAGTTCGTCGCTGCGGCCATCAAAAGGCCCATAATGACGGTGCTGCCAGCGCTTAGCACAAAGCGCTGGCGAATCGTTTGATAGGTCATAGAAAATCTTGTCGGGTAAAGGCGTTAGAAACGGTTTTTCCACTCGCGAAGCGTGGTAAACGTCGCGAGATCGTCACCATTTGGGCCCTGTTCCCCGGCGGCGCGGCGCACGCTGTCGGTGTCCACGCGCAGATAGGGGTTGATGGCAAGCTCGCGCCCAATGGTGCTGGGTAGCGTGGGGCGATCCATCGCACGCGCTTTCTCGCACTCCTCCAGTGCGTTGGGAATGGCCTTGTTATCCGGGTCGGCCGCCCGAGCGAAGGTAAGATTGGCCTTCGTGTATTCATGCCCGCCAAATACCAGCGTGTCTTCGGGAAGGCTGGCAAGCGTTTGCAGCGAGGCGTGCATCTGCGCGGGCTCGCCTTCGAATAGCCGCCCGCACCCGGCGCAAAACAGCGTGTCGCCGCAAAACAGCAGCGCCGGAATGCCCGCTGCAAAGTAGCTCACATGATCCAGGGTGTGGCCGGGCGTGGCGATGACCTCGAACATGCGCCCCATGACGCGAATTTCATCGCCGTGACCGACCACTTCATCGAGTCCTTCGATGGTGGAGTCTTTCGGGCCGATGACGTGGGGAGAGTAGCGTTTTTGAAGCTCCTCGATCCCACCGGTATGGTCGTGATGGTGGTGGGTGATCAAAATAGTGGTGAGCGTCAGGCCCTCGCGCTCCAAAAGCTCGATAACGGGGGCGGCTTCACCGGGGTCCACGACACAAACGTTGGGGCTGGTATCCTGTCTTAGCAACCAAATATAGTTGTCGCTAAGGGCGGGAATCGGTGTCACGCTCATCATGGGCGAGATCCTTAAACGTTCGAAAAACGCTACTGCGTGTGCCTGCCGCGTCTGCAAGAATATCGCACGTAGCCGCGCAAAAAAGTCGCTACTTTGGAGGGAAGCGCGTTCCATGTCAAATTCTCCGATGGCCGTAGAGCTTGCTCGGCGCATGGTCCAAAGCCAACCTTATTGGCAAGGCCCGGCGGGTCGCTCGCTTTGGGAAGCCCAGCGCGCCTGCCTTGGGCCGGTGGTCGAAAATCGCCGCGGCCAGCACTGTTTGGAGATGAGCATGGGTCGATCGCTGATGTCGCTTTCCCAAATTCCTCACCGGGTACGATGGGCACCGACCTGGGAGCTTGCCGAGTCGGCGTCGACCCTGGTGTGCCCGCCGGACTGCTTCGCCCTGCCAGAGCGCTCCATGGATACCGTGATTCTTCACCACTGGCTCGAACAGCTGCCGGATGCTCACTTCACGCTCAAGGAAGCCGCCCGGGTGACGAGCGACCACGGCGTGCTGGTGCTGTTTGGCTTCAACCCGCTGTGCGCCAGCGGGCTTTTGAAGCGCCGGCGCCAGGGCCACTCGGCGTTCCCTTTCAACGGCGACTGGCAGGGTGTGAATCGGCTTCGCGACTGGCTGGCGTTTGTCGATTTCGAGGTGAAACGCGTAGACTACTGCTGTTTTCGCGCCCGTATGAGCGCAGCCTGCGGCGAGCGCTGGGAGGCCTGGGGGCGCCGCCATAACCTGCCGCTGGGGCAGAGCTATATGATCCAGGCCTGCCGGCGAGAGCGCGGCGCGCCCATCGAGCGGGTTCGGTTCAAGCTGCCCTCGCGGGCGCCGTCCTCGTCGCTGGGCGTTACGCGCCACGGCGCCCGGCTTGCGCCGCCAAGCGAAACCTCCTCTCGTATGTCAAAGGAACGTCAGTGACCAAGCAAGACAAAGAGTCCGGTGTGAAAGAGCCCAGCGTCGTGGTGTACACCGACGGCGCCTGCCGTGGAAACCCGGGCCCCGGCGGCTGGGGCGTGGTACTCGAAAGCGGCCCGCACCAAAAGACCCTCAAGGGGTTTGAGCCGCAGACCACCAACAACCGTATGGAGCTGATGGCCGCCATCATGGCGCTGCGCACGCTCAACACCGCCTGCCGAGTCGAGCTTTGGACCGACTCCCAATACGTGCGCCAGGGCATTACCCAGTGGATTCATAACTGGATCAAGCGCGGCTGGAAAACCGCCGCGAAGCAGCCGGTCAAAAACGCCGAGCTTTGGAAAACCCTGCACGAAGAGACGAAACGTCACCACGTCCAGTGGCACTGGATCAAGGGGCACAGCGGCCACCCGGGCAACGAAAAGGCCGACGACCTGGCCAACGAAGCGATCGATGAGGCCAGCGACGAACAGAAAAGGAGCAGCGCATGCGGCAAGTAATCCTCGACACCGAAACCACGGGTATCGAAACCCGGGACGGCCACCGCATGGTCGAGATCGGCGCGGTAGAGATGATCAACCGCCGCCTGACCGGGCGCACCTATCACCAGTACATCAACCCGGAACGCCATATCGATGCCGAGGTCGTGGCGGTCCACGGCATCGACGACGCGAAGGTGGCCAACGAGCCGATATTTTCCCAGATCGCCGATGAGTTCTGGGCATTCATCGAAGGCGCGGAGCTGGTCATTCACAACGCGCCGTTCGACGTGGGCTTCATCGATCATGAGCTGAACCTGGCCAATCAGCGCCGCCAGGGCCCGGCGCTTGGCCCGGTACGCGATCACTGTCGCGTGCTCGATACGCTGACCATGGCGCGCCAGATGCATCCGGGACAGCGCAACAGCCTGGACGCGCTGTGCAAGCGCTACGATATCGACAATGGCCACCGCGTCCTTCACGGCGCACTGCTCGACGCCGAGATTCTCGCCGACGTTTATCTCGCGATGACCGGCGGGCAGACCGCGCTTACCCTCGATGCCGAAGCGAACGCCGAGCGCGAGGAGTCTTCCGAGGCAAGCGAGGGGCTATCGATCCAGCGTCTGTCGCTTAAGCCCGGCGCGCTCAAGGTGGTTCGTCCCACCGAGGAAGAGGAAGCGGCGCATCTCGCCAAGTGTCAGGCGCATTCGCTTCACTGGAGTGGGAGCGCACCCGCCGATGCTTAAACGCAATATCCCGCTGAATGCCGGCGAAGGCCATGTGATTCGCTTGGCGCGCGGGCGGCTAGCGCCGGGTATCAGCACACAAGAGGGTACGTTGACCCCGCTCCAGCCGTTTCAGCCCTGGAGCGCCGATATGCAGCCGCTTTGCTACTGGGACGACGAGCCGGTGGCGCTCTCTATCGAGCAAACGCCGCAGGAGAACTGGATCGAAGGCCGGGAGTGGCTTTCGCTGCTGCCGGAGAGCTGGTTCAGCCTGCTGTCGACGGCGCTGCAGGTAAGCGCTTGGCTCGACAACCACCGCTTCTGCGGGCGCTGCGGCGCAGAGGCCACCCGGCTGGGCGCCGAGTTCGCCATGCACTGCGACGCCTGCGGTCACCGCAACTATCCGCGCATCTCGCCCTGTATCATCACGCTTGTAACCCGGGGGGAGGCAATGCTGCTGGCGCGTAGCCCGCGCTTTGCACCCGGGCGCTACTCCACGCTTGCCGGCTTCATCGAACCCGGTGAGTCTGCGGAGGAGGCGGTTCACCGCGAGGTGTTCGAAGAGGTGGGCGTGTACATCGACAACCTGCGCTACCACAAGAGCCAGGCGTGGCCCTTCCCGCACTCGCTGATGCTGGGCTATTTTGCCGAGGCCACGACCCGGCGCATCCACATCGACGGCGTCGAGATCAGCGATGCGGCTTGGTTTTCACCGCGCAAGCTGCCAATGCTTCCCCCGGCCTACTCCATTTCTCGCGAGCTGATCGAGACGCACCTGGCGCGCGTGCGCGGCGACTAGTACTTGATTTGATAGGTCACTATTGACCGGGGAACAGGCTCGTCAGCTTGGTTGCCAGCATGACGTTGCCGGAGGCCTTGAGCTTGCCGCTCATGAACGCGCTCATGCCGCTGATGTCGCCGGACATGATGCCGCGCAGCGTCTCGGTGCTGGTGGTCAGCGTGACCGACGGGTCATCGTGTTCGCCTTCGTGAATGCCGAGGGTGCCGTCCTGAACGTGCAGGTAGTGGCTCTGTTCGTCAGAGAAATGAAACTGAAAAATTTCGTCCATACCCTTCGCCGCTTGCGGGTCGAAGCGCGATTCGAGCTTTTCAAAGGTGGTCGAGGACATCAATAGTTTCCTGTAGCGTGTCGTTGCAAAAATCGGGCGATGTTTCGCCACGATAGGAGGATACTGGGTAGAAGGAGTCTAACGTGGTGCCCGCGAAGAGCCTATTTAAAGCACGCGTTTTAATCAAGCGAGTATAGTGAGCTAACCAGGCGTTGCACATGCGTATTGAGGCGTATCGACCCAAAGGAGAGGGACATGAGTGAATGGACGGCTGAGATAGGCACCTTTCTGGTCCAAAGCGCGATTCTTACCCTGCTGGCGCTGTTGGCAGGCTTTCTGCTCATGCGCGGCAAACGCGGCGGCGAGCGCGGCGCTACGCTAAAAGTAGAGTCGCTCAACGAGCAGCGCCGCGCGCGCAACCGGCGCCTCAAGGTGAACGCCACCGCCCAGGGCGCGCGTAAAAAGCTGATCAAGCAGCTTCGCCGAGAGGAGAAAGAGCGCCATAAGACGACCAAAAAGAGCGAAAAGGGCGCCGCGCCGCGGCTCTGGGTGCTCGATTTTCATGGCGATATCAAGGCCTCACGCACCGAGCAGTTCGCCCAGGAAGTATCGGCGGTGATCGAAGTGGCGGGCGCCCAGGACGAGGCGGTGATTCGCCTCGAATCCGGCGGGGGGCTGGTACACGCCTACGGACTCGCCGCGGCACAGCTTGATCGGCTCCGCGAGGCAGGCATTACCACCACGGTGTGTATCGACAAGGTTGCCGCCAGCGGCGGTTACATGATGGCGTGCACGGCGCACCATATAAAGGCCGCCCCCTTTGCGGTGATCGGCTCGATCGGCGTGGTGGCCCAGGTGCCCAATATCCACCGCCTTTTAAAGCGCAACGATATCGATGTCGAGATGCTGACCGCCGGGCGCTATAAGCGCACGCTAACGGTGCTGGGGGAGAACACCGAAGAGGGGCGAGCCAAGTTCATCGACGATCTTGAAAATACGCATAAACTCTTCAAGCAGTACGTAGCCCGCCATCGTCCGGCGATGGATATCGACCGCTTGGCCACCGGTGAGATCTGGTACGGCAGCGAAGCGCTGGACGTGAAACTGATCGATAGCCTCGGCACCAGCGAAGCGTATCTGGTCGAGCGCATGAAAGACGTGGAGGCGTTCACGGTCAAGCTCGAGCCAGCTAAAACCGTGGGGCGGCGTATCAGCGTTGCAGTATCCAGCGGTATCGAGCAGGCCGTGACCAGAGCGCTGGGCGCCATCGACGCCACCGGCTGGCAGCGGCGCTAGCGCCCGTTGTTATCGGCTTGAAAAAACTAAGCCGCGTAGTGAAGCGCCAGGGCGGAGAGTATCGCTCTGGCGCTTTCGCTTTTGAGCGAGTAGTAGATGGTTTGCGACTCTCGCCGGGTCTGAACCAGCCCATCGCGACGCAGAATGGCCAGGTGCTGAGAAAGCGCGGACTGGCTCAACGCAAGCTGCTGGTTGATCTGTGTCACCGAAAGCTCTTTTTCTGCCAGCAGGCAGAGAATCTGCAAGCGTTTTTCGTTGGCGAGCGCCTTGAGAAGCAGGGTGCCCGCTTCCAACGCCTGCCCATTATGCTCAAGAAGACGAGCGGCGGCGCTTGAGTGAGTAGCCATGGTTTTCTCCTTGCCGAGACGCGGGAATGCGTGTTCCCGTCACAATGCGGTCGCGGCGGTGCGGTTTAGTAACGTCGACGGTCTTTCGTTGAAATATTGTTAATCAATAGTCGTTAAATTAGCGAATTTTGTCCAAGTCGGCGTTTAACGCTGAGTCAATGGTAGTTAATGTGCCTGACTGTCGACAATGTGCGCTATTTCGCACGCAAGGGTGTCAGATTATCCGATGGTTTAACGGCGCCGCTTTTGTTTTTATGGTTAAAGTGTCAACAACAGGGGTTGATCGCTAACACAATAAAGACAAGGTGACCATGAGCCGCTACCACGCTACCCACGCATACTCCATCGAATCGCCCGCCGAGTTTTGGCAGGAGCAGGCTAAGCGTATTGCCTGGGCGCGCTTTCCCGAGACCATACTTTCATGGGACGCGCAGCGCCACGCCCGATGGTTCGAGGACGGTACCCTCAATATCTGCCACGCCGCACTCGACCATCATGTCGACGAAGGCCGCGGCGAGCAGGCGGCGCTTTATTACGATTCGCCGGTCACCGGCACGAAACAAACGATCACCTATCGCGCGCTGCGCGACCGGGTGGCGCACGTGGCCGGCGGGCTTAAGACGCTGGGCGTCGGTAAAGGTGACCGGGTAGTGATCTATATGCCCATGGTGGCAGAGGCAGTCATCGCCATGCTCGCCTGCGCCCGGATTGGCGCGGTTCACTCGGTGGTGTTCGGTGGTTTCGCCGCCAGCGAGCTGGCGCTTCGTATCGAGGACGCCGAGCCCAAAGTGGTGATCTACGCCTCCTGCGGAATCGAAGTGAACACGGTGCTGCCCTACAAGCCGATCGTCGATCAGGCCATTGCCCAAAGCACCTTCAAACCCGAGGCGCTGGTGGTGTTTCAGCGCGAGGCCGAGCGTGCCCAATTGAGCGAGGGCGAGCACGACTGGCAAGCTCTTGAGCAGAGCGGCGTGTTTGCCGAGTGTGTCGAGGTCGAGGCGACCCATCCGCTCTATATCCTTTATACCTCCGGCACCACCGGCAAGCCCAAGGGCGTAGTGCGCGATACCGGCGGCTACGCCGTGGCGTTGGCCTACTCCATGGAGGCGGTGTACGACCTGTCGCCGGGGGACGTGTGCTTTACCGCCTCTGATGTCGGCTGGGTGGTGGGCCACTCCTATATCGTTTACGGGCCGCTACTGCGCGGCTGCACAAGCGTGGTGTACGAGGGCAAGCCGGTGAAAACGCCGGATGCCGGCAGCTTTTGGCGCATTATCGATGAGTACAGGGTCAAAAGTTTCTTCACCGCGCCCACCGCCTTTCGCGCGATCAAAAAAGAGGATCCGGAGGCGATGGCGCTAAGCCGCTATACCCTTGATAGCCTGAAATACGTGTTCGTCGCCGGCGAGCGCCTCGACCCGCCCACGTTTCACTGGCTAAGCGACGTGCTGGGAGTGCCGATCATCGATCACTGGTGGCAAACCGAAACCGGCTGGCCCATCGCCGCCAATTTGGCGGGCATCGAGCTCGCCCCGGCCAAAGCGGGTTCGGCAACTTATCCGGTGCCGGGCTTCGACGTAGAGATCATCGGCCGCGAAGGTGAAAAAAGCGCGCCGATGGAGGAGGGCAGCGTATTGATCAAACAACCGCTGCCGCCCGGCTGTTTGAGCGGTATCTGGCGCGACCCGGCGCGCTTTCACAGCGCCTACATGGCCGCCTTCCCCGGCTACTACCTGACCGGTGACGGCGGCTATTTCGATGACGATGGCTATCTTTTCATCATGGGGCGCACGGACGACGTGATCAACGTGGCCGGCCACCGGCTCTCGACCGGCGAGATGGAGGGCGTGCTTGGCGCCCACCCAGCGGTGGCAGAGTGCGCGGTCATCGGTATCCATGACGACCTGAAAGGCCAGCGCCCGGTGGGGCTTGTGATTCCCAAGGACGGCTTCGACGGCGACGAGGCCGCTTTGGAAACCGCGCTCATTCAGCAGGTGCGCGAGACGATCGGCCCGGTAGCCGCTTTCAAGCAGGTGCTGATCGTCAACCGTCTGCCCAAGACCCGTTCGGGCAAGATCCTGCGCAAACTGCTGCGCACGCTGGCCGATGGCAAGCCCTATACCGTTCCCTCGACCATCGACGACCCGACGAGCCTAGAGGATGCCCAGGCCGCCATGGCTCGCCACGGCGTAGGGCGTGTGGATGAAGCCAGGCCGGCGGAGCAGTAAGCCAGGCGCGGCCCTAAAGCGGCCGAGAGCAATACTTTGCACGCCGGTGAGCAGGTAACATCGTCCGCTGGATGTTACGCGCTCAATAGGGATCGTTTAAGGATGCAAGGAGAGAGTTGGATGATGAAACCGGTAGGCATGCTCGCGGCGCTTTTGCTAATGAGCGCAGCCCACGCTCAGGAGAATCGCTACACGTTCGATGACATGGAGCAAACGGTGAACGAAGCCTTTTCCAGAGGGGTGGAGTGCCAGGCCAGCACCGATGAGGTGATGACGCCCGAGTGCGAGGCGTTCATGGAGTTTCACATCGAGCGTTACTCTACCGGGCTTTTGAAATTCGGCCAGGAAATGAACACGGCTGATTACAACGTTTACGGCGGTATCAAGGAGTCGCGGATCGATGAAATGTTTCGAAAAATCGATGAGATCGGCAAGATGGAAACGTTTATCGACTCGCTATCGCCGCGCTCAAGGATTTAAGCGAACGAGTCGCTAGCGGCCAGCGAAAGCCTGGCTTTTTCTTTGGTTACCCCCTGGCCGATGCTGGCGCCTGACTCGGAATAGTGCCCCAGCGTTCGGGTATGACGCTGCGAATAACCTAAAAAGTGGGTCAGACGAATAACAGGCATCAAAAAAGCCACCTCAATGGGCGGCCTTGAGCGTATGCGCTGACTGCGTTAACAGTCTTCTGAAACCCAATGGCTCTCTTGCGATGAGGTCATGGTGTCGACGTTTGTGACGTGAGTTCTCGTAGAGAAATGTTTTTCGCTATGCCGTGTTGACGATATAGCGATGTCGACATTCAAATCAGGCGTGGACTTTGAGGCTTTAACTTCCAGCGTGTTCGTATCATCCGAGATATCGATTTCCTGAAAGCCTTCTTCAGAGAAGTGTTGTCTTATAGTGGGCTCAAAATCCTGCGATTCCTCCACGGTAATACATTGGTGTTCGATGTAGGTTCCTTGCTGTACTTCTGGAGGCACTTCGCTTTCGATCGTGACCGTTGTCTCCCATAGGCCAGGTTTAACTTCAAAGGCCCCGGCTGGTAGAGAAACCGCTACAAGCAATGAGACAAACAGGCTTTTTTTCAGCATATTTCCTCCATAACTAAATCAACAGGCGCCAAGAATAGCCCAAGTCATGGCCGGCTTTAAGCGTGGCGATATTAGGCAGCTCAAACGCAAGCGTGGCTAAACAGAGATGGGGTAAAAGCAGGAGCTGAAAACAATGTAACAACCAGTGCTTTAGTCTAATTTTGTGCCAAAGTGCACTGGTCTGGCTCAGGCAGTATAACGGCAGGTGTTCCCCTCGTTATACTTTTGGGATTTTTGGAAGGCTAGAAACTAAAAAGGGAACCAGCCAAGTAGCTGATTCCCCAGTATAAGTGGCGGAGGGACAGGGATTCGAACCCTGGATAGGCTATTAACCTATGCCGGTTTTCAAGACCGGTGCATTCAACCGCTCTGCCATCCCTCCGGCTTATGGGTGCGTATACTACCACTATTTCCTTGGAAGTCAACGCCTTTGGTCAAATTAGTAGAGACGGAGGCCTACTCGGGTGATATTGCCGCCCTGCATTTCACTCACGACCCAGTGGATGCCGTGCCAATCGATGTCGTCGCCGACCACCGGGTGGCCGCCCACGCGCAGCGAGACGAATTCCGCCAGGCTCATTTCCTGCTCGCCGGGGCTCAGGGTCAGCCCGTAAGCCTGGGCGATGTCCTGCATGTAAGCGCTGCCTTCGAGGGTGAAGGTACCGAAGAAGGCGCGTTCCTGCTTGAGCTTGGCGTCGCCGTTGAACAGCCGGTTGAGCGCGGTTAAATCTTCCGACCGGCCGATCACGCAGATGACGTCCTCGAGCTTCAGCCGGGTATTGCCCTTGGGGTGGAGCATAACGTGGTTACGAAACAGCGCCGAGATCAGCGCCCCGGAGGGAAAGCGCAGCAAACGGATGGGCACATCCTCGAGATCCTGGTTCTCGACCACGTAGACGAACATCTCGAAGTCGTTCTCCGGAAGAATGCCCAGTGGCCCGCGCCGGTTGGGCGTGGTGCCAGCGGGAACCTGGATTTTGAGCCAGCGCGCGACCAGTGTGAGCGACCCGCCCTGGATCAGAAGCGACATCAACACTACCGCAAAGGCGACGTTGAAGTAGAGCGAGGCGTTCTCTACACCGCCGATCACCGGAAAGATCGCCAGCACGATCGGTACCGCGCCGCGAAGCCCGACCCAGGCAATGAAGAACGTCTCGCGCCAGCGAAACTTGAAAAACGGCTTGATGGTGATTAAGACCGCCAAGGGGCGGGCGATGAAAATCAGCGCCAGCGCCACCAGCCCGGCGGGCAGTATGACCTCGACCAGCTGGCTCGGCGTCACCAAAAGCCCCAGCACCAGAAACAGACCGATCTGGCTAAGCCAAGCCAGGCCGTCGTGTACGGGCAGGATGAAATTCAAGTGCCGCCCCGGCTGGTTGCCGATCATCAGCCCCGCTAGGTAGATTGCCAAAAAGCCGCTGCCCCCGAGAACGCTGGTCAACCCGAAGACGCTAAAACCGAGTGCCAGGGCGAGCATGGCGTAGAGCCCCGGCGCCAGGTCGAGCCAGCGCAAGAGCTTCGCGGAAAGCCACCCGCCGCCCAAGCCTACGACCAAGCCGATGCCAAATTGTGAGACAAAAAATATGAGGGTTTCGACGATGCCGCCCATATCGCCGACGAGCAGCTCGACCAGCATCAGCGTGAGAAAGATCGCCATCGGATCGTTGGTGCCGGACTCGATCTCGAGCGTGGCGCTGACCCGTTCGTTGAGGCTAACCCCGCGACCGCTGAGCATCGAAAAGACCGCCGCCGCATCGGTGGAGCCGACGATCGCCCCGACCAATAGCCCTTGAATCAGACTAAGCTGGAACACCCACATGGCGATGATGCCGACGATGGCGCTGGTGATGAATACCCCTGCGGTGGCCAACGACAGCGCCGGTTTGAAGCCGACCCGAAACGTCTTTAGGCGAGTGCGAAGCCCGCCATCGAGCAGAATCATCGCCAGCGCCAGGTGGCCGATGACGAAGGCCATGCTGTAGTCGTCGAAGACGACGCCCAGCAGGCCCTCTTCGCCGGCCAGCATGCCCAGCCCCAGAAAGATCAGCAGCAGCGGAACGCCAAACATTGATGAAAGCCGGCTGGCCAGAATGCTCAGCGTCATGAGAATGCCGCCGATCAAAAAAAAGGTATACAGTGCGTCCATGTCTCTCCGTCTCTACATCAATGCCGCTCTATTATTGCACGCCCCCCGCTATTTTACTGCGCCGCTTAAGGGCTTTATGGCGGCCCAACGCTGGCCAGGGGCGGCGGCCACCCGCTACACTCCGGCTTCACGCCCCTGGAGTGTAGCGATGCCTCACCTGACTATCCGCTGGCCGACGCGCCTGGTGTTCGCCGGTGCGTTGTGTCTTTTGTTTTTATCCTGGTTGGCGCTGGCCGGTGATGAGGACACGGCGTCGGATCAAAACGCCGAAGTGTTATCGCTTGAAAGCGAGGTCATGCTGCCTCCAGCGCTATGGCCCGACGCTGCCCCCTTGGCGCGCGATGAAAGCGCCGCCGACGCTGATCCCGAGGTTCAAGCCGAGAATGCATCGCCGGATCAGCCCGAGCCGGTGCCTTCGGCCGCGCTTGCGCTGCCGCCGCCGCTGGATCCGCCGCCGCTAACCGAGGTGTCGGTCATGCTCGACTGGTACCTGAGCCCACAGCACGCCGCGCTGTTGATCGCCCAGGCGCGGGAACTGTTCAAGGAGCAGGGCTTGGCGGTAGAGCTTTTGAGCCCGGCAGACCCCACCATTGCACTCAAACTCTTGGTGGCCGAAGAGGTGGATTTGGCGCTGACTCGCCAGCCTATACTCCACCTGCAGGCACATAAGGGGGAGCCTCTCACGCGGGTGGGGACGCTGATCGAAACGCCCTTGAACGCCGTGATCGTGACCGGCAGCGCCGCCGAAACCGACGATGTGGCCCTGCTGGCCGGGCGCGATTACGGCTTTTCTACCCGAGAAGGCGAGACCATCGTGGCCGAGCGGCTTATTCCTCAGTCGCTGCGTCAAACCGATGGCTTCAAGGCGCCGGTCAACGTCCACTTCGATGCCACCGCCGCCGTCGTGCGCGGCGACGCCAACGTCATCGCGGACGGCTACTTTGACTCGCTACCCGAGCAGCTTGCGCCGGAGGGGATCGAGAGCCACGTCATTCGCTATGAAGAGATCGACATTCCCCGCCACGATGGCGTCATCATAGTGGCCAATAGCCAAACGCTAGGCCGCCGCGGCCCGACCTTGGCGCGCTTCATGAGCGCCGTCGAGCAGGCGAGCCACTGGATGATCGAAAATCCCGACGCGTCCTGGGCGCTCATCGCCGAGCAGCACCCGATTCTCGATAACGCGATCAATGAAGCGAATTGGGCGTCGCTTCTGCGCCGCCTGTCACTCAGCCCGGCGGCGGTGAACACTCGCCGCTATCAGGCGTTTGAAACCTACTTGTTAAAGCGCGGCCTTATCGAGGAGACGTTGCCGGTATCGCGACTGGCGGTCGACCCGCATACGCTGGCCGAATGACGCACCACTTTTCAAAAATCCCTGCATGAAATTTCCATGGATTTTTCCATAGAGAGCACCGAACACGGAGAGCCATGAGCGAGCCCGTTCTGACGTTTATCGATGTGGAAACCACCGGTACGAGAGCCACCCGCGATCGCATCACCGAAATCGCCGCGCTGAAGGTGGTCGAAGGGGAGATCGTTGATCGCTGGGTGAGCCTGATCGACCCGGGTACCAGCATTCCGCCGTTCATCTCAAAGCTCACCGGCATTCACGACGATATGGTTGCCGACGCCCCGCGATTTGAGACGATCGCCGAGGCGTTCAAAACGTGGCTTGGCGAGAGCTGTCTGGTCGCGCATAACGCCCGCTTCGACTCGAGTTTTTTGCGCAACGCCTTTAAACGCGCCGGGATCGACTATCGCCCCCGGCTGATGTGCACTCTGCGTATCTCGCGAAGGCTCGAACCCGAGCAGCGCCAGCACAACCTGAAAAGCCTGCTCGAGCGCTTCGATATCCAGACCGCACGCGCCCATCGCGCCGAGGACGATGCCGAGGCGCTATGGCGGCTGTGGCAAGCCTGGCAGCAGCGCTTTCCCGCCGAGCAGTGGCAGGCCGCTACCGGCCAGGAGCGAGAGCACCGCAACTTGCCGGCGCATCTCGACAGCGCTTTGGTGAGCGAGCTTCCACCGCGCCCGGGGGTATATCTCTTCTATGGCCATAATCGGCTGCCGCTTTACGTGGGCAAAAGCATTAACCTGAAAAACCGGGTGAAAGGGCACTTTCAGCGCGATCATCAGGATGACAAAGCGATGCGCATGCTCCAGCAGATTCAGCACATCGAGTGGGAGGAGACCGCCGGCGATTTGGGCGCTCAGCTTCGCGAGGCGCAGCTAATCAAGGAACTGATGCCGATCATGAACCGCCAGCTACGCCGCCAGGGTGGGCTGAAAACCTGGTTCTGGCCCGAGGGCGAGCACGCGCCGACGCTTGCCGGAAGCTCCGTACTGATCAGCTCGGCACCGGGCAAGCGCTTCGGGCTTTTTCGCCACGGGCGCGAGGCCAAGCAGGCACTCAAAACGATCATCGAGGAGCACAAGCTCTGCCCGCAGGTGCTGGGGCTTGAGAAGGGAAAAGAGCGCTGCTTTGCCAATCAGCTCGGCAAGTGCGCCGGCGCGTGCTGTGGCAAGGAGTCGCTCGAGGTGCATACCGAAAGAGCGCAGGCGGCACTCGAGCGTTTGAAGGTGAGCGCTTGGCCCTGGCCGAACAGGATCGTGATTCGCGAAAAAAGCGCCCATACCCGTAAAAGCGCCTACCACGCGGTGGATCACTGGTGCTATCTCGGCAGTGCCGCGTCGCTTGATAAGGCCAAACGGCTCGATTTCGAGGCGGTTCAGTTCGACGTGGATACCTATCGCATCCTGAACCGCTTTCTGCGAAGCCCGGAGGAACATGGGCTAAGCATCACGCCGCTTTAGGCCTCGGAGTCGTCCTCTGCGTTTATAAAGGTGCTGACCGCTTGCTGAAACGCGTCGGGCTGGTCGGCGTGCAGCCAGTGGCCCGCCTCTTTGAGCGTGATGACGCGTGCGGTCGGCAGCATCTCTTTCAAGGCTGGAATCATGTCATCGGTGACGTAGTGCGAGTCGGCGCCGCGCAGCACCAGCGTCGGGCCCTGGTAGGGCTCTTCGCCGGCGGGCAGGCCGATGATCGCGTCATAATCTGCCTGTATCTCGTCGAGGCCCACGCGTAGCGACATCTGCTTGTCGTCATTGCGCACCAGATTGGTCGCCAGGAAAAGACGCGTCGGGCGGGAGTCAACGTGCTCGGCCATGACCGCATCGGCGCTCCTGCGATCGGTAGGTTTGGCTTCGCGCACCGCGTTCAGGGCGCTGAAAACGTCGTCGTGGCCGTGGTCGTAGCGAACCGGAGCGATGTCGCCGACGATTAATGATGCCGTAAGCTCCGGCGCCAGCCGCGCCAGGCTGATGGCAACCTTGCCGCCCATCGAGTGACCCAGAATGTGCGCCCGCTCGATCTTCTCCTTTTTGAGCAGCGCGATCACGTCTTGGCTCATCGCCTCGTAGTCCATGCCGTCGGCGTGGGGGGAGCGACCGTGGTTGCGAAGGTCGACCGCCATCACCCGGCGCTGCTGTTGCCATACCTTCAGGTGCGAGCGCCAGTTGTCGGCGCTGCCGAGAAGGCCGTGCAGCACGACGAGCGGCGTTTTGTCGGGGTCGGCGCCTTCGTCGGCCTCGATGAAATGAAGATCAACCGGAGTAGCGCGGCTCATTGAGCCTCCTTGATGGGCACGTTTTTTGAATCAGGCGACTTTTGGGGCGTGGTCGCGCTGTCCTGTCCACACCACGAGACGCCGGGTCAGCCAGGCTAGCAGCAGCCCGTATAGCGGCAAAAAGAACAGCAGGCTGATGGCCAGCTTGATCGCGTAGTCCACCGCGGCGATTTCTACCCAGTGGGCCGCCATGAACGGGTCCGGGCTATTGTAGAAAGCGGTGAAGAAAAAGGCGAACGTATCCGCCAGGTTGCCCAGCACGGTGGAGAAGACCGGCGCGACCCACCAGGCCCACTGGCGCAGCCGGTCGAACACCTGAACGTCGAGCAGTTGGCCGAGAAAGTAAGCCAGAAAGCTTGCCAGAGCGATGCGCGCCACGAACAGGTTCCATTCGCCAAGCGCCTCGATGCCGGCGAAGCTCCCTTGAGGGAAGATGACCGAGACCACGTAGGAGATCGCAAGCGCCGGGAACATGACGCGCAAAATGATCGCCCGCGCCGGCCCCTTGCCGAACAGGCGAACGGTCAGGTCAGTGGCCAGAAAAATGAACGGAAAGCTAAACGCGCCCCAAGTGGTATGAAACCCGAAAAGCGTAAAAGGAAGCTGTACGAGGTAGTTGCTGGCGGCGATAACGCCGATATGAAACAGCACCATGATTAGTAGGCAGCGGCGGTGCTGAGCGTCGGTCAGTGCAAACATGTGAAAGGCCTTTTTAATAGCAGGAGGGGTTAGGGAACCCTCAACGGGGCGCAAGCGCCGGGGCCGCGCATTATACGCAAACCCTCCAGTAATTAAATAGAGAGCAAGCCCCCCTCTAAAGAGGGAGCACAATTGAGTGTGCGGCCAAACGCCGCGTCCAGCGCATTTGGAATCGCGGTTATGCTTGCGTATTGACCTGGTGATAACCGACTTTGAAGATCGCTTAAAATGCGAAGCTACAACAGGAAAGTCAAGGTCGATGAGGCGCGACTATTTCGTTCGTGCATTCGCATCGATTGTTATCTATAAGATTGAATTAGAAAGATAGTTGAATAGACTCGACCCCAAGCGATGGGCGACACTCGCTACAGTACCGTGACAAGAAATAGCGGAAACCGTTAACGCCGCGCCGGTGTTGATTGAGGGGATTTTTCAGGAACCTATTGGCACTTAGCGTGTTCAATATCATCAGGTGGTCAGGAAAGGAGAAACAGCATGAAGCATCTTGAGAAGTGCGAGCAGTGTGGCAAGGAGTATGACCCCTCTGAACCCAAGGGAGCCCCGGAAGATCCGGAAAATTGCGATAGCTGCGGCGCCGATATCAAACCTAAAGGACGTCGATCAAGTTTTCTGGTCGATGACAGCAACGAAGAAGATGGCGGTCAGCACATGCTCGAAAAAACGCTGAGAGAAGCCTCTCATAAGGCCGATACAGACGATTAAACAAAAACGGTTCAGCCTAAGCTGAACCGTTTTTTTATGAGGTCAAGGCGTTTCGATGAGTAGCCTAGTAGGTCGCCTCGGTACGTGAGCCGCGTAGGCAGTCGCCATAGTGCATGGTATCACCCAGCTGTTCTGCCTGTTTACGACACTCTGCCGAGCGCGAAGAGCTAGCGCCTGAGGCGCAACCGGCGCTTACCAGCATGATGGCAACCAAACCCAAAGCGAACATGGACTTCATAACCTTCTCCTGACATTGACGTGTTTAACACTGTGCGATGATAGCAGCCATGCCACCATTTGGGCATGGGCTATAACGATTCAACCCCCTCTAGGAGGACCGATGGATAAAATCTACGCTTGGGACGTCAAGCGCGAACGCATTGTCTACCGCATTCCCGGACAAACCCTGGAAGACGGCCGCGAGGATAGCGATCTACATCCTGTTTGGATGCCAGCCGAAGCGGAAGACCTGCCCGACGGCGTCGAAATCGAGGATTTGCGGGAGGTCGAAAGCTGAAACTCCCGCCCCTAAAATCTCGGCTAAGGGGCGGGCAGAAGTGGGCGATCTCTATTTAACTTGATCGGCTTATAGCATTTCCTCGAGCCACGTTTGAAAGGTGGCCCAGGAGCGCTGATCGGCACGCTCATCAAAACGGTCGCTACCAAAAACGCTAAAGGCGTGAGGGGCGCCGGAGTAGATGCCTACTTCGTAGGTGATATTTGCTTCTTCGAGCTGTGAGGCGAGGTCGGCGACATCGTCCAGGCTTACCATTTCGTCAGCACCCCCGTGAGCGATAAAAATCGGCGGCGTATCGCTCGAGTAGGACTGACCTTCGGGCGTTTCAAGGCCGCCGTGGAAACTCGTGTAGGCGGCAATGCCCTCTGCCTCTCCAGAGCGCGCCATTTCTAGTGCCACAGTGCCGCCAAAACAGTAGCCTATGATGACGGTTTCATTTGCTGCACCGTGCTCGCGTGCCTGCCTCAATCCTGCCAGCGTCAGTTCGCGCATCCGCTCACGGTCTTCGTACAGGGCGCTGGTGGCGGCCTGCTTCGCTTCCACTTCTTGGGGGCGGTTACCCTGACCGAAAAGATCCACCGCGAAAGCGTCGTAGCCCTGTTCGGCGAGCATGTCGGCGCGCTCACGCTCGTAATCATCGACGCCGTCCCAATCATGGACGATCAGCACGCTGCCTTTGGATTCGCCCTGAGCCTCAACGAAATAGCCTTCAAAGCTTTCGTCACCGACCTGATAGGTCACGTCTTCCCCCTGAGGGTCAAAGCCAAATGCCTGGCTGCTCAAAAGAGTGGCGGCAGCCAGCGCGTTAAGCGTCAGAATAGGGCGGATGGATAGCGTCATGGTGACTCCTTTTACCGGGTTTACATGGAAAGAATAAACTCGCATTTATTCGAGGTGATGTTATATCTGTAAAGTCAGCATAGACTCATTGCGTTGAACCATCGTCCAACGACGAGCTTTTTCTAAATTTGAAGGGCTTGCACCGGGAACTACGTACCGGCATGCTTGTCCGTTGTTAGTACGACTACCAGGGAGTTTATAACCATGGCGTTCAACGATTCGCACACCGTACGACCGCAGCAGGATCAGGCGGTTAGCGGCGCTAGAGCCAATAAGGTACTGCGTAATACCTATGCACTTCTGGCCATGACGCTGCTGTTCTCGGCCGTTACTGCTGGCACCTCTGTCGCGCTCGGCGTACAGCAGATGAATATCTTCGTTTTCTTCATCGGCGCTTACGGGCTGATGTTTCTGGTTCATAAAACCGCCAACTCCGCCGCGGGGCTACTGGCCACCTTTGCGTTCACGGGCTTCATGGGCTTCACGCTTGGGCCGATCATCTCAGCTTATCTGACGCTGCCAAATGGCGGCGCGCTGATCATGAACGCGCTGGCCATGACCGGCTTGACCTTCATCGGTCTTTCCGCCGTCGCGCTGATGACTAAAAAGGACTTCAGCTTCCTTGGTAACTTCCTGATGGCGGGCGCCATCGTGCTGGTCCTCGCCATGGTGGCTGGATTGATCTTCCAGATTCCGGCGCTGTCGCTGATGGTCTCTGCCGGTTTCGTACTGTTCGCCTCGGCGTCGATTTTGTACCAGACTAGCGAGATCGTTCACCGTGCGGGCGAAACCAACTACATTCTGGCGACGATCACCCTTTACGTCTCCATCTACAACCTGTTCGTAAGCCTTCTCTCTATCCTGGGTATTATGAGCAACGACTGATTTTTTAGTCGACCCGCTACCCAAACAGACCCTACTTCGGTAGGGTCTGTTTTTTTATGGGCGGTTCATGCCCGCAACGAACAGGTGTTGGAGTCAGGGGCATGAAGTTAAAGCCATGAAGTACGGACTACTGGTGACAGGCGCGCCCTATTCAAGCCCGGCCCCGCATTCGGCGCTGCGCTTTGCTCACGCCGTGATCGGCGCGGGCCATACGCTTACCGGCGTGTTTTTCTATCAGGACGGCGTGCACAACGCCTCGTCGCTGATGAGCCCACCCCAGGACGAGCTTAATTTACGAGAGGCCTGGGCGTCGCTTCATCGCGACCACGCCACTACCCTGGACGTTTGCGTGGCGGCGGCGCTTCGCCGTGGCGTGCTCGACCACGCCGAGGCCAAACGGCACGGCCTGACCCAGCACAGTTTGGAAGCGCCATTCGAGCTGACGGGGCTGGGCCAGCTTTTAACGCTGCAAAAAAGCTGCGACCGATTCATTACCTTCGCCTGACGCTTCAACCCCCGAACCTGTTTTCCCAACTCTCCACCAGAGGCACAAGATGACCGAGCACTCCGTCCGTCTGATCACGCTGACAAGCGCTCCCTTTGCGTCCAACACGCTGAGAGAAGGGCTTGACGTGGCGCTGGTCGCTGCAGCGTTCGGCGAGCCGGTCACGCTTTTATTCGCAGGTGACGGCGCGCTGGCGTTGGTGAAGGCGCAGCAGGCTGGCGCGCCGGGGCAGAAGGCCATTCTGCCCACGCTAGAGATGCTTGAAATGTACGACATCGAAGCGCTGCTGGTGCCCGAGAGTAGCCTTGCGGAGCAGGGCCTCGACGCTTCGCAGCTCATCGAGGCTGCGCGGGTCATCACGCAGGACGAGATGGCAGCGCTCTATCAGTGTTCGAGAGACGTGCTTCATTTCTAATGGTTGTCGATGTTAAGGAGGGCGCATGCTGCATATTTTAAATCAGCAGGTCGACGCGAGTTGCGCGACGCAGATGCTGCGTGTGGTAGCTGAAAGCGACGAAGTCGTGCTGATCGAAAAAGCCGTTCAAGCGTGCCTCAAGCCCGAATGGGCCGGGTTCGAGCAGTGTAAAGGCCGGTTGTATTTACTTCAGGAAGACCTGGTATCACGAGGGCTTTTTGCAATCGCCGAAAATCAAGCGTTATCCATGGTGGACATGGCGGGATTCGTAGCGCTATCCGAGCGCCATGAACGAAGTGTGACCTGGTACTAATATGAAAGATGAAAATTTATACCGTTATCTTGATGTTAATAACACTATAAAATTAGATCCTGAAGGATATTTGGTTGATCAAACGTTATGGAGCAATGAGGTAGCCGAGGCGCTGGCCAATGATGAGGGCTTGGCCCTGACGCCAGCACATTGGGAAATCATCGCGGTCGTCCGGGAGTTTTATGCTCGTTTCGAAATGGCGCCGGCCATGCGGCCGCTGGTCAAAGCCACGCGCCAAGCGCTGGGGGGAGAGAAGGGCAACTCGCTTTATTTGATGTCGCTGTTTCCGGAAAGCCCGGCGCGGCGCGTGGCGCGCTTGGCAGGGCTGCCCAAGCCGACCAACTGCCTTTAAAGGTGGTTAAATTAAATCGCCTCGCGTGCATACGGACAGCACCACTGCATCCTCGACGCTGGTCGATACCAGCGCGTGGCCCATGTCGCTGTCGAAGTAGATGCTATCGCCCTCGGACAGCGCCTGAGGGGCGTAGAACTCGCTGTAGAGCAGTATGTCGCCTTCCAGCACCATCAAAAACTCTTCGCCGTCGTGGCGTACCCACTGCTGGTAGGCCTCGAAACTGCGCGCCCGCACGACCGTCTTGAAGGGGATCATGCGCTTTTGGGCTAGCTGGTGACCCAAAAGCTCGTGTTCATAAGTTGGGGTAGGGTGAAGCTGGCCCTTGCCTTTGGGCGTCAAATCGCGCCGGCCCATGGTGTAGTGTTCGCGCCTGGGTGGGGTGAACAGCTGGGGCAGGTCGATGGCAAGCCCGGAGGTGAGTTTCTGAACGACGCTAAAGGTCGGCGAGACTTGGTCGTTTTCGATTTTTGATAGCGTCGAGCGGGCGATGCCGGTACGTCGGCTGACATCCTCGAGCGTCCAGGTATTGGCCAGGCGAATCTCCTTGAGCCTGGCGCCCAAGCGAAGCGGCTCGACGAACTCCTTGCGCCCCGAAGCGATCCTTAAGGCCGCGTGCTCGTCATACGTCTCGGTCATGAATCAGCGCCGTCCTGTTGCCTGTCGTTACCCTCGTCAAGGCGCCATGTTATCACGATTGCCCTTTACGCCGTTTCACCCGGCGCTTATGCGCCGGCGCCGGGGGTGGCCTCGAAAGGCAGCCCCAGTAGCGCCTTGAGGTGCTCGCTGCAGCCGCTGGCTAGTGATTTCGGGTTGTAGCCGCCCTCGAGGACCGACACCAAGCGGTTTTCAGCGTAACGCTTTGCAATCTCCATGGCTTGGCAGGTTATCCAGTAGTAATCCTCGTCCTCCAGCTCGAGCTCGCCCATGGGGTCGTCGCGGTGGGCATCGAAGCCGGTAGAAAGCAGCACCAGATCCGGCTTGAAGTCGTGAAGCGCGGGCAGCCACTGCTGCTCGACCGCCGATCTAAAACCCGCGCTGCCCGTACCCGCCTCGAGCGGGGTATTGACCACGTTCGGCCACTCGCTTTTGAGATAGCGCCAGGGGTAGAAGGGGAACTGGTAGCTTGTGCAGATCAACACGTTGGGATCATTTTTGAAGATATCGATGGTGCCGTTGCACTGGTGAACGTCGAAATCAAGAATCGCGACGCGCTGGGCACCGTGGTGCTCGCGGGCGTGGGCTGCGCCAACGGCGACGTTGTTGTAAAAACAAAACCCCATCGCTTCGGCGGCCTCGGCGTGGTGGCCCGGCGGGCGCACGGCGCAGAACACGTTGTCGGCCTGGCGCTTGAACACCTGATCAATGCCCTTGACCACCGCGCCCGCCGCTACCCGGGCCGCTCTGAGCGTATCCGGGTTCATCAGCGTATCGCTATCGAGCGCTGTGAGCCCCTGCTCCGGGAGGCAGCGCGCGAGCGCTTCGAGATGGCGCTTTGCGTGAACCCGCTCGAGCGCTGCCGGCTCGACTTCCCTGGCCTCGCCCTGCATGGTTTGCTGCAAGAGCCCGTCCAGCGACAGGCGCGCCCGTATGGCCTCGAGCCGCGCGGGACTTTCCGGGTGGTCCGGGCCCATATGGTGCAAGACGCAGTCGGGATGGGTAAGGTAGGCGGTAATCATGCAGGCGCTCCATTCAATGTCAGGCTACCTTAATCGCTATGAGTGCGTGCGCGACACTGATCATAAGTCGTACATGAAATACTCCCAGGAGATGCGTTCGTGAGCACCCGCTTTTTACATCACTTTTTCGAGCCGCAAACGATCGCCGTTTTTGGCGCCTCTGAAAAGCCGGAGTCCTTGGGCGGGTTGGTGCTCGGCAACCTCCAGGAGGGTGGGTTCAAAGGTAAACTTTGGGCGGTCAATTTAAAAGGCTACGACGAGGTTTTCGGCGTGCCGTGCTTTGCCAGCATCGATGAGCTGCCGGCGCCGCCGGGGCTTGCGGTGATCTGCTCGCCGGTGGAAGGCGCGCCAGCGCTAATTCAGGCGCTGGGCAAAAAAGGCGTGCGCGCGGCGCTGGTGCTCTCGGGCGGGGCGTATCTGGACCGCGAGCAGGGCAGCCAAGGCTCGATTCGCGAGCAGATGCTTCAGGCTGCTCGCGAGTCCGGCATTCGTGTGCTGGGCCCGGAGTGCATGGGGTTGATCGTTCCCAGCAAAAAGCTCAACGTCTCCTACGCCAGCCAGCCGGTCAAGCCCGGGCGGGTGGCGTATCTGGGGCAGTCCGGCATGCTTGCCAATGCGATGATCGACTGGGCGGCGGGGCGCGACGTGGGCTTTTCTCACCTGATCACCGTCGGCGACAGCGTCGATGTACTGCTGCCGGATTTGATCGACTACGTGAACCAGTTCTCGCCGGCCCAGGCGATTCTGCTTCACCTGGAGCGCATCAAGGATGCCCAGCACTTCATGACCTCGGTGCGCGACGCCTCGCGCAATCGCCTGGTGCTGGCGATCAAAAGCGGACGTACGCCAGAATCAGATCTTTCCGACATGGCACCAACGCCGGGCATTGCTAACCGCGACGTGGTCTTCGACGCCGCCTTTGCTCGCGCTGGGGTGGTTCGCGTCAATGATTCCGATGAGCTGTTCGATGCGCTAGAGACGCTTTCACGCATGCGCCCTCTGCGCGGCGACCGCTTGGCAGTGGTCTCCAACGGCCTGGGTCCGGCGATGCTGGCGATCGACAAACTCATTAGTGCCGGCGGCAAGCTCGCCGTTTTCAGCGACGCCACGCAGACGCAGCTTACCGAGCGCAAGGTGGACCGAAGCAAGCCCGGCGAGAACCCGGTGGACTTGGGCGGCAACGCGACGCCCGCGCGTTTCGTCGAGGCGCTGGAGATCGTTACCGCCGACCCCAACGTTGACGCGGTACTGGTCGTACATGCACCGACCCGCCTGGCACCCTCGGTCGAAACCGCTCAGGCGCTGATCGATAACCGCAAGCGCTTTCGGCGCAATCTGTTGACCAGTTGGATGGGCCTAAAAGAGGCCTCGAAGGCGCGCAGCACGTGTAGTGCGGCGGGTATTCCCACCTATATTTCGCCGGAAAAAGCGGTCAAGGCGTTCATGCACATGGTCGACTACCAGCGGGTACAGGCGCTTTTGCATGAGATTCCGCCGAGTTTGACCTTCAATACCCGTCCCGCGGACCGCCAAGCTTGCCGAGAGCTAATCGCGATAGCCAAAGAGCAGCGACGCTACGCGCTCACTCACTCGGAAACCGCAAAAGTGCTCGAGGCCTACGGAATCCCCACCGCGCCGAGCGTCTATTTGCAAAAACCGAGCGATGCGCTCAAGGAGCAGGGGCACTTCGTCGGGCCCAAGGCACTCAAGGTGGTGCACGATGGCAACTGCCACCCGTACCGTTACCGCCGCCACCCGCACAAGATCTCCGCCGGGCTGCTGCAGGATCTGGACACCCCAAGCCAGGTCGCCGACGGCGTTCAGCGCTTGGGCGACAAGGTGCAGGAAAAGTTTCCCGAATACACCATTCGCGAGTACTGCCTGCAGCCAATGCAGCGCGGCAAGCACTCGATGCAGATCTGCGCCGGCATCACTCGCGACCCGGTGTTCGGCCCCTTGATCGTGTTCGGGATCGGCGGCTACAAGGTGAATGTGCTGGCAGATCGCCAGGTGGCGCTGCCGCCGCTGAACATGAGCCTGGCCGCGGACATGGTGGGGCGCACCCACGCCGCCTCGCTGATTCGCGAGCACTCTGGAGAGGCGGAGCGCGACATAGAGCGACTTTGCCAGCTGCTGGTGAAGCTTTCGCAGATGGCCTCGGATCTGGTGGATCTGCGCGGGCTCGAGCTCAACCCGCTTTTGTTGAACCGCGATGGGCTGCTCGCGGTGGATTTCGCCATGGATCTCGGCCCACCGGCGCGCTTTGCGATCATGCCCTATCCGGAAGAGCTTCGTGAGTGGGTCACGCTTAAAAACGGTTGGCAGGTCGAAGTGCGCCCGATTCGTGCCGAGGATGCGCCGCTGATTACCCGCTTTCACACCCGGCTTTCCGAGGAGAGCATTCGGTTTCGCTACTTCCACAACAAGTCGAACCTGTCCCAGCGGGATCTCTCGATCCTTTCGCACATCAACTACGACCGTCAGATGGCGTTCATCGCCGAGCACCAGCACGACGACGGTAGCAAGGAGATGCTGGGGGTGGTGCGGGTCTACAACGACGCCGATAACCTGCGTACCGAGTTCTCGATCATCGTACGTGACGATCTGCAAGGGTTGGGAATCGGTAAGCTATTGATGGAAAAAATGATCAGCTATTGCCAGAGCGTGGGCACCATCGAAATGATCGGCAAAATCATGATGGATAATCACCCGATGCGCGCGCTGATGAAGCATTTGGGGTTCACCAGCCGCTACAACATGGACGAGCAGGTGATCGATGCCGTACTACGTCTCAACGAGCCGGACAGCGATTGGCAGCGCCATCGCCTTGAAAGCCTGCCGGATTGAACCTTCAACTCCGTGAATGAAAACGCCCCTGGCAGCCTTTGCTGCCAGGGGCGTTTTTCAACGCGTGTATCAAGGCGCGAGGCGAAAACGGCTCCAGGGGCCGTCATCCTGGCGCTCGAAACGCACCCGGTCGTGCAGACGGCTAGGCTGGCCTTGCCAGAATTCGATCATGTCCGGCTTGATGCGATAACCGCCCCAATGGATCGGCCGCGGAATGGGCTGGCCATCGTAGGCGTGCTCGAAGCGAACCTGGCGCTCCTCGATCCATTTGCGATCCGGAATTACTACGCTTTGAGTCGCGATCCAAGCGCCAAGCTGGCTACCCCGTGGCCGGCTCTGGAAATAGGCATCAGACTCTTCCGGGGCGACTTGCTCGACCGCCCCCTCGACTCGTACCTGGCGAGAAAGACCCGGCCACCAGAACGTTGCCGCCGCAAAGGGCACGTTGGCAAGCTCGCTGCCCTTATGGCTGTGGTAGTTGGTATAAAAGACCAGCCCTTGGGCGTCGACCCCTTTCAACAGCACCACGCGGGCGTGAGGGTGGCCCTGGCTATCGGCGGTGGCCAGCGTCATGGCGTTGGCGTCCTGGCCATCGCTTTCGAGAGCGGCCTCTAACCACTGGTCGAAAAGCGTGAACGGGTCGTCCGGCATGACGGCTTCTTCCAACAGCCCGCCTTCGTAGTCGCGCCGAACATCGGCAATATCGCGGTTCATGATCGCTGCTCCCTGAAGCGTTGTTGAGTATCTTGATTTGTATTGACTATCGTTTTCACCGAGGCGGTCAGCGCGGCGCCTTTTGAGGGCCAAACCGGGCATAGCCAAGCGAGCCGACGAACAGCGCGGCAGCGGCGGCGATTTCAAGCGCGCCGCGCAGAAACTGCCCGGTGGCCGCGGCAAACATCACGCCTTGGGCGATGTATAAAAGGCTGACGAAGGCGAGCCAGGCGTGGCCCCGGGGCCGCTTGCCGATGATCGACGGCAAAAAGAGCAACAGTGGCAGGGCGAAGGCCAGTACCGGGCGCCAGCTGTATTCGTCCCCCTGAACCTGAAAGCCGCGCAGCATTACAAGCCCCAGCAGTACCACGAAGCTGACCAACACCACCCGGCGCGTTTTCTCGCTAAGCGCCTGCCGCCCATGACGGCGCTCCAGATCGAGAAGCCACTGCCTCATGAGGATGCCTCGCGAAGCGCCTCGAGCGCCACCGCCAGCCGCGCCACGCGCCTGCCTTGGGCGACACACAGCGCACGCTCGTGCTCGTCGATCACCCGGTCGCTACGCCCGCCGGCCACGTGGCTCGCCCCGTAGGGCGTGCCGCCGGTTTGGGTCTCGATCAGCTCGGTTTCATTATAGGGGATGCCCGCGTAGACCATGCCGTGGTGCAAAAGCGGCACCAGCATGGTCAAAAGCGTACTCTCCTGACCGCCGTGCATGCTCGAGGTCGAGGTGAAGCAGGTGGCGGGCTTGTCGATCAGCGCGCCGTTCATCCAGAGATTGCTCGTGGTATCGAGAAAGTACTTGAGCGGGGCGGCAATGTTGCCAAATCGAGTGGGGCTTCCCAGCGCCAGACCGCTACAGTGGCGAAGATCTTCGAGGTCAGCGTAGATGGCGCCTTCCTCCGGCACCTCGCTTTCAACCGCCTCGGTGGTGGGAGAGACCGACGGCACCGTGCGAAGCCGCGCCTTGATACCTGCCACGCTTTCAACCCCCGCCGCCACTTGGCGCGCCATCTCCCGCGTGGCGCCGGAGCGCGAATAGTAAAGAACCAGAATATAAGGGGTGTTGTCGCTCATGGGGTGTCCTTGAAAAGCCGAGTCTTGGCGCGCGGATCAATTGCGTCGTTCGCCGCCGGCAGGTCGTAGCCCGGCAGAGCCGGGATGCCTGAGCCGGCAAGCGCCACTAACTTATATCCTACCAGAGCCTGCTCGTTTGGCGCAGCCGCGTTGGATGATGCGCTCAGGCGCCGATAGACCCACGCGGCTTCGCCGCTTTCAAGCTCCACCTCTTCACGGCGGTAACGAACGCCCAGCCGCTCGTAGCGGTCGAGCCGAGAAAGCTCCCGAGGCGTGACGGTGAGCAGAAGCCCTTGAACCGAGCCCTGCGGGGATGGTGAAAGATCGAGGCCGTTTTTGGTAAAGCCGCTGAGTGCGTCAGCTTGCGCCTCGCCGGTGGACAGCATCACCACCCAGCGCACCGGAGCAAAACGCAGCGTGCCGTAGACGAATACCTGATGGCTTCGCTGCTCGATAGGCTCAATGTGGGCCGGGCGCTCGTAAAACCAGGGGCTCAGCATGGTCAGCCAGAGCCACAGCGCCACGGCCAGCACGGCGAGTAGCGCCAAGGCCAACCCCCTTTTTATCCAGATCATGTTCTATCCTTGTAGTGTTAGCCGACCCTGTATGATGCAAAACGCGTTATGCAAGAGCGCCCTTTGAAAAGAGAGCCCTTAAGCCCGGCGCCGCTTTATGCCAGGATATCGATTGCACCCACTCCGAGGAGCCCGCCATGAATCAGCCACTTCGTGATGACTTTCGTGAGGACATGGATTTTCGCGCTTTTGTCGGTGATGTGAAACCCCTGGCAAAGGGCCGCCGGGCGGATACGGGCGACCGGCGCTCTCGCCCGTCCGAGGCGCAGCTGGCCCGGCGTGAAAGCGCCGAGGCGGCTACTGAGCAGAACAACTTTCTGTCCGACGACTTCGTCGATCTGTTGCCACCGTTCGACCCCATCGAGTATCGCCGCGAGGGTATCCAGCAGGGCGTGGTCGATAAACTCAAACACGGTGGCTATCCCGTTCAGGCTCAGCTCCACCTGTTGAGGCGCCCACTCGCCGAGTGTCGGCGAATGCTCTTTCCCTTTATCCAGGACGCCTATAGTCACGATCTGCGCTCGGTAATGATCGTTCACGGCCGCGGGCGTGAGATCGACAGCCCCGCCAACGTGCTGCGCTCGTACCTGGCAAAGTGGCTCTGCCAGTTCGACGAGGTTCAGGCGTACGTCTCGGCGCAGTCTTCCGACGGTGGGCTCGGAGCGACTTGGGTGATGCTGCGCAAAAGTGACCGGGCCAAGGCCAATAACCGCGAGCGCCAGCAAAAGCGCCGCGGCTAGCGTGCCGATGCACCAACGACAAAAAGGGCAGCCCGAGGGCTGCCCTTTTAAATGAGCGGCCAAGAAGCGGCCGCTCGGTTTTCCAAAGTTGTTACTCGGCAGAGGCCAAGCGGCGCTCGAACAGCGCGGAGCGCGTCTGGACGTCGGTCTGATAGCGCACGCTGAATGCCTTGAGCGCGCGCAGGGCGGTCTCCGGGTCTTGATCCTGGCGCAACGCCATGGCGTTGAAGCCGCAACGCTCCATGTAGTTGAGCTGGTCGATCAGCACGTCGCCCACGGCGCGAAGCTCGCCGGTGACGCCGTAGCGCTCGCGCAGAAGCCGCGCCAGGCTGTAGCCGCGACCGTCGGTGAACGCGGGGAAGTCGATCGCCACCGCCTGGACCTGCTTAAGCTCTTCACCCAGCGCCGGTGTCAGCTCGGTATCGCTGGTCAAAAGCGGGGCGAGGTCGGTGTCTTCGGCGTGCTCGCGCCAGAGCGCCAGCGGCACGAACGCCGGCAGTTGCTCGGGTAGAGCCTCAGCGTCATAAGAGACGCACCAAGCGTTTTCGGCGGCAAGTTCGCCGTCAACGATCAGGTGGTCGACGTGAACCGGCGTGGATGCCGCTTCCTGTGCAGCGGCGTCGTTGGCATCAGTGGGCATACACGCGCTCCTTGAAGGGTTTCAGACCGATGCGGCGGTAGGTATCGAGAAAACGCTCGTCCTCGTGGCGCTCGGCCACGTACACTTCGAGCACTTTTTCAACCACGCTGGGCACGTCTTCGCGGAAAAACGACGGGCCCAGAATCTTGCCAAGCGAGGCGTCATCGGTGGAGTTACCGCCGATCGAGACCTGGTAATACTCCTCGCCCTTTTTATCGACCCCAAGAATGCCGATATGGCCGACGTGGTGGTGACCGCAGGCGTTCATGCAGCCCGAAATATTGAGATCGATCGGGCCTAGGTCATAGAGGAAGTCGAGATCCTCGAAGCGCTCCTGCAGCGACTGGGCGATCGGGATCGAAACCGCGTTTGCCAGGCTGCAGTAGTCGCCGCCGGGGCAGCAGATGATGTCGTTGAGCGTGCCGACGGTGGGGTTGGCCATGCCGAGCGCCTCGAGCTCCTGCCAAAGCGTTTCGATCTCGTCGACCGGCACGTCTGATAGCACCAGGTTCTGTTCGTGGGTCACGCGAATTTCACCGAAGCCATAACGGTCGGCAAGATCCGCCACCGCGTCCATCTGGTCGGCGGTCACATCGCCCGGTGCGTGCTCGCGGCGCTTGAGCGAGAGCGTTACCGCCTTGTAGCCCGGCACCTTGTGGTCGGTCACGTTGTTGGTGACAAAGCGCGCAAAGGCGCGGTTCTCACCGCGTAATGTCTCGAAAGCCTGTATGGCGCTTTCATCGACTGGGCGGCGCTCGGGCTCGGGGAAGTGGCGCTTGGCGTCATCCACTGCTGCCTGGTTAAGCGTCTGCGGGCCGTCTTTCAGGTGCGCCCACTCTTCTTCGACGCGGCGGCGGTACTCCTCGACGCCCAGCGCCTTGACCAGAATCTTGATACGCGCCTTGAACTTGTTGTCGCGGCGGCCGAACTGGTTATAGACGCGAACGCAGGCTTCGAGATAGGTGAGCAGGTGCTGCCAGGGCAGGTCCTCGCGCACGGTTTCGGCGATCATCGGCGTACGGCCCAGCCCGCCACCGGCGAGTACCTTAACACGCAGCTCGCCCTCAGCGTTGTACCAGAAGCGCAGGCCGATATCGTGAACCTGGATCGCCGCGCGGTCGTGGTCGGCACCGCTGACCGCGATCTTGAACTTGCGCGGAAGGTAAGCGAACTCCGGGTGCAGCGTGGACCACTGGCGGATCAGCTCGCACCAAGGGCGCGGGTCTTCGACTTCGTCGTTGGCGATACCGGCGAACTGGTCGCTGGTCGTATTACGGATACAGTTGCCGCTGGTCTGGATGGCGTGCATCTGCACCTTGGCGAGCTCGCCCAGAATGTCCGGCACGTCTTCCAGCGCCGGCCAGTTGAGCTGCAGGTTCTGGCGCGTGGTGAAGTGGCCGTAGCCACGGTCATAGCGGCGCGTGATCTCGGCCAGCGCCTTTAACTGATGACCGGCGAGCATGCCATAGGGAATGGCGATACGCAGCATCGGCGCATGGCGCTGAATATACAAACCGTTTTGCAGGCGCAGCGGGCGAAATTCCTCTTCACCGAGCGTGCCGGCGTGGTAACGCTCCATCTGATCGCGAAACTGAGCGACCCGCTCGTCAACGAGCGTTTGGTCGTGAATATCGTAACGGTACATGTGCACGGTCCTGCATGGCGAAATGGTCACGTCGGGACGGACGGTTTAGTGCCGTCACCTTAACGTAGATCGGCATATTCTATGAAAGAATATATAATTATCTTTTTATTCTTGAATGATATTTATAAAGCGTATCCACGCCGGCGCCGGTTGTAAAGCCGACGCCATAGGCCACAGCTTTAAGCCGAAGCGCTGGCTACCGGCTCTGGCTCGTAGGAGAGTACCGGCGAAAGCCAGCGCTCGAGCTCCTCGAGGCTCATGGCCTTGCGCGCCGCCAGTGCCTCGACCTGGTCGCGGGTGATCTTGCCCGTCGAGAAGTACTTCGACTGCGGGTGGGCGAAGTACCAGCCGGACACCGCTGCCGCCGGCCACATGGCGAAGTTCTCGGTTAAAGCGAGCCCGGTGTTCTCGGTCGCGTTTAAAAGCCTGAACAGGGTCGCTTTCTCGGTATGGTCCGGGCAGGCGGGATAACCCGGCGCCGGGCGAATGCCCTGATACTTCTCGGCGATCAGCGCGTCGTTATCGAGCGTTTCGTCTTTAACGTAGCCCCAGAACTCCTTGCGCACCCGTTCGTGGATGCGCTCGGCAAACGCCTCCGCCAGCCGGTCGGTCAGCGCCTGGACCATGATCGCGCTGTAGTCGTCGCCGGCTTTTTCGTAGGCTTTCGAGAGTTCGTCGACGCCGTGACCGGTGGTGACCGCGAAGCCGCCGATCCAGTCGGGTTTGCCGCTCTCCTTCGGCGCGACGAAGTCCGCGAGACTATAGCAAAGTCCGTCCCGGCCTTTGGTGGTCTGTTGGCGAATGTGATGCAGCCGCTCGACGACCTGCTCGCGGTTTTCATCCGAGTAGACCTCGATGACGTCGTCATCCACCGTGTTCGCCGGCCACAGCCCGATTACCCCGCGGGCGTGGATATGGCCCTCGGAGAGCAGCTTTTCGAGCATCACCTGGGCGTCCTCGAACAGGTTGCGCGCCGCCTCGCCGACGACTTCGTCGTTGAGAATCTTCGGGTACTTGCCGGCGAGCTGCCAGCTCATGAAAAACGGCGTCCAGTCGATGCGCTCGACCAATTCGCGCAAATCGTAGTTCTCGAACACGGTGATGCCGGGCTGCAAAGGGGCGACGGGCGTCACTTCGTTCCAGTCGGTCTTGAAGCGGCGCTTGCGCGCCTGGGTGTAGTCGAGATCCGCCGCCTTGGGGCGGCGCTTGGCGTTGCGCTCGCGCACCACCACGTACTCGTCGCGAATGCTCTGCACGTACTCCGCCTTCAGGCTCGGCGTCAAAAGGCGCCCGGCCACGCCGACGGCCCGCGAGGCGTCGGTGACGTAGATCACCGGGTGCTCGTACTGCGGCTCGATTTTCACCGCGGTGTGCGCTTTCGAGGTGGTGGCCCCGCCGATCAGAAGCGGCAGGTCCATGCCGCGGCGTTGCATCTCTTTCGCCACGTGAACCATCTCGTCAAGCGACGGCGTAATCAGCCCGGAGAGGCCGATAATGTCCGCGTTGTGCTCCTCGGCGGCCTTGAGGATCTTCTCGGCGGGCACCATCACGCCCAGGTCGATCACTTCGTAGTTGTTGCACTGAAGCACTACGCCGACGATGTTCTTGCCGATGTCGTGCACGTCGCCTTTCACCGTGGCCATGACGATCTTGCCCTTGGCCTGGGTGTCCTCGCTCTTTTCCGCCTCGATGTAGGGAATCAGATACGCCACCGCCTGTTTCATGACGCGGGCGGATTTAACCACCTGGGGCAGAAACATTTTGCCGGCGCCAAACAGATCGCCGACCACGTTCATGCCGTCCATCAAGGGGCCTTCGATCACCTCGATGGGGCGTGCGGCTTGGGCGCGGGCCTCTTCGGTGTCGGCTTCGATGTGGGCGGTGATGCCCTTGACCAGCGCGTGCTCAATGCGCTTGTTCACCGGGAAGCCGCGCCACTCAAGATCCTCTTTTTTCGGGCTACTGCTGCCGTCGCCCTTGTACTCGTCGGCGATGTCCAAAAGGCGCTCGGTAGCGTCATCGCGGCGGTTGAGCACCACGGCCTCGACCGCATCGCGAAGCTTGGCCGGCAGGTCGTCATAAACCGCGAGCTGGCCGGCGTTGACGATACCCATGGAGAGGCCGTTCTTGATCGCGTGGTACAAGAACACCGAGTGGATCGCCTCGCGCACCGGGTTGTTGCCGCGAAAGGAGAACGACACGTTGGAGACGCCGCCGGAGATCATGGCGTGGGGCAGGTGCTCGCGAATCCAGTGGCAGGCTTCGATGAAGTCCACCGCGTAGTTATTGTGCTCTTCGATGCCGGTGGCGATGGCAAAGATGTTGGGATCGAAAATGATGTCTTCGGCGGGAAAGCCGATCTCGTCGACCAGCAGGCGATACGCCCGCTCGCAGATTTCGGTCTTGCGCGCGAAGGTGTCCGCCTGGCCCTCTTCGTCGAACGCCATGACCACGATGGCGGCCCCATAGCGCATGCACTTGGTGGCCTGCTCGCGAAAGGCGGCTTCGCCTTCCTTTAGCGAGATCGAGTTGACCACCGCCTTCCCCTGCACGCACTTGAGCCCGGTTTCGATGATCTCCCACTTGGAGGAGTCGATCATGATCGGCACGCGGGCGATGTCCGGCTCGCCGGCGATCAGGTTCAAGAAACGCTCCATGGCCTCCTGGGATTCGAGCATCCCTTCGTCCATGTTGATGTCGATCACCTGGGCGCCGTTCTCGACCTGCTCGAGTGCGACTTCCAGCGCGGTGGTGAAATCCTCCTCGACGATCAGGCGCTTGAAGCGCGCGGAGCCTGTGACGTTGGTGCGCTCACCGACGTTGACGAACAGCGAGTCCGCCTCGATGTTGAACGGCTCGAGCCCGGAGAGCCGGCACGCCTTCGAGCGCTCCGGAACTTGGCGCGGCGCAACGCTTCGCACCGCGTCGGCAATGGCGCGAATGTGCTCCGGGGTCGAGCCGCAGCAGCCGCCGATGATGTTGACCAGCCCGCTTTGGGCGAACTCGCCGACGATGGCCGCCATCTCTTCGGGGGTCTGGTCGTACTCGCCGAACTCGTTGGGAAGCCCGGCGTTGGGGTGGGCAGAGACGTAGGTGTCGGCGCGGGTCGAGAGCTCTTCGAGATACGGGCGCAGCTCCTCGGCGCCGAGGGCGCAGTTGAGCCCGACGGTCAGGGGCTTGGCGTGGCGTACCGAATTCCAGAACGCCTCGGTCGTCTGCCCCGACAGCGTACGCCCGGAGGCGTCGGTGATAGTGCCTGAGATCATTACGGGCAGGCGCTTGCCCAGATCCTCGAACAGCACTTCAAGCGCGTAGATCGCCGCCTTGGCGTTGAGCGTGTCGAAGATTGTCTCGATCATGATCAGGTCGCTGCCGCCATCGATCAGCGCCGCCGCCGCCTCATAATAGTTCTCATACAGCGCGTCGAAAGTGACGTTACGCTTGGCCGGGTCGTTGACGTCCGGTGAGAGCGAGGCGGTGCGCGAGGTCGGGCCCAATACGCCGGCCACGAAGCGCGGCACGCCGGTCGCCTCAGTCACGTCGTCGCACACTTGACGTGCAAGCCGCGCGGCTTCGCGGTTGAGCTCGACCACCAGCGCTTCCATGCCGTAGTCAGCTTGGGAGAGACGGGTGCTGTTGAAGGTGTTGGTCTCGAGAATGTCCGCGCCGGCCTCGAGGTAGTCGCGGTGGATGCGCGCGACCAGCTCGGGCTGGGTCAGCGCCAGCAGATCGTTGTTACCCTTGAGATCCGACGGCCACTCCTTGAAGCGCTCGCCACGAAACTCCGCCTCGCTGAGCGCTGCGTTTTGCAACATGGTGCCCATACCGCCATCCAGAAGCAGGATGTTTCGGGAAAGACGTTGGGTGAGCGATGCGGTCATATCTCGTAAAGCCATGGCGAAGGGGAGTCTCCAACAGCGCAATCAGGGAAGTTCGGCGCGAACATCGACGCAAATGGCGCTCATCATATCAAACGCGCTTGCCCGGGGCAGCACTCGGGGCGTCACCTGGCCAGGCTTTCGCGCCAAATCGACGGTGGCAGGGCGATTAAACGCCGCTGGAACTAATAGTTTACTAAAATGGTCGGGATTGTGTCCGCAGTCGGTTTTGCTTACCATAGAGGCAAATGACATGTGACGCGGCACCGCCGCTACCACAGGAGGATTAAACCGCTCATGACCACGACTATCGAAGCGCCCGGCATCGACATTACCGATAGCGCCCAGGGCTATCTCGCGGAACTGTTGGAAAAGCAAAACGTGGATGGCATTGCGGTGCGTATCTTTATCACCCAGCCCGGCACCCCCTACGCGGAAACCTGCCTGGCCTACTGCCGCCCGGGTGAAGAAGAACCCACGGACGTGCTGCTCGAACTCGAGAAGATCAACGTTTATCTCGACAAGAACAGCTTGGCGTTTTTGGAAGAGGCGGTGGTGGATTTCAACGCCGACCGCATGGGCGGGCAGCTCACCATCAAGGCGCCCAACGCCAAGATGCCCAAGGTGAATGCGGATAGCCCCCTGGAAGACCGCATCAACTACGTGCTTTATAGCGAGATCAACCCGGGCCTTGCCGCCCACGGCGGCGAGATCAAACTGATCGAGCTGACCGAAGAGAAGGTGGCGATCCTCGCCTTCGGTGGCGGCTGCCAAGGCTGCGCGGCGGTGGATTTGACGCTAAAGGACGGCGTCGAGAAAACGCTGATCGAGCGCATTCCGGAGCTTTCCGGCATTCGCGATGTGACCGACCATACGGATACCACCAACGCTTACTATTGATGCGTGCTTGAAAGGCTCTATCGAGCATGCTTTCCAGTAAAAAGCGCCCCGCTATAGCGGGGCGCTTTTTTTTGCATTTGTGACGCCCGTGTCGATGACACTGTGCCGGTCGACAGCGACGTTTTAACCTACAGTCAACGCTAGACTGCTTCCCTCAATTGATAAAACGGCGCTCGGTAGTATGGTTGAGTAGAGACGGGCGGCGCGAGCCTCGCGCTTTTGAGTTCAATCACTAATACCGCTACTAACAAGTTCGGGAGACAAGATCATTAAAACATCGCCGATGTTATCCAATATTCACAAGCCGATCTTTTTCGGCTCGCTGGGCCTTTTGTTGCTGGTTACGCTGCCTTTGATCCTCTTTCCTGAAGTGGGGCGCGTTTGGGTCATGGCGGCGCAGCAGTTCGTGTCGCGCAATTTCGGCATGCTCTATTTGGGGATGGGGCTCGCCTCACTGGGCTTCATGCTCTACATCGTGTTCAGCGATATCGGCCAGATAAAGCTTGGCGATATCGATACCGAGCCGGAGTTTTCGCTGCTCTCCTGGGGGGCGATGCTGTTCGCCGCCGGTATCGGTGGGGCGGTGGTATTCTGGGGAATGGTGGAGTGGATGTACTACCTGCAGTCGCCGCCGTTTCATCTCGAGCCGTTTTCCGAAGAGGCGACCGCTTGGGCGGCCACCTACGGCATGTTCCACTGGGGGCCGATCGCCTGGTCGATCTATCTCGTGCCGGCGCTGCCCATGGCGTACTTTCTGCACGTGCGCAAGAACAAGGTGCTGCGCATCAGCGAAGCGATTCGCCCCGTGCTGGGGGAGAAGCTCGCGCGAAGCTGGCTGGGCAATGTCATCAATATCCTGTTCATCTTCGGCATGCTGGGCGGCGGTGCGACGTCACTGGGCATTCTGGTGCCGCTGGTCAACGAGGGTCTGGGCAATCTTTTCAACTTCACTCCGAACGCCTTCAGCCAGATTCTGGTGCTGATAGGTACCACGGCGCTCTTCGCCGCCAGCGCCTGGCGCGGCCTCAAGGGCGGTATCGAGCTTTTGTCCGACATCAACATGTGGCTGGGTCTTGGCGTACTGCTGTTCATTCTGGTGGCCGGGCCCACGGTGTTCATTCTGGATACCGGGCTCAACTCGATCGGCCTGATGCTAAGCAATCTCGTGCGCATGGCGACTTGGACCGAACCCTTCGGTTCGCTTGGCGGTTTCGAGGATACCGGCTTCTCGCGTAGCTGGACGGTCTTCTACTGGGCCTGGTGGCTGGTGTTCGCACCCACGGTCGGGCTTTTCATCGCGCGTATTTCCAAGGGGCGGCGCATCAAGACCATGGTGGCAGGGTCGATCTTTTTCGGCTCGCTCGGCTGCGCGCTGTTTTTCATCATTCTAGGTAACTACGGGCTCTACCTGCAGTTGAGCGGCACTCTGGACGTTATCCAGATCATGAACGACACCTCCGCCAACGCGGCGTTTTACGCGGTGCTCGGCGAATTGCCTCTGACTTGGCTGGTCACGGCGGCGGTGGTGATATTGCTTTCGATCTTCACCGCGACCACCTTCGACTCTATCGCCTACATTCTCTCGTCTGCAGCGGAGAAGAATCTGGAAGAGGAGCCGGGGAAATTTCATCGTCTGTTCTGGGCGTTTACGCTGTCGTTTCTGCCCATGTCACTGCTGTTTTTGGGCGGGCTCGAAACGCTGCAAACCGCCAGTATCGTCAGCGGCGTGCCGCTTCTGCTGATCGCGGTGCTCTTGATGATCTCGATGGTGCGCGCGGCGAAGTATGATCTGCGCTACCAGCCGGACTACTCGGACCCCGAGATCAACATCGAGGAGTTTCCGGAGAACGATCCCTGGAGCGAGGAAGGCACCTGGGAGCTGCCCGAGGAATCCGAGGACGAGGCGCCGAAGCCACAAACCTGAGCGCCTGGTTCTAATCGGTTCACATTTCAAGGCCACTCCGTCAGCGGGGTGGCTTTTTCGTCTCTTCTTTGTGGCGCGCCGCTTCAAGGGTTTGAGGCAGCTCCTGAAGCTTGCGATGGAGTGCTTCGACCTGCTCGTTAAGCGCCTGCTGCCAGGCGTTGGCCTCGCTTGCTTTCGAGCGGGTCTCTATAAGTCGCTGCTCGATCTCTTCGCGCTCTTGCGCAAGCGCTGCGTTTTGCTCCTTGAGGCTCTGATTCTCCTGCTCGAGCCGCTTCAAATGCTCTTGAGCGTTTTGCTCATCGCGACTTTTTTGCTGCAGTACCTGCTTTTGGCTCGCCAGCGACTCTTCCAGAGCACTCAGTTTTTGCTCCATCTGACTGACGCGCTTTTGATGCGCCTTGTCCTGCTGGGCGCGTTCCTGTCTCAGCGTATCCAATAGCGCCATGAGCTTGCCTTCCGAGGCTTCGTTGCGCTCCTCTTCCTGGCTCAACCGCTGCTCCCAGCCGCTTTGAAGCGCCTGGCGCTCCTTTTGGCCGCTCTCTTCGAGCGCGTGATAGCGCTTCTCTAAAGCCTCGAATGCCTTTTGGGTGCGTTCTGTCTGCTGCTCTGCGCGGCCTGCCTGCTCGACGAGCTGGCCCTGGTTTGATTCCAGCGTGGCGAGTTCGCGGTTCAGTGTTTCCAGCCGTGCTTCGGTATGGCGCAGATGCTCGGCGAGCGCGTTTTCGCGCTGCTGGGCGTCGAGGGCGAGCTGATCGGCGCGCTCGGCAGCTTCCCTGGCCTCATCGATCTGACGGGTGGCATCTTCGCGGTAGTGGGCCAGCGCCTGGTTGGCCACCTCCTGGGCCTCGCGCCATAGCTCGCTTGCCATCGTCACCACGACTTCCGGCACGCCTTTGGGGGGCGGCACGTCGCGGTTTTGCTCACGCTCGCTGCGCCACTGACGAAAGTGCTCGCTGATGGTGGTGAAACTGCCGGTACCGAGCACCTCGCGAATGCGCTGAACGCTGGGAGTATCGCCCTGACTCAACAGCGTATCGATCGCCTGCTGAACGTCGCCGTACTGAATGCCGCTACGCGCCATGATGCTGATCCTGATGACTGTTAAAAGCGCTATTTTGCGACAACTCTTCGGTGAAAACAAATTTACGTAAAATGTAATACGTAATTTTATTTATCAAATAATTATTAAATTCAAGATTACACGTATTATCTTGAGTTTTAGGAGTCGTGACGGCAGAATCTGACGAGAGGCATGAGGCACTAAAAGAGGTAGAGCGCAGTGAGCAACATAGTATACACCCTCCAAAACGATGATATTTCAAGGGTTTTTGACGTCGTCGATAGGGCAGAAGGTGGTGCCCGTATTACGGCTTCAAGCGACGCCGACGCGGTCGGTCTGTGGCTGGCCGAGTACCGCGAGAGCCCGCAAACCTTCAAGACGTACCGGCGTGAGGCTGAGCGCCTGCTGCTGTGGCTTTCGAGCACGCAGCGGCGTTTGATCGAGCTCGACCGGGAAGGGCTGCGTGAATTCGAGGCGTTTCTCGAAGACCCGCAGCCGGCCTCGCGCTGGGTAGGGGTCGGGGCGCCGCGCTCGAGCCCCGCTTGGCGGCCGTTTCGTGCGGGGCTGTCGCCGTCGAGCCGGCGTCAAAGCCTGGTGATACTGCAAGGGCTTTACGGTTGGCTGGTCGAGGCCGGGTGGGTCGCGCACAATCCGTTTCGGCTGATGCGCGACAAGTCGCGCCGGCTCAATAACCAGACGCAAAGTGTCGAACGCTACCTGGAGTATGCGCTTTGGCAGTGGCTTTGGTGCTGGTTGAATAGAGATGTGGGGGAGGGCGCGAGTACCCGGCAGCGCTATGAGTGGGCGCGGTGCCGGTTCATTTTCAGCTTCGCCTATCTGCTGGCCCCGCGTATTAGTGAGATGGCCGGCGCGCGCATGGAAGATTTCGTTTTTAGAGAAGGGCGCTGGTGGTGGGTAGTGACCGGGAAAGGGCAGAAAACCGCGCGTATTCCGCTACCCGAAGACATGCTTGGGGAACTTGCCGAGTGGCGCCTGGCTCTCGGGCTGCCCTCGCTTCCTACGTTTGACGAGGCAACGCCGCTTCTTCGCGCGCTCGACGGCGTTCGCGGCATCAGCGACAACCAGCTCTACCGGCTGATCAAACGAGTATTCGCCCAGGCTGCCGAGGCGCTGGAAGCGGAGCAGGGCGCGCCGGCCCAGGTCGAGGCCCTGCGCCGCGCCACACCCCACTGGCTGCGCCATACGTCGATTACCCACCAGGCGCAGTCGGGCATTGAGCTCAGGTACCTTGCCCAAAGCGCACGCCACGCGCGCCTTGAAACCACCAGTCGCTACCTGCATACCGAGGCCGAGCAGTGGCATGACGAGCAGCAGCGCCACCGAATTGGTGTTTCACCAACAAAACAACGCGATTGAACGTTATAATGGCGGCCAATTTTGCCTAGAGCCTTCAAGGAGAGACCATGAGCACGCCCGGCCCCGAGCTTGCCCAGCAGGAACTGATCGAAGAGTTCGAGATGTTCGACAACTGGATGGATCGCTACCAGTACATCATCGACATGGGCAAGCAGCTGCCCGACTTTCCCGCCGAGTGGCAAACCGAGGAGTATAAGATCCAGGGGTGTCAGTCCAACGTTTGGATGAACCACGAGAAAGAGGGCGACAAGCTGGTGTTCAAGGCAACCTCAGACGCCGCGATCGTCTCCGGGCTCATCGGCGTACTGCTGCGCATCTACAGCGAGCGCACCCCGGCCGAGATCACCGCCACGAAGCCGCACTTTCTGCAGGACCTGGGCCTCGACAAGCACCTGTCACCGACGCGCAGCAACGGCCTGCACGCCATGCTCGAGCGCATCTATCAGGTCGCGCAAAGCGCCTAGTCGATGTGATCGCAGCGACGGGGCGTTTTGTCGGTTGAGGTGTTTCCTACACGGGCATTATCGCGGCCGGCTTCATCTTCGCGGCAAAGCGCTTCGCTGCGCCCGCCGGGCACCGGGTCCATGCCGCCGGGGTGGCCCGGATGGCATTTGATAATACGCTTGAACGCCATCCAGCCGCCCTTTAGCGGGCCGTGTACCTGGATGGCTTCGATCGTGTAGGAGGAGCAGCTCGGCCAGAAGCGACAGCGCGGGCCGAGCAGGGGGCTCAAAGTGTACTGGTAGAGTCGGATCAGCCCGATCATCAGGGCGCCAAGGGCTCTGACGAGGCCTCTTTTGACTGCCCGCCAGGCGCTCACGTTAGCGCTTGGCGTAAAGCGTGGCTGGATCGATCAGCGGCTCGCTGGTGATAGCGGCTTTCTCGCGGTCGAGGGCGATATAAAAGCAGCTGCGCCGGCCGGTGTGGCACGCCGGGCCGGTTTGATCGACCTGCAAAAGCACGGTGTCGGCGTCGCAGTCGAAGGCGGCAGCCACCAGCGCCTGCTGCTGGCCGGAGCTTTCGCCCTTGCGCCAGAGCTTGCCGCGCGAGCGGGAGTAGTAGCAGACCCGGCCCGTCGAGAGAGTCTCTTCGAGCGCCTCGCGGTTCATCCAGGCCATCATCAGCACTTCGCCGCTGTCGTGCTGCTGGGCAATGGCGGGAATCAAGCCGTCGCTATTAAACCTGGCCTCGTCCAACAGCGTTTGGGTCGAGGGCAGCGTCTCATCGCATCCGGCGGATTCGAGCGCCTTGAAAAGCGAGGCGTGCTGGTCGAAACGGGACATGGCGGGTACTCGTTTGAAGGGTCACTAATTAAAAAGTCAGTCGTCGGCGTCGTTTTCCTTAACGCTTTCCCGACAGGTGGCACAGTAGCCCTGAAGCTCGATGGTCTGACGCTCAACGTTGAAGCCTTTTTCCCGCGCAAGACCGACCAGCTCGTCGCTGATCGCATCCAGGTGCAGCTCTTCGACGTGGCCGCAGAGGCGGCAAATCAGCAGCTGAAAACCGTGGGTGTGCTCGGGGCAGGCGCAAGCGATATAGGCGTTTTGCGACTCGATGCGATGAACGAAGCCTTCGGTGATCAAAAACTCGAGCGCGCGGTACACCGTGGGTGGGCGCGCGGCGGCGTGTTCGCTGGAGAGCTGGTCGAGCAGGTCGTAGGCTTTCAGGCCGCCGCCGCTATCGGCAATCATCTCGAGCACGCGCTTGCGAATCGGAGTGAAGCGCACGCCCCGATTGATGCATTGCGATTCGGCTTGTTGCAATAACGTATTGGTTTTCATCTTCAGCGACCGGGTCAACATGGTGGGGCTAGTTTACGCGCTCGCCGACTCTGTGTCAGGGGTGCTGACCAGCTCGCTTTGGCGCGCGAAGTGATGCTGGGCAAACGCTACGCGCTCCTTGGCGCCAACGCCATCGGGCTGGCGTTCGATCAGATCGAGCCGCCGGCGGAGTCCCTCACCGTTGGTCATCTGAATGGCGAGCCCTGGCCGGGCGTTGAGCTCCAACAGCATGGGCCCGTGAACACGGTCGAGCACCATATCGGTGCCCAGATAGCCAAGGCCGGTCATTTCATAACAGCCGGCGGCCAGGTTCAAGAGGGTATCCCACTGCGGCACGACCAGGCTTGCCAAGTCATGGCCGGTATCGGGGTGGCTGTAGCAGGGGCGATCGAACTGAACGCCTCTGAGCGCCGCCCCGGTGGCGATGTTGAGGCCAACACCGACCGCGCCCTGGTGCAGGTTGGCCTTGCCATCGGAGGCGGCGGTGGATAGGCGCATCATGGCCATCACCGGGTAGCCCTTGAACACGATGACGCGAATGTCCGGTACGCCTTCGTAGGTGTAGGCCATCAGACTCTCATCGAAGTTGATCAGCGTTTCGATCACCGCCACGTCCGGCGAGCCGCCAAGCGAGTAGAGCCCGGAGAGAATGTTCGACACGTGGCGTTCGATGTCGACCAGGCTCAAATGCGCGCCGCTTGGTTTGATGAAAACGTTGTCATCATCAACATTTTCGATGACCAGAATCCCCTTGCCACCGCTGCCCTTGGCGGGCTTGATGACAAAGCCCTTGTGGCCGGTAAGCATCTCGCCAATATGCTTGACGCCGAACTGGGTACTCACCGTGCCGATCAGCGCGGGGGTGGTGATGTCGTAGCGCTGGGCCAGAAGCTTGGTCTTGAGCTTGTCGTCCACCAGTGGGTAGAGCTTTCGCGAGTTGTAGCGGCCGATGTAGCGAATATTTCGCCGGTTCATGCCGATGATGCCTTTATCGCTTAGCCTGGAAGGCCAGGTCCAATCCTTGAACCAGCTCATGAGGGCTTCTCGTCTTCAGTGATCGGCTTGAAGCGGCGCAGTTCGAGCAGGCGGTAACCGGTGTAGTTACCCAGCATCAGGATGAACGCCATCAAAATCAGCTGCACGCCGAGGAAGTTGAAGGTGATGTGGCGAATCCAGGGGTTGTTCATGGCCAGATACGCCAGTACCGCGGTCACCAGGCTGCCGCCGCCCTGGATCAGCACCTGCTTCGGGCCTTCCTCTTCCCAAAGAATCGACATGCGCTCGATGGTCCAGGCCAGAATGATCATCGGGAAGAAGGTGACGGTGAGCCCCGCGGAAAGGCCCATGCGGTAAGCGAGCACGGTGAAGGCGGCGATGATCGCGATAACCGTGATGATGACCGCCGAAACCCTGGCCACCAGCAGCAAATTCAAATGCGACAGGTAGTTTCGGATCACCAGGCCCACCGCGACGATGAGCAGAAAGCCGACCAACCCGGTCAGTAGCGTGGTCTGAATGAAGGCCAGCGCGATCAGAACCGGCATGAAGGTGCCCGAGGTTTTCACCCCGATGAACACGCGCAGCAGCACGACCACCAGCGCCCCGATAGGAATCAGCAGAATGGTCTGGAACAGCGCCTGTTCTTCCAGCGGCAGGCTGTGAATCGAGAAGTTCAGTAGCGTGCTGTCCGAGCGGTGGTTGCGCACCGCCGCCGAGGCCGGCTGGTTGTGGGTCAGCATCGAGAAGCTGACCTGGGAGTTGGTGCCGCCCTGTACTTCGAGCACTGCGCGGCCGCCGGTTTCCCACAGCAGCAGGTTGTCCGGGCGGCCACGCTCGCCGGTGGTCGGGTTGAATACCGCCCACTGCTCGCCGGTTTCGTCGAATACCTGAATCCAGCTGGTCAGCGACTGGCGCCGGCGCGCATCCTCAAGCATCAGGCCGCTAATTTCCCGCGCTTGGACGCCGGCCTGGTTCAATAGCCGCACGATCAGCGCCGTCGGTGTCTCCTGGCTCAACAGAAGCCGCGCGTTCTCGGCCTGGCGTTCGCCGTTGAGATCGAGGATCAGCTCGCGGGTAAAGGTGGCGTTATCGGCGCTTCGTGCCCAGGCACGCTCGATGATCTGCTCGGCGGCGGTATCGTAGGGTGCGCCCCAGGGCGTGGGTGTCGAAAGCCCGGGCGGTGTCTGGATGGGCGCGCGCGCCTCAGGCGATACCAGCATCTGCACCGAGTAGTAAAGCTGCTGACTGCCGGCGGCGTTGCGGATGGTCCACTGCGCCTGGCGGCCCAGCTCGTCAGCACTATAAGCCAGGCCATAGCCAGAGGAGGCTGTGTTTTCGGTCAACACGCGATAGCCCGCCTGGTGGGACGGCAGCGCCAGATCCACCTGAACCGGGCCGTCCTGGGCGTTGAACGTGATCACCGCCTCGATTTCCCACACTTGGCGCTGCTCGCCTGGGGTCCAGGGAATTTCGAACTGAACGTGACGATGGATGCTGGCCGCGATACCTACGACCAGCAAAAAGCCCACGATTAAATAAAACGCCAAGCGTGACATGAAGGTTGATTCCTTTCGGCATTAAGCGACAGGGGGAGAGCGATGCTCGATGACGTAGAGCGGCTACTCTTCCGTATCGTCCTGATCTTCAGAGACTTCATCGTCAGCGGCCTGGTCGGCAGGCTCGCCGCCGGGAAACTCGGGCCGATCGTGAATGTAGGTTTGGGCGACGTCGATGGTGGCAATGTCCATCATGAAGCGACGTCCCAGCAGCACCGGGAAATCCAGATGCGTGCGGTCATTGAGCGTGAATTCGACGTTTTCACGAATGGGCCCCAATGTCATCAAAAGCGAAATGACCGGGCGCGACTCTTCACCGGAGGCCTGGACGATGCGCACGCGGCGCTGGATCGGTGCTTCGACCCATTCGTCTTTAACGCGCTCGACCGCCACGTCTTCGTCGTTGAGCGCGAGCTTGAAGCGTACCCAATCTTCGCCGTCACGCTCGAAGCGCGTGATGTCGGACGCTGACAGCGACGATGTCGAGGCCCCGGAGTCGATACGCGCCTTGAGGTAGGTGCCGATGGCTGGAAAGCCGATCCATTCGCTGCGCCCAAGCACCGTTTTCGAGGTTTGCACCGGCTGTGCTTCACACTCTTCACGCACGATGATCGGCTCGTCACCGCGCGCCTCGATAGTCGCCACATCCTTTTGCAAAACACGCAGTAGATTGCCCACTTCATGCATGTTGGATCTGAGCGTTTCGTACTGGCTCGTTTGGCGTGACTCCATTGCTTGGGCGTCACACTGCGCTAAAAGCGTGGTCTCGAGCTCGGTAATGCGAGCGTTGAACGCGGCATCTCCAAGCGGCGGGGGCTCTTGGGGCGCCGGCGGTTGAGCAGCGCAAGCTACCAATAGCGGCATGCCTGCCATCAGCCAGGTCAGTTTCGTGCGCATAGATCGGAAGTCCCTTACCAAACAAGAGCAGGGATAATATGAAGAAGTATGTGCGGTTGTCCAATGATGTTAAGGGTTTTACCCAATAGCGAATATCATATTTAACATAATATATATTATGCGAACCAAGAGTTATTGGTCTGAAACGCAGAAACTGGCTACCCGGCACAAGCTCAAAACATCGAACAACCCGGCCATAAAAAAGACAGCCTCTTTGGGCCGTCTTTTAGATGTTACATCAATGAGCAACGAACGACGCTTACTCTTCCGGCGGCGCGTAAGAGCCGTCTTCGCGGTGTACTTCCTTGCCGGTCAGCGCCGGTGTGAAGACACACGCCACGGTCATGCCCTTTTCCTTGCCACGCAGAAGGTGCTCGTCGTGCTGGTCGAGCATGTAGATGTCGCCGGCCTTGATCGGCCAGATTTTACCGTCGGCGATGGTTTCTACTTCACCTTCGCCTTCGTAGCAGAACACGGCTTCGTAGTGGTTCTTGTAGTGAATGTGGGTTTCGGTGCCCGGAAAGATCCGGGTAATGTGAAACGAGAAACCGGCCTTGTCGCTGGCCAGCACCAGACGCGTGCTGTCCCAGTTGCCGTTTTCAGCGGTCACCAGGCGGTCGGTCTTGCGGGCTTCTTCCAGATTGCGAACGATCATCGGTGTGCTCCTTGTAAGGCGGCCGTCGATGGCCGCCGAAACGATGGCTTGGCGTGTGAATCCGTTATTTACCGCTAATCACGGCGTCGACACATTTTTCCAGGATATCGAGGCCTTCGATCAAGTCTTCATCGCTGATGGTCAGCGGGCACAGGCACTTGACGACTTCGCCGGCTTGGCCGCTGGTTTCGATGATCAAACCGTGCTCGAACGCCTTGCCGGTGATTGCATCGGCGATATCGCCGTCGACCACGTCGATACCGCGCATCAAACCGCGACCGCGCTCGCTGGCGGGCATGCCGTTATCCGACAGGCGTTTGGCCAGCGTCTTGAAGCGCTCCTCGACGATATGACCCTTGCGCTGAACGTCGCGCTCGAAGGTATCATTGGACCAGTATTTTTTCAGCGCGGCGGTCGCGGTGATCATGGCCAGGTTGAAGCCGCGGAACGTGCCGTTGTATTGGCCCGGTTTCCACTGGTCGAGCTCTGGGCGCATCAACACGTGAGCAAACGGCAGGCCGAAACCGGACAGCGACTTGGAGTTGGTGACCATGTCCGGTTTGATGCCGGCGTGCTCGAAGCTGAAGAACTTGCCGGTACGCCCGCAGCCGGCCTGAATATCGTCGACGATCAATAAAAGATCGTGGTCACGGCAGATGCCTTCCAAACGCTTCAACCACTCGAGGCTCGCCACGTTGATACCGCCCTCGCCTTGCACGGTTTCGACGATGACCGCCGCGGGTATATCGAGCCCGCCGGACTTGTCCGCCAGCAATTTTTCGAAGTAGTCGAGGGTATCGGCGTGCTCGCCCATATAGCCGTCGTAGGGCAAAAAGCTTGCGCCTTGGGTCGGAATGCCGCCGGTAGCCTCGCGGAACTTGCGGTTACCGGTGGTCGCCAACGCCCCCATGGTCACGCCGTGAAAGCCGTTGGTGAAGGTCACGATGTTGTGGCGGCCTTTGGCCACCCGCGCCAGGCGAATGGCGGCTTCGACGGCATTGGTGCCGGTCGGCCCCGGCAAGTGCACCTTGTAGTCGAGCCCGCGCGGCTTGAAAATCAGTTCGTTGAGCGTATCGAAGTAGTCACGCTTGGCGGCAGTCCACATGTCCAGCCCATGCACCACGCCGTCTGAAGCGAGATAATCGATCATCGCCTCTTTGAGGTGGGCATTGTTGTGGCCGTAGTTCAGCGTGCCGGCACCGGCGAGAAAATCGATGTACTCGCGACCGTCTTCGTCGGTCAAACGGGCGTTTTTAGCCTTGGTGAATACCACTGGAAACGAACGCGAATAGGTACGTACGTTGGATTCCATCCGTTCAAACGTTTGGGTCTGCATTATGACCTCCCTTTCAAAAAAATTTCCTGTCTCAAGCGCTTACAAAAACCTTGAGACGGTTCGATGAATTTTCAAGGTGTCGCGCGGCGCTTGATCGAGCTAGACGATGTGATCGGTTTGAAACGGCCCGATGCGCACGAGATTTTCCGGGTCGTGCTCGCCGCCAAGCTGTTCTGTCGAGAAGTATTCGCGGCTGTTGAGCGGTGCCTGCCAGCGCGCCGCCAAGCGGCGAAAAAGCCCCCAGGACGCGAGATTATCCGGCGTGATGGTGGTTTCCATATGGTGTACGTCGCTGAGCTCGTCGCGCGACATAATGGCCTCGATCAGCCTGCGCGCCAAACCGGTACCGCGCGCTTTCTCTCCCACCGCGACCTGCCACAGAAAAAACGTGTCTGGGGCGTTGTCCTTCACATAGCCGGAAACGAACCCGACGATTTCGCCCTCTTCATTAGTCGCCACGGCGCAGGTATCGCGAAACTGAGTGGCGAGTAGCAGATAGGCGTAGGCAGAGTTGACGTCCAGCGGTGGGCACGCCTTGACCAGCTCGAAGATGCCCCAGCCGTCGTCGGCGTTGGGCTTGCGAATATAGAGCGGCGTCTGCTCATTACCGACCACGGCGTCGGCGACTGTCGGCCGCGCCAAGTCAAAAGAAGGGGTAAAAGGCGTTGAAGGCATGCTCATGGTGATACTTCGCCGTTGCGAATTCCTGCAAGATCATAACAGCTGACGGTGTATAACTCAAAGCGCATATTATCCTTGGCTCCCTTTTCGATAATTTTTAATTATACATGGCGGGTAATGCTGTACTGGATATCGATCCTCTCAGTGACTGTTAAAAGCTTAGTCCAACTTCAATGAAGTGGTATAAAAAAGCGGGCTTTCGCCCGCTTGTCATGAATCGATCCGGTTCAACCTCGCAAGAGTGCGAGTCAGGTACGCGAGGGTTCGCGCATAGTGACGAGCTCCTCGGAGCCGGTTGGGTGAACCCCAAGAGTGCGGTCGAAATCGGCCTTGGTAAGCCCGGCACGGACGGCGATACCAACGTTTTGAATCAGCTCCCCCGCCTCTTCGCCGACGATGTGCGCGCCGACCACCACGTCGCTTTCGTCATCAACCACCAGCTTCATCAGCATGCGCTCGTCGCTACCGGAAAGCGTGTGCTTCATGGGTTTGAAGTCGGTACGGTAAACGCGGATGTTGGCAAAGCGCTCCCGGGCGGCCTCTTCGGTCAGGCCGACGGTGCCGATATTGGGCTGGCAGAACACCGCTGTGGGAACGCGCTCGTAGTCCAGCGGCTCCGGCTTGGTATCGCCAAAGTGATGCTCGACGATCTGCATCGCCTCGGCGATCGCCGCCGGCGTAAGCTCCGGGCTATCGATCAGGTCACCGAGCGCCAGAATCGAGGGCACATTGGTCTCGAAGCGCTCGTTGACGGGGATCTTGCCGCTGTCGTCGAGCTCGATGCCCAGCGTCTCGATCCCCAGGCCGCTGACGTTGGCACGGCGCCCGGTGGCGACCAGCACGGTATCGACGGTCAGCGTGTCGCCGCTGGTGAGCGTGACGTTCAGGCCATCGTCGCCGCGCTCGATGCGTTCGATGTTGACGTCGAAATGCAGGTTAACGCCCTTTTTCTTCATCTCGTCGCGCGTAAAGGCGCGCACTTCGTCATCGAAGCCGCGCAAAAAGAGCTCGCGGCGGTAGATCAGGTGAGCTTCGCTGCCCAGTCCGTTGAAGATACTGGCGAACTCCACGGCGATATACCCCCCGCCCAACACCAAAAAGCGCTTGGGGAAGGTGTCCAGGTCGAACACCTCGTTGGAGGTGACGGCCAGGTCGCTGCCCGGGAAATCCGGCACCCAGGGCCAGCCGCCGGTGGCGAGCAGAATTTTGGCCGCGCTCACCTCGCTTTCGCCCTTCGCAGAGCTCAGCGAAACGGTATGAGCATCCTTGAGCGTCGCTCGGGCGTTATAGAGCGTGACGCCGGCGTTTTCCAGCAGGCGCTGGTAAATGCCGTTGAGCCGTTTGATCTCGCTGGACTTGTTGTCTCTCAGCGTCGGCCAGTCGAAGGTCGGCGTCTCCGGCAGGTGCCAGCCGTAGCCCGCGGCGTCGTCGAAGCTATCGCGAAAGTGGGAGGCGTAGGCGTAGAGCTTTTTCGGCACGCAGCCAACGTTGACACAGGTGCCGCCCAGGTAACGGTCTTCGGCGATGGCCACCCGTGCGCCTCGAGCCGCCGCCGTGCGCGCGGCGCGCACGCCGCCGGAACCGGCGCCGATAACCAGTAGATCGTAATCAAAATCAGCTTGCGCCGACATAAACACTCCTTGCAGCTCGATACACTCCAATCGAACAGTCGTCTCTTGGAACAGCTGCCTACTTTAACAGCCGTCTTATTGAACCGTCGTCTTCTCGAACGTAAGCCGCTCGCTCGAGCGTGGCCCGAGCGAGCGGAAAAGGCGGACAGGTTGTAAAACGCAGGCGACCGGCTCGTTTGCCGCTTGGCTGAGCGTGGATCAATGAAGCTTAGCCAATCGCGCAGGTCACGCCAGTGCCCTTCAAACCGCAGTAGCCGCCCGGATTCTTGTCCAGGTACTGCTGGTGATAGCCCTCGGCGTAGTAGAATCTGTCCAGCGGATAAATTTCGGTGGTGATGCGCCCTTTGCCCTGCTCATCCAGCGCCTTTTGATACGCCTCGCGGCTTTGCTCGGCCTGTTCACGCTGGGCCTCGGTCGTGACAAAAATCGCCGAGCGGTACTGGCTACCGATGTCGTTGCCCTGCCGGTTGCCCTGGGTTGGGTCGTGCTCCTCCCAGAAGGTGCGCAAGAGCGTGGCAAGCGAGACCTTGTCGGGGTCATAGACCACTCGCACCACCTCGGTATGGCCGGTGCGCCCGGTGCAGGTTTCGTCATAGGTCGGGTTAGGGGTTTCGCCGCCGGCGTAGCCTGCCGCGGTCACGTGTACCCCGGGCATTTGCCAAAAAAGACGCTCGACGCCCCAAAAGCAACCCATGCCAAGGACGATCTCCTCGAAGCCGTCAGGTATCGGCCCCTTCAAGGCGTTGCCGTTGACGGTGTGGGTCTCGCTGGTTTCGATCGGCGTATCACGGCCTGGCAGTGATCCCGATGTTCTGGAAAAGAGTGTCATGGCCACCTCTTATTGCCGTGGAAGTGTCGGTGGAAGTATCGTCGGAGAACCCGGACGCGAGAAGGTGTAGATCAAGTCGACCGCCTGGCTCGTGCCGGTAACCACCTGAACGTAGAAATTACGCCAAAGCGTATAGCGTAAGGTTAGTTCAGCGATGGGTGAAAAGATTCCCACGCCGTAGCTAATTCGTAAATCGTCGGTGAGCTGACCGCTGAGCGCGACCTGGCTTTCGTCACCGGCGCCGGTGGTATCCAGGGTCAAGTCGTTGATGCCGAAGGCTTCCCCAATCGAGCCGACCGCCCCGCCGGTGCGTCCAAGCGACATGCCGATCAGCGCCGTGGTCAAGGCGCTATCGACCCCGCCGGAGGAATCCGGGGCGCGCCCGCGAAGCACGTAAGAGAGGGCGCTGCTCTCCGGCATCGCCGGCTCCGAGAAGATCGCCACGTTCGGCGTTTCCGCCGTGCCGGTGACGCGAAGCCCCGCGATCACGTCGTCCTGGGTCACTTCCGGGTTTCTGATCGCCTCGAAATTGAGTACGGGAAGCCCCGGCGGGCCGCTGAACAGCAGCTGACCGCGGCGAATGAGCAGATCCTGACCGAAGGCCTGGAAGCGCCCGTCCACCAGGTTCACTTCGCCAAAGAGCTGAAGCGCCCCGCTGTCCTGGCGCACCTCCAGATTGCCCGCCAGGTTCGATTCCAGCCCGTAGGCGGAGAGCTCCATGTCATCGCCCAGGTTCAGCGTGATCAGCATGTCGATCTCCATGCCGCCAGCGGCGAGTTCGTCCGCCGCGCTCGGGCCTTCGCCGTTGGCGGTGCGAAGCCGCGCAATGCGCTCGGCTTCGCGGTCCTCGCGCTCGGTGATGATGATCTCGTCCCCACTCGGCGTGATCGCCGAGGCCGGCAGTCTGCCGATTTCGAGACGCGCCCAGGGAATGTCGACGTTGCCGCGAATCTGGAGACGCTCCGGGTTGACGCGAATGCGAATGTTCGGCGCCGCTTCGAGGCGCCCGAACTGAGGTAGCACGACCAGTAGCGGCTCCTGAACCGCGTTCAGATCGACACCCGCCCGCCACTGCTCGTTCTCCGGCCAGTACGCGTCGCCAGTGATGTTGAGCCGGCCGCGCTCGGCGGCAATGAAGCCGTCGATGCTGCCCTGGCCGCCGTCGAAGCGCAGCGCAAGCTCGCCGTCCTGAACGTCGACCGGAATGTCCGGGCCACGGGCGCGCACGCCGCGAAGTGCCAGCGTGCCCTGCAAATCCGGCTGGGCGGTCGTGCCGCCAATCGAAACCGTGCCGTTGAGCGCGCCCTGAAGCTCGTCGAGCTGTGCGACCAGCGGCATATAAGGCCCGAGCACGATATTGCTGGCACGCAGTTCGCCGTCGAGCCCGCCTCGGCCGATCGGGTCGCTCACGGTTAGATCCAGCGCCAAACGCCCTGCCTCGGACAGCGACAGCACCACGCTGGCGTTGGCATTGGCCTGGTTGGCGTCGATCTGAGCATCCAAATTGATCACCGGCAGGCGCACCGGCTGGCCGTAGCCGTCGACCGCGGTGATCGCAAGCTCGCTCAAAAGCTCGACATCGGCCTGCCAGCGCGCCCCACCCTGGCTCCAGGAGAGCCCCAGGTCCGCCGTAGTATCGCCATCCAGACGCCACTCCTCGGGCAGAAACGGCTCGAGCGCTTCCATCGGCACTTCGCGTACGGTCAAAAGCGCACGGCCCTGGTCGGCAGAGGCATTGATCGTCTCTGTCGAGCACACGAGCCCGCCTTCGAGCCGGCGCAGGCAGAACGGCGATAGCCGCGCCTGGCCGTTGGCCAGGTTGTAGCGAAGATCCAGCGGGCTTTCGAGTCGAATATCGCCGGCGTCGGAGTCGATCTCAAGCGGTGTGACGTTAGCCTGATAAAGCTGGTTGGCCTGATCGAAACGCCCGCGCAGTGCAAGCTCGGCGCGCTGCAAAGCGCTCGTATCGTCACCCTGCACCTCAAGCGATAGCGTGTGCTGGGAAAGCAGGCCCTCGAGGGTCAGTTCCAGGCGTTGAAGCGTTTGGCCGCCGGCCACGGCCCGGTCGAGCAACAGGTCTATGTCCAAACGCGGGTCGTCGATGCCGCTGATATCGGCGTCGAGCGAAAGCCGCTCGACGCTGTTGTCGGCAAAACGCAGGTCACTGCCTTCAAGCGTGGCGTTGATTTGCGGCTGCTCGATGCTGCCGCGGGCCTGAATATCGCCGGCAAGACGCCCGGCGAGCTGCGGATGAATGGTTTGCAGCTGATTGAGCGCGATGTCGGCATCGATCGACAGCGCTTGCTGGCTTGCCTGGCCCTGAGCGGTCAGGCGGTTGTTGCCTTGGGTGAAGACCAGACGATCGATGTCGGCTTCGAGATCCGAGTTGGCGTTCAAGGATGCTTCCAGCGTGAGCGGGTAATCGCGAAGCTCGCCGTCGATGGAAAGCGCGGGCAGATCGATCAGCCAGCGCTCGCCCTGTTGAAGCACGCCAAGCTCGATATCGCCACTTAGCGAGCCGTCGAGATCGGCAACGAAGTGCGACGGATCGAAGTCATCCAGGCGAATCGTGGTGTCCAGCGTAATGGCGTTGGCCCAGCTCACGCGCCCCTGGCTTGCCAGGCGGCTCTCGTCGATTTGAAGCGCAAGCGTCGACCAATCAAAAGCGCCGATGTCGCCACTGCCCTCCAGATTCAGCGTTAGAAGCGGCACGTCCGGGCCTTCGGCCTCGACGTCGAGCGCCAGGTTATAGGCATTAATATCACCGTCGGCGCGCAGATCCAGGTTCTGCACCACCCAAGGGGTGACGTCGGCGCTCTCGGACGTGGTCAAAGGCCACTGCAGCCGGTCACTTTGCAGACGCGCGGAGAACGGATAGTTCGGATCGTCGATATCGGCGCGCGCCTCGAGCCGGGTGTTCTCAACGCCGTCGGCATCCAGCGTCACCGTGAATGCCTCCAGGCTTCCATTGGCGTGCAGGTCCAGATTCTGCACCACGAAGGGCTCTGCGGCGGTGTCGGCGTCTTCCGGCACGTTGAGCGGCCACTGGAAACGCTCGCTTTGCAAGCGCACGTCAAAGGGGTAGCTCGGGTCGTCGAGATCCACCTGCCCGTCCAGGCGCGTGTTATCGATGCCCTCGGCATCGACGGTCACCGCGAAGGCTTCCAGATTGCCGCTGGCGCGAAGGTCGAGATCCTCGACGCGGATGGGCTCAGCGTCGCTGCCCTCCACCGGGGTGAGCGGCCACTGGAGCTCGTCGGTTTGAAGGCGCACGTCGAACGCAAACAGCGGGTCGAGCACGTCGACGCTGGCATCCAGCACGACGTTGACCAGCCCCTCGGTATCGAGCTCGCCTTTGAGATCGGCAAGCGAGCCGGACAGCGCAAGCGACACCGTGTTGCCGGAAAGCTCGGGGAAGCGCTCCGGCAGGTAGAGCGTGGTGGCCAGGTTCAGCTCGAGCGGATACTCCTCGGCCAGGCGGATCGTGCCGTCAAGGTTCACCTCGGCGTCCGGGGTGAGCACGTAGAAGGTGTCGATGGCGATGTCGTGCTCGATCGCCGAGCCCACCAGGGTGAGCCGCTCGACGCTGTAATCGATCGCGCCTTCGAGGGCGAAGTCGTTGATGGCAAGCTCTTCGACGATAACGTCGATTGGCAGCATGATGTCGGGAAGCTGGGTACGGCCCTGCTCGGTGACCAGTACGCCAGCGTCCTCCTCTACCGGCTCGGGTTCCGGCGGGGTGTGCACGGCGATGGCACCGTCGATACCGGTGGCGTCCAGCGGCGTCTCGAGACCTTGGGTCAGGCGCACGCCGGGTGACGGCGGCAGATAGACCCGCGGCTGATTTAGCTCCGTGGGGGCCAGGCGCACGCTCTGGCCTTCGGCAACCGCAGCGCTGGTCAGCGAGTCGAAGGTGATGCGCGTGCCGTCACCGAGCGTGACGGCGGTATCGTTCAACACCAGTTCGCGAAGTTCGATGGGAAACGGCAGCGTGATACGAAGCGGCGGCTGATTGTCCGGCGGTGGCTCCGGCTCGTTTTGACTCGCGGCCAAGCGAATGTCGGCGCCGTCGGCGCGTAGCGTGTCGATACAGAGCCGGCCGGAAAGCAAGCAGTCGTCGGCCCAGCGAAGCTCCAGGTCGTCGATGGCGACCTGTACGCCGGCAACGTTCATGCGAAAGCCCTGTAGCGTGAACTCGTCGAGCAGGCCGCCGGACTGCGCCTCATAACTAACGTAGCCGCGCTTCTCGGCCTGGGAGAAGAGCTGTGCCGTTCCCCAAGGCGACAGTGCGGCGCCCAGTACCAGTGCGATAAGACCAAACAGCCACAGCGGCACGAGGATCAACAGGCGAATCACACTCCAAACGGCCAGTCGGGTACGCGCACCCGAGGAGAGCCGCTTTTTCGTTCGCGGCTTTTTCTTTGCAACGTCTGCCAAAATGCGCTCCTAAAACTCGGGGCCGATAGAGAAGTGGATACGGTAGTCGTTGTCTTCATCGTCGAAAGGATGGGCGACGTCGAAGCGGATGGGGCCAACCGGCGAGATCCAGCGCACGCCGACGCCGGCGCCGGTTTTGAGATCGTCGGCACTCCAGTCGTCGAAGGCGTTGCCGTTGTCGACGAACGCAGCGCCCCACCAGGCGCCGGTAACCCGACGCTGATACTCGAGCGTCGAGGTCAACATCTGCTGGCCGCCGCGCAAAAGCCCGTCGTCAGAGCGCGGCGACAGGCTCTCGAAGGAGTAGCCGCGCACGCTGTTATCGCCGCCGGTGAAAAAGCGCAGCGACGGTGGAATCTTATCGAAATTGTCGGTTTCGATGGCACCGACTCCCAGGCGCGCCAAAAAGCGGTTGCTGTCGCCCAGGGTGCGAATCCATTCGGTATCGCCGGTCACGCGTAAAAACGTGGCGTCCGAGCCCCAAAGCGTATCGGAGTACTCCAGCGAGAGCTGCTGGCGATCGCCCCAGAGCGGAAATCGCGTAGGCCGGGTGCGCGTGCGCGACCACTGGATGCCGGGATAGTAGAGCCACACCTCGTCGGAAAGATTACCCTGGGTGAAGTCCTCGTAGGTGGTGCGCACGTAAAGGGTTTGCACCCAGCGGTTGTCGAACTCCCAGCGCCGAGCGAACTCTACCGTGCCCTCGAGCGACTCGGTGTCGTTGTCTTCACGCTGACGAATACCGTACTGCAGCCGGTAGTTGTCGCGAAGTGGGTCTTCGAGGGGAATGTTGTAAACCCCGGTAAAGCGCTGATCCGGCCCGGAAATATAAAGGTCGTGGTTCAGACTGTGACCGAGGCTATTGATCCAAGGCTGCTGCCAGCCAAAACGAAGCCTGGGACCGACGTCGGTAGCGTAGCCGATACCGGTTTCGAACTGATGGCGATCGGCGGGCTCGACGGTGACATCGATCGGCAGGCGGTAGTCGTTGGGCTGGCCAACGCTCAAGGCGCTTGCAAAGGCGGCGCTCGAGAGCCGTGGACGCTTTGGCTGGGAGGCGGTGGCGGAGTCGTACCAGGCCGCCCCGCCACCGCTCGGCGTCACGACGAGCTCTTGCGCCGTTTGCAGGCGCGGACGTACGGTCACCGAGCGAAACCAGCGGGTCTCGCCCAAGCGCTGGTTGTAAAGCGCGATCGACTCGGCAAGATAGGGGTCGCCGGGCTCGAAGCCCTGCATCTGTTTGAGCCGCTCGGGCTCGATATGGCTTCCCACGATGCGAGTTTGGCCGAACCGGTAGCGCGGGCCGCTATCGAAATCCATGTAGAGACGCGCGCTTTCCTTATAAGGGCGCACTTCCATACGCCGGTCAGTAAAGCCCCAGTCGAAGTAGCCTCGCTCGATGGCAAGCCCGGAGAACTCAGAGCCAAGTTGATCCCAGGGCTCGTGTTCGAGCACGTCACCCTCTTCGAGCGGAAAGTCGTCCAGCGCCTGTTGAAACGGCGGGTCGTCTTGAGCGTCGCCTTCGATGTTGATAGACAGCGTTTCGATGCGCACCTGGGGGCCGGGCTCGATACGTACTCGAACCGGTTCGGCGAGGGTCACCTCCACCTCTGGCTCGTAGTAGCCGAATACGCGCATCGCTTCCTGAGTGCGCTGGCGAATTTCGCCTTCCAAACGCAGGTCGGTGTAGCGCTCTTCATCGATATTTTGAAGGTAGGCGTCGATGTTCTCTTCGACCGGGCCCGACACGCCGCTGATGGTGGCTTCCAGCGCCCAAAGCGGCGGGCTTATCATCAACAAAGGGGCTGCCAGGTAGAACGCTACGGGCATCGCCGTAAATCGCTGACGGTATCGTTGCATGGTTTCCTTCTTTTACCTGATCAGACGGGCGACAGGTGAAGGCCGGGCGATACCCTTCGCCCTGGCGTTTTCACCCTTTTTTGAATTATCGCAGCATTTCCATTTGAGCACTAAACGCTAATTGCGCCTGACGCACCTGGCGAACGTCGCTTTCAAGCGCCATGATACGCTCGTTGAGCGAAGCGGTGGCGCGCTCGCGCGCCTGCTGGTCGATACCCGTTTCGGCGTTTTGGGCCGCCTCGGCGAGTTCGTCCAGGCGCGCGTCGAGCTCGCCGCGAAGCGTAGTGAGCTGGTTGTCGAGAGTCACGCGCTCGCGGCCCAGCCGTTCTTCCAACGCGGCGACCCGCTCGGCGGTGTTCTGGTCTAGAGACGCCACCTCTTCGAGCAGGTTTTGGCGCCCGGCGGTGCCCGCCTGCTCGAGCGCATTTACCGAGCTGCGTACGGCCTGGAGCTGGCGCTCGTTGAGCTCGGCGGCCTCGCGCTGCGCCGTCAGCGTTTCGCGAAGCTCGTCGATCGCCTCCAGCGATACCGTGTCCTCGCCATCGGTCAAAAGCCCGTAAAGCTCTTCGCGGGTGTTGGTCAAACGCAACGCCAGCTGCTCCTGTTCCTGGAACAGCGTGGTCATTTGAGCCTGCATGTAGCTGACCGAGTCGACCACGTCGGTGTCGCTGGAGTCGAGCCGCGCGTGCAGGTTGGAGACTTCACCGCTTACCCGGCGAACCTCGTCCAGAAGGCGCTCGCGCTCGTACCAAAGCCCTGCGGCCAGCGCCGCCAGTAGCGCGATGACCAGCAGCAGTACGAGCCACAGCGGCCAAAGGCGTGGGCCTCGACGATGGCGCAGATGCTGGGCGCCCAGACTCTGGTCCACGTCGGGCACGATACGCTGGGACGGGGTGGCGTCAGACATTAAAGTTCCTCAATGGGTCGTTGGGTCGGCGCGACGGCCGATGCCTCGATAGCGCAGCCCGCAGCTGGCAACGAAAGCCGGATCGAAAATATTGCGTCCGTCCAGGATCAATTTAGCATTTAAAAGCTCGGTCAGACGATGCCAGTCCGGGTTCCAGTAGTTTTTCCACTCGGTGACCAGCATCAGCGCATCCGCCCCTTCGCAGGCCTGGTACGGGTCGTCGGTGTAAAGCGTCAGATCCTCGCGCTCACCGAGCAGCGCGGCAAGCGCCGGGGTGGCGGCGGGGTCGTGAAGCTGTACCTTCACCCCCTGAGCCCAGAGCGCCTCCAGCAGTGTGAGTACCGGCGCATGGTCGATGCGTGCGGTGCCGGGTTTGAACGCCGCCCCCCAGATCGCCACGGTCTTGCCGGCCAAATCGCCTTCGAAAAACGTCCAGAGCTTTCTAAAAAGCGTCTCTTTTTTCTGCTCGTTGATATCCATGACCTGCTCGAGCAGCGCGGAGTAGCGCCCGCTTTGCGACTGTACGTCGGCCAGACGCATCAAGTCTCGCGAAAAATTGGGGCCGCCGAAACCGCAGCCTGGGTAAAGATACTCAAAGCCAATGCGCGTGTCGGCGCCCATGCCTTGGCGCACGTGCTCGACGTCCACACCCAGCGTGTCGGCGAGGCCGGCGATTTCGTTCATGTAGCTGATGCGGGTGGCCAGCATGCCGTTGATGGCGAGCTTGGAAAGTTCCGCGGCGCGGCGCGGCATTAGTTGAAACACATCGCGGCGGCGATTGAACGCGCGTAAAAGCTCGCGAGCGATCTGCTCGCCCTGGGCGTCGTCGCAGCCCAAAAGCCAGCGGGTCGGGCGCGTAAACGACGCCCAGGCCCGCCCCTCCTCGAGGGTGTCCGGCAGCGCGACGCTACCGTGCTGTTCGCCCATCAGGGTATTGAGGCGCTCGGTATCGCCAACCGGGAACGTGGAGTTATTGATGAGTACCGCGCGATGCTCGCGAAAAAGCGGCGCGCTCAAAAGCGCATCGGCCGAGCGGCGCTGCTCCGGTGACAAAGCCAGCCACACCACGTCCATGGGCGCGGCCTCGTCGAGCGAGGTCACGATGCGAAGCGTTTGCTGCTCGAAGGCCTGATCGATATGGGCCATGAGTTCGGGCTCACGGCGCAGCCAGTCGAGGGTGGAAATCACCCCCCAGGGGGCGTCCTCATGCAAAAGCCAGTCGATGCGGTGACCAACGAAGGCGAGCGCCGCCGCTGCCGTCGCGGCACTGAGTTCGCTACCGTAAAGAAGTACGCGCATTAACCACGCTCCTTGCGCAATTGCCGGATAAACAGGGCCTTTTGGGTCATGTCGACGTCCTTTTCATGCGCTTCGCGCCTGGAGTGGTTAGAATGCAATAATACAAAACCCGGGGGTGGATGCCACCTTGTAGCTTAATGTAACCAATTTTTTTGGTAAACGGGCGCCGGGTAACGTCTCGCGCTGACAGGATAAGGGAGTGAACCCATGCAAGCGACCCCAGAGGATAGCACCGTCAATCGCTATCAAGGTAACGTCGACCAAGCGGAAGTGGCGAAGTTTGAAGCACTTGCCAACCAGTGGTGGGACGAGACAGGCGAGTTCAAACCGCTGCACGAGATCAATCCGCTGCGCCTTGACTTCATCGACGCTCGCGCCGGGCTTGCGGGCAAAAAAGTGCTCGACGTGGGCTGCGGCGGCGGAATTTTAAGCGAATCGATGGCGCGCCGCGGCGCCGACGTGACCGGGATCGACCTGGGCGAGGCACCGCTGGGGGTGGCGCGGGTGCACGCCGAGCATCAAAACGTCGAGCTTGCGTATCGTAACGTTAGCGTCGAAACCCTGGCCGACGAGATGCCGGGAGCGTTCGACGTCGTTACCTGCATGGAAATGCTCGAACACGTGCCGGACCCGGCCTCGGTCATCCGCGCGTGCTGCACGCTCGTACGCCCCGGTGGCTACGTTTTCTTCTCGACGATCAACCGTACGCCGAAGTCCTACGCCTTCGCTATCGTCGGCGCCGAGTACGTGCTGAACCTGCTACCGCGCGGCACCCACGACTACGCCAAATTCATCCGGCCTCACGAAATGGCGAGCTGGGCGCGCAAGGCGGGACTCGAGGTGCGCGAGCAGACCGGGTTAACCTACAACCCCTTCACAAAGCGCTACAAGCTGGTGGCCAACGACGTCTCGGTCAACTACATGATGTACTGCCGCCGGGTGGGTCACTGAATGCCTCACGCCTCTACCTGTAACGCGACCGAGCCGGCAAGCGCCGCACTACCTGCGCCCAAGGCCGTCTTGTTCGATCTGGACGGCACGCTGGTCGACACCGCGCCGGATCTGGCCAATGCCACCAACGCGCTGCGCCGCTTTCACGGCCAGCCGCCCCTGCCCTTCGAGCAGATTCGCCGGGAAGTCTCCAACGGCGGCAGCGCTCTGGTGACGCTGGCGATCGGCCTTGCGTCGGACGCCGAGGGCCACGCAGAGGCGCGCCAGTATCTGCTGGATGCCTACGAGCAGGCCGTTGCCACCCATAGCCAGGTGTTCAAACCGCTGGACACCTGGCTTGCCGGCTGGCATGGCGAACAAAAGCCCTGGGGGATCGTCACTAACAAGCCTCGCCGCTATACCCTGCCGCTGTTGGAGGCGCTGGCTTTGGAACCCGGCGCGCTTTTGTGCGCCGACGATCTAAGCGTGAAAAAGCCGGAGCCGGAGCCGCTGTGGGAAGCGGCGCGGCGCCTTGCGATCGACCCGGCGCACTGCTGGTACGTTGGCGATCATCGGCGGGATATCGAAGCGGCGAAAGCGGCGGGCATGACCGCCATTGCGGTGGGCTACGGCTATATCAGCGAGCAGGACGACTACCGTACATGGCCCGCCGATATCTGGTTTGAAACCTGCGGAGACCTGGTCGAGCGGCTGGCCACGTTTTGACGCGCTAACGTCCTTACGCCTTGGCCGCCGCTCGGCCATTCAAGCCCCATTAGGCTTTGGGGGGCTGGGCGTCGATTTTTTGGCCGGTCACGCCGCGGCTATCCGGGCCCATTAGCCACAGATAGGTGGGCATGATTTGCTCCGGGGTGCGCAGCGTGGCAGGATCTTCGTCCGGGTAAGCGCCGGCGCGCATGTCGGTGCGGGTCGCGCCCGGATTGAGCGTGTTGATACGAAGATGTTCGTGCGCCTTGAATTCGTCGGCCAGCACTTCCATAAAGCCCTCGGTGGCGAACTTCGAAACGCTATAGGCGCCCCACTGCGCCCGCCCTTTTCGGCCCACGCTCGATGAGGTGAAAATCAGCGAAGCATCGTCGGCGCTGTCCAGAAGCGGTAACAGCGACTGGGTCATCCAGATCGGGCCATTGATATTGACCTGCATCACCTGATCCCAGAGCTCCGGATCGTACTCCTCGAAAGGCGTGAGGGTGCCAAGAAGCCCGGCGTTGTGAAGCAGTCCGTCCAAGCGGCCAAACTCACGGTCCAGCCGCCTTGCCATATCGTCGTAGTCCTCGATCAGCGCCCCTTCGATATTGAGCGGAAAGATCGCCGGCTGGGGGCTACCCTGGGCTTCGATCTCATCGTACACGCGCTCCAACTTTTCGAGGGTGCGGCCCAGCAAAATGACGGTGGCGCCGTGCCTTGCGTAGTCGAGCGCGGCAACGCGGCCGATACCGTCACCGGCGCCGGTGACCAGAATAACGCGATCCTTGAGCAAGTCAGGCCGGGCCTGATAATCGATCTTGCAGGTCATGCATAACCTCGGGGTGAATTATCCGGCGGACTGGCGAAGAAAGTCGTTGGCCAAGCCGGCGGCGCTACTTTGCGGGTAATCGTCGCGCACCTGCTCGAGCAGCTCGCGGCTGCGCTCGGTTTCGCCCTGGCGCGCCTTGACCAAGCCCAGCTTGTAAAGCGCATCCGGCACCTTGGAGCTTGAGTCGAAGTCGTTGATGACGCGGCTAAACGCATCATCCGAGGCGGATAGCTCGTTCTCGGCGGCGTAAAGCTCACCCAGCCAGTAGTAGCCGTTGGCGGTCAGGCTGGTATCCGGATGGGCGCTGACGAAATCGTTGAAGGCATCGATCGCTTCGCTAAAGCGGCGCGCCTGAACGTGGGCGAAGGCGGCCTGATAGTCCGCTTGCGCGTCTTCGCTGACGTTGTTTGACGAGGCTTGTGACGAGGACGGAGCGGCCACCTCTTCGGCGGCCTCGGGTTCGACTTGCGGTGTAGCGGGCGCTGCCGGCGCGGACGCCGGGGCGCTTTGCAGGTTCATCAAGCGGTCTTCGATATCGAGATACTGCTGCTGCGACTGGCGCTTGAGCTGCTCCATCTGATGGCGCAGCTCCTCGATCTGACCCCGTAGGCGCTGAATCTCCTGCTGGTGCTCCTCGACCTGATTGAACAGTACCAGGTTACCGCCAGAGGCTTCCTGACGCTGGGTTTGCGAGTAGAACCCGCCGGAACCGGAGGACATGTCCTGAACCAGCGGCTGCTGAGCGAGCACCGCGAGAGGCAATACGGACAGCGGGAGCGCAATGGCTCCCGCACCGCACAGCCTCCCAAAAAAACGTTTGAGACTGTGATTCATGATGACTCCCAAAGACGCCCCGAGGCAGTACTGCCCCGGGGCGCTTGATAGCTTAACGTCTAACCGTCTGACCCGTTAGCCGAATTAGTAGCTAAAGACCACACGACGGTTTTGCGAGTAGGCGCTGTCGCCCTGACCGCTGGCTGCCGGGCGCTCTTCGCCGTAGCTGACAACGCTCATTTGAGACGGCGAAACGCCTTGAATGTTCAAGAAGCGCTGAACGGCGCGCGCACGACGCTCGCCAAGCGCCATGTTGTATTCACGCGTGCCGCGCTCGTCGGTGTGGCCCTGGAGGGTCACGCGAGCGTTGGGATTGGCCTGCAGATAGCGCGCGTGGCCCATCACGACGGATTCGTACTCGCTTTTGATCGTATCGCGGTCGTAATCGAAGTAGATGGTCCGCACTTCGGGAATGCGCGAGTCGGCCTGCTGGCCGGCGCCGGAGCCAGAAGTGGAACCGTACTGACCGGTACCGCTGGTGCCCATACCGGAACCGGTACCGGTACCAGCGGTGCTGCCGCTTTGGCTACCGTATGCGTCACCGTCCTGGGTGCCGCCGGTGCTCGAACAGCCCGCAACGGCCAGAATGGAGAATGCGACTGCTAGAGAGCGAGCCAATGGCTTAAGTTGCATGATCAGACTCCTTGCCTGAAAAACAGAATTCAATGTTGTTCAACGTTTCTGTCGTTCAACGTTTTGGAATTGAACGTCAGTTTAAAAAGGGAGACCACGCGGGGTCGCGTACTTCACCCTGTGCTGCCGGCAGTCTGAATGACGAGCGGCCATCCGCCGAAACGGCACTCAAAAAGCCACTTCCACCCTGTTGGGTAGCGAAGATTACCATGGTCCCGTTCGGCGCAACACTAGGAGATTCATCCCGCGTTGACTCGCTCAAGACCACCAACCGGCCACCGTCGAGTTCCTGGCGCGCGACCTGATAACCGCGGTCCGATCGGTGGACCAAAAAGATCTGATCGCCTTCAGGTGAATAGCGCCCGCGAGCGTTGTAGTTGCCGGTGTAAGTCACCCGGTTGGCGTTACCGCCGTTGGCGGACATCTGATAGATCTGGGGGCCGCCGCTGCGATCCGAGGTGAACAAAATGTTGGCGCCGTTGGGCGAAAAGGCCGGCTCGGTGTCGATGCTGTTGCTGTCGGTCAAGCGGTTGAGCGAGCGGCTGCCGATATCGAGTACGTAGATATCCGGCTGGCCATCCTTGGAAAGCGACATTGCCAGGCGGCGGCCGTCTGGCGACCAGGCGGGCGCGCCGTTGATGCCCTCGAACGAGGTCGCCTGTACGCGCTGACCGCTCGAAACATCCTGAATATAGATCGCCGGGCGCTCGGTTTCAAAGGAAACATAGGCCAGTTTACGTCCATCCGGGGACCAGGCCGGTGACATGATTGGCTGATCCGACGTCAGCACCTGCTGGCTGCGGGCACCGTCGGCGTCCGCCACGTACAGACCAAACTGCATGTTATCGCCCAGCCCCTGAGCGGTGACGTAAGCGATTTTAGTCGAGAACGCGCCGCGGATGTCGGTGATCGCCTCGAATACCTGGTCGCTGATGTAGTGGGCAGCACCGCGTAAGTCGTTGCCGCTGACATTGACGGTTTCGCCGATCATGCGCGTTTGGCCGCTGATATCCATCAGATCGAACTGAAGTTGATAGCCGCCGCCGGTTTGCTGGGCACGCCCGACCACCAGGTACCGCGTATCCAGCGAACGCCACGTGCCGAACTCAACGTCGCTTGCCTGGCTTGGGCGTTCGAACATGGCGCTGCGCTCGAGCGGCGCGAACATGCCGCTACGCTCCAGGTCATCCTGCACGATTTGCGCCACGTCTTCCGGGAAGCCTTCGCCCCCTTCGAAGGGCACGACGCCAATGGGAAGTGCCTGGTCACTGCCACGCGTGATTTCGATCGTCAGGTTGGCACTTGCGACGCTGCTGATCAGCAGCAGCACACAAAATAGCCAGGCTTTACTCAAGGTCTGCATCAACGTACCCCCGATGGAGTGAAGTTAAAGTTTATCGGACGCGATCGTATATCGCGCTGCTGTTCCGGCGTTAGCTGTAGCAGTTCGCGAAACGGTGCGGCTTGTTCGACCGCCTGAACGGCGGATTGATCGAAAGCGCTGTTGCCGCTCGACGTTACTATATTAGTCAATAGAACTTCTCCCGAGGGCCCCAAGCGCGCACTTATTACCGCGCGCAGATTGTCGGCGCCTCCCGGGATGATCCAGGCCTGCTCCACCGCGCGCTGCACCAGGTTGCTGAAGTTGTTCGCCGCCTGCTGCGCTTGCTGGGCGTTGGCCGCGGCAGCCGCCGCCTCGCCTTCGAGCTGGCGCTGCATGGCGGCTTCCGCCTCGCGCTGACGCTGTGCTTCGGCTTCGCGTTCACGCTGTGCCTCGGCCTCACGCTGACGCTGCTCTTCTGCTTCCCGCTCACGCCGTGCCGCCTCTTCGCGTTCGCGTTCGCGTTCGCGCTCGGCTTGGGCTTCTGCTTCTGCTTCTGCTTCGCGGCGTGCTTCCTCTTCGCGCTGACGCTCGGCTTCCGCTTCGGCCTGGCGTTCGCGCTCGGCCTGGGCTTCGGCTTCTGCCTCGCGGCGCGCTTCCTCCTCGCGTTGGCGCTCGGCTTCGCGCTCCTGGCGGGCCTGCTCTTCACGAAGCCTTTGCTGTTCGGCTTCCGCCTCGGCGCGGGCCTGCTCTTCGGCGGCACGCTCCTCGGCGAGCCGCTGGGCCTCCTCTTCGCGGGCCTGAGCCTGGGCTTCGCGCTCCTGGGCAAGCTGCTCGGCCTCCTCGGCGCGACGCTCCGCTTCGGCTTCGGCTTCTTCCAGCGCCCGGGCGCGCTCCGCCGCGGCGGCTTCGGCTGCCGCCTCGGCGTCAGCCTGGGCAGTGCTTTGCTCTGATTCAGGCTCTGGCTGCGGTTCGGGTTCGGGTTCCGGCGCAGGCTCCGGCGCCTGTTGGGTGTCGCTACTGGCGCCGCTTTCGAGCGCGGCCTGCTGCTCGATCGCCTGCTGCGCCTGGTCGGTGAAGGTTTCGGTACTCACAAACGTCGCCTGGACGATCGAGGTAGTATCCGGCTCCTCGGTGGACGATGGCCAGCTCACGAGGCTGAAAAGAAGAATCAGCGCGTGCACCGCCACGGCGAGCACCGTAGGCCAGGTGTAGCCGACGTCCTGGGGATCACGAAAAGCGTCATGGGCCATAAAAGCGTTACCCTTGAGCGTCCTGCGGCGGCTCGGAAAGCAGCCCCACGTTGGCGACGCCCGCACGCTGAAGCGTACTCATCAGCACCACGATCTGACCGTAAGGCACATTGCGATCGCCACGTACCATGACCGGTGTATTGGGCACGCGCTGCAAAATGGCGACGACGCGCTCGGAAACTTCGTCGATGGTGACGCTGTTGGTGTCTTCGCCCAAAGTGATATAGAAGCTGCCCTCGTCATCGACGGAGATAATGATGGGATCATTGTCTTCCTGATCCTCGATGGGCTCGGAGCTGACCTGGGGCAGGTCGACCTGAACGCCCTGGGTCAGCATGGGGGTCGTGATCATGAAGATCACCAGCAGTACCAGCATGACGTCGATGAAAGGAACGACGTTGATCTCGCCCATCGGCTTTTTCTTGCCGCCGCGATTGAATGGCCCGTGCATGGCGAACTCCCTTAGCCGACGCTTTTGGTGCTATCGCGACCCTGCAGATTGCGATGCAAAATGGCGTGAAACTCTTCGGCAAAGTCTTCGTACTTGCCCAGTAGTCGGCCGACATCGTTGGAGAGGCGGTTATAGAAAATGACCGCCGGGATAGCTGCGAAAAGGCCCATGGCGGTCGCGATCAGCGCCTCGGCGATCCAGGGCGCGACGGTGGCAAGCGTGGCTTGCTGGGAAAACGACAGCGCTTGAAACGAGCCCATGATGCCCCACACCGTGCCGAAAAGACCGATATAAGGGCTTGCCGAGGCAACGGTGGCCAGAAACGTCAGATGCTGCGTCAGACGGTCCTCTTCGCGCGACCAGGCTACCCGCATGCTGCGCTGAACGCCTTCCAGAACCGTGTCCGGGTTGCGCGTTTTGGGCATCAAACGGTTGAACTCGCGAAAACCGGATTGAAAGATGTGCTCGGCGCCGTGGCGCGGGTCGTCGGCGGGAATGTCGCGGTAAAGCTCGTTGAGATCTACCCCGGACCAAAACGACTCTTCGAACTCGCTGTACTCGCGCTTGGCGCGACGCAGGGCGATACTGCGCTGGAAAATCACCACCCATGAGAGGATCGACCCCGCCACTAGCAGCAGCATGACCAGCTGTACGACGGTGCTGGCACTCATTATCAGGTGGGGGATAGACATGGTGTTATCGTTCACAGTGGCCCTCATTGGTCAGTCAGCGCAAACGCGCCTGGGTGGTCCGTCGGTTAAATACAAAGCCCCGCTCAAATGCTTCTAAAGCGCCGCACTTAAGCGTCAGGCCGATGACGTCTGGCGCTCGGCAAAAAGCTCGCTAAGCGCTTCGGGCCAGGCCCGGGGGCGCAGCGATTGGCGGTCAAGGCAGGCTATCTCGACTGTCGCGCGGCAAAGGAGTTCCTCATTTCGCCAAACGCGCTGCTCGAACGTCATCCTGCAGCGGCCCATGCTCTCGACATGCGCATCGACGCTGAGCGCATCGTCGAGCCTTGCCGGTCTGCTGTAGTGACAAGCCAAGCGGTATACCACTAGCTGCGTGCCTTCGTCCAGCAGCGTTTGCTGGGCAAAGCCCAATGCCCGTAGCCATTCGCTGCGAGCGCGCTCCATGAACTTCAAATAGTTAACGTAGTAGACGATGCCGCCGGCGTCGGTATCCTCGATGTAAACGCGCACCGGCAGGTGAAACGCCTGTGGTTGTTCGCTTTTAAGCTGTTCGGATTGGCTCACGGGCGGCGTTCCCCTTCCACATCGACGCTCTGCTCATGGGGCACGCGGTCGAAATGCAGCCAGGCTTGGCGCGTCACCATTCGCCCACGCGGCGTGCGCATCATAAGCCCCTGCTGGATCAGGTAAGGCTCGATCACATCCTCGATGGTGTCGCGCTCCTCGCCGATCGCCGCCGAGAGCGAATCCACGCCGACCGGGCCGCCATCGAACTTATCGATCATGGCGAGCAGCAAACGCCGATCCATGTGATCGAGCCCGTGATGATCCACGTTTAGCATATTGAGCGCGGCGTCCGCCAACGCAGCGTTAACGACGCCGTCGCCCTTGATGTCGGCGTAATCGCGCACGCGGCGTAAAAGCCGGTTGGCGATCCGCGGCGTGCCGCGCGAGCGCCGCGCCACTTCGATGGCGCCCTCCTCGTCAGTTTCGACGTTCAAAAGCCTCGCCGAGCGGGATACGATCTCGGTCAGCTCTTCGAGATTATAAAACTCGAGGCGCTGCACGATGCCGAAGCGGTCGCGCAGCGGCGAGGTCAAAAGCCCCGCGCGGGTCGTCGCGCCAACCAGCGTGAAGCGCGGAAGGTCGAGCTTGATCGACCGCGCCGCCGGGCCTTCGCCGATCATGATATCGAGCTGAAAATCCTCCATCGCCGGGTAGAGGATCTCCTCGACGACCGGCGAGAGCCGGTGGATTTCATCGATGAAGAGTACGTCGCCCGGCTCAAGATTGGTGAGCATCGCGGCGAGATCGCCGGCGCGCTCGAGCACCGGGCCCGACGTGGACTTGAGCCCGACGCCCATTTCGGTGGCGATGATGTTGGCAAGCGTGGTCTTGCCAAGCCCCGGCGGGCCGAACACCAGGGTGTGATCCAGGCTCTCTTCGCGCAGGCGCGCCGCGCCGATGAAGATCTCGAGCTGTTCGCGCACGCGCGGCTGGCCGATGTAGTCGTGAAGCTTTTTGGGCCGGATGGCGTGGTCGAGCCGCACTTCGCCCTGTTCCGGCGCGGCGGCGATGAGCCGGTCGTGTTCTAGCATAGTACCCCGTGACTGGCTGGCGTCGAATTGGCTGGCATGGAATCGGTGGGTGCGCTCACTTAGCCTCCCATGCGCCGCGTCAGCGCCGCCTTGATCAGCGCCTCGGTGCTTTGGTGCGGGTCAAGGTCGGAAAGCATTTTAGCGGCTTCGGTCAGCTTGTAACCCAGGCTCACCAGCGCGGCTTCGGCGTCAGCGGTATTGTCGCGAGGCGCCGCCTCGCCGTTGGCACCTTCCAAGGCCAGCGGCGCGTACTCGCCGCGCTCCCATTCCGGGAAGCGGTCGCGCATCTCGATAATCAGCCGCTCGGCGGTTTTTTTGCCCACACCGGGAAGCTTCGTCAGCGCCTTGGCGTCATCGTCGCGTACGCAGCGCATGAAGGCGTCTTCGTCCATGCCGGAAAGAATCGCTAGCGCGAGCTTCGGCCCCACGCCGTTGACCTTGATCAGCGCGCGAAACAGTGCCCGCTCGTGCTCCCGGGCAAAGCCGTACAGCAGGTGTGCGTCGTCGCGGATCGTCAGGTGGGTATAGAGCGAGACCGGCTCGCCCGGGGCGGGAAGCGCCACGAGGGTCGTCATCGAGGCCTCCAGCTCATAGCCGACGCCGTGCACGTCGACGACCACCCAAGGGGGGTGTTTTTCCAGCAGCGCGCCGCTTAAACGACCAATCATGAACGACCTCATTCCCAAACCAAAAGATGATCAAGCGCTGGCAGGCAGCGCTCGAAACCGGGGTTACTATATGACGACTCTGTACTTATGACCAGTGGTGCCGGGGCCTCAAGGCGCGGTCAAAGCCGCCAGCGGCCGCTAGAGCGACGCCTGGCGCCGCGCGCGGGCGTGGCCAGAAGCCCCTGGCCCGCGTAGGCGTGGCTAAGCGCAATTGCCAAAGCGTCGGCGGCGTCGGCCTGGGGCGTGGCGGAGAGATTCAATATCGCAGTGACCATATGCTGCACCTGAGACTTGTCCGCCCCGCCCTGGCCGGTCACCGCCTGCTTGATCTGGCGGGCGGCGTATTCGGCGATGCCCAGGCCGTGGTTGGCCATACATACCAGTGCCACGCCCCGGGCCTGGCCGAGCTTAAGCGCGGAATCCGGATTTTTGGCCAGAAACACGCGCTCGACGGACACCTCAGTAGGCCGGTGAAGCCCGACCACCTCGGCAAGACCGGCATAAATTTGTGCCAAACGCTGCTCCAGCGCCCCGTCGGCGGTGCGAATACAGCCGCTGGCAACGTAGACCGGCCTTGCGTTGACCAGCTCGATCACGCCGTAACCGGTAATTCGCGAGCCCGGGTCGATACCCAGAATGCGCCGGGGCGGCTCAATGGGCCGTTCATTCATGCTGGTGTTCTCCAACGAACTGCTCTACAACGGACTGCTTTTCAACCGGCAAAGCTGTGACGCTTGCCTATATAGCAAAACGCCCTGAAACGAAAACACCGGCGCGAACGCCGGTGTTTGAGCCTGCTCGATAGCGAGACGACGTTACTGCGCGGCGTCTTCGGCTTTCGCTTTCTGGCGCAGACGGATGTTGAGCTCCTTGAGCTGCTCGGCGCTCACCTCGCCCGGGGCGTCGGTCATCAGACACGCCGCGCTCTGGGTTTTCGGGAAGGCGATCACTTCACGAATGGTCTTCGCACCGGCCATCAGCATCACCAGACGGTCGAGGCCGAAGGCCAAGCCACCATGGGGCGGCGCGCCGTACTGGAGCGCGTCGAGCAGAAAGCCGAACTTCTCCTGAGCTTCCTCTTCACCGATGCCCAGAATCTCGAACACGCTACGCTGCATGGTCTGATCGTGGATACGGATCGAGCCGCCGCCGAGCTCAGTGCCGTTGAGCACCATATCGTAGGCGCGCGAAAGCGCTTGGGCCGGGTTGTTCTTGAGCTCTTCCGGCGAGCAGGACGGTGCGGTGAACGGGTGGTGAAGCGGGCTCAAGCGGCCGCTGCCGTCGGTTTCGAACATCGGGAAGTCGACGACCCACAGCGGCGACCACTCCTGAGTGTAGAGCTCGAGATCGGCACCGAGCTTCACACGCAGCGCGCCGATCGCTTCGTTGACCACAGTGGTCTTGTCTGCACCGAAGAAGATGATGTCGCCGTCTTCGGCACCGACGCGGTCCAGAAGCTCTTCGACCACGTTCTCCATGAACTTGACGATCGGCGACTGCAGGCCCTCGAGCCCTTTGGCGCGCTCGTTGACCTTGATCCAGGCCAGGCCTTTGGCGCCGTAGATACCCACGAACTTGGTGTACTCGTCGATCTCCTTGCGCGAGAGGCTGGCGCCGCCCTTGACCTTGAGCGCGGCGACGCGGCCGTCGTCGGCGTTGGCCGGACCAGAGAAGACCTTGAAGTCGACCTGCTTCATCAGGTCGTCGACGTCGGTCAGCTCGAGCGGGATGCGCAGATCCGGCTTGTCGGAGCCGAAGCGGTCCATGGCTTCCTGCCAGGTCATGCGCGGGAAGTCGGGAAGCGTCACGTCGAGCACTTCCTTGAAGAGCTTCTGAATCATCGACTCGGTGATGCCCATGATATCGCTCTCCTCCACAAAAGAGGCCTCGATATCGATCTGGGTGAACTCCGGCTGGCGATCGGCGCGCAGGTCCTCGTCACGAAAGCACTTGGCGATCTGGTAGTAACGATCGAAGCCGGCGACCATCAAAAGCTGCTTGAACAGCTGCGGGGACTGCGGCAGCGCGAAGAACTCTCCGGCGTGGGTGCGGCTCGGGACCAGGTAGTCCCGCGCGCCTTCCGGCGTTGCCCGGGTGAGTACCGGCGTCTCGATATCAAGAAAGCCTTCGTTTTCGAGAAACGCGCGTACGCTGTGGGAGATCCGCGAGCGCAGGCGCAGCTTCTCGATCATGTCCGGGCGGCGCAGATCGATGTAGCGGTGCTTGAGGCGCACTTCCTCGCCTACCTTGCCGTGCTCGTCGAGCTGGAACGGCGGCGTGGCGGCGGTGTTGAGTACCTCGACGTCCTTCGCCAGCACTTCCACCATGCCGGTAGGCATGTTGGGGTTCTGGGTGCCTTCCGGGCGCAAACGGACGCGGCCGGTAATACGCAGCACGTATTCATTGCGAGCACGGTCGGCGGTTTCGAACGCCTGGGCGGTATCCGGGTCGACGACGAACTGCGCAATACCGTCGCGGTCGCGCATGTCGAGGAAAATGACCCCGCCGTGATCACGGCGACGGTGGACCCATCCACAAACGGTCACCGTTTGATCTACCAGAGTTTCGTTAAGCTGGCCGCAATAATGGCTGCGCATGTTTCATCCTGTTCTGTTACGTGGCAATAAAAGTGGCGCGAGCATCGCGCCGTGACCGGCGCGGCTAGGCCGCGGCGCCCTTATCCTTTGATGAACCGCCTTTTGACGAGCCGCTCGACGCAGGCGCGTCGCTTTTCGCACCGGTGCTATCCTTAGCGCTCGAGGTGCCTTGACTGTCCGCGGCAAGGTTTTTCTTGCCGCCGGTTTTGAAATCGGTTTCGTACCAGCCGCCACCGGCCAAGCGAAAGCCCGCCGCCGATACCAGCCTTGAAAGCTCGTCCTGGGCACATGCCGGGCAGTGGGTTAGCGGGTCGGCACTGATTTTCTGTAATTTTTCCATGCGATGACCGCAGGCCTTGCACTCATACTCATAGATGGGCATGTTGATGGCTCCTGAAAAGCTCAACTGGACAGGACGTCGATGACCCAAGCGTCGTTGGGCCGTGACAATATGTGGCCTGTGGTCATAAATTCCAAGACAGTGGCCCGCAAAGCCGATCATTATACCCTTTTGTGCCCCCTGCCAAGCAAGGTTTGGCAGGGCCCGCCGCCTATATGGAGATCATCAAATGCCCCACGCGGTAATGCTCGATGCGAAAAGCATGGGTCCTGATATCGATTTCACCGCCATCCGTGACAGCGTGTCATCGCTCGAGGTTTTCGACCAGACGGCACCGGAAGAGGCTTTTGATCGGCTCAAGAACGTCGAGATCGCGCTGGTCAACAAAGTCAAACTCGGCCGCGACGTGCTCGACGCCCTGCCCTCGCTCAAGCTGATCTGCGTGATGGCCACCGGGGTCAACAATATCGATATGGACGCCGCCAGGGACAACGGCATCGCGGTGAAAAACGTCACCGCCTACGGTACGGCAAGCGTCTCTCAGCACACGCTGATGCTGATGCTCACCTTGGCGGCGCGGCTACCGCGCTATCAGCAGGACGTCGCCGCCGGAGACTGGCAGCAGAGCGCCTTTTTCTGCCTGCAGGATTACCCGACACTGGAGCTTGCAGGCAAGCAGCTCGTCATGGTCGGCCAGGGGGAGCTCGGCTCCGAGGTGGCGCGCCTGGCCGAGGCGTTTGGCATGAACGTGCGCTTTGCGGCCCGACCCGGCGACGAGGCGAATGACGAGCGCCAAAGTCTCGATGAGCTGCTGCCCCAAGCCGATGTGATCAGCCTGCACTGCCCGCTCAACGAACAGACGAAGCACCTGATCAACCAGGCGCGACTGGAGAAAGCGAAGTCAACGCTTTTACTGATCAACTGCGCCCGCGGTGGCATCATCGATGAGCACGCCGCGCTGCAAGCGCTTCGCGACGGCCAGATTGGCGGGCTTGCCGTGGACGTTCTGCCCGAAGAGCCACCCCGCGAGGGGCACGCGCTGCTGGATGCGCTGGCCACTCGCGAGCCGCTCAATCTGATCGTCACCCCGCACAACGCCTGGATCACCCCCGAAGCGCGTCAGAACATCGTTCGTTTGACCGCCGAGAATATCGACTCTTACAAAAAGAGCGCCTGAGGCGCTCCTGTAAAACGGGTTTCACCACTGCCTTCACCTTCAGGCCGTGGTGAAACTCTCGGGCACGTGGGCCTCCTTGATCTGCTCGATGCTCACGTCGGTCACATGAGCGCCTTCTGGGCCTTGCCATAGCCACTCGACGAGCGAATCAACTGCCTCTTCTTTCCCGCATGCCAGTACCTCGACACGACCGTCGGAGAGATTTTTAGCGTAGCCGCTGATGCTAGTGGCCAGCGCCTTTTCCCGCGTGGTGCTGCGAAAGTTGACGCCCTGCACCTTGCCGGTCACAAACGCCCGTACGCTTTTGGTCGACATGTCAGCCTCCTTGAATTCCTTGACGAACTCGTGCTTGACGCGAACGGCGCTATTGCGCGGTATGATCGCCCGCCCGCGGCGGGTCAACAGCGAGCGTGTAAACGCCGCGCCGAACAGCAAAATCAGCGAGCTGTAATAAACCCATAAAAGCACCATGACCACCGAGCCCGCCGCCCCGTAGGTCGAGGCCGTAGCGGTATAGGCGAGATAAATGGCGATCAAATTGCGCCCGATGGTGAATAGAATGGCTGTCACCAAACCGCCGATGAACACGTCTCGCCAGCGCAGTACAACGTCCGGCAGCACCTTAAAGATGGTCGCGAACAGCAGCGTTACCATGCCTAGCGACACCAGCGACTCCGCCGTGCGGGTAAAAAAGCTGATATAGGGCACGATATAGTTGGCGGCCTGCAGCATGCCCCGCACCACGACGCCCAATACCAGCGATACCAGCAGGATGAAGCCAATGGCAAGTACGACGGTGAGCGATAAAAGGCGCGTCTTGATGAAGATGAATACGCTGTTGGAGGTAGGCTTGGCGGTCACGTCCCAGATCGTATTGAGCGAGAACTGCATCTGCCCAAAAACGGTGGTCGCACCGATTAGCAGCGCTCCAAAGCCCAAAAGCGTTGGCAGCAAGCCCGACTCCTCGATACGCGATTGGGCCACCGCTTGCTCGATGGCGGAGGCCGCATCGAGTCCGAGCGTTCCCTGCAGCTGAGCGACGATTTGCCCCTGGGCGGCCTCTTCGCCAAGCACCATACCGATGACCGTCACCGCGATGATGATCGTTGGCGCGAGCGAAAAAAGGGTGTAAAAGGCCAGCGAGCCTGCATAGCTAAAGGCGTTTCGCTCGAGCCAGAGCGCGATGGCATCCTGTACCACTTGCCACCAAAAAAGCAGCCTTCGTTTTATTAGCATGTTGATTCCCTTGCAAAATGCTTTATAAGTGCGCCTTATATCGAGCGCTTTTAAAATCAATAACAGCATACCTAACTATAGCCTGCCTCGCAGCGTTGTCGTGCTGTAGGCAGAACCTGTCTGTGGGCATACAATCATCGGCTCTGAGCCGAGTGACCATCAGGCCTGCAAAAAGTCGCGGGGTAGCTTCATCATCTGGCGCCACAGCCGTTCGACGCCGGGCTTATGGACCAGCGAGCAGCGGTAAAGGCGGATTTCCAGCGGGATATCGAGACTCTCGTCGCCGGCGCGTACCAGCCGGCCACTTTTGAGCTCTTCGCGAATGCAGAAATCCGGGATCCAGGCCATGCCCACGCCTTGCAGCACCATCCCTTTCAGCCCTTCCGCCATCGCGGTTTCGTACACCGTGCGCAGGTTCAACCGACGCGGGTCGTTTTTGAGCACCATATGCACGCTTTTCCCCAAAAAAGCGCCTTGGCTATAGGTCAGATATGGCACCGGCTCGGGCTGGTCGAGGGTGAACAGCGGCTTGCCCTGGGGGTCGGCAAGCGATACAGGCAGCATTTTGACGTTGCCAATCGAAAACGAGGGAAAGACCTTGGTGTCGAGCTGCATGGTGGCAAAGGGGTCGAAATAGGCGAGCATCAAATCGCAGTTGCCCTCGCGCAGCACGTGAATCGCTTCGCCAACGTTCATCGCCACTAATCGGGTAGGCAGCTCCCCTACCCCTTTTTGGAGTCGCGATATCCAAGGCGGATAGAAACTCAGCGCAAGCGAGTGCGCCGCGACGATATCCAGCGCCTCGTTGGCAATCGATAAGCCCCGCAGGTGGTTCAGCGATTCGTTGAGCTGATCGACAAGGTTGCGCGCAGTGACCAAAAAAAGCTGGCCCTCCGCGGTTAGCCCGATCGGGGTGGTCGAGCGATCCACCAGCGTGGTACCCAGCGCTTGCTCCAACGCGCGAATACGCCGGCTAAAGGCGGGCTGAGTGACGTGGCGCTGCCGCGCGGAGGTCGAAAAGCTGCGCGTATTGGCCAGCGCGACGAAATCCTCGAGCCATTTGGTTTCCAGATTCACCCGGTTCTCCTTGGTTCGGCCTTCATGCAATCGCTACTGAATGGGCGCGGTTAAATACGCGGCTCTCGACACGACCTTTTTCCAAAGCGGACGATTGCGAATTTCGTCGATCGTGACGCGACGACATTGGGTAAAGTCTTCTTCCAGCATTCGCTCAACGTCTAGCGCAAAGGATTCAGACGGCATATACGCGGTAATTTCAAAATTAAGACGAAACGAACGGTTATCCAGATTGACGGTGCCAACGGTTGCCGCTTCCGAGTCAATCAGCATGACTTTTTGGTGCAAAAAACCAGGAAGATAACGGTATATTTTCACTCCGGCACGCAGCATGTCGGGTAAAAAGGAGAAGGCCGAAAGAAACACCAGAAGGTGGTCCGGGCGCTCGGGGATCATCACGCGTACGTCCACTCCTCGCATGGCCGCCAAGCGAAGCGCGTCCTGAACGCCCTGATCCGGTACGAAATAGGGGCTTGTCACCCAGAGCCGGTCGTTGGCGCTATGGATTAGCTGCTGTACCAAAAGACTGGCGGTATCGTGCTTGTCTGCTGGCCCTGAGGGTACGATCACCACCTGATGATCCCTTTGGGCGTGGTTTTCCGCATGCCAATTCAGGGTGATGACTTCTCCGGTCGCCCAGTGCCAATCCTCCCAAAAGGCTTCCTGAAGGCCGAGTACGCCCGGGCCCCGAAGCGCCAAGTGAGTATCACGCCAGGGGCCGTGACGCGGGTTTTCACCCAAGTACTCGACCCCAACGTTAAAGCCCCCGACCCACCCTTTTTTGCCGTCCACCACCATGATCTTGCGGTGGTTGCGGAAATTGAGCTGAAAGCGGTGCTTGAACCCCCGGGATGAGCCAAAGGGGCTAATGGCTACTCCTTCGCTTTCAAGCTCCTTGAAGTAGCTGTCGCGCAGTTTGCGGCTGCCAAGTTCATCGTAGAGAAAATAAACCCGTACGCCCCGCCGGGCTGCTTCGAGCAGGCGCGCTTTTAATGCCTGGCCAAGCCGGTCGTTACGTACGATGAAAAATTGCAGCAGCAGGTAGTCTGTCGCCTCGTCGATGCCCTGAAACAGACTTTCGAACGTGGCCTCTCCATCGATGAGAAGTTCGGCGTGGTTACCCTTGGTCAGCGGCATCATCGCCAGTTGCTCGACCGCCTGAATATCCGGCGTGGCGGGTAGCGAAATGTGCGGCTTCATGTTGTTGCGGTAGCGGCGCAGCACGCGTCGCAATACGTTGTCTCTGGCGCCGCGGGCAGTCACGTAGCCGTAAAAGCGCGGGCGGCCGAACAGCCAATAGGCCGGCAGTGCAACGTAGGGAAACGTGAGAAGCGACATGATCCAGGCAACGGCGCCCTGAGAGGTACGGCTCGACATCAGCGCCATAACGGCGGACACCACCCCCAGAAGATGAATCAGTAGAATGGCCGTACCGATAAGCCACGAGGTCATCGAACGCTCCCTGCCATGGACATGGATTCCTTTGCGATTTCACATGTACAAAAGCCCCGCAGTACGGGGCTTTTTCGGTCTATTGTTACAGGCGATGAGTTTACGCGGTTTCGGCGATGATTGCCTTCCATTTGGCCGGGCCGGTCTGATGCACCGAGGTACCTTGCGTGTCGACGGCGACGGTCACCGGCATATCTTCTACCTCGAATTCATAGATGGCTTCCATCCCCAAATCCTCGAACCCGACCACGCGCGACTTCTTGATCGCCTGAGCGACGAGATAAGCCGAGCCGCCAACGGCCATTAGGTAAACCGCCTGGTTGTCGCGAATCGCTTCGATGGCGGCCTCGCCCCGCTCCGCCTTGCCGACCATGCCCAACAGGCCGGTCTCTTCGAGCATGGTGCGGGTGAACTTGTCCATCCGCGTAGCGGTGGTCGGGCCGGCGGGGCCAACGACTTCGTCACCGATCGGGTCGACCGGGCCGACGTAATAAATGAAGCGCCCTTTCATATCGACGGGCAGCGGCTCGCCCTTGCTGATCATATCGGTCATGCGCTTGTGAGCGGCGTCGCGGCCGGTCAGGAGCTTGCCGTTGAGCAGCAGCGTATCGCCGGGCTGCCAGGTCTTCACCTCTTCCGGGGTGACGCTATCGAGATCGACCCGTTTGACGTTTTCGCCAACTTCGCGCGTGATCTCCGGCCAGTCCTCGAGTTTGGGCGCGGGCAGTGCCACCGGACCGGAGCCGTCGAGAGTGAAGTGCGCGTGTCGAGTGGCGGCGCAGTTGGGAATGATAGCGACCGGCTTGTTCGCCGCGTGGGTCGGATAGTCCTTGACCTTGATGTCGAGCACCGTGGTCAAACCGCCCAGCCCCTGCGCGCCGATGCCGGTCTTATTGACCTTATCGAACAGCTCCAGACGCAGCTCTTCGGCGCGGTTGCTCGCCCCGCGTGCCTGCAAGTCCTGAATGTCGATCGGGTCGAGCAGCGCTTCCTTGGCGATCTCCATGGCTTTTTCGGCGGTGCCGCCGATGCCGATACCGAGCATGCCCGGCGGGCACCAGCCGGCACCCATTTTGGGCAGCTGCTCGAGCACCCAGTCGACGACGCTATCGGACGGGTTCAGCATCGCGAACTTGGATTTCGCTTCGCTGCCGCCGCCTTTCGCCGCTACGTGGATATCGACCTTATCACCCGGTACGAGCTTGTGGTGAATGATGGCGGGCGTGTTGTCCTTGGTGTTCTGGCGCTTGCCGTCCGGGTCGGCTAGTACCGAGGCGCGCAGCACGTTGTCCGGCAGCAGGTAGGCACGGCGCACGCCCTCGTTAACCATGTCATCGAGGCTCATGTCCGCTTCCCACGTGACGTTCATGCCAACGTGAACAAACACGGTGACGATGCCGGTATCCTGGCAAATCGGCCGGTGGCCGGTGGCGCACATCCGCGAGTTGATCAGGATCTGGGCGATGGCATCCTTGGCAGCGGGGTTCTCTTCTCGCTCGTGGGCAGCTGCCATGGCGTCGATGAAGTCTTTCGGGTGGTAGTAGGAGATGTACTGAAGGGCGTCGGCAACGCTTTGAATAACGTCATCCTGCTTGATCACGGTCATGAACAACGGGCTCCTCGATGGATCGGTTTCAAGCGGCTATTTATCATGGGATTTTTTCAATCCGTTAGCCGTTCTAATCCGCCCATTATACCTGATCACCCCTTCCCCGGCAGCTTTGCGTTAACTGCGAATTTTCCTTCCTGATGTAATTTAATTCCCAACAAGTAAGATAACGGTATAAATATTGGTGCCATTAGGCAACTGGCTGACAGTGCGGGCACCAATAGAGCCGTCGCGAGCCCACCATCTGGCGCTCGATAATCTCGCCACAGCGATGACAAGAGAGCCCAGCACGCTCGAACACGCTAAAGCGCCACTGCCGCCTGGTTTCACCCGCGGTTTTGGCCTGCTCGATCCACGCGTCGCGATTCGTCACGCCCGCTTGTCGGTAGGCCTGCCACGTGGTGTCGATAATGATCTGCGCCAGCTGCTCTCGCTCGGTGGCGGTAAGATCGACCGGACGCTTTTTGGGATGAAGCCCTGCGTAGAACAAAATCTCCGAGCGCAAATAGTTGCCGAGCCCTGCGACCAGGCCCTGATCGAGCAGCAGTGCCCCAAGGCTTCGACGATGAAAGCGCGAGTCGTCGAGTCGCGCCAGCACGCTGGCAGTCGAAACGTTTTGACTCAAAAGATCCGGTCCGAGCCTCGCCAAAAACGGATGATCTTCGAGCGCATCAGTATCGAGTAGCGCGATGTCAGAGGCGCTATAGAGACTCGCCGCCCTGCCCTCGGTGACGAGCCTCACGCGCAGCGATCGGTTGGTTTGAGGTGGCTTGTGCGCGGCGTGAAGTTTCCATACCCCGTAGAGCTGATTATGGGAATAGAGCACGCGCTGGTTATCGAAGCGGATCAGCATCGCCTTACCGCGGGTTTCGACCGCGTCGACACGGATGTCGATCAGTGAATTTGCTTGGGTCTGAAGCTCTTCGAAGGCGAACCAGGCGTGCTCCAGCACGCGCCCGCCAATCTGCTTTTCGATGCGATCCGCCGCGCGGCGGATCTCGGGTCCTTCTGGCATGTTTACCCCAGTACCAGCTGTTTCTCTTTCATTTGGTTGAGCTGGTCGCGAAGGCGCGCCGCTTCCTCGAACTCCAGGTTCTGGGCCGCCTCGAACATGGCGTCTTCGAGCTTGCCGATCGCCTCACCCAGCTCGTGCTGGCCCATGTTGGCAATATCGTAATCCGGCGCGGCGCTTTTCTTGCGATCCGCCCCGCGGCGACCGTTGGTTTTCTTCGCCCCGGGAGCTTGGGCCGCTTCGAGAATATCGGCAACCGAGCGCGTGACGGTGGTCGGCGTAATACCATGCTTTTCGTTGTGTTCCATTTGCTTGGTGCGGCGCCGCTCGGTTTCATCCATGGCTTTGCGCATCGAATCGGTGATGCGATCACCGTAGAGAATCGCCTTGCCGTGGGCGTTTCGCGCGGCGCGCCCGATGGTCTGGATGAGTGAGCGCTCGGCGCGCAGAAAGCCCTCCTTGTCCGCATCGAGAATGGCCACCAGCGACACTTCGGGAATATCCAGGCCTTCGCGCAACAGGTTGATACCCACCAGCACGTCGAACTTGCCCAAACGAAGATCGCGGATGATCTCGACGCGCTCGACGGTGTCGATATCCGAGTGCAGGTAGCGTACGCGCACATCGTGATCATCAAGATACTCGGTCAGATCCTCTGCCATGCGCTTAGTGAGCGTGGTGACGAGCACGCGCTCGCCGACCGAGGTACGCTTGTGCACCTCGGAGAGCAGGTCGTCGACCTGGGTACTGGCCGGGCGCACTTCGATTTCCGGGTCCAATAGCCCAGTGGGCCGAACCACCTGCTCGACGACCTGACCGGCGTGTTCGGCTTCGTACTTACCCGGTGTTGCCGAGACGAAGATTGTCTGTGGAGAGATCGACTCCCACTCCTCGAACTTCATCGGGCGGTTATCCAGCGCCGAGGGCAGCCGGAAGCCATACTCGACCAGGGTTTCCTTGCGCGAGCGGTCGCCCTTGTACATACCGCCCACCTGCGGGACGCTTACGTGGGACTCATCGATGAACAGCAGCGCATCGTCAGGCAGGTAATCGAAAAACGTCGGCGGCGCGTGGCCCGGGTCGCGTCCGGAAAGGTAGCGCGAGTAGTTTTCGATGCCGTTGCAGTAGCCAAGCTCCAGCATCATCTCGATATCGTAGAGCGTGCGCTGCTCGAGACGCTGTGCTTCCACCAGCCGTTCGTGCTTTCGAAGCCACTCCAGGCGCTCCTTAAGCTCGCCCTTGATCGACTCGATCGCCTCGAGAATCGTCTCGCGCGGCGTCACATAGTGAGATTTCGGATAGATGGTCATGCGCGGTACTTGGCCGCGGACGTCGCCGGTGAGCGGGTCGAACAGACGGATGGAGTCGATCTCGTCGTCGAACAACTCGACCCGCACCGCCTCCTCGTCGGAATCCGCGGGGAAGATGTCGATGACGTCGCCGCGTACGCGGTAGGTGCCACGGCGAAAATCCATGTCGTTGCGCGTGTACTGAAGCTCCGCGAGCCGGCGCAGGAAGGCGCGCTGATCGATCAGCTCACCGCGGGTGAAGTGCAGCCGCATTTTTAGGTACTGATCCGGGTCACCCAGGCCGTAAATCGCCGACACCGACACCACGATTAGCGCGTCGCGGCGCTCCAAAAGCGCCTTGGTCGCCGACAGGCGCATCTGCTCGATGTGGTCGTTGATCGAGGCGTCCTTCTCGATGAAGGTATCCGACGATGGCACGTAGGCTTCGGGCTGGTAGTAGTCGTAGTAAGAGACGAAATACTCGACCGCGTTGTCCGGGAAAAACGCCTTGAATTCGCCGTAGAGCTGGGCGGCAAGGGTCTTGTTCGGCGCCATGACGATGGTTGGGCGCTGAAGCTCCTGCACGATATTGGCCATGGTGAAGGTCTTGCCCGAGCCGGTCACGCCCAATAGCGTCTGATGGGCAAGCCCCGACTCGAGCCCGCTGATCAGGCCCTTGATGGCATTGGGTTGATCGCCCGCAGGCTGAAACTTCGACGTTAGCCGGAACGCTTTGCTCATCACTACTCCAGTTCTTAAAAGGGCTATTGGCTCGAGGCGTCAGTCGCACTCGCAAGCCGGGTCTCGATGGTGACCGTGGCTTCGGTCATCAAGCGCTGCACGGGGCAGCGGCTACTGATGTCCAAAAGCTTCTGTTTCATCGCGTCGTCCAGCGGGCCCTGGAAGTCGAGACGTACGTCCAGCCCATACGCGCCTTCGCGCTCCTTGCTGTCGTCACGCGCGATGGTCACGGTGATAGCTTCGAGCGGCCACTCCTTGCGCTTGGCGTACATCTGAACGGTGATGGCTTTGCAGCTACCCAGCGCCATATCGAAGTAGTCGTGGGGGTCCGGGTCTTGGCCCTCACCACCCAGCACTTTGGGCGCATCGGCATAAAGCGCCTCGACGCTTTCGACCTCAATGCGGTGGCGAAACGTCCGGTTGCGTTCGCTGATCAGCGTGATGGGGGTGTGCATCATTTGACCTCGACGCCCAGATTGAGATCCTTTACTGCCTTGACGAGCGTTTGGTGGCTCGCCCGCCCTTCGACTTCCGCGCCGTGGCGGCCGACCTCTGCACTCTCCACGCCGTCGAGCATCATGAGCGCGGTGGTGATTTGATTGACCTGATCGGCGTTTTGTACACCCTTGAAGCTCAGCGATTGATTAGCCATGACACGTCCTTTACTTGAGCCGGCGCCAGCGCCGGTGAACTCGTGCAAAGGCTCGCTGCAAAACATTGGACAGCAGAACCTATGCAAAACTGATACAGACCGAGAAGTCTAGCACGGTGGGGACGCCTTGCAATTACAACCTGGCGCCCGCACCTGCTTTGAGTAGTGTTAGGCTAGACGCATTCTCAATCTCTTTGCCGTGGAGCATGTATGGCAATCGAACAGTCCCCCACTTTTAATGGTGAAGTGCGCCTGGATCACCTATCGGTACTGGACATCAAGGGCGAGAACGCCGAGAAATTCCTTCAGGGCCAGACCAGCGCCCAGGTGAGTCTGGCCAACGGCACTTTCGCTCCGCTCACCTGCTTCTGTACGCCCAAGGGGCGCATCATCGCCAACGGTCAGCTCTTTCGCGTTGCCGAGCACCACTATCGTTTGCTGGTCAGCACCACGCTAGCGGAGAAGCTCGCGACCCACCTTAGAAAGTTTGCGGTGTTCTACCGCGCCGAGCTCAGCGTCAATACCGATATTGCTCTCGTGGGCGCCGGGCTAGGGCAGGCATTAAAACGCGCCGAGGCGCTGGGGCTCGAGCTCCCTGCAAGCGGCTACCTGCACAGTGGCGACGAGAAGGCGTCCGTTTTGCGCCTGCCGTTTGAAGAGCGCTACCTCTTCTGTATCGAGGAAAACGTGCCCGCCATCGATACAGCACTCGAAAACGCCTGGCGGCTCGCGGATATTCGAAGCGGCATTGCCTGGCTTGACGTAGTCCAGGAGGACCACTTCCTGCCGCAGATGATCAACTGGGAAGCACTGGGTGGTATCAGCTTCAAGAAAGGGTGTTACACCGGCCAGGAAGTCGTGGCGCGGGCGCACTTTCGTGGCCAAGTCAAAAAGCGCTTGGTGCGCGCGAGCTTAAATACCCATGCACTGCCCGCCGCGACTGAAACGCTGGTAAGTGATGAAGGCAAAAGCCTGGGCGAGGTGGTCAGCAGTGCCTTTGGTGATCAGGGGCACGTCGAGCTACTGGTGGTAGTGGCAACCAAAGCCATCGATGAGCCGCTGCCGCTTTATCTCAACGACCAGCCCGTGACGCTCGAGTCACTGCCCTACGCCGTCGAGCGCCTGGACCCGGAGCAGCTTTCGGCGAGCCTGATGGCCACGTAACGAGCACGCAGTAAAAAAGGCCCTGCGAACGTCAGTCCGCAGGGCCTTTTGGTTTGAAGCCGCTTTATGCGAGATAGCGGCTTAGAAAGGCGGCGATAAGGCTCAGTGCTCGCGGGTAGGCTGGAAGCGAATGTCCGGCCAGCGCTCCTGGGTCATCTGCAGATTGACCCGGGTCGGGGCGATATAGGTGAGATAGCCGCCGCCGTCGATGGCGAGGTTCGCGCTCGCCTTGCGCTTGAACTCCTCGAGCATTTTGGCATCGTCGCAGTATATCCAGCGGGCGGTCTGCACGTTTACGCCTTCATAAATGCAGTCGACCTTGTACTCCTCCTTCAGACGATGCGCGACGACGTCGAACTGCAGCGTTCCCACCGCGCCGAGAATCAGGTCGTTATTATCCATCGGCATGAAGACCTGGGTGGCGCCCTCTTCCGAGAGCTGCTGCAGGCCTTTTTGCAGCGCTTTCATTCTCAGCGGATCTTTCAGGCGCACGCGCTTGAAAAGCTCAGGCGCGAAGTGCGGGATACCGGTGAAGCGCATGTCCTCCCCCACGGTGAAGGTATCGCCAATCTGTACCGTGCCGTGGTTGTGCAGGCCGATAATGTCGCCAGGCCAGGCTTCCTCCACCTGAGAGCGGTCCGAGGCCATGAAGGTCAGGGCATCGGCGATCTTGACGTCCTTGCCAATGCGGACGTGGCGCATCTTCATGTTCTTCTCGTACTTGCCGGAGCACACGCGTAAAAAGGCGATGCGGTCGCGGTGATTCGGGTCCATGTTCGCCTGGATCTTGAACACGAAACCGGAAAAGCGTTCGTCACTGGCGGCCACTTCCCGGGCGTCGGTCTCCCGCGGCTGGGGTGCCGGGGCGTACTCGACGAAGCCGTCGAGCATTTCGCGCACGCCGAAGTTACCCATGGCGGTCCCGAAGTAGACCGGCGTCAGCTCGCCGCGCCGATAGGCCTCGAGATCGAAGGCGTGGGAGGCGCCACGCACCAGCTCGATCTCCATGCGAAGCTCTTCGGCCTGCTCTTCACCGAGCAGCGTGTCGACTTCCGGGCTATCGAGGCCTTCGATGCGCTTGTCTTCGGAGATGCGGTTGCCCTGGCCCTGGGTGTAAAGGTGAATCACATCGTTGTAGAGGTGGTAGACCCCCTTGAAGTGACGCCCCATACCGATCGGCCAGGTCATCGGCGCGCACTGAATGTTGAGGACCGTCTCGACCTCATCCATCACCTCGATCGGGTCGCGAATATCGCGGTCCATCTTGTTGATGAACGTAAGAATCGGCGTGGTGCGCAGACGGCAGACTTCCATCAGTTTGATGGTGCGATCCTCTACGCCCTTGGCGCCATCGATCACCATCAGAGCGGAGTCGACCGCGGTCAGCGTGCGGTAGGTGTCTTCCGAGAAGTCCTCGTGACCAGGGGTGTCGAGCAGATTGACGATACGCCCGCCATAGGGGAACTGCATCACTGAGGTGGTCACCGAGATCCCGCGCTCCTGCTCCATCTTCATCCAGTCGGATGTCGCGTGGCGGTCGTTGCGCTTGCTCTTGACCGAGCCCGCCATCTGAATGGCGTTTCCAAACAGCAGCATCTTCTCGGTAATGGTGGTCTTACCCGCGTCCGGGTGCGATATGATAGCGAAGGTGCGTCTAAGCTCCGCTTCACGGGCCAACTGCGTCTCTTTCATCGTGCCTCAATAAAAATAGGTACTCAGCCATGTGCTCAAGACGTGTATTCAAGACATTTGTTCGAGAAAAACGGCTGAGCGAGCTGAGTGAGTAGGATTGGGGCGAATTGTAACGTTACGGGCCAAACGGTGCCACGCCCTTTCAAGCGTGCTACCGAATGCCTTCACAGGCGCATAAAAAAAGAGCCGCGGATAGCGACTCTTATCTTAGGTAGTTAAGACTTACCTGGTGTTGTTCGATCAAGCGTAGGTGTTGACCTGCGTTCCCAGAGTGCCTTCGGTTGCCAGATCCGGCTGCGCCGTCATGTTGGCACTGGCCAACACTTCGGTCACCTGCTGAGCCTGCATGTCGAGTGCCTGACGAAAAAGCTGCATTTGCGCCTGTTCAGCGGTTTGCGCCTGATTCATATAAAGCGCCTGACTAACGGCGTTGCTCGCTGCGATATCCATTATCTCACCTCACATTAAAACCGTAATTCCGTCAAGCATAGCAAGTACTAGAAAAAGCCGCCAGCAAAGCGTCATTTTACTAATTCATTCGTTACAACCGCTTTATCGAAACCGTTTCATTAGAACCGGTCGGCGCGAAACGGCGACATGTCGATAGCGGTAGGCTTGCCCTCCATCATATCTGCCATTAGCTCGCCGGTCGCCGGCCCCAGAGTAAAGCCCTGATGACCATGACCGAAAGCGAACCATAGACCCTGGTGGCGAGGCGCCGGGCCGATGATCGGCTTCATGTCCGGAAGACACGGCCGTGCGCCCTTCCAGGCGGTTGGTTCCTTGCGCTCGGCGAGCGGGAACACGCCGCGAGCGACCTTTTCCGCCGCCTCGAGCTGATGCTCGTCTGCCGGTGACTCCAGCCGGTCGAGCTCGGCGCCGGTGGTCAGGCGCACGCCGGCGTTCATGGGCGCCAGCAGATACCCGACCTCGGCATCCATCAGCCAGTAATTGAGCTTTGCCGGCGCTTGTGTTGCGTAGTGCATGTGATAGCCCCGCTTGACGAACGTGGGAATGCGATAGCCAAGCGTCGATGCCCACTGGCCTGCCCAAGGGCCAAGCGCCATGACCACATCGTCGACGGCAAGCTCACGCTGATCGGTCTTTACCCGGTAGCCTTCTCCCTGAGGCACCACATCCTCGATATCGGCCTGGAGAAGTGTACCGCCTTGTTGGGCGAATGAATTGGCGTAAGCGGCCACCAGCGCCCCGGGGTCGGCGACCGTCCAGGGGTCGAGCCAGTGGATGGCGCCAATGATCTCCTCACTCAGATCCGGCTCCTTTTCGATGAGCGCGGCGCGATCCAGCACCTCAAAGCGAACGCCATAGCGCTTCAGCGCCTCCCTTGCCTCAATCACGCGCTTGTCGAGTTTCTTCTGAGTTCGATAGATCTCGAGCCAACCGTCTCGGCGCACCAGATGCTCGGCGCCGGCCGCTTCGATCATCTGGCCGTGCGCCTCCAGGCAAAGCCCGATGAGTGAAGCGTACTCGGGCACGATTTTTTGATACCGCGCGCTGGAAGAGTTTTGCCAATAGCTAAGAAGGGGTGAAAAGGCGTTGAGCATACCCCCGGTGCGGTAGCGAATGTCGACGCGTTTGTTGGGCAGCACGCTTAAAATCGTTTTCATGTCGCGAGGAAACGCATAGGGGCGAACGGCTTCGCGCTGAATGATACCGGCGTTGCCATAGGAAGTTTCGCGCCCGGGCGCTTGCCGATCGATCAGCGTCACGTCGAAACCGCGCTTTTGAAGATGCCAAGCGACGCTGACGCCCACCATTCCCGCCCCGAGTACCGCTACCTGCCGCCTGGCCATCGACTCTTCCATCAACGCTCTCCCGCCCTATCATCACTTGTGGTTATAAAACTGAATATCCTGAATAAGGATAAAATTACCACCTCTGGCAGGCGCAATGCACAGTGGAATCGACCGTTTTGCTGGCTTAGGTTGGATTAAAATAACGCTTTATAGCGCTCAGCAGTGGAAAATATCGTTAGATTTTATTAAACAGGAAAATACGCTGCGCAGCAAAACTACCGCATTCGGTAGAAATAAACTCTTGAAGCGGTATGAAAGAAACGCAGAAATCTTCAAGGCAAAAGCGCTCGAAGTAGAGAAAGAATATATTACGGAAGAATGCTGAATATCGGAGGGAAAGGAAAAAGGTTACTGGGGTGGATGATGGGGATCGAACCCACGACCACCGGAGCCACAATCCGGGGCTCTACCACTGAGCTACATCCACCACAACCTGTTACCTGGTACTGCCTGTTTACTGCTCTTTCATCACTTACGACTGAACGCCTGCTTTCATCAATGGGGTGGATGATGGGGATCGAACCCACGACCACCGGAGCCACAATCCGGGGCTCTACCACTGAGCTACATCCACCATTGATACTTAAGCAAAACGTACTGCCAGCGCCTGACACCGCGGCCACACTGTCGTGGCACGCCCAGCAGGACTTGAACCCGCAACCTACGGCTTAGAAGGCCGTTGCTCTATCCGGTTGAGCTATGGGCGCACAAGGCATTCTCTAGCAAAATACCAGTGAGCACTTGACCACAACCCGCGCCTGGAAAAGCACGTTGACACCTTCCGTGCGAGGTACGTGGTCGGGATGGAGGGATTCGAACCCCCGACATCCTGCTCCCAAAGCAGGCGCGCTACCAGACTGCGCTACATCCCGATGACGACCCTTGACGCTGCTTGGCCTGTCTCAAGCGAGGCACATACTACTATTTTTGATTTTAAAGTCAAGACTTAAAGGGCTTTGGCACTGCCCGCTTTGCCTACCAGGCCCAACATGCGAAAATTGGTCATTCGCTGGCGTCTCAACCTTACGTCGGCTTTTGACTCGCTCATCACCTCCTAAGGGACCTCACTACATGACCGCCCAACTCATCGATGGCAAAACCATCGCCGCTAATGTCCGCCATCGCGTTGCCGAGAAGACCGCCGCTCGTTTACAGGCCGGTGCTCGCGCCCCCGGATTAGCCGTGGTTGTCGTTGGCGGTGACCCGGCCTCTCATGTATACGTCAACAACAAGCATCGCGCCTGTGACCAAGCCGGCATTCTCTCTTTTCAGCATCAGCTTTCGACCAATACCACCCAGCACGAGCTCGAAGCACTCGTCGACCGTTTGAACAATGACCCCCAGGTCGACGGCATTCTGGTTCAACTGCCGCTGCCGGAGCATCTTGATGCTCGCCCTATTCTCGAACGCATTCGCCCGGACAAGGACGTCGACGGCTTTCACCCCTATAACCTGGGCCGGCTGGCACAGCGCTCCCCCGCGCTTCGCCCCTGCACGCCCAAGGGCATCATGACGCTGCTATCAGAGAGTGACATCGACGTGCGCGGCCTTGACGCCACGGTGGTCGGCGCGTCCAACATCGTGGGCCGACCGATGGCCATGGAGCTAATGCTGGCCGGCTGTACCACGACCGTGTGTCATCGATTCACTCAGAACCTGGAGGCTCACGTTCGCCGCGCGGATCTGGTCGTGGTCGCCGTAGGCAAGCCCGGGCTAGTCAAGGGCGAGTGGATCAAGCCTGGAGCCGTGGTCATCGATGTCGGCATCAACCGCCAGGCCGATGGCACGCTCGCCGGCGACGTGGATTTCGAAGCCGCCGCCGAGCGCGCAAGCTTCATCACGCCGGTGCCCGGCGGCGTTGGCCCGATGACCGTCGCCACGCTTTTGGAAAATACCCTGGAAGCCGCCGAAGCGCACGACGCCTAAGGCATCGATACGACTCTCTCACTAGACATTCAATCGACCAAGGAGCACGCCCGAGTGCAACGCATTGGAATCATCGGCGCGATGGCGCAGGAAGTAAGCATACTTGCGGATCAGCTCGAAGGTGTTGAGCGCCTCGAGCACGCAGGGTTCGTGTTCTATAGCGGCACGCGTCACGGTTTGGAGGTCGTCATCCTGCAGTCGGGTATCGGCAAGGTGAACGCAGCGGTGGGCACGGCGGTGCTACTCGAGCGCTACCAGCCCGAGGCGATCATCAATACCGGCTCGGCGGGCGGCTTCGCCGAGGATCTCGATATCGGCGACATCATCATCTCGAGCGAAGTGCGCCATCACGATGTCGATGCCGTCGTGTTCGGCTATGAAATGGGCCAGGTGCCCGGCATGCCCGCCGCTTACCTGGCCGACGCCGCGCTTTCCGACGTCGCCCGCCAAGCGATTATGGATCTGGGCGAGGTCAACGTCCGCGAAGGTTTGATTGCGACCGGCGACGCCTTCATGGCGGACCCGGCGCGCGTTGCCGCCACTCGCGCGCAGTTTCCCTCCATGCTGGCGGTCGAAATGGAAGCCGCGGCCATCGCTCAAACCTGCTATCTCTACGGCTGCCCTTTCGTGGTCATCCGGGCGCTTTCCGATATCCCCGGCGCCGGCGACAACCACCTCTCTTTCGAGCAGTTTCTGGAAGTCGCGGCGGATCACTCCTCACGCATGGTCGATGCCATGCTGGCACGACTTGGCCAATAAAAGACTCGGCCAATAAACACGCCTAACACTTCGTCAGAACGCCATTCATTAAAAACAGTTCGTCAAAACACATCGAGCGCGCCAAAAGGCGCGCTCGATGTGTTTCTCTACCCGTCTACCAGTTCCTCTAGCGCAGGTTTTAGCGCACCATCGACCACTGAAGCGCTTCTCCGGCCAGCAGCGGTACGATCGAACACCCGTCGCCGTAGGCATAGTGGGAGGGCAGCGCCAGCGCCCGCCGCTCGAGAGTGACGCGGTCAACATTTGGCGCCAATCCGTAAAAGCGCGGGCCGTTAAGGCTCGCGAAGGCTTCGAGCTTGTCGAGCGCTCCCATTTGATCGAAGGCCGTGGCGTAAAGCTCGAGCGCTGCCGGCGCGGTGTAGGCGCCAGCGCAGCCGCAGCTCGACTCCTTGTCGGCCTTCTCGTGGGGCGCGCTGTCGGTGCCCAAAAAGAATTTGGGGCTGCCGCTGGTGGCCGCTTTCAGTAACGCCTGGCGGTGCTGTTCGCGCTTTAAAATCGGCAGGCAGTAGTAGTGCGGGCGAATGCCGCCGGCCAGCATCTGGTTACGATTGAACAGAAGATGGTGCGCGGTAATCGTGGCGGCCAGGTTATCGGGGCCGTTGGCCACGAACTCAGCGGCCTGCTGAGTCGTGATGTGCTCGGAGACCACTTTGAGCGTCGGGTGGCGTTCGAGCAGCGGCTTCAGCACCCGCTCGATGAAAGCCGCTTCGCGATCGAAGATGTCGATGTCACTATCGGTCACCTCACCGTGAATCAACAGCGGCATGCCGACCCGCTCCATGGCGGTGATGGCGGCGTCGCAATGGGCGATATCGGTCACCCCGGACGCCGAGTTAGTAGTCGCCCCAGCAGGATAGAGCTTGACCGCCTTGACCACGCCGCTGGCATGCGCCTTCTCGATCTCGTCAGCGGTGGTGGAATCGGTCAGGTAGAGCGTCATCAAGGGCTCGAACGCACTGCCCGGCGCCAGCGCCTTCAAAATACGCTCGCGGTAGGCCAGCGCCTGGTCGGTCGTGGTGATCGGCGGCTTAAGGTTCGGCATGATGATCGCACGCCCCATCTGCGCAGCGGTGTGATTCACGACCGCCTCGAGCACCTCGCCGTCGCGCAGGTGAAGGTGCCAGTCGTCGGGGCGAGTCAACGTAATAGAGTCCACGGTCAATCCTTTACAAGCGGTGGGTTGAAAGCGCACGCCAGTATACCCGAAGCCGGCCGGGGATGAATCCAGCGGTTCGATCCAACGGTTTTGAGGGCAGTTTAATCCAACATCAGGGGGCCACAGCGCCTGGCAAGTGTCGTATCATGTCAGCACGTTACTTCGCTTTGTCATTTCACATTCAGACCCTTTCCAGGACATTACCCGCCTATGCAAAACGTGAGGCGCTACGCTGACATTCTCACCAGCATCGAGGGGCTAATGTGGCTCGCGCTCGCCTGGTCCGTTTCCGCATCGACCCACCGGGGCAGCACCGAGCCAACGATCGCGATGCTCTTCGTGGTCGGCACGCTGCTGCTGTTTAGCTGGGCGCACAAGCCCATGCGTTTTTTGCTGCGCCGCTACCACGTGCGCAAGCGCCGTACCGATATGTGGATTCACACCCTGGCGCTGCCGCTTCTGCTGGCCATGCTCTTGCACATTTTATTGGAGGCGCTTTTGGGCCGGGCTTGGCTTCCGCCCAAGATTCTGGTTTTCAACCTGCTGGCGACCGCCGGCTGGCTAACCTACGTGATGACGCTTTTCATCAAGTTCATCATTCACTCGGTCAAAACGTCTCGCGCCCACTCCCACTGACCGCCACCGACAAGTAGCCTTTCATGCAAACCGCCCTGCCGCTGCCGCTATCGACCCCAAACCGCAACCTGGTGCGCCTAACCATCGTGCGCGGTATCACCTGGACCGGTTTTTTGCTGGCGATCCTGATCGGGGTCGAGGTGCTCGACTTCGAGCTAGAGACCGCCACGGTCATCGGCGTCGTGGTGGCCATGGGCGTTTTGAACATCCTTACCTGGTGGCGGCTGGGGCGCCCGCGGGCCGTTAGCCATCTTGAGTATCTGCTACACCTGCTGGCGGACATTGCAGGATTGACGCTGCTTTTCTACTTCACTGGCGGTTCGACCAATCCGTTCATTACCTACTATCTGGTGCCGGTGACCATTGCTGCGGCAACGCTGCCTTGGCGCCACGCCTGGATCATTGCCGGCTGCGCCATGGCGGGCTACAGCTACCTGATGGTGGATTACCACCCCATTGCCCAGCTCAGCCATATTGATAGCGATAGTCTTTTGAACCTGCATGTGGTGGGCATGTGGCTCAACTTTGGGCTTTCAGCGGGTCTGGTCACCTTTTTCATCTACAAGATGGCCCACGCGCTTCGAAGTCGCGACAAAGCGCTGTCGCGCACCCGCGAAGCCGCACTACGAAACGAGCAGGTGCTGGCGGTGGCCACCCAGGCGGCGGGCACCGCTCACGAACTCGGCACGCCGCTTTCCACCATGGCGGTGCTTTTAAAAGAGATGCAGGCGGAGGCCGCTGACGGCTCGCCTCTTTTCGAGGATATCGCGCTGTTGCGCCAGCAGGTGGATGTTTGCAAGTCACGACTGCAGCACCTGGTCACCAGCGCCGACCGGCGGCGCATGGCGGAGCCGGAAGTTCAGGATGGCGAGATCTGGCTTTCAAGCATCATTCAGCGCTGGCTGGTCATCCGCCCGGACGTCACCCACACGCTCGAGATTCCCAATCGCCGCGGGCGGCCTTGGCTATTGGTCGATGCCACTCTCGACCAGGCGCTAACCAATCTTTTGAACAACGCCGCCGACGCGCATCCGGATCAAATCGCCATTCGATTGGACTGGTTCGACGATAACGTCATCATCGACATTCGCGACCACGGCCCGGGGGTCTCGATGTCGATCGCCGACCAGCTCGGCGACACCTTTGTGTCGACCAAGAGCAAGGGAATGGGCATTGGGCTATTTTTAACCCATGCCACCATCAACCGATTCGGCGGCGGCGTGAGCCTTTATAACCACCCGGAAGGCGGCACGCTCACCGAGGTAACGCTGCCGCGCAGCGACGCGCCGGACAAGGCGTGAGTCATGCCCAATGAAAGCGAGAAGACCATGCAAACAGACGACCAACGCCTTTTGATCGTGGACGATGACGACGTATTTTGCCACGTGCTAAGCCGGGCGCTCACCCGCCGTGGCTTCGATGTGAAGGTTGCCCACGACGCCGAGCAGGCGCTAGAGATCGCAGCGTCGTTCTCTCCAACCATCGCCACGCTCGATCTCAAACTCGAACACAGCTCCGGTCTCAAGCTGTTGCCGGAGCTTTTGACGATCGTGCCGGATTGTCGAGTCGTGGTGCTTACAGGCTACTCGAGTATCGCCACCGCGGTAGAGGCGATCAAGCTTGGCGCGGTGCACTATCTGTGCAAGCCGGTGGACGCCGACGATGTCATAGGCGCGTTCGAAAACGGTGGCGGCGACCCGGATATCGAGCTTGCGGACAACCCGCCGTCGATCAACCGTATCACCTGGGAGCATATTCAGAAGGTGCTGCAGGAGCACGATGGCAACATCTCTGCCACCGCTCGGGCGCTGGGCATGCACCGGCGCACCCTGCAGCGAAAGCTGCAAAAACGTCCGGTTCGACGCTAATGCAGCCCATTCGGTAAGGCTTGGCGTTTGGGCGGGTTAATGCGCCGTCCAGCCAAGGTCGATATTGAAACTCGAACCGGTCACGGAGCCGGCGGCGTCGGAGGCCAGATAGCACACCAGCTGAGCGACCTCGGCGGGTTCGATCAGGCGCTTAATCGCGGCGTCCTTGAGCATGATCTTCTCGATCACTTCCTGCTCGTCCATCTTGTGCATCTTCGCCTGATCGGCGATCTGGTTTTCAACCAAAGGCGTTTGCACGTAGGCCGGGCACACGGCGTTGGCGGTAATGCCCTGCTCCCCGCCCTCAAGCGCAGCGGTTTTGGTCATGCCGATCAAACCGTGTTTGGCGGTCACGTAGGCGGCTTTGCCAGGGGAGGCCACGTGGGCGTGAATGGAGGCGATATTGATGATGCGGCCCCAGCCGTTTTCGCGCATCGAGGGCCATACCGCCTGGGTGAGCAAAAACGGCGCGGTGAGCATCAAATTCATGATCGCCTGCCACTTCTCTTCAGGAAACGACTCGATGTTACTGACGTGCTGTATACCCGCGTTGTTAACCAGGATGTCCACCCGACCAAAGCGCTTGATTGCCTCTTTAACGGCGTTTTTGCACGCCTGCGGGTCGGTCAGGTCGGCCTGATAGAACGCCGCGCCCTGGTCGCTTGCGATCTTTTCACCCGCCTCGTTGAAATCCACCGCCAGCACTTGAAACCCTTGCTTGCAAAAGTGCTCGACCACGCTTGCGCCGATTCCGCTGCTCGTACCCGTTACCAGCGCCACCCGAGGCGTTGTATCCGTACCTGACGACATAGCCCTCTCCTTAAAAAGAAATCCACCTACGTTTAGAACCCACTCAGTATAGAACCGTGATCGCGCGTTGAACCAACGCGACGCGTTATTGTTCAACGCAGCCTTCTTGGGCGACAATGATCAAAACGCCATCCCCCAACCCAAGGAATTTTCATGTTCGTGGTAATTTTTGGCCGTATGAGCTGCCCTTTCTGCGTCATGGCCAAGCAGCTCGCCGAGCAGCTCGAAAACGCTTATAAAATAGAAGGTTATCGCTACGTCGATATGCCCTCGGAGGGCGTGACCAAAGAGGACATTGCCAAAACTGCCGGCAAACCGATCCACACCGTGCCTCAGGTGTTCATCGATCAGAACCATATCGGCGGCTTTTCCGAGTTCGACCGCTACGTTCGCGACAACGACCTGCTTTCGTGATGCGTTGACAACCTTCGCCTTCGTGCGGAACCCGTGTAAACCCTTGCTGCCTATACTGGGAGGGCATTCTCCCTAACAAGACCGAAAAAGTCGGCAAGGACACGCGCCATGCAACGTGAAGAGTTCGAACGCCAGCTTTGGCTCGATTACATTCATACCCATCCAGATCTCGGCGGGCTGGGCATTTGGCCCTTGGACGTCAAGGCTGATTACCTCACCCTGCTAACCCTCAACCACGGCCCGTTCAGCGCAAGGCATCTCACCCAAACGCTTCAGCGAATGGGTTACGTCTGCGTTACTCAATACGCGTTGGCAGACAAGGGGCTGATCATTCACTTGCTCGGGGCGCCGGGTAGCAGCTGGCTGGTGCTGGTAGAGCTTCAGCTTGGCGCTTTATGCACCACGCCGCGCAACGCCCTTTTGGAACTGATCGAGCAGAGCCACCCACAGGACTGCAAGGGGCATAACCTTTTGTGCCGCGGTCGGCCTTGGCCCATGCCCTCTTGGGCGCTCTATCAGGAGTTGGAAGCTGAGCACCCGCTGGCGGCGTGGCTCGCCGCCATGGGGCCCCGGGTGCACCACGCCGGTTTCGACTGCCAAGCACTTGGCGAGCCCATTACCGCGCTCGACAAAGCGCTGGGACGAGCCGGTATGCAGTGCTCGACAAACCGACAAAACGGCATTTTTCCCGTCTCGAGTTCGCTAGAGCACCGCTTTTATCCGGCCATGCCGCAAAAGCTGGTGTTTCGCCAAGGCGATGAGCACCGTCTCTGTCTTGGCGGGCTGGCGCTGGCGCAAAAGGTGCTAAGCGAAAGCCCGGCCACCTTGGGTGAGGAGCTTTTACCGGCCCACACCCGATGTGAAATGGCGTGACGCACACGCCATCCCACCTTTTGAGTGACATTCAGGGCTGGGCAAACTCCATCTCCGGTACGTGATTGGGCACGATGAGTTTGCCGGCGGTTTTCTCCTTGATCTCCTCGACGCTCACCCCCGGCGCGCGCTCTTTTAGTATGAACGCACCTTTCTCGATTTCGAGGTAAGCGAGATCGGTCAGCACGCGGCTAATGCAGCCCGCGCCGGTCAGCGGCAGCTCGCATTTTTCCAGCAGCTTGGATTCGCCGTGTTTGGAAGCGTGGGTCATGGTGCAAATGATGTTCTCGGCGCCGGCGACCAGATCCATCGCCCCGCCCATGCCCTTGATCAGCTTGCCCGGAATCATCCAAGAAGCGATATTGCCGTTCTGATCCACCTCGAAAGCGCCCAGTACCGTCAAATCCACGTGGCCACCGCGAATCATGGCAAACGACTCCGCAGAGGAGAATATGGCCGCCCCCGGGCGGGCCGTGACCGTCTCTTTACCAGCGTTGATCATGTCCGGGTCGAGCTCTTCGTCACTGGGGTAGCGTCCCATGCCCAAAAGCCCGTTTTCGGACTGCAGCATCACGTCGATCCCTTCCGGGACATAGTTGGCTACCAGGGTGGGAATGCCGATTCCGAGATTGACGTAGAAGCCGTCCTTGAGTTCGCGGGCGACGCGCTGGGCCATCTGCTCACGTGTTAACGCCATGGTAATGTCCTCAAATCAATGGTGATGGGTCGATAGAGCGGGTGTCATCCGGCGGTTAGCTTCGAACCGTGCGCTTTTCGATGCGCTTCTCGAACGAGCCTTGAATGATCCGGTCGACGTAGATGCCCGGCGTGTGAATCTGGCTCGGGTCCATTTCTCCGGGTTCGACGATCTCCTCGACTTCCACGACGGTGATTCGGCCGGCGGTGGCGGCCATGGGATTGAAGTTCTGCGCGGTGTGGCGATACATCACGTTGCCGTAGCGGTCCGCCTTCCAGCCTTTGACGATGGCGAAATCCCCCACCAGCGCCTCTTCGAGAATATAGTGGCGGCCGCCGAACTCGCGCACTTCCTTGCCGTCACCAATCGGCGTGCCGTAGCCGGTAGCGGTATAGAACGCCGGAATACCCGCGCCGCCGGCGCGCATTCTTTCGGCCAGTGTCCCCTGGGGCGTTAGTACGACCTCGATCTCATCGTTGAGCATCTGCTGCTCGAAAAGCGCGTTTTCGCCGACGTAGGAGGCGTAGATCTTGCTGATCTGGCGCTTTTCGAGCAGAAGGCCTAGGCCGAAGCCGTCGACACCGCAGTTGTTGGAGGCCACGGTCAGATCCTTGACGCCGCGACGCTGGATCTCGGCAATCAGGTTTTCCGGAATGCCGCAGAGCCCGAAGCCGCCCGCCAGCACGGTCATTCCGTCCTCGATACCTTCCATTGCCTCTTCATAAGAAGCGACACGTTTGTCGAATCCTGCCATGGGTAACCTCGCTGTTGTCGATGAAGCCTCTCGCGCCGAGACGGCGAACAGGCGTATTACAGAGGATAGCTGCCTAATACCAGTGTTGTGCGGGGCGATATATTTGTTAAGTTTGTTTTTCTTATCAATTGATTTAAATAACTTATGAAGAGCCCTTATGACCGTCAAGCAGCTTCGCGCGTTTCTGGCCGTCGCCCAAACCCTGAGCTTTACCCAGGCCTGCGAGCGTTTGCACCTTTCCCAGCCGGCGCTGTCACTGGCGATTAAGGGCTTGGAAGAGTCGCTCGGAGGCAAACTTCTGATTCGCAGCACCCGCCACGTCCGCCTGACGCCGGAAGGCGAATCGCTTTTACCGCTGGCCAAGCACCTGGTGGCGCAGTGGGAGAACACCGAGGAGCGTCTGCGCGAACGCTTCACGCTGCAGCTGGGTCGGCTCAGCGTGGCGGCCATGCCCTCCTTTGCCTGTAGTTTGCTGCCCGAGGCGCTGGCGAGCTTTCGCCGACGCCACCCCAAAATCAACGTCACGGTTCACGACGTTATCAACGAGGACGTCATGGCCATGGTGCGCGCCCGTCAGGTCGAAATCGGCATCGTGTTCGCCCCGGAAGGGCTTGGCAGCTTGACCTTCACGCCGCTTTTCGAGGACCACTTCGTCGCCGTTGTCCCGCCCGAAAGCCCGCTTGGCCGTCAACCGCTCAACTGGCAGCGGCTATTGCAGGAAGACATGATCACGCTGCAGCGCCCGTCAAGGGTGCGCCGCCTGCTCGAGGACGGCCTGGCGCGTCAGGGGCACGAGCTTTCCGTTGCTTTCGAAAGCCACCAGCTTTCGACCGTGGCCAGCATGGTGGCCAGAGGGCTTGGGGTAAGCGCGGTGCCTTCGATGTGCATTCCTCAAATGCACGCGCTGGGGGCGCGCTGCGTCGCGCTTAACGAGGGCGTGATCGAGTGTCAGGTGGGCATGCTCACCCACCAGGAGCTTTCAGTGGCCGCCCAGGCGCTTCGCGGGGTGCTGATCGATACCGTTGCCCCACTGTTTGAAAAGCGCTGGCAATCGCCGGGCATCGGATTTGCTGGGAAGTAACGCCTTGATCCTTTAGGATTTAGCCAAAAGCCGATAAGGCCGCCAGAAGATACGCCGCCAACAGAACACCCAACGCTTCAAGGCGGCCTTCTGCGAAAGGCTTACCAACACGTCAAGAATAAGGCCGCAAGTCACTTAAGGGAGGTGAGTATGCCGGTCATCAAGGGAGTCGTTAGCATCGTGCTGATGACGCTTGCCACGCTTTTCTGGGGAGTGCCGCTTCTGGTGCTCACCTTTCTCAAGGTCGTGATACCGGGGCGGCGCGCGCGTCAGTGGTTGCTCGACCGGCTCTGCGCGGTAGCGCTCAACTGGATCGGGCTCAACCTTTGGTGGATGAAGCGCTGGCTCAAGCCTAACGTCGCTTTGGATATTCCCGACTCGCTAAGCCCGCAGCAGTGGCTTTTGGTAATCTCCAATCATCGCAGCTGGACCGATATTTTCATCCTGTTCATGGCGCTGCATCGGCGCATTCCCATGCCGCGGTTTTTTCTCAAACACCGGTTGATCTGGATTCCCATCGTCGGCCTTGCCTTTTGGGCATTGGAGTTTCCCTTCATGCGCCGTTTTAGCCGCGAGCAGATTGCCAAAAATCCCAAGCTCGCTACCATTGACCGGGATTCGACCGAGCGGATGTGCCGCCAAGCGCGCCACGCGCCGATTTCGATCTACAATTTCGTCGAAGGGACGCGTTTCAGCGTGGCCAAGCGCGATGCTCAGCAGAGCCCGTACCGACATTTATTGCGGCCCAAGGCCGGCGGCGTCGCCCAAGTGCTCGGCCTCATCGGCGACCAGCTCGATGGCATCGTGGATGTCACCATCAGCTACGCTAATCCGTCGCCAACGTTTTGGGGCTTTCTCTGTGGTCAGGAAGCGCCCATCACGCTGGTGGCCCGCAAACTCGAGATCCCGGAGTGGATGCACACCGCAAGCTATCATCAACAATCGCAGCACAAGGAACGTTTCCACGCATGGATCAACTCACTCTGGCAGGAAAAAGACGCGCTGCTGGAAACGCTCAGCGACCACGCCTAGCGCTTTGGATCGGGGTTTGCCTGCTGGCCGGTGTGCTTGGCGGGTGCGCGGGCTCGTCACCCTCGTCGGGTCAGCGCGTCAGTGTCGGCAGCAGCGCAAGCGAGGCCAGCGCCATTAACGGCCAGTGGATCGAAGTACGCCGCGGCGATACGCTGGGACAGCTTGCCGCCCGCGCTGGCGTACCGCTGGAGCGCCTGGAGCGTTTTAACCCTGGGGTCAACGCCAGAGGCCTGGCGGTGGGCCAGCGTCTTTTAATTCCTACTCAACAGGAGCGCGCCCCCTCCGGCGGGCCCTATCGTTACCAGATTCGCTCGGGCGACACGTTTTCCAAAGTAGCGCGCCATTTCGGCACCACCGCCGGGCGTATTCAAAGCGCCAACTCGGGCACCTCGCCCACTGCGCTGCGCGTCGGCCAAGTCATTAGCGTACCGCTGAGTGGCGCATCCGCCGCCCGAGCAGCCTCGTCCGGTTCCTCGAGCAGCGCCAGCCGCCCGGCCCCTACGCCGAGCGCCAGCGTCCCGTCGTCGGCGCGCAACTGGCCCTGGCCGCTGGAGGATTACCGCATTGTGCGCCGCTTCGGCACCGACAGTCGAGGCACGCTCCAGCCGATGCTGCTGGCGACTCAAGCGGGCGCACGCGCCCAAGCGGTAGCTCCAGGTGAGGTGCGCTTCGCCGACGGCATGCGCCAGCTGGGTGAAGTCGTGATCGTGCATCATGCCGATAACCTGCAAAGCGTCTACGCGCTGTGCGACACCATTTTGGTCAGTACCGGCCAGAACGTCAGCGCTGGCGAGCCACTTTGCGAGGTCGGGCAAAGTAACGCCACTCAGCGCTATGACCTGCTGTTCGATTTGCGTTTGGGCGGCCAGCCGATCGACCCGCGCCAGGTGCTTCGCTAGCGCCCCAACGCGTTGCTGGCAGGTATAAAAAAGCCCCGGCCATGGCCGGGGCTTTGCGGTCAGGTCATACGCCCTAGCCGCGATAGTAGCCCGGAGCGACGAACGGCGTTTTAACTACGGTCATCGGCAGTCTCTTGCCGCGCACTTCGGCGTAAACCACTGACTCCACCGCTTCGAATTCACGGGTTACGTACCCCATGGCGATCGGCTTACCCACGCTTGGCCCGAAACCGCCGGACGTGACCACGCCGATTTCTTCACCCTGCTCATCGACCAGGCGCGCGCCTTCGCGTACCGGCGCCCGGCCATCGGCGACCAAGCCCACCCGCTTGCGCGCATGATCCCGGGCGTCAATCTGATGCAGCACCACGTCGGCGCCGGGGAAGCCACCGGCGCGCTCGCCGCCGTGGCGGCGGGGCTTGCCAATCGCCCAAATCAGGCCGGCCTCGACGGGCGTAGTCTGCATGTCCATGTCGTGACCATAAAGGCAGAGCCCGGCTTCCAGGCGCAGCGAGTCCCGCGCGCCCAGGCCGATCATTTCTACCTCCGGTTCGCTCAAGAGCGCTTTGGCGAACGGCTCGCAGTCCGGAGCGGCCACCGAAATCTCGAAACCATCCTCGCCGGTATAGCCGCTGCGGCTAACCCACACATCAAAGCCGCCCACGTTGAAACGCCCGTGCTGCATAAAGGTCAGCGCGCACGCCTGGGGGCAGAGACGCTGCATGACGCTGGCGGCCTCGGGGCCCTGCAGCGCCAGAAGCCCACGCTCCAGCACCTCGATATCGTGGGTATTGCCCAAATTGGTGCGCAGGTGCGCCAGATCCTGGTCCTTGCACGCCGCGTTCACCACCAGATAAAAGTGGTCACCGGCGTTGACCAGCATCAGATCGTCGATAATGCCGCCCTCGGTGCCGATGAAAAGCCCGTAGCGCTGATGATCTTTCGAAAGACCCACGAGATCGGCGGGAATCAGCGACTCGAGCGCCTCGGCGACGTCTGGCCCGGCCACCGCGATCTGGCCCATGTGCGAGACATCGAACAGCCCGCACTGACGGCGGGTATGCTCGTGCTCTTTCTTGACACCGAGCGGGTACTGTACCGGCATATCAAAACCGGCGAAGGGAACCATTTTGGCGCCCAACGACTCGTGCAGCGCGTGTAGCGGGGTTTTCTTGAGTTCGGTCATGCCTTATTCCTCAACATCGATGCCTCGGCATCAGTTCCTCAACATCAAAAGAGCCGGGAAGCGTGGCTCGCCCCCGGCTCGAGTCAACGTGGTGCGCACATCCTTATTTGTCGTGATCCAGCGCTTCGCCGGGGAGCACGTCCTTGCCGGCGAAATAGTCGCGCGCCAGCTTGAACACCACCGGCGACAACAGCGCCAGCGCGATCAGGTTGGGAATCGCCATCAGCGCGTTGAACGTGTCCGCCATCAACCAGATGAAACCAAGCTGAGCCATCGCGCCGAGCGGCAGAGCCAGTACGAACAGCACGCGGTAAAGCATGATCGAGCGCGTACCGAACAGGAATTGAAAGCACTTCTCACCGTAGAACGACCAGCCCAGAATGGTGGTAAAGGCGAAGATCGCAAGCGCGATGGCCACGATCTGATTGCCCCAACCCGGCAGCGCCGCATCGAAGGAGAGCGCGGTGAGCGAGGCACCCTGCTCGCCCTCAAGCCATACTGTTGAGGTCAAAATGACCAGCGCGGTAATGGTGCAGACCACGAGCGTATCGATGAAGGTACCCAGCATCGCGATCAAGCCCTGACGCACCGGGTTTTTGGTTTGCGCCGCGGCGTGGGCGATCGGCGCGCTGCCAAGACCCGCTTCGTTGGAGAAAACACCACGCGCCACGCCGAAACGAATCGCCGCCATGACCGCCGCCCCGGCAAAGCCGCCGGCCGCCGCCATCGGGTTGAAGGCGTAGTAGAAAATCAGCCCAAACGCCTCGCCGAGCTGGTCGGCATTAATCACCAGCACCACAAGCCCTGCCAGCACGTAGGCGATCCCCATGATCGGCACCAGCTTGCCCGCCACGTTGGCGATCCGCTTTATGCCGCCCAGAATGACCGCGCCGGTGAGCACCATGATCACCACGCCGGTGAGCCAGTGCGGCACGCCAAACGTAGCGTCCATGGCATCAGCCACGGAGTTGGCCTGAACGGTATTGCCGATGCCAAAGGCCGCGACCGCGCCAAAAAAGGCGAACAGCGCGCCAAGCCACAGCCACTTTCTGCCCAGACCGTTCTTGATGTAGAACATTGGGCCGCCTACATGGTGGCCGTTACTGTCGGTTTCACGGTAGCGAACGGCGAGCACCGCCTCGGCGAACTTGGTCGCCATGCCGACCAGCGCGGTGATCCACATCCAGAACACCGCCCCCGGCCCGCCCAGTGCGATCGCCGTGGCCACACCGGCGATATTACCTGTGCCGACAGTGGCGGAAAGCGCGGTCATTAGCGCATTGAACGGCGAAATCTCGCCGTCGTCGGTTTTATGCTCGACGCCTTTCGCCCGCTTCGGGTCGCGCCCCTGCCATAAAAGCTTGAAGCCCGTGCCGAGTTTGCGAACCGGCATCAACTTGAGCCCCACCTGCAGATAAATCCCCACCCCAAGCAACAGGATGAGCATCAAAGGCCCCCATACGACGCCGTTCACGGCCTTGACCAGACTGGTTAAAGTCTCCACGACATTACTCCTTATCCCTTGAAGCACCGCTGGATGCTTTTTTGGCTGATTTTTTTATGTTCGGCCCGCTCGTGTAAAAGCAGCTGCCGAGTGCTGACTGACCGCCAAGCGCTACCCGGCGAAAGGCCCGATAGCGCGTCGCGGTCGATTCCCCCGTTTTACACCATTACACCGGTCACTCGCCATGAGGTTTGCGCTTTTTGGCCGTGAAAGTGCCAGCAAGCGGTTGATTTGATGCGCTGTCAGGCTAAAACGGGCTATCGATCGAGCCTTTCTTCTTATGCCAGAACGCGCTATGGAAATTTGTTTCCTATCAGAAACACGGTACCATAGCGCCCATCATCGCCGCCCGGCGAGAGGCTCGCCAAGCCCCCCGGCCAGGCGCTACCATGGTGGTTCAGCCAACCGTTCAATAGGGAAACGACATGAGCAACTTGCCTTCCAACCTTCGCTACGCCAAAAGCCACGAATGGGTGCTCGATAATGAAGACGGTACCGTCACCGTGGGCATTACCGATCACGCTCAAAAGGCGCTGGGCGACGTGGTGTTCGTCGAGCTTCCGGAAGTCGGCCAAACCCTGAGCAAGGGAGACGAGTTCGGCGTCATCGAGTCGGTCAAGGCGGCCTCGGATCTCTACGCGCCGGTCAACGGTGAAGTGGTCGAAGTCAACGAAGCGCTCGACGACGCGCCGGAAACCGTCAACGAAGCGCCCTACGAAAGCGGCTGGATCATGAAAGTGCGTATCGACGACGGTGACCTTGACGACCTGCTCGACGCCGACGCCTACCAGGCCACACTCGCCGACGACTGATCTTAAAGCGCCTGCCTTCGCAGGCGCTTACGCTTTGCCCTGCACGGTTTTTCCCATCACGTTCGGAATATTCTCATGTCCTTTGAAACACGCCGCCTGGCCGAACTGGCCGATCACGATGCTTTCATCAAACGCCACAACGGCCCGGGAGAACGCGACGTTAGCGCGATGCTCAAGGCGCTGGGCGTCGAAGGCCTTGAGGAGCTGATTCAACGCACCGTGCCCGATGACATTCGTCTGGGCCGCGAGCTCGCTTTGGACGAGCCTCAGGGCGAAGCCGAGGCGCTGGGGTATCTTGCCCAGCTGGCGCGGCAGAACCGGGTCGCCAAAAGCTACATCGGGCAGGGGTATTACAATACCCATCTGCCGGCGGTGATTCAGCGTAACGTGTTGGAAAATCCGGGCTGGTACACTGCTTACACCCCGTATCAGCCGGAAATCTCCCAGGGCCGCCTGGAAGGCCTTTTGAACTTCCAGCAGGTGGTGATGGATTTGACCGGCATGGAGCTTGCCAACGCCTCGCTTTTGGATGAAGCGACCGCGGCGGCGGAGGCCATGGCGCTTTGCAAACGCGCCAACAAGAAGAGCAAGTCCAACGCCTTCTTCGTCGCCGACGACGTTTTCCCGCAAACCGTCGACGTCGTACGTACCCGCGCCGAATGCTTCGGCTTCGAGCTGATCATCGGCCCGGCGGCGTCGCTTGCCGATCACGATGTCTTCGGCGCGCTGTTTCAATACCCCAACGCCAGCGGCGCGATCACTCCGCTCGAGACGCTTTTAACCACTGCAAAAGAGCGCGGCGTGATGAGCTGCGTGGCCACTGACCTTTTGAGTCTGGTATTGCTCAAGGAGCCGGGTGCGATTGGCGCGGATATCGTCATCGGCAACTCCCAGCGCTTTGGCGTGCCGATGGGCTTTGGTGGCCCCCACGCGGCGTTTTTTGCCACTTCAGACAAACTCAAACGCTCGATTCCCGGACGGATCATCGGCGTGTCTCAGGACAGCCGCGGCCATACCGCGCTGCGCATGGCGATGCAGACCCGCGAGCAGCACATCCGCCGCGAGAAAGCGACCTCCAACATCTGTACTGCCCAGGCGCTGCTGGCCAACATCGCTGGCTTCTACGCCACTTACCACGGCGCTGAAGGACTCAAAAAGATCGCCGCCCGGGTTCACCGCTTGACCACCCTGCTGGCTCAAGGCCTTGAGCAGGCTGGGGTAACGCTTGCAAGCGACAGCTGGTTCGACACGCTGCGTTTGACTGGCGTGGATGCCGGCAAGATTCACGGCCGCGCGATGACCGCCGATGTCAACCTGCACTACTTCGAGGGCGGCGACATCGGCGTCAGCCTCGACGAGACCACCACCGCCCACGACGTCAGCGCGCTGTTCGATGTGCTGCTGGGCGACGAGCACGGCCTGTCGCTGCCGCCCCTCGAAGAGCAAGTGATGAGTGATGAGCGCTCGGGCATTCCGGCCGGCTACCGCCGGGAAAGCGAGTTTCTGACGCACCCGACGTTCAAGCGCTACCGCAGCGAAACCGAAATGCTGCGCTATCTGAAACGCCTGGAGAATAAGGACCTGTCGCTGGCCCACGCCATGATTCCGCTGGGCTCGTGCACCATGAAGCTCAACGCGACCAGCGAGATGATTCCGATCTCCTGGCCCGCGTTTTCGAAGCTTCATCCCTTCGCGCCGCGTGACCAAGTGGCGGGCTATCACCAGATGATCGATGAGCTGGCGGCGTTTCTGGTCGAGATCACCGGCTACGACCACGTCTCGATGCAGCCAAACTCCGGTGCCCAGGGCGAATACGCCGGGCTTCTGGCCATCCGCCGCTACCAGGCCGCCCAAGGCGAAGGTCATCGTAACGTTTGCCTGATTCCGAGTTCCGCCCACGGCACAAACCCGGCGTCCGCCGCTATGGTGAGCATGGAGGTGGTCGTGGTCGAGTGCGACAAGCAGGGCAATATCGATCTCGACGATCTCACCCAAAAAGCCGAGCAGCACAAGGATCGCCTCTCAGCGGTGATGATCACCTACCCGTCGACCCACGGCGTGTTCGAATCTCACGTGCGCAAGGTATGCGATGTCGTGCATGACAACGGCGGCCAGGTGTATGTCGATGGCGCCAATATGAACGCGCAGGTGGGCCTGACCCGCCCTGGCGACTTCGGCGGCGACGTTTCGCACCTGAACCTGCACAAGACGTTCTGCATTCCCCACGGCGGCGGCGGCCCGGGCATGGGGCCGATCGGAGTAAAAGCGCACCTGGCGCCTTATGTGGCCAATCACGTGGTCACGCCGATCAGCGGAGTGAAAACCGAAGGCGGCGCGGTGGCCGCGGCGGCCTTCGGCAGCGCCTCGATCCTGCCGATCTCCTGGGCCTACATCAAGATGATGGGCGCACGCGGGCTTCGCGAGGCGACCGAGCTTGCCATCCTCAACGCCAACTACATTGCCAAGCGCCTGGAAGAGAGCTACCCGATTCTCTATCGCGGGCAAAACGGCACCGTTGCCCACGAGTGCATCATCGATATTCGTCCGCTCAAGCAGAGCTCCGGCATCAGCGAGGAGGATATCGCCAAGCGCCTGATGGATTACGGCTTCCACGCGCCGACCATGTCCTTCCCGGTACCCGGCACGCTGATGATCGAGCCGACCGAGTCCGAGTCGCTTTACGAGATCGACCGTTTCTGCGACGCCATGATCAGCATTCGTGACGAAATCAAGCGGGTCGAAAACGGCGAGTGGCCGCTCGAGAACAATCCGCTGGTCAACGCCCCGCACACCCAGCGTGACTTGGCCGATGCCGAATGGGATCGCCCCTACGATCGGGCGCTCGGCGCTTTCCCCTCTGAAGCGGTCATGGCGGCGAAGTACTGGCCTGCGGTCAACCGGGTCGATAACGTGCTGGGCGACCGGCAACTGATCTGCTCCTGTCCGAGCATCGACGACTACCGAAGCGAATAGCCATCCCTCGCCTCTAGCGCAAGAAAGCCCCACCGTGTTCATCACGGTGGGGCTTTCTTATGTGTGTTTCACTTTTATAGTTACTTACGCTTTCGTTACTTACGCTCGGATTATTGGGCGGTTTCCTGAAGCCGCTGCGCCTTGAAACCATCGAGCAACTTTTGATAGCGCTTGGGCGGGGTGGCGTCACGCCTGGTCAGCACGTAGAGCACCTCGTCGACGCCGACCGGAAGCGACAGCGCCCGTACCTGGCGCTGCCAGGGCGAGGTTTCGAGCACCAGGCGCGACACCACGGTAAACCCCAGGCCCCTGGCCACGGCATCGAGCACCATGCTGACCTCGTTGGTAAATCCCTGATGGCGGAAATGGCTCATCGAGCGAAATTCGTCGGGGTAGTTGGCACGTAGCAGGTGGTTGGCGTGGTTGATACCGTCATAGTAGTTGATGAAGCCAAGGCCCATCAGCTCGGCAAGCGTGGAGCCGGCGAAATCCGCCGGCACGACCAGACAAAGTGGCTCGGTATGCCAAACGGTACAGGAGAGCTCCGCGCTTTTGACCTGCTCGGTGGCGATACCGATATCGTAGCGCCCGTTGATCACATCCCCGACGATCTCGTGATTGAAGGCGAAGCTGTAGCTCACCGTCAGGTTGGGGTGCATCTGCTGCTGACCCAGAATGAACGGGTAAAGCATGAGCCCCACGCTTCCAGGGGACGCAATGCGGCACTCGCCGCTGTCGATCAAATCATCATCGAGGGCGTGGCGAAACTGTTCGTGCTCGGCGAAGAGCTTGAGCGCGTAGTCGTAGGCACGCCGCCCGGCCTCGGTCAGCGTAAAACTCTTGCCTTTGCGCTCTATCAGCGTTTTATCCAGATACCCTTCGAGTTTTCGAACGTGCTGGCTGACACCCGGCTGGGTCATTTCCAGGCGCTGCGCGGTGCGCGTGAAGCTGCCGGTTTCCACCAAAGTGATGAACGTTCGAAAGTAGTGGGCATTGAACATGAGAAGCGCCATGGCAAAAGAGTCGTCAGGCGGTCCAACGCGGCCACCCAAACGCGTAAGGTTAGCATAACCGGCAAGCGAAGGCGGCCTTGCGCCAGCCCCGTAGCTTGCGTGATAGTATGGAAATCAACCGCGATCAATTACATAGAGACCGTCTCACGCATGAATGAAGTTCTATCACCTCGCCCGACCATTTCCAGCATCATCTCGCCGGAGGGCAGCCTCGAAGTACTCTCTCAGCAGGAGGTCAACCGGCTGCAGAGCACGTCGCAAACCGGCCTGCACGATCTGTTGCGCCGCTGCGCGCTGGCGGTACTCAACTGCGGAAATCCTTCTGATGACAGCCTCGCGATTCTCGAAGCCTACAAGGATTTCGACATCGAGGTGCTCCAGCAGGATCGTGGTATTCGCTTGAAGCTGACCAACGCCCCGGCGGAGGCCTTCGTCGACGGCCACATGATTCGCGGTATTCGCGAGCATCTCTCGTCGATTCTGCGTGACATCGTCTACGTCTATAACGAGATCCAGCAGCACAATCGCTTCGATCTGACCACCGGCGAAGGCACGACCAACGCGGTGTTTCATATTCTGCGCAAGGCGGGCACGTTAAAGCCCGGCCTCGACCCGAGCCTGGTGGTGTGCTGGGGCGGCCACTCGATCTCTCGCCAGGAGTATGACTACTCCAAGGACGTGGGCTATCAGCTGGGCCTGCGCGAAATGGATATCTGCACCGGCTGCGGCCCCGGCGCCATGAAAGGCCCGATGAAAGGCGCCAACGTGGCCCACGCGAAGCAGCGGCGCAAGGGTGGGCGCTATCTCGGGATTTCCGAGCCAGGCATCATCGCCGCCGAGGCGCCGAACCCGATCGTCAACGAGCTGGTGGTCATGCCGGATATCGAAAAGCGCCTGGAAGCGTTCGTGCGCTTGGGCCACGGCATCATCGTGTTCCCCGGTGGGGTGGGTACCGCTGAGGAGATTTTGTACCTGCTCGGCATTTTGCTCCACCCCAACAACGCTACCACGCCCTTCCCGCTCATCTTCACCGGCCCCGCGGATTCCGCCGCCTACTTCGAGAAGATCGACGAGTTTTTGGTTTACACCCTGGGTGAGGAGATTCGCCGCTACTACACCATCATTACTGGCGATGCGGTGGCGGTCGCTCGGCGCATGCGCGAAGGTATCGACGCGGTCACGCACTTTCGCCGCGAACACCAGGACGCGTTCTACTACAACTGGCGTCTCAATATTGCCCGCGAGTTCCAGGCAACCTTCGAGCCGACCCACGAAGCGATGAAAAACCTGGCACTTCACCGCAATCAGCCGACCCACGAGCTTGCCGCCAACCTGCGCCGGGCGTTTTCCGGTATCGTCGCCGGCAACGTCAAGGAGCCGGGCATTCGCGCGATCAAGGCCCATGGCCCCTTCGAGCTCTCCGCCGAGCCGGAGCTGATGACGCGTTTGGACGAGCTCTTGAGCTCCTTTGTCACCCAAGGGCGGATGAAGCTCGACGGCCAGCCCTACACGCCCTGCTACGTGCTCAAGAATTGAGCCTTTGCCGACTCACTCAAGGATGAACGCGTGATCGTTGCGTTTTTGACCCTGCTCGCCGCCGGCATCGTCAAGGGGGCGATCGGCTCCGGCGTACCGGTGATCGTGGTGCCGATCTTCACCATGCTCTACAACGTGCGCGTGGCGATCGCGCTGCTGGTGGTCTCCAACCTTTGCAGCAACGCGCTTCAAGTGTGGCAGTACCGCCACCACTTGCTGCCCTGGCGCTTTTTAGCTAGCTTCTCGATCGCCGGCTGTGCGGGCATCGTTGTCGGTACTTGGGGGCTGGTGGCGCTTTCACACGATACGCTATCGCTGGGCGTGGCCGGGGCGATCGTGCTTTATCTAGCAATCAAACTGCTGCGGCGCAAAATGGCGCTCTCCATGGCCTGGGCCGAGCGGCTCGTGCTGCCGGTCGGGCTCATTGGCGGGGTGCTTCAAGGCGCGGCGGGCATGTCGGCGCCCGCTTCGATCACGTTCCTGAATGCCATGCGGCTCGACCGGCGCGTATTCATTGGCTCGATCTCGGTGTTTTTCTGCGCGATTACCGTCGCACAGATACCGGCGTTGATGGCTGCGGGCCTTTTGAGCTTGGAGCTTACGCTTTACAGCGCTGCCGCTTTCGCCGTCATTGCGCTGGGCATGCCGCTCGGCGCCGCGCTGGGCAAGCGCTTACCCTACGTGTGGTTCGACAATCTCATCGTGCTGCTACTGGCCGCCATCGCGGTAAAAATCATTACTGACGTGTTTCTTTAACCCGAGCGCGCTGTGCCCGACGCAAATATCGGGCGAAACACTATACTGATGTCCATGCGCTCCTGCGCAATTTATGCAAGACCACGAAAGAACCCTGCAAGACCACGTACTGACAAGGAAAGGATCCCCAAATGGAAATGATCAACCAGCTTCAGGAAGGCCCGACCAAGGCGTTCGCCAAACACTGTTTCGAAGCCTACTCCCCGGAGGAGCTCGAAAAAGCCGCCGAGGGCGCGCCGGACAAGGATGAAATGGAGCACTGGGGTATAAACGCCGGCCAGTGGGAAGAAGCCGTTACCACCGCACTCGCCGACCACCGCGCTCAGCAGGAATAAATACGTTCTCGTTGCCGCCGCTTTGACTTGCGGCGGTGACGATCAAGCGCTAATGGATAGATCGACAGGACGCCCTCTTACTTCGTCAAGGAGGCATCATGAGAAAGTGGATCATGCTGGCGGTATTCAACTGGCTACGAAAGCCCGCCAACCGCCAAAAGGTAAAAAACGCCTGGGACAAGCATCGCGGTAATACCACCAACCGCGCACAGCGCCCCCAAAATGGGCGCCCTACTGGTCAGCAGCGTCGCCCTAATGATCTTGATGATCGTTACTGATGAGCCAAAAAAACCGCCGCTTGGGCTAGCCCAAGCGGCGGTTTTTCATATTGGTCGGAGTGACAGGATTCGAACCTGCGACCTTTGCAACCCCATTGCAACGCGCTACCAAGCTGCGCCACACTCCGATGCCCACTGGCTTAACGCCTCAGGACGGTGCGTATACTAGCGTTTAAAGCCGCAAATGAAAAGACCTTTTTACGCTTTCTTATCAAATGCTTGGCCAATTGATTAGGAAGCATCTAATAACAGCGTTTTCATCTGCTCGAAAACGCCCGGGGCGGTAATCAAAAGCTCGTCAGGGTACAGGTCAGGCGAAACCCCGTCAGGCACCTCGACCAGGCGCCCAAGCGTGGCCCCCGCTTCCCGCGCGATCACCCAGCCCGCGGCGAAATCCCAGGGCGAGACCGACTCGACGTAGGCGTCCAAGCGCCCGCAGGCGATATCGCAAATATCCAGCGCCGCGGCGCCGTTACGGCGAATGTCTTGGCAGTTGGTCAAAATGGCTTCCAGGCGTGGCATCAGCGCCTTACGCGCGGCGCGATCATAAGGGAAACCGGTACCTACCAGCGTCGCGGGAAGTTCGGTCGCCGAGCTTGGCTTGATCGGCTGACCGTTACAAAACGCGCCACCGCCTTCAAAGGCGGTGAAGGTCTCCCCAAGAAACGGCGCGTGTACGACCCCGATTTTACCCACGCCCTTCTCGAGCCAAGCAATGGAAACCGCCACGTGACGAAGCCCTTGGGCAAAATTGACCGTACCGTCGATGGGGTCCACCACCCACAGCGGTTCCTGAGTACCCAAGCCCTGATCCGGGCTCAATTCTTCGCTAAGCTGAAGCTCGCCGGGAAAGCGTTGGCTCAACGCTTCGCTGATATATGTATCGACCGCTACATCGACATCGGTCACCAGCTCGATGCCCGCTTTCAAACGCTGATCGAAGCGCTGTTCTTCTCGCGCCTTCAGGATCATGCGCCCCGCCTCTTCGGCAATGCGCACCGTCTCTTCCAAACGCGACTTCAAGGTATCCGCCATGCTGACTCCCTTACCGTTGAGCTAAACGCTTTATGGTAAGGAGTTCCCATGGCGGTGTCATGACATTAACGGATCAGCGCATTAGTAATGATATCAACCACCACTTGCGTCGCGGCTTCGATCAGCACCACGTCGGCCCCAACGCGGCGCCACTCGTAGCCGGAATACTGCGGAAGCTCACGATAGACGGAATCATCGAAGCGCTTAGCGATCCCGGGAGGTAAGGGTTTTCCTTGTTCCAAACGGTTCTGCATGCCCGGCGGCAGTGAAGAGTCCGCGCGAACATCGTACTGGCGCAGAATGCGGAGGATGTCCTGATCGTTGAAGCGAGGCAGATCGCTGTAGGAGTGAGACTCTGCATGGCCGCGATGTGAATTGCCGCGCTGCTGGTGCTCCTGATGATGGCCTTGCGAATTGCCGCGCGCGCCATGAGCTGGAGCGTGGGCGGGTTGGGCTAGCGCAACGGCGTGCCATGTAAATGACGCCGCAATCATGATGCTCAACGTATAAATTTTCATATCAAGGCTCCTTTTGAATGGAATCCCTAGCTTAGTATGAAATTGAGAATGAATTATGAATTTAAGTATAACGCACCAAATTAAAGAAAACTTAAAAAAAAGCAACCAATGAGTTACTGTAAAGCTAATTTTATAATACTAATAACTACGCTTTAACAACCTAATGCGTTAACAACTAGACTTTTACTTCTCAAAATAAAAAATCTTAAAGAGGAAACAGAATCAGCTCTTTGCTAATAAAGGTATCGATCGCTATATAGAAATTGGTTACCCGCTTAATGCTGCTTCCAAATATCGATCTAAACGGAGATTTTATCGAATCCTCACAATTCCATACGTGACTTTAGGGTAACCGCCATTCTGACTCCCTTACCGTTGAACTAAATGCATTATGGTAATGAGTTCCCACGGTGGTGTCATGACATTAACGGATTAGCGCATTGGTAATAATTTTGACCACCACTTGAGTCGCAGCTTCAATAAGCACGACGTCGGCCCCAACGCAGCGCCACTGGTAGCTTGAATACTGTGGAAGCTCACGATAGACGTAATCATCGAAGCGCTTGGCGATCCCGAGAAGTAAGGTTTTTCCTTGTTCCAAACGGTTCTGTATGCCCGGCGGCAGTGAAGAGTCCGCGCGAACATCGTACTGGCGCAGGATGCGGAGGATGTCCTGATCGTTGAAGCGAGGCAGGTCGCTGTAGGAGTGTGACTCTTCATGGCCGCGATGTAAATTACCGCGCTGCTGGTGTTCCTGATGGTGGCCTTGCGAGTTGCCTCGTGCGCTATGGGCAGGTGTGTTGACAGATTAGACTAACGTAAAAGCGTGCAATGATATGCAACCAGCCATCACGATGCCTAAAGTAGAAATTTTTACAACTTTTGTTTTCAGTTAGTTGGAATTTAATATTAAAAGTTAGCTATTTAACAAAAAATTTTAAGCCACTGCCTTGTTAGAGCAATGGCCTAATTTAGTTTATCTTAAGTTCTGCATGCTTGTGGTAGCTGAGAAGTATCTGCTGAAGCAGCGTCAGAACCTGCAACAACTGTACACGCCCAAGAATTGTTAGCTAATGTATAAATAAAATTCGCACCTGTGAGTGTCGCAGTATTATTTGCAGCACTGTATGCGGTTAGAGCAACGTTATTATCAGCACCCACCGTAGCAGGAATACCTAAGTTATCAGCTACTTGTACATTAGTACCTGTATTATTAGAGGCAATTTCAGCTGCGACGAGTGATCGATAAGAATTCATTTCTCCAAACTCAGCTGCAAACTCAGACCTTTCGATATAATTCTGATACTGAGGTACAGCTACAGCCGCCAAAATTCCAATAATCGCCACAACAATTAGCAGCTCGATCAAGGTAAAACCGCCCTGGTCGTACCGGCGCGGTTGAGAAGTCGTGGGGGTTTGCATTTGTGAAGTCCCTTGCATTGTGCGTTATGGAGCTAAAAGAGCTTAGCCGCTTGGATTGTCACATTAGCTCAGCCCCTACAGGCTTACAACTAGCTTTATAAGCCTTTTTTTTACGCTATTCAGACGTTTTGACCAAACGTATTCGTGCACTATAGTCCTTTTAGGTGGTAGCTAACGATTTCAGTTGCTTCCTTCCATGTACCTCCTGCGCTGCGAGCCCCTATGAACTCTTCCGCCTTCGATCAGCCCTTGGCTACACGTGCGCTTAGCGGTATTGCGAAACGGCTCGTGGCTCACGGGGTGATGACCCAAGGCCAGGCCGAAGTCGCCGATACGACGTCTGCCGAGCTTGAAGTCTCGTTTTTGGAACACGTGGTTGAAAGCGGGCTGGTGGGCTCGGCCGATGCGGTGCTGGGTGCCGCTTGGGAGTATGGTCTGCCAGTGGTGGATTTGGAGTCCATAAAGATTAGCGCGCTCCCCCCCGCCAGCGACTACCCGGTCAAGATTCTCGAAAAACTGGATGCCCTGCCACTGGCGCGTCACGGCCACCGATTGACCGTGGCGGTGCCCTACCCAGCCACGCTCACACGACTCGACGAGCTGCAATTCGCAACCAATCTTACCCTTGAAGGCGTGCTGGCCCCGGTCGAGCAAATACGCAACAACCTGGCGCAATACGTCTCGCAAAACGAGCGCAGTTTGCTGGACGAGCTGGAGGGCGTGAATGACGCCGTGGGCGAGTTGAATCTCGTTCAGGATGACGACGACAAGGAGGCTACACTCGAGGGTTCTGTAGCGAACAAGGACGATGCGCCGGTAGTCAAGTTCGTCAACAAGGTACTGCTCGATGCGATCAGCCGGGGGGCATCGGATATTCACTTCGAGCCCTTCGAGTCGCAATACAGGGTACGTTTTCGCATTGACGGTATGCTTCTCGAAGTGGCCAGGCCACCCTTTTCAATGCGCGATCGAATTGCCGCGCGCCTAAAAATAATGTCGCGACTCGATATCTCCGAACGTCGCCTGCCCCAGGACGGAGCGATCAAGCTGCAGCTTTCGCGTACTCGCTCCATCGACTTTCGCGTTAACTCCCTACCCACCGTTTATGGCGAAAAACTGGTGCTGCGTATACTCGACCCCTCCTCGGTACGGCTAGGCATCGAGCAGTTGGGCTTTAGCGCCGACCAACGGCGTGAGTACGAGTACGCGCTCAAGCGCCCTCAGGGCATGATTTTGGTAACAGGGCCAACCGGTAGCGGCAAAACAGTAACGCTCTATACCGGTATCAGCATGCTCAACGAGATCGAGCGCAATATCTGTACCGCCGAGGATCCAGTCGAGATCAAAGTGTCCGGCATTAACCAGGTCAACGTACTGCCGAAGATTGGGCTCAACTTCGCCAGTGCCCTGCGCGCTTTTTTGCGCCAGGATCCGGATGTGGTCATGGTCGGTGAGATTCGCGATTTGGAAACTGCCGAAATCGCGGTCAAAGCGGCGCAAACCGGTCACATGGTGCTCTCCACAGTTCACACCAATTCGGCGGCGCAAACTCTTACGCGTTTGGCCAACATGGGGGTGGCGTCCTACAACATTGCAAGTTCAGTGACGCTGATCATTGCCCAGCGACTTGCGCGTAGGCTTTGCACGCACTGTAAAGCCCCGGCAGACATTCCTCAGGAAGCATTGTTAAAAGCCGGCTTTCCCAAGGACCAGCTCAACAACGTGACAATCTATAAAGCGGTCGGCTGCAAAAAATGCACTCAAGGGTACAAGGGCCGGGTGGGAATATATGAAGTGCTACCGATCAGCGACGCCATGCGTAACCTGATCATGCGGGACGGCAACGCTATCGAAATCGATGAACTGGCGCGCAAGGAGGGCCACCCGAGCCTATACCAGAGCTGTCTTCAACGCGTGCTCGATGGCAGCACGAGCCTTGAAGAAGTCAACCGAATCAGCAAGGAGTAGCCCCGCAATGGCCAAAGCGAAAGCGCGTATCAAGCTGGCGCCTCTGCACCGATGGAAATGGCAGGGAAAGGGGCCAAAGGATCGGCTTATGAAGGGAGAGCTGATCGGCCGCAGTCGGGACGACATCATCGACCAGCTCGCCAAGCAGCGTATCACCGTTCTCAAGATTCAAAAGCGCAACAGTCTGAGCGGTCGTGGAAAGGTAGCAAACATCGATATCATGCTATTTGCGCGTCAAATGGCCACCATGATGCGCGCGGGCATCCCGATTCTTCAGGCGCTTCAAGCGATTTCCGAAAGTATGAAGAAGCCTGCCATGGTCGATCTTACACAGCAGATCATGCGCGATGTCTCCTCGGGCGATAGCCTCTCGCAGGCGATGGCGCGCCACCCCAAACAGTTCGACCGACTATTCGTAAACTTGGTCAACGCCGGCGAGCAGGCCGGCGCGCTGGATCAGATGCTCGAGCGCATCGCAATTTACAAGGAGAAAGTCGCCTCGCTCAAAAGCCGGGTAAAAAAGGCGCTCTGGTATCCGGCGGCGGTACTCACCATCGGCCTTGCCGTGACCATGATTCTACTGGTCGTCGTCGTGCCGGAATTCGAAAGCATGTTTCAGGGTTTCGGCGCGGAGCTTCCAGTGCTGACCCAGCTCACCGTCCAGTTTTCCGAACTCGCTCAGGTGTTTTGGCTGCCTACGCTTGCGCTGATCGTCGGCGCTATATTTTTACTCAAGGCGGCGGCGCGGCGCTCAGAAAACGTCGCGTACAAGATCGATCAGTTTATGCTGCGCCTGCCGGTGCTGGGCGACATTCTGCACAAATCCGCGGTATCGCGCTTTACGCGCACGCTAGCGACCACGTTCAGCTCCGGCGTGCCGCTGATCGAAGGCTTGGAAACCGCCTCCGGCGCGGCGGACAATCGCGTTTATATGAGAGCGATCAACGAAGTGCGCCAGGATGTGACCACCGGCCAACAGCTTCACTTTGCCATGCGCCTAACCAACCGCTTCCCCGCGCTGGCCGTGCAGATGGTCAGTATCGGTGAGGAGGCCGGCTCGCTCGATGCCATGCTCAATCGCGTAGCCGATTACTACGATGAGGAAGTCGAAAATAAGGTCGACACCCTCACCTCGCTAATGGAACCGGTTATAATCGTGGTTCTGGGGATTCTGGTCGGGGGCGTCGTCGTTTCAATGTACCTGCCCATTTTCGAAATCGGTACCGCGCTTTAATCGCCTATCGACATTCAACCACGCACCGCCACTCAACCACGCTTCGGAGCACCATGGGCTTACCGCCAGCCGTTCTGTACCCACTCGTTTTCTTTGTTGGCCTCTGTCTCGGCAGCTTTTTGAACGTCGTCATCACGCGCTTGCCCGTCATGCTGATGCGAGCTTGGCGCGAGGAGGCACAGCAAGCCCTCGAAATCCCCGTCGATCACGCACCGCGCTTCAACCTCGCCGTGCCCTCCTCGATGTGTCCGCGCTGCGAAGCGCCCATCGCTTGGCACGATAACCTGCCGCTGTTGGGCTGGCTTAAGCGCCGCGGCCGCTGCGCTCATTGCCAAACGCGCATCAGCGCGCAGTATCCGCTCGTTGAACTCGCCGGCGGGCTTTTGGCGGTGGCAGTCGTCGCGCTCCATGGCGCCGATTTTCAAGCGCTGTTCGTGTATGCGGCGTGTTTGACGCTGCTGGCGCTGGCCGTGATCGATTTTCGCACGTTTTTGCTGCCGGACACGCTGACCCTGCCACTTCTTTGGCTAGGGTTCATATATCAGCTGCTGTTTCAGCCTTTTATGATCACGCAGGCGGTGGTCGGGGCGATCGCGGGCTATCTTGCGCTGTGGAGTTTCTACTGGCTTTTCAAGCTCGTTACCGGCAAGGAAGGCATGGGCTACGGCGACTTCAAGCTGCTGGCGGCGTTAGGCGCTTGGCTCGGCTGGACGTTCTTGCCGCTTTTGCTGGTGCTTTCAGCGGGGCTTGGGGCTGTGGTCGGCGGATTCGCCCAGCTGCTCTTGCCGACTCTGCGCGGCAAACCTCTTCCCTTTGGCCCGTTTCTGGCGCTCGCCGGGTGGGTGTGTCTTTTGGTCGGTGACGAGCTGTTTGCGCTCTACGCCGCGCTAAGCTATTAACCCGTACTCAAGGAAATGGCGCGATAACATGATCATTGGATTGACAGGGGGTATCGGCTCGGGCAAATCGACCGTGGCAAAAGCGTTCGAAGCGCTTGGCATTGGCTACGTGGATGCCGACGACGTTGCCCGAGAGGTCGTCGAGCCAGGCGAGCCGGCGCTTTCAGAAGTCGCCGATCGTTTTGGCCAGCACGTGTTGAAGGCAGACGGCAGCCTCGACCGCGCCGCGCTTCGCGAGCTCATCTTCAACGAGTCGTCAGAGCGCGCGTGGCTCGAGTCGGTCACCCACCCGCGCATTCGCCAACGCATTACCGAACGCTTGAAGATGCTGAAACGCCACTCCCCTTACGTGCTGCTCGTCTCACCGTTGCTGTTCGAATCCGGCCAAGCGGCGCTAGTCGCGCGAACGCTGGTCGTCGATGTTAGTATGGATACCCAGCGCGAGCGTACCTTACGCCGGGATGGCGTTAGCGCCGCGCAGATCGAAGCCATTCTGGCCGCTCAGCTCTCGCGCGAAGAGCGCCTGATGCGCGCGGATGACGTGCTGGACAACGACGGCGCCCCGGAGCGTCTCGAGGCTCAGGTGGCGGCGCTAGATGAGCGTTACCGCCACATGAGCCAGGCGAACTCGCCATAGGCATCAAAACGTTCGTAAATAATCCAACAGTCACGTCAACCCGATTTGATGAAAGCGTTGTTACCCAGGAGTTTTATGTCCCCCGCGAATGATTCCCCGTTCGAAGTCGACTGCCCTCAGTGCGCTAAAAAAGTGGCCTGGGCGCCGGAAAGCACTTATCGGCCTTTTTGCAGCAAGCGCTGCCAGCTTTTGGATTTGGGTGCCTGGGCGGACGAGTCGCATCGCATCGGCGGCGAATCGGCCATGGACGAAGCGGATATCGAAACGCTGCTCGCCCAGGCCGATAAGGATGCGCCGCTCTCATGAGGGATTTTGCCGATACGCCCCTTATAGCCGCGGCCGGGCTCTTACGTGACTAGCCCGGAGCCTACCGCCTACCATCTTTTCTTCGAACTCGATGCGCGCTTCGACGAGCTGATGGGGGCGATCGATCACGCCGCGTCGCTCTTCGAGGCTAAGCCGCCGCCTAGCTGGCAACTCGAAGCAAGCGCCTTGGGGCTCCACTGGTTTCGCCAGTCACTGATGGATATGTGGCACGTTGAGGGACAGGACGGGCGTGAGACGCGTAATTACATTGCCGTGGTCGCGGCGGGTGAAACGCTGCTCTCAGCGGTCGAAGAGGTCAATCGTAAAAAGAGCGCCATTGGCGAGCTGATCAAACGTATCAAAACGCTCTCGCCTCACGCGTTGACCGAGGCGAAAAGCCGACTGCCTGCACGCCATCCCCACGTGGACGATGTGCTGCGTAAAAGCGGTATGGCGCGGCTTCATTTAAAGCAGTGTTGGCGCCATATACCGATCGCGCCGGCGCCAGTGGCCAGGGTACGGCTTGCTTGGTATACCAGCGGTCGCTCGATCAAAAAGCTCAGCGTTGGAGATGCTGAAAAAAAGCTTTTGCAGCTCGATATCGACGCACCGCATATTCGGATTCAGCTGCAAAAACTCGCGGGCATCCCTAGTGGTGAAACGCTGGCTCAGGTACAGGCACAAGCCCCTCTCATGCGCGCCAATCTGTTCTTTGTCGAACCGCTTGAAGACGGCCACACGAGGCGAGCACATAATATCGCCATGCCGTTAATCGTTCCGAGCTTTGAGGCACGTTTACCGCATATCAAGGCGCCCGACAACACGCCACCCACCGAGCGTACTCGCGCCAAGCGCCGTGATGAAAAGCTTGAGAGCGTGCCGTTTCTACCTAGCCTTCGGATCTACCGCTACCGCTAAGCGCCGACACGGTAGGCTCACTGATCGCGGGCATATCGTCTTTTGACCAAAGACCAAATTCCAACAGGCTTTGGACCAGCGCCAGGACTTTTTTATCACGGTAGCCCGCCTCGATACAAAGCGCTTTCAAACGCTCCTCGAACTGACGCTCGTGCTCTTGTAAGCGGGTCTGGTTCTCTTCCTCTTCCAGATCCTTGAGCGAGCGCACGGGTGGGCCGGTTGGGATATTGAAACGATTGCCCGGACTTTCAAGCTGTCGCAGGGCTTCGGCGAAGGCGTCGTCGAGCTCGCGAAACTTGCGCAGTTTATCGCGTTCATCCACTTGTTTATGAGCCTTTTGATATTTCATTGAACTTGAATTCACACCTTACTTAAGAAAAGAGAGCATCCTTTATTGGCACTAATGATCGACTTTAACGCCATCATGTCTGTATGCACGCAATGGCTCGGCGTCAAAATTAAGACAGATGCCTTAAAACGATAAAAGCTACCAATGTTCAAATCGCAGTGAGAGCGAGTTTTGCTCTACATCCACGTCCAACGTTAGCGAAGAAAGCCACTTCATTTCGGCGGAAACTGCTCGTTCTTACGCCGGCTGGCTCATCGGCAGACATTACGAGAAAAGCCAATAGCGTGGAATACTACCCTGCCCGCCTGATACGAGCATCAACCACTATAGCGTAACTATTCGATTTGTGAGTCGATTCATGAGTAGTTACATGACCCGAACCACCCTTACGGAGACGTTTGAATCACAGAGTCAGGATTGGATGCCATTGTCTGGATTGGGTTCCCTGGACAAGGCTTCGGATATCGCACTGTTTTAAAACAATGCAGGATAGTCAGTAGGGGTTGTCTGACATACCGCCAAGCACCTTTACGGCTTTTAAGCGCTTCTACCACGACCACCTTTCGAAATAAAAAACCGGCGCCCTCGGAAAAGGCACCGGTCGTATTCTTAGCTATCCTGTTGCTCGAGCCAGGATTCTACGGTTTCGTCACCGTACTCGTCTTTCCAACTGCGAAGGCCTTTGTGATTACCGCCACGGGTTTCAATGACTTCACCTGTGTGCGGGTTCTTGTACACTTTTAAACGGCGCTTACGGCGATTGCTGGAAGCCGCAGAGGCCTTGGGAGCGGCGCTGCTACCGCGCTGGTCATTCGACGGATCCAGCATGGCAATGACGTCGGCCGGTTTTTTACCGAACTCGTTCATTAAGGCTTCAAGTTTGGATTTAAACTCCAGCTCGCTTTTAAGTCGCTGATCGCCTTCCAGACGTTGAAGGTCTTCCTGCAGCTGCTTTAACTGCTGCTCTTTTTGCATGTACTCATTTAGCAATGACATGGGGATTCCTTGATAAACTATGACTGGAAAAGCAAAACGTCTAAAGCCGTCTACTTATCGCGAGGCGGCAACATTATTGCTTCAATTGCTTTAATTGACAATAGTCTAGTTGATTTAAAGCCGAATACTAAACGTTTTTTTATATAAAGTGCGTTTAGAACTTTAATCCTGGCCGTCTTAAAGAGGCAAAAAGGTCGTTATTTAATGAAGTACAAAAAAAAACGCCACCCGAAGGTGGCGTTTTTAAGATAAAGCCGGACTATTAGTCCTGGCCCATCTGCTGCTTGATCAGATCGCCGATCGTGGTAGCACCGCCACCGCCGGTTTCGGAATCCTGCTCGCGCAGTTTCTTCATATTCTGACGAGTATCGTCCTGCTCTTTCGCTTTGATCGACAGATTGATCTGACGGCTCTTGCGATCAACGTTCACGATACGCGCTTCGACGCTATCGCCTTCGTTCAGCACGTTACGCGCGTCTTCGACGCGGTCAGCGCTGATTTCAGACGCCTTGAGAATAGCAACGACATCGGTTGCCAGCTCAACGTGCGCTTCTTTCGCATCGACTTCGACAACGCGGCCAGTCACGATGCTGCCCTTGTCGTTGACTGAGAGGTATTCGGCAACCGGATCGGAATCCATTTGCTTGATACCCAAGGAGATGCGCTCGCGCTCCGGATCGATCGACAGGATAACGGCTTCAGCTTCATCGCCTTTCTTGAAGTTGCGAACCGCTTCTTCGCCGGTTTCTGTCCAGGAGATGTCGGACAGGTGAACCAGGCCGTCGATGCCGCCTTCCAAACCAATGAAGATACCGAAATCGGTGATCGACTTGATGGTGCCAGAAACGCGGTCGCCCTTGTTGTACTCAGCGTTGAAGGTTTCCCACGGGTTAGCGGTGCACTGCTTGATACCCAGAGAAATACGACGACGCTCTTCGTCGATGTCCAACACCATGACGTCGACATCGTCGCCCACTTGAACGACTTTAGACGGATGGATGTTCTTGTTGGTCCAGTCCATTTCGGAAACGTGAACCAGACCTTCGACGCCCTCTTCGAGCTCGGCAAAGCAGCCGTAGTCGGTCAGGTTAGTGACGACCGCGTGTACTTTGGTGCCTTCCGGGTAGCGCGCCTTGATGTTGACCCACGGATCTTCGCCTAGCTGTTTGAGACCCAGCGATACGCGGTTGCGCTCGCGGTCGAACTTCAGCACTTTGACGTTGATCTCATCGCCCACGGCAACGATTTCGGACGGATGCTTGATGCGCTTCCAGGCCATGTCGGTGATGTGCAGCAGGCCGTCAACGCCGCCCAGGTCGACGAAGGCGCCGTAATCAGTCAGGTTCTTAACGATACCCTTGATTTGCTGGCCTTCTTGCAGAGTAGCGAGCAGCGCTTCACGCTCGGCGCTGTTTTCGGCTTCAAGCACGGCGCGACGCGAAACAACGACGTTGTTGCGCTTCGGATCCAGCTTGATAACCTTGAAGTCGAGTTCTTTATTTTCCAGGTGCGCGGTATCGCGAACCGGACGAACGTCGACCAGTGAACCCGGCAGGAAGGCACGGATAGAGTCAACGTCGACTGTGAAGCCGCCTTTAACTTTACCGTTGATCACGCCCTTGATGATTTCGTCTTTCTCGAAGGCCGCTTCCAGAATCTTCCAGGCTTCAGCACGCTTGGCTTTTTCGCGCGACAGACGCGTTTCGCCGAAACCGTCTTCGACGGCTTCCAGTGCAACGTGAACGTCATCGCCGATGGCGATGGTGAGTTCACCGTTGTCATCGCGGAACTGAGCCGCGGGGATTTGGCCTTCGGATTTCAGACCAGCATTAACGGTAACCCAGTCACCGTCGATGTCGACAACTTGGGCCGCGACGATGGCGCCCGGCTCCATGTTGATGTCGTTAAGAGACTGTTCAAACAGTTCAGCAAAGCTTTCGCTCATGGTTTTCCTACGTGATCAACGTTGTTGAGGCGTAATGCCTTCTCCGTACCACCAGCGAGTACGGGCCTATGTAACTCAGCTTCCGGGGGTGTTAGCGCTGGTTGGACCTGACCGGGCTCTCTGATATGAACGATCATATGAATTGCCGCCCTGCCATGTCGTGACACCTTCCCAAAAACGCCGCAAGGGAGAATCAGCCTCTGCTTGCAAGCCCTTTTTGAGCCAGCAACTGCGTCAGACGATCAACCACTTCCGGTATACTCAGGCGCGTGGTGTCAAGCGTTACGGCATCAGATGCCGGCTTGAGCGGGGCCACGCTGCGCTGCGTGTCGCGTGCATCGCGTGCCTGAATCTCCTTCAAAAGACTCGAAAGACTAGCATCCACGCCGGCGTCCTGCAACTGCTTGAAGCGCCTTCGCGCCCGCTCCTCGGCGCTGGCGGTCAGAAACACCTTGACCGGCGCATCGGGGAAAACGACCGTACCCATATCGCGGCCGTCCGCGACGAGCCCCGGCGTCTGGCAAAAATCACGCTGTCGCTCCAAGAGCCCTTGGCGAACGCCGGGAAGCGATGCCACCTGGGAGGCGCGTTCGCCGGCCTGCTCGGTGCGAATAACCCGGGTGACATCCTCGCCTTCCAGTAGCGTACGCGGCGCACCCGCTTCGACCGGAAAAGCGGCGTCCAGCGATAGCGCCAAACGCTCCAGGGCCGGCTCGTCGTCTAGCGCTACGCCGTGTTTGAGCGCCGCCTGGGCGGTCAGCCGGTAGAGTGCGCCGCTGTCGAGCAGATGCCAGCCCAGGCGCTCGGCGATCAAGCCGCTGATGGTACCCTTACCGGCCCCGCCCGGGCCGTCGATGGTGAGAACGGGAACGTCGATACTCACTGGCGCACCTCCTCGGCGCTCATGCCGATACGCTCGAGAAGACTCAAAAAGCCCGGGAAAGAGGTCGCGACGTTGGCGCAGTCATCGATCGTGATTTCGCTGGAAGCGCGCAGCGCCGCTACGGCAAAGGCCATGGCGATGCGGTGATCGCCCAGGCTATCGACGCTTCCACCGGCGTAGTTGGGCGCCGTGGAGTCGCCCTGCTGAGCGCCCACGATGTCGATACCGTCATTGAGCATCGTGTGCTCGATTCCAAGAATCGCAAGGCCGTCGGCCATGGCCTGCAGGCGGTCCGACTCTTTAACACGAAGCTCTTCCGCGCCGCGCAGACGCGTCGTACCTTTGGCGTTGGCAGCAGCGATAAACAGCGCCGGAAATTCGTCGATGGCCAGCGGTACCTGCTCGACCGGGATATCGATACCCGACAGCGGCGCGTAGCAAATGCGGATATCCGCCACAGGCTCGCCGCCTACCTCGCGCTCGTTCTCGAAGGCAAGATTCGCGCCCATCAGCGTCAGAATATTGATCACGCCGATGCGCGTCGGGTTCATACCCACGTGCTCGAGCGTGATATCCGAGCCAGGGGTGATCGCCGCGGCCACTAAAAAGAAGGTGGCCGAGGAGATATCCGAGGGCACGTCGATGGGCCCGGCGGTCAGGCCGTGGCCGCCTTCCAGCCAGCAAGTGTCGCCTTCGCGGTGGACCGGATAGCCGAACCCGTTGAGCATCCGCTCGGTATGATCACGAGTCGGCGCGGGTTCACGCACGCGGGTCTCACCTTCGGCGTAAAGCCCGGCAAGTAACAGGCACGACTTCACCTGTGCGCTGGCCATCGGCATGTCGTAATGGATGCCCTTGAGCGCCGAACCGCCCTTGATGACGAGAGGCGGACGTCCGCCTTCGGCGGTCTCGACGGTGGCGCCCATGGCTCTTAACGGATCCGCCACGCGCCCCATCGGGCGCTTGGTCAGCGATTCGTCGCCGGTGAGTTCGCTGTCGAAATTCTGGCCGGCCAGAAGACCGGCGAACAGGCGCATGGCGGTACCGGAGTTACCGACGTACAAGGGGCCTGCCGGCGCCTTGAGACCGTGCAGGCCTACGCCGTGAATGATCACGCGCCCCTGGTGCGGGCCTTCGATGGCCACGCCCATTTCACGAAACGCCTGAAGCGTGGCTAGGCTGTCCTCGCCTTCAAGAAACCCCTTGACCTCGGTCACGCCGTTGGCCAGTGCCCCCAGCATGATAGAGCGGTGCGACATCGACTTGTCGCCGGGCACGCGCAGGCGCCCTTGGGCCTGGCCGCCGGGTTTGACACGATAGGTAACGCGCGCGTGAGAGTGCATATGGTATTCCGCCTGATAGCTTGTTTGACTGAGTAAGGTTCCAAAGTAGCGCCGCGCATGGCTGGCCCGGTCGAAGGTGGCGATCAGCGCGTCGCTGTCGCCGCGCTCGATGGACGTTCTGAGCGTTTTCAGGCCCGCTTCGAAGTCGTCGAGTGAAGCCAGCACCGCCTCGCGGTTGGCAATGAAGATGTCGCGCCACATGACCGGGTCGCTGCCGGCGATGCGCGTGAAGTCACGAAAGCCGCCGGCAGCGTAGCGAAAGATGTCGAGGCGCTGATCCTGGCGGGCCAGCGTATCGACCAGCGAGAAGGCCAGCAGGTGCGGCAAGTGGCTGGTGCGGGCCAGCACCTGATCATGACGCTCGACGCTCATCTCCAGCACCTCGGAGCCGCAGGCCTGCCACAGCGCGTACACCCGACCAAGCGCCACCGGGTCGGCATTGGGCTCCGGGGTCAAAATCACCTTGTGGTCGATGAAGAGCGCCGGGTTGGCGGCAGCCACGCCGCTTTTTTCCGAACCGGCGATCGGGTGGCCCAGCACGACGTTGACGGGAAGCTCACCGAACACGCGCTCGACGCAGTCGCGGATCACACCCTTGGTACTGCCAACATCGGTCACGACGACATCAGCCGCCGCGCGAGCGAGCCCCGCCTTGAGGCTTTCCAGCACCGACTCCATTGCCAGCACCGGCACCGCCAGCACCACCAGCGAAACGCCGTCGAGCAGCGCCTCGAGCTCACGGCCGCCGCCGTCGATCAAACCCATTTCAACGCCGAGCGCAATCTCGCCCTCGTCCGGGTCACAGGCCAGAATCTCGCCGTCAAAGCCCCTGCTCTTGAGCGCGGCGGCGAGCGAGCCGCCCATCAGGCCAAGGCCGACGATCAAAATGCGCGGCTCACGGCACGCGGCCGCAACGCTCATCGAAGTGAGCCGCTCTGTCACATCACACCCTGCGGGTAGGAGCCCAGTACGCGCAGCTCGAGCGCACCGCGGTTGACCTCTTCGAGTACCGACGCCACCTCGGGCTCGTCGATATGGCCCTTGAAGTCGATGAAGAACACATAGTTCCAGGCACCGGTGCGCGAGGGGCGCGTTTCGATGCGGGTAAGATCGATGCCGTGGCGGTGAAACGGTTCGAGCAGATCGTGCAGCGCGCCGGGCTGGTTGCGCATAGCCACCACTACCGAAGTTTTGTCTTCACCGCAGCTCGGCACACCTTCGCTGCCGATGATCAAAAAGCGTGTGGAGTTATCCGGCCGGTCCTCGATCTTTTCTGCAATATGGGTCAGCCCGTAAAGCTTGGCCGCCATGTCGCCGGCAATCGCCGCGCTGTGCCACTCGGTCTTGACCAGTTTTGCCGCCTCGGCGTTGGAAGCCACCGGCACGCGCTCGGCGTGAGGAAAGTGGGCGTCGAGCCATTTACGGCACTGGCCAAAAGACTGCGGGTGCGAGTAGATCCGCGTGACCTTATCCTGGCGGGTGTTCTCGCTGACCAGCAGGTGGTGGTGAATACGCAGCACGACTTCGCCGCAGATCTTGATCGACGAATCGATGAAGGTATCCAGGGTGTGGTTGACCACGCCTTCGGTGGAATTTTCGACCGGCACGACCCCGTAGTTGACCGCGCCCGCCTCGACTTCGCGAAAGACCTCGTCGATGGCCGCCATCGGCAGGCTCACGGCACTGTCGCCAAAGTGCTTGAGCGCCGCCTGCTGGGTAAAGGTGCCTTCTGGTCCGAGATACGCCACCTTGATCGGCTTCTCCAGCGCCAGGCACGCCGACATGATTTCACGAAACAGCCGCGCCATCTCTTCGTCGTCAAGCGGGCCTTCGTTGAGCGACATGATCCGGCGCAACACCTGAGCTTCGCGCTCGGGCCGGTAAAACACCGCGTTTTCGTCGTCGGCCAGCTTTACGCGGGCGACCTGCTGAGCGCAGCGGGCGCGCTCGCTGATAAGACGCACGATATCCTCGTCGAGCTGGTCGATGCGCTGGCGAAGTTCACCCAAATTGATTGGCGTATCTGACATGGGGTTAGCCTTTTCGTTGTTCGAAATCGTGCATGAAGGCGATCAGCGCGTCCACCGCGGCCTCGGGCACGGCGTTATAAAGACTTGCGCGCATGCCGCCAACGCTGCGGTGACCCTTCAGGTTCAAAAGCCCCGCTGCCTCCGCCTCGCTCAAAAACGCCTTGTCCAAGGCGCTGTCGGCGAGTACGAACGGCACGTTCATGCGCGAGCGGTTATGCCTGGCGATCGGGTTGGAGTAGAAGCCGCTTTCGTCGATGGCGCGGTAAAGCTTGTCGGCCTTGCGCTGATTCAGCGCATCCATGGCTTTCAAACCGCCCACGTCGTTTTTGAGCCAATCGAACACCAGCCCCGACAGGTACCAGGCGTAGGTCGGCGGCGTGTTGACCATCGACTCGGCCTCGGCCAGCGCCTGATAGTCGAACAGCGTCGGCGTCTTCGCTACGGCGTTTCCAAGCAGATCCTCGCGCACGATGACCAGCGTCAGCCCCGCCGGACCGATGTTCTTCTGAGCGCCGGCGTAGATGATGCCGAAGTCGGCCACGCTGGTCGGCCCGGACAGAATGCTCGACGACATGTCGCACACGAGCGGCACTTCAACACCATCGGCGCGGGAACACGTAGGGGTATAGTCGAACTCGAGCCCGCCGATGGTTTCGTTGGCGGTGTAGTGCAAATAAGCGGCGTCATCGTTCACTGAAAGGCTTGAGCGCGGCGGCACCTCGGTATGGCCGTTGGACTCGCTCTCACCCGCCACGTGGCAGTCGAACCCCAGACGCTTGGCTTCGGCGAGCGCCTTCTTGCCCCAGATACCGGTCTGGATGAAGTTAGCGCTGCCACCTCGCCCGAGCAGGTTCATGGGCAGCATGGCGAACTGCATGCTCGCCCCGCCCTGCAAAAACAGCACCCGGTAGTTATCGGGAATGGCCATCAGCTCGCGAAGATCCGCTTCCGCTTGCTTTGCGATCGCGATAAACTCATCGCTTCGATGGCTCATTTCCATTACCGAGAGGCCGCGCCCCTGATAGTCGAGCATCTCGCGCTGGGCGCGCTCCAAAACGGCGGTGGGCAGGGCCGCCGGCCCCGCGCAAAAGTTATAGTGACGTGTCATCGGCGTTACCTTGCTCTTGTTCACCCTGGGCATCGCCGGCAGTGTCGACATTGTCAGCAGCGCTGGCGTCAGCCTCGAGCGCATCCGTCTCCATTTGCTCGACCAGCACCTCGTCGGGCTCGTCGACGCGAACGGTTTTCACCAGTTTCTCTTCCTTGCCGAGGCGAATCAGCATCACGCCCTGGGTGTTACGTGACGTGGTAGAGACTTCCTCGACCCGCGTACGCACCAGCGTGCCGCGGTCGGTGATCAGCATCATTTCGTCGGCGTCATACACCTGCATGGCTGCCACCAGCGCGCCGTTACGCTCGCTGGTCTGCATCGCGATCACGCCCTGGCCGCCGCGGCCCCTGAGCGGGAACTCCTCGAGGCGCGTGCGCTTGCCGTAGCCTTTTTCGCTGGCGGTCAGAATGTAGATCTGGCCCTCTTCGACCGCTGTCTCGGAGGCCGCTTCTGGCGTGGCCGAATCGTCGTCGCCGTCGTTTTCCTGATCGATCTGCTGGCTTTTGGGAATGATCAGACTGATCACTTCCGCGTCATTGAGCAGGCGCATGCCGCGAACGCCGCGGGCGGTGCGGCCCATGGCGCGTACGTTGCCCTCTTCAAAGCGGATCGCTTTACCGTTCGACGAGAGCAGCATCGCGTGATCAGAACCCGAAGTAATCGCCGCGCCCACGAGGCGGTCGTCCTCTTCCAGGTCGATTGCGATCAGGCCCACCGAGCGTGGCCGCGAGAACTGCTCAAGGCTGGTACGTTTGACCGTGCCCTTGGCGGTGGCGAAGAAGATGTAGTGCTCCGGGTCGTAGTCGCGCACCGGCAAAATCGCGTTGATCGCCTCGCCTTCGTCCAGCGGCAGCATGTTGACCAAGGGCTTGCCCCGCGAGCCGCGGCTGGCGTTAGGCATTTCGTACACCTTGAGCCAGTACACCTTGCCGCGATTGGAGAACAAGAGCACGGTGTCGTGAGTCGAGGCGACGAGCAGGTGCTCGATGACGTCCTCATCCTTCATCGAGGTCGCGGACTTACCGCGACCACCCCGGCGCTGGGCCTGATAGTCGGAAAGCGGCTGGGTCTTGGCGTAGCCCGAGCGGGACACGGTGACGACCATGTCCTCTTCGGCGATCAGATCTTCCATGGAGAGATCGAGGTGGCTTGCCTGGATCTCGGTACGGCGGTCATCGCCGAACTGGTCGCGTACCGCGTGGAGCTCTTCGCGGATGACTTCCATCAAACGATCCGGCGAGGCGAGAATCTCGGTCAGCTCGGCAATGCGCTGAAGAATCGCCAGGTACTCGTCGAGAAGCTTCTCGGTTTCAAGCCCGGTCAGGCGGTGCAGGCGCAGCTCCAGAATCGCCTGAGCCTGAGCCGGCGAAAGCCGATACTCCGTCGCTAGCGTATTGAGGCCAAATCCTTCGTCGAGATCCTCGGGCTTACAGGAGGTCGCGCCGGCACGCTCGAGCATCGCCGTGACCTGGCCTGGCTGCCATACCTGTTCGAGCAGCTTCTCCTTCGCCTCGGCGGCGTTGGGGGAAGCCTTGATGAGTTCGATCACCTCATCGATATTGGAGATCGCAACGGTCAGGCCTTCAAGAATATGGCCGCGTTCGCGCGCCTTCTTAAGCTCGAAAAGCGTACGGCGGGTGACGACTTCGCGACGGTGGCGAATGAACGCCTCAAGCATCTCCTTCAAATTCAGCGTACGCGGCTGGCCGTTTTCCAGCGCCACCATGTTGATGCCGAAGACGTTCTGAAGCTGGGTCTGAGCAAAGAGGTTGTTGACTACCACCTCGCCGGATTCGCCACGCTTGATCTCGATGACCACACGCAGGCCGTCCTTATCGGACTCATCGCGCAGCTCGGCGATGCCTTCAATACGCTTCTCTTTCACCAGCTCGGCGATTTTCTCGATCAACCGCGCCTTGTTCACCTGATAGGGAAGCTCGGTGATGATGATGTGATCGCGGCCGCTCTTGTCATCGTGTTCGATGGTGTGCAGCGCGCGCACATAGATGCGCCCACGTCCGGTGCGGTAGGCGTCGAGAATCCCCGCACGGCCGTTGATGATGCCCGCGGTAGGGAAATCCGGCCCCGGAATGTACTGCATCAGATCGTCGATGGTCAGCGTGTAGTCGTCGATCAGCGCCAGACAGCCGTCGATCACTTCGCGCATGTTGTGCGGCGGAATATTGGTCGCCATGCCCACGGCGATACCCGAGGAGCCGTTGATCAGGAGATTTGGTACGCGCGTTGGCAGCACCTCGGGGATTCGCTCGGTGCCGTCGTAGTTATCGACCCAGTCGACGGTATCCTTTTCCAGATCCGCCAGAAGCTCGTGGGCCAAGCGCGCCATGCGCACCTCGGTGTAACGCATCGCGGCGGCGTTGTCGCCGTCAATCGAGCCGAAGTTGCCCTGACCGTCGACCAGCACGTGGCGCATGGAGAAGTGCTGCGCCATGCGAACGATGGTGTCGTAAACCGCGCTGTCGCCGTGAGGGTGGTATTTACCGATGACATCGCCGACGACACGCGCCGACTTCTTGTACGGTTTGTTCCAGTCGTTGTTGAGCTCGTGCATGGCGAAGAGCACACGGCGATGCACCGGCTTCAAACCGTCGCGAACATCGGGCAAGGCGCGGCCGATGATGACGCTCATCGCATAGTCGAGGTACGACTGTTTTAGCTCGTCTTCGATATTGACGGGCAAGATTTCTCTGGCGATGTCACCCATGAAAGTCAGATCCTTTGCACTGCATTGGCACTGCGAGAGTTGAAAGCGCTTGAATGCCCTTTGAGCGGCATATCAGAGGCGAACATAGACCCCGCTATCATACCACTGTGTGAGCATCATGGGCAGTCAGAGAGCACGCCAAAGCGTTGACCTAAAAGAACAGTAGACCCCCAAGGGGTCGTGAAAAAAGCGCGTGAAGGGACACTCAGACGCGCCGAGCCTGAATCGAGCGCGTTAAAACCTGCCGACGGGCAGCGCTCGGCGCGGATAAACAAGAGAGCGCGTTCGTTAATTATTTCAGCGGGTCGTGGCCCCAGTTCATCAGCGAGTAGCGCCAGCGCGAGGTCTTCTTGTCCTCTTTCTGCGGTGGCTGCTTGAGATGGCGCGCCACGTACTGGTTCACCTTCTTCATATGGCTATAATCGCTGTCGGTCAGCTCATCCTTGTTCTTGCGCTTGATCTCGACGATACGCCGTCCGGATTTGTGCCCCGTCGATTCGCCGCCATCGCTATCGCCCACGGATTTGGACTCGTCGGTCTCCAGCCACTCTTCGAGCTCCTTGGGCGCCATGTTGACGGCCTCCCGAAACGCCTTATAGATCGCTTCCTTGTCATCGCTCATGTCAAATCCCTTTTCAATCGAGAGTAACTTCATGGAGCGCAGCCGCCGCCGGCTGCGCCCTGATGATGCCCCGGCACCTTGAAGCGCTTAGGTAGAAAGAGTCTAGACCCTGGAATCGCAAAAAATGAGAGCGTGCGTGCGATTTAAAGAGCGAACTCGGTTTTGGCGACTCGAATGCGCTTCATCGTCTCGAGGATCTCACCGTCGATCGCACTGGCTCGCCCGGCGTTCATATCCATCAGCACGAACGTCAGATCCGCTTGGGCCACCACCTTGCCATCGGCACGCAGAATGCGGTGGTGACAAAGCGCGCTGCGCTCACCGACCTCGATCAGGCCGGTCAACACAGTGAGGTCATCGTTTTGCATCGCGGCGCGCTTGTAATCGATGTTCAAATTGACCACTACGAAAGCGCGTCCGGAGTCGTGCATTTCGCGTACGAGCCGCGCGTGCTGGTCGAAGTAGGACCAGCGCCCCTCCTCCATGAACTCGAGATAGCGCGCGTTATTGACGTGTCCGTATCCGTCCAGGTGATAACCCCGAACGCGAAGGCCGACTCGATTGATCAATGATGACATGCTGGCTCCTTATCGATGTAAAAAAACGCGAATTTCGCTTTTAGCAGGCGTCCATGAAGGCGAATAATTATCCGCCTAACGACCGCTTACGCAATCAAACACAAGTTTGAAACGTAGGCAATAAAACCCAGCAGGTGCGTGAGGCTGGCAGTCGCGTCGGCGTTTCGCCATAATGTGCCCCCTTTTGGATAGGATTGGTGATATGTGGTTTAAACACCTGCACTTGTATCGTCTGCACGGCGAGGTAGCACCAGACGCCGCGGCACTCGAGCGCGCCCTTGAACCTTTGGCGTCGAGGCCGCTGGGCGGCGCCGATGCCCGCAGGCTCGGGTGGACAGCGCCGGCAGGTCGTTTGGGAAGCGGTCAGCTTCTGCACGAAATTCAGGGTCACCGCCTGCTGTCGGTGTTGCGCCAGGAGCGCCTTCTGCCCGCCTCGGTGGTCAAGGAGGAGCTCGACGACAAGGTCGCCGACATCGAAGCCCAGGAGGCGCGCAAGGTTTCCCGTAAAGAGAAGACCGCGCTCAAAGAGCAGATCACCGAAGAGCTGATGCCACGCGCCTTCGTGCGAAGCCAAAAGGTGGATCTGTGGTGGGACACGAAAGCCAATCTCATCGGCATCAATACCAGCTCGCGCACCCGCTGCGAGGAGATTCTCGACCTGCTGCGCGAGAGCCTGGGCAGCCTGAAAGTCACCCCCGTGAGCTCCGAAACGCTGCCGATCCGCGCGATGACGACTTGGCTTGGCGACGCCGCCAGCCGCCCGGCGGACATGCAACTTGGTGACCAGGTCGAGCTCAAGGCCAAGGGCGACGACGGCGTACTGCGCGCCCGCCAGGTCGATCTCGACAGCGACGAAATCCAGCAGCTGCTGGAGAGCGGCCGCCAGGCGAGCAAACTTGCCCTCGGGCTCGAAGGCCGGCTAAACCTAGTGCTGCACGACGATCTGGCGCTGAAGTCACTGCGGTTTGGCGACGCGCTGATCGAAGAGGCCGATCACGCCGATGATGGCGACGACGCCCTGGCACGACTCGAAACCGATTTCATCCTGATGGCGCAGTCGCTCTCTCAGGACATTCCCAGGCTGCTCGAGTGGCTTGGAGGCGAGGCGAAAAAAGAGCCGGACGCCCCGCAAAGCGCTTGATGCGAGTTGAACGGCGCGCGCCGCTGTCCAACGCTTCTCGATTTGGCTCACTCTAATAAACGGATCGCATGACTGACCAACACCACGCCCCCAACGCCTCGACCGATGATCCCTGGGCCGACATTCGCCCTTACATGGATCATGAGGTGCATGACGTGCTGTCGCGGCTCTCTCGCGACAGCGAGCTTTTGGACGCGTTGACCCGGTTCAAGCTGCCCCGATTGGCCAAGTGGGCCCCCGGGGTTGCACGCCTGCTCGCCGGACGCGCCGTGCGCCGCGAAGTCGATAACGTCGCCTCGGTGTATGATTTCCAAATGCGTATCGCAAGCTACATGGAGCGCATGATACGCACCACCACCGATGCCTTCGAGGTCGCCGGGCTCGAGAAGCTCGACGGCGACAGCGCTTATCTGTTCATCGGCAATCACCGCGACATCTCGCTCGACCCAGCCTTCGTCAACTACGCGCTCTACCAGGCCGGGCGCGACACGGTGCGTATCGCCATCGGTGACAACCTTTTGAAAAAGCCCTACGTCACCGATCTCATGCGGCTCAACAAGAGCTTCATCGTACCCCGAAGCGCCCGCGGCAAGCGCGCGATGCTGGCCGCCTATCAGCAGCTTTCCGGCTACATTCGCCACTCGATCACAGCGGACAACCACTCGATCTGGATGGCCCAGCGAGAAGGACGGGCCAAGAACGGGATTGATCGCACCGACCCGGCGATCGTCAAGATGCTGACCATGGCGCGTCGCGGCGACGCCGGCGAGTTCGTTTTTGGCGAGGCGATCGCCGAGCTCAAGCTGGTGCCGGTATCGATCAGTTACGAGTACGACCCGTGCGATGTGCAAAAGGCCCAGGAGCTTTTCGACATCGCCAATAAGGGCAGCTACGCGAAAACCGAGTTCGAGGACATTCGCTCGATCGTTGCCGGCATCACCGGCACCAAGGGGCGCGTGCAGCTGCGCTTTGGTCAGCCAATCGGCGCGGACATGGCGACCCCGGACGAAGTCGCCGCCGAGATCGACCGCCAGGTGATCGGCGGCTACCGCCTGTTCCCGAGCCACTATTTGGCGCTCGAGGCGCTAGGCGAAGCGCCGGAGCTGATCGCCCGCAGCGCTATCAGCCGCGATGACCGCGCGCGGTTCAACGAGCGTTTGGCCTCGGTTTCCGATGAGCTAAAACCCTACTGGCTGGCCCAGTACGCCAACCCGGTCAAGCACAAGGCCGGGCGGCTGCGGTTATAGCCGCAACGCTTGCGAGCGCCTCATGCCGCGCGTGGCAAAAAGTGCTATGGTCAAGGCATCTTCGAAACGGTCAACGCCTTGTGATGACAAGGCGACAAGGAGCGCATCATGTCCGCATCCGAAATTCAGAAATCCCGCGTGATCAACGAGCTGCGTGGCTTTATCCGCAAGCTGTTACAGGACCCGGAAATTCTCACGCAGTCGCTGAACGTGGCTCGCGAGGAGCTATCCGAAGGCTCGGGCCCGGCGGTCATGGCGCGTATCGCCAACGAGATCTCCGGCACCACCAGCGTGCACATTCCCGAAGACCCCGCCGAGCATTCGGAGGCGGACAAGCTCTTTCTCGAGCTTTTAAAGGAAGTGGTGCAAGAAGAGCAGGCGCTCTACTGAGCCCTCGCTGACCGGTGCGGCCCTGGCGTCGCAACCCGCGGCAAAATGAACGCCCCGTATCGGCGAAGTATCGGCCAAGCGCCCTCTTCGCCGTCTTTATTTGTTACAGGCTAATTGGAACGTCCACGAACCATGTCAAACACTGCCCCGCGCAACATTCTGGTGACCAGCGCTCTGCCCTACGCCAACGGTGATATTCACCTTGGCCACCTGCTCGAGTACATTCAAACCGACATTTGGGTACGCTTTCAAAAGAGCCGGGGCCAGCGCTGCTTCTACGTGTGCGCCGACGACGCTCACGGCACCGCCATCATGCTGCGCGCCGAGCAGGAAGGCATTACGCCCGAGGCGCTGATCGAGCGGGTGTCGAACGCCCACCAGGCGGACTTCGCCAAATTCGGCGTGGGTTTCGATAACTACCACTCCACCCACTCGGAAGAGAACCGCTACTTCAGCGAGCAGATCTACACGCGCCTGCGCGATAAGGGCCATATCGCCACCCGCGATATCGAGCAGATGTTCGACCCGGTCAAGGGCCTCTTTCTTGCAGACCGCTTCATCAAGGGCACCTGCCCGAAGTGTAAGGCCGACGACCAGTACGGCGATAACTGCGAAAAGTGCGGCGCGACCTACACCCCGGCGGAGCTGATCGACCCGGTCTCGGCGATCTCGGGTGCGACACCGGAAGTGAAAAGCTCCACCCACTACTTCTTCAAGCTGCCCGAGTTCAGCGAGTTTTTGCAGCAGTGGATTAACGATGGCCACGTGCAGCCGCAGATTCGCAACAAGCTGATGGAGTGGTTCGAATCCGGTTTCAACGAGTGGGATATCTCGCGTGACGCGCCCTACTTCGGCTTCGAGATTCCCGATGCGCCGGGTAAGTATTTCTACGTTTGGCTCGACGCGCCGATCGGCTACTTGGCCAGCTTCAAGAACCTCTGCGAGCGTGAAGGCATCGATTTCGATAGCTTTTGGCAAAAGGACTCCAAGGCCGAGGTGTACCACTTCATCGGCAAGGATATCGTCTACTTCCACGCCCTGTTCTGGCCGGCGATGCTCCATGGCGCGGATATGCGCACGCCCACCGCGGTGAACTGCCACGGCTTTTTGACCGTCGACGGCGCCAAGATGTCGAAATCGCGGGGCACCTTCATCAAGGCCGCCACTTACGCCGAGCACTTGAACCCGGAGTATCTGCGCTACTACTTCGCCGCCAAGCTCAGCGCCGGCGTCGACGATCTGGATTTGAACCTCGACGACTTCAGCGCCCGGGTCAACTCCGATCTGGTCGGCAAGGTGGTCAATATCGCCAGCCGCTGCGCGGGTTTCGTCAAGAAGCTCGGCGGCGGCACGCTTTCCGCAGACTGCGCCGAGCAGGCGCTGGTCGAGCGCTTCATCGATGCCGGTGACGACATCGCCCGGGACTTCGAAGCCCGCGAGTTCGGCCGCGCCATGCGCAAAATCATGGAGCTCGCCGACGAGGCCAACACCTACATCGCCGACAAGGCCCCCTGGGCGCTGGCCAAGGAGGAAGGGCGCGAGCAGGAAGTGCTGGATATCTGCTCCGTGGGCATCAATTTGTTCCGCCAGCTAATGGTGTACCTGGCGCCGGTCGTGCCCGCCATGGCCATCGAGGCGCAGCGTTTTCTCAAGCTCGAGCGCCTTGACTGGCAGAGCCGCACGACCGTGCTGACCGATCATGCCATCGAGAAATTCAAGCCGCTGATGACGCGCATCGAGCGCGACAAAATCGACGCCATGATCGAGGCATCGAAGGAGGACCTGGTGGAAGAGCAAAAACTCAAGCAAGCGCCCAAGGGGCCGCTGGCGGACGAGCCGATTGCCGACGAGATCGGCTTCGACGACTTCGCCAAGGTCGATTTGCGCATCGCGCGCATCGCCAAGGCGCAGTACGTCGAAGGCGCCGACAAGCTGTTGCAGCTCACGCTCGATTTGGGCGGCGAGACTCGCAACGTCTTCTCAGGCATTCGCAGTGCTTACTCGCCGGAGGCGCTCGAAGGGCGCTTGACGGTGATGGTGGCGAACCTGGCCCCGCGCAAGATGCGCTTTGGCATATCCGAGGGCATGGTGCTGGCGGCGGGCGACGACGAAGGCATCTACCTGATGTCGCCGGATAGCGGCGCCAAACCGGGCCAGCGGGTGATGTAAGGTGCTCGCCACGCAGTTAATTGATGCCATCGATGCCGAGCTTCCGCAAACCCAGTGCACCAAGTGCGGCCATGACGGCTGTCGCCCCTACGCCGAGGCGATCGCCCAGGGTGAAGCCATCAACCGCTGCCCGCCCGGTGGCGAGGAAACGCTCGAGCGGCTGGCCAAACTGACCGGCCGCCCGGTCATTGCGCTTGCCGAGCCGCCCCAGCCGCCGCTGCTGGCGGTGATTCGCGAAGCCGAGTGTATCGGCTGCACCAAGTGCATTCAGGCCTGCCCGGTGGATGCCATCCTAGGCGCGGCCAAACAGATGCATACGGTGATCGAAAGCGAATGCACCGGCTGCGAGCTGTGCGTGGCGCCCTGCCCGGTCGACTGCATCGATCTGGTGTCCCACCCGCAGTGGCTGGCGGCGTCCACGCCAAGCGAGCAGGCCGATTATCTGGAGCAGCGCGCCATCAAGGGGCGCTCGCGCTTTATCGCGCGCAACCAGCGCCTGGCGTTTGAGGCCGAAGCCAAAGCGCAGCGCCGCGCCAAACGCCACGCCGCCGGTCAGCCCGCCGCGGCCGCCCCGCAAGCGCCCGAGCTTTCGCCAAGCGCCCTGCGCGCCAGCCGCGCCCGTCAAGCGGCGGCGCTCAAGCGCCTTGAGCGCAAGCTGGCCGCTGCACAGGATGACACTCAGCGTCAGACACTCGTCGATCAGCTAGAAGCGCAGCGCCAAGCGCTTGATAAAATCGATGCTGCGCTTGCAACTGATGGACCCGCAGCAACGACCGAACCCAACGCCACGCGCCGCCACCAAAAGCGGCTGGCGCTCAAGGCCGCCGAGCAGTCGCTTCGCCACGTTCGCCAGCAGCTCGCTCACGCCAAGCGCCAGCAGGACGGCGCCGCGGTGCGCCAAGTAGAAGAGCAGCTCGACAAGGCCCAGAAGGTAGTCGATTCGGCTCGCGCGGCCCTCGACTCGGAAACGATGCCATGAATGCTCAAAAACGCTTCGACATCTTCTCGCGGCTTCAAGCGGAAAACCCGCACCCGACCACCGAGCTCAACTGGAGCACGCCATTCGAGCTTCTGACCGCCGTGCTCTTGTCGGCTCAGGCGACGGACGTCGGCGTCAACAAGGCGATGGCCAAGCTCTTTCCCGTTGCCAACACGCCGGAGGCGATCCTCGCGCTCGGCCTCGAAGACCTGAAAGAGCACATCAAGACCATCGGGCTTTTTAATACCAAGGCGCAGAACCTGATGAAGACCTGCCAAATGCTCGTCGAGCGCCACCAGGGCGAGGTGCCCAAAAGCCGCGAGGCGCTGGAAGCGCTGCCCGGCGTCGGGCGCAAGACCGCCAACGTGATCCTCAACACCGCCTTCGGTGAGCCGACCATCGCCGTGGATACGCACATCTTTCGCGTCTCCAACCGCACCGGCATTGCCAAGGGTAAAAACGTGCTGGAAGTAGAGCAAAAGCTTGAGCGCCACGTGCCCCGCGCGTTCAAGCAGGATGCTCACCACTGGCTAATTCTGCACGGCCGCTATACCTGTATCGCCCGCAAGCCACGCTGCGGCAGCTGCCTCATCGAGGATCTGTGCGAGTACAAGGAAAAAACCGAGCTTTGACCGAGCCCGGTCATTCGCCGCTCATCAGCCCGCGATAGCGCGCCTGCCACTGCGGCCACTCGAACGCCTGCAGGTCTAGCGCCGGCGGCCGGCTTTGCGGAACCTCTAGCCACTCCTTCAGGCGCTCATAAAGCCCTTGCTGCGTTCCGTCGTAGCGATACGCAGCCGGGTAGAGCTCGGGAAAACAGAGCCGATTGGGGACTAGCGGACGAGCGCCACGCTGAGCGGCCTCCAGGATGGCAAGCCCCTGAAACTCGTGCCAGGCGGTCGACACCACGATGCCGCCTTCGTCCAAAAGCGCCTGGTATTCCCGGTATTCGAGCGGCTCCCAGCAGTGAATATGCGCGCCAAGACGCTCCTTGGCCTCATCGAAAACCGCCGGCGCGTCGCGAAAACGCTGCCCCACCACCGCAAGCTCGAACGAAACGCCCGCGTCGCTTAGTCGGTAAAGCACCTCGAAAAAGTCCTGCGGGTTCTTGTCATACTCCCAGCGGTGGTTCCAGATGATGCGATTGACGGGCGAACCCGAAGCGCCCTTGCCAGCAAGTGCCTGGAGCGGTACCGGGAGAACGTGTGCGCGACGCCTAAGCACCTCCAGCGGCTCGGCCACGGGCAGCTTATCCGGCATCTTTTTTAGAAACGCCTTGGCGCCGTCAATGAACGAATCACGGTTGAACGCGGTGTTGAAGGCGACCTCGTCGGCGGCTAACGCCGCGTAGAGATTGACCATCATCGCCTCGACCGGCGGGCGCTGCGCGCTCGAGCTTGGGTAGGCGAACTGGTTTTCGTGAAAGTAAACGATCTTGCGCGCCTGGCCCAAGTGCGGAAAGAGCCCGATGAGCGTAGCTAGGTCCACCATCGAGGTGGCCAGTACGACATCAAACAATTGGCTCAAGGTTGCATGTTCCTTGAGCCACCAGCCCAGCGGGTTACCGCGAATACGCCAGGCGAAGTGGCGCGGCGCAAGGCTTAACCGCACCCATTCGATTTCGTCCAGCCGCGCCGTCAGCTGATCCGCCCAGTAGCGGTGGCTAACCGCCTCGTACGCCGAGAGTAGCAGTACCCGCATGCCCTATCCTGTTAACCAACGCTTTTGAAAGAGGCGGGATTATACCAACCCTCGATGCTCCCCGCTTTTAGGCAGTCACCGGCGGATTTGCACCAAGGTCGCCTAGGCGCAAGGCCGCTATCTACTTAAACTTCAGTCTTCAAGGCCCGATGTGAATCGAGGTAATTCAGTACATCGAATCATTCAAAAGGCATGACGTTGCCCACGCCGGTTACGGCTTTACCCCGTAGCCGGGCGTTTGGCCTTTAAAGGAGTAAGCGCCATGCGTAAAGGCCTGCCCACACCGCAATGGCTCGTAGGCCTCTGGCTGTTACTGGGAGGCGTAAGCCTTGCAGGCGGCGCCATGTTCGCCGCGTGGCTCGAAAGTCAGCTGGCGCTGGCGCCTGCTGCCAAGCTCTTGATGTGGCTTTGCGCGCTATCAGGTGGCGCAACGCTTTTGGCGGTTGGGTATCTGCTCGAGCACTATCTTTTCAAACCGCTGCGTACGCTGCATGCCGAGCTGGGTAAGCTGATCGCCCACCCAAACAAACCCATCGACGCCCCGGGCGGCTGGCTCGAAAGTCTGGGCCCGGACCTTCGTCAGATTGCCAAGCGCTGGAGAGACGACCGCGAACGCTTTGAGGCCGCCCACCGAGAGGGAGCGCGAGAAGCCGCGCGCATCCGCCAGGAGTTGGAAGGTCTAGTCCAGCGTTTGGCTACGCCCGTATTGCTTTTCGATCAGCATGGCAGGTTACTACTTTTCAACTCGACGGCCAGCGCGTTTTTCCCCTCACCGTTTAATTTGGGCCTGGGTAAAGAGCTCAAGAACCTTCTGCCCGACCCGGTACTGGCGGCGCGTTTCGATGCGTTAGTTGCAGCAATTGAGGCGGACGACACCTTCGCGCGCGACGTCCTGACAAGCGCTTTCGAGCGGACGATATCGGTCAGCCTGACCCGGCTTTCCGGCACACCTTGCAAGATTCTGGTGACACTCAAGGACGTTACGCGCGTCTGGCAAAACGAACTGGGCGTTAAAAAAAGCCTAACGCTGGCGCTCGATTCGCTCGAGCAAACCGTGCCGGCATCGTCACTGTCTACGCTCAAGGAGCTTTGGCACCATAGTGAGCTGGTCAATGAGCGCCTGAGCTCGATCTGGTCCAACGCTTTCTGGCATACCCTGGATGAACAGCTAAACCCGTCGCTCAAACTGATCACGCCGATTGGCGTACCGGGCTGGTTCAAGGGCCACGTGCCGTCGCTGATCGCGCTTTTCGATTTACTGGTGACCCAGCTACACGGCCAACTGCCCAAGTGTCGCTTCGAGGGCTCGCTGATTCGCAAAGAGCAAGGCGCTTGGCTCGCGTTCATCTGGCAAGGGGCCGCCATCGAAGAGACTCGACTGAATCAGTGGCGAAGCACTGTGATCGACTCACTTCCGCTTTCGCCCACGGTGGGCGATATTCTTCGTCTTCATGGAAGTGAGCTTTGGAGTGAGGGAGACCCGGACGGCGTTCACGCGCGCCTTTGCGTATCGCTTAAAAGCTCGACGCGCCAAAGCGCTCCGAACACCGATATCGCCTCTCGCCCCGAGTTTCATGACTTCGAGATCGCCCACTTGGCGCCGCCCAGCATGCCCTTGGCTGATCGCGCGCTGGATCAACTGGCTATCGTTGCCTTCGATACCGAAACCACCGGGCTCGACCTTCGCGGCGCCGATACGCTTTTGAGTATTGGCGCCTGCCGCATCGTCAATAACCGACTGCTGGCAAGCGACGTGTTCGAGCGCTACGTCAACCCAAAACGCGCTATCCCCGACGCGAGTACCGCCATTCACGGCATTCGTGATGAGGACGTGCACGACGCCCCCGCCGCAAGCGTAGTGCTTGAAGAATTTCAAACCTACGCGCGCGAAGCTGTGCTTTTGGCTCATAACGCCTCGTTCGATTTGCTAGCACTGAGCATGGCAGGAGAGAACTTGACTCACCCGGTACTGGATACCCTGCTGATATCCAAAGGACTGGACAGTGCACTGCCCGGCCACGACCTCGATTCTCAGGCAAAACGCTATGAACTATCGATTCCGCCGGAGGCTCGCCACACCGCTCTGGGGGATGCCCAGCTAACCGCCGAACTGTGGCTATCGATGTTGCCGCGTCTCAAGGCGCGCAACATCCTTACACTTGGCAAGCTGCTTGCCTTTCAGGCAACCGCTCTGGATCGCCGTGATGGCAGTTTGTAGGTGCACATCACCTGTCGTTTTAGGCATAAGCCCTTTACACTAGAGCGGTCATTATTTTTTCCAAGCACAGCGATGTGGCTATCACCAGATTGATATAAATTAATCTGACGCTCTAACCCCCTGCAAACTCGGAATGCACTCATTGAATGAACAGTGACACGCTCGCGGAGGCTAGTAAAAACTATACGATTGCCCTGCAACCTATCGTTGATGGTCAGCTTCGCCACGTCGCAGATGAGCTGCTTTATCGCGGCCACTTTGATGCCAGCACGGCCAGCGTCGATGACGACGTCAAGGCAACCGCCCGCGCCTGCTCCGTCGCAATCTACGAAATTGGATTAAACAAGCTTTGCGGCACGCGCAAGCTGTTCGTCAACGTCTCGGAGCAGTGGCTTCTCAATCCCGACTTGCACGCATTGCCTGCCAATCAGGTCGTACTGGAAATTCTCGAATCAACGCGCCCAACCGCGGAGGTCAAGAAGGCGCTGGAGCGGCTAAAAGCGCAAGGCTACACCTTGGCCATCGACGATTTTCAAACACAGGAAGATCACGAATCGCTGCTGGACTACTGCGATATCGTCAAGCTCGATATCTCGTCCGATATCACCACTGACATGGTCAAGTCCCTTCAACAGCGAAAGCTGACGCTACTGGCAGAGCGCGTGGAAACACGTGAGGAGTTCGAGCATTTCAAGGCCTTGGGAGTGACGCTTTTTCAGGGCTATTTTTACGAGCGGCCAACCGCTCAAAAAACTCGTTACGTTCGCCGCTCGTCGCCAAAGGCCAACTTGCTTCGTCTGATTGCCAAGCTCTACAAGCCTGAAATCAATATGCGGGAGATCAAGTCTTTGGTCGCCCAGGACCCTTACCTGGTGGAAGCCGTATTGAGGCGCGCCAACTCGGTTTGGAGCGCGCTTGCAAAGCCCTCTTACAAGCTGAGTGATTGTATTCAGCTTCTGGGGATCAACGAGCTTAGAACGATGGTGACGATCATTCTTTTTGCCAATAATAGCCCGGCTAACAAGCTCAATCTTATCAAGGGATTGACCAAAGCGTTGGCCTGCGAACAGGTGGCGAGAAGCAGGTACATGGATGATGAAGAGGGTTTCATTCTCGGGCTTCTATCGCACATGCCGGTAATTTTGAATATCGATCTGGATACGTTGATGAAAGAGCTCAATCTCGGCGCCAGCTTTTGGCACACCCTGATCACGCGAGAAGGCAATTTCGGCGCGATGCTCAACGATGTCGAATCAGCCGAAAGTGGTAATAAACTAGAGGGTCTGCCGGATTCATTGATACTCAGCGCCGCCGCGCGCGCGCGATCGCTGATCGATAATACGCTTGTTTTATACCGACAGCGTTAGTACTCGGCCCATCAGCTTTTGTCTCGCGGGTCCGGCTCGAACATGGCGTCGCCCACCTCATCGATATAGCGCTTGGCCTTGGTGACCATCATCTCGTCGCAGGCCTGGCGCGACGGCAACATGTCAGAGCGCTCGAAGCGGTGCTCGCGCGTTTGGCTATCGCCGATGGTTTTACTGATAGTACCGCTGACCCGGTACTGCCCGCTCTGGGCGTCCGGCGTGGAGACGATCGCGTAGTCGCGATAGATCACCGGCTCAGAAGCCTGGGAAGCGGAGGCAGGCTTCTCGCTTCCGCCCATCAACGCCGATAGAAGTTTTTTGAACATGACGCTCTCCAAAATCGATTGACTGACACCCGTTTTGCATGAAAACGGCCAGTCAGACTGGCCGTTTTCACAAACGTTAAGCGTGCATCAAGAGGCGGCTCAGCTCTGTTTGCGGCCCTTGCCAGCGGCGATGCGCAGGCGCAGCGCGTTGAGCTTGATGAAGCCTTCGGCGTCTTTTTGGTCGTAAGCGCCGGCGTCATCCTCGAAGGTCGCGATCGACTCGTCGAACAGCGACTGCTCGGACTTGCGGCCCACTACGGTGGCGTTGCCCTTATAGAGCTTCATGCGCACGACGCCAGAGACGTTGCCCTGCGTTTCGTCGATGGCGGCCTGCAGCATGCGCCGCTCCGGGCTCCACCAGTAGCCGTTGTAGATCACTTCGGCGTACTTCGGCATCAGCTGATCTTTCAGGTGCGCCTCTTCGCGGTCGAGTGTGAGCGACTCGATGGCACGGTGAGCGCGCAGCATGATGGTGCCGCCGGGAGTTTCGTAGCAGCCGCGGGACTTCATACCGACGTAACGGTTCTCGACGATATCGAGTCGGCCGATGCCGTTGTCGCCGCCGAGCTTGTTGAGTTTCTCGAGCACTTCGTGGGGCTTGAGGGGCTCATTGTCGATCGCGACGATATCGCCCTTCTCGAAGGTCAGCTCGATGTAGGTCGGCGTCTCGGGCGCCTCTTCCGGCGAGACGCTCCAACGCCACATATCTTCTTCGGCTTCCGCCCAGGGGTCTTCCAGAATCCCACCCTCGTAGGAGATGTGCAGCAGGTTGGCGTCCATCGAGTACGGCGATTTCTTCTTCTTGTTGGAGAAGTCGACCGGGATATTGTGCTCTTCGCAGTAGGCCATCAGCTTTTCGCGCGAGGTGAGGTTCCACTCGCGCCAGGGCGCGATGACCTTGACACCGGGCTTCAGCGCATAGCCGCCGAGTTCGAAGCGTACCTGGTCGTTGCCCTTACCGGTCGCACCGTGGGAAATCGCATCGGCGCCGGTTTCGTTGGCGATCTCGATCAGTCGCTTGGCGATCAAGGGGCGGGCAATGGAAGTGCCGAGCAGATACTCGCCTTCGTAGATGGTGTTGGCGCGGAACATCGGGTAGACGAAATCGCGCACGAACTCTTCGCGCAGATCTTCGATGTAGATCTCTTTCACGCCGAGAGCCTGCGCTTTGGCGCGCGCCGGCTCGACTTCCTCACCCTGGCCGATGTCGGCTGTGAAGGTCACGACCTCACAGTTATAGGTCTCTTGCAACCATTTGACGATTACGGATGTGTCCAGGCCGCCTGAATACGCCAGCACAACCTTTTTGACATCGGACATTCTTGACTCCTTGGGGTTAGCAAAGCCCGCTTTTGACATCGGGCTTTATCGAATGAGTTAAACCAAGAGTATAGCGCTCTCAAAGAGCCGGGAACACCGTCAACGACGCCGCTGGGCTAAAGCTGCTAGAATCAGGGCACTGTTAGCGAACGCCTTCGCTATCCCCGACCGACGACTTCTTTACCGACTACTCGCTTTTAAGGAGAGCTGCATGAGCGAGGCAATAGCCCGCGACCTGATGGCCCAGCGTTTTCGCAGTTACCTACCGGTCGTCATCGATTTGGAAACGGGCGGCTTCAACGCCCAGCAAGATGCGCTGCTCGAAATCGCCGCGGTGACCCTGACGATGGACTCCGATGGCAATCTGCTGCCCGATGATACTTACTCGTATCACATCCAGCCTTTTGAAGGTGCCAACGTCGAGCAGTCCGCGCTTGATTTTACCGGTATCAACCTGGACGACCCGCTCAGAAAACAGATCGCGCTCTCCGAGGCTGACGCGCTCGGCGAAATTTTCAAGCCGATCCGCAAATCGGTCAAGGCGCACAACTGCTCTCGCGCCATTTTGGTCGGGCATAACGCCGCCTTCGACCACGGCTTTTTAAACGCCGCTTCCGCTCGCTGCAACGTCAAAAGAAGCCCCTTTCACCCTTTTTCGAGCTTCGATACCGCAACGCTTGCGGGCTTCGTTTACGGACAAACGGTGCTGGCCCGGGCCTGCCGCGCAGCGGGCATCGAATTCGATAACAAGGCGGCGCACTCGGCGCGCTACGACACCGAACGCACCGCCGAGCTCTTTTGCACCATGGTCAATCGCTATAAGGATTTGGGCGGCTGGCGCCTGGCCCAGCAGGAGCAGGACCTGGATACACCAGAGTAAGCACTCGCCCAACCATACCTGGGTCTGATGCAGTACTGAGCGCTTTACGCTAAAATCCCGCCGTTTACGATGCGACCGGCCGGACTCACACGACCGGCCACGCTCTCTTTTGATCAGGAGTTAAAAGGTTTCCATGGCTCAGCACAACGCCTTCTACGCCCAGTCCGGTGGCGTCACCGCCGTCATCAACGCAAGCGCCTGCGGCGTGATCGAAGCCTGCCGCCAGGCGCCCGACCAGATTGGCAAGGTCTACGCCGGTCACAACGGCATCATCGGCGCGCTGACCGAAGATCTGATCGATGTCACCCAAGAGAGCGACGACGCCATCGCCGCACTCAGACACACGCCTGGCGGTGCGTTCGGCTCGTGTCGCTACAAGCTCAAGGATATCGAGACGCACCGCGCCCAATACGAGCGCCTGATCGAGGTATTCAAAGCGCACGATATCCGCTACTTCTTCTACAACGGCGGCGGCGACAGTGCCGACACCTGCCTGAAAGTCTCGCAGCTTTCGGAAAAGCTCGGCTACCCGCTCACCGCCATCCACGTGCCGAAAACCGTGGACAACGATCTGCCGATCACCGACAACAGCCCGGGCTTTGGCAGCGTGGCCAAGTATATCGCCACCTCGACTCGCGAGGCGTCGCTGGATATCGCCTCGATGTGCGCCACCTCGACCAAGGTGTTCGTGCTGGAAGTGATGGGCCGTCACGCGGGCTGGATCGCCGCCGCCGGCGGGCTCGCCGGTGAAGGTGAAGGCGAGCCGCCGCATCTGGTGATCTTTCCGGAGATCGCCTTCGATCGTAAGGCCGTCATGGCGCGGGTCGACGAGAGCGTTAAGAAGTACGGCTACTGCGTAATCGTGGTCTCGGAAGGTGCGCGCTACGAAGACGGCACCTTCCTGGCGGACGCCGGCAACACCGACGCCTTCGGCCACCGTCAGCTCGGCGGCGTGGCGCCTACGCTCGCCGGTATGGTGAAGCAGGATCTGGGCTACAAGTACCACTGGGCGGTCGCGGATTATCTGCAGCGCGCCGCGCGTCACTTGGCCTCCAAAACCGACGTCGAGCAGGCCTACGCCGTGGGCCGGGAAGCCGTGAGCCTGGCGCTGGCGGGCAAGAACTCGATGATGCCGGCCATTCGCCGTATCTCGCAAACGCCTTACCAGTGGGATGTGATCTCGGCGCCGCTGTCGCAAATCGCCAACCAGGAGAAGTTCATGCCGCGGGACTTCATCTCGGACAACGGCTTCGCCATCACCCAGACCTGCCGCGACTATCTCTCGCCGCTGATCCAGGGCGAGGACTTCCCGCCTTTCGAGAACGGCCTGCCTAAGGTCGCCAAACTCAAGCTTGCCAAGGTCGAGCAAAAGCTGCCCACCTTTACCCTCTGAGCGCAATCGAATAGCCCGTAACGGCTAATAAAAAAGCGGGGCGATGATACCATCGCCCCGCTTTTTTGTGTTCGCTAATCGCTAGCGTAAAAGCCAGGAGAGCACGAGTAACAGCAGCAAAATACCCGCCACGCCCTGCCAAAAGCGCCGGGGCTCGCTTCGCATTTCGACGTGGGCCACGCGGCCCAGCGGTACGCGAAGCGCGTACAGAAGTTCCGACATTTTACGAAAGCGTAGCGCCCGCTGCGGGTCCAGTGCCCGGCGCAGCGCGTCGTCCAGCGCCGGAGTGATCTCCGGGTTTGCGCTGCGCGCGCTTTTATAGGCAAGCGACTCAAGGTCGGTGTGGCTTCTAAGCCGGTCCGGGGTCAGCGTGTAGGGCAGCGTGCCGGTTAACAGCCAGTAAACGGTGGAGGCCAGCGAGTACTGATCGCTTCGCCTTCCAACGCTGTCGCCAAGCGCATACTCGGGGGCGGTATGCTCGGTAAAGCCCACCTGGCGCAACAGCTCGCCGGAATTACGGTGGCCTTCCATGTCGCGCATGTGGCAGGCGCTAAAGTCCGCCAGCACTACCTTGCCGTGGGTATCGATCAGCACGTTGTCCGGCGAAATTTGCTGATGAATGATGTCGCGATGGTGCAGCGCCTGCACCGCCTTACCAAGTTGGTTGGCGATGTCCAGGCGCTGCTTCAGACTCGCTTGGGGGTGGCGGTCCGCCCACTCTCTGAGCGTTTCGCTTTCGACGAACGCCATCAGATAGTAAAGGTAGCGCCTGGGTCTTGATGGCTCGATCACCCGCACCACGAAGGGCGAATTGACCCGCTCCACGACCCACTGCTGAAGCAGAAAGTGCTCGAGATAGGCGTTTCGCAGCGAAAGCTCGGGACTGGGGGCTTTCATCACCATCTGGCGCTGGGAGTGGACGTCGCGCACCTGGTAGACGCGGGATTGGGCGTTGCGCGATAAAACGCGCTCCACTTCCAGCCCGTCGAGGCGCTGGCCCGGGGAAAGCTCTGGCGGAATGGGCAGATCGCCGTAGATCAGCGCCGGGTCGTCCTCGGTCTCTTCCGGCAGCTCGTCGATGCGCAGTATCTGAAAGCAGAACTGGTCGCCGCCGTAGCCGCGCTCCTGGGCGCGCTGCTTGGCCTCGCTTGCCAACCGCTCGCAGGCGGCGTCCAGGTCGCTAGCGTTTTCGCGGATCAAGCGAACGTAGTCCGAGGGCATGAGCGTGCCGCGAACGCCTTGCGTGGTGAAGACGAAAAAGTCGCCCTGCTTGAGGTTGATCAGGCTGTAATCGATGTCGAGGCTGCCATCCATGCCCAGCGCCCGAGAAGGATAGCGATAGCCGCCCACGTCGGTGACATGGTCGCGGGTGAGCTGCTCGAATTCAGCGCCGCGCAGGCGAAACACCAGCGTATCGCCCATATGAAAGAGATTGGCTTCGCCGCCTCTGAAGATCATTGCCGACATAGAGGAGACGAAGCTGCCCTCCTTGACGTGCTGGCTCTGGCTGTAGCACCAGCTATTGAGCGCCAGCATCACCCGGGTGGCCGAGGTCTTGATGTCCCAGTGCTCGGGGGTGGAATAGTAGTCGGCCATGAAGCCACGCACGCTCAGGTCGCCGGCCTGTTTGGCCATGGTGTTGCGCGACAGCGAATCGCTAATCACCGCGCAGGCGCCCTTGAGATTGAGCAAGGGGATATCGGGTACGCTCACGGACATGGAGCTTCTGTGCTTTCGCCGGTCCGGGGCGACGAAGGCCTGGCCGTAGCTGATCAGTAACTGAGCGTGCCCCACTGTATTCTCCTTGGCCTTACGTGCTACGTCACTAAGGTACGTCGACAAAAGGCGTCGCGTCCAATGCACCGGGCGCGTCCCCGAGCGCTCCATCGAAGTTCGCTATCATACACGCTGCGCGTTGGTAGCGATGCCCCGCCGATGGTCGGTATCGCCAAACGACCGCTCCGCCCTGGTAAAGGCACCAGCGCCTTCAAGGAGGCTTGAAATTTGGCGCTCGAGCATCGTTGAATTGGTAATCAGTGGCGCTTGTTCGTATAATTCGTCGCAATTACGCAAGACATCAATCGCTTAAACCATCACCCAAACCACCGCTTAAATCACGCACGTTAAAAGCCAAGGATTGAAAATGAACTTCGACCACATTCCCGCTGGAAAGGATCTGCCCAACGATATTTATGTTGCGATCGAAATTCCAGCTAACCACGCGCCGATCAAGTACGAAATCGACAAGGATATGGGCGCGCTGCTGGTTGACCGTTTCATGGCAACGCCGATGTTTTATCCGGCCAACTACGGCTTCATTCCGCACACCCTGGCTGACGACGGCGACCCCCTGGACGCGCTGGTCGTCACACCGCACCCGGTCGCACCGGGTAGCATCATTCGCGCGCGCCCCGTCGGCATCCTGAACATGACCGACGAAGCCGGTGAAGACGCCAAGCTCGTCTGCGTGCCGCACCCCAAACTGAGCACGCTTTACGACGACGTACAGGAAGTCACTGACCTTCCGGAACTGCTTCGCCAGCAGATCGCCCACTTTTTCGAAAACTACAAGGATCTCGAAAAAGGCAAGTGGGTCAAGGTTGAATCCTGGGAAGGTGTCGAGGCCGCGCGCAAGGCGATCGAAAAATCCGTGGCCGCTTACGAGAAAGCGTAACGACTCGTTGGCCCACCGTGAAAGAAGCCGCCTTAGGGCGGCTTCTTACGTTGGAGCGCCGCCGTTGATCGGCGCGTCATGTCACCGCAGTCGCTACGCTCACCGTCTCCGGTCTGCTATCCTGGCCGGGTACGTTTTCAGGAAGCCGCCGTGTTATCGATCAAACGCTTACTTTGTCTTGCCCTGCTAATCATCCCCCTGGGCGCGCAGGCGCAGTTTTTTTCCAGCAGCGGTCAGTCCGATTTTCTTCCGGTACTCGAGGCCTTTGAAAGCCAGGCCTGGCACGATGGCGAAAGGGTTTACGTCGGCGTCGACATCGCCGACGGCTACTATCTCTACCGCCATCAGCTCGGCCTTGAAGGCGCCGGACTCGAATCGCTTGAGATCCCCCAGGGCGAAGCGCACACCGACGAGTTCATGGGCGAAGCCCAGGTGTTTCGGGATCAGCTGGTGTTTCAAGCGCCGCTGGTCGAGACGCACGACGGGCCGATTTCGCTCGAGTTTCGCTTTCAGGGCTGCGCCGATGCCGGGCTCTGCTATCCGCCGGAGCAGATCACGCTCGAGGCAGCGCAAACCACCGCGCCCCCCGCCTTTGCCAATGCCCTTAATGCCGGCGACACCGCCGCTTCTGTCGATGCGCCAGCGGATTTTAGGGCGGTGCAAAGCGAGGACGGGCGCTTTAGCGCGCTGATCACTGAGGCGAGCCTGCCGCTGGCGCTCGGCCTTTTCCTTTTGGCCGGCATCGGGCTGACCTTCACGCCCTGCGTGCTGCCGATGCTGCCGATTCTCTCGTCGATCATCGTCGGCCAACATCCGACCCGGCCGCGGGCGTTTGTGCTCTCGCTAAGTTACGTGCTGGGCATGGCGACGACCTACGCGCTCGTCGGCGTATTGATGGGGCTTTTCGGTGCCGGGCTCAATCTACAGGCCCGGCTTCAGTCGCCGCCGGTACTGATCGGCTTTGCCGCTCTTTTCACCCTGTTCGCGGTTGCCATGCTGGGCGCGTTCAACCTGAGCCTTTCCCCCAAACTCGCCAGCCGGGTCGAACGCTGGCAAGCGCGCGCCCAGCAAAGCGGGCCGATGGGGCTTGCGCTTGCCGGCGCGCTTTCGGTGCTGGTGGTGTCACCATGCGTGACCGCGCCGCTGGCCGGGGCGCTGGTGTTCATTTCGAGTACCGGTGACGCGCTGATGGGCGCGGCGGTACTGTTCGCGCTCGGGCTCGGCATGGGGCTGCCGCTGCTGCTGGTCGGCACCTTAGGCACGACGCTGCTGCCGCGCTCCGGGCCCTGGATGAACGGGGTCAAGACCACGTTTGGGCTATTGCTGTTTGGCGTGGCCATCTGGATGGTCGAGCGCTTGATCGCCCCGCCCCTGGCGCTGCTGCTATGGGCGGCGCTGGCCATCGCCACCGCGCTGACGCTCGGAGCACTGGCCCGCGCCACCGACGGCTGGGCCCGGGCGCGCCAAACCCTCGGGCTGATGCTGCTGGTTTGGGGTGGCGCGCTGGTGCTAGGTGCCGCTGCCGGCGGTGACGACCCGCTACGTCCGTTAAATCTTGCGACCTCGTCGTTCTCGATCGATCAACGCGACGAGGCGCGCGCCTTCGAGACCGTCGAGGGCCTCGATGGGCTTAATGAGGCGCTGGCGCGAAGCGACGAACGACTCGCCTTCGTTCACTTTACCGCCGACTGGTGCATCTCCTGCAAGCTGATGGAGCGCGACGTCTACCCCGACCCGCGAGTAATCGACGCCCTCGAGGGCATGGCGCTGATCGAGGTCGACGTCACGCAGACGACGCCCCAAACCCGCGCCGCCTTGGAGGCCTTCGATTTGTTCGGGCCGCCGAGCCTTCTGTTTTTCGACGGTGACCGCGAAATTCGTCAAGCGCGTATTCAAGGTGAAGTCGATGCCAAAGCGCTTGCCGACCACCTTTCTTCGCTCAAGCGCTCCTTGAAAGCGACACCGAGCGCCTGATGCAAATCGTTTTGCCTTGATGACGCCGTTATAAGCAGTAGTAATTTTGGGTGCGGGCAGTCGACGCCCATCGAGGGCCCTACGCTGGACAATGTCGGCGTTTTTCGGCAAACTCCGCTCCCAATAGCATTAGCGGCGGTTTTAAGGCATAAAGGCCTGTAACGTTCGTTAACGTGTCGCTTTTCGTTCATTTTATCGTTTGGTTTACTGCGCCCTTCGGCGCGCCCTTTGACGGCGTGCCGGGGCGGATTTATTAACTGTTCAACACTACCGGGGCCCAGCAATGGATATTCGCAAGGTTAAAAAGCTGATCGAACTGCTCGAAGAATCCAACATCAGCGAGATCGAGATTCAGGAAGGGGAAGAGTCGGTGCGCATTAGCCGCCATCCGGACGGCGCCAGCTGGCAGCCCCAGCCGATGCCTCAGTACGGCTACCCGAACCACGCACAGCCCGCGCCGGCCCCCGCCGCTCCCGCGTCAGGCGTTGACGCTGGCGCAGAGGCGCCGGCCAAAACCTACCGCGGCGAAGCGGTCAACTCGCCCATGGTCGGCACCTTCTACCGTAGCCCGGCGCCGGGTGCGAAATCCTTCGTCGAGGTGGGCGATACCGTCAAACAGGGCGACACGGTGTGCATCGTTGAAGCCATGAAAATGATGAACCAGATCGAAGCCGATCGCGACGGCGTGGTAGAGGCCATCCTGGTGGAAGACGGCGAGCCGGTGGAATTCGATCAGCCCATGATCGTTCTCGCTTAATCTTTCATTTCAATACGGGTGGATTCTCCCATGCTGGACAAGGTACTTATCGCGAATCGCGGCGAGATTGCCCTGCGCATTCTTCGCGCCTGTAAAGAGCTAGGGATCAAGACCGTTGCGGTGCACTCCAAAGCCGATCGGGATCTGATGCACGTGCGTCTGGCCGACGAAGCGGTCTGCATCGGGCCAGCGCCGTCGGCGCAGTCCTACCTCAACATTCCGGCGCTGATCAGCGCCGCCGAGGTCACCGATTCGAGCGCCATACACCCCGGCTACGGCTTTTTGTCCGAAAACGCCAATTTTGCCGAACAGGTCGAGCGCTCCGGTTTCACCTTCATTGGCCCCCGCGCCGAGACCATCCGCCTGATGGGCGACAAGGTCAGCGCCATCGAGTCGATGAAAGCCGCTGGTGTGCCGACCGTCCCCGGCTCCGACGGCCCGCTGGGTGACGACAACGCCGCGAACCTGGCCACCGCCAAGCGTATCGGCTACCCGGTGATCATCAAGGCCGCCGCCGGCGGCGGTGGTCGCGGTATGCGCGTGGTGCACACCGAAGGGCACCTGCTCTCGGCCATCACCGTGACGCGCACCGAAGCCAGCGCCGCGTTCGGCGACGGCACGGTGTACATGGAGAAGTTCCTCGAAAAGCCGCGCCACGTGGAAGTCCAGGTACTGGCCGATGGTCAGGGCAACGCCATTCACCTTTATGATCGTGACTGCTCGCTTCAGCGCCGCCACCAGAAGGTACTGGAAGAGGCCCCGGCACCGGGCATCGACCCCGAGGCGCGGGCCAAAGTGCTGCAGTCGTGTCGTGACGCCTGCATCGAGATAGGCTACCGCGGCGCCGGTACCTTCGAGTTTCTCTACGAAGACGGCGAGTTCTTCTTCATCGAGATGAACACCCGCGTTCAGGTCGAGCACCCGGTCACCGAAATGGTCACCGGCGTCGACATCGTCAAGGAGCAGCTGCGCATTGCCTCCGGGCTTCCGCTGTCGATTAGCCAGGATGACGTGCAGATCAACGGCCACGCGTTTGAGTGCCGGATCAACGCCGAAGACGCGCGCACCTTCATGCCCTCGCCGGGCAAGGTGACGCTGTTCCACGCGCCGGGCGGGCTTGGCGTGCGCATGGACTCGCACATGTACACCGGCTATAGCGTACCGCCGCATTACGATTCGCTGATCGGCAAGCTGATCACCTGGGGCGCGAGCCGCGAGACCGCTTTGACGCGCATGCGCAACGCCCTCGACGAGCTGCTGGTGGAAGGCATCAAGACCAATATCGACCTGCAAAAAGACCTGGTGCGCGATAGCTACTTCCGCCAGGGCGGCGTCAATATTCACTACCTCGAGAAAAAGCTCGGCAGCTAATACGGCGCGTGCTTGAAACGGGGTGGCCTGGCCACCCCGTTATCGTTTCTCCCGACTCAAATTCGACCCTCATTTTCGGAGAGTGCCATGCCCTGGCTACAGCTTCGCGCCCACGTTGCCCCGGAGCAGGCAGAACTGCTCGAAGAGCTTTTGCTGGAAGAAGGCGCCACGGCCATCGGCCTTCAGGACGCCGAGGACGATCCGGTGTTCGAACCCGACCGCGGCACCACCCCGCTTTGGCAGGTGACCATCCTGACCGGCCTTTACGACGATCTCGAAGGGGTCGATGCGATGCTAGTTCGTATCGAGGCGGCCTGGGCGGAGCAGATGCCCGGCGAGGCGTGCCCCGCCATCGACTACGAGCTGCTGGCCGATCGTGACTGGGAGCGCGAGTGGATGGACGACTTCTCGCCGCTCAAAATGGGCGAGAGGCTCTGGATCGTACCAAGCTGGCACGAGCCGCCAGAGCCCACCGCGGTCAACCTGATTCTCGACCCAGGCCTGGCCTTCGGCACCGGCACGCACGCCACCACCGCGCTGTGCCTCGAGTGGCTCGATGGCCTGGCCGTCGAGGGCCAACTCGATGACAAAACCGTGCTCGATGTCGGCTGCGGTTCGGGGATTCTCGCCATCGCCGCGCTCAAGCTCGGCGCCGCTCGCGCCGACGGCACCGACATTGACCCCCAGGCGCTTCAGGCCAGCCGTGAAAACGCCGAGCGCAATGCCATCGCCGAGCAAAGGCTCTCGCTTTACTACCCGGAGCAGCTCGAAGGCGAAGGCTACCCCGTGGTGACCGCCAACATTCTGGCCGGCCCCCTGGTCGAGCTCGCTCCTACCATTGCGGGCTACGTGGCGCCCGGCGGGCGCATCGCCCTCTCCGGCATCCTGGCCAACCAGGCCGATGACGTGGTGAAAGCCTACGAGGCCGAAGGCATCGTGATTGACGAGCCGGCGCTTAGGGAAGGCTGGGTGCGCCTGACCGGCAAGCGCCCGGGTTAATTGCCGCATGGCCTTCACCCTCGCGGCGCTGCGGCGTATCATACGCCCCTTTAATGCGCCTAACGCTTGCTCGATACCAACACCATGACGCGACCTTCTTCAACGCTTTTGACCATCGGCGACTATCAGCTGCAAAGCCCGGTCATGCTGGCGCCCATGGCCGGCGTGACTGACCGCCCGTTTCGCAGGCTCTGCCGACGCCTTGGCGCGGGCTGGGTCGTGGGCGAGATGGTCACCGCCGACCCTTCGCTTTGGAACACCCGTAAATCGCGCCTGCGTATGGATCACCAGGGCGAGCCCTCACCTCGCGTGGTGCAGATCGCCGGCGGTGACGCCGCGATGCTCGCCAACGCCGCCAGGCTCAATGCCGAGCTCGGCGCCCAGGTGATCGATATCAACATGGGGTGTCCAGCCAAGAAAGTGTGCAACAAGGCGGCGGGCTCGGCGCTGATGCGTGACGAGGCGCTGGTGGCGGAGATTCTCGCGGCCGTGGTCGGCGCGGTGGACATTCCCGTGACGCTCAAGATTCGCACCGGCTGGTGCGCCGACTCTAACAACGCGCTGGCCGTTGCACGGCTTGCCGAATCCAGCGGCATTCGGGCGCTGGCGATCCATGGTCGCCACCGCGAACAGCGCTATACTGGATTGGCCGAGTACGACACCATCGCCGAGGTCAAATCAAAACTGTCGATTCCCGTGATCGCCAACGGCGATATCACCTCGCCAGAGAAAGCGGCGTTCGTTTTGCGCCACACCGGCGCAGACGCGCTGATGGTCGGCCGCGCCGCCCAGGGTAACCCGTGGATTTTCGAACAGATCAATCACTTCCTGGCGCACGGCGAACGGCTCGAGGCGCCCTCGCTTGCCACGCGGCGTAACGTTCTCGACGAGCATGTCAAAGCCCTGCACGCCTTCTATGGCGACACCATGGGCGTTCGCATCGCGCGCAAACACCTTGGCTGGTACCTCGATGAGGACACGCGCTTTGATAGCGCCCAACGCAAGACCCTAAAACAACAATTCAACGCGCTCGGTACGCCAAAGGCACAGTTTGAATGGATCGACAAAGCAATGACGCCAGACGCCGCGGCGCACCTGCTCGCTAAAGGAAGCCATGCTGCATGAACGAACGTTTCTTGATGAACAGCGAATTGACCCCGCTTGGCCATCCGCCTTCAGGCGCTCAGGAGCCGCCTCAACCGCTCAGAGAAGCCGTGGAGAGCGCGATGCGCCGTTACTTCGAGCATCTCGATGGCAGTCAGGCATCCGATCTGTACGCCATGGTGATGGCCGAAGTAGAGGCGCCGCTTTTGGCCTGCGTGATGGATCACACCGACGGCAACCAGACCCGCGCCGCCGATGTACTGGGTCTTAACCGCGGTACGCTGCGCAAAAAACTCAAACAGTACGGTCTTATTGAAAGTGACGCCCCTTGAGTGGGGCGTCGTCGTTTTTAATTCCTGACTCTTTTCACCCCTGACTTCCATGAGCACCCCAATGGCAGATAGCACTCCCACCCCCGTTCGCCGCGCCCTTCTCAGCGTTTCCGATAAAACCGGCATCGTCGACTTTGCCAAAGGCCTGGTCGAGCAAGGCGTTGCCCTGCTCTCCACCGGCGGCACCTTCCGTCTTTTGCAGGAAAACGGCGTCGAGGTTCAGGAAGTTTCCGAGCATACGGGCTTTCCCGAAATCATGGACGGCCGCGTCAAGACCCTGCATCCGAAAATCCACGGCGGCATCTTGGCCCGCCGCGGCCAGGACGATGCGGTGATGGCGGAAAACGACATCGACCCGATCGACATGGTGGTGGTGAATCTTTACCCCTTCGCCGCGACCGTCGCCCGCGACGACTGCACTCTCGAGGACGCTATCGAGAATATCGACATCGGTGGGCCGACCATGGTGCGCGCCTGCGCCAAGAACCACGCCTACACCACCATCGTCGTCAATGCCAACGACTACGCCCGCGTACTCGGTGAGATGGCATCCCAAAACGGCGCGGTGAGCGATGCCACTCGCTTCGACCTGGCGGTCAAGGCCTTCGAGCATACCGCCAGCTACGACGGCGCCATCGCCAACTACCTGGGTCGCAAGGTCAGCGACAGCGACGCAACTTTCGCCCGCACCTTCAACCTGCAGCTCAAGAAGAAGCAGGACATGCGCTACGGCGAGAACCCGCATCAGCAGGCGGCGTTCTACATCGACCCCGAGGTCACCGAGCCGAGCGTGGCCACCGCCGTGATTCGCCAGGGCAAGCCGCTCTCCTACAACAACGTGGCGGACACCGACGCCGCCTTCGAAGCCGTGAAAGTGTTCGACGAAACGGCGTGCGTGATCGTCAAACACGCCAACCCCTGCGGCGTGGCCACGGGCGCCACCGCGCTCGAGGCCTACGACAAGGCGTTCGCCACCGACCCGACCAGCGCCTTTGGCGGCATCATCGCCTTCAACGTGGCGCTCGACGCCGATACGGCGAAAGCGATCGTCGACCGCCAGTTCGTCGAGGTGATCATCGCACCAAACATCAGCGATGAAGCGGCCGAGATCGTCGCGGCGAAAAAGAACGTGCGGCTTTTGGAAGTCGCACCGCTGACGGGAGCCACCCAAAGCGCAGCGCTGGATTACAAACGCGTTAACGGCGGCCTGCTGGTGCAAGAGCTCGACCAGGGCAGCGTCACCCGCGACGAGCTGACCGTGGTGAGCAAGCGCGCCCCCACCGAGCAGGAGCTCAGTGACCTGCTCTTCGCCTGGCGGGTGGCGAAGTTCGTCAAGTCCAACGCCATCGTCTATGCCAAAAGTGGCCAGACCATCGGCGTGGGCGCCGGCCAAATGAGCCGCGTTTACTCGGCGAAGATCGCCGGCATCAAGGCCGAAGACGAAGGCCTTTCGGTGCCCGGCTCGGTCATGGCGTCTGATGCCTTCTTCCCCTTCCGCGACGGCATCGACGCTGCGGCGAAGGCCGGTATCACCGCCGTGATCCAGCCCGGCGGCTCCATGCGCGACCAGGAAGTGATCGACGCCGCCGATGAGGCCGACATCGCAATGGTCTTCACCGGCATGCGCCATTTCCGCCACTAACGCGGCGAAGAGCTTAGCGAGATCGCCGCGCGCGATACCGCTAAATCAAAAAAAGCCCGGGCGAATGCCCGGGCTTTTTTTCATCGAAAGAATCAAGCGACCATCAGCTTCCCAGATCGATACACAGGTACTTGGTTTCCAGATACTCCTCCAAACCCTGGTGACCACCCTCTCGGCCCAGGCCCGACGCCTTCACGCCGCCAAACGGTGCCGCCGCGTTGGAGATCAAGCCGGTATTGATACCGACCATGCCGTACTCCAGCGCCTCGGCGACCCGCCAAACCCGCGCCAAGTCCTTTGAATAGAAGTAGGAGGCGAGCCCGTACTGGGTATCGTTGGCCATTTCGATGGCGGTCTCTTCATCATCGAAAGGAAAGACCGCCGCCAGCGGGCCGAACGTCTCTTCACGGGCCACTTTCATCGAGTCGTTGGCGAAGCTGATCAGCGTCGGGGTGAAGAAGTTGCCACCGAGCGGATGCGGCTGGCCGCCGAGCAGCAGCTCGCCACCCTTGTCCACCGCGTCCTGAACGTGCTCGCTCACTTTCTTGACCGCGTTATCATCGATCATCGGGCCGATGTTGATACCGGGTTTTGTGCCATCACCCACGTGCAGTTCGCTGTTCATCGCCGCGGCGAGCTTTTCACAAAAGGCGTTGATGACGCTGGACTGCACCAGAAAACGGTTGGTACAGACGCAGGTTTGGCCGGCGTTGCGAAACTTGGCCGCCATGGCGCCTTCGACGGCGGCGTCTAGGTCCGCATCCTCGAACACGATGAACGGCGCATTACCTCCAAGCTCCAGTGAAACTTTCTGAATGTGCTGAGAGGCTTTTGCCATCAGGTCGCGGCCCACTTCGGTAGAGCCGGTGAAGGTGATCTTGCGCACCTTGGGTGACTCGGTCAGCGCCGCGGCGATCTCGCTGGCGCTACCCGGCACCACGTTGAATACGCCGCGGGGAATGCCCGCGCGCTCGGCCAGAAGCGCAAGCGCAGTGGCGGAAAACGGCGTTTGGCTGGCGGGCTTGACCACGATGGTACAACCGGCGGCCAGCGCCGCCCCCGCCTTGCGGGTAATCATGGCGGCGGGGAAATTCCAGGGGGTAATCGCGCCGACCACACCGACCGGCTGTTTGGTTACCACGATGCGCTGGCTGGCGCTCGTCGCCGGAATGGTTTCGCCGTAGATGCGCCGCGCCTCTTCGGCGAACCAGCGAATGAAGCTCGCCGCGTAAGCGATCTCGCCTTCGGCTTCCTTGACCGGCTTGCCCTGCTCATGAGTCATCAAAACGGCCAGATCGTGCTGATGCTCCATGATGAGATCGAACCATTTGAACAACAGATCCGAACGCTCCTGGGCGGTCATTGCCCTCCAAGCGGGCAGCGCGCGATCGGCGGCGTCGATCGCGCGCTCGGTTTCCGCCCGGCCCAGGCGCGGCATGTCGCCCATGCTTTCGCCGGTCGCCGGGTTGATGACGTTGATCTGCTCGCCGCTGTCCGCGGCGACCCAGCTGCCGTCGATATAGGCAAAGGGGCAGTACAGTTCGGTTTCCTTGAGCGCTTCCATGACATACTCCTGACCGAAAGGTGGTCGCTATTAGCCAAACTCTCTATCGTGCTAAACATGTCATGCTAGGACGAATCGACGCGTTTGACCAAATGTTTACCGGACCTATCGCGCATTTTTAGGCCAGGTTAAAGCGTCTCAATTGACCAAGGTCAAAAACTCCTGCCGCGTGGCCTGGCTGCTTCTAAAGCGCCCGAGCATGACCGAGGTGGTCATGCTGGAGTTCTGCTTTTCGACGCCGCGCATCATCATGCACAGATGGCGCGCCTCGATCACCACGCCTACGCCCTTGGCGCCGGTCACTGCCTGCACCGTTTCGGCGATCTCGCGGGTCAGGTTCTCCTGGATCTGCATGCGCCTTGCGTACATGTCGACGATACGCGCGAACTTGGAAAGCCCCAGCACTTTGCCATCCGGCAAGTAAGCAATGTGGCACTTGCCGATGAACGGCAAAAGGTGGTGTTCGCACATCGAGTAGAGCTCGATATCTTTCACCAGCACCATTTCGTCGGTTTGCGACTCGAAAACGGCGTTGTTGATGATTTCGTCCAATGACGTTTTATAACCCGCATTGAGAAACTGCATCGCCTTGGCGGCACGGGTCGGGGTATCGCGCAGTCCTTCCCGGTCCGGGTTCTCGCCCAGCGCGGTAATGATGTCGCGATAGTTCTTTGCAATGTCATCGGTCATGATGAGCCTCGTTCAACCTGGCTTTCAAACAGCAGTGAATAGAAGAGCAGTGTGCTGGGCGTATTTTACCCTACCCGGCGCGGGGAAGGCAGAGTAACGCCGTTCAAAAAGCGTGGTGAAACATCCACATCCCGACAAAACGCTAGGCCAGCCAGCGCGGCTGTTCGAGCTGTAGAAGCTGCTGCTCGAGCTGGCGAATGTGTTGGTCCCAGTAGCCACCATCGCCTACCCAAGGAAAGGCGCGGGGAAAGGCCGGGTCGCTCCAGCGCGACACGAGCCAGGCCGTATAGCGAATCAGCCGGTAGGCGCGCAGCGGCTCGATGAGCGTTAACTGCTCGCTCGGAAAGGGTCGGCTCTGCTCGTAGCCTTCGACGACCTCGCTTAGCATTGCCTGCCACTCCTGTTCGTCCTCGGGCAGAAGCATCCAGACGTCCTGAATCGCCGGGGCCATCATGGCGTCGTCGAAATCCACCAGCGTGAAGTGCTCATCGCGTCCGAGTACGTTGCCCAAATGGCAGTCGCCGTGGGTGCGAATCAAGGAAGCGCTGGACCAGTAGAAGCGCGCAAGCGCCGCCAGGGTTTTATCGACCGCGCTGGAGTAGGCCCGGCGCTGCTGATGATTGAGACGGCCGCTTGCCAGAACCCGCGCCTCGGCGTCCTTGATGTCGGCGTTAAAGTCGAAGGTGTGGCGGTGCTCGAAAGCGCGTTGGGCGCCCTGCTGGTGAAGCGCACCCAGCGCCTCGCCGAGCGCAAACAGATGCGCCGGATTGTCGAGCTCCGGCGCCTGCCCGGCGCACTGGCGAAACAGGGCAAAGCGCAGCCCCTGATATACGAAAAGCGACTGCCCTTCACCATCGCGCCAAGGGGCGCTTACCGGCACGCGGGCCTGGTCAAGCTCGATGAGAAAGTCATGCTCCTCCTGGATTGCGGCGCTTGACCAGCGCGCCGGGCGGTAAAACTTTACCACCCAGCGCGCTCGGTCGTCGTCCTGAAACATCAGCACGCGGTTTTCGTAGCTGTTGAGCGCGAAGGGCTCGGCGGCCGGGTAGAAACCGACGGATTCCACCGCGGACATGACGACGTCCGGGGAAAGCGTGCTAAAGTCATGGGGCGTGGCATTGGCCATAGCGTCGACCATGGATGAGCTCCTGAACAAAACGCCGAGTCTATCAGCTGTTGCCCAGCGGCGTCCGCGCCGGCGCCCAGAGGTCGACACGCTCGGCGCCGTGGTCAAGCGCTAGCCGCGCGAGTTCGTGGGCGGTTGCGCCAGTGGTGACGACATCGTCGATGATGACCACGTGCGCCGGTACCGCCGCAGACAGTCGAAACGCCCCCTTCAAGTTGGCCACCCGCTGGCGGCGGCCAAGCGTGCGCTGCGAGGGCAAGTGCTTGACGCAGGTTGCGCCAGCCAGGGGCAGGGAGAGCCGTCGCGAAAGCTCATGGGCCAGCCAGTGCGCCTGGTTGAACCCACGCTCGCGGGCACGGTCGGGGTGCATGGGCACCGGCAACAGCGCCTGCCCCATTTGCGTCGGTGGCTTTGCGAGCATCAGCTCGACCAAAAGCGTACCGGCACGGGGCGAGGCCTGAAACTTAAAGTCGCGCACCAGCGCCTTGATCGCCCCTTCGTAAAGATACTCCGCCGTGGTCGCGGTAAACGACGGCGGCGAACTCAGGCAGTGGCCGCAAAGCCGGGCGCTTGCCTGATGATCAAAAAAGGCCAGCGGCTCCTTGCAGCGGGGGCAGGCGGCATCGTTATGCTTTAACAGCGCAAAACACTCATCGCACCAGCCCTCGATACGCGCGTGAGGCGACAGGCAAAAGGCGCAGTAGCCCGGCAGCGCCCTCTTCAGCCAGCTACCGGCGGTCAAAACCCAACCTGTCCACGCCATTGATACCTCCCGCGGCTAAAATACCCGCGCTAGCGTATTGACCCTGCTCAAAAAGTTGGTACCATACGCCTCGTCTTCTGCGGATGTGGTGGAATTGGTAGACACGCTAGATTTAGGTTCTAGTGCCGTAAGGTGTGGGAGTTCGAGTCTCCCCATCCGCACCAATTTGATTTTCCTAGCTTTTTATCCCTCCCTGCATTATCCCAATACTCACTAGATTATCCTGTGTGACCAGATTGTGACCTGGTTAACGCACTCTTGATGGCGTTATCGATTGTCTTACCGAGCTATCCAATTCCAAACGATTCCTTATTCTGGCGAAAATGCGTAGTCCACGACTAGCGAATTCATCTCGCCGTTCTCATCGTCGACTTCGGTAAGCTCGATTTGGTAGGCCATGCGGATCAGGTTGAAATTGTGAGGCATGTAGACGCAGTAGTCCGCATCGATACCGCTCTCCAGCGTGATGGTCTCCTCCGTATCCGGCGGTCCGTAAAGATCCCTTATTCTTTCTGCCTCGGCGCGCGCGTGCTTACCCTTGTACGTCGCCTGCAGCTCGGCCAGCCAATCGTCGTGGAACGTGTAAAGATAGGTTGCCGGATGCACCTCTCTCGGCGCCTCGTTCGCGTGATAGCGTTTGATCGCCGGAGGCCCTTGCTCGTCCAGCGCCGGATCGTGTTCGAGATCGATCAACGCTCTTACCTGCAACTGCGAAAGCCCGTTCCCGAGCCCTAGCGCACCGTCCCATCCAACAGCCGAACCACTCACAGCTATCAGAGCTACCGCCAGCCCCCACCTCAGTATCACTATGTCACCTCTAAATGCGTCACTGAATCATTGAAACGGCGCGCTACGCCCGCCAGCGCTCATGGTAGCAACGCCTCCCGAGAAAGGTCCCTAGCGCTTTCATAAGGGCAAGGATAAGGGCAATGCCGTACCCGGAAAACAGCGAATCACATGCATTAATGACTTTGAATCGCCCCTCGGATAGATTACCTACCCATCAACTGCTCTTAAAAGGATACAGCCATGGATTGGCTCAACCAGTACGCGCCTGCCATTAACGTCGCCATTAGCGTTTGCACGCTGTTCGTCTGGCTTTTTTACGCCCAGCTACTCTACTCCAGCTTCTCTCGCCAGCGTCGCCCGCGCGTGATTATCAACCGGGGTAAAGGCATTGGGCTGGAGGCGCTGTGTCTGGTCAGTAACATGAGCACCGAATCGGTCTACATCCAGCACGTTATTGCGGTTTTACATACCGACAGCCACGAGTACAAGCTGGACATCGTCGAGTATCAGCAGCAAAGCGATGACGATGAGGAAGATTGCTACCGCACCCACCAGGGGCCGCTGGACTCGGGCGATCACATCCATCTTCAAAGCTTTGGCTCGATCGTCAACCAGATTCAGAACCACTGGGACGTTGACCAAAACTCTCTCGAGCAGTCGAACCTGCAGCTCGAAATCCGCGTGATCGCCATCTACGGGCCGGAAGACCTGCCCATTGGCGCCTCACGCCGTTTCGATCTCGTCATGAACGCGGAACCCAACCGCCAGCTCGTCCCCACCAGCATCGACACCGAGCGCCTAGTGAGCCGTCGCTCGCGCAAGCAGGTCGTGCAGTGGGCCAAGGACATCGAACTGCACAAGGCCCAATAGGACTGACAGGCGTATGAGCGCCTGACAATTAAAGCCGCAGCCCGCCATCGCACTCGATAATGCGCGCGGTGAAGTAGTCGTTCTCAAACACGAAGGCCACGCTTTGGGCGATGTGGCACGGCTCGCCAAGGTCCTTAAGCGGCACGCTCTGTTTGATGCGCTCGAGCATGTCCGGACGCATCGCCGCGGTCATCTCGGTGGCCACGAAACCGGGGGCGACGGTCGCGGCGCGAATGTTGTAGCGGGCGAGCTCCTTGCCCCAAGTCACGCTCAGCGCATGAATACCCGCCTTGGCCGCGGCGTAGTTGCTCTGGCCCATGTTGCCGGCTTTGGAAATGCTCGAAATATTGACGATAACGCCGGCATGGTTCGCCTCGATCATTTGCGTGGCGGCTTCACGCCCGCAGAGAAAAGCGCCGGTCAGGTTCACGTCGATCACGCGCTGCCAGCCAGAAAGTGACATGCGCTTTTCGATCTCACCCTCCTTGGCTTTCACCAGCATCGCATCATCAGTAATACCGGCGTTATTGACGCAGCCGCTGACCGGGCCAAGCTCCCCCTTGATGGCAGCAAAGCCTTCGATTACCGACGCCTCGTCTGAAACGTCGACCACGAACCCCTTCGCCTGAATGCCGCGCTCGCTCAAGGACGCCACGGCCTTATCGAGTGTGTCGCGATGCGTATCCAAAAGCGCGACTCTGGCGCCCTTGCTGCCCAGACGCTCCGCCATGGCCAGGCCTAGCCCGCGGGCCCCGCCAGTAATCGCAATCACCCTATTATCCACGTTCATTTAACTTCTCCCTTTTGATCCATCGACTAAAAGCGGCGTTGATACGTTGATGACGCACGCGGCTGCTTGTTTTTGCGTTTTTTGACACCATAGAGGGTACTAACGTTAGCGGGAGGCAGCCATGCCCATATTACTGTTTATATCGATTTTCACCCTGCTCGACTTCGTCGTGCTGTTTTCGGTGGGAAGCCACATCGGCCTAATGACCACGCTGATACTGGTGCTGCTCACCGGTTTCATTGGGCTGCATCTCATCCGCCGCGAAGGGGTGTCGACTCTGGCGCGGGCACGTTCGCGCATGCAGGCCGGTGAGATCCCCTCTTCTGAACTCTTCACCGGTGCGGCGCTGATTTTTGGTGGCGCGCTGCTGATGGCGCCGGGCTTTTTGTCCGACGCATTGGGCCTTGCGTGCTTGATTCCCAACGCCCGCCGGGTGATGGGCCGGGCGTTTACCTGGTTTGGCCTCAAGGCGAGCGTTTATCAGCAGGGCCCGTCACAGCGCACCGGCCCGCATACGGATGAGCCGCCGTTTGGCCATGAGCAGCCACACCGTCAGTCGCGGGCCGACTCAAATGAGCATCGCGCGGGATTTGACGAGCGCGAACCCACTACGCTCGAAGGTGAATTCATCAGCCGCGACGAACAGCGCCGGCGCTGATCCAGTTAGAGGGTTTTGAGACTTAAGTCCAGGCGCCCGGGATAATTTTTTTGTCACCGGGGCCTTGAAAGGACCACGCTAGCCCCCACTTTTCGAGTCAGTACAGATTCGGCAACGGCACACGCGGTTGCCTTTGACATGAAGGCAAAATGCCTTCGCTTCTCGAGGCCCCGCCACGAGAATCCACTTAAAATTGCCCGTTGGGCTTTGACGAACCTCAGGAGAACGAGAGCATGAATATCCGTCCCTTGCACGATCGCGTCGTTATTCGTCGCGTGGAAGAAGAACAGAAGACCGCTGGCGGCATCGTGCTACCGGGCAACGCCCAGGAAAAGCCTACGCGTGGCGAAGTGCTCGCGGTAGGTAACGGCCGCATTCTGGATAACGGTGAAGTTCGCGCCCTCGATGTCAAGGTAGGCGACACCGTGATCTTCAAGGACGGCTTCGGCGTTGAAAAGCAGAAAATCGACGGTGAAGAAGTTCTGATCATGAGCGAAGCCGATATCCTGGCGGTCGTCGAAGGCTAATTCGACTGTCTCGCGCATTTACTTTCACACTTTTTATTTCAATTTAGGAAGTAACGAACATGGCAGCTAAGCAAGTCAAGTTTTCAGATGATGCTCGTAAACGCATGGCGCGCGGCGTCGACACGCTGGCCAACGCGGTAAAAGTCACCCTCGGTCCGAAAGGCCGCAACGTGGTGCTGGACAAGTCCTTCGGCGCACCGACCGTGACCAAGGACGGCGTTTCTGTGGCCAAGGAAATCGAGCTGAAAGACAAGTTCGAAAACATGGGCGCCCAGATGGTCAAGGAAGTTGCTTCCAAGACCTCTGACGCCGCCGGTGACGGCACCACGACCGCTACCGTTCTGGCCCAGGCAATCGTCGCCGAAGGCCTGAAAGGCGTGACCGCCGGTATGAACCCGATGGATCTCAAGCGCGGCATCGACCAAGCGGTTGCAGCAGCGGTCAAGGAAATCCAAGCGATGTCCGTGCCCTGCACTGACACCAAGTCCATCGCCCAGGTCGGCACCATCTCTGCCAATGGCGACAAGCGCATCGGTGAAATCATCGCCGAAGCGATGGACAAGGTCGGTAAAGAAGGCGTCATCACCGTCGACGAAGGCCGTGGTTTCGAAGACGAGCTGGAAGTGGTCGAAGGTATGCAGTTCGACCGTGGCTACCTCTCGCCCTACTTCGTCACCAACCAGGACACCATGTCCGTCGAGCTCGAAGACCCGTACATTCTGCTGGTCGACAAGAAAGTTTCCAACATCCGTGAGCTTCTGCCGGTGCTGGAAGCCGTTGCCAAGCAGGGCAAGCCGCTGGCCATCATCGCTGAAGACATCGAAGGCGAAGCGCTTGCCACGCTGGTCGTGAACAACATGCGCGGTATTGTTAAAGTCGCCGCTGCCAAGGCGCCGGGCTTTGGTGATCGTCGCAAGTCCATGCTGCAGGACATCGCGATTCTGACCAACGGCACCGTAATTTCCGAAGAAGTGGGTCTGACGCTCGAGCAGGCGAACTTGGATCATCTGGGTACTGCCAAGCGTATGACCATGTCCAAGGAAAACACCACCATCATCGATGGCTCCGGTCAGGAAAACGACATCGAAGCACGCGTTAACCAGATCCGCGCGCAAATCGAAGAGACCTCTTCGGACTACGACAAGGAGAAGCTGCAGGAGCGTGTTGCCAAGCTCGCCGGCGGCGTGGCGGTTATCCGTGTCGGTGCCGCGACCGAAGTCGAGATGAAAGAGAAGAAAGCCCGCGTCGAAGACGCGCTGCACTCTACTCGCGCGGCGGTAGAAGAAGGCGTCGTACCTGGCGGCGGTACTGCTCTGGTTCGCGTCATGGCCAAGGTACAAGGCCTGACCGGTGACAACGAAGACCAGAACCACGGCATCAACATGGCCCTACGCGCCATGCAGTCGCCGCTGCGTCAGATCGTCACCAACGCCGGTGAAGAGCCTGCAGTCGTGATCAACCGCGTGAAGGATGGCGAAGGAAACTTCGGCTACAACGCACAAACCAGCGAGTACGGCGACCTGTTCGAGATGGGCGTACTCGATCCGGCGAAAGTCACCCGAACCGCGCTGCAATCTGCAGGCTCCGTGGCCGGTTTGATGATCACCACCGAGTGCATGATCGCCGACGATCCGGAAGAGAAAGAAGCCGCGCCGGACATGGGTGGTATGGGCGGAATGGGTGGCATGGGCGGCATGATGTAAGCCCCCAAACCCTTTATAACGCCCTGGGCTAGCCTTTCGGCTAGCCGCTAAAGAACCCCGCCTCGTGCGGGGTTCTTTTCGTTAAGGCTCCAGGGTTCGCCGCTTACTTTTCCGGCGCCAAAGCGTGCTACCATGCGCGTTTTTCCAGAAGCCACCAGGTCGCTCACCGTGCTTTCCCGAATACGTATCGTGCTCGTTCAAACGTTCCACCCCGGCAACATTGGCGCCGCCGCACGGGCCATGAAGACCATGGGCCTTGTCGATCTCGTGCTGGTCAATCCGCGCGAATTCCCAAGCACTGATGCTACGCGGCTGGCCGCCGGCGCTACCGACGTACTGGAGAACGCCCGCGTCGTGGGAAGCTTGAACGATGCGGTACAGGATTGCGTGCAGGTGATTGGCGCCAGCGCCCGCCTGAGAAGCCTGCCGTTGCCCCACTTCGACGAGCCCGACGAGATGGCCCAAAGCGCCGTAGAAAACGCCGACAGCGCCCCAGTGGCGCTGGTATTTGGCCGCGAGCGCTCCGGGCTGACCAACGATGAGATTCGCGAGTGCACCCACCAGGTCAGCATTCCTGCCAACCCTGAGTACGGCATTCTCAACCTCTCCCAGGCGGTTCAGATTCTGGCCTATGAGGTGCACCGCGCTTGGCGCCGGCGCCCGCAAAGCGGCTTTGCCTACCAGCGTCCGGTAGAGGCCACGCCGCCTACGCGCGAGCAGCTCGATCATTTCCAGGCACACTTGGGGCGACTAATGCGCGAAAGCGGCTTTCTGACCCAGCCCCACGCCCGCACCGAAGAGCAGCTTCAGACGCTCTTTACCCGCGCCGAGCCCAGCCGCAAGGAGCTGTCGCTTCTGCGCGGCCTTTTGAGCGCGTTCGAAGCGCACCTTCCCAGGGATCGATAGGCAGCGCAATCCGACAAAAAGCGCACAAAAAAGGCAGCCGAGGCTGCCTTTTCGTTTAAAACACGGCGTCAAAGCCACATGGCGCCGAGCCAGCCAAACGCGATCAGCGGCAGATTGTAGTGCAAGAAAGTCGGCACCACGCTGTCCCAAATGTGGTCGTGCTGACCGTCGACATTGAGCCCGGAGGTCGGCCCGAGCGTCGAGTCCGAGGCCGGCGAGCCCGCATCGCCGAGCGCGGCGGCGGTGCCCACCAGCACGACCGTCGCCATGGGCGAAAAGCCGAACTGCACCGCCAGCGGTACGAAAATCGCGGCGATGATCGGAATGGTCGAAAACGACGAGCCGATCCCCAGGGTAATGAAGAGCCCCACCAGCAGCATGGTCAGCGCGGCCAGGCCACGATTGTCGCCGAAAACCTCGAAAGCGTTGTTGACCAGCGCGTCGATATCGCCGGTCGCTTTCATCACCTCGGCAAAGCCCGCCGCGGAGATCATGATAAAACCGATCAGCGCCATCATGCGCATGCCGCTGGTGAAGAGATCGTCCGCCTCGCGCCACTTAAAGATGCCGCCCATCGACAGTACACCGATCCCGACGAGGCCACCCAGAATCATCGAGCCGGTATAGAGCTGAAGCCCGAGTGCGGCCACGATCGCCACGCCGGACATGACGAGCCCCAGCGCGTGGGGCGTGGCCGGCGCCGTGGACACGATCGAGGTGCTCGCCGCGACCTCTTTTTCCGCGTAGCCGCGCGCGCCGCGATAGCTCACAAATAGTGCGACCAGCAGGCCAATGGCCATGCCGCCGACTGGAATGGCCATCGCCATCGGTACCATCGAGCGGGTGATTTCAAGCCCCAGCGGCTCGCCAGCGCTATTGAGGTTGGCGAGCAGAATGTCGTTGAGAAAGATCGCGCCAAAGCCCACCGGCAGCAGCATGTAGGGCGCGGTCAGCCCAAACGTGAGCGCGCAGGCGACCGCCCGGCGATCGAGCTTTAAGCGATTCATCAGCGCCAGCAGCGGCGGGATCAAAATGGGGATGAAGGCGATATGCACGGGAATGGCGTTTTGCGAGAAGATCGCCATCAAAAGTACCGCCCCGAGCAGGATCCACTTGACCCGGCTCTGGTGCGCCGCCGTGGCCTCCTGGCCCAGCAGCCGAATCAGGCGGTTGGCCAGCATGTCCGGAAGCCCCGAGCGCGAAATCGCGACTGCAAACGCGCCGAGCGTGGCGTAAGCGAGCGCCACCTGCGCCCCGCCGCCGACGCCGTCGTTGAACGCGCCGAGCGTTTCCTCCAGCGACAGCCCGCCGACCAGGCCCCCTACCAGCGCCCCGGCCACCAGCGCGAAAACCACCGAGACACGCAAAAGCGACAGTGCGACCATTACGAGCACTGCAATCATGACTGCATTCATCGAATTACCCAAAGCCTTGAAAAGCGTGATTGAAGCTTGCATCCAAGCAGAAGGTGGCGAATCTTAGCAGATGCGCCGTCTTTTTAGCAGGCTAATCCTTAGCCTAGCCCTCCTAACTTGCTTACGACTTTAGTCGCCCCGCCATTGCTGCCCTGCAGCATTACACCTACGCTTTCGCCTCGATCGTTACTTTTAATCATCAAGGGCCTGGCTATCCATGAGCATGCTGGCGATTATCGTCTCTCTCGTTTTACTGATGTTGTTGGCCTACCGCGGGATTTCGGTACTGCTGCTGGCGCCCTTGATGGCGTCGCTGGCGGTGCTGCTTTCCGGCGACGGCGCCTTTTTGCTGCCGGTTTACACCGACACCTTCATGAGCGCGCTGGGCGGCTACGTGACCCAGTTCTTTCCGCTGTTCATTTTGGGGGCGCTGTTTGGCCAGCTAATGGCGGACTCCGGCGCGGCGCACGCCATCTCGACCGGCATCGTCAAACGCCTCGGCACGCGCCACGTCGTGCTCACCGTGGTCATGGCCTGTGCGGTGCTAACCTACGGCGGGGTATCGCTGTTCGTGGTGGCGTTTGCGCTCTACCCCATCAGCCGGGAACTCTTTCGCGAAGCGAACGTGCCCAAGCGTCTGATTCCCGCCTCCATTGCGCTGGGCTCGTTTACCTTTACCATGACCGCGCTGCCCGGCACGCCGGCGATCCAGAACGCCATCCCTATTCCTTACTTCGGCACCAACAGCTTCGCCGCGCCAGGCCTTGGGGTGATCGGCGGCTTGATCATGCTGGGGCTGGGCATCACCTACCTTCAATCAAGAGTTCGCAAGGCCAGCGCCAACGGCGAGGGTTACGGCACGCATACTGAAAAGGAGCGCGAGGACACGCCAGACGATGCCCCCGCGGCGACCATGGCGCTGCCGTTGGCGCTGATTCCGCTGGTCATGGTGATCGGACTCAACGCGCTATTCACCTACGGCGTGTTCCCGGCGCTGGATTTGAGCTTCATCGACGCCGCCTTCGATGACGTCTCCGCCGATAGCCAGGCCGGCCTCTGGGCAATTCTAATCGCGCTGTTGAGCGCCTCGGCCTGGCTTATGATCACTCGTTGGCGCCACTGGGCGGATTTGAAAGCGACCGTCAACAAGGGCTGCTTGGGCTCGCTATTGCCGATTTTCAACACCGCCTCGGAAGTGGGCTACGGCGCGGTGATCGCAAGCCTGGCGGGCTTCGCCCTGATTCGCGACGCGGTGCTCAACGTCTCCCCCGGCAATCCGCTGATTTCCGAGGCGCTAGCCATGAGCGTGCTGGCCGGTATCACCGGCTCCTCCTCCGGCGGGCTTTCGATTGCGTTACAAACCCTGGGCGACGAATATCTCGCCATGGCTCAGCAGGCGGGTATCGACCCGGAACTGATGCACCGAGTGGCGACACTGGCCGCCGGCGGCATGGATACTCTGCCTCACTCGGGTGCGGTAATTACGCTGCTGGCGATTTGCGGGCTCACTCATCGTCAGTCCTACGCCAACGTCGCCATGGTCACGATCGTACTGCCGATCGCCGCACTCGTCAGCGTCATTACGCTGGGTACGCTGTTCGGAAGCTTTTAGGCCCACCAGAAAGCTTGTCCCAGGTCATAAACCGTAGCGGGGCGTTGGGTAACATGACACAACGCCCCCAGGACGTGACCGATGCTTTTCGCTCTCTCTCTTTTACATCAGCTCAAAAATAGCCTGCGCGATCTAACGCCGATCGTGCTGGTGATGGGCTTTTTCCAGCTTGTGGTGATTCGCCAGCCGCTGCCGGATACGTTTGCGCTCGCCGATCTTGCCCTCGGGGTGGCCTGCGTGCTGCTGGGGCTGACGCTGTTCATCAAGGGCCTCGAGCTCGGGCTTTTCCCGCTCGGCGAGCGCCTGGCCCAAGCCTTCGTCACCAAGGGCTCGCTTTTCTGGCTGCTGCTCTTCGCCTTCGCGCTCGGCTTTGGCTCGACCGTGGCCGAGCCCGCGCTGATCGCGGTAGCCGCGCGAGCCGGGCAGGTGCTTTTTGACGCCGGGCTGCTCGAGCAGACCGCTCAGGCCCGTTTTGCGCTGACGCTCAGGATGGTAGTGGCGCTCTCCGTGGGCGCGGCGGTCGTACTCGGCGTGATACGCATCATCAAGGGCTGGCCGCTGCCGCTGCTGATCGTCAGCGGCTACGTGCTGGTACTGCTGCTGACCCTGGTCGCGCCCCAGGAGCTGGTCGGCATCGCCTTCGATTCCGGCGGCGTGACGACCTCGACCATCACCGTACCGCTGGTGACCGCACTGGGCGTGGGCCTGGCCTCCAGCATCAAGGGGCGAAACCCGATGCTCGATGGGTTCGGGCTGATTGCGCTGGCCTCGATCATGCCGATCATTTTCGTGCTCGCTTTCGGCATCCTGGGTCTTGGCGCCTTCACAGGGGGTGGGCTGTGAACCTCTGGCAAAGCCTTTGGGGAACGCTTGGCGATATCGCGCCGATCGTGCTGATCGTGTTCGGCTTTCAGTATGGCGTGATTCGAAAGCCGCTCAAGCGGCCAGCGCAAATCGCGCTGGGTTTCGTCATGGTGTGGCTTGGGCTAGCGCTGTTTCTGGTGGGGCTCGAAAACGCGCTGTTTCCACTGGGGGAACTGATGGCCCACCAGCTGACCCATGCGGAATTTCTGCCCGAGCTGCCCCCGGGTGCGGCGCGCCACTGGAGCGACTATTACTGGGTGTATTTGTTCGCCTTTGCCATCGGCGCCAGCACCACTATCGCCGAGCCGGCGCTAATGGCGGTGGCGCTAAAAGCGGGCGAGATCTCCGGCGGCACGTTAAACCCCTTGATGCTGCGCATCGCGGTGGCGCTTGGCATGGCGGTCGGCATTACCCTGGGCGTGTGGCGTATCGTCATGGGCTGGCCGCTTCACTGGTTCATCATTGGCGCCTATTTGCTTGTGATTCTTCAGACGCTGCGCGCGCCAAAGGCCATCGTACCGCTGGCGTTCGATTCCGGCGGCGTGACGACTTCGACCATCACCGTGCCGATCATCACCGCGCTCGGGCTCGGAATCGCCGGTGCCATTCCAGGGCGCAGCCCGCTGGCAGACGGCTTCGGCATGATCGCGCTGGCCTGCCTGTTCCCGATCATGAGCGTCATGGCTTACGCCCGGATAAGCCAGCTACTCGCCAGGCGAAAGCGCCTCGACACCCAACGCCCATGACACAAAATAGAAAGGAGATGAGCATGCGCTTCAAACTGATCGTGGCCCTGGTGGAAGATGCACTCACCGACCGGGTCATGAACGCCGCCCGCGAGGCCGGCGCCACCGGCGCCACCGTGATCAACAATGCCCGCGGCGAAGGTCGCCATCAGGTGCGCGGCTTTCTGGGCATCGAGATCACCGCCCAGCGCGACGTACTGCTGTTTCTGGTCGATGCGCAAAAAAGCCGCGCGGTGCTGGACTCGATCGCCGACGCCGGCGAGTTCGACGAAACCCCGGGAACCGGCATCGCTTTTCAGCTCGACGTGGAGGAAGCGCTGGGCGTACAAAGCCAGATTCAGTCGCTCAACGAGCGCGACTAGGTCGGCGTGTCAGCCCACATGACCACAATTCAGGGTAGAAATTATCACCAACGCTTTACCTGCTCCGCCCCCGGCGCCTTGATGTGCTAGTATGCCCGCAAACGTGGGCGGCTTTGCGAAAGCCTTGAGACGATCTTTCGGACTTCGCCAACCCTATCGGGGACGATACGTCAGCGCCACGCAACACTTTCCATCTACTGTCAGTAAGTCCTGCCAATGAGTGATGAATCCACGCCGCGCCGCTCGCTCAAGGGCGGACCCAGCCACGATGCGCTACCGCCGGTCGAGCAGCACGCGCGCCAGTACGAAACGGTGCGCAACGCTCATGAAACCGAACTGATCGAGGATTACGTCGAACTCATCGGTGATTTGCTGGATCACCGGGGCGAGGCGCGCGCGGCGGACATCGCCAACCGCATGGCGGTCAGCCAGGCGACCGTGTCGAAAATGATTCGTCGGCTCAACGAGCTGGGGCTGGTAACGAGCCAGCCCTACCGCTCGCTGTTTCTCACCGACGAAGGCAGAAAGATGGCCCAAACGTCCCGCGGCCGTCACGACGTCGTCCTTCATTTTTTGCGCGCACTCGGCGTGCCTGACAGCACCGCGCGTATCGACGCCGAAGGCATGGAGCACCACGTCAGCGACGAAACGCTCGCCATCATGCAGCGCTTTACCGACGACCACACCCACTAGGCCAGGCGTTTACCCGCGAGGGCCAAGGGTCGTGAGTCGATTCACCTGAGTCAGCCCCGCGTTCCAGACCATTTCGATATGCGTGGTCTGCACGATATCTTCTACTCGGTGCGGGGTCATCAGTGCCCAGCACACCGCTCCTTCGCGGCGCACCGACCGGTAGCGAAGCCCTGGCTCCCCGGCGCGGCGAAGCGCATGGCCCAGCGCCCGCGATTCGGTGTAGCTATTCGGGTCGTAAATCGAGTGGTCGCTTTCAAGCGCAAGCCCATCGCGACACCCTTTCTCATCGAACGCACAGCGTAACCCGCGAAACACGAAGCGTTCATAACGCAGCGCCGGCACGCGCTCCCAGTACGCCGTTTGATGATGGCTAACCTCGTCAATGGCGGTGGCCATCGTATCGGCGATATAGAGCACGCCGAAACTGCCGTCGCTAAAGCGTGAGCCATCCGGGTTGACGTGGGTAAACGCGGCCGCAGCGTAGGAGCAGCCGCGAATGCGAAAGGGAATCTCCTCCAACGCCAGCAGCGCCAGGTTACCCAGCTCGTTACACAGGCGCGGGTTGGTCAACGTCTGCAGCTGATAAAGCGCCTCGAACTCGTCAGGGTCGGCCACGTCGTCAAAGAGCGCGATGGGCGGAAACTTGCTGTTGATCAGCCGGTACCCGATCACCGAGTTCGACGCCATCGGCGCAAGCTCCTGGGGCGTTACCACTGCGCGCCTCGCAGGCTGTCGAGGCGTTTGAAGGTCTCGTACAGCGCGGCGAAGTCACCGCCGCCGATCACGTCGAGCGGCGTTCGGCCGTTGAAGTAAGGATTATGATTGGCCATGGAGACGAACCCGTAAACGTTCTCCGGATTCTCGAACAGCGTACGTAGCGCGGCGTGGATGTTGAGCAGGTAGCTTAAGCGGGTGAGCTGGTCGCTATCGAGCTTGATCTCGGCAAGATCACCTCGCCTTGCGCGGGCGTAGGTCGAGTGCGAAACGCGCAAAATCGCCTCGCCCTGCTCGTTGCTGGCCTGCCATTTTTCCAGAATGCGCACCGCGGCCTTTAAACCGACGGCAGCGGCGGCTTTATTACCTTCAAGACGGGTGGCTGTTTGCATCGCTACGCTCCAAAACCTTATCTGCAAATACTAATTGAATAAAAAAGTATCTGCAAATAAAAAGCGCGACGGTTCATTCCTGCCGAATGACTGGGCGCGACATACCGACCCGACCAATCCCGGGCAGCTTTAGCGCTGGGCGCAGCACATCCACGCCCAGGCTGAGCCCTAACAGATTAAGCTCGACGCCCTCTTCCTTGGCAAACATCACGCCAAACACACCACCCATTGAGAGCTGATAGCCGGTGCCGCTGGGCGCGGGGGCGAACCAGCCGCCAAAAAGATAATCCTTGCCCACCGCCGTTACCGGCAGCGCCACGTCGAGGCCGTCGATCTGGCGCACCAGCCAGGCAATGAAACTGTTGCTGTTGGGCCCTGGCCACACGCGATAGAGGTCAGCCTGTGGGTAGCGGGTAGCGGCTTCCTCGATGCGCGGAATCAACCGGGAGGCTTTGCTGCCGCGGTAATCTGCCAGTAGGGTCGGGGCCTGACCAAACCAGGCCCGATCCGGCGTATCAATGGCCGATACCACCGTGGGTCGGCGCCAGCTCAGCACCTGATGCAGCCGGTAGCTCTGCGCGCCCTCGGCCTTGGTCGCAATCCAGATATGCACGCCAAACGCCCCGCGCCAGCTAAACGCTCGCGCCGCATATACCTGCACCACCGCCGGCGCGTACGCCTCGGGCAGCGGCGCAAGCCCTGCGGAATCGCGGTTGGCGCTGGACCAGTGATCACCGGTTTCGACGCGGTCGGTCAAAAGTAGCCAAGCAGGGCCGGCCAATAGCAACGCCAGCATCAGCACGCAGGTTAAAAGCCACAGCAAAAGCGTTTTCATGACGATCCTTGAATCACCGTATCGACGGCATCGTATCGAATGCGCGCAACGAGCGGTTCAACGAATGAAAGGAGTCAAAAAGAGGTCAATACGAAAAGGAGGGAGGTAAAACTGGAGGCGGCCCCAAAAGCCACATCCCGGCACACGCATCCACCACTACCGTTGCTCCCTTCCGGGCCTGGCGGGGTTTGCAGTTTCGCGTTGCGGGAGGACCTAAGGGGCCACCATAGTGATACAGACATTTAAAGACCGGCTGTATCATGCGTGATGTGGTGGCTACGCCCTGATTTGAACAGGGGACCCCATCATTATGAGTGATGTGCTCTAACCAGCTGAGCTACGTAGCCTTTGCCTCATCAGCGGGTGCAGAGTATGCCCACTCTAAAGGAAAAAGGCAAGCCAAAATGGCCTGCCTTTTTCGCCAAGTGGTTAAAACTCAACGGGCTTTGCTAAAAGCATTGAGTTTAAAGCGCCTCGCGCACCGCGGGCAGCCCTTCGTCGCCGTCGATCGTGGTCACGCCGTCGAGCCACTCGGCCAGCAGGTCATCGTGCTCTTTCAGGTAGGCGTTGGCGGCGTCACGGGCGGCTACGCCATCATCCATGATCGAGGCCATCAGCTCGTTTTCCATCTCGAGGGTAAAGCTCATATTCTCGAGCAGTTGCCCGACATTGGGGCACTGCTCAACGAAGCCGGCCCGGGTGTTGGTGTAAACCGTCGCTCCACCCAGATTCGGGCCGAAATAGTCGTCGGCATCCGAAAGGTAGGCTATCTCGAAGTTGGTGTTCATGGGGTGCGGCTCCCAGCCGAGAAACACCATCCACTCCTCGTTGGGCACGCGGGTTCTCAGCTCCGAGAGCATGCCCGCCTCGCTCGAGTCGACCACCTGCCAATCACCCAGCCCGTAGGCATCGTCGCTGATCATCTGCTCGATCAGCTCGTTGCCGTCGTTGCCCGCTTCGATGCCGTGGATACGCCGGTCGAACTCGTCGGCGTGCTCGGCCAGATCGTTGACCGAGGTCACGCCGGCGTCATATACGTACTGCGGCACCGCCAGGGTGTACTTCGCCCCTTCCAGGTTTTCGGTAAGGCGCACCACGTCGCCGTCTTCCACGTACGGGTCGCTGATGGAGGCCATCGATGGCATCCAGTTGCCCAAAAATACGTCGAAGTCGTCGTTGCGCAGGCCGGCATAGGCGATCGGCACCGATACCGTGTCCACGCGGGGCTCGTATCCGAGCGCCTCGAGCACTTCGCTGGCCATGGCGGTGGTGGCGGTAATGTCGGTCCAGCCCACCTCGGCAAAGCGCACGGTGCTGCATTCATCGGCCATCGCCGCCGCGGGCAGCGCGGTCATGACGGCCAGTGCGCCCCAGCGGGCCTTTTTCAGATTGCTCATCGTCTATCTCCTGTGGGTGTCGGTCTAGCTTAGCCGCTATAGGGCGGTCAAGTGAACGCGATTTTTATTGATTGAACGTTCAATAAACAAACGCTACGCTATAAGAACATCACGACCGGGACGAAACTTCAAATCGAGTCGTCAGTGCCTCGTCTTTCAATTAACCGGTATTTATCGATCCAGGGAGGTCATCGTGCCCAAAGTGGGAATGGAGCCCATTCGCCGTCAGCAGTTGATCGCGGCCACCATGGCCGCCATCGACGAAGTCGGGCTTAGCGAGGTCACCATCGTGCGTATCGCCCGCCACGCCGGCGTCTCATCAGGGATCATCAGCCACTACTTCGGCGGCAAGGACGGGCTTTTGGAGGCCACCATGCGCCAGATCCTGACCGATTTGAGCCAGGCAGTCGCCCGGCGTCGCCGCGCACTGAAGGAGCAAGGCGCCCGCGCGCAGATCGGCGCGATCATCGAAGGCAATTTCGATCGTTCCCAGATCAGCGGCCCGGCGGCCAAGACTTGGCTTGCGTTCTGGGCCAGCAGCATGCACCGCCCGGCGCTGGCGCGGCTGCAAACCATCAACGATCGCCGCCTCTACGCCAACCTTTGCTATCAGTTCTGCAAGACGATGCCGCGCGAGCAGGCGAAAAACGCGGCGAGAGATCTGGCCGCGCTGATTGACGGGCTCTGGCTGCGCGGCGCCCTCGCCCCCGAAGGCCTCGACGCCGATGCCGCTCGAGACCTGGCACTTGCGCACCTGGATCGGCTTTTGACCGCTTACTCATTTACCTGACACACCCGCCATTGGGGGAGTTTTTTATGAAGTCCGAACACATCGAGCCGCTTTACATCAATGGTCGCGCGGTCGCCGCGACCTCAAATGAGACGTTTGATGTCATCAACCCCTTCGATGGCGCAACGCTTGCTCGGGTGGGCCAGGCCAGCCGCGATGACGTTGACCGCGCCGTCGAAGCGGCACGCCAGGGCCAGCGCACGTGGGCGGCCATGACGGGTATGGAGCGCTCACGTGTGATGCTCAAGGCCGTGGCGCTTTTGCGCGAGCGCAACGACGAGCTGGCAAGGCTTGAAACCCAAAACACCGGCAAGCCAATCAGCGAAACCGCGAGCGTGGATATCGCCACCGGCGCCGATGCACTCGAATACTTCGCTGGCTTGGCCCCGGCGCTGGAAGGCAGCCAAATTCCGCTGCGCGAAGACTCTTTCGTCTATACCCGGCGCGAGCCGCTGGGCGTGATCGGCGCGATCGGCGCCTGGAACTACCCGATCCAGATTGCCTGCTGGAAAGCGGCGCCGGCGCTCGCCGCGGGTAACGCGGTGGTATTCAAGCCAAGCGAGGTCACCCCGCTCTCGGCGTTGAAGCTTGCCGAGATTTTCACCGAGGCCGGCCTGCCCAACGGCGTGTTCAACGTGGTGCAGGGCGACGGCCAGGTCGGAGCGATGCTGACCGAGCATCCCGGCATCGCGAAGGTGTCGTTCACCGGCGAGGTGGGCACCGGGAAACGGGTGATGGCCGCCGCCGGGGGCTCCACGCTCAAGGAAGTGACCATGGAGCTTGGCGGGAAGTCGCCGTTGATCGTCTTCGCCGACGCGGATCTCGAGCGCGCCGCGGACGCCGCCATGATGGCCAACTTCTACTCCAGCGGTCAGGTCTGCACCAACGGCACGCGAGTGTTCGTCGAGGCGAGCGTCAAGCAGGACTTCGAGGCCAAACTCGTCGAGCGCGTACGGCGTATCAAAGCGGGCGACCCGCTCGATCCGGCAGTGAATTTCGGCCCGCTGGTGAGCTTCGAGCACCAGGCGAAAGTGCTCTCCTACATCGCGCTTGGGAAAGAGGAAGGCGCACGGGTGCTCGTCGGCGGCAATCCGTGGGAAGAAGGCGCGTACGCCAAAGGCGCCTGGGCAGCCCCGACCGTCTTCACCGACTGTACGGATGACATGCGTATCGTGCGTGAAGAGATCTTTGGCCCGGTGATGTCGCTCCTCGCCTTCAATGACGAGGCCGAGGTGATTCGCCGCGCCAATGATACCGACTATGGTTTGGCGGCAGGCGTGTTCACCGAGTCACTCAACCGCGCCCACCGCGTCATCCATAGGCTCGAGGCGGGGATCTGCTGGGTCAATACCTGGGGTGACTCCCCTGCCGAGATGCCGGTGGGCGGCTATAAATCTTCCGGCATCGGCCGCGAAAACGGCGTCGAGACGCTTTACCACTACACCCAGACCAAATCGGTGCAGATCGAAATGGGGCCCTTCGCCTCGGTTTTCTAACGTTTTGAGCGGCAAGCGCCAGGTGGGTTTCACGGGTTCGATTTTGGGAGGTGTTCATGGCCTGGCAAGGCGAGTTTGACTACATCATTATCGGCGCCGGCTCAGCGGGTAACGTGCTGGCCGCGCGGCTGAGCGAAGACGCGGGTACGCGCGTGCTGCTGCTGGAAGCCGGCGGCCCGGATTACCGGTTCGACTTTCGCACTCAGATGCCGGCGGCGCTTGCCTTTCCGCTACAGGGCAAACGCTACAACTGGGCCTTCGAGACCGAGCCGGAACCCTACATGAACCATCGACGCATGGAGTGTGGGCGTGGGAAGGGCCTAGGCGGCTCATCGCTGATCAACGGCATGTGCTACATCCGCGGCAACGCCCTGGATTTTGATCACTGGGCGAAACAGCCGGGCCTGGAAGAGTGGGACTACGCAAGCTGTCTGCCCTACTTCAAAAAGTGCGAAACCCGCGACATTGGCGAAAACGCCTACCACGGCGGCGACGGCCCGGTCAGTATCACCACGCCCAAAAGTGACAACAACCCGCTCTATCGCATCTTTATCGAGGCCGCCAAGCAAGCGGGCTACGCCGAGACCGCTGATGTCAACGGCTACCGCCAGGAGGGCTTCGGCCCGATGGACCGTTTCGTCACGCCCAAGGGGCGGCGCGCCTCCAGCGCCCGAGGCTACCTGGATTCTGCCAAAAAGCGCGGCAATCTGAGCATCGAAACCCACGCGCTTACCGATGTGATCGAGTTCGAGGGCAAGCGCGCGGTAGGGGTTCGCTACCAGCGCAAGGGGCAGACGCGCCGGGTGCGCGCCAAACGCGAAGTGCTTTTGTGCGCTGGCGCGATCGCCTCGCCGCAAATTCTGCAGCGCTCCGGCGTGGGTAACCCAAGCCACTTGAAAGAGCTCGGCATCGAGGTCGTTCACGCGCTCCCGGGCGTTGGCGAAAACCTGCAGGATCATCTGGAGATGTACATCCAGTACGAGTGCAAAAAGCCGATTTCACTCTATCCGGCGCTGAAGTGGTACAACCGGCCTAAAATCGGCGCCGAATGGCTGTTCAAGGGCACCGGCGTCGGCGCGAGCAACCAGTTCGAAGCCTGTGGCTTCATTCGCTCGAAAGACGACGAGCCCTGGCCGAATCTTCAGTACCACTTTCTGCCCATCGCCATCAGCTATAACGGTAAAAGCGCGGTGCAGGCCCACGGCTTTCAGGCGCACGTGGGCTCGATGCGCTCGGAAAGCCGCGGTCGCGTGCGCGTGACATCGAAAGACCCGAGCGCGGCGCCCAGCATTTTGTTCAACTATATGTCGAAAGAGAAGGACTGGGAGGAGTTTCGCGACGCCATTCGCCTGACCCGCCAGATCATCGACCAGCCGGCCTTCGATGCCTACCGCGGCCGCGAAGTCGCACCGGGCACGGAAGTGCAAAGCGACGAGGCGCTGGATGCCTTCGTGCGCGAGCACGCGGAAACCGCTTACCACCCTTGCGGCAGCTGCAAAATGGGCGAAGGCCCTGACGCCGTAACCGACGGCCAGGGCCGCGTTCACGGGCTCGAGGCGCTTAGAGTCGTCGACGCCTCGCTCTTTCCTCTGATCCCTACCGGCAACCTGAACGCGCCAACGCTGATGCTGGCGGAGAAAATCGCCGATCGAATTCGTGGGCGAACGCCACTGCCGCGCGAGCGGGTCGACTACTACGTGGCCGGTAGCGCGCCGGCGCGACAAGCGCCCAACAGATAACGCCTTCGACTGCCTGAAGATTCCTTCTGCGCCGCGACTGTCCCGCGGCGTTTTTTCGTATTATTGCTTGAAACAAATTTTGCATATCGCGCCGGGCTCAAAGGGTTCATACGGTGTATCAACAACTACACTAAGAGCGATACGCGACGCCAAGGCGAAGTACTTGCGCGGGATAGCGCGAGTCTGCCACTATTCAAACATCCGTTTAAATACGTACCCGGAACCACGTTTGAATAATCCTTATAAACGATATGGAGAGATTCTATGCTCACGCTACTGCTGATCGTGCTGGCCATTGTGGGCCTGCTCGTCGTGATGCGCCGGGAAGCCGGCGCAGGGCCGGCTATCGGCGTATTGGCCGTGCTCGGCCTGATCGGGCTGGTGTTCGACGCCCCGGTCATTGGCTTCATTCTTCTGCTTGGCGCGCTTGGCGTGGCCGTGGCGGGCCTGCCGGCGCTGAGAAGGCTGTGGTTGACGCCCCGCATTTTTGCCATTTTCAAGAAGGTGGCGCCGAAAGTATCCGCCACCGAGCGCACCGCGCTCGAAGCCGGTAGCGTGTCCTGGGATGGTCAGCTCTTTTCCGGCAAGCCGGACTGGAACGCCCTTCTAAGCTACAAGGATGAAGGCCTTCGCGAAGATGAGCAGGCGTTTCTGGACAACCAGTGCGCCACCGCCGCCGGCATGTGTAACGCCTGGGACATTTCCATCGAGCGCGCCGACCTGCCCCAGCAGCTCTGGGACTTCCTAAAGAAAGAACGCTTCTTCGGCATGATCATTCCCAAGGAGTACGGCGGCCTTGGTTTCTCCGCCAAGGCGCAGTCCATGGCGCTGCAAAAGCTCTCTGCCAACGAAACCCTGATGGTCACCGTGGGCGTGCCCAACTCGCTCGGCCCGGGCGAGCTTTTGATGAAGTACGGCACCGAAGAGCAGAAAAACCACTACCTGCCGCGCCTAGCCGACGGCCGTGAAATCCCCTGCTTCGGCCTGACCGGCCCGCGGGCAGGGTCGGACGCCACCTCGCTTCCAGATACCGGCGTGGTGTGCAAGCAAACCATCGACGGCAAGGAAGTGCTCGGCGTCAAGCTGACGTTCGAAAAACGCTGGATTACCCTCGCACCCATCGCGACCGTGGTGGGTCTGGCGTTTCGCCTGTTCGACCCGGAAAAACTTCTTGGTGACGAAGAGGATCGCGGCATTACGCTGGCACTGATTCCCCGCGACACCGACGGCATGGAGATCGGCCGGCGCCACCACCCGATCGGCAGCCCCTTTATGAACGGCCCGATCAAGGGGGTCGACGTGTTCGTTCCGCTGGATACCATCATCGGCGGCCAGGACATGATCGGCCAGGGCTGGCGCATGCTGGTCGAGTGTCTCTCGATCGGGCGCTGCATCACCCTGCCCTCCGGCGCTACCGGCACCGCGCGCTACGCGCTGGGCTGGAGCGGCGGCTTCACTCGCGTTCGCCGCCAGTTCAACGTGCCGGTCGCGGAAATGGAAGGTGTGCAGGAGCCGCTGGCCAAAATGGCCGCCCTTGGCTATATCGCTCAGGCAACGGTCTACCAGACGGCCAACCTGATCGATCACGGCGAGAAGCCCGCGGTGCCCTCGGCGATTCTGAAAAGCCAGCTCACCGAGTTTCAGCGTGAAATTCTAAGCCACGCCATGGACGTGCACGGCGGCAAGGCGGTTACGCTCGGCCCGCGCAACTATCTGGGGATCGGTTACAGCGCCAACCCGGTGGCGATCACTGTGGAAGGCGCCAACATCATGACGCGTAACCTGATGATCTTCGGTCAGGGCGCGATTCGCTGCCATCCCTACGTACTCGATGAACTCGCCGCCAAGGACGCCAACGACGTCAAGGCTTTCGACACCGCGTTCTTCAAGCACGCCGGGCTGATTTTCGGCAACGCCGCCCGCGCGCTGACGCTGGGCATCGGCATCGGCAAGCCGTCGGTGCCCTTCGATGCGCCCGCCGCGGTTTACGCCCAGGACATCGCGCGCCTGTCCGCAGGCTTTGGCCTGTGCGCCGACGCCGCCATGGCGAGCCTGGGTTCGGCGCTCAAAAAGCGCGAAATGATCTCGGCGCGCCTGGGCGACGTGCTCTCCAATCTGTATCTCGCCTCCATGGTGCTCAAGCAGTGGCAGGCGGGCGACAAGGTCGAAGGTGAAGAAGCGCTGTTGCACTACAGCTGCCGCTTTTTGCTCCACCGCGCCGAGCAGGCCTTCGTCGAAATTTTCGACAACCTGCCCAACCGGGCGTTGGGCAAGGTGCTAAACGCCGTTGTCATGCCGACAGGCCGTCGCTGGAACAAACCGCACGATGATTTCGCCCGCGATATCGCCCATCGCGTGTCCACCCACAGCGCGCTGCGCACCAAGCTGCTGCGCAATACCTGGGACCAGGACGACGGCGAGCAGCGCAACCCCCTGGCGCGCTACAACGCGCTGTTGGTGGAGTACGAGCGCGCTGAAAAGATCTATCGTACGGTCAACAAGGCCTACGCCAAGGGCGAGATCGCCCAAACCGCACTGCATCCGGAAGCCCGGGTCGAAGCCGGCTTGGAAGCGGGTATCGTCAGCGAGGAAGACGCAGAGTTCATGCGTGAGTTCGAAAAAGAGGTGCTGGAGATGCTCACCGTGGACGACTTCGCCTACAACGAGTTCGCCACCAACAAGTCCACCCTGATCGACCACAACCCAGCGGCGCCCAAGGCGCCGCCGGTCAATGCCGAGGAGAGCGTGAAGTAGCGCGCTCGATTACTCATTAAGCCGGCCTTGGGGCCGGCTTTTTTTGTGCCTATCGCCTTTGTTTTGCCTAGCGTATATGCGTTGAATGTTCGAAAACGATCATCTATAGTTTCGTTATTGAAAATATAGCGCGGCCAGTGACGCTTGCGCCTTTAACCCAACGGAATTCGCCATGACGCTTCGAACTCAGAATCTCGAAAAGCTGCCCAGTGAAGAGTATGACGCGCTGATCATCGGCGGCGGCATCAACGGTGCCGCCGCCGCCTCGGCGCTGGCGGGTAAAGGCGCGAAAGTGGCCGTGATCGACCGCGGCGACTTCGCCGGCAGCACCAGCATGCACTCCTCGAATCTGGTGTGGGGTGGTATCAAGTACATGGAGAGTAATGACTTCGCGCTGGTACGAAAGCTCTGTAAAAGCCGCAATCATCTGATCAAGAGCTACCCGTCCACGGTCAAGGAGATTCGCTTTCTCACGACTATCGCCAAGGGCTTTCGCCACTCGCCGCGCTATCTGTGGGCGGGCACCTGGCTCTACTGGCTGATGGGTAACGGCTTTACCAAGCGCCCTCGCCTGTTGTCGCCGAAAAACATCAAGCAGGAAGAGTCGATTATCCAGACCGACAACGCGGTGGGCGGCTTCGAATACTCCGATGCGTACCTCTACGATAACGACGCCCGTTTCGTTTTCAATTTCGTGCGCCAGGCGATGACATTTGGCGCTGTGGCGGCCAACTACGTCGAATCCCTGGGCGCCGAGCGCGAAAACGGGCGCTGGGTGACCCGCGCGCGCGACGTGATGACCGGCGATACCTTCAACATTCGATCCAAAGTGCTGATCAACGCCGCCGGCCCTTGGGTCGACGAGCACAACGCGCTGACGAAGCAGTCCACCTCGCACCAGCACCTTTACTCCAAGGGCATTCACCTGATCGTGCCGCAGCTCACCGAGCAAAAGCGAGTGCTGGCGTTTTTCGCCAACGACGGGCGGCTGTTTTTCGTCATTCCCATGGGAAACCGCACTTGCATTGGCACTACCGACACTCATATGGAGAACCCGTACCCGGAGGTCACCCAGGAAGACATCGCGTTCGTGCTCGAAAACATCAACGCGCGCTTGAGCCTTGAGACGCCGCTGACCGAGAATGACATCATCTCCACCCGCTGCGGCGTGCGTCCGCTGGCGGTCAAGGCGGACAAGGGCCAGAGCCGAGACTTCTTGCAGCTCTCGCGCAAGCATGTGATCGATACTCACGAGGCCACCGCCCATATCAGCATTTTTGGTGGCAAGCTGACCGATTGCCTGAACGTAGGCGAGGAGATCAGCGACGAAGTGCAAAAGCTCGGCGTGACGCTTGGCGCCCCCGCCACCCGCTGGTACGGCGAGCCGGATGACAAGGTCAAGGCCTCGTTCATGCAGCAAGCTCGCGATGCGAAACTCGACGCTCTGACGCCGGCCACGTCCAACGAGAAGCTGTCGTCGCGGCTCTGGCGGCGCTACGGCAACGATGCCTTTGGCCTACTGGAGAAAATCAAGGCCGACCCGAGCCAGGCGGAAATCCTGATCGACAAGACCGAGTACATCCGCTGCGAGCTCGAGTACGCCCGCGACCACGAGATGATCACCGAACTTGAGGATTTCTTGCGCCGGCGCGCCAAGGTATCGCTGGTAGTTCACCGCGACGAGCTGATGAACTCCGAAGGGCTCAAAAAAGCCTGCGAAGTACTGTTCGGCGACCAGGCCCAGACCCGGCTCGAGACCTATTTCGCCGAGAACCCGGATACGACCCGCCCCGATACCCTGCGCTCAAAAGCCGCTCCAGTCGAATAACGGCGTTTTACCTGTAAAAAAGAAAAAAGCCCCCGCGAGGGGGCTTTGTAAGCAAGTTGAAAGACACTACTCTTCGTCTTCGACGATCAGCTGAGAATCCTGGGCCAGCACCTCCTCCCAGGCCTGTTCCATCGAGTAGCCCGCCCGGGTGTCGATAGTGTCGATCACCTCGACCGCCTGCTGAAGCGACTCGCCTTGACACTTGAGCGCCAGTACCAGTTTGGCCAGTTCCTGCTTGCTGAACGTGCTGGCGATACGGTCGGCCTGCTGAGTGAGTTCGATGCAGTTCATAAACCACCTCTGTTTGTTTTGTCACTGTCGGCTAATGAGCTTATAAGCGCCGGAGGGTGGGCGCAGACGCCGCAGGCGGTAGACCTCGCGGTGCCGTACTGACACGCATTGACCGGTTAAGTGGGCGCGCCGGGCTTTGAAAGGGTTGGTGTTTCAAAGCCATGGTCTGACTATGGTCGAACCGGGTTGAGTCAACAATCCGCCATTGGCAGGGTCGCGGGTTGTAGTAAAACGACAGAAGGTCATACTTCGCGTTTATCGTGTCGGCCGTTTACAAACGAGCGTATTATCGAACGTTTCGACCCTTGAACAAGGATGTCGCCGAGTGCCTTAAGTTTCTGCATCCGACCTTCGTTCATCAGCATGTGACCAGCCATTTGCCAGACCGGCCACCTGTCGGGCCTGAGTGGCATCGCGGGTAGACCAGCTGAGGCTAACACCTCGCTGCAAAGCACCTCCATAACAGCGCCGCCCGAGGCCGCGCGGTCTAACGGGCCTGGATTGAAGCCAAGCGGGCGCGGGTGCTGGATGAGGAACGTCGGATACACGTTGGCTGAAGTGATCGGCGCGCTAAGGGTAAGCTCGCAGAAATGGACCACAGCCCGGGCCGTAGCCGGCTTGTCCACTTGGTTAAACAAACATGGGCACCAACGCATGAGCCGGTCGTGAGCCGCCTTCGGAATGCCCGGCGGAAGCGTACGTGCAACGCCCGGGTGCCTAGGACCGCCAGCAAAATGAATATCCATCCACGCAGCGGCGGCCGCTCGAAGCGGCACCCTCATATTGATCCGAGGATCATCAAAGACGGCGGCCCAGTTCGGGAGCCCGTTTCCAGTCGGACAATGAGGGTGGAGGCACAGCATGACGTAAGGCCTGCCACACCGGAGACGATTCGTTAATGTTGCACCACAACCGACAAGCCCGCAGGGCGAACAGAATCCCGCTCAATCTGAGCGGCGAATGATAACGGTATAACGCCGTAAAGCGAGGTTTTACGAGGCTTTCACGAAACCTCGCAACGACGTCGAGGCATCAAAAAGCCCGCACACGGGGCGGAGGCTTGTAGGGTGGTGCCATCGCAATGGGTGCCCCCCCAGCGAGGCACTAGCGGCGGCGTTGGTGGGAGAGCACGGCATCGAGTGAACCATCACCAATCAATCTACTGACCGGCGCGATGAGAAAGTGAATGGCGCGCTTGGGTGGAAATCTGCCCGTCCGGTTTGGGTAGCGAGACGGGCAGAAGCTGACGTAAACGGTCTGGCTGGACGAGACGGATTGCTGCCATCCAGCCGTTCCGTGCGATTACGCCTGTGGAACAGGTCTGCGCCGGACGTGCCGTTCAGACGTTGGACTGAAGAAGCTCGATCACGTTGCTCCACGGATCCACCAGAAAGGCGACCCGAACTTTCCAGTGATCGTTGTCGGTTGGCTCTAGAGTGATTGTTACTCCGCGAGCCCGCAGCGTCTCAACGGCCGCATCGACGTCGTCGACCCAGAGACCGAGATGATGCCAACCATGGGTCCCGAAGCTCGAATAGAGATTGTCTTCGTCGGGTCCGCCGCTTGCGCCTGGACCCGAGACGAGTTCGATCCGGAAGGAGGGGTCGCCGGCCAGTGCCATCTCGGTGAAATTCATGCCGTTGAGGTCGAACGCCCTAATTTCGTGCATGTCCAGCTTCTCCCGATACCACGTCACCGCAGCGTCGCGCTCAGCGACGCGCAGACCGACATGGGCTCCTCGGAGCGTTTGTAGGGCATTAGTTGATATCATGGTCTCTCTTTCCGGATACCGCGTTGTTTGAAAGGCAAGCGCTTCGTCGCTTGCAGGCACGCGGCGAGAACCAAAACTCGGCCCGTTTCGACAGCATGCTGTCAATCAGTATCGGAATTTGACAACGTGGCGTCAATATGAAAGGTGGATATCCGGTCCGCCAACTTGTAGGCTTTTCTGCCAATGTCGTCCGATGCGATCACCCAGCTCATCCTCTCTATCTTCCGCGCTAACAGCCGTCTGATCCTGAGAGGTGACCAATTGAAGGCGCCGCTCGGGCTGTCCAGCGCGCGCTGGCAGGTGTTGAGAAGCGTGGCGGAGGCAGACGCGCTCAGGACGGTGTCGGAATTGGCGCGGGATCTCGGCGTCTCGCGTTAAGCGGCGCGAGCTGGCATAGCGTCGAACGAAAAAGCCGCGATCTTCGGCGCGGCCCTGAATAAAAAAGCGCTATTTATTTAAACAGACGGCTGGGCGTAACGACCCTGCCTTTTCTTGTCAGCACACGCCATCAAAGCGAAGTGTGGGTTGATTCAAATGTAGCCTGTTTCAGGCGATGTGCAGCGCCACGCCGTGTTCGCTCAGAAGATTGACGATCGGCTCCGGCGGTCGGCGGTCGGTGAATAGCGCATCGAGCTGGGCGATGTTGCCCTGGCGCACCACCGGGTTGCGGTGAAACTTGGAGTGGTCCGCGGCCAGATACACCCGGCGCGAGTTGGCGATGATTGCTTGGGCGACGCGCACCTCCTGATAGTCGAACTCCAAAAGCGAGCCGTCCTCGTCGATACCGCTGATACCGATGACGCCCACGTCCACCTTGAACTGGTTGATGAAGTCGATGGTCGCCTCACCGATGATGCCGCCGTCGCGAGAGCGCACCTGGCCGCCGGCGACGATCACCGAGAAATCTTCCTTACGCTGTAAAATGGCTGCGACGTTGAGGTTGTTGGTGATGATCTCGAGGCCCTTGTGCTCCAAAAGCGCCTGGGCGATCACTTCGTTGCTGGTACCGATATTGATGAACAGCGACGAGTGATCCGGAATCTGCTCGGCAAGCGCCCGGGCGATGCGCTCCTTCTCCCCCAGGTTGAGCGTCTTGCGCGTGCTGTAAGCAGTGTTGACCGTGCTCGACTCGACCCCGGCGCCACCGTGAACGCGGCGAATGCGCCCTTCATCCGAGAGCGTATTGAGATCACGGCGCACGGTTTGCGGCGTCACCGCAAAGTGTTCGGTGAGCTGCTCGATACTCACGTAGCCGTGCAGGCGGACCAGTTCGACGATGGCGTCCTGGCGGTGTTGCTGATTCATGGGCCGAGCCTTTTGATTCAGCGAGCAATCGAATTGCCCGCCTGTTGTTTAACGATGCATTTACGCGTGCGCGAGCACTCTAGCCCGACAGCGGCCACACCAGCAAAATCACGGGAATCGCCGTCACCATCACCACCAGCGACAGCGGAAGCCCAAGCTTCCAGTAGTCGCTAAAGCGGTAGCCGCCGGGGCCAAGCACGAGCGTGTTTGACTGGTGCCCGATAGGCGTCAAAAACGCGCTGGAGGCGCTAACCGCGACCGCCATCAAAAATGGCTCCAGCGCGACATCGAAACCGTTAGCCAGGCTCACCGCGATGGGGGCCATCAAAAGCGCGGCGGCGGCGTTGTTGACGATATTGGAGAGCAGCATGCAGAGCAAAAACAGCCCGCAAAGCGACACCACGACCGGCCAGTCGGCGCCAAAATACAACAGCGAATTGGCGATGATATCAGCGCCGCCGCTGGTTTCAAGCGCCTCGCCCACCGGCAGCATCGCCGCCAGCAGCACGATCACCGGCCCGTCGATGGCGTTATAACCTTCTCTTAGCGGCAGCACACCAATAAGAAGCGACACCAGCGCCGCCGTACTCATGGCCACCGCTGCGGGCAGCAAATCAAACAGCATCGACACGATTGCCAAAGCGAAAATGCCCAGCGATAGCGCCAGCTTGCGCGGCTGCCCCAGGTGCAGCTCGCGGCTCGCTAGCGGCAAACACCCAAGCGACGAGAGGCTGTCGTTGATCTCCTTTTCGCTGCCCTGAAGCAGCAGCACGTCGCCGGTTTGAAAGCGAATGTCGCGAAGGCGCTGTTTCAAGCGCCCGCCGTCCCGGGCCACGGCCACCAGGTGCAGGCCAAACTGGTGGTTCAAGCGAAGCTGGCGCACGCTGCGATTGATCATCATCGAGCCGCTTCGCACCACGGCCTCGACCAGCTGCAGGCCTTCGGTATCGATGGCCTCATCTTTTGATGGCTCACTTGCCTCATCGGCAGCTTTAGCGGCGTGTTCGTCCTCTTCGCGGTCGTCCTCCTTGAGCTCGGCGACCGCGCTCAAACCCGCCTTGTCCTCGAGAAGTTGAAGCTCCTCCGGGCCCGCCTCGAGCAGCAGAATATCGCCCTGCTTGAGCACGCCGTGAAACGAGTACCCTGCCCGGCGGTTGTCATCGCGCACCACGGCCAGTACGGGAATGGTTTCGTCGAGCTCGTCGCGAAGCTGTTGCAGCGTCAGGCCGTTGGCCTTGGACTCTTCCGAGACCTTAAGCTCGACCAGGTAGTTGGCGGTATCGAACATGTCCGCCGCGCCGGCGGCGCTGTTACGTTTGGGCGTCAAACGCCAGCCCAGCAGCACGATGAACGCAAGCCCCGCCAGCGCCACCGCCATGCCTACCGGTGAAAAGCTGAACATGCTGAAGTTTTCACCGGTGATGTTGCCGCGGTAGGTGGAAATAATGATGTTGGGCGGCGTACCGATCAGCGTGGTGAGCCCGCCGAGCAGCGAGCCAAACGCCAGCGGCATCAGCAGAAGCGAGGGCGAGGTGTTGTGCTCCCGCGCCAGCCGCATGGCCACTGGCAGCAGCAGCGCCAATGCACCGACGTTGTTCATCACGCCGGAAAGCACCACGACCGTGCCTACCAGTGCCAAAAGCTGCAACAGCAGGCGCTCGCCGGCTTTCATCACCTGAGCGGCGATGATATCCACCACGCCGGAGCGCTCGAAACCGCGGCTGATTACCAGCACCGCCGCCACGGTGATCACCGCCGGGTGGCCGAAACCGGCAAAGGCGTCGTCGGCGGGCACCAGGCCCAAAAGTACCGAGCTTAAGAGCGCGGCCAGGGCGACGACATCGTAGCGGAAACGGCCCCAAATGAATGCGGCCAGTGTCAATGCGAGGATGATGAACATTAGCGTGCTGGGGGCCAATCCGATAGCCTCGATCGCCATGTAGCGGTGTCTCCTTATTTAACGCCGAGTCCAAGCGCCGGCGGTGTCGTGTATCCCACTAGATAGACCAAAACGCAACATAAGTTAACTGATTCTGCGCGTTTTTTTTAAAAATCGCGCCAACGGTGACGCGTGCCCGACTGGCTAAACTGGTAAGCTGGCTTCTCATTAATATCTATAACGGTAATACCTGTAACAGTGAGATAACTTCATGGATCTATGCCAGCGGCTGCGTCAGGCGGCCAACCCGTACTGGGACGCCTCGGTCAATCACCGTTTCGTCGACGAACTCTTGAGCGGTCACATCGATGACGAGGTGTTCGCCCGCTACCTGGTGCAGGACTTCTGCTTTTGCGATAGCTTTGTGCGGCTGATCGCGGCGGCGGTGTGCGCCGCCGATGATCCCGAGGCGCGGCTGACCCACGCGCGCCAGCTCAGCGTGCTGGCCGGCGGCGAATACCGCTACTTCATCGACTCCTTCCAGACGCTGGGCGTCGACGAAGCCCATTGGCGCAACCCGCCCATTGCCGAGCCGACCCAGGCCTTCGTCGATCTGATGGACCGCGCCTGCGCCTCCCAGGACTACGCGCTGATTCTCGTGGTGCTGGTAGTGGCAGAGTGGCTCTATCTTGAGTGGGCGCAGCGAAGTCAAGATCTGCCCGAGCGCGCTGAGCATCGCGACTGGATCGTGATCCATAACGAGCCGGCATTCGTGCAGTGGGTCGACTTTCTTAAAAGCGAGCTCAACCGGGTGGGCGAAACCCAAAGCTTCGAGAGCCTGCGAGCACCCTTTGTCGAGGCCAGCCGCATTGAAAAGCGCTTTTTCGACATGGCCTACGACGGCTTGGATGCCTAATCGCCGCGCTACCCCGCCTGCGGGGTAGCGTGTGTGAGGCCCGGCCGGGCTTTAATTCAGGGAAGCAGAATGGTGGAGCCGGTGGTTTGGCGCGACTGAAGCGCGTCCTGAGCCTTGCCGGCATCCGCGAGCGGATAGCGGTTGGCCACGTCGATCTCGATCTTGCCGCTTTCGATCATCTCGAAGAACTCGCTGCACATCTGTTCCAGGTGCTCGCGGGTGTCGGCGTAGCCGTTGAGGCTCGGGCGCGTGACGTAGAGCGCCCCCTTCTGGTTGAGAATGCCGATATTGACCCCTTCCACCGGGCCCGAGGCGTTGCCGAAGCTAACCATCAGCGAGCGCGGCTTCAGACAGTCAAGCGAGGTCTCCCAGGTATCCTTGCCAACGGAGTCATAGACCACGTCGCACATTTTCCCATCGGTTAGCTCGCGCACCCGCTCGACCACGTCTTCCTCGGAGTAGTTGATCGTCGCCCAGGCACCATTTTTCTCGGCAAGCGCAGCTTTCTCTTTCGAGCTCACGGTACCGATCAGCTTCACGCCTAGCGCCTTCGCCCACTGGCACGCGATGGAGCCCACGCCCCCGGCGGCGGCGTGAAATAAAATGGTCTCGCCGCCCTTGAGCTCATACGTCTGGCGCAGAAGGTACTGCACCGTCAGGCCCTTGAGCATGCTCGCCGCGGCGATTTCGAAATCGATACCGTCGGGCAGCTTTACGACCTTGTCGGCGGGCAGCGTGTGAAGCTCGGCGTAGGCACCCAGAGGGCCCTGGGCGTAGGCGACCCGGTCCCCCTCTTTCAAATGGCTTACGCCTTCACCCACGGCGTCCACCACGCCAGCGCCTTCGGTCCCCAGCCCCGAGGGCATACCGGGCGCGGGATAGAGCCCGGTACGAAAATAGATATCGATGAAATTGAGTCCCACCGCCTTGTTGGCGATGCGCACCTCACCCTTGCCCGGCGCCTTGACGTCGACATCCTTGAGCTCGAGCACGTCCGAGCCACCGGTTGTTGCAAACTCGATACGCTTGGCCATGACCACTTTCTCCTTTGTGAGTGAACGGCAAAGACCTTCATCCAACCGCGTTAACCGTTATAAATCAAGCGGTGCCATTGGGTTGTCATACGCCCATGCTAGACTGAGCATTTTCAACCAGCACTCGGTGAATGTCCCATGTCGCACCCCGGCATTTTGTTACCGGCGCTCGTCGCCCACCGCGGCTACTCCGCTGCCGCCCCGGAAAATACGCTCGCGGCGGTGCGCGCCGCCTTTGACGCCGGCGCGACCTGGGTCGAGCTCGACGTACAGCTGTTGGGCGACGCCACGCCGGTCATCTGGCACGACCAGAGCGTACGCCGCTGCTCCGACGGGCGCGGCGAGCTTTCAAAGCTTAGCCTGCAAAGCGCCAAGGCGCTCGACGTGGGCGGCTGGTTTTGCGACCGCTTTGCCGGTGAAAAAATGGCCACGCTCGACGAGATGCTCGCGCTTCTCGACGAGCTCGGCATGGGCGTGAATCTCGAGATCAAGGTCAACAAGGGTCGCGACGCCAATGCGCTGGTCGATGCCGCGCTGCCGCCGCTGATGGAGCGAATCCCCGCCGAGCGCCGCATCGTCTCCTCTTTCGATGCCCAGGCGCTCAGGCGCTGCCGGGCGCTGGCCGGCCCCGACCGCCTGGCCCTTGGCGTACTGTTCGGCGCCACGCCTGCCCGTTGGCAAACCCTTTGTGAAGAGGTCCAGGCGTTCAGCGTCCACCCGGACTGGACGCGGCTCAAGCGCGCCCGTGCCGAGGCGATGGTCGAGGCGGGCTACAAGGTACTTTGCTACACCCCCAACGACCCGAGCGCCTTCGAGCCCCGCTGGGCTTGGGGGGTCTCGAGTGCGATCACCGACCAGCCGGAAACGTTCAAGCGTTTTTTGGATCAGCGTTAAGCGGCATAATAGCGTCCCACTCGCAGACCCCGGGAAGTTGTCATGAAGTATATTGGCGCGCACGTTAGCGCTGCAGGCGGGCCGGACCAAGCCGTTCACCGCGCCGTCGAGATCGGCGCCAACGCCTTTGCGCTGTTCACCAAAAACCAGCGCCAGTGGAAAGGCAAGCCGCTGACCGACGAAGCCATCAGCGCTTTCAAGAAGGCGTGCAAGGATCACAGCTTCGCCTCGAACCAGATCCTTCCCCACGATAGCTACCTGATCAACCTGGGCCACCCGGAAGCCGAAGGGCTCGAGAAGTCCCGCGCAGCGTTTCTCGACGAGATGCAGCGCTGTGAACAGCTCGGGCTCTCGCTTTTAAATTTTCATCCGGGAAGCTTTTTGAAAAAGATCAGCGAGCGCGACTGTCTGCTGCGCATCGCGGAATCCGTCAACCTGGCGCTCGATCAAACCCAGGGCGTCACCGCGGTGATCGAAAACACCGCCGGGCAAGGTACGAATCTTGGCTGGCGCTTCGAGGATCTCGCCACCATCATCGAGCACGTCGAGGATAAAAGCCGGGTTGGCGTGTGCATCGACACCTGTCACGCCTTCGCCGCCGGCTACGATCTGCGGGGCGCCCGGGCGACCGAGCAGACCCTCGACGAGCTGGGAAGCGTGGTGGGTTTCGAGTATCTACGCGGCATGCACTTAAACGATGCCAAAAGCGAATTTGCCAGCCGTGTGGATCGCCACCATAGCCTTGGCAAGGGCAATATCGGTCTGGAGGCGTTCACCACCATCATTCAGGACCCGCGCACCGACGGCATTCCCCTGATTCTCGAAACCGTCGAGCCGGAAAACTGGCCGGAAGAGATCCGCTGGCTGCGCGCTCAGTTGCCGGACGCCGCACCAGGCAGATAGTGAATCACGTCGTGAAAGCGCAGCCGCCGGTCGCTTTCGTTGCGCATGGTGTGGGGCCGGTCGGCAAAAAAGCGCAGCCCCTCGCCCTCTTTTAGCGTTTGCCACTGCCCGTCGAGGCAAAACGTCAGCTCGCCCTCCACCACCACGATATGCTCGACCACACCGGCGGCGTGCGGGGCGGACTCGCTCATCGCTTTTGGGGCGAGTTCGATCATGAACATCTCGAAGCCCAAAAGCGGATCGAAAGGGAATAGCAGCCGTGCCTGCATGCCCGCGCTGTCCTCGCCCCATACCGGTTCTCGCCCGTCGCGCTTGGGCGCATCCGGCTCGGGCGCGCCGCTGTCGAAAAGACTCGAAAACGACACCCTAAAGCCGCTGGCGATCTTCCAAAGCGTTGAGACCGTCGGGCTCGACTCTCCCCGCTCGATTTGTCCAAGCATCGCCTTGCTCACGCCGGTTTCGACCGCGGCGCGGTCCAGACTCCACGCCCGCTCGCGGCGAAGGCGTTTGACGTTATCGGCGACGTAAACGGCGACCGGCGTCGGGGGGCTTGCCATCAAGGGCTCCTAAAACGCCCCGGGTACGCAGGGCGTGGGTGAGAATCAAAAGCGCAAGTTTTGCAGCTAATGCGTTCGTTGCCTAGGCTTACAGCGACTTTACGCTTGATGAGCGACCCAAGCTGCGCCACCCAAGGACGACAATCGACAAGGAGCTACCGTGAGCGAAACCGATCTAGGCCTGATGGATGCCAACTCCCTGCGCACGCTCTATCAAAACAGAGAGGCGTCGCCGCTGGAAGCAACCCGCGCCGCCCTCGAGCGTATCGAGCGTTTCAACGACCAGGTGAACGCGTTTGTGCACGTTGACCGCGAAGGCGCCGAAACCGCGGCCAAGACCTCCGCACGCCGCTGGGGCCAGGGCAAACCGCTGAGCCCGATCGACGGCGTGCCGGTATCGATGAAGGATCTCGCCCAGGTCGCAGGCATGCCGTGTCGGGAAGGCTCGCTGACCACGTCGAAAGCGCTATGCGACACCGACTGCCCACCGGCGCGCATGCTGCGCGAGGCCGGTGCGATCATTCTGGGCAAGACCAACACGCCGGAGTTTGGTTGGAAGGCGGTGACCGACAACCGCGTGTTCGGCGCCACCAGTAACCCCTGGGATACCCGGCTTACCGCCGGCGGCTCATCCGGGGGCGCCGCTGCGGCGGCAGCGCTCAACATGGGCGTGCTGCACCAGGGCGGCGACTCCGGCGGCTCGATCCGTATCCCCGCCGCCTTCACCGGCACCTTTGGCTTCAAACCGACCTACGGCTGGGTACCGCAGTGGCCGCCGGCCAAGGAGCCGAGCCTGTCGCACCTTGGTACGCTCACCCGCTCGGTAGAGGACTCGGTGGCGATGCTCAACGTCATCGGCCGCTACGACTACCACGACCCCTACGCCACTCGGGGCCAGCCGGACTGCTGGGGCGAGGATCTCGACAAGAGCCTGGAAGGCTTGCGCATTGGCTACTCGCCTGATCTCGGCTATGCATCGGTCGACCCGCAGATCGCCGAGAAGGTGCGTGAGGCCGCCAACGCGCTTGCCGAGCTCGGCGCCGAAGTGGTCGAGGTCGACCCGGGATTGACACCGGCCATCGATACCTTCAGAAAGCTCTGGTTCACCGCCTCGCTTCACCAGTGGGAGCAGCTCGACGACAAGCACCGCGAGCTGTTGGACCCGGGGCTGGTCGCCAATGCCAAGGAAGCCGAGGGCTGGACGGCGCTGGATTTTTTCCGCGCGCTCAACGAACGCGCCTACATCACCCAACGCCTGGAGCACTTCAACCGCGAGTATCACCTTTTAATGACGCCGTCGGTGACGCTCTCGCCTTTCGAGATCAATCACGAGGTGCCGCCGGGAAGCGACATGCGTGACTGGGAAGAGTGGGCCTCGTTTAGCTACCCGTTCAACCTGAGCCAGCAGCCGGCGGCGTCGGTGCCGTGTGGCTTCACTAACGAAGGCCTGCCCGTGGGCTTTCAGCTCGCCGGGGGTAAGTACGACGACGTTCGCGTGCTTAGAGCCTGCCATGCCTACATGAAGCGCTACCCCACCCGTTTTCCAAGCATTCCCGACCCGTCTCACACGGCGGGCTAATTAAACGGCGCCGCCTTTTTTGGCGGCGCTGGTTTCCTGTCGCTCTTTCCTCTTGTCCGCTTAGTCGTTACCCAATCAACGTCCACTTACCGTTTATTGTGCGTTATAGCGCACAATGGTAACGTCGTTTTCGTGCGTTATAACGTTCAACCGTGATCGGGGCCCTCATGTCCACCTCAGAAAACAGCCAGCCTTACCGCTTCTCGCTTTGGCGCGATACGACCTTTTCGACCATCACGGCGGGGCTGGTCGCGGTCGTCATTAGCTACACGAGCTCGGCGGCGATCGTCTTTCAGGCCGCCGAGGCGGCGGGCGCAACCGCGGCGCAGATCAGCTCCTGGCTCTGGGCACTGGGCATCGGCATGGGCCTGACCACGCTCGGGCTTTCGCTTTACTACCGCATGCCGCTATTAACGGCGTGGTCGACGCCGGGCGCGGCGTTTCTGGTCACGAGCCTGCCGGGCGTGCCGATGAACGAGGCGATCGGGGCGTTTCTTTTTTCCGCGCTTTTGATCACGCTGTGCGGGGTCACGGGACTGTTCGAGCGGCTGATGCGCCACATTCCCAACGCGATTGCTCAGGCGCTGCTGGCGGGTATCTTGCTTCGATTCGGGCTTGAGCTTTTCAGCGTCATGCAGCACCAGTGGCTGTTGCCGCTGATCATGCTCGCGGCCTGGGTGATAGGCCGCCGGTTCTGGCCGGCGCTGGCGGTACCGGGCGTGCTGCTGGTGGGGCAGGTGGCCGCGGTGATGCTGGGCCAGGTCGATGCGGGCAATATTCCGCTAACGCCTGCCGCCCCTGCCTTCACCGCCCCCGCGTTTGCGCCAACGACGCTGATCGGCGTCGGCATTCCGCTTTTCATCATCACAATGGCGACCCAGAATCTTCCCGGGGTGGCGGTGCTGAGAGCGGCGGGCTACCAGCCCAACGGCTCGGCGCTCATGGGCTGGACGGGGGCAGCGACGATGGCGCTGGCGCCGTTTGGCGGTTTTGCCTTGAATATGGCGGCGATTAGTGCGGCGGTCTGCATTGGCCCGGATGCCCACGCCGACATGCGACGACGCTACGCGGCGGGCGCGGCGGCCGGCGCGTTCTACCTAGTGATGGGGCTATTCGGCGCAACGGTCACCGGGCTATTCAACGCCCTGCCCCAAGCGCTAATCGTGGCGCTTGCCGGCATCGCGCTGCTGGGTACGCTGAGTGGAGGGCTGGCTGGCGCCTTTGCCAAAACCGAAGAGCGCGACGCGGCCATCGTGACGTTTTTGCTGACCGCATCGAGCATCAGCCTGCTGGGGATCGGCAGCGCTTTCTGGGGACTGGTCCTTGGACTCATCACCCTGCAGTTGACCAAACCCCGTGGGCAGACGCGAGATTAAAGAACGCCCAGGCGCTCGCTGTCGTGGACGCCAGACATGCGCACCATGGCGAGCGCCTCGTCGAGACTTTCGACCTCTTCCATGATCATCAGCTCGTCATTCAGGTTGACGGGCTGGCCGGCCTTGTCAGAAAGAATCCGCTCGAGCGAGGCCAGATCCGTGGAGTCATCGAGCTTGAAGGTATCGATGGAGGCGCTGGTATTGCTTGGAAGATAAATCGTGCCGTTGGAGAAATCCACCGCGTAGGCGATCACGCCAGGCAGAATGAAAAACAAAAGCCCGACGCCGTTGGCGATAGCGACCACCGGGTCGACATTGCCGCTGAGCTGGCCCTTGCGCTCGGGATGAAACAGCGTACCGCAGCCGCTCATGCTCACGACGAGACTTCCCACCAAAGCAATGCTTGCACCACGACGTACGAGCTGTTTCATCGATTCTCTTCCTTAAAAAAATTGACGGTGACCCTAGACTAGAAAAGCGCCTTTCATTGAGCGCGCGTCAGGTCGGTTATACCACTTGAAGCGGCGGAGTCTAGCACGATTGCATCCTGCGCCGGGGCGGCAAGGTTAATTTTGCCGGCTTTACCGCGTGCCCGTACAATGCAATCATTCAACGCTTGAAAGCGCCTCACGGCGCCGCGTCACGCTATTGCGATCGTCACGTTTTACGTATTACCGACCCAAAAGGAAGTTTCACGCTCATGCGCGCCAGCCAACTACTGATTGCCACCTTGAAAGAGACCCCGGCCGATGCGGAGGTCGTGAGTCATCAACTGATGCTGCGCGCCGGCATGATCCGCCGTTTGACCTCGGGCCTCTACACCTGGCTACCCCTTGGCCTTCGTACGCTGCGCAAGGTCGAGCGGATCGTGCGCGAAGAGATGAACCGCGCCGGCGGCCAGGAAGTGCTGATGCCCGCAGTGCAGCCGGCGGATTTGTGGCAGGAGTCCGGCCGCTGGGAGCAGTACGGCCCGGAGCTTCTGCGCGTCAAGGACCGTCATGAGCGCGACTACTGCGTTGGCCCGACCCACGAAGAGGTGATCACCGATCTGGTGCGCCGCGAGGTGTCGAGCTACAAGCAGCTGCCGATCAACTTCTATCAGATTCAAACCAAGTTTCGCGACGAGATCCGCCCGCGCTTTGGCGTGATGCGCTCGCGGGAATTCATCATGAAGGACGCCTACTCCTTCCATGCTGATGAAGCCTCGCTTGCTGATACCTACCAGGCGATGTATGACGCCTACACGCGGATCTTCACCCGACTGGGGCTCGATTTTCGCCCGGTGATCGCCGACAACGGCTCGATCGGCGGCACCGGCTCGCACGAATTCCATGTGCTGGCCGCCTCTGGCGAGGACGACATCGTCTTCTCCAACGAATCCGACTACGCCGCCAATATGGAAAAAGCCGAAGCCTTGGCGGCGCCGCTGGGTAGCGACGTCAAGCGCTCCGCACCGAGCCAGGAAATGCATCTGGTCGACACGCCCAACGCCAAAACCATCGCCGCCTTGGTCGAACAGCACAATCTTCCCATCGAGAAAACCGTCAAGACGCTGATCGTGCGCGCCGCCGACGGGGGGCTAATTGCGCTACTGGTGCGCGGCGATCACGAACTCAACGAGGTGAAAGCGGAAAACCTGCCCCAGGTAGCCGCGCCGCTCACCATGGGCAGCGAAGAGGAAATTCGCGCCGCCGCCGGCGCAGGCTTTGGCTCACTCGGTCCGGTGAATCTCGACATGCCGATCATCATCGATCATAGCGTCGCGCTGATGTCGGACTTCGGCGCTGGCGCCAATATCGAAGGCAAACACTACTTTGGCATCAACTGGGAACGCGATCTGCCGCTACCCCAAGCGGCGGACCTGCGTAACGTAGTCGAAGGCGACCCGTCGCCGGACGGTCGCGGCACGCTCTCGATCAAACGCGGTATCGAGGTGGGCCACGTGTTCCAGCTCGGCACCAAGTACTCCGAGGCGATGGACGCCAAGGTGCTCGGCGACAGTGGCAAGACCCTGCACCCGTGGATGGGCTGCTACGGCATCGGCATCACCCGCGTGGTGGCCGCAGCGATCGAGCAGAACCACGACGACGCCGGCATCATCTGGGCCGACGCCATTGCGCCGTTCAACGTCGCGCTGGTGCCGATGAACGCACACAAGTCTCAGCGCGTGCGCGAAGCCTCTGAAGCGCTCTACCAAACGCTGACCAACGCCGGCTTCGACGTTCTGCTCGACGACCGCGATACGCGCCCGGGCGTGAAATTCGCCGACCTGGAGCTGATGGGCGTGCCGCACCGTATCGTGATCGGCGATCGCAGCCTGGATAACGGCGAACTCGAGTACAAGGGCCGCCGCGATATTGATGCCACCATGGTCGCCGAGGATCAAATCGTCGCGTTTTTGGGCGAAAAGTCTGGCCTGAACGCCTAACGCAGGCTCAGGGCGAGCGTGGCGGCGCGGCTTACAACAGGCGTTGCACTGGCGGCCCTGTGCCTGGTGATAGCATCACCGGGTAGCGCCGCCGAACCGCCGCTTCGCTCGACCCTCGAGGCCACCGCGTATCAGGGCACCGCGATGCGCCAGTGGGCTGCGCGCATGCACGCTCCACTGGCGCGCTTTGTGAGTGATGCTGGCCAGCGCGACGCGCTGCTCACAAGGCTCTACCAGGAAGCCCGGCTCGCCGGGCTACCGCCGAGTTTGATACTGGCGCTGATCGAAGTGGAAAGCGCCTTCAAGCCAAGCGCGGTCTCTCCCGCCGGCGCTACCGGTCTGATGCAGATCATGCCCTTTTGGGTCGCCGAGCTTGGCCTTCCGATCGACGATTTGACCGACCCCCATCGCAATCTTCGCTACGGCTGCACGATCCTCGCCCACTATCTGGCCGTTGAGAACGGCGATTTTACCCGAGCGCTTGCCCGCTACAACGGCAGCCTGGGTAACACCTGGTACCCCGAGCGCGTGCTTCGCGTTTGGCAAAGTGCCTGGCGTTAGTCCCAAACGGCGTCTCTCTTCTATACCCCTATCAGCGCACGCTACTCAAAAGTGTCTGATGTTTTCTCGCTGGCTATTTCACTGTGCACCCACTCGCCGTACGGATTTTCTTTCACGCTCTTTCTTGATGGGTGACGTTCACAAGGAACGGCAAAACGCGGTATCAGTACAAACCTGATCAATTTATTTACTGTTTTTTTCTTAAAGTTCGCTTACCGTTAGCCGTAAAGAATTACTCAAAGCGGCTCAATCCACATGATAGATCTCACTACCTTTTTTCAAGTAACGCCGGGGGCTTCGTGGCATTGACCATTCAACGTGTTCGATATGGCTGTGCGCGCTTGACGGCGTCTGCCCTTTTCACCTGCGCGTTTGGCGTGTCGGCGGCCACCATAACCGTGACCGACAGCACGGGCGCCACGCTCGAAGATGCGGTGGTCGAAGTCCACTACGCCGGCGCCGCAGCGCCAGCGCGCGAAGGCGAGGTCTATCAGCGCGGGGCGGCGTTTCACCCCCACGTGCTCACCGTGCCGGCAGGAAGCTACGTCTCGTTTCCCAACCAGGACACGACCCGCCACCACGTCTACTCCTTTTCACCGGCGAAAACGTTTGAGCTCAACCTGTATTTACAGGAGACCCCTGAGCCGGTGCTGTTCGATCAGCCCGGGGTCGTGGTACTGGGATGCAACATTCACGATCAGATGCAGGCGTTCATCGTGGTCACTGACGCCCCCTTCGCCGGCAAAACCGGCGCCGACGGCGTGGTACAAACGCCGACTCTGCCCGAAGGCGCGCACGCGGTGCGCGTTTGGCACCCAAGACTCGATGACCGTCAGCAAATCTGGTGGGAAGGTGAAACCCAAGGGGACCAGCCGTTGAACGTTCGCCTCGAACTCAACGCGATCGTCCCTGAGACGCCGCCTCTTTCACCGCTACAACAACGTTTTCATCAGGCCAACGAGCATTAACGTGATCCTATTGGCCGCTTTGTCATGCCTGGAGCGCTGGCGTTTGTCTGCGCCGCTTGCCCGAGGTCGCCATGCGCTTTAGAACGCGCCTGATGCTGGTTTTACTTACCGTCGTGATTCTGTCGCAACTGGTGACCGGCGCGGCGTTTCTGCGCGCGACGCAAAACGATATCATCGTCAAGGGCAATCAGCGCCTGGAAGTCGGCGCCAACGTGTTCCATCAGCTTTTGAGCGCCCGCGGCGAGCAGCTTGGCAATAACATCGCGATTCTCGCCGACGATTTCGGTTTCAAAAGCGCGGTATCGACTCAGGACAACGAAACGCTCTATTCGGTGCTGGCCAACCACGGCACGCGCGCCAATGCCGATATCGTGCTGCTGACCGACCTGGACGGCCGCGTGCTGGCAGGTAGCCACCATGCCCGCGACAGCGCCATGCCCTTTCCCCAGCTTTTCGAGCGCGCCAATCTTAACGGCTCGGCGGTCGGCGTCGTGGTGACCGAAGGCGAACCTTTTGAGTTCGCACTTTTACCGGTGCGCGCCCCGCACCTGATTGGCTGGGTCGGCATGGGCTTTTTGATCAACGAGGCCGTCACCAGCGAGATCAAGGCGTTGACCGGCCTCGATGTCAGCATCGTGACCTACCAGGAGGGGCGTATCAGCTCGCTTTCAAGCTCCCACCCGGAGGCGCTGGCCATGGCGCTGATTAGCGATAACAGCGAACAGCTTCAAAACGGTGATTACTCGCTGACCGGCCAAATGACGCCGGATGATGAGTACCTTTCCTACTCGAGCACGCTCTACGCCGGCGACCGTGCCCAAACCCACGCGCTGCTGCAGCTTTCCCGCAACGAGTTGCTGGGCGCCTATCGGTCGCTGCACTGGCAGCTTTTGGGCATCGTGGTACTGATTTTGATCTTCACCGCAGCGGTGGCCATGTGGAGTGCGCGCAGCATCAGCAGACCGCTGATGGCGCTGGCCTCTGCGGCAAAGCAGATCGGCCGGGGCGAGCGCGTCGAAACACTTGCCGGCGGTTCCCAGCGCAGCGAAACCGGCCAGCTCGCCTCGACCCTTTTGACCATGCAAGACGAAATCGCCAAGCGCGAAGAGGTGCTGCATTACCAGTCGCGACACGACCTGCTGACGGAACTTCCCAACCGCATGAGCGCCGAGGAGGACATGGGCCGGCTGATCAGCACCGGCGCGCCGTTCATCCTGATGCGCCTTTCGATCAACAACTTTCGCGACATCAAGGACACCTTTGGCTACGCGCTCGGCGATATCGTGTTGATGACGCTGGCCAAGCGCTTGAAGCAGCTCGACGAAGGCGAAAGCACCGCCTATCGCTTGGACGGCGACGAGCTACTGCTGATGCGCCTGGAGAACGAAACCCGGCCGGTGTGGCGCGACTGGCTATTCGCGGCGCTGGCGCAACCCATTCATCTGGACCAGTCGCCGGTATCGCCGTCGCTCAGCGTGGGTGAGGTGCACTACCCTACCCATGGCGACAACCCTCAACATTTGCTGCGTCGGGCTGATATCGCACTCGATATGGCCAAACGCAAGCGCAGTGTTTACCAGTGCTATCAGCAGGGCCAGGACGAGCAGCACCAGCGCCAGCTAACGTTGATTCGCGATCTAAAGCGCGCCGTCGACCAGAGCGAGCTTTGGATGGCGTATCAACCCAAGGTCAATACGCGTACCGGGCGGGTCAATCAGTGTGAAGCGCTGATGCGCTGGCAGCACCCAACGCTTGGCTTCATTCCACCGGACGAGTTCATCGAGCTTGCCGAGCGCTCGGGCCAAATCGGCATGCTGACCAGCTGGATGCTCTCTCACATATGCGCGCAGCTCGCTCGCTGGAAGGAGCACGATTACTACCTATCGGTGGCGGTCAATCTGTCGACCAGCGACGTGATGGACCCGGGGCTTTGCCAGCGTATCGCGTCGCTTTTGAAACAGCACCGGCTCGATGCTCGACAGCTCAGTGTCGAGGTGACCGAAAGCGCGATGATGCAGGATGTAGAGGTCGCCACAAGAACGTTGCTCGAACTCGGAGGCATGGGATTGAGCATCGCCATCGACGACTACGGCACCGGCTATTCGTCGCTGGCTCAGATCAAGCGGCTGCCGGTCAACGAGCTCAAGATCGACAAGTCTTTTGTGCTGGCTCTGGACACCCAAGCAGACGATTTCACCATCGTGCGCTCGACCATCGAAATGGGCCATAGCCTTGGGCTCAAGGTCGTCGCTGAAGGGGTCGAAAACCGCGCCAGCGCCGAGCTTTTAAGCGAGGTGGGCTGCGACTACCTGCAGGGCTACTGGATCGCCAAACCGATGCCTTGCGACGCATTGCCGGCGTGGCTCGACGCCTTCGAGACGCTATCGCTGCCAACCCCGGCCCTGCCGGTTTAAACCTCGAGTACACCCGGGAGGGTCAGGATGTTCCGCTTCACCGCAACGCCATTCATCGCGCGAACGCTTTGCCGGCTGGCAGGCATCGCCTGTGTAGGCCTGGTGGTCGCGTCCAGCGGCGCCCAGGCTGGTAGTCGTATCATGAGCACCGGCGGCGTCAGCGCCATCGAAGGCGCCGCCGGCGGCGGTCTTTCCCCCTGGGCGGTGCTTTCCAGTACGGCAAGCGACGAGGAATTTGGCGCCACCGCCTTCGCCTCGCGCGCGTGGCTCGACGACTACCGCCTGACGGTCGGCGGCGCCAGCCTGAACGTTTATGACCAGGTGGAGCTCTCTTACGCCCGCCAGCGATTCGAGCTGCAAACCCTGGGCGGAGAGCTCGAACAGGACATATTCGGTGCCAAGGTGCGCTTGTTCGGTGACGTGCTGTATCACCCGCTGGGCATCTGGAGCGCGGGCGTGTTGCATAAACGCCTCGTCGATGGCGCGACTCCAACCGCACTTGGCGCTGATCATACCGAAGGCACTGACGCCTATCTCAGCGCCAGCAAGCTGCTGTTCGCCGCCGCGGCCGGACGCAACGTCATGCTCAACGCCACGCTTCGCAATACCGAGGCCAACCAGGGCGGTCTTCTGGGCTTCGGCGGCGACCAGGGCGGGCGCGAGTGGGTCGGCGAGGCAAGCGTTGGGGTGTTTTTGACGCCGCAATGGATCGTGGGCACCGAATACCGCCAAAAGCCCGACAACCTGAGCGTGGCCCGCGAGGACGATTGGCAGAGCCTCTACAGCGCCTACTTTTTCAGCAAGCACGTTTCGCTGACCGCTGCCTGGCTCGATCTGGGCGACATCGCGGGTCTTGCGTCACAACGCGGCAGCTATCTTTCACTTCAAGCAGCGTTTTGAGCGAGGGCGCGATGAATCAAATTTCTACCCGGACGTATCGAGCTCTGGCGCGCCGCGCCCTGCAGGCGGCGGCGCTGATCAAGATTCTCGCAAGCGTTGTCGGCTGCGCCCACACTGCCCCATCGACCACGCTTTACGAGCGTTTAGGCGGTGAAAACGGCATCGAATCGATCGTCGAGCGCTTTCTCTACCGCGTCGCCGACGACCCCGAACTGGTCGGCTTTTTTGCCAACACCAATATCGACCGCTTGGCCGGCTCGCTTGCAAATCAGTTCTGCGCCGTCAGCAACGGGCCGTGCCGCTACGAAGGCCCGCCGATGGAGCGCGCCCATCAGAACATGGGCATTACCGATGCTCACTTCAATCAGCTCGTGGAACAACTGGACGCTGCGCTGCGCGAAGAGCATATAGCGCTTGGCGCGCGAAACGAACTGCTGGGCCGTTTAGCGCCGATGCACGCCGATATAATGCGCTATCAGTAGCGGGCATTACAGCACCTTACGATCTTCCACCTTTCCATGTTCGGTGCCCGGGGGCAGCGGATGGCCCTTGGCAAGCTCGGCGCGACTTGCCGGTCGCACGTCGAGCACCTCGACCTCATAGCCAAGCGTTCGCCCGGCCAGCGGGTGGTTCATATCAACGCGCACGCTGTCGCCTTCGACGGCCAGCACGGTCACGATTTGCGGGCCCGCCTCGCCCTCGGTTTGAAAGCGGCTGCCGGGGCTTAGCTCGGCGCCGCTAAAGGCGGTCTTAGCAAGCATTTTCACCAGCGCCTCGTCGCGCGGCCCGTAGGCATCGACGGGGGCCAGCGTCACGCTAAACGTGTCGCCTGTGGCCTTGCCCGCCAAAGCGCGCTCGAGCCCGGGCAGAATATTGTCGTGGGCGTGCAGGTACTCCAGCGGCTTTTGGCGCGCACGGGAGTCGTCGAGCACCTGGGAGGCGCCGGTGTGGGAAACGTCGCTCAATACATAGTGCAGGGTCACGACCTGATGGGGCGTAATCGACACGGAAAACTCCTCTCCGGTAAGCTGTCGGTTCTTTCAGGCGAGCAGTTTAGCATTGACGCCTTCTACCAAGGCCACCCCGCCCGGTTTTTTCTGGAGTTTCTCGACGATGGCAATCCCTACCCCCAGGCGCAGTTGGAAAAGCGCTCTGGCCGTCTATTTCTGCGCGCCGGTCATGACCATGCTGTTTTTGGGATTTTCCGCCGGGCTGCCCTTTCTGCTGGTGTTTTCCACGCTGTCGGCCTGGCTTCGAAGCGACGGTGTCGAGGTCGCCGCGATCGGCTTTTTCTCCTGGATCGGCATTCTCTACTCGATCAAGTTCTTCTGGGCGCCGGTGGTCGACCGCCTGCAATTACCGGTGCTCGGCCGCATGCTCGGCCAGCGCCGGGGCTGGATGCTGCTGGCCCAGGCGTTAATCGCCGCGGGGCTCGTGGGCATGGCCGGCGTCGACCCGGTGGGGCATCTAGGCCTAGTGGCGGCCTTTGCGCTGCTGGTCGCTTTCGGCTCCGCCACCCAGGATATCGCCGTGGACGCCTACCGGATCGAGTCGGCAAACGACGATCTGCAGGCGGCGATGTCCTCGACCTACATCATCGGCTACCGCTGCGGGCTGATCGCCGCCGGCGCCGGGGCGCTCTATCTCGCAGCGCACTTCTCCTGGCAAACGGCGTACCTGAGCATGGCCGGACTGATGGCGGTGGGCGCGCTGACCGTGCTGATTCGCCCGGAGCCGCCGCGCGCTGCGCTTTCGATTCAGCTCGTACGCGAGCCCAGCGTGCGCGCGTTTCTGCGCCAAAGCCGCGGCCGACCAAACTGGCTTCGCCGCATTACTGCCTGGGCAATCGGCGCGATAGTATGTCCGTTTCTCGATTTCTTTCGCCGCTTTGGCGTCAAGGCGCTGGGGCTTTTGGTGTTTATCGCGGTGTTTCGCATTAGCGATCTGGCCATGGGCTCGATGGCGAACCCGCTCTATATCGATCTCGGCTTTTCGCTCGAAACCATCGCCACGGTGACCAACATCTTCGGCATCGCGATGAGCATCGCCGGCGGGATTTTAGGCGGGCTGTTGGTGGCGCGCTATGGCGTCAAACCGCTTCTGATCGTCGGCGCCGCGTTCGTCATGGTGACCAACCTGCTTTTCACCGTGCTTTCGCTGGTCGGCGCCGCGGTGCCGATGCTGGTGGTGACCATTATCGGCGACAACCTCGCCAACGGGTTGGCAAGCGCCGTGTTCATCGCGTTTTTGTCGAGTTTGACCTCGAAAGCCTACACCGCGACCCAGTACGCGCTTTTTTCATCGCTGATGACGCTACCGGGCAAGTTTTTGAGCGGCTTTGGGGGGCTGGTGGTGGCAAGCCACGGGTACGCCACCTTTTTCGTGGTGGCGACCGTGCTGGGGCTGCCGGCGGTGCTGCTCGCGGTGTGGGTCAACCGGGACCGCGACCTGTTTGACGCGCCGAAACGCTAGCCGAAAAACCGGCCGGAAGGCGCGATCAGGACGCGCCGGCCTTTGATCGGCGCTGCTCGAGCCACTCGAGCGCGCCATTGGTGGTACGCCACTGATCGCGCATCAGCGTACGGTACTGCCACGCCTCGGCGCGTGAGCCCGGGTCAACCTGGCCGTCGGCGTGAGGGTGCGAGGGCTTGGGGCTTTCGGCGCACAAAAGCTCCAGCGCGTAGCGATTGTGGGCCAAGGCCAGTTTCAGCGCGTCTTCCGCATTGCCATGCTCGCCAAGGCGGTAGAGCGCCAGCGTGCGTCCCATCAAAAGCCCCAGCACCTGGGAGCCGTCGTCTTTTTCGCACGCCTCGGTGAGCGTGAGCGCCTCCTGATTGCGGTCATCGCGCAGAAGCTGGTCGAGCACCAGCTCCTTGAGACCCAGGCTATCTTCGCGATCGATCGCCAGCAGCTCCTCGGCAAGCTCCCGGGAGTGCTGGCGGGCGCCGCGCTCCATTCCGACCACCAGCGCAAGGCCGGTGCGCAGCAGCATGACGTTGTGCGCATCGTCCCAGCAGAGACTCCCCTCTCCGGCGGCGCGGGCCTGCTGCAGCCAGCGTGAAAGCCGTACCGCCAGCGGCTCCAGTAGGCTCGGCGCCATCCAAGGGAGGCTGCCAAAGCGGCTGGTCAGCGCCAGGGTCACATCCTGTACGACCTGGGGGGCGTCAAGCCACTCAGGGTGCGCGCAAAGCTCGGACATCCACTCCACCGCGTTGCCCCAAGGGTCGTCGCGAAAACCGAGCGCCACGTCGTCATCGACCCACACCTGAAACTGCTCGTGCCAAGCGGCAAAGAGCGTCTCTTCGCGGGCGGTGGTGGTGTAGTGAAGGCGCTCGCCGTTCTCGGAAGGTTTGATATCGAGCTTCGGCGCGGTGGGAAGGGCTGCCAGCAGCGACTGCAGCGAAATCAGCGGCGTGGCGAGATCCTCTTCTGCGCTCAACAGTTGATCGGCCAGGGTTGCGCCGGGGTTGTCCGCCAGCGCCGAGAGAAACTCGAGCTGCTCTTCGTCGAGCCCGCCCTGGCGCGAGAGCCGGCGGTACCAGAAGTCGGCACGCTCGCGTGCTTCCTCTTCATGGCCTTCGTGAAGCAGTAGCATCGCCTCGATGTAGGCAAGCGTGGGCGAGTCCGGCAGCGCTTGCATGGCCTTGATAAAGGCACCGCGGGCGCTGTCGAGATCGTCGTTGTCCAGATGCATCAGGCACAGGCGTTCGAGCGCCACGCCGCGCAAAAACATCGGGCCGCGCTCCATGACTTCATCCAGCAGGTCGGCACGCTTACGGGTGAAGCCGCGCTCCTGGTAGATATCGAGCAGGATTTCGAAGGCAGGCTCGGCCTGGTCGGGGAGTCGCGACCAGTCGCTGCCGTCAAACAGCGACTCCAGAATCTGCATGGCGCGGCCGGTCTGGCCGCTTTCGGCGGCGATCAGACCGGCCTCGAGTAGGGCCTGGGCCGGTGCGCGGCGGCTGTCGAGCGCCGCCTTGAGCGTAGCGCCCTTCCACTCCTTGAGCGAGAGCATCCACATCATCTGCGCTGGAATCTCGGTGGGGAAATCGACACGCTGGCAGCACTGCTTGTACTTGCGCCCGGAATCGCACCAGCAAGGCTCGTTACGCCCTGGCGTGGCCAGGGGTTCGCTGGCGAAATCCAGCCGCTCAAGCGGCGCCTGGGACCACAGAATAGGCGCCAGCGCTTGAGCGGTGGCAATGTCGCCATTGAAAAACTCGGCGCCGCTCGCCCGCACCCAAGTCATGAAATCCGGGTAGTGTTCCTGCTGCCTGATTGCCGAGAGTGCCCCTGAGGCAAAACCCAGCAGTTGATCGACCCATACCGCCAGCATTGCCATCTCCACTGTTTTGAAAGCGCCATAGTCTAGCACGCCCCAAGGGCTTCACGCAGAAGGATTGGCGTGGCGGGAAGCGGCTGTTACTGTTCGGGGCTTACCGCCACGCACGCTTGACGCTCACCATTTTCGGAGGCGCGATGACCACCGTTTCACACGCCATTTGCCAAGGGCTGGCCATCACGCCGTACCTCGAAGCGCTCGCCCACCTGCGCATTCGCGTTTTTGCCGATTACCCCTATCTCTACGACGGCGACCTGGCCTATGAGGCTGAATATCTGAACCGCTACGCGCAAAACCCGGCGAGCCTGTTCGTGCTCGCTTTTGACGGCAACACCCTGGTGGGCGCCTCCACGGGGCAGCCGCTGGCCGACGAAGTCGTTGAATTCCGCGCGCCTTTCGAGGCCGCGGGGATCGACCCGTCCGGGGTGTTCTACTACGGCGAGTCGGTGCTGTTGCACGAATACCGCGGTCAAGGGCTAGGCAAGGCGTTCATGGCCGAGCGCGAGCGTCACGCAAGAACCCAAGGCTTTGCCACCGCAGCCTTCTGCGCCGTGGAGCGACCGGCGAATCATCCTGCCAAGCCCGAAGGTTATCAGCCGCTTCACGGCTTTTGGGAAAGTTTGGGCTACCGCCGTCAGGCGTCGCTTGCTGCGCGCTTTGCCTGGAAGGATATCGGCGAGCGCGAGGAAACCGAGAAGCCGCTGGTGTTTTGGCTAAAGGCGCTGGATTAACGGCTTACCGCTCGGCTGGCGCGACGACAGCCCAGTTCAGAAGCGGCGTGACGCGGGCGTGCATGTCCAGCCGCGCTTTCAAGCGCACCAGGTTCCAGTAGTGGCCGTTGAGTGCTCGCGACAGCAGCAGCGTATCCGCCGGCGGCTGCAGCCGGTCCATTGCGCCCCATACCTTGGGGGAGAGTTCGCGCAGACGCCGATGCACGCGCACATCGCCGAAGTCCTGCTCGCCGGGTGCGAACAAGGGGGCCACGCACTCGGCGGCCTCGCGATAGAGCGACAGCGGCGCGCCCTGGCCCTGGCGCCCGCCCATCTTAAGCATCGCCTCGTCCATCGCCATCGCATCCTTCTCAAGCGTGGCCTTCAAAAGCGCCATCATCGCCATGAGCCGATCTTCCGGCACGGTGATCACCGCGCCGAAATCGTAAATGATCAGCCGCCCTTGCGCATCGGCGGCGAAGTTACCGGCGTGGGGGTCGGCGTGCAGCTCGCCAAAGGTGAAAAGCTCCTCGGTGATCCAGTCGGCAAGCGTAGCGGCCACTTGTTGGCGCGTAGCATCGTCGGCACTTTCGAGTCCCCTTAGCGGCGTGCCCTCGACGAAGCGCATGGCGAGCACGCGGGTACCGCAAAGCGCCATCAGCGGCTCGGGAATGATCAGCCGCGAATCATAGGCGTAGCGCGCCCGGTAGCGCTCGAGCGCCCGGGCCTCGGCCAGGTAGTCGAGCTCGTCGCGAAGCCCAGCGGCGAGCTCCTCGAACATCGCGTCCAGCCTCGCCTGGGGCACCTTGAACCAGCGCCCCAGGCGCATGATGCGTTTGAGCTGTGCCAGGTCGCTTTCGAGCACCTCGGAAAGGCCCGGGTACTGAACCTTGAGCACAACAGTTTCGCCGTCGCGCGTGATGGCCTTGTGCACCTGCCCCATGGAGGCGCTGGCGAAGGGGCGCTCTTCGATCTCACGAAAGTGCTCGTCCAGCTCGCCGTACTGAAGCACGAGGGCCTCGCGAATGCGCGGCCAAGGCATCGGCTCGGCCTGGCGCTGCAGGCGGGCAAGCTCCTCGGCGAGATCCGGCGGCAGCAGGTCGTCCCACTGCGACATCATCTGCGCCATCTTCATGGCCGGGCCCTTGAGCTCCGAGAGCCCCTCGAACAGCGCCTCGCCGAGCGCTCGCCAATTCGCCTGGCCGCCCAGCCGGGTCTTCAGCATCGCGCCGCCGGTGCGAGCGCCAAGGCCCATCAAACGCCGTGTTCGTCCGCGATCGCGCATCGGTTTCCCTCATTGATCAATATGTCCAAGCGTGCTTTTTGCGCTCTGCGCCTGGTTCATCCTCTCTGTTACCATAGGCGCAATTTCACGACTCGTTAAGGTAAAGCCGGCATGCGCTTGATTATCGCCGAAAAACCCAGCTTGGCTCGGGCCATTGCCGATGCGCTGCCGGGCAGTGGCCAGCGCCTGGACGGCGCCATCGCCTGCGGCGATACCACCGTGACCTGGTGTCTTGGCCATCTTCTCGAACAGGCCGCGCCCGAAGTATATGACCCCGCCGACAAGCAGTGGCGCCTGGACCGGCTGCCGATCGTGCCCGGCAGCTGGAAACTGGCGCCGCGCAGCAAGGCCCGCGGCCAGCTCGCCGTGATCCGCAAGCTGATCAAACAGGCAAGAGAGGTGGTGCACGCCGGCGACCCGGACCGCGAAGGGCAACTGCTAGTGCAGGAAGTGATCGAGTACCTGAACTACCGCGGGCCGGTGTCCAGGCTTCTGATCAGCGACCTGAACCGCCCGGCGGTGGGTCGGGCACTTGATAAACTCAAGAGCAACGCCGAGTACCAGCCGCTCTTTCAGGCGGCCCAGGCCCGCTCCCGGGCGGACTGGCTTTACGGCATCAACCTGACCCGCGCCTGGACGCTGACCGGCCGCCAGGCAGGCTTTGATGGCGTGCTTTCCGTGGGCCGGGTACAGACGCCGGTGCTCGGATTGATCGTGCGCCGCGATAACGCCATTCGCGACTTCAGGCCCTACCCGTTCTACCCGCTCCGGGTGGATCTTCAGGTGGCCCAGGGCCAGCTTCGCGCCTGGTGGGTGCCGACTGAGCGCCAGCCGCTGGACGACCAGGGCCGGCTAATCGAGCGCGCCCCGGCGGATGCGCTGGCGGCGAGGCTTTCCGGCGCCGAGGGCCGGCTTGGCAAACTCGAACAAAGCGAGAAGCGCCAGAACGCGCCGCTGCCCTACTCGCTTTCTGCACTTCAAGTAGACGCCGCGCGCCGCTTCGGGCTCTCTGCCCAGACGGTGCTCGACGTGTGCCAGCGCCTTTACGAACAGCACAAGCTGATCACCTACCCGCGCTCGGACTGTCGTTACTTGCCGGAAGAGCACCTGCCGCTCGCGAAAAAAAGCCTGACCGGCGCCTGCCAAAACGACCAGACGCTCGCCGGGTGGCTAGCAGGCGCGGATTTTTCGCTGCGCTCGAAAGCCTGGAACGACAAGCAGGTGGGCGCTCACCACGCCCTTGCCCCGACTGGCAAGCCCGCCGACTTCTCGGCCCTTTCCAACATCGACGGGCAGGTGTTTCGCCTGATCGTGCGCAACGTCATGGCACAGTTTTACCCGCCGCTTAGAACCTTCGAGGTCAAGGCGGAGTTTCACCTCTTGAACGAGGCGTTTCGTGCCCGGGGCCAAAGCGTGCTCGATCCCGGCTGGAAGCCGCTGTTCACGACAAAAGAGGACGCCCCGCCCTTGCCGCCGCTGACACAAAATGAGCCCTGCCAAGCGCTGGGCGCCGGTGTGGAGGAGAAAGAGACCCGCCCGCCGGAACCTTTTACTGATGCAAGCCTGATCAAGGCGATGATGAACATCGGGCGCTACGTGGAGGATGCGGAGGTGCGCCGTACGCTTCGCGACACCGACGGCCTGGGCACTGAAGCCACCCGGGCCGGCATCATCGAAACCCTGGTGCAGCGCGGCTATCTCGTGCGCAAACAAAAGGCGCTGCGCGCTACCCGTTTGGGCAGCGCGCTGATCGCTGCCCTGCCGTCCGCGGTGAGCACGCCGGAGCGCACCGCACTCTGGGAGCAGCGGCTAAGCGCCATCGCCGAGCAAAGCGACAGCGCCCCCGCTTTTCAGCAGGCGCTAATCGAGGATCTGCACGGGCTGCTTCAACAAAGCGACGCGGGCCGGCTGCGTTCGAGCCTGCAAACCGCCCAAGGGGAAGACGCCACGCCGGCTAAACGTACATCAAGGGCGCGCAAGAGCAGTTCGAGCACAAAAAGTACGGCGCGGCGCAAAAGCCCTGCCAAGCATAGAACGTCGCGTAAGCCTTCCTGATCGAAACGCACGCTATTACTGTGCTAAACACTTTAAAGCTGCAATTGGCGCTTCTTAACGATCGCAAGATAACGGTATAAAAATGGCGCATTTTCCCTTTCAGGCTTGGGAGCTTTCAGCCCCCAAGCACACCGCCATAATAAGCGGTTCATCACACCCATTGTCGGAAGTGGTGAAGAACATGCGCTCCGCTGGCGCGGTACAGCCTAAACCCACCAGTGGGGAGCCACTAATGCTAGAACAGCGCTTCACCATTGAGGGTCAGTTCGCCCTGCTCCCACTTGAGCGTTTGCTGCTCGCGCGAAGTATCGATCAAAAAGCGCGCCATCAGCGGCAGCTCATCCATCACCGCTTCCGGCGGGGTGGCCATGCTGGCCTCGAAATGGACGCGACGGCTGAAGTAGGCGTTGGCTTGCGCCTCGTTCATGGAAGCGTTTTGGGGCTCGATGAGCTCACTTGCCGGGGTATCGGTGTGGCGAGCAAAACTGTAGAGCGCTTCTTTCGATAGGTTATCGCCGTCGAAACCCATGTCGATCGTGAGCCGCGGGTTAAAATCCAGATTCAGCTCCGGCACTACGATATGGGCATCCAGCGGGTCGATACTGGCCGCAGGGCTGCTGGACAAAAACGTGTAGCCGTTGTCGACCGCCTGGGCCAGCGACTCACGGTAGCGCGCCTCGTCGAAGCTTGCCGGGTTTTGCTTTTGGCGATAGCGCTGGGCGGTCAGCATGGCAAAGGCTTCGTTGTAGTCCTGGAACGCCTGCATGTCCAGGCGCTGGGTGGCGAAGTCCATCGAGAGACTCCCCATCGAGGTCTCGCCTACGCCGAAATCTGCCACTTCGAAGGTGCCGGCTTGATCGACCCGCCGGGGGTTGTCTTCGAGCTCGGCGGAGGGCTTTGTGAGGTTATCCAACACAACGTCGTTCAGGTAAACGTTGAGCCCTTGGGTCGCAACCTCTGCGCGGGGAAGCTCGAGTCGCTGCACCACTTCGCTGCCCTTTTCGCCGCGGGTATCCATTTCGAAACGCGGCGTGGTGAGGCGCACGATGGATCCATCGACGTAGGTAAACCCAAGCGCCTCGATGCGCGTATCGACGTGCCAGCGCGTCTCGTCCTCGATATCAAGATCCATTACCACCCCGGTGGCCTCGCCGTCGAACGCCTCGAGGCGCAACGTATCGGCGGTAAGTTGGCCCTCAGCCCCGCTCCAGGATGCCACCATGTCGATATCGATATCGCCCTCGAAAAGCGCCTCGCTCGGGCGCAGAGTGCCGGTTACCGGGCTTTTGAACACGCCGTGGTCCACGTGCAGGTCGAGCTCGGCGGTCGCGTCTTCGAAACCGACGGCGCCGAGCGTGGCCCGCGCGTTGGTTTCGAAAAGCGAGCGGTCGATATCGATATCAGTGACGCGCCAGCCAGGTGAGGCGTCGATGCGCGCGAGCGCCTGGTTCAGCGATTTTTCCACCTCATTTCCCACTATCGCCTGCGCGCCGAGATAGCCGCCCGCGCCCACCACGACCACGGCGCCCACGATCACCAGCGCTTTCGAACTAACGGCCATGCCGCGCTCCTTCTATAGGGTTTATAAAAACAGGGTTTAAAAAACAGGGCTTAAAAATACGACGTTTAAAAAGCCGTCGAGCTTAATTTAATAATGATTATTGTTTCAATAGAAATCAGCGCCGCCCACCCAGCGGGTGTAATTAGCTTGCTCAAAATAGAAAGGCGCTTTGATAAATACACAATTGCCGCCGTTTGGCTTCCCTGGTAGTTTGATTTCGATCATGACCCGAAGGGTTTTCCGCTGTTTGCAGCGCCGCCGGGCAACGCCACTAAAAGCGGCCGCCGTACGTTATTAATCGCGAGCTCGTTTTCAACAGTGCCGCGTGCGCCTGCCGCTAGTGACGATAAACCCCACCTGTACGCTTTCACACTAAAACCATAACGCTCAAAGCGGAGAGAACGATGAAAGAAACGCCGAATTCGACCAAGGCGGGCGCGCAGCCGGCGAAGAAAAAGCGCGCCATGCCGGATGTGTTCATTATCCTGTTCGGCTTCATGGTGCTGGTACTGATCGCGTCCTACATCGTGCCCGCCGGCACCTATGAAAGAACGGTCGAAAACGGGCTAACCCAGGTCGACACTGAAAGCTTTCGCTATATCACCGCCGATTCGCTCAACGTCTTGGATCTGTTTACCGCCATGCACAACGGCTTGGTGGCGGCTTCGACGCTGGTCTTTTTGATTTTGATCGTCGGCGGTGTGCTCAAGGTCATTGAAACCACGGGGGCGATCAGCGCCGGTATTCACCGCTTGATCGCGATGGCGAAAGCCCGCCAGAACGTGCTGATCTGGATTTTTTGCGGCACGTTCGCCACGCTCGCCTCGGTGGGTGTGGGCGCGAACCTGGCGATCGCGTTCATTCCCATCGGGCTCTTTTTAGCGCGTTCGATGAAGCTCGACCCGGTCGTGGGCGTGGCGATTATCTTTTTGGGTTCCTACGCGGGCTTTGGCGCCGGCGTGTTCGACCCTACCGTGACGGTGACCGGTCAAACCATCGCCGAGCTTCCTCTGTTTTCCGGTTTCGTCTATCGCAGCGTTATTTTCGTGGTATTTCTGGGGATCACGGCTGCCTACATCTGCCGCTACGCCAAACGCATCAAGCAGGACCCGGCGGCTAGCGTCATGGGGGCCGAGGCCTTCGCGGGCGCCCAGGGGGATGAGCAGCCAAGCGAGGTCACGACCTTTACCTTGACCCACAAGCTGGTGCTTGCGCTGTTCGTGTTCGGTTTTGGTCTGTTCATCTTTGGCGCGTTCAACTATGGCTGGAGCATCCCGCAGCTCTCCGCCACCTTTTTGATGATGGGCGTGGCGACGGCCTGCATCGCGAGAATTTCGCCCAACGATTTCATCAAGCGGCTGATGAGTGGTGCCGGCGATGTGCTTTACGGAGCGCTGGTGATCGGCGTGGCCGCGGCGGTGATCGTGCTGCTGCGCCAGGCGCAGCTGATCGATACCATCGTGCATAGCGTGGCTACCTCGCTCGACGGCCACGGCAAGGTGGTGGCCATGGAGCTTCTTTACGGCTTCAACCTGCTGTTCAACGGGCTGATTACCTCGGGTACCGGGCAGGCGGCTATCGTCATGCCGATCATGGTGCCGATCGGCGATATGCTCGAGGTGACGCGTCAGGCCACGTTCATCACCTTCAAACTCGGCGATGCGGTGACCAATATCGTTACCCCGCTTTCCGGTACGTTAATGGCGTGTTTGGCCATTGCAAGGGTTTCCTACGTCGAGTGGTTCAAGTTCGTGCTGCCGCTGGTGCTGCTCTGGATCGTGACCGGCGCGCTCTTCGTCGGCGTAGCCGTGGCGATCAACTACGGCCCCTTCTAGGTTTCAAGCTTTTGGCCGATCACACACCGCTTTCGCCCTTGCCGGCGAAAGCGGTTTTTTCTGCCTCGATCAGACTCGCGGTAAGGATGCCCAGAAATCGCTCGATGTGCTCGGGCAGATGGCGATCCGCCATGACCTGTAGCTGCAGGTTGCGCTGTGCCAGTTGAGGCTCCTTGAACGGAATATGGACAAGCCCTGCCTTTTGAACGCGCCCACTGACCGACATCGCGCTGCAAAGCCCTACCATGTTCGGATGTTCGCTGACTGCGGTGTAGGTCACGCCCAGGGTATTACAGGCAATGCTCGGGTGGAGCTTGACACCGGAGAGGCTGCAGGCCACGTCGAACAAATAGCGCACCGTCGATCCGGTGTCAGACACGGTCAGCGGATAGTCGGCCAGGTCCTTCATCTCCAGCGCTTCAAAAGCCGCCAGCGGATGATCGTTTCTCATCAGCGCACCGATCGCCGCGCTGTGGCTCGAGACCACCTGCACGCCGATATCCACCGACAGGCTGAAGGTCAGCGCGATATCCACGCTGCCCTGCTTGACCAGCTCGGAGGCACGGGCGGACTCCACCACCTGAAGATCGAAACCGATTTCATGGTGATCGAAGATGAAGCGGGCAATGACGCTGGGTAGAAAGTGCCAAGCCATCCCATCCGGGCAGGCCACGCGGATGGTCTGACGCTGCCGGGCCGTCGCACTCCGCATCTGATCCACTACGCTTTCGAGTTCGAGCTGGTTACGAAGCGCGTAAGCCTGAAGCAGCTTGCCCGGCTCGGTCAGCGCCATACCCCGCGGCTGCCGGTTGAACAGCGTGAGTTCCAGACGCTGCTCCAGATTGGTGATCTGGCGGCTGACCGCCGACACTGCGACATGAAGCTCCTCCGCCGCCGCTGAAAGCGACCCGGTTCTCGCCACGCTTTGAAAGTATCGCAAGTTGAGTTCCTGCATGGCTGTCTCCGGGTGTTCCTCTGCAAGGCAGGCGCCGTGAAAAGCGCGCCAGACCGGCGCCCTCATTTCCAAAAAATAGAAACGTTGATTGATATTTTATTAATTGCCGCAAATCAGGGCAAACGATACGCTCGAAACACTTATCTGCCAAGCACGACGAGGGCCTCATGACGACCGCGCACGCCACCCGACAACACGCCATCGACCTGGCGCTTGAAACGCTCTCCAGCGGTGAGTTTTATGACGCGCTGACACGGCGCGTTGCCATGCGCACGGTGAGCCAAGATACGGAGTGTGAAGCGACGCTGGCGGCCTACTTGGATGACGAGATCGAGCCGCTATTGAGCCGTCTTGGATTCACCTGCCGGCGCATTCCCAACCCGAAAGAGGGCCTGCCGCCGTTGTTGATCGGCGAGCGTATCGAGGACGTGTCGCTGCCGACGCTGCTGCTATACGGCCACGGCGATGTCACCGATGGCCAGGAAAGCACTTGGCGTGAGGGTCTCGACCCCTGGACGCTCACCTTCGTCGATGGCCGCGTTTACGGGCGCGGCACCGCCGACAACAAGGGTCAGCACAGCGTCAATCTCGCTGCCCTCAAGGCGGTGATTGAGGCGCGCGGCGGCACGCTTGGCTACAACGTAAAGATGCTGTTTGAAATGAGCGAAGAGATCGGCTCCCCCGGGCTCGAAGAGACCTGCCGGCTCTACCGCGACGCGCTTTCATCAGATCTGTTTCTCGCCTCTGACGGCCCGCGCATTCGCGACGACATGCCCACGCTCTTTCTCGGCTCTCGTGGCGTTTTACAGCTCAAGCTCACGCTGGATACCGGCAATGGCGGGCGCCATTCCGGTAATTGGGGCGGCGTGATCACGAACCCGGCGGCGGTACTGAGCAACGCCCTGGCCACACTCGTCTCCCAGCGCGGTAAAGTACTCGTCGATTTTCTCAAGGCGCCGGCGATCAGCGACGACGTCGCGCGGCTGATTCGCAATCTGCCCGTTGGCGGTGGCGAGCTGGACCCGACTATCAACCCGGCCTGGGGGGAGACGTCGCTCACCGACGGCGAGCGGCTTTATGGTGCCAACACGCTCGAGATTCTGGGGCTTAGTGCCGGGCGCACCGACAAACCCGTCGGCGCGGTGCCGGAGCGCGCCGAGGCCGTGCTCCAACTTCGCTTCGTGAAAGGCACCGACTGGCAGGCCGTCGAGGCCAACCTGAGAGCGCATCTGAACGATTTGGGCTTCGAGGATATCGCCCTCGAGATGCTGGGCGGCTACGCCGCTACCCGCCTGGACCCGAGCCACCCCTGGGTTGGCTTTGTGGCCGCATCCGCCGAGCAAAGCCTGCAAGGCCAGGTTCACATTCTGCCTAACCTGGGCGGCACGATCCCCAATCACTGCTTTTCCGACGTCCTGGGTCTTCCCACGGTCTGGCTGCCCCACTCCTATCCGGCGTGCAATCAGCACGCGCCGAACGAGCACCTGCTCGAGAGTATCGTCCAAGAAGGGCTTGCCATGGCGGCGGGTCTCTTCTGGGATCTGGGGGATGCCCAAACGAAGATGGACTTCAAGACATCCAGCTTTTAACTCCTTTAAAAGGGCGCTAAATACGTTTTGAATCCATTTCGACGTATCGGAAAAGCTAAAGCGCGGCCGTCACGCCTAGTCGCTATAAATTCCTGCCGCGTTGGAGCTAGCAAAGGCCCAGCACTCTTGGATATCGACGGGCAGCGTGCGGCCCTCAGAGAGCGGCGGCAGTGCGTCGAGGGGGAAGAAGTCCGCGGCGTCGGTCTCGTTGTTGGCAGCAAACGCGCCGCCTTCCAGGGTGCAAACGTAAAACAGCTTGTAGATGTGATCTGGCGAGTAGTAGGCGTACGGGTGGAGGCTTCGATCCTTGAGCATCGCGAGTCGCGGGTGGCTCGCCCGGTAGCCAGACTCCTCAAGAATCTCTTTCAACACACCTTCACTCGGGCTTTCGTTGACGTCCGCCCAGCCGCCGGGCAGCGTCCAGAGGCCATCCTTGATCTCGCGTACTAACAGCACTCGATTTTGCTCATCGAATACCGCGCCGCGCACGTCCACCTTGGGCGTGGCGTAGCCCTTGTCCGGAATAATCAGATTTTCGATCTTCTCGACGGGCACGTCGCCCAGCACCGCGAACATTTGATTGATCAGCGTTTCGAGCTGGCGGTAGCGTTCCAGCTCGTACTTGTTAGTCGTATAGGTCTGGCCCGTTTGGGCGATGGAGCGAAGCGACTTGGCAAAGGCGAGCCAATCGTGGGTCATGCGGTGTTTCCATGTAAAGGTGGCCTACCGGCGGGTGTCGGCGTCCATTGGGCCGAGATCGAACGGGATATCGGGGGCGATATCCTCCACGCCATCGATGTGTTTGAGGCGCTCGGCGGTGGCGCTATCAGCTTCGCCGGTAATGCAGCCGATCTCTTCCATTCGCTCGCGCACCGACAAACCTTCGCGGCTGAGCCGGTCGGCAAGTTCACCGACCGAGCAGCCGCTGGCAACGGTGACGATCCAAAGCTCGATTCTTGCCACGGGGACTCTCCGTTGATGGTCGGCGAGGCGCTGACATGCAAAGCGCTTTGCCGACGCTCGCTTGATTCAAGGCGCCTGAACCAGCCCGGCACCCACCTCTTCCTCGCTTAACGGTAGCGATTGTGCCGATTCGATCAGCCGCTGCCAAAGCTTCCTGCCGCGAAGCGAGGCGTCGGACTGCGCCCACAGTGCGGCGCAGCCGGCCACGTGGGGCGTGGCCATGCTGGTGCCGCTGATGGTCTTGTAGTTGACCGGCCGCGGCCAGGCGGAAAACACATCGCGCCCAGGAGCTGCGATCTCGATCTTGCCGACGTTGGAAAAGTTCGAGCGCGCAAGGCTTGGGTCGAGCGAGCCGACCGAGAAAATGGTCGGCGAATTCGCCGGCGCCCCGGTCGGGGCGTTGTCGTTGCCGGACGCCGCGATCACCAGCAACCCTTTCTCAATCGCGGCCGCGCCCGCCCGGGTGTAGGCCGCCTGTACCGGGCTTTGGCTACCCAGCGACATCGAGATCACCTCGCAGCGATTCGCTACTGCCCAGTTCATGCCCGCCAGCACGCTACCGCCGGTGCTGCCGCCGGCGTTGGTGAGCACCTTGCCAGCGAAAATGACCGCCTCGAACGCCACGCCATAGCCCGGCGTTTTGCCCGCGGCTTTTCGCGGCCCCGTCGCGGTGCCGATACAGTGGGTGCCGTGGCCGTTCATGTCCTGCACCGGCTCGTCGACGAAAGAGCGGCTTTCGACCGCGCGGCCGGCGAAATCCGGGTGATTGAGATCCATACCGGTATCCAGCACCGCCACCTTGATACCCGCCCCGCTAAAGCGGCTTTGGGCCACCTTGCAGCGCGCAAGCCCCCAGGTAATATCGTTTTTGATCGGGGCGTCGTCGTCCTCATTGCACTCGGGCCGGTCAGCGCCCAAATCTCGCGCGATGGCGTTGGCCGCACTCAAGAAACCACGCAGGTACTCGGAATTCTCAGCAAAAGCGAAGTACTCGGGCTCGATGATCTCGATGGCGGGGCATTTGAACGCATCGTCATGAATACTCATACCGCGACTTTCCAGCGCGTCGCCGCCGAGCAATACCACGCCAAGTTCGGGGAAAATCATCGCCTCGGCGTCTCCGGCCTCTTCCAGATTGACCGCCTGAGCGTCGAAATCCCGAGCATCCGCTACCCTGAACTGGCATGCCTTGAGCGTTTCGATGCCCTTGTCGAGCATTCCGTCGCGAAAACTGATCAGATACCGCCCGGTTTCCAGACAGCCGCTGTCGCGCTCGACCGCGGCCATCAATAGCCGATGCGAGCCGCAAGCGACGGAGTGGAGCGGCGCTGCGCCGGGTACTGGGCGATCTTTTGGGGAATCGTTGGCCATCCTGGCACCTTCTGGCTGAATCTATAGGAGTCGTTCGAGCGTCGCTACGCCGGAAGCAAAGCCGCGCTTTCAGCGTAACGCACTCGCGCAACTTCGCCAGCGCCGGCCGCCCGTCATTCGCCTTAACGTGAGCAATTAGCGTGGGGTACCGATCGGTAAACGCTGCGGGTGTCGTCCAGCTGCTGCTCGAGCGCGCGAATACGCGCCTGGTGCGCCGGGTGCGTGGAAAGAAGCTCCGGCGGCTGGTCGCCACCCACATTGGCCATATTGCGCCAAAGCGCAACGCTTTCACTCGGGTCGAACCCGGCGCGAGCCATGATGATTAGCCCCATGCGGTCGGCCTCTTCCTCGTGGGTGCGGCTAAACGGCAGCGTAATTCCAAGCTGGGCACCAATGCCCAGCGCCTGCATGAGCTGATGATTGCCCATATCGCCCTCACCGAGCATGCCCACCACCAAAAGCCCCGCCTTTATTCCAAGCTCCTGAGTCAAACGCTCGTTGCCGTGATCTGCCAGCACGTGGGCGACCTCGTGGCCAATGACGGCGGCCAGCTGTCCCGGCGTTTCGGCCACGTCCAGCAAACCGCTATGCACGCCGATACGCCCGCCGGGCAGCGCGAAAGCGTTGGGCGAGGCCTCCTCGAACACTACGACCTCCCAGCGCTCGGGGAACGCAAGCTCGGGGTAGCTGGCTTCAGCGCCGGCCACGACATGGCGGGTCACGCACTGAACCAAACGGTTGGCGGCCTCGTTGTGGCTGATCGCGTTATTGCTTTGAAGCTCATCGAAGGACTGCTGGCCCATCTGTGCCATCATGGTCTGTGGCACCAGCGCCAGCCGAGAGCGCCCGGTCGGCGTTTCATCGCAGCCGGCCAGAAGCACAAACACTGCCAACAGCGGCGCGCCCAACACGCGTTTCCCCATCCTACAAAAGCGCCGACTCACGTTAGTTTCAGCATGGTATAGGGGGCTTCGCAGGCGTGGCGTTCGTCACGCTCATCGACACTCCCAAGCCCAAAGTGGCGGTCGTTATCGTAGGCGACGAACAGTCGATCACGCTCCAGCACCGCGAGCCCCTCGGCCTTGTGCTCGAACTCCAGAGCCTCGCCGGAAGGCTTCGTCACCAGCGTCGGCGGCTTGCCTGCGTAGAACTCCTCGAGGCTGACGCTCCAAAGATAACCACCGATTCGCTCTTGGCCGTCTTCCACCACTTCGAAACTGTTCAGCAAAAAAAGCCGCTGGTGGTAGGGGTCGTACTCCAAGCTCGAAAGACCGCAATCGTAGCGGACCGCCGGATGGTGACCTGGCTCGAAAGCGTAGTATTCGCGCATCTTATCGGTGAACACCAGATTGGCGTTCTCGTCGATTCGGTAATGGGCGCCGACGACGCGGCTCACGTAGCTGAAATCATCGAACGCCTGGCCCTGCTCCCGAATACCGAACAGCAGAAGGCCTTCGCCCTGCTCCCCGGGCACCGCCGCGAGCCCCTCGATCTTGTAGTAAGGAAAGCCGATAGCGTCGTTCAATTTCATACGAAGCTCGAGCGAACCCTCGACCCCGTCGCGTGGGTCCGGGTCCACCGCCTGCACCTTTTCCGGTTGGCCCAGTGGCCAGATCAACAGGTGATTATAGTCGTTCAGGTCGTGGCTTTCGCCGTCGATACGATCGAACCCGGTGGTGGTCAACACATGTTGGCCATCGGCGGTCAGCGACATGTCCTCGTACTTGATCGCACGCTTGATCAGCGGCGCGGTAAAGTACTCAAGCTGGCTGTCGTCCGGGCCAGTGTCGGTTATGGCAACGGAAAACACCGCCGAGCGCGCCTCGCCGGGGATGGGTTTGTCGCTGGCCAGAATCAGGCGTTTGCCGTCAAACAGCACGGCCGACACTTCCACATTGACAAGCGCACCCTGCTCGTCGCGAAGCCCGGCGGGGAAGCAGTGGAGGGTGCCTTGCTGCGATATAGTGGCGTGGGTCATCGCTCAACTCTTCCTAAACGTAAAACCAGCAGGATAGCTCATTGGGCAGATGAGTCGAGCGCACCATCACGGCGCGGGTTCTGCAGTTTTACGATGAATAGCCCACCAGACGAACGCGATCAACAGCGCCTGCAGCGGTAAGCGAGCATAAAGAAGCCACACAGGAATGGTGGGAAACGCCTCGGGGTGTAGCGCCATATGCACATTGGCGGGAAACACCGCCACCATCAGCGCGATCAGCCCCCACCCCGCCAGCTTTCTAGTTGATGGAACCAGAATACCCACGGCGCCCAACAGCTCGAAAACACCGCTAATCAGCACCAGCTCCCGGTGGTACCCCAGATAATCCGGCATGGCCAGAATGAAGAAATCGGTCAAGGCGAAGTGAGCGATACCGCCAATAAAAAAGAATAAAGCGATGATGAGCAAGGGTATGGTGGACATATAAAGCTCTTTAGGTTTTTTGCTTGTGCGATTGGATCATACGGGCATTTTTTTAGTGTGGCGCGCCCGACAGACCAGACCATCCGGCCAGTACATCAATGCATTTAAAACGCTAACGCTCAAGCGCCGAGCACCTCAGCCGATAGCTAACGATATCGCTACTCGGAGTTTGTTGATGTTTAATCTTCGTCTCAAGAAAAAACACAAAAATCAGCGTAGAGGAGTCGCAACGCTTCGTCAGATCCAAGACCAGATGGAGCGGGGCATGCTATCCATTACGCTGGACGCCAACCTATGTATTGCGGCTCTTAATCAGAGCTTTGCCAGTGCCTTGGGTTACAAGCGCGAGCAGCTGTTGGGAAAGCCGATGAAAGACTTTCTGCCGACCTACGTCACCGAACTGCCCTGCTTTCGAGCTTTTAACAAAGCCATTGACGCGCTCGAACCCGTCAATGACAACTACCGCTACCTGCATGCCAGCGGCTCGCTCATTTGGCTGAATATCGACTGGCTGCCGATACGCAAAAGAAGCGGCAAGCTCTCTTTTGTGCAGGGTTACGGGCGCGAAGTCACGCAGAAAGTCGAAGGTGCCAAGGAGAGTGAATCCTTCATTGCGGCGCTGCTTCGATCTACCGCCGTGATCCAATTCAACCTTGATGGCACCATCATTACTGCCAACGAGCAGTTTTTGCAGGCAACAGGCTACCGGCTCGAAAATATCGCCGGCCGTCACCACCGCATGTTCTGCCCCAAAGACGTGGTGGAATCGCCAGAGTACGAAGGCTTCTGGCAAAAGCTCAATAGCGGTGAATACGTGTCGGACCGCTTCAAACGACTCGATAGCCGGGGCAATGAAGTGTGGCTGGAAGCCAGCTACAACCCGGTTTACAACGCCGATGGCCATCTGTGTAAAGTGGTGAAGTTTGCCAGCGTCGTCACCGACCAGGTGGCGCGAGAAGTCCAGGTACGCGAAGGCGCCACCTTGGCGTTTGATGTGTCACAGAAAACCGATGTCAGTGCCAAGAAAGGCGCAACCGTCGTGCAGCAAACCGTCGATACCATGCGTCAAATCGCCGCAGAAATGCAAACCGCTAATGAAAGCATCGAAGCGCTGAGCCAGCAGTCCGTACAGATAAACGCCATCGTCCAAACGATCAGCGGCATTGCGGTACAGACCAACCTGTTAGCGATCAATGCGGCCATCGAAGCCGCTCGGGCTGGCGAACAGGGGCGCGGGTTCGCGGTCGTTGCCGATGCAGTACGAAAACTGGCGGCCAGCACCAGCGCCGCCACGGTGGAAATCGGCGGCGTGGTAGAAAAAAACCAGCGGTTGTCCGACGACGTCACGCGTCAGATGCTCAACACCCGGGAGGAAGCGGAGCAAGGGCTGGAGCTTGCAGGCCAAGCGGGCAGCGTCATTCTGGAAATTCAGGAAGGCGCCAAGCAAGTCGTGGACGCGATACAGCGTTTCTCCAACGATCTCAGTTAAACTTCCTGAAACAATGGAATTTTTTGAAAGCGTTAAACGCACTCATGCTCGATAGACATCTCACTCACGACAGATACTTTATACCAGTAGCGTCGCTAAGCGGCGCACCGCTTCTCTGAGCGTGCTGGGGCAGGCATGGCTAAAATTCAGTCTCAATGCGGCTTCAGAAGGCAAAAAATCGTCATGGTAAAAAGCATTACCGGGCACGACAGCAACACCTTTTGATAGCGCGCGTTTGGCAATATCGAGGGGGTCCCCGCCTGGAATTCTAAGCCAAATAAACATACCGCCCTGAACAGATGCAAATTCGAAAGCGCCTCCCAGGTAGCTTTCAAGCGCGTTGGCAAGGGCTTGATAGCGCTCTCCATAGCATTGGCAAAGTCTTTTTATATAAGACGGAAATTCGGGATTGGAAAGCAGGCTCAACAATAGAGATTGCATCGGCACACCTGAATGCAGATCGGCGGCCTGCTTCACTTTCAACAATGCTGATAACCATTGAGCAGGCGCACTCAGCATGCCCAAGCGTATCCCGGGCGTCGCGATTTTCGAAAATGAGCGCAACACCAGCGCACGCTCTGGACAAAACGATGAAACCATTGGCAAGTGATCACCGGTAAAACGTAACTCACGGTAAGGGGCATCTTCGACAAGGGCTATATCGTATTGACGGCACAGAGTCGCCACTTTCTGCCTTATTTCCAAAGTCCAACTCACGCCGGTCGGATTATGGAAATCCGGTACGGCATAAAACATCTTTACTTTTTTGGATGCGAATAGGGTCTCCAGCATGGCGATATCGGGCCCGTTCACGTTCTGTGCTACCGAGTGAATCATGCCACCCGACAGTGCAAATACCTGCAAAGCTCCAGGATAACCCGGCGCCTCCATGGCAACGCCTTCACCCGGATTCAAAAAGGCCCGAGCAATCAGATCAAGCCCTTGCTGGGAGCCACTGCATATTAACATGCGATGCATTTCGCTGATCGAATAGTGCTCTTTTAGATGACTCAGAAGTGGCCCGTACCCTTGGGTCTCGCCATATTGAAACAGCGTTGGATCATGAGCGAGCTGGGCCATGGGGTTTGCCATCAGCGCCAAGGGGAAATGGTCCGAGGCGGGTAATCCGCCTGCTAACGAGAGGATATTGCTTTCCGAGGCGGCTGAGAGAATATCTCTGATAAAAGAGGGTTGAATACGCTCTAAACGTTTGGCCGTTTGCATGGTGAATCTCCTTTTTAAAACCATGTTAAACGCACGCAAAAAATCAAAGATGTCGATTTGTGATACCTTTATTGTTCACCTGTGCTAAAAATTTTGTCCATTCATGCTTTCAAAGTGATCTGATATGCCCACTGCGCAGCAGATTTCCCGCATCAATGATGTGGTGTACGAAATTCATCGAGATACGTCCGCTGAACTTTCGGGACGTTTTTTGGCCAGCATTGCCGCGTATTCCGAACAACACTTTCATCGTACCTTTCATGCGGTAGTAGGTGAGTCGGTCCATCATTATGTAAGACGAACACGATTAGAGCAGGCGGCAAACCAGCTCATGTTCGACCTTAAACGTCCTATCATTGAGGTCGCGGAACAGTGCGGCTTTTCATCACTCTCTTCGTTTAGTAAAGCTTTCAAGGCCCATTTTGAAATGACGCCGGGGCGATGGAGAACATACGATCGCAGCAAGATGTCAGCGTCGTACTCGACCGACCCTGAGATCGAAGCGGCATATAAGAGGTTGCAAACGGCTATTTTGCCTATCCCTAACCTGGTGGAACTACCCGACCGGCCCGTCGCTTACGTACGTCATTTGGGTTACAGCAGAAGCATTCGTCAGTCATGGCAGACATTGAAAGTATGGGCTGCCGCCGAGGGACGCCCTTTCGATATGCAACTGGGACTACACCACTCGAATCCTGCGTGGGTTTCGCTGGAGAAGTGCCGTTACGTCGCCTGCCTTGCTATCGATACACCTGTGCTAAGAAGAGGGTTGGTCAACAGTATGCGCATTCCAGGTGGACTTCACGCAGCTTTTGATTTAACCGGTGGCTATGGCGAACTTCTGCCCTATATCAGTAAAATTCTGGACCACTGGCTCCCCGCCTCCGGCTTTAGAGCTAAAACGACTCCGGCTTTCGTGCACTATCGAAAGAACCAGTTTCTCGAGCAAGATGAGCATTTCGATCTCACCTTTTATTTGCCTATCAATGTTTGATAGCGCCGCTGGGGTAGGCAGATACGGGAACGGCGTAACACGATGGGTGCTGATGTCGTCGAGTCAGGTTAAGCAAAACATCGAAGCGAACTCTAACGTCGCGGTTTGTTATTAACGCCCCAAAGAGACGGATTTTCTGGATTTATTCAGGGATTCATACCCATGACTGATGACCATTGGATCGTTGGGCCCGGTGCTATCGGAAGGCTACTCGCGCACTTATTAAACGCTCATGTTCCCACTACGCTCATTTCTCGCCGCTGCCTGACCAAGCGTCAGGTCATTATAACGTCCACTGGGACAACACGCGTGCACTGCCTCAAAACCATAACGGCATCCAAGCTCGCCGACAGTGCAGCGGCATCGCCATCTCACGTCCATCTCACGACCAAAGCCATGGCCGCTGAAGCGGCACTGGACAGCATCGCTTCGCTGATGCCCTCTACAACGGCGCTGGTGCTTTGGCAAAACGGCTTTCTAACGCAGCCTAAACTCACCGATCGATGGACCGGCCCGGTGCTGTGCGCAACCACAACGGAAGGCGCGTATGTCATGGGTGATGACCGTATCGTTCACGCCGGTCGTGGGCAGACCTTCATCGGCGACCTGAACGATCGCCACGCCGCTTCCGCGCACGCGCTGGCAGCCCGGCTTGATCGCGCCGGGCTCCAGGCCACAGCGGTCGACGACATTCGCCGCCGGCTCTGGCAGAAGCTGGCAGTGAACGCGGCGATTAATCCCTTGGTGGCTATTCACGGAATACGCAATGGCGAGCTGCGTGGAGCGGCTTATGCCCGTCAAGTCGAAGCAGTGATCAGCGAAGTCGCGGCCATCATGGCGCTGGAGAACATCGCAGCGCCGGTTGGGAGTAATGAGCAGGATAGCTGGCGGGCACTGGTCTGGGGGGTGATCGAGGGCACAGCGAGCAACAAGGCGTCGATGCTGCAGGATGTCGAGGCCGGCCGGCCCACGGAACGGGCGGCGATCCTGGGGCCGCTGATCGCGGCCGCTCGGCAACACGGCCTGTCAGTGCCGGTTTTGATAGCGCTGGACGAGAAGCTGGCCGAAATGGAAGCGCGCTTTTAGCCAAGCGGTCATGTTCAGTGCCCGCGCTGGAGCGCGGGCAGGCTACTTAGCTAACGGGAATCATCACCACTTTTTGGAATGCGGGCCGCTCGGTCAGCGTTTGGTACCAGCGCTCCAGATGGGTGCGCGGATTCCAGGTAAGGCCGCAGTTCCAAAGGTTGTAAACAAAAGGCGCCACGGCGATATCGGCCAGGCCGAACGCGTCGCCGGAGAGCCAGGTTTGACGTTCCAGCGCATCGTCCAAAAGCGCGAAGAGCTCCTCGCAGGCCGCAGTGCCCTCCTCCAGCGTTTGCAAATCGCGCTCTTCCGGCGGGGTGCGAACATAGCCCATCAGCATGACGCGGTGTGCCGGGCTTAGCCGGGTGTTGGCCCAGTCCATCCACTTTTCGGCCCGGGCACGCCTTGCAGGCTCATCGATCCAAAGCTTGCCCTCGCCGTATTGAGCGGCCAGATAGCGCACGATGGTATTGGATTCCCACAGCACGCTGTCGGTGGTGTCATCCTTCAATGTCGGCACCAGGGCGTTTGGATTCATGGCCTGATACGCTGGCGTATCGTTCACGCCGTGCTGGAGCCCTGCTTGAACTTGGTCGTAAGCGATGTCGAGCTCTTCGAGCATCCAGCGCACTTTTTTAACGTTGGTGGAGTTGTCGCGGCCCCAAAGCGTAATCATGGCGATCCTTCGTTAGTGGATTCTAAAAGCCCAGTTTGGTGCTCGTTCAGGCAAGTGGCAAGGCTAACCCCTCACTGCCCATTGTTCTTGTCCCGATAAAACGTCATCAGGCTGGAAAAATCGAGCCGGCCGTGGCCGTTTGCCTTGTGTAGCGTAAACAGGGCCCGGGCGGCGGAGCCCATCGGTACCGGCGAAGCACTTTGCTGACTGATATCCATGGCCAAGCCCAGATCCTTGACCATCAGATCGGTCAGAAAGCCGCCCTGGTAGTTGTTTGATGCCGGCGCGTTTTCCATCACGCCAGGGTACGGGTTATAGACGTTCAGCGCCCAGTTGCCGCCGGAGCTTTGCTTCATGATCTCCGAGAGCACCGCGGGGTCGAGGCCGTTTTTCACGCCCATGTTGATCGCCTCGCAGGTGCCGGCCATTAAAATCGCCAGCATCATGTTGTTGCACGCCTTGGCCACCTGCCCTGCGCCGTGCTCGCCGGCGTGAAAGATATTCTTGCCCATCACGTCGAGCACCGGCTTGGCCCGGCTGAACTGCTCTTCGCTACCGCCCACGATAAAGGTCAGCGTGCCTGCCTGGGCGCCGCCTACCCCGCCGGATACCGGCGCGTCGATGAAGCCAATGCCCTTCTGCTCCAGCGCCGCGGCGACCTCGCGCGCGCTTTCGGCGTCGATGGTGGAGGAGTCGATGACCAGCGCGCCCTGCTCGATAATATCGCCAAGCGGCGTCTCGCCATCGATGAACAGCGCACGTACGTGCTGGCCAGCGGGCAGCATGGAGATCACGATGTCGGCGCCGCGGGCGGCGTCAGCTGCCGACGCGGCGACTTCGCAGCCGTGGGATTTGGCGCTTGCAAGCGCTTCCTGGCTGAGATCGAAGGCGTGAACGTCGAAGCCAGCCTTCGCCAAATTGGCGGCCATGGGGCCGCCCATGTTACCCAAACCGATGAATGCGATCGTGGTCATGGTAATTGTCCTTATTATTGAAACCGGGCGGTTAAAAAGTGACTGGTTAACGCGAGACAAGCGCTAGCCCAGCGTCTCCAGCGGGCTCGTTTCCCAGGGCGAGGCTAAAAGCTCATCGATAAAGAACTGTTCGACCGAGGCGACGTCGGGATAGCTCCAGGCCGGCGAGCCGTCCTTGTCGACCAGCAGCGCGCGCACGCCTTCGGGAAACTCCTTGTGACGGCAGCACTGCACCGACAGCGCAAGCTCCGAGCGAAATACCTCGGCCAGCGACATGTACTTCGCGCGTTTGAGCTGCTCGTCGATCAGCGCGATCGACACCGGACTTCCGTGAGCCAGCGTTTTCTGGGCGCGGCTGAACCAGCTGTCCTCGCTTTCAACGGCCAAAATCGCGGCCACGATCTGCTCTGTGGTGTCGTGATCCATCAGCTCACGAATCAAGGGCGTGGCGTTGAGTACCGGCGTATCGAGCTCGGCGAAAGTGACTTTCGAGGCCTGCTCCAGCTCGCGCAGGGTGCGATTGACCACGCCCTGGGCGTCGATGGTGCCCTCCTGCTGCCAACGCGCTTGGGTTAGCGAAGTCATCAGCGCCGGGTACTGATCGCTTTTGATACAGCGATCGGCCAGCCCCAGATGTAGCGCATCCACCGCGTTGACCGGGCTTCCGGTCATGGCCAGAAAGCGCCCGGTACCCACCGGCAGGCGGTTCAAAAACCAGCTCGCGCCGACGTCCGGGTAGAGGCCAATGGTGACCTCGGGCATGGCAAGTCGCGAGGTTTCGGTCACCACGCGGTTACTGCAGGCGCTGAGCAGTCCCATCCCACCGCCCATGACGATACCGCTGCCCCAGCAGACGATCGGTTTGGGGTAAGTATGAAGCTCATAATCGAGGCGATATTCGCTTTCGAAAAAACGCTCGGGAAAGTCCGGGTCCTGCTCGCCGGTAATCGATTTGTACAGGCTCACCACGTCGCCCCCGGCGCAGAAGGCCTTTTCGCCGGCGCTGTCGAGCACGATGGCCACGACCCGCGCGTCGTCCTGCCAGGCGTCAAGCTGCGGGCGGATCAGCTCGATCATCTCGAGCGTCAGGGCGTTGAGCGAGCGCTCGGCGTTGAGCGTGATTTCGCCCACGATGTGGCCATCGTCGGTGGCGTGCTCGTTAAACAGTACGCTACTCATCAAGGTATCCTTATGGTGTGAATCGCCGCGCTTGGCATTTGTGTAAGCGTCACCTTCACTATAGCTCGCTGGCGCCCTCGGCCAATGCCCGGCGAGCAATGATCAGGCGCATGATTTCGTTGGAGCCTTCCAGAATGCGGTGAACCCGCGTGTCGCGCACGAAGCGCTCCATCGGATACTCCTTGATGTAGCCGTTGCCGCCAAAAAGTTGCAGCGCCTCGTCACACACCTTGAATCCCACGTCGGTGGCAAATCGCTTGGCCATGGCGCAGTAGGTCGGCGCATCCGCGTGGCCGGCGTCGAGCTTGGTCGCGGCCATGCGCACCAACTGGCGCGCGGCGACCAGCTCGGTAACCATATCGGCCAGGCGAAACTGCAGCGCCTGAAACTCCGCCAGGGGCTTGCCGAACTGCTTGCGCTCGCGCAGGTAGTCGCGCGCCTCGTTGATCGCGCGCTGGGCGGTACCGACCGAGCAGGTGGCGATGTTGATGCGCCCGCCGTCCAGGCCCTTCATCGCGATCTTGAAGCCGTCGCCTTCACGGCCCAGCAGGTGGTTGGCCGGCACGCGTACGTCGTCGAAGCTCACCATGCGGGTGGGCTGGCTGTTCCAGCCCATCTTGTCCTCCTTACGCCCGTAGCTTATGCCATCGTTTTTGGCATCCACGGCGAAGGCGGAAACACCGCCGGCGCCTTCACCCCCGGTACGCGCCATCACGACCAGAAAATCGGTGCTGCCGGCGCCGGAGATGAACATCTTGCTGCCACTGAGCACGTAGTCGTCGCCGTCGCGTTTGGCGGTGGTCTTGAGTGAGGCGGCATCCGACCCTGCACCGGGCTCGGTCAGGCAGTACGATCCCAGAAGCTCGCCGGTGGCGAGTCGCGGCCCCCACTGCTCGACGACGTCCGCTTGGCCAAAGCTTGCCAGCATCCAAGTGACCATGTTGTGAATGGTGAGATAAGCGGTGGTCGAGGTGCAGCCCATCGAAAGCTGCTCGAAGATGATGCTCGCATCCAGCCGCGATAGCGCAAGCCCACCAACGCTTTCCGGCGCGTAGAGCGAGCAAAAGCCAAGCTCCCCGGCGCGCTTGATCACATCGACGGGAAAGTGCGCCTCGCGGTCCCACTCGGCGGCGTTGGGCGCAAGCTCCTTGTCGGCAAAGCCCTTGGCCAACTCGGCAAAGGCTACCTGGTCGTCGCTTAGCTCGAAATTCATGGCGAAGCCTCCATCGAGACCGAGCGCCGCTGGCGCCCCGCCTCGCGTGTTGTCGTTATTTATTAGGGGTCACGCAAATTGACGTTAACGTTAACTTATATTTTAAACCCGGCGCGCGCAACGCCTGGCCCTTAGAACCTTTGGCGTAGACGACCGGCCCTATAAAATCCCGGCCGATAAAAAAAGACGCCCGGAGGCGCCTTTCAATGACAGGCTGGTTACTTGAAGTTCTTGCGATAAAGCGTTGCCAGCTCGCCGACGATGCCGCTTCGAAAGCTCATCACGCAGAGCACGAAGATAGCGCCAAGAATCACGCTGACCCAGTTACCCAGCGGCGACTGCGCCAGCAGATGCTGAAGACTGACTACCAGCGAGGCGCCCGCCAGCGGCCCCAGTAGCGTGCCCACACCTCCCAGAAGCGTCATCAAAATCACCTCGCCGGACATATGCCAGTGGGCGTCGGTGAGCGAAGCAAGCTGAAACACCACCGTCTTGGTCGCCCCGGCGAGTCCGGCAAGCCCGGCCGAGAGCACGAACGCCAGAAGCTTGTAGGCGTCCACGTTATAGCCAAGCGACACCGCCCTCGGCTCGTTTTCGCGAATCGCCTTGAGCACCTGACCAAACGGCGAGTGCACGGTGCGCTGAATGAGCGCAAAGCCAAGTAGAAAGACCGCGAACACGAAGTAGTACATCGCCAGGTTGCTCTGCAGGCTGATCAGCCCAAAGAGCTCGCCTCGCGGCACGCCGTGAAGGCCATCTTCGCCGCCGGTAAACGGCGCCTGAATGAATACGAAGAACATCAGCTGTGCCAGCGCTAGCGTCACCATGGCGAAATAGATGCCCTGGCGGCGAATCGAGAGCACGCCGAACAGACATCCAAGCAGTGTGGCCGCAAGCGTCCCCGCCAAAACGCCAAGCTCCGGCGTAAGCCCCGGGTAACTTGCCAAAAGGTATCCGGTTACATAGCCGCCGCTGGCCAAAAACGCGGCGTGTCCAAAGGATAAAAGACCGGCGTAGCCCAACAATAAATTGAAGGCGCAGACAAACAGCGCAAAGCAGAGAATCTTCATCAGAAAGACCGGATAGGCTAAAAATGGCGCTACCAGCCCTACCGCGATCAGCGCGATATACAATAGCGCCCGACGCTGACCGGCCCGGCGCTCTCTTTTTGCCGCAATGCCCGGCGCGCCCACTACCTGTGAATCCGACATGGCTATGCCTCCTTTCCGAAAAGCCCGGCCGGGCGCAGCATGAGAACCAGTATCATCACTAAAAAGATCACTGTGTTGGCGGCTTCCGGGTAGTACACCTTGGTGAGCCCTTCGATCACCCCCATCCCCAAGCCGGTTAAAATAGCGCCCAGAATCGAGCCCATCCCGCCAATGACCACCACGGCGAAGACCACGATCAGAAGGCTCGAGCCCATGGTCGGCGAAACCGGGTACAGCGGCGCGGCCAGCACGCCGGCAAAGGCAGCAAGCCCCACGCCGAAACCGTAGGTCAGCGTGATCAAAAGCGGCACGTTCACCCCAAAGGCCTGCATCAGTTGGGAGTTTTCGGTGCCCGCGCGAAGGTACGCCCCCAGCCGCGTTCGCTCGATCATGAACCAGGTAAAAAGGCACATGGCGAGTGCCGCGACCAGCACCCAAGCGCGGTAGGTAGGCAAAAACATGAAACCGAGATTCAGCCCGCCCTGCAGAATCTCCGGCGTGGCATAGCGCGCCCCTGACACGCCAAACCAGTTGATCAGGGTGCCCTCGAAAATCAGCGCCAACCCGAAAGTCAAAAGTAGCCCGTACAAATGGTCCAGATGCGCGATGCGCCGCAGTAGAAAGCGCTCGATCAGCATGCTGAGCCCGCCTACGGTAAGCGGTACCAGTACCAGCGCCAGCCAGTAGTTAATGCCCAGAATGTTAAAAGCAAGAAGTGCGGCAAAGGCGCCCAGCATGTACTGCGCGCCGTGGGCGAAGTTGACGATTTTCAAAAGCCCAAAGATCACCGCCAGCCCTAGGCTCAAGAGCGCGTAGAAGGCGCCGTTGACCAGTCCCAGCGTAAGCTGGCCCATGAACACCGCCATGGGCACGCCGAATATCATCGTCATTGCGATCTCCCCTGCGGGGCGGGCTCACCGCCCCGCGCGTGGCGGCCAAGGATCAGTTCTGTACCAGATCGCACTGGCTTTCGGAAAGCGGGCGGTAGGCCTCTTCGGCGGGGATGGTGCTTAGAATCTCGTAAAGGTCCCACTCGCCGGTGGAATCATCCGGGGTTTTCACCTGAGCGAGATACATGTCGTGCACCATGCGGCCGTCTTCGCGAATGCGCCCGTTGCGGGCGAAGAAGTCGTTGATCGGCTGGGACGCCATCTGCGCGCGCACCGCCTGAGCCTCGTCGGTGCCGGCGGCCTCGACGGCCTTCAGATAGTGCATGGTGCTCGAGTAGATGCCCGCCTGCACCATGGTTGGCATGCTGCCCACCTCGTCGAAATAGCGCTGTGCCCACTCGCGGGCCTGGTCATCCATGTCCCAGTACCAGCCGGTAGTGAGCAGCAGGTCCTGAGTGGCCTCAAGACCCAGCGCGTGCACGTCGTTCAAGAAGATCAAAAGCCCCGCCAGCTGCTGGCCGGACTGCGTCAGCCCGAACTGGCTGGCGGTCGTAATGGCATTGACCGTATCGGCGCCGGCGTTGGCAAGCCCGACGATCTTCGCCCCGGAGCCCTGGGCCTGCAAAATGTAGGAGGAGAAATCGCTGGTGGGGAACGGATGGCGCACGCCGCCGACGATCTCGCCACCGTTGGCTTCCACCACGCTAGTTACGTCCGCTTCCAGGGCGTGGCCGAAAGCGTAATCCGCGGTGAGCAGAAACCAGCTGTCGCCGCCCTGCTCGACCACCGCCTTGGCGGTGCCGTTGGCCAGCGGGTAGGTATCGTAAACCCAGTGAATATGGTTGGGCGTGCAGTGCTCGTTGGTGACGCTGGAGGCCGCCGAGCCCGAGACGAGCCCCAGCCGGTCGTTCTCCTCGAGCACTTTGGTCACGGCGATAGTGACCGACGAGGCAACGAGCCCCCCGACCATATCGACGTTTTGCTGGTCGATCCAACCACGCACGGTATTGGCGCCCACATCGGCGCTGTTACGATCGTCGGCGCTGAAAACCACGATGGGCGAACCGTTGACGCTGCCGCCAAAGTCCTCCACCGCCATTTCAAGGGCCGTTAAGCCGCCTGGACCGGCGAGATCGCGGTAGGTGCCGGACATATCGGCCAGATAGCCGATGCGCACCTCGTTATCGCTAATTTCGGCATGGGCGGCAAGCGTCAGGGTCGATGCCACCGCGACGGCGATGCTCGACACCAGCGTTTTCCTGCTCGGCAGTTGTTGGATAAGCGCCATGTTCGTCTCCGGGCCTGAGGCCTTGTTGTTATGAATAGTTGTTATGAATAGTCGTTATGAGTTGTTGTTGGACGTTTAACGGTTGCTGCGTTTTCTTGTTTTTTATCGATGCTCCTTGTTTATCGATACTTCGTTTTGGTTCTGCTTCGTTCTCCTGCACTCTGGTTGGCATCCAGGGAATTCACACGCCCAGCAGTTTGTTGAGATGCTCGCGTTTGGACGAGAGCTCAGCGGCGCTGATCTCCTCGATGATCTCGCCGTGCTCCATGACGAAGTGACGATCGGCCAAGGGAGCGGCGAATCGAAAGTTCTGCTCGACGAGGACGATGGTCATGCCGCTGGCCTTGAGCTTGACCAGCACCTCACCCAGCGCTTGTACAATGACCGGCGCCAGCCCCTCGGTGATCTCATCGAGTAATAAAATAGGCGCGCCGGTACGCAAAATACGCGCCATGGCGAGCATCTGCTGCTCACCGCCGGAGAGCCGCGTGCCCTGACTTTTGCGCCGCTCAAAAAGGTTCGGGAACATCGCGTAAATGGCGTCCAGACTCATGCCACCGGAGCTAACCGTGGGCGGCAGCAGCAGATTTTCGTGAACGTCGAGGCTTGCGAAGATGCCGCGCTCTTCCGGGCAGTAACCCACGCCGAGCCGCGGAATGTGGTGAGGCTTCATGGCAAGTGTTTCCTGCCCGGCGATCACGATCGACCCGGTGCGCCGGCCCACCATGTTCATGATGGCCTTGAGCGTCGTGCTACGCCCGGCGCCGTTACGGCCTAAAAGCGTGACCAGCTCGCCCTCCTTCACGTTGACGTTCACCCCGTGGAGAATGTGCGACTCGCCGTAAAAGGCGTGCAGATCGGTAATCTTGAGAATGTCCCGCGTGCGCGAAGCAGTGCGCCCTTCAACGGGTTCGCGGGTCGACTCATCAATGGCAGTACTCATGCGCTCGCCCTTTCGTCGGAAGTCTCGGCGGCGTCGCTGCCCATGTACGCCTCACGCACCAGCGGGTTACTCGACACACTGGGGTAGTCGCCTTCGGCCAGCACCGCGCCACGGGCCAACACCGTGATCCGGTCGCAAAGGCGGCTCACCACGCTAAGGTTGTGCTCGACCATCAGCACCGTGCGACCCCTGGAGACCCGCTTGATCAGCTCGACGATACGATCGACGTCTTCGGCGCCCATGCCCTGGGTTGGCTCATCCAGCAGCATCATGACCGGATCCAGCGCCAGGGTCGTGGCCACCTCCAGCGCCCGCTTGCGCCCATAAGGCATCTCGACGGTCAGGGTATCGGCATAGGCGGCAAGCCCTACTTCATCGAGCAGCGCCAGCGCCCGCTCGTTGAGTGGCTCAAGCGTTTTCTCCGACTTCCAGAAGTGAAACGAGGTGCCTAGCCTGCGCTGTAGCGCCACGCGCACGTTCTCGAGCGCGGTCATGTGAGCAAACACCGCCGAAATCTGAAACGAGCGCACCAAACCAAGGCGGGCGATCTGGTTCGATTTGAGAGACGTGATGGGCTTGCCGCGGTAGAGTATTTCGCCGCGAGTGGGCGGCAGAAATTTGGTCAGCAAATTGAAAACGGTCGTCTTGCCCGCACCGTTGGGGCCGATCAACGCGTGAATATGCCCCTCCTGCACGCGCAGGTTGACGTCATCCACCGCGGTGAAGCCGCGAAAGGACTTGGTGAGCCCGCGGGTTTCCAGCACCGCGATCGAGTCACTCGTCTCTGTGTGCATGTGGCGAAGACCTCTGGCTATCGTTGTTGTTGTAATGGCCCGACGATGGCGCTTGGAAAAGGCGCTTCGCTGTCGTGGCGGGTGGCCGCTGTTGTCATTATATCGGCCATTTATGGCGCGATGGTCACTAAAGTCCAACGCCCTTAAAGCTTTACCTATACGTAAGGTTACCCGCAAACTAGCAACCCCCGTCGCTTAAAAGCAATTACCACTTTGGTCTACACGTTATAACGCTTTTTTCTAATAATTACCGATCGTTATATTTAACAACGAGTTAATGAGAGCTCATGAAGTTGCGCTTCGAAAGAGATATCTTTACGTTAACGTAAACTTGTTTTAGCCTGCCAATCAGGGTTCCATGAAAACAGCTTCATGAGAACAGCCGTTAAGAGATCACGATATGAGCAAAACCTACTCGATCAGCGAGCTGGCCGCCGAGTTCGATGTCACCACGCGCAGCATTCGCTTTTACGAAGATCAGGAGCTTCTGCGCCCCGCCCGTCGAGGCCAGACCCGCATCTACAGTAGCCAGGACCGGGTGCGCTTGAAGCTCACGCTACGCGGCAAGCGCTTGGGGTTATCGCTTGCCGAAATTCGCGAGCTGTTCGAGCTTTGGGATGAAACCCGGCGCGGCAGTGAAAAGCAGCTTCACCTGATGCTGGAAAAGATCGGCGAGCGCCGGGCGGCGCTGGAGCAGCAGATGAAGGACATCACCATGGTGCAGCTGGAGCTTGAAAGCGCCGAGATTCGCTGCCGGCAGGCCCTGGAGGAGCTCAACCAAAAACAGACCGACGAAGAGCGCGCCCGCGCCTCTGGATGAGCAACCTCAAGCGTTTTATTAGGCTCGACTTCCAGCACCTAGCGAATAAACAACTCAACAACTTTAGGTGATCGACCATGCACTCTCTCTACTCAGAACTCGATTTCGGCCTGGACGAGGACATGACCATGCTGCGCCGCGAGGTCAATGCCTTCGCCGCCAGTGAGATCGCCCCTCGCGCTGCGGAAATCGATAAAAACAACGAATTTCCCAACGACCTATGGCAGAAGTTCGGCGACATGGGGCTTTTGGGAATCACCGTGTCGGACGAGGATGGCGGCAGCGGCATGGGGTATCTGGCCCACTGCATCGCTATGGAGGAGATATCCAGAGCCAGCGCGTCGGTGGCCCTCTCGTTTGGGGCCCACTCCAATCTGTGTGTCAATCAGATCAAGCGTAATGCAAGCGCCGCTCAGAAAGAGAAGTACCTGCCCAAACTGATCAGCGGCGAGCATATCGGCGCGCTGGCCATGTCCGAGCCCGGTGCCGGTTCAGACGTGGTGTCGATGAAGTTGCGTGCTGAAAAGCGCGGCAATAAGTACGTTTTGAACGGCAACAAGATGTGGATCACCAACGGCCCGGACGCCGATGTGCTGGTGGTTTACGCCAAGACCGACCCGGACGCCGGCTCAAAAGGCATCACCACGTTTTTGATCGAGAAAGGCATGCCTGGGTTTTCCACCGCGCAGAAGCTCGACAAGCTGGGTATGCGCGGCTCCAATACCTGCGAGCTTGTGTTTCAGGACTGCGAGGTGCCCGAGGAGAACGTGCTCGGCGAAGTCGGCAAGGGCGTGCGGGTGCTGATGAGCGGGCTTGACTACGAGCGCACGGTGCTCGCTGCCGGTCCGATCGGCATCATGCAGGCGGCCATGGACGTGGTCGTGCCCTACATTCACGAGCGCAAACAGTTCGAGCAGTCCATCGGTGAGTTCCAGCTCGTTCAGGGCAAGGTGGCGGACATGTACACCACCCTCAACGCCTGCCGGGCGTACCTGTACGCGGTAGCTGCGGCCTGTGATCGCGGCCAAACCTCGCGTAAGGACTCCGCTGGCGTCATTCTTTACTGCGCCGAAAAAGCGACGCAGGTTGCGCTGGACGCCATTCAACTGCTCGGCGGTAACGGCTATATAAACGAGTACCCCACCGGGCGGCTGCTGCGCGACGCCAAGCTCTACGAGATAGGCGCCGGCACCAGCGAGATTCGCCGTATGCTGATCGGCCGCGAACTGTTCAGCGAAAGCCGCTAAGGGGGCGCGATGAGCACACTGACTACCCAGATCAACCCGCGCAGTGACCTGTTTCAGCAAAACGACGCCGCTCTGCGCGCCGAGGTCGACACGCTCTTTGAGCTGACAGAAACCGTCGCCCAGGGCGGCGGTGCCAGCGCCCGGGAGCGTCACGAAAGCCGCGGGAAGCTCTTCGTGCGTGACCGCATCGATCACTTGATCGACGAAGGCGCGCCCTTTCTCGAGTTCTCGGCGCTGGCCGCCCATAAGGTTTACGAAAGCGAGGTCCCCGCTGCCGGCGTGGTGACCGGCATCGGCCGCGTTAAAGGCGTGGAGTGCGTGATCGTCGCCAACGATGCCACGGTCAAGGGCGGTACTTACTTTCCGCTGACGGTGAAAAAACATCTGCGCGCTCAGGAGATCGCCCGCAAGCACCGCCTGCCGTGTATCTATCTAGTCGACTCCGGCGGCGCCTTTCTGCCCCGCCAGGACGAGGTGTTTCCGGATCGCGACCACTTCGGGCGCATTTTCTACAACCAGGCCACGATGTCTGCCGAGGGCATTCCGCAGATCGCCGTCGTGATGGGCTCCTGCACCGCTGGCGGCGCCTACGTGCCGGCCATGGCTGACGAGTCGATCATCGTACGCGAACAGGGCACGATCTTTCTGGGCGGCCCGCCGCTGGTCAAGGCGGCCACTGGCGAGAGCATCAGCGCCGAAGCGCTGGGCGGTGCCGATGTTCACGCCAAGGTCAGCGGCGTGGCGGATCATTACGCCGAAAACGACATGCACGCCCTTCAGCTCGCCCGTAACTGTATCGCCCGGCTCAACTGGCAAAAGCGCGGCCAGCTTGCCATGAAGGCGCCAACCCCGCCCAAACTCGACCCCGCCGAGCTTTACGGCATCGTGGGAGTCGATCTCAAAAAGCCCTTCGATGTGCGCGAGGTGATCGGGCGCATCGTCGATGGCTCCGATTTCGACGAGTTCAAGCGCTACTATGGCGACACGCTGGTGACCGGTTTTGCCCATATCCACGGCCACCCGGTGGGAATCGTGGCCAATAACGGGGTGCTTTTCTCCGAAAGCGCGGTGAAAGGCGCGCACTTCATCGAGCTTTGCGCCCAGCGCCGTGTACCGCTGGTGTTTTTGCAGAACATTACCGGCTTCATGGTCGGCTCCAAATACGAGCACGAAGGTATCGCCAAGCACGGCGCGAAGCTGGTCACCGCCGTGGCCTGCGCCAAAGTGCCCAAATTCACCGTCTTGATTGGCGGAAGCTTCGGCGCCGGCAACTACGGCATGTGTGGGCGCGCTTATGATCCGAATTTGCTGTTCATGTGGCCCAACGCGCGTATTTCGGTGATGGGCGGCGAGCAGGCCGCCGGCGTGCTCGCCCAAGTCAAGCGCGAGCAGTACGAGCGTGACGGCCGCGCGTGGTCGCCAGAGGACGAAGAGTCGTTCAAAGCGCCGACCCGCGAGCAGTACGAGCGCCAGGGCCACCCGACCTACGCGAGCGCCAGGCTTTGGGACGATGGCGTCATCGACCCACTCCAGACCCGCGACGTACTGGGGCTTTCTTTAGCCGCCGCAATGAACGCCGAGATCGAAGAGACGCGCTTTGGCGTGTTCAGGATGTGATGCCATGAACCATTCGACGCTTGCGATTGAAAACGGGGTGGCTCACCTGAGCCTGAACCGCCCAGCAGTACACAACGCCTTTGACGACCACCTGATAGCCGAGCTGACTGACCACTTGAAGGAGCTGCTCGAGCCCATCGAGCGCCAGCAAGTGCGGGTATTGGTGCTCGGCTCCGACGGCAAAAGCTTCTCGGCGGGGGCGGATCTCAACTGGATGAAACGCATGGTCGACTATAGCCATGACGACAACCTTGCGGATTCGCGCCGGCTCGCCGAGCTGATGTATCGCTTGGACACGCTGCCCTGCCCTACGGTGTGTCGGGTGCAGGGCGCGGCCTTTGGCGGCGCGGTGGGCCTGGCGGCCTGCTGCGATGTGGTCATCGCCTCGACAAAAGCCCGATTTTGCCTCTCCGAGGTCAAGATCGGCCTGTCGCCGGCGGTCATCAGCCCCTATGTGCAGCGCGCCATCGGCGCTCGGCAAGCGCGGCGCTACGCACTCACCGCCGAAGTGATCGATGCCGACTCGGCGCTGGCGCTCGGCCTTGCCCACCAAGTGGTCGCGCCCGAGGCCCTGGATCGCGCGGTAGAGGCAATGACCCAAACGCTTCTGGCGGGCTCGCCCCGGGCGCAGCGGGCCACCAAGGCCCTGCTCGCGGCGGTGGGTCAATCACCGGATTCCGATGCCACCCGCGAAAGGACGTGTCAGACCATTGCCGAGCTGCGGGTCAGCGACGAAGGCCAGGAGGGGCTTTCGAGCTTTTTCGACAAGCGTTTGCCTGCCTGGGCACCGCAGGATGACAACGATAACGCCGGGGAGCGCTCATGAGCCAAGCATCCAGCAAGTTCGATACGTTGTTAGTGGCCAACCGCGGCGAGATCGCCTGCCGCGTGATGCGTACCGCGCGCCGGCTGGGTATCAGGACCGTAGCGGTCTACTCCGATGCCGATGCCAGCGCCCGCCACGTACGCGAAGCCGACGAGGCGGTTCGCTTGGGGCCCGCTCCGGCCCGCGAAAGCTACCTCAACATCGAAGCGGTGATCGAGGCAGCTCGCCAAAGCGGAAGCACCGCAGTGCACCCGGGCTACGGCTTTCTTTCCGAGAACGGCCGCTTCGTCGAGGCGTTGGAGGCCGCGGGCATTACCTTCGTGGGCCCGCCCGCCTCGGCGATCGCCGCCATGGGCGACAAGGCTGCGGCCAAGGCGCGCATGGCCAACGCCGGCGTGCCGCTGGTGCCGGGCTACCACGGTGACGATCAAAGCTGCGACGTCCTTTTGGAGGAAGCCAACCGCATCGGCTACCCGGTGATGTTGAAAGCCAGCGCCGGCGGCGGCGGCAAGGGCATGCGAGTGGTCGAACGCGAAACCGACTTTCAGGCCGCACTTGAAAGCTGCCGACGCGAATCGAGGGCCTCCTTCAGCGATGACCGCATGCTGATCGAGAAGTATCTGGTCAAGCCGCGCCACGTCGAGGTGCAGGTATTCTGCGACCGCTTCGGCGCCGGGGTGTATCTGTTCGAGCGCGACTGCAGCGTTCAGCGCCGCCACCAGAAGGTGCTCGAAGAGGCGCCGGCGCCGCACATGAGTGAAGAACTTCGCGCCGCCATGGGCGAGGCTGCCGTGCGCGCCGCCCAGGAGATTGGCTATGTCGGCGCGGGTACCGTCGAGTTTCTGCTCGACGTTGACGGCGCCTTCTATTTCATGGAGATGAACACGCGCCTGCAGGTCGAGCACCCGGTCACCGAAATGGTCACCGGACTAGACCTGGTGGAGTGGCAGCTTAAAGTCGCCATGAACGAGCCTCTGCCCTGCGCGCAAGACGAGCTCACGTTGAACGGTCACAGCTTCGAGGCGCGCCTCTACGCCGAGGATCCGGCGAACGAGTTTCTACCCGCCACCGGCACCCTCACCCGCTTCTCGCTCGATATCGAGGGCGCGGGGCTGGAGCCGACCCAGGTACGTTTGGACAGCGGCGTGGAAAGCGGCGATATCGTCTCGATGCACTACGACCCAATGCTCGCCAAGCTCATTACCCACGGCGCGGATCGTGACGCGGCACTTGCCACGCTGAACCGGGCGCTTTCTGCCCTCGACGTGCAGGGCGTGGTGACCAACCGCGCCTTTCTTCAGCGCCTGGCCGGCCACCCGGCGTTCAAGGCCGCCGAACTCGACACCGGTTTCATCGAGCGCCATCACGAAGAGCTCTTTCGCCAACACGAGCCGACACCCCAGGCGTACGCCCGCGCCGCGCTGGTGGCCATCGAGGCGCTTTCGAAAAGTGCCGGCCACAAGGACGCATCGCCCTGGGCGCGCGCCGATGGCTTTCGCCTCAATGCGCCGCACAAGGTACGCATTTCGCTGGCCGACACGCGCGAAGAGAGCGAGGCCGTCGTGGTCGAAGCGACCCGCGCCCGCCAGCAAAGCGGCTGGCTGCTGCGCGTTCAAAACGAGCGCTTTGAAGGGTCACTCGCGACGCTGGCCGGAAACGCGGTAGCGATCACCCTCAGCGGCCACCGCCGGCGTTTTCAAGTCAAGCGTGAGGACGACACGCTGGTACTGATCGATAGCGCGGGCGAAACCCGACTCGTTTGGCAGCGCCTCGACGCGCTCGATCACGCGGCCGACGAGGCGGCGGCGAATTTGACCGCGCCGATGCATGGCACCGTGGTAGCGCTTCTGGTCGAGCCCGGCGTGCCGGTCGAGAAAGGCATGCCGCTGATGGTGATGGAGGCGATGAAGATGGAGCACACCTTGAACGCCCCATCCAACGGCACCGTCGAGCAGTTTCGCTTCGCCGCGGGCGACAGCGTCGGCCAGAATGAGGTGCTGCTGGATTTTGCCGCCACTGACGAAGGAGCGTGACCATGCCACTTCCCCAACGCGTACGTCTGGTCGACATGGCCCCGCGTGACGGGCTCCAGAACGAGCCTGGCGAGGTGGTCGCTACCGCCGTTAAGATCGAGCTGATCGAGCGCCTGGCGCGGGCGGGGCTTACGCATATCGAGGCGGCGAGCTTCGTCTCTCCCAAGTGGGTGCCGCAAATGGGCGATGCCCGGGAGGTCATGCAGGGCATTGCTCGAACCGCCAACGTGACGTACTGCGCCCTAACCCCGAACCTGAAAGGGTTAGAGAACGCGCTGGAAGCGAACGTTTCCGAGGTCGCGGTGTTCGCCGCCGCCTCTGAAGCGTTTTCGCAAAAAAACATCAACTGCTCGATCGACGAGTCGCTTGCGCGTTTCGAGCCGGTGATGGCGCGCGCCCTTGATGCGAACGTGCGCGTGCGCGGCTACGTTTCCTGCGTGCTGGGCTGCCCTTATGAAGGTGAGATCACTCCGCGAAAGGTTGCTCGGGTGGCCCAGTCGCTTTTCGAAATGGGCTGTTTCGAGGTGTCGCTGGGCGACACCATCGGCGTCGGCACGCCGCTGAAAGCCCGACAAATGATCGATGAGGTGGCGAACGTCGTGCCCGTGGAGCGCTTGGCCGCGCATTTTCATGACACCTACGGCATGGCGATCGCCAACCTTTTTGCAGTGCTCGAACAGGGTGTGGCCGTCATCGATGCCTCGACCGGGGGGCTGGGCGGCTGCCCCTACGCCAAGGGCGCTTCCGGTAACGTGGCAACAGAAGACGTGCTCTATCTGCTCCAGGGGTTAGGTATCGAAACCGGCGTGAACCTTGAGTCGATCATCGAGACCGGCGAGTGGATCAACGGACAGCTTGGCCGCGCGCCCGCATCGAAAGTCGCCCTCGCCCTGGGGGTGCGCTGAGCCCAACCGTTTTCTCGATCTTGCCCACAGCAATCATAACAACTAGCACAACAACAATCAGGAGCGACATCATGGCGCCGAATACTCCCTCTCTACCAAGCTATACCAGCAGCGTCGCCGATAAGCCACTTCTGGGCATGACTATCGGCGACAAGCTCGACCTGATCGCCGCGCAGTACCCGGATAACGACGCGTTGATCGTGCTGCACCAGAACATTCACTGGAGTTATCGCGAGTTCAATGCGCAAGTGAACCGCTGCGCCCGGGCGCTGCTTTCCATTGGCGTTCAGCGCGGCGACCGTGTGGGCATCTGGGCGCCCAACTGCTCGGAGTGGACGTTGACCCAGTTTGCGACTGCAAAGATCGGCGCGATTCTGGTCAACATCAACCCGGCCTACCGTACTCAGGAGCTCGACTACGCGCTGAACCAGTCCGGCGCGCGCTATCTGATCTGCGCAGACCGCTTCAAGACCGCGGACTACCGCGCCATGCTGTACGAGCTCGCCCCGGAGCTTGAAACCTGCGCGCCGGGCGAGCTTCGCTCGAAGCGCCTTTCCCAGCTCGAGTGCGTGGTGAATTTAAGCGATGAGCACCACCCGGGCATGTGGCGCTGGCGCGATATGCTGGATGAGGCGAGCCGCACCGACCAGGCTACCCTCGATACCTTGCAGGCCACACTCCAGTTCGATGACCCGATCAACATTCAGTACACCTCCGGCACCACCGGTTTTCCCAAGGGCGCGACGCTCTCGCATCACAATATTCTCAATAACGGCTTTTTCGTCGCTGAAAGCATGGGGTTTACAAGCCAGGACCGGCTGGTGATTCCGGTGCCGCTCTATCACTGTTTCGGCATGGTGATGGGCAATCTTGGCTGCATGACCCATGGTGCTGCGATGATCTACCCGGGCGAAAGCTTCGATGCCGCTCAGGTGCTAAAGGCGGTCCACGAGCAGCGCGCGACCGCCCTTTTTGGCGTACCGACCATGTTTCTGGCCGAGCTCGAACACGAGGACTTCGCCGCCACCGATTTCTCGAATCTGCGCACCGGCATCATGGCGGGATCGATCTGCCCGGCGGCGGTGATGAAGCAGGTGATCGAGAAGATGAACATGAAGGGCGTACAGATCGCCTACGGCATGACCGAAACCAGCCCGGTGTCCGCCCAGACCGGCGCCGACGACACGATCGACAAGCGCGTTTCCACCGTGGGCCGTACCCAGCCGCACCTGGAAAGCAAGGTCATCGACCCGCTAAGCGGCGCCATCCTCCCTCGCGGCGAGATCGGCGAGCTCTGCACTCGCGGCTATAGCGTCATGCTCAAGTACTGGAACAACGAACAGGCCACGACAGATGCCATCGACAGCGCCGGCTGGATGCACACCGGCGACCTTGCGACCATGGACGACGAGGGCTACCTGCAGATCGTGGGCCGCATCAAGGATATGGTGATTCGCGGCGGCGAAAACGTCTATCCCAAGGAGGTAGAAGAGTTTCTCTACACTCACCCAAGCGTTGCGGACGTACAGGTGACTGGCGTGCCGGATGAGAAGTACGGCGAAGAGCTGATCGCCTGGGTTCGGCTCAACGCCGATGCCGAGGAGATCACCGGCGAGGATCTACGCGCATTCTGTAAAGACAAGATCACCCACTTCAAAATCCCGCGCTACTTCAAGTTCGTCGACGAATTCCCCATGACGGTGACCGGCAAGATCCAGAAGTTCAAGATGCGCGAGATATCGACGCACGAGCTGGGGCTCGATAAGGAGACGCTGTCGTGAGCGGGTCCCGCTCGCTTGCCGCGCACTACCACCAGGCGCTACGCGACGATGAGGTGCTCGAGCAGATCAGGCGCCACTACCCGGACGGCGCCACACCTTTTCAACTCGCCCCGCTGGATCAGCTCCATATCGGCGGGCTCAAGGCCTCAAAGCGGCTGTTCGAGCGACTCAACCCGGTTAGTCAGCCGCGCGTGCTGGATATCGGCGCGGGGCTTGGCGGGCTCGTGCGCTTGGGCGCCTCGCTTGGCTTTTCGATGACCGGCCTCGACATCACCCACCGCTTTAACGCCTTGAACCGAAAGATCGGTAAGCTTGCCGCGCCTGACTTCGATTACGCAGTGGTCACTGGCGACGCCCGCCGGCTTCCCTTTTCGTGTGAGAGCTTCGATGCGGTCATCTTTCAGCACAGCCTGATGAACATGCCAGAACTGACGCCGGTGCTCGAAGAGGCGAACCGCGTGCTGCGACCCAGCGGAAGATTAGTCCTTCACGAGCTGACCCAAGGTGACAGCCATATCGCGCTTCACTATCCCGTCCCTTGGGCGGCCAGCGCCGAGCACACCCATCTACTGACACTAGAGGCGCTTTCGGCGAGCTTGAACGCCTGCGGGTTCATGGATCTCGAGATAGAAAACGTGAGCGACGAAGCACGCGCTTGGCGGTCTCGCCAGCGCGACAAGGAACGCGACACTGAGGCGCCGGTACTGTCACCGCAGTGGGTGTTTGGCGAGCGTTTTGCGGCGATGGGAAAAAATCTGCTGACGAATTTGACCAATCGAGCAATTGAAGTGGTCGAAATCAGCGGTCGTTGCTAGGATTGGATTGGGCTTGGTTTTTAAAAAAAGGACAAGACAATGCCAGCAAACCGCTTGGCAAGCACCCTTTTATGCGGCGTTCTCGGCAGCTCTTTTCCCTTGCTGTGTCTGGCAAGCGAAAGCAGCTACCTGAATACCGAGCTGCTTCCCAAATCCTACACCTCGCCGGACAGCGAGATGGTGGCGCTGGCCAACGGCGTAGTGCTCGAGGGGAGCAACCTCAACAGTATCGACAACTACACCTCCGGCTTTCGCCTGACCGCGGGCTTTAGCCCGGACAATTTTCCCCAGGTCGATATCGGTGCCGAAATTGCCTACCGTGAAAGCGAAGAGGTGTTCACCACCTCGAGCGTAGCCCCTCTGGTTCAGGACACCCTGGCGTTGGGTGGGGCACTGGTTGCGGGGCTTCGAATGGGCGCGTTCAGCGTCTACGCCAAGTCCGGGCTGACCGAGTGGCGCGGCGAAAACGAGCTCGAAGGCAGCGAAAGCGGTACCGCCATGTTGCAAGGCTTCGGTGCGACCATGACCGTCAAACGGCTGGTCAGCCGTTTGGAGTACGAGCGTATCGACGCGCCGACGCTCAGCCACCTGACTCAGCTCAACGCCTCGATTCATCTACCGTTTTAATTGCTCACCTAACCGGGTTGTATAAACTACTCGTATATATCGAAGCTACCAGCGTATTTTGAACTGAGTACAAAAGCTTACTCGCTCTTTGCCCTGCGCTCATCCATAACGTGGCGAACGAAGCTCTTGACATCCTCCTTGACGACGCGCTCTTTCAAACCGCTGGGTTCGACCTCGGCAAGATTGACGCCTAGCGTACGCGCCAGCTTGCGCACACAGGGAGCTGCGTGGACCCGGTTTTGGGTGGCAATGATCGCTTTATTTTTCAAGATTTTCTCTCCCTCTGTTGCCGATTGTCGTTTTAGTCTCAAGCACTCACCAACGTTTAACTAACAAGCGGAGAAAGCCGGTCAGGCTCGATATTGAAGCGATTCATGGCTTGCTCGACCATGTCGGCGCTGACCTCACCTTTCTCGCAAAGGGCTACGAGCGCCATCCAGGCAATGTAATAGCGGTCGACCTCGAAAAAGGCGCGCAGCTGTTCGCGACTGTCGGAGCGGCCAAAGCCATCGGTGCCCAGAACGTAGTAGTCATTCGGCACCCAGGCGCGCACCTGGTCGGCGTAAAGTTTCATGTAATCCGTGGCCGCAATGACCGGGCCTGAGCGGTTTTCGAGTGCTTGAGTGAGCCAGGGTTTTTCATGCACCTCTTGGGGTTTCATAAATCGTTGCCGGTCGTACTCGAGCGCTTCGCGACGCAGCTCGTTGAAACTAGTCACACTCCACACATCGGCGGCTACGCCAAAATCGAGCAGCAGTTCCCGCGCGGCTTCGGCCTCGCGCAGTATGGTGCCCGAGCCTAGTAGTTGAACGCGGGTTTTTTGGTCGTCCTCGCCTGCCTGCAGCAAGTACATACCACGAATGATGCCCTCCTGGGCGCCGTCAGGCATGGCGGGATGAGCGTAGTTTTCGTTCATGATCGTCAGGTAGTAAAAGCACTCCTTGTGCCGTTCGTACATTTCTTTTAAACCGTGCTGAACGATGACGGCGATTTCATAACCGTAGGTAGGGTCATAGGTACGGCAGTTAGGGATGGCGGAGGCCATTAGGTGGCTGTGACCGTCCTGGTGCTGCAGGCCTTCACCATTGATGGTGGTACGCCCGGCGGTGCCGCCGACCATGAAACCACGCGTCAGCATATCGCCGGCGGCCCAGGCAAGATCCCCGATGCGCTGAAAACCAAACATTGCATAGTAGATATAAAACGGGATCAGCATCTTGCCATGATTGGCATGGGAGGTGGCCGCCGCGATCCAGGAGGCCATCGCACCGGCTTCGGTGATACCTTCCTCGAGAATCTGGCCCTTGATGTCTTCGCGGTAGTACATGATCTGGCCGGCATCGACAGGCGCGTATTTCTGCCCGCCCGCCGCATAGATGCCCAACTGACGAAACATGCCTTCCATGCCGAAGGTGCGCGCTTCATCGGGAATGATGGGTACGATCCGCTCGCCCAGCTGCTTGTGCTTGGTAAACCCGGTCAACACTCTAACGAACGCCATCGTGGACGATATTTTGCGCTCGCCCGTTCCCTTTAACTGCGCGGTGAATACCTTGTCGTCAAGCGCCGGGATGGATAGCGTCTCGTGGTCGGTATTGCGCGCGGGCAGGTACCCGCCGAGCAGCGTGCGCCGCGCATGAAGGTAGTCGGTTTCCGGGGCGTCATTACCTGGCCGGTAATAGGGCATCGGGCCGCTTTTGAGCTGCTCATCGCTGACGGGAATAGCAAAACGATCACGCAAACGCTTGAGCCCTTCAAGCTCCATGGTTTTGATGTTGTGCGCTTCCATGTCGGCCTCACCATGCTCGCTTCCCATGCCGTACCCCTTTACGGTATGCGCGAGAATCACGGTGGGTTTGCCGTTGGTACTTTTGACGGCTTTTTGATAGGCGGCGTAAATCTTCGACGAGTCGTGGCCGCCGCGTGTCAGCTCTTCGATGTCCTGGTCCGATAAGTGCTCGACGCGTGCAAGCAGCTCGGGATCCTTACCGAAAAAATGCGTGCGCGTATAAGCGCCGCCCTGGGCCTTGAAGTTTTGATACTCGCCGTCGACGGTTTCGTTCATCAGCCGCTGCAGGCGGCCATCGTGATCGCTTTCGAGCAGCGCATCCCAGCCGCTCCCCCAAACGACCTTGATGACGTTCCAGTGGCTACCCAAAAATGAGCTTTCGAGCTCCTCCATGACGCGGTCGTTGCCGCGTACCGGCCCGTCAAGGCGCTGAAGATTGCAGTTGATCACAAATATCAGATTGTCGAGTTTCTCACGGCTTGCCAGGTTCAAAGCGCCGAGCGTCTCGACCTCATCGCACTCACCATCACCGAGAAAGGCCCATACCTTACGCTCACCAAGAGGCTTTAAGTCCCGGTTATGAAGGTACTTCATCAGGCGCGCCTGATAGATCGCCTGAATCGGCCCGAGCCCCATCGACACCGTTGAGAACTGCCAATAGTCCGGCATGAGGTAAGGGTGCGGGTAGGAAGGCAGCCCGCCACCACCGACTTCGCGGCGAAAGCGGTCCAGCTGTTCCTCGCTCAAACGCCCTTCGAGATAGCTTCTAGCGTAGATGCCCGGCGAGATATGGCCCTGAAAATAGACCAGATCTCCTTCACAGCGCGAGGATGATCCTTTGAAAAAATGGTTGAATCCCACCTCGTAAAGCGTACTGCTGGACATATAGCTTGCAAGGTGACCGCCGATACTTTTGTCTTTTGCATTGGCGCGCACGACCATGGCTATACTGTTCCAGCGAATGGCCGCACGAAGTTTACGCTCAATATCGAGATTACCCGGGTAGTCCGGCTCATCACTGACGGCAATCGTATTACAGTGCGCGGTATTGAACGTGCGCGCGATATTTAAACCCTGTTTGTCTGAATAAGAGTGTAATGAATCAAATAGAAATCGCGCTCTATTTTCGCCTTCTCTATCGACGACCGACGCTAATGCATCCAGCCATTCTTGTGTTTCACTTTTATCTATTTCAACAGTATCTTTCATATCAACCTCGAATAACGTAAAACACGGGCTGGCGTCACTTAAAAGCCATATAACATGATGTCAAAACCTTAATATTGACTTTAGTAGCACACAACATTACTTTATGAAAAACACTTTCCCAGATCTGGTGAAATGAATTTAAATTACTTGAAAATATTCGTGATCATTGCCGATCAGGGGTCGATAACGGCGGCCTCAAAGGCGCTGGGAATTCCCAACTCGACGGTCGCCAGGCAGCTCACACAGCTCGAGAATCAGCTGGGCAAACAGTTGATACTGCGAAGTACCCGGCACCTTCGCATGACCGAAGAAGGCAAGCGTATTTATCAAAAAGCAGCGTCACTTATCACCGAGCTCGACGAGGTTGAAAACGAGATAAAGTCCGAGCAAGGCTACTTATCCGGAAAGATCACCTTGGCGATACCTTCCGAGTTTGGCGTTAAATGGCTTAATGAGATAATTGCCGAGTTTGCACTTACCCATCCCAACGTCTCTATCGAGTGCATTACAAGCATGGCACCGCTGGATCCCGTAAGGAGGGATATCGACATTTCCATTGCCTATCATCGCGGTAACTTAGAAGACAGTAGTTTAATCATGCGACAACTCGTTAAACTTTCCAGTGTCGTTGTTGCCTCCCCTGAGTTGATAAAAACGTATGGAACGCCAAAGGCTATCGCAGAGCTTGAAAGTTTGCCCTGCCTATCGACACTTCTCGCTCTTAAAGAGAACCCCTGGCACTTCATTGGCCAGGATAACGCGTTATTTCACCTCAACGTCAGCTCGCACTATAAGGTGGATAGTAGCCAACTGCTGATTGCCGGCGCACTAAAGGGTATCGGTTACGCCATCATACCCAGAGTTTTTTGCGAGCAGCATCTCGACACCGGTCGCCTGATCGAGATCAATCTCGATCACACGCCGGCTCCTCTGGAAATCGTGGCTATTTACCCCAACCGCGCCATCAACCACCGGTCCAAAAGACTCGTCGAGGTGATCGCCAGCGCGTTGACCCAAACGCTGGGCTGACTCGCCTTTAAACGTGTTCGCCGTCACCTATGCGCTGTACGCCCTTTCGTCTGAAACTCGATCACTCTTTTTTATCCGGCACGTCTACCGGCGCGGTCCAGATCGGCACGTCCTCTTTTTGTGGCTCGTTCTCCTGTTCATCCATGGCGCTGCTAAGCGCTTCTTCCAAACGCCTGAAGAGCTCGCCATAACGGCGGCTGAAGCGCTGGCCGCCTTCGATCTCTTTCCAGGCCTCGAATAGCTCCGCATCGTGCGCGTCTTCGCTTTGCACGAAAGACCAGGCCATCTTTTTGGCGCGCATCGGGTGTACGCCGAGCGCGGTGAGCGCGTGGCTGCCAAGCTCCAAAGCCGAGTGGTAGGTTTCGCTAACGACGTCGTCGGCGCCTGCCTCGCGCAGGCGATAGCCGTGGCCGCGGTCATAGGCGCGGGCCAGCACCCACACGTTCGGATAAAAGCGTTTGACGTGCTCGACGGTGCTCACGGCGCGGTCCAGGTCGTCGATCGCCACCACCAGCAAGCGGGCGTTGGCGATGCCGGCGCGGTCGAGCAGATCCGCGCGGCTGGCATCACCAAAATAGCTTGTGATGTTGATACTGCGTGCGTTCTCTATCTGCTTGAGCTCTAAATCCAGCGCGACCAAAGGCACATCGCTCGCTCTCAAAAGCCGGCAGACGATCTGACCAAAGCGCCCGGCGCCGGCCACGATCACCGGCGACTGCTCGTCGAAGTCATCCGCCTCTTGAGGCTCGGTTTTACCGGCGAGATAGCGCGGCACCACGAGCTTGTCAAAGGCGATGAACAGAAGCGGCGTCAAAAACATCGAAAACGCCACCACCAGCGCCAGCAGCTCGGCAAGCCCCTCACCGATGACGCCGTTCTGACGCGTGTAGGTCAAAAGCACGAAGCCGAACTCGCCGGCCTGGGCCAGGCTTAGCGTCATCAGCCAGCCGTTGCTGCCGCGAATGCCGAACGCGTAGGCAAGCCCAATCAGCAGCGCCCCCTTGACCGCCATGACGCCAACGCCCAGCAGCACCACGGCATGCCACTGCTCGATGAGCACGCTGAAATTGATGCCCGCCCCAACGGTAATGAAGAAAAGCCCCAGCAATAGCCCCTTGAACGGCTCGATATTGGCCTCGAGCTCGTGCTTGAACTCACTGTTCGCCAGCACCACGCCGGCCAGAAAAGCGCCCAGCGCTGGCGAAAGATTCACCAGCCCCATCAGCGCGGCGATGCCGATCACCAGCATCAGGGCACTGGCGGTAAAGATTTCACGAAGATTGGATTTCACTACGTAGCGAAACAGCAGCGGCATCAGGTAATAACCGGCGCCGATGACAAACCCTACGGCCCCCACTACCACCAGCGCGTGGGCCCAGCCCGGTAGACTCGCCACCAGGTCGGCATTGTCGTGACCGGCCTGAGTCGAGCTTGTGTCCACGCCGGCCACCGCCAGCAGCGGAATCAGTGCCAAAATGGGAATGACCGCCATGTCCTGAAACAGCAAAATGGAGAACGCGCTGCGCCCGCCTTCGGTGGCGGCGAGCCCCTTTTCGTTCAGCGTTTGGAGCACGATGGCGGTAGAGGAAAGCGCCAGCACCAGCCCGACGGCCAGCGCCGTTTGCCACACCACGCCGAGCCATACGCCGATCGCGGTGCCGGCGGCGGCGGTCAGTACCACCTGGAGCCCGCCCAGGCCCAAAAGCCTGACGCGCATCGCCCAGAGACTTTTCGGGTCGAGCTCCATGCCGACCAGAAACAGCATCATCACCACGCCAAACTCGGCGAAGTGCTGGATGGTGTCGGTCTCCTGACCGACCAGCCCGAGCGCCGGGCCGATCACCACACCCGCGACCAGATATCCCAACACCGAGCCAAGGCCGAAACGCTTGGCCAGCGGCACGGCGATCACCGCCGCGAGTAGATAGATAAAGGCTTGAATGAAAATGTGGGTCATCGACTCTCTCGGGGTGCGCGGCGCGCTTGATAAAGATGTTATACGCAACAGCGGCGCTGAAACGCGGCCGGCTTGACAGACCGCACTAAAACGTTATGTACTAGTACGCTAGTACAATCGAAAAAGGCTTTTTTGACGTGGCTAACAACGTACCGGATGGGGCGGCAGAGGATGGTTTCAAGTCCGAGCTCGTCCGCTATCTGCTCGACATCGACACCGCGCACGCGATGGATGACGCGCTCGATAGCCTGCTAACGCCGTCAGAATATCAGGAAATCGCTAAACGGCTACAAATTTTCAAGCTGCTCGATGAAGGCGTGGCACACCGAAAAATCGCCGAAACCCTGGGCGTCGGTATCGCCACGGTTTCCCGAGGCGCCCGCGCATTTTCTTCCAACACGCACGTATTCAAGGACACGCCATGAGCGCCGGCCCCACGCCTTTTACTCTGCCGCGCAAGCCGCACTACGTCACGCTTGCCGCCGACTGCGATTTCTTCGCGCTGTTTCAAAAGATCGAACGTGCCTTCGAGAACTGCTACATGCTCGAATCCCTGGGCGAAGATAGCCACATGGCGCGCCACTCTATCATCGGCTTCGACCCGGAGTACTTGATCTACGCTAACGGACAAACGCTTACGATCGAGCACCGCGACGGTGACATCAATCACCACGAAAGCGACAACCCTTATGAGCTTCTACGCTCGCTGATGCCGCAGAACATCATCTCGCGCAAGTACGCCGGCGGCCTGTCGGGTTATCTGGGTTACGACGCCATGCAGTATTTCGAGCCGACGCTTAACCTCAAGGCGAGCGACGATTTCGACACTTTCCGCTTCGGCCTTTACAAGGACGGGCTGATTCTCGACAAGATGACCGGTGAGGTCACCTACTTTTACTATGACGACAGCCGCTTCGAGTATTTGCAGGGGCTGATCGAATCCGACGACGTTAGCCCCGGCGCGCTCAAGATTACCGCACTTGGCGACACCATGACCCGCGACGAGCACGCGGCGGCGGTGGCAAAGGTGAAGCAGGATATCGTCGACGGCAAGGTGTTCCAGTGCGAGGTAGGCTTCAAAAAGCGCTTTCGCATCGAAGGCGACACGTTAGCGCTTTACGGCGAACTCAGGCGCATCAACCCGTCACCGCAAATGTATTTTGTGAAGTTCGGCGAACAGCGGCTGATCGGCGCAAGCCCCGAGCTTCTGTTTCGCCTGCGCCAGGGAGAAATGGAGACCTTTCCACTGGCCGGCACAACGACCCGCGGCAAGAACGCCCAGGAAGACACCCAGCTTGCCCGCGCGCTGTTGAACGACCCCAAGGAGATCGCCGAGCACAACATGATCGTAGACCTGCACCGCAACGATATCGGTCGGGTCGCCCAGTTCGGCACGGTGAAGGTGCGAAGCCTGATGGACATCAAACGCTTTAGCCACGTGCAGCATATCTCCAGCGAGATCGTCGGTATCATCGATCAAAACGAGGATATGTTCACCGCGCTTGCCAGCAACTTCCCCGCGGGGACGCTGACCGGCGCGCCAAAAATCGAGGCGATGAAGATCATCGATGATCTGGAAACCGATGGCCGCGGCCCCTACGGCGGTGCGGTGGGCCAGTTTTCCTTCAACGGCGACTGCACCTTCGCTATTCCCATCCGCACGGTGTTCGTCAACGGCGAAAACGCCTACGTGCAGACCTGCGGCGGCAACGTTTATGACAGCAACGCCGAGGACGAGTACGAGGAGATCCGCCGCAAGTTCGCCGGCACCCGCAAGGCCCTGGCACCGTTCATGGACGAGCCGGATGACGTCAAAGGATCTGAAACCGCCACGGAGAGCCCGGCATGAACGTCCTGATCATCGACAACTACGACTCCTTCACCTACAACCTCTACCAGTTCATCGGCGAGATACTGACCGCTGAGAAAAACCGCGGCGCGCTCGAGCGCTTTAGCATCACGGTCAAGCGCAACGACGAGATCGACTTCGACGCCGTGGCGGCCATGGCGCCGGATCGCATCATCATCTCGCCCGGGCCGGGTTCGCCGGATGACCCGCGCTATTTCGGCGTCTGCGGTGAGGTGATCGAGAAGCTGGGCCCGACCACACCGCTTTTGGGCGTGTGTCTAGGGATGCAGGGCATCGTTCACGTCTTTGGTGGGCAGGTGATCAAGGCGCCGCTGCCGATGCACGGCAAAATCAGCCCGATCAACCACGACGGCCGCTCGGTCTTCAAGGCCGTGCCCGACCAGCTCGAGGTAATGCGCTACCACTCGCTGATTGCCGATGCGGCCTCGCTTCCCGAGTGTTTGGAAGTGACCGCGACCGTCGGCGGGCTCCAGGCGTCGAACTTTGCCGAGCGCGAGCGCTGGCAGGCCGCCGGCGAGTTCGAGCTGATGGGCGTCAAGCACCGCGACTATCCGATTCACGGCATCCAGTTCCACCCGGAGTCGTTCGCCACCGAAGGCGGCAAGGAGCTGATCGGTAACTTCCTGCTGGCGTGATGCTTCGAATATCCATAAAAAACCGAGCGCTTTTACAAGCGCTCGGTTTTTTGATTACGGGAGGCCGTTTGGCAGCGCTAGCGCTTGCCTTTACCCCGAGCGGGTTTGGCCGATGTGGCCCGCCCCTTTCCTGCCGGCTTGCCGCCGTTTTTGGCCAAAGGCTTACCGGCGGTTTTAGTGGCCGACTTGCCGGCGGGCTTTCCTGATCGCTTTGCCTGAGCGGCATTACCTGCCGCCTTTGGCTTGCCCTTTACCGGCGGCTTGCCGGCCCCTTTGGGCGCGGGTTTGCCGCTACCAGGTTTACCTCGCCCTGCGGGTTTGGTCTTGTGAGCGGTACCGCTTCGCGCCTTCGGGGCACCCGCCTGGCGGGGGGCGCCCTTTTTCGCGCGCGGTTTCGGCTTTTGCGTCGCGGGCGGCGGCGCGTCCTCGGAGCCCTCGGTGAGACGGACGATCGTGTCGATCTCCTTGGGCGTTAGATCGCGCCAATCACCCAGTGCCAGGCCCTTGAGCGCAACGTTCATGATGCGCGTACGCACGAGTTCCACCACCTCGAAACCGAAGTATTCGCACATGCGGCGAATCTGGCGATTTAGACCCTGCACCAGGGTGATGTTGAAGGCAAACGTCGACACCTTCTCCACCTTGCACTTTTTGGTGACTTGGCCAAGGATCGGCACGCCGGCCTGCATACCTTCAATAAACTCGTCGGTCACGGGCTTGTTGACCGTGACCACGTACTCCTTTTCGTGATTGTTGTTGGCTCTGAGAATCTTGTTGACCAAGTCGCCGTTGTTGGTCAGCAGGATCAGCCCCTGAGAGTCCTTATCGAGGCGACCGATGGGGAAGATACGCACGCCGTGGCCCACGAAATCGACGATATTGGCCTTTTCGCTGGACTCGGTGGTGCTGACGATCCCCACCGGCTTATTCAGCGCGATCAGCACCAGATCCTCGGCTTCCTGAGGTTCGATCTCCTGACCGTTGACCTTGACCCGGTCGCCGGCCACGACCTGATCGCCGGTCGTCGCGCGGCGCCCGTTGATGTAGACGTTGCCCTGCTCGACGAAGCGGTCGGCCTCGCGGCGCGAGCAGAGCCCGCTTTCGCTGATGTACTTGTTGATCCGGGTCGATGTTTTAAGCGACATAACACGCCTGACTTGCGTTTAAAAAGAAACGCCGCCGCCCAGGGGCGGCGGCCAGAGGACACGCCTCGCGCGTTATCCGGTGTTTCTGAGCCCGGCGGCGATGCCGGCCATGGTCACCATTAACGCCCGCGAAAGATCGGCGCTGATCGCGCCGTCGGCGTCGCGGTTACGCTGCAAAAGCTCCGCCTGCAGGCCGTGAAGCGGGTCGATGTAGGGATTGCGTACGTCGATCGCCTGACGAATCAGCGGCGTGTTCTCCAACAGCGCCTTTTGATCGGCGATATCCAGTACCGCGATTTCAAGGCGCGCAAAGCGCTCACGCAGCTGTTTACCCAGCGCCTTGAGTGAGGGCTCGTCTACCAGCCGGTGCTCGTAGTAGGCGGCGATCGCCACGTCCGCCTTGGCCAACAGCATCTCGAGCATGTCGAGATAGGTGCCGAAAAACGGCCACTCGCGGCGCATCTCCTGAAGGACTTCTCGCCCGCCGGGTTGCTCGAGGCGATTGGCGAAAGCCTCGCCGCTGCCAAGCCAGGCCGGCAGCATCAGGCGTATCTGGGTCCAGGCGAAGATCCAGGGGATGGCACGCAGGGTTTCCACGCCGCCGTCCTGGCGCCGTTTAGTCGGTCGCGAGCCCAGCGGCAGCCGCCCCAGGGCGCCTTCCGGCGTCACCGCGCGGAAATAGGGCACGAAATCCGGGTCCTCGCGAACCACGCCGACGTAGCCCGCGTGCGCCACGCGGGCGAGCTCGTCCATCTCCTTGCGCCACTCGGGCTGCGGGGCCGGCGGTGGCAGCAGTGTGGCCTCCAGCACCGCGCAGGCGTAAATCTCCATCGAGCGCAGCGCGATATCCGGTTGGCCAAACTTGAAGCGAATCATCTCGCCCTGCTCGGTCACCCTCAAACTTCCGTTCACCGAGCCCGGCGGCTGGGACAAAATCGCCGCGTGGGCCGGGCCGCCTCCTCGCCCGACGGTGCCGCCGCGCCCGTGAAACAGCGTCAAGTCGACCCCGTGGCGCTTGCACACCTCGACCAGCGACTCCTGAGCGCGGTACTGCGCCCAGGCCGCGGCCAGCTGACCGGCGTCCTTGGCGGAGTCGGAGTAGCCGATCATCACTTCCTGGCGGTCCTTGACCAGCGACCGATAGCCCGGCAGCGCCAGGAGTTTATCGATGGCGCCAGCGGCGTTGTCCAGGTCGTTGAGCGTCTCGAACAGCGGGGCAATGGGTAGCGACACGCGCCCACCGGTCTCTTTCATCAAAAGTGCGACGGTGAGTACGTCCGAGGGCTCGGCGGCCATGGAGATGATATAGGTGCCCAGCGCCTCGGCGTGCTCACCCGCAATCACCTTGAAGGTATCGATCACCTCACGAGATTCCGCCGAGCACTCCCAGCGTCTTGGAATGAGCGGGCGGCTGGAGGCCAACTCCTCGAGCAAAAACGCCTGGCGCTCGGCCTCATCCCACTGCTGGTAGTGGCCAAGGCCAAGTTCGCTGGTCAGCTCTTCCATCAGTTGGGTATGGCGGCTCGCCTCCTGGCGCAGGTCGAGCTTGGTGAGCGTTACGCCAAACACCGCCACGCGGCGCAGCGTATCGAGCAGCGCCCCGTTGGCGACGGTGTCCAAGCCGACATCGCAAAGCGAGCGGTAACAGGCCAGAAGCGGCGCGTAGAGCTGATCACGGGTTTCGATGATCGGTCCGCCGTCGAAGTTTTGACCATCGAGGCCGGCTTTCGCCCAGTCGCGCGTCGCCTCGACCTTCTGCAGCAGGCGCTTCAAGAGCTCGCGGTAGGGCTCGGTCACGTCGCCCACCTCGGCTTTCATGGCGCTGTTCGCCTTCCACATGGAAAGCTCGGTCTTGAGTTGCTCGAGATCGCGAAGGTAGAGATCCGCCGCCATCCAGCGACCGAGCAGCAGCACCTCTTTGGTCACGCGCGCGGTCACGTTCGGGTTGCCATCACGATCCCCGCCCATCCAGGAGGCGTAGCGGATCGGCGCGGCGTCCAGCGGCAGGCGCTCGCCGGCGGTTTCCAGCAGCAGGTTGTCCAAATCGCGGTGAAAATCCGGCACCGCCTGCCAAAGCGAGTTCTCGATCACCGCGAAGCCCCACTTGGCCTCGTCCACCGGGGTCGGCCGCTCGTGGCGAATTTCGTCGGTATGCCAGGCCTGGCTGATCAGCTCGTTGAGCCGGCCGCGGGCGCGTTCGCCGCGCTCGGGGTACTCGTCAGCGCTTTCGATAACGCTCAAGCACTCGTCGATGGCGTCGTATTTTTGAATCAGGGTGCGGCGAATGACTTCGGTCGGGTGAGCGGTCAGCACGAGCTCGACGCGCATGTTGGCCAGCGTCTCGACCAGCGAGCGCGGCGAGTTGCCGGCCTGACGGGCGCGCTCCAAAAGCTCGCCCAGCACCGGCTGCGTGCCGGGCTTGTAATCCTCGACGCGGCGAAAGCGCGCGCGGTAGTGCTGCTCGGCGATATTGGCCAAGTTGAGAAACTGGTTGAACGCGCGGGTGACCGGTAGCAAATCACGCTCGGGCAGCTCGCGCAGGTACTCGATCAGCGCGCGCTGCTGAAGCGTATCGCCCTGGCGGCCCTGCTTGGCGTGGGCGCGAATCGTCTCGATTTTATCGACGAAGCTCTGACCCAGGTCGTCGGCGATAGTACGCCCAAGACTGTCGCCTAAAATACGTACGTTCTCACGAAGCGATTCGTGTAGATCATGACTCATTAACCTGGCCTCCCGGAAAGTCCATGTGGGGTGGTGTTGTTTTTAACTGCGCTCCTGGCGCTTGGCGGCCTGCCAGTGGCGCTCCATTTCGTCGAGAGTGGCGTTTGACATCGAGCGCTGCGACTCCTCAAGGCCGCGCTCGACGTAGCGAAAGCGGCGCTCGAACTTGGCGTTGGTCGCGCGCAGGCACGTCTCGGGGTCGGCATCGAGGGTACGCGCGAGATTGGCCACGGCGAACAGCAGATCCCCGACTTCCTCGCGCGCGTGGGCCGTATCATTGGCGGCCAGCGCCTCTTCGACTTCGCCAAGCTCTTCGCGAATCTTGTCGAGCACGCCGCGGGTATCCGGCCAGTCGAACCCGACCCGCGCGGCGCGTTTGGAAAGCTTGTGAGCACGGCTCAGCGCCGGCAGCGCCCTCGGCACGTCGTCGAGTGCCGAGGAACGTTCCTCTGCGCGACCCTCGCGCTCGTCGGCCTTCAGTGCTTCCCAGCGGTGTTTGACCTGGCGCTGTTCGACATCGTCAGCGCTTTCTTCCGGCGCACGGCGCGATTCGAGCGTACCCTCGGGAAACACGTGGGGGTGGCGACGAATCATCTTGCGCGTGAGCGTATCGACCACGTCAAAAAAATCAAAGCGCTGCTCTTCATGGCCGAACTGCGCGTAGTAAACGATTTGAAAAAGCAAATCACCGAGTTCGCCGGGCAGCTCATCGAAGGCGCGCCGCTCGATGGCATCGGCGACTTCATACGCCTCTTCGATGGTATGGGGCACGATGGTGTCCCAGCGCTGCTCGACATCCCAGGGGCAGCCTTGGGTCGGGTCGCGCAACACGCGCATCAATTCGAGCAGGTCAGCCAGTTCGTAACGCATCAGTGGCTCCCCTTGCGCGCGTTCTTGTCCGGGTCAGCGTCGCGCAGCCGGCGCACTTCGGTGACGTTGGGCAGTTGCTGAATGCGTGAGAAAAGCCGCCCCAGGGTTTCGAGACCGTCGACTTCCAGCGTGATACGAAGCCTTGCGATGCTTTCGTCGGTGTCGGTAAGGGTGTTCACCGCCAGCACGTTGACCTTTTCATTGCCCAAAAGACCGGTCACGTCGCGCAGAAGGCCAGAGCGGTCCCATGCCTGAATTTCGATGGCCACCGGGTAGCGGGTGTGGGCGCGCTCGCCCCACTCCACTTCGATGATGCGCTGCGGCTCGTCGAGGCGGTGCTGCAGCACGTTCGAGCACTCCTGACGGTGAATCGTCACGCCGCGCCCTTGGGTGATGAAGCCGATGATCGGCTCGCCGGGTACCGGGTTGCAGCAGTTCGCCATGTTGGTTTTCAGGTTGCCTACGCCCAGTACAGTGATATCGCCCTGAGGGGCCTTGCTCTGCTGGCGGCGCGGCTTGGCCAACAGCCGCTCGAGCTTTTCCTGATCGTCGCTTTCGCCAAAGAGCTGCTGGGCCTGATGAAGCACCTGGCCAATGCGTAGGTCCCCCGCCCCGAGAGCGGCGTACATATCATCGGCACTTTGGTAGTTGACCGCCTCGGCGAGCTTTTGCATATCGAGGCCGTCGACGTCCAGGCGCTTCATCTCGCGCTCGAACAGCGCCCTCCCTTCTTCCAGGTTCTGATCCCGCGCCTGATACTTGAACCAGGCCTGGATTTTGGCCCGAGCGCGGGAGGTGCGCACGTAACCCAGGCTCGGGTTGAGCCAGTCGCGGCTGGGGCCGCCCTTGGTCGCGGTCAGGATTTCGACCTGCTGACCGGTTTTCAGCTTGTAGTTGAGCGGCACGATGCGCCCGTTGATTTTGGCGCCGCGGCAGCGATGGCCGATTTCGGTATGCACCCGGTAGGCGAAGTCGATGGGCGTGGCGATGCGCGGCAGATCGATCACGTGGCCGTCCGGGGTGAACACGTAGATTCGATCCGGGGCGACATCGCTTGCAAGCCCTTCGCGCAGGTCACCGTAGCCACCGACCTCGTCCTGCCACTCGAGCACCTGCCTAAGCCAGGCGATCTTCTCTTCGTAGCTGCGGCTTTTGGCATTGGTGTCGTGGCCCTTGTAGCGCCAGTGGGCACAGACGCCAAGCTCGGCTTCGTCGTGCATGGAGAAGGTGCGAATCTGGATTTCGAGAACCTTGTTCTCCGGCCCCATGACGGCGGTGTGAAGCGACTGATAGCCATTTTTTTTCGGGTTGGCGATGTAGTCGTCGAATTCGTTGGGCACGTGGTGCCAGCGCGAATGCACGATGCCCAGCACCGTGTAGCAGTCGGTCACCGCCGGCACCAGAATGCGCACCGCGCGGACGTCGTGCACCTGGGAGAAGTCGATCCGCTTGCGCTTCATTTTGCGCCAGATCGAGTATATGTGCTTGGCGCGCCCTTTCACGTCGAAATCATTGATGTTCTGGGCGCGCATCAGCGTCTCGAGCGTGCCCACCACGTCCTGAATGTAGCGATCACGGTCGAGGCGCTTTTCAGCCAGGAGCTTGGCGATGGTCTTGTAATCCTGCTCGTGCAGGTAGCGAAACGAGAGATCCTCAAGCTCCCACTTGATCTGGCCGATCCCGAGGCGGTGCGCCAGCGGCGCGTAGATATCGGCGACCTCACGGGCGACCTGCAGGCACTTCTCGCGCGGGGCGTCCTTGACTTGGCGCAGCGCGCAGGTGCGCTCGGCGATCTTGATCAGCGCCACGCGCACGTCGCTGACCATGTTGACCAGCATCTTGCGCAGGTTTTCCTGCTGGTTGTGCTGGGCCATGGCGTGATTCGAGACCAGCGGGTAGCTGATGGCCGCCATCTGCAGCACGCCGTCGATCAGGCTGGAGACCTCTTCGCCAAAGCGCTTGGTGATGCCCTCAAGGCTGATCAGCCCTTCGCGCACCGAGCGGTAGAGCACCGCCGCCTCGAGCGCTGCCTGATCGAGCTTGAGATCGGCGAGAATGTCTGCCATCTCGAGCCCCATGCGAAAGCTCATGCCCGGCGACAGCCACACGCGATGGGTCTTGGGCGCCTGACGCTCGAGCATTTCGGCCAGCTCGCAGGCCTCGATCAGCCGCTCGGGCTCGGGTAGACGAACGCTCTCTTTCAAGCGCGTCAACCACTGCTCTACATCCACCCGGCCGGTCTGGGTCAGCGGCTGGTCTTCACGCACTTTCACCATGGCAATGACTCGTCCTTTGAACTAACGGCGCTTACCCCGCTGTAAGTGTAGCGCCAAATGAGGGCCTAACCTCGGTATTCGAACAGCACCATCGTTTCAACGTGTGCGGTATGTACGAACATGTCCGCCACGGCCACCGCCGCCATGCGATAGCCCTGACTTGAAAGATGCGCCGCATCGCGAGCAAGCGTTGCCGGGTCGCAGGAGATATACACCACACTGGGCACACGGTGGCGGCCAAGCGCTTGGCAAATCGCCTCGGCGCCGTCGCGAGGCGGGTCGAGCACGACCGCTTCAATGGCCTCGTCGCCCTCGAACAGCGCCGCCACGCTCGCCTCGCGGTTCAAGTCCGCTTGACGTGCGACTAACTCGAGCCCGTGGCGCGCGGCGTTTTGCTCGATCCGCTCGACCATGTCCTGGCTACCCTCGACGGCGTGCACGCTCGCGCCACTTAGCGCCAGCGGCACACTGAAGTTACCGATGCCGGCGAAGAGGTCAAGTACGCGTGGCGCCGGCGAAGATGCAAGCGTCGGTGTCAGCCACTCCAGCACCTGGTTCACCATGCGCTGGTTGACCTGTTGATTCACCTGAAGAAAATCCCCGGGCTCGAAGCCGAGCGTTACGTTGACCGGCGCCTTTTGATCGACAACGCTTGCGCCAAGGCCCAGCTCGTCCTCGAGGACTGGCACCTCGACGAACCACTCGAGTGTCGCATTCTCACGCCCGACGAAGGCGCCGACGCTCACGCCCTGCGCCAATGCAAAGTCGCGCCAGGCGGCAGCGTCCTGGGCGTTAGCCTTAAGCTGGCGCACCAGCACCACCGGCGCCCCCAGGGGTTTGATCAGCTCGAGATGCCCTACCTGACGCGGAGCGCTCAGGGTGTCGAGCAGCGCCTTGAGCGGTGCGATCAGCCCTGAGAGCTCGGGCACCAGCACGTGGCAGTGTTCGATGTTCACCAAGCGGTGGCTACCGGCTGCCCGAAAGCCCAGCAGCACGTTCTCCTGACCATCCACGCGTACGCCCAATCGGGCCCGGCGGCGGTAGTGCTCGGTGTCGCCGTCGAGCAGCGTAACGTCGGGTAGCGTCATGGCCTGGCGGGCGAAGAGCTCCTCGACCACCTGACGTTTGTGCTCGCGCTGAGCCGTAAGCGCCAGGTGCTGCAAATCGCAGCCGCCGCAGCGCTCGAAATAGGGGCACGGCGGCGTGACCCGGTTCTCCGAGCGGGTCAAAAGCGCCTTGACGTGAGCCTCGTCGAAGCGCTTTCTCTGAATATGCACCGCCGCTTCGACGGTTTCGCCGGGCAGCGCTTTTTCGACGAACACGGTTTTACCCACCGCGTTATGGGCGATACCGCGCCCGTCGTGGGCGAGCCGGTCGATGGTCAAGGCACTGCCTTCGACACCTTTCACAGGCGCAGCGGCGGGCGTACGAGCTAGCCCGGAGTGGCCGGATTTAGGGCGCGGCGGCCGCTTTTTACCCAGCATAAAAGCGATCCAGCACCGTGGGGTCTATCCAGAGCATCGTGTATTCCAATCGTCGTGTTTCAAAAAATGGAGCCTGTCCGAGCTTTCAGCCCTACGCGCATCGTTAAACGTGCCGGCTTAGGACTCCGTATCGAACAGGTTGGTCGAAAGGTAGCGGTCGCCACGGTCGCAGACGATAAAGACGATCACCGCGTTCTCCACCTGCTCGGCAATGCGCAGCGCCCCCGCCAGGCTACCGCCGGAGGAGACGCCGGCAAGAATGCCCTCTTCCCGGGCCAGCCTTCGCATGTGGCTTTCGGCCTCTTTTTGGCCAATATCGAGCACCGTGTCCACCCGCGGGGCCTCGAAGATGGCCGGAAGGTACGCTTCGGGCCAGCGGCGAATACCGGGAATGCTCGCGCCGTCTGCCGGCTGAAGACCCACGATCTCGATCGCGCTGTTTTGCTCCTTCAAATAGCGCGACACACCCATGATGGTGCCGGTGGTGCCCATGGAGCTGACGAAGTGAGTGATCTCGCCGCCGGTCTGGCGCCAAAGCTCCGGGCCAGTGGTGCGATAGTGCGCCAGCGGGTTATCCGGGTTGGCGAACTGGTTCAGAGGCTTGCCCTTGCCGCTAGCAATCATCTCATCGGCGATGTCACGGGCTTCTTCCATGCCGCCCTGCTGGCTTGCAGAAATTAGCGTGGCCCCGAAGGCTGCCATGGCCTGCTTGCGCTCGCTGGAGGCGTTTTCCGGCATCACCAGCACCATGTTGTAGCCCTTGATCGCGGCGGCCATTGCCAGTGCAATGCCGGTATTGCCCGAGGTGGCTTCCACGAGGGTATCGCCTGGCGTGATCTCACCGCGCGCCTCGGCCTCGGCCAGCATCGACAGCGCCGGGCGGTCCTTCACCGAGCCTGCCGGGTTGTTGCCTTCGAGCTTGGCCAACAGCGTGTTGTTACGCCCGGCGCTGATGCGCTTTAACCGCACCAGCGGCGTATTGCCGATCACATCTTCAAGCGTGGGATAGTCCATCGTCCATTCCTTATCATCACCGTTGTGTTGCATTATATCGAGGCTGCCTGTGACTGGACAGGCAACCCACGGAATCAATGAGTTTCTTTCATGTCCCTGAATACGCGTACGCTGCTGGCTTTAGTAGGCATTCCGCTTGTGATTTACGCCGCCATGGCCGCGCTACTACTCCTTCACAACGCCGGTACCGAGCAGCGCCTGTTTACCGAGCAACTGGTCAGCGCCAGTGAAGTGCTGGCGCCGGGGCTCAACGATGCGCTGAGCGACGGCGACGAACCCCGCGTGGAGCGCCTGGCGCGCCAGCTCATGGAGTACAAGAATCTGCGGGCGCTGACGCTGTTCGACGAAAAAGGTAACCGAGTACTGGTACTGGGGCGCCCGCTTCTGGCCGCGCAGCGGCTCAGTGTGCCGCGCACCACCACCCTCATCGAAGACCGCAACATCTGGCGCTTGCAGGTTCCGCTATCGGTCTATCACGGCAACGACGGGGCGGGCGTCGGCGGAAGTGGCCGCTGGCTCGAAGCCGAAGTCGACACCCGCACGCTGACCCTGGAGCGCTACCGGCTGTTGGCGCTGCTGAGCCTGGGCGGCGCCGCGCTGGGCGCCCTTTTGCTGCTTTTATGGCGCGCGATGCGCCGCTATCTCACTCGCCCGATTGAGCGCGCCAACCAGGCGCTCTTTCGCCTTGCCCACGGCGATTACGAGCGCCGTTTAGGCAAGCACGAAGCGGCCGAGTTCGACGCGCTAGGGCAAAGCATCAATCAGGTTGGCGAGCATCTCCAGCATTTTCAGCGCGACATGCAGCGCCAGATCGAACTGGCTACCAAGGAGCTTTGTGAGTCGATGGAAACCGTCGAGGAGCAGAGCATCAAACTGGATCTTGCGCATCGTAGCGCGGTCAAGGCCAACGCGGTCAAGTCCGAGTTTCTGGCTAACATGAGCCACGAAATCCGCACGCCGCTCAATGGCATCATCGGATTTTGCCGCCTACTCGGGCGCTCCGAGCTCGACAAGCGACAGCTCGAATGGCTGCGCCAAGTCCACCGCGGCTGCGACAACCTGCTGTTACTGGTCAACGACGTGCTCGATTTCTCGAAGCTCGAGGCTGATCAGCTTAGCCTCGAGGAGGTGGAGTTCGATATGGCGACGGTAGTCGATGACGTCATTGGCCTGAACGCACCGGAGGCTCAACGAAAGGGGCTCCATCTACTGGGCCTTGCCTTCGACGATATCCCCACCCCGCTGTGCGGCGATCCGATGCGACTTCAGCAGGTGCTCAACAACCTGATCGGCAACGCCATCAAGTTCACAAGCGCAGGAGACGTGGTGGTGCGCGCCGAGCTTGCGCAGCAAGAAGGCCAGCATGTCGTGCTCAACGTAAGCGTCAGCGATACCGGGATCGGCCTTAGCGCCGAGCAGCAGCACGGGCTGTTCGATGCCTTTACCCAAGCCTCCCCCAGCCACTCGCGAGAGTATGGCGGCAGTGGCCTGGGCCTGAGCATCTGCCGTCAGCTGATTGCGCGCATGGGCGGCGACATTACGATCGACAGCGCACTGGGTGAAGGCGCGCGGTTCTCATTTACGCTCCCTCTGCGCGCCCACAGCGCGGTAAGTTCGCGAGCCCCGCTCGACTTGAACCAGGCGGTGGTGCGCCTGCACGAGCCTCACCCGACCACGCGCGCGATGCTGGAAAACTGGCTGACCCACTGGGGCGCCCGCCCGGTGTCGTTTACCGACACCGATGACACGGCGCTTTTGATGCTGGCGCTCACCCCGGAAGATTTCGTCGCACCGCGCAGGGAGTACTGGGAGTCAGTGATCGAGCAGGCCCAGCGCCCCACTCTGATTCTGGCCCTCGGCGCGCAGCTCGACCTGCCCGAATGGCCGCTGCCATTTGGCGGTGACATCGTCAGCAAACCGTTAACACGCCACCGGATGGTCGCGGCACTTGAAACACTGCTTCCCAGCAGCACCACACCGGCTGACGAACTCGAGGACGAGCTCGCAGCGACAGGGCCGGTCAGCGTACTGATCGTGGACGATAACGCCGCGAATCGCATGCTGCTCAAGGCGCTGCTGGAAAGCGAGCGCTTGGAGGTGACGCTGGCCGACAGCGGCCATAGCGCGCTCGACTACGCGCGGGTGCGCTACTTCGATCTGGTGTTGATGGATATTCGCATGCCGGGGCTCGACGGGATTGAGACCAGTCGGGCGCTTCGCCAGATCGATGGTACCTGGGCACGCTGCCCGATCGTTGCGGTCACCGCTCACGTACCGGATCACCAGCGCCAGCGCTGGCTCGCCCAAGGCCTCGACGATGTGCTGCTAAAACCCGTGGACGAAGCCGCGCTGGAGAAACTGACCCAACGCTTTTTGGGCATGAGGCTAGCGCCGCCGGTCGATGAGGTGATTGAGGCCGGCAAGTTCAAAACGAGTAGCGCACTGCCCGCGCTCGATTTGGCGCTAGGCGCTGCCCGGGCCGGTGGAAACGAGGCTTTCGCCAAGCGCCAGCTACTGCTTTTGATCGATAGTCTCACGCAAAGCAAGGCGCAGATCGAGCAGGCCCTCGAGGAGAACGATCATGAAGCGCTGCTCGAAGCGGTTCACGCGCTCAACGGCGCCTGTCGTTACTGCGGCGCCCCGGCACTCGGTGAGGCAGCCTCCGAGCTCGAACAAGCGCTTCACCGCCATGATTTCGATGAATCGACCCATATCTCAAAAGCGCTCGAGGCGCAGGCGATGGCCCTGCTCGACGAAATCCGGGCGCTGAGCGCCCAGCGCTTCATGCTCGTTTGATCGCCCAGTCAGCACTCGAGCACGACGAAGGCGAGCGCGTACTCCGCCTCGTCGCTGATCGACACGTGGGCGCTTTGGGCACCGCTTTGCTCGAAAAGCCGCCTGGCTTCGCCGGCAAGCTCGAGAACGGGTTTGCCGAGCGAGTCGTTGAGTACCTGGATTTCGCGCCACTGCATCCCGGCGCGAAGGCCAAGCCCCAGCGCCTTGACGAAGGCCTCCTTGGCCGCGAAGCGCTTTGCCAGATACGCCGGCGAGCGGTGTCGGCTCACCCAGTTCTCGTGCTCCAAAGGGCCCAGAATGCGGGCGGCGAAGCGTTCACCGTGACGCGCCACGGCAGTGTCAAAGCGTGCGATCCGCGCAATGTCCGACCCGATACCAACGATCATGCTCAGTGCCCGCAGCAGCCGTTCGCGTGGTCATGGTCATGATCGTGCTCATCGAGCGCGGCCATCAGCCCCGCTTCCTGACCGGCGATGATCAAACGCTTCATTTCCGCCACCGCCTCCTTGAGCCCGACGAACAGCGCTCGGGCAATGATGGCGTGGCCGATGTTCAGTTCGTTGACACCGGGAAGCGCGGCGATCGCTTCGGCGTTATGATAGTGAAGGCCGTGGCCCGCGTTGACCACCAGCCCCAGCGACACCGCGTGGATCGCCGCAGCGTTGAGCCGGGCATATTCGTCGTTGGCGGCTTGCGAGCCCATGACCGCTTCGGCAAAGGCGCCGGTGTGCAGCTCGATGGTCGGCGCCCCGGCGCGGTGCGCGGCATCGATCTGCTCAACCTCCGGGTCGATGAACAGCGATACGTCGCAGCCGGCGCGGGCCAAACGCTCGCAGGCGATTTGAATTTGATCGAAGCCGCCCACCACGTCCAGCCCACCTTCGGTCGTCAGCTCCTCACGCTTTTCCGGCACCAGGCAAACGTGGGCCGGTTTGAGCTCTTCGGCAAGCGTGAGCATCTCCTCGGTCACCGCCATTTCCAGGTTCATGCGCGTATTGAGCACCTCGGCCAAAAGGCGTACGTCCCGCGGCTGGATATGGCGGCGATCTTCGCGAAGGTGAACCGTGATACCGTCAGCGCCGGCTTCTTCTGCCAGCAGTGCGGCCTGCACCGGGTCCGGGTAGCGCGTACCGCGGGCCTGTCTGAGCGTGGCGATGTGATCGATATTGACACCGAGTAAAATCCGCGGGGGGTGCATGGCGCTCTCCAGTGCGTGATCCGAAAGTGAATGCGTCGGTTAAAAATTGACGTTGTAAAAACCAGAACTTAAAGCGCTAAATACCGGGGAGTGTTCAGGACTCGCCCTGCTTCACGCGGCGCCGGGCCAGATCTACCATCAGCTCGCGCGAGCGCAAAGGCTTTGACCCTAAGTGCGGCGCGAGTGCGGCGCGCATGACCGCCTTGAGCGCCCCAGAAAGCCCGTCCGGGGTCCAGTCGCCCTGGTCGAGAAGGCGCAGCGCCCGGCCTTCAATGCCCCGGTCAAAGGCTACGAAAGCGCGACTTTGCGACTCGAAGCGGTAGCGCCCCTGAGGGTCGAGAGCGTCGCCTTCCGGGGTGGTGAAGCGCGGCGTCGCCCCGAGCGCATCAAGCAACGCCCACTCGAAGCGGCGAAGCGCCAGTGCCCGCCCGGCCGGCTGGGGCAGCGCGTCGAGCAGCGCGCTATAGAAGGCGAATACCTCCTCGGCGGCGAGCTCCAAAGGCAGCAGACGCGTGGCGATTTCGTTGGCGTAAAGCCCGCAAAGAAGCCCTTCCCCCACCAGCAGCGCCGTTTGCCCGCGCGACTCCATCAGGGTCAGACGCTTTAACTCGTGATCACCACGCCAGGCCACGAACAGCGGCGTGAACGGCTGCAGACGCTGGCGAGATTTAGAGCCCGGGCGCTGGCCGCCGTGGGCCACCGCCCGAATGCGCCCGTGGTTCAGCGTCAGCAGATCCACCAGCGCGCTGGTTTCGCGGTAAGGCCGCCGGTGGAGCAAAAACGCGGGCTCGGCCATGGCGGGCTTGCTCAATCGAGATCGTAGCCCAGGCTTTTAAGCGCCCGGTCGTCGTCGGACCAGCCGCGCTTGACCTTCACCCACAGGTTCAGCATCACCTTGGTCCCCAGGGTGCGCTCCATGTCCAGGCGCGCCTCACGGCCAATGCTCTTGATGCGTTCGCCGTTTTCGCCGATCAAAATGACTTTTTGGCCTTGGCGCTCGACCAGGATCAGGGCGCTGATGTGAGTGACGCGCTCGGTCTCGCGGAACTCTTCGATCTCGACGGTCATCTGATACGGCAGCTCATCGCCGAGCTGGCGCATGACTTTTTCGCGCACAAGCTCGGCGGCCATAAAGCGAAGGCTGCGATCGGTGATCTGATCGTCCGGGAAGAAGTGAATACTCTCCGGCAGGTGTTTGGCGACCTCCTCTTCCAGGGCCTCGACCTGGGTGCCGTGCTTGGCGGAAATCGGAATCACCGCGGCAAACTCGCGACGCGCGCCGACCTCCTCAAGCCAGGGCAGTAGCGAGGCCTTGTCCTGCAGACGGTCTACCTTGTTGACCGCAAGCACCACCGGCGCCTTTACGTGCTCCAAGCGCGCCAGCACCGCCTGGTCTTCCTCGGTCCAGCGCGTGCGGTCTATGATGAACACCACGCAGTCGACGTCGCGCAGCGCCTGGGTAGCTGCTTGGTTCATGAAGCGGTTGATCGCCTTGTTACGATCCTTGGACATGATGTGCATGCCCGGGGTATCGACATAGATGAACTGGGTCTCGTCGATCGTCTTGATGCCCATGACCTGATGGCGCGTGGTTTGCGGGCGCCGGGAGGTGATGGACACCTTCTGGCCCAGAATACGATTCATGAGGGTCGATTTGCCTACGTTAGGCCGCCCAACGATGGCCACAAAGCCGCAGGTTTGACTCATGACGCGGGATCTCCGGGAGTTTTTTCAAGATGGGTGAGCGCCTGTTCGGCGGCTTGCTGCTCGGCGTGACGACGGCTGGGGCCCTTACCGGTCGTATGCTCGCTCAAAAGATCGATATAGCACTCGACGGTAAAGGTCTGAGCGTGGGCCTCGCCTTTCACGGAGACGACTTCATAGCGTGGAAGCGCCGCCTGACGCGACTGTAGAAACTCCTGCAGACGGGTCTTCGGGTCCTTTTGGGTATCCTGAAGCGAGGTGCTCTCGAGGCGCTCCCGATACCAGGCAAGTACGCGCTCGCGCACCGCGTCCATACCGGCGTCGAGGTAGATTGCGCCAATCACCGCCTCGACCGCGTCGGCCAGAATCGACTCGCGCCGATGCCCGCCGCTTTTCATCTCGCCGGAGCCCAGCCGTAAACACTCGCCAAAGGCCATTTCACGGGCAAGCTCTGCCAGAGTTTGGCCCTTGACCAGGCGCGCGCGCAGGCGAGAAAGCTGGCCCTCACGGGCCTGGGGGAAGCGCTCGAAAAGCGCCTCGGCGATGACGAAATTGACGATCGAGTCACCCAGAAACTCCAGGCGCTCGTTGTTGCGCCCACCGAAACTGCGGTGGGTCATCGCCAGTTCCAGAAGCGACTCGTCGCCAAAGGTGTAGCCGATTCGTCGGCAAAAAGCGTTCAGGGAATTACTCACGATGCTCCTACGTCTTCGACGTTGACCTGGGCGGTGCGACTCATTCGATTCGCCTTACGCTCGAAAAACTGGGCAGTCCGCCGTCCCAGTGCATCCAGACGGCAAAGGCGCGCCCGACGATGTTCTCCTCCGGCACGAACCCCCAGTAGCGGCTGTCGTTGGACTGGTCGCGGTTATCACCCATCATGAAATACTCGCCCTCGGGCACGATGACTTCGCCCATCTGCGGGCCCGGGTCGCGAGGATTGTTGTAAATTGCGTGGCTGATCGGCCCCAGCCGCTCATTCAATAATAGCTGCTGCGGCGAGGCGGCGGGCCCCTCCTCGATCAGCGTTTTAGCGACCGGCTCGCCGTTGATGTAGAGCTGCTTGCCCTCGTAGCGAACGCGATCGCCGGGCAGGCCCACTACGCGCTTGATGAAGTTTACTGACGGCTCGTCGGGGAATCGAAACACCATGACATCGCCACGCTCGGGGTCGCCTACTTCGACGAAGCGCTCGTTGATCACCGGCAGGCGCAACCCGTAGGCGAACTTGTTGACCAGAATGAAATCGCCCACTTCGAGGGTTGGCCGCATGGAGCCGGAAGGAATCTGGAACGGCTCGACGATGAAGCTTCTGACTACCAGCACGACCAGCAGCACCGGAAACAGCGAGCGCGAGTAATCGACCGGCCAGGACTCTTTTTCGAGCTTGGCGCGGGTGGTGGCATCGAGCTCGCCCTGGGCGGCCTGTTCGGCATTATTCAGGCGGCGGCGGCGACGCGGGCGAAACCACAGGGCGTCGAGCAGGTAGATGACCCCGGTGATTGCGACGGCCAGTACCAGTAGTAGTGAAAAATCCATGAGGGTGTCGTCTTCCTAGTCGTTGACCTTGAGCACAGCAAGGAAGGCATCCTGAGGGATTTCCACACGCCCGACCTGCTTCATCCGTTTCTTACCCGCCTTTTGCTTCTCCAACAGCTTTTTCTTACGGCTGACATCGCCGCCGTAGCACTTGGCGGTGACGTTCTTACGCAGCGCCTTGACGGTGGAGCGCGCCACGACCTGGCCGCCGATAGCCGCCTGGATCGCCACGTCAAACATCTGGCGCGGAATTAACTCGCGCATCTTCTCGACCAGCAGGCGCCCGCGGGAGTGGGCGTGATCGCGGTGAATGATCACCGCCAGCGCGTCGACCTTGTCACCGTTGATCAGGACGTCCAGCCGCACGAGCTTCGCCGCCTCGAAGCGCTCGAAGTTGTACTCGAGCGAGGCATAGCCCTTGGAGATCGACTTGAGCCGGTCGAAAAAGTCCATCACCACTTCCGACATCGGAAGCTCATAAGTGAGCTGGATTTGGCTACCCAGAAACTGCATGTCGCGCTGCGTGCCGCGGCGCTGCTCGCACTCGGTGATCACGTTGCCGACGTAGTCCTGGGGCACGAGAATACTCGCCCGCACCACCGGCTCACGCATCTCGTCGACATCCGCCATGTCGGGCAGTTTCGAGGGGTTGGAGACGTAGTTGACGTCGCCGTTTTTCATCGCGAGCTCGTACACCACCGTGGGCGCGGTGGTCAGCAAATCGAGGTCGTACTCGCGCTCGAGGCGCTCCTGAACGATCTCCATGTGGAGCGTGCCCAGAAAGCCGACGCGAAAACCAAAGCCCAGCGCGTCGGAGTTTTCCGGCTCGTAATCGAGCGAGGCGTCGTTGAGCGCGAGTTTTTCCAGCGCGTCGCGAAAATCCTCGTAGTCGTCGGCGCTGACCGGAAACATGCCCGCATAGACCTGGGGCTTGACCTTTTGAAAACCGGGCAGCCTTGCCACGTCCGGCGATTTGGTATGGGTGATGGTATCACCGACCGGCGCGCCGTGAATTTCCTTGATACCGGCAACGATGAAGCCGACTTCGCCGGCGCGCAGCATGCCGGTCTCCTTTCGCAGCGGCGTGAAGATACCGACTTCCGAGGTGTTCCAGTCGCGCCCGGTCGACTTGATACGAATCTTGTCGCCCTTTTTGAGTGTGCCGTCGAAAAGACGCACCAGCGATACGACGCCCAGGTAGTTATCGAACCAGGAGTCAATGATCAGCGCCTGAAGCGGCGCGTCCGGATCGCCCTTGGGCGGCGGAATGTCACGCACCAGCCGCTCCAAAAGCTCGTCGATGCCGATGCCACTTTTCGCCGAGACCTGGCAGGCATCAGTGGCGTCGAGCCCAATGATCTCTTCGATTTCGTGGCCGACGCGGTCCGGGTCTGCTTGGGGCAGGTCGATCTTGTTGAGCACCGGCAGCACCTCGAGGCCCTGCTCGATGGCGGTGTAGCAGTTGGCTACCGACTGCGCCTCGACGCCCTGGGCAGCATCGACGACCAGCAGAGCGCCTTCGCAGGCATAGAGCGAGCGGGAGACTTCGTAGGAGAAATCGACGTGACCGGGGGTGTCGATGAAGTTGAGCTGGTAGACGCTGCCGTCGGCGGCGGTGTAGTCAAGCGTCACCGACTGCGCCTTGATGGTGATACCCCGCTCGCGCTCGATATCCATGGAATCGAGCACCTGCTCCTTGAGCTCGCGGTCGGTCAAGCCCCCGCAGGTCTGAATCAAACGATCCGACAGCGTAGACTTGCCGTGATCGATGTGAGCAATGATCGAGAAATTTCGTATATGCTTAATTTTACTAGTATTTTCTGATGACATTACGCTTTGCAATCCGGGGTATGTACGAAGCCCTGTACAGTACAAAAAAATTACACGGCAACGTGCAATGAATAATTGGCAGCATTGTACCGTTAGCAAGACGCGGGTGCCATGTTCATTGCGCCGCGCTCGCCCGGCTAACACGCTGAACGCGCCAGGCGGTCAAACCGCAGGTGGCAAAACGCCCCGGCGGGCCGGGGCGTTGACGAGCAAATGGCATCTACTCGGCGTGTTCCGAGTAAAGCCGCTTACTCCTGCAAGCGCAGCGCGATGAACAGCGAGCGGCCATCGCGGTAGAGGCGCACCGGAATGGCGCGGTCGTTGGGCAGCGACTCGACGATGTCTGCAAGCTCCTCGGCAGACCCGACGCTCTTGTGATCGACACTGACAAGGACATCGCCTGACTGAATGCCGGCGTCAGCGGCAACGCTGCCCGCCTCGATCTGGCGCACTTCCACGCCGCCGCTAATGTTCAAACGCTCCTGCAGCTCTTCGCTTACTTCGCCCACGCTCACGCCCAAACGGGTTTGATCGTTGCTGCCATTCGCGGCGCTTGCCTGCTCGGACTCCGGCCAGCTCCCCAGTTGAACGGTCTGTTCGATCTCTTCACCGTCGCGGATGACCGCCAGCGACACGTCGTTTCCCGGAGAAACGCGGCCGATCAGACGCGGTAAAGCGCTGGACCGATCCACCTCTTCACCGTTGACGCCAACGATTACGTCTCCGGCCTGAAGGCCGCCTTCCGCCGCCGGGCCTTCCGGGTCCAGATCCGCGACGAGCGCGCCGATAGCATCGTCCATGCCAAAGGATTCGGCCAGATCGCGGGAGACGGGCTGAATCATGACGCCCAGCCAGCCTCGGTTGACGTGGCCTTCCTCACGCAACTGGTCGGCCACGTCCATCGCCACGTTGATCGGAATAGCGAAGGAGAGGCCCATGAAGCCACCGCTGCGGGTGAAAATTTGGGAGTTGATGCCGATGACCTCGCCTTCGAGATTGAAAAGTGGCCCGCCAGAGTTGCCCGGGTTGATCGCGACATCGGTTTGAATGAAAGGCACGTAGGCATCGCGCGGCAGCGTACGATTGATCGCGCTGACGATACCCGCGGTCACCGAGTGGTCGAACCCAAAAGGCGATCCGATGGCCGCTACCCACTCGCCAACCTGAAGCTCGTCGGAGTCGCCCAGATTGAGTACCGGCAGGTTGTTGGCGTCGATTTTCAAAAGCGCCACATCGGTTTGCTGGTCGCTGCCGATCAGCTCGGCGGAAAGCTCACGTCGGTCGTTCAAACGCACGAGAATTTCGTCCGCATCCTGCACCACATGAGCGTTGGTCAGCACGTAACCATCGGCGCTAATCACGAAACCGGAGCCCAGAGACTGGCGCTCTTCGCTGCGACCGCGCCCCTGCTCTCCAGGCGGTGTCGGGAAGCTGTCGCCGAAGAAGTGGCGGAAAATCTCGGGAATGTCCTGACCGCCAAAGCCGCGCATCTCGGCGCCGCTTCGCTGGACCGTTCGACTGGTTGAAATGTTGACCACGCCCGGGGCAGCGTCTTCGACCAGCGCGGTAAAATCGGGGAGGTTCTGCGCGTAGGCCGATTGGCCCATTATCAGTAGCGCCGTCATGCATAGCCAAAGCGAGTAGGAAACAACCGAACGCCTCATGGGATAAAGCTCCTCGTTCAAACAGCAATCACACTTGGGAAGGGATTCGGCTCATCGAGCCATCAAGCAGATTAAAGACTCACCGCCGTAAAAAACGTTCCATTTGCATGCTAACCGCTTTACCGCGTCTCGAAATAGGCTGGGCGATACATAAATGTCGGGCGCAGGCGTACGTTTAGCCGTGGGCAGGGGTAGATGCGCCGAACTCGATAGACTGCACGATGCGGCGCACCTGCCCTGCCGGCAGCTCACCGATCGCTACGAGCTGCCAGCGCTTGCCTTCGATATCGACCAACTCAATCGCGATGCCTGACACCCCTAACGTATACGCGCCCGCTTCGAGGGCCTGGTCACCCGCCGGCGCGGCAAATACGCTCACCGACGAAAGACCGTCGCTGTAGAAGCGCTGCGCCATGGGATTGCTGCTGGTGATTTGCGCCGGTTGCGCCACAAAGCCTTCGGGAAGCCAGTTGACGTCCCAGTCCGGGTCCGTCAGTGAGCCGCCTTGCTCGGTCATGAGGGGGCCTTCATAAAGCGACGGCGATTGAAGCTGGGTCATCTGAAAGGTTTCGACCACGCGGGACTGCGTATCGCTCAGCTCGTGCTTGAGCAACAGGCCGGTCTCCTCGTCGACCCACCAGGTGTGGGCGTAGCGATTGTCATCGTGTGGCTCGAAACGCAGCCTGGAAGCCACACGTCCCGCAACCCGTTCTTCGTTTTCGAGCGATACATCGTAGTAAGTTTCGACGTGTTCGGCCCAAGCACGGGGTGTGATCGAGATATCGAAATCGCTTTCGCCGGGAAGTGCCCAAGCCAGCTTGCCGGCCTGAGAGCGGCGCTCGACGCTAATGGAAGGGCCATCCAGATGTTGCACGACCTGCTGGCGCACCCCGTCCTGAACGCGATGCGAAAGCGCCAGCGTTCGTACACCGATACTGTTGATGGAAACCGCGCGGGCCTGATATTCATAGCAGTGGCTTGCCAGCATCGTGCGGATAAGCCACTCGTCGATGGAATTCGGCGTCCGGGTTAAAATCGGGGTGGAGCAGGTCTGGCGATTCTCTTCTGATGGGGGCGGAGTGGGCGATCGATCGATGTCGCTACTTGCCTGAGCGGTCGATGAAAGCGAAAGCACTGCTACCGTCACTGCGCATAGCGCCCCTTTTTTAAACCACGGCGTTGCATCACACCTCACGATCATTCCCCACCCTCAACTCGCTATCGATATTGATGCTTTATAAACAGCTGGTCATGCTAATCGCTCAGCGCTGACCGAGCGGCTCTACGATGGACGATGAGCGCATGAGCGGCATCCAGCTGTCACCGCTACCCGCGGCGGCGCCTTGGGCGTGCTGCTCGAGGTAGGACTGGAGCAGGTTGATTTGATCGGCGTCAATAGCACTGGTAGGGGCAGAGAACGTTTGAGCCGCGTTGGACACCGCTGGCGTCGAAGCGCCAAAGCCGGATTCGCTCACGTTCATAAAACCACTGCGACCGGACTGACCGTTCACACGAAACGCGGTTGGCTCGAACATGGGAACGTCAGAAGACGCCACCGCGTTGGCACCACCCAAGCTTGCCGGCTGCACCTGAGCAGCAGCGTTTGAAGACGCCGCGGCCAAATCGCTGGCTCCCTGAGTGCCGGTCGACACACCGCCATCGCTATTCAAAAACTGCACGCCGGTAACGACCATCAATGACACCGCAGCGGCCACGCTTGCGCCACGAGCAAACGAAACGCGGGCGGGCTTTGCAAGAGTTCCAACGCTAGACTTCTCATGCTGCGCGTCGAGATGCGGCGCCGGCTCGCGCTCAAGCTGTGCCATTATGCCGGCGGAGAGGTCAAGGCTCACGTCAACCGAGCGCTCGCGCTGCATCATACTGCGGGCCAAATGGTAGCGGCGCCAGGATTCGGCAGCGCCCGCTTCTTCGGGCAGTGACTTGAGCACGCGGCGAAGCTCCAGCTCTTCGCTTTCGCCATCCATCAATGCCGACAGTGATTCCCGTGTATTCAAACTCATACTTACACCCTCACGCTGTGTTTAAAAACGTCTCGAGCCACAGTTATTGGTATGGCCGCGAGCGTATTCACAGGCCAACATTTGAGTTTTGTGCGCCCAGCCAAGGCTTTATCGATCGCTCGATCAACCTGACGGCGCGCCATACTTGCTAGTTACTGCTGGCTAATCTGGTCACGCACTATGACGCCGTTGACCGCTGACAGTTCACAAAAAAGTGAAATTGCTTACGGGATTTTCTCTCAGCCTGCGCCAGCTGACGTTTAGTCGTCGCGGCTATTACGCGAGGTGCTGACCAGGGGACGAATATGTTCATCCACCGCCTCACGCGCGCGAAAAATGCGCGAACGCACCGTGCCCACCGGGCACTGCATGACCTGGGCAATATCTTCGTAGGCAAGCCCATCGAGCTCGCGAAGCGTAATGGCGGTGCGAAGATCGTCCGGCAGACGCTCGATCGCCTCGAATACAGCTGCTTCGAGCTGATCCCGTGCGATCGAAGCTTCGGGCGACTCACTGTCCGCCAGCCGGCCGCTCTGATCGAGCATTTCGGCGTCGACGATATCCAGATCGCTGCCAGGCGGACGGCGGCCGCGGGAAACGAGATGGTTTTTCGCCGTGTTGATCGCGATACGATACATCCACGTATAAAAAGCGCTTTCCGAGCGAAACTTGCCAAGCGCCCTATACGCTTTGATGAATGCCTCCTGAGCGACATCCTGTACCTCGGCGTGGTCGTGAACGTAGCGACCGATCAGCCCGATAATCTTGTGCTGGTATTTTTTCACCAGCAGATCAAAAGCGCGTAAATCACCTTTTTGGGCACGTTCAACCAGCTGCTGGTCCGTTTCACGAGTGCCCATTCACACTCTCCCCCGGCTCGAACGCTTAACGTCGACCCTTGATACCTTTCGCCCTCCGAGGCGGGCTTTAACAGCATGCAACATAGCGTCCCTTGGGCAAATTAAATAAATCTTTGACCGTAAACAAACTGACTGGCCAAGGACGTCACTCGTACCGAGCGGTTTATAATACGGCCCGCCGAACGACTCGAACAGAGTTGCCCGTATCAATTGCGGCCTGACCTTACCGACCCTATCGTCGGTTTTTTCTCTTGACCACCTATCCTACTGGAGGTCGAGGCGTTACTGCTCTGTGCAGGTGCACTAAGCACGTAGTGTTACGCGTTATCTGCCGTGCATCAAGCATATTGCCACGCGCGACAAATCCATGAGCAGACACCGCCGGTTAACGCCGGGTTCCGTAACAATTGATTTTTACGCTCTCAACGCGCCATAGTAGTGCCCAATTTTACCCAGGCGAATACGTACAGGAAGCACCATGTCCGATCAGCAAGTGAGTAACTTAAACGTTCTGGCTCAGGATGTCTTGACGACGCCGGACGCGTTGAAAACCGCCGTCCCGTTGACCGAGAAAGCCGAAAAAACCGTCATCGAGGGCCGCCAGGTCATCCAGAACATTCTGGATGGCAAGGACCCGCGCCTTCTCATGGTGGTAGGCCCCTGCTCCATTCACGACGTGGACGCCGCCCTCGATTACGCCAAAAAGCTTCGCGCCCTCGCCGACGAGGTCAGCGATTCGCTCTACATCGTCATGCGCGTTTACTTCGAGAAGCCGCGTACCACGGTCGGCTGGAAGGGCTTGATCAACGACCCTCACCTGAACGACTCCTTCGAGATCGACGAAGGGCTTCACATCGCCCGCAAACTGCTGGTGGAGCTTGCGGAACTCGGCCTGCCGCTGGCCACCGAGGCGCTGGATCCGATTTCACCGCAGTATCTGCAGGACTGCATCAGCTGGTCGGCGATCGGCGCGCGCACCACCGAGTCACAGACGCATCGCGAAATGGCCTCCGGCCTCTCCTGCCCGGTCGGCTTCAAAAACGGCACCGACGGAAGCCTGGATGTCGCCATGAACGCGCTCGAGTCGGTGGCCAACCCGCACAACTTCCTCGGTATCAACCAAGCAGGCCAAGTCGCGATCATTCGCACCCGCGGCAACGCCTACGGCCACGTGGTGCTGCGCGGCGGTAACGGCAAACCCAACTACGATAGCGTCAGCGTCGCCCTTGCCGAGAAGGAACTGGCCAAGGCCAAGCTCTCAGCCAATATCATGATCGACTGCTCTCACGCCAACTCCAACAAGGATGCCGCGCTGCAGCCGCTGGTACTGGAAAACGTCACCCACCAGATCCTCGAAGGCAACACCTCGATCATGGGCCTGATGGTCGAATCCAACCTGGGCTGGGGTAACCAAAAGCTCACGGCGGATACCAGCCAGCTCACCTACGGCGTGTCGATCACCGACGCCTGCATCGACTGGGATACCACGGTGGAAGCGTTCAAAAAGATGAACGACAAGCTCGTCCCGGTGCTTGCCAAGCGCAAATAGCGCGCCGCTAACGTGATGCCACGAAAAAACGCCCTGCGAGCAATCGCAGGGCGTTTTTTGTACGGCTTTTATCGACAAACCTTATGCCAACCCTCGTGGCGTCAAGCGCTGATCTCGCGGCGAAACGGCGGCAGCGCGTCCAGCAGCGCCTGGCCGTAGCGGCGGGTGATCACTCGCCGGTCCAAAAGCGTGATCACGCCCTGGTCGCTCTCCTTGCGAATCAGCCGGCCGCAGGCCTGGACCAGCTTGATCGAGGCGTCCGGCACGCTGATGCGCATGAACGGATTGCCGCCCTGGCTTTCGATCCACTCGGCAAGTGTCGCTCCCACCGGGTCGTCCGGTACCGCGAAGGGCAGCCTGGTAATGACCACGTGCGTCAAATACTGGCCGGGTAGATCGATGCCCTCGGCAAAGCTTGCCAGGCCAAAGATGATGCTGCCCTCGCGCCGGTCCACCGCTGCGCGGTGGCGTTCGATCAGCTCGGGCTTGGGCAGCGCGTCCTGGGCCAGCACGCGCTCGCGGGTCTTTTCCGTCAGCGCCTTTTCGACCGCTCTGAGCTGGGCGCGCGAGGAGAACAGTACCAGGGCCGCCTCGCGCTCGCCGAGCGACTCGACGAAGGTAACGATGGCGCGCTCGTGGGCATCACGGTCGCCCGGATCCACCGCCTCCGGCGGCACTCTCAGCACCGCGTTGGCGTAGTCGAAGGGGCTTGGCAGCGCCTGGTAGCGGTAGCGATTGGCCAGCCCCGCGCGCTCCTGAAGGCGCTCGAAGCGCCCAAGCGCGGTCAGCGTGGCCGAGGTCACTACCGCGCCGTGGCAGCGCCCCCACAGGTGTTTGGCCAGCGTATGCGCCGCGGATACTGGACTTGCGGAAAACTCGATCTCCGGCTCGCTGCCAGCGCGGCTCAGGGTGACCCAGCGCGCGCTTGGCACGGCTCCGGGCGGGTCCTGCTCGCTCATGCTTTGCCACAGCGCATGGGCGTCCAGGCTTCGCCCGTGTAGCAGCGCCACCAGCGGCAGCCAGCTTTCCGCCTGCTCACGCTCGAGGCCCGTTTGCTTATCCGGGTCCAGGGTTTCGCGCAGAATGTCGCTGATGCTCTCGAGCGCCCGCGAGAGGGTCGCGAACTGGGTGACCAGCTGACTCGCCTGCTCTCTGAGCGCCTCGGGCAGTTGCCCCTTCTCGAAGCGAAACTGGTGCAGAGACTCATCGTCCTTGAGCCCGCGATCCCGCCCGGCGAGCTGGTGGCCCAGGCTGAACACGTCGCCCAGTGCCGGTTCGAGCCCGCGTAAGAGTTCGGGAAGCCCTGCCAGAAGCCGCGCAATGGTGGGCTGACCGCCCAGCCCCGTATTCAACTCGCCAAGGCTCGACTTCAGCGTGCCCAGCCAGCGTAGGCAAGCGTTGACCGCAAAGCGGTGGGCAAAGTGGGAAAGCGCCTTGTCCGGCAGGTGGTGGCCCTCGTCGAACACGAAGATGCACTCTGCCGGGTCCGGCAGAATCGCCCCGCCGCCGAGTGCCAAATCCGCCAGTACCAGGTCGTGATTGGCGACGATGATATCAGCGTTTTCGAGCTCGCGACGCGAACGAAAAAAGGCGCAGGCGCCAAAGTGGCCGCAGCGCCGGCCGGTGCACTGGCGATGATCGACGGTCAAGCGCCGCCAGTGGCTGTCGTCGATCGACGCCGGCCAGTTGTCGCGGTCGCCCTCCCAAGTGCCGCTGCCGTAGGATTCCGCCATATCGGTGGCCAGCACGGTAAACTCGCTGCCCTGCTCGGCCAGCGACTGCTCGAACAACGAATGGGTCGGGTTGGGTTCGACGCCTTCCAGCGCCTGGTCCAGGCGCGCCACGCAGACGTAGCGCCCCCGCCCCTTGGCCAAAGCGTACTTGAACGACAGCCCGCTGTGACGAGAGAGCGCCGGCAGGTCCTGGTTGAGCACCTGCTCCTGAAGGGCGACCGTAGCGGTCGAGACGATCAGGCGCTTGCCGCGCGCCTTGGCAACCGGCAGCGCCGAAATCAGATAGGCCAGCGTCTTGCCAGTACCGGTGCCCGCTTCCAGCACGCACACGTGCTGGTCGCTGACGCGCTTGCCCTCGTCATCGACCTCGATATCGCCCAGAGTACGGGCGATTTCGGCGATCATCAACCGCTGGCCGTAGCGCGGCGTCAGCGACAGCTCCTCAACCACCTGACGGTAGGCCGTTTGGATACTCGCCTTGAGCTCGTTATCCAGCATCTCGCTTACAGCATGCCTTCCGGCGGGTGCTCGCAGGGCAGCTTATCGTTGATGTAGCGCTCGATTTCCGGCAGTGAGAACGCATCCTCTTCACCGACGAAGCTGATCGACACGCCCTTGGCGCCGGCGCGACCGGTACGCCCGATCCGGTGAACGTAGTCCTCCGGGTCTTCCGGTAGCGTGTAGTTGATCACGTGGCTGACGTCTTCGATGTGGATACCGCGCCCAGCAACGTCAGTGGCGACCAGCACCTGGATCGAGCCTTCGCGAAACTCTTCCAGCGTCTGGATTCGCTGACCCTGGGGCACGTCGCCTGAAAGCATCGCCACGCTCACACCCGCTTTTCTCAGCGCGGAATCGAGCTTGCGCACCAGGTCGCGGCGGTTGCCGAACACCATGACGCGCTCGAAGCTCTCCTGCTCGAGCAGTTTGACCAGCAGGCGCTGCTTGTCATCGTCGGACACAAGGTAGACCCGCTGATCGATGTCCGCCTGGTTCTCGACGGTGACTTCGATCTCGACGTGGGCCGGCGTCTGCGTCCACTGGCTGGCAAGGTTCAGAATGTCGTCGGTGAAGGTGGCCGAGAACAAAAACGTCTGGCGCTCCTCCTTCTTCGGCGTGTAGCGGATGATGCGTTTGACGTCGGGAATGAAGCCCATCGAGAGCATGCGATCGGCCTCGTCGAGCACCAATACTTCGACCTCGGAGAGATCAACATCACGCTTTTGATGAAAGTCCAAAAGCCGACCGGGCGTGGCCACGAGAATGTCGACGTTTTTGGTCAACGCCTCGCGCTGGGCCTGATACTCCATGCCGCCCACGACGCTGGCAACGCCAAGGTCGGTGAAGCGCGAAAGCGCCTTGGCGTCTTTTTCGATCTGCAGCGCAAGCTCGCGGGTAGGCGCGATGATCAGCGCGCGCGGCGCTCCGGGCTTTTGCCCGTTCGGGGCCGGCTCTTCCAGAAAGTAGGCGAGCACCGACATCAAAAACGCGGCGGTCTTGCCGGTACCGGTTTGCGCCTTGCCGACGATGTCGCCACCCAATAGCGTCTGGCGCAGGGCCTCGGCCTGAATGGGGGTGCAGTACTCGAATCCCTGGGCGTGGATGGCGCGCATCAACGGCAGCGGCAAATCGAAGTCATGAAAGCGCCACTTGCCGGCCACGGCGGGCACCTGAAACTGGCGTAAATCCCAGCCGGATTGACGGCGGCGCGGCTTGCGGCGACGACGTTTGGGCTTGCGGTTCTGGGCCGATGCTGTGGTCTGTTCCGACTCGCTCATAGGCTTTCTATCTGTCCATTACGGTGGATGTTGGCATCACGACGCGCGTAGTGTATCACAGGGCGCGCCAATTAGAGCGGTGCACGGTGTGCCCGAAACGCTTGCCTGTTAGAATGGCGACCAAATCGATCAAGGAGCGCGACATGACGCGTAAGAAAAAAACCCGCTCGCTGGCGGATAAGGTCACCATTCGTACCGGCCGGCGCAAGGACTATAAAAAGTGGCGCAAGGAGAACCCGGATCAGGTCGCACCCTCGCGGCGTTTCGTGGCTAAAAAGCAGCAGCAGCGCAAGCTCCAGGCGGTACGCAAGCTCGCTCGCGAGCAAAGCGGCCAGCCCATCGAGATTCATCCCGAGCGAAAGGACGACCCCACGCCGGGAGACAACGCCTGATGCGCCTGGTCTCGTTCAACATCAACGGCATTCGCGCCCGCCTGCACCAGCTCCAAGCGCTGATCGACACTCAAGAGCCCGACGTCATCGGCCTGCAGGAAACCAAGGTGCAGGACAGCGAGTTTCCGATCAAAGATGTCGAAGCGATGGGCTATCACGTTTTTTATTACGGTCAAAAAGGCCATTACGGCGTGGCCCTGCTGACTCGCCAAAAGCCGCAGTCCGTGGTCTATGGCTTTCCCGATGATGAGGAAGACGCTCAGCGGCGCATGATTGGGGTCACGCTCGCCTGCGAAGACGGTGAGCCGATCACGGTGTATAACGGCTATTTTCCCCAAGGCGAAAACGTCTCTCACCCGACGAAGTTTCCCCATAAGGAGCGCTTCTACCAGCAGCTTTCACGCCTGCTCGACACGTGCCACCAGCCGAGCGAGCGCCTGGCCATCATGGGCGACTTCAATATTTCCCCTGAAGATCAGGACATCGGTATCGGCGAGCCGGCCCGCAAGCGCTGGCTGCGCGAGGGCAAAACCAGCTTTCAGCCGGTGGAGCGCGAGTGGCTGGAAGGCATCAAGGCGTGGGGATTGGCGGACAGCTACCGGGTTTGCCATCCAAATGACGACGAGCGCTTTAGCTGGTTCGACTACCGCTCGAAAGGCTTTGACCGCGAGCCCAAACGCGGGCTGCGTATCGACTACATCCTGACCACGAACGCCCTGGCTGACAAAGCGAGAGGCGCCGGTATCGATTACGACCTGCGCGCCATGGAGCGGCCTTCCGATCACGCCCCGACCTGGAGCGATTTCGCGCTGACCCTCGCCCCCTGACGCTGCGCTGGCGCGCTTAGTGCAGGCTTGCAAGCCAGGCGTCGACCTCGTCGTCGCCAAGTGCTTGGGCCCGCTGCCAGGCACGCTCGGCCCGCGCCTCGTCGTCCCAGGCGTAGGCGAGCTGGCCATAGCGGCGCCAGTGTTCGCTTTTATCGCTTTGCTCGGCAAGCGCTTGCCACGCATCGAGCGCCCGTTCACGATCCTTCGCCTGACTCCAGGCCGAAGCCACGCGGCGAAGCGTGGCTTCACTGCGCGCCAGGCGCTCGCCGTCAAGCGCTGCCTGGAGATGCTCGGCGGCTCGCGCAGGCGTTCCGCCGGCCAGATGCAGCTGGATCAGCGTCTCGAAATCCTCGTCGCTTTCGAATTTCCCCAGCTGCCAAGCGGTTTCCCAAAGCCCGGCGGCCACGCCCGCCTGCCCCGCCTGCTGGGCGAGACCCGCGGCCTGGCGCCATTCGTCGCTACTACTCTGCTCATTCAGACCCTCGAGCAGCCAGCCAAGCGCCTGCTCGCCTTGGCCTGCCCGACGCATCACGTTCAGCGCCAGCGCCTGCCGCGCTTCGGTTTCGGGCTCGCTCTGCTCCAGAAGCGGCGTCAGGTGCTCGGCGGCGGCGTCCCACTGATCGTCGTCGGCCAGCAGCCGCACCAGCTGCCAACTCATGTCGTCGTCACTGCCATTGGCTAGCCACTGCTCGTAGAGCGCAATGGCTTGAGCGCGCTGCCCGGCGGCGCGGCGCAGCTGCGCCTCTTCGCGAAGCCAACGGCTGGCCTGCTCGGCGCCAACGCTCAAGCGCGCCCGGGCGCTGGCCAGCCGGTCGGCGGCAGCGCCGGCATCACCCTGGCGCGATAGCGCGCCGGCTGCCAGCTGATAGTAGAGCGCGCTCGCCCACTGATCCGAGCGGTTTCCACTTTCGAGTCGCTCGGCTTGGCGAAGCGCGCGCTCGGCGACGCTTTCGAGCGCCTGCTCGCTCTCGGCGCCGGCAAGCGAGCCCTGCAGCGCGTTGAGGTCGCGAATGATATCGCCGGAGAGCGGCGCGTCGGCTTGGGCCGCTGCGACCCAGCCGCTAAAGAGTAAAAGCGCTAAACGTTTCATGGCTTGGCTACCTCAGCTGGAAGTCGATGCGCTGGGTGGCGCGGCGTAGCTGCTGGCTGGGCGGAAATTGCCAGCTGGCAATGGCATCTCGCGCGGAGTCTTCGAACACGCGCCGCGGCTGCGCGTTAATCACCTGAATGGAGCCGGCATCCACACTGCCATCGCGACGAATGACGAAACTCACTTCAACAAACCCTTCCATATTGCGGCGCAGTGCACGGTTCGGGTAGACCGGATCCGTTTTACTGGTTGCCGCGATTTGCCCTACGCTCACCGGCTCATTGGAAACCGGCGCTTGCGGCGCGGGTGCTGGCGCAGCCTGGGCCGGAGCCGGTGACGGAGAAGGTGAAGGCGCCGGCTGGGGTGACGGCGTCGGTGCCGGCTGCGGCGCGGGTTCTGGCGTTGGCTCCGGCTCGGGGGTCGGCTCAGGCACCGGCTCCGGCGTCACCTCGGTCAGTTCCGGCAAGTCACTGTCGAGCTCGACGGGTTCGACCGGCTCGTCGGGAAGCTCCACTTCCGGAAGCGTAATGGCGCTATCCGCGCTCGCCAGCGGCTCCGGCGTGGGCATCGGCGGCGGCTGGAAAGCGGTTGGCGGCGGTGCATCCGCCGGCGCCGGCGCTTCCGGCTCCGGCGCGACCTCGGGGGCTTCGACCATGTTCATGCTCATGGTTATCTCCGGCTCGTCCAGGGGCTGGTCCGGTGGTGTGACCAGAATGGCCAGACACCAGAAAAGCCCGACCGCCAGCGCCGTGCCCGCCAAAAGCGATAGCAGGCGACGAATCATTGCGCGCCCCGACTCGCGGCGACGGCCACCTGCTCCACTCCCGCCTGCTGCAGCCGATCCATGACTTCGATCAAAAGCCCGGTGGTGGCGTCACGATCGGCCTGAATCACAACGGAGCCGTCGGCGCTCAAAAGCCCCGACACTTCTTGGCCGACGCTGTGAACGTCCACCGGGCGTCCGTCGACCCACACGGCCCCTTCCGGCGTGACCGCGACCAGCACCTGGGCATCCGGACGCGGGCTCGCCGAGCTCGACTCGGGGCGCTCGATCTCGATACCGCTTTCATTGATGAAACTGGTGGTGACGATAAAGAAAATCAGCATGATGAACACTACATCCAGCATCGGCGTCAGGTTGACGTCGGCGCTATCCGAAGCGTTATCGGCTGAATGACGTCTACGCATCGTTATTCTCCAGGGCACGCGCCAATCGATCGTGAAGCCGCTGATCCTCGCGACGGATCACGTGTTCCAAGCGACTAATGAATAAAAGGCCTACAACGGCAATGGCCATCCCCGTGAGGGTGGGAAGCGTTGCCCGCGCCACGCCGTCGGCCATCGCGCGGGCCTGCTGGGTGTCGCTATAGGTCAGGCTATCGAATACCGAGATCATGCCGGTGACGGTGCCCAAAAGCCCAAGCAACGGGCAGAGGGCGACGAGCAGCTTGAGCCAGGGCAGGGGCCGGCGTAGCCGGCGAACCAGCGCATCGGACCAGACCTGGCGCAGCGTGCGCGCGCTCCAACTACGGTGATCCTCGCGCGCGGTCCAGCGCTTGATCAGCTGCCGCCGAGCCCGCCGCCAAGTGACGCGGTAGTACCACCAGCGCTCGATCGCCATGGCGAACACCGCAATCGCGACGACGGCAAGCACCACCAGCACTACCCCGCCCGCTTCGACCAGCCGCTCGACGGGCTCGAGCCAAAGAGGAAGCGTCGGCATTTAGCTCACCACTTGGCCGTGACGGGCGGACTGCGCTTCCAGATGATCGGCAAGCGTCGCGCTTGCTTCGCCTTCGATAACCTGGGTCAGGTAGCGGCTACGACTCGATAGCGCGGTTTGTGCGAACAAAAGCGGCACCGCCGTCACCAGCCCCAGCACCGTGGTCACCAGCGCCTGGCTGATACCGCCGGCCATCAGCTGCGGGTCGCCGGTGCCGAATACGGTGATAGCCTGGAAGGTAACGATCATGCCGGACACGGTACCCAAAAGCCCGAGTAGCGGCGCAATCGCGGCGAGCAGCTTGACCATTGGCTGGCCGCGTTCGATCCGCGGAAGCTCTGCCAGCACCGCTTCGTCCAGACGCGCTTCCAGCGCTTCCGGCGTTTGGTGCTTGTCCATGTTCTTGAAGCGATACAGCACGCGACCCAGGGGGTTATTGTCCTTGAGGGTATCCAGCGAGCGGCGCTGGCGGCTTACGCGAGCGCTGACGACCCACAGGTAGAGATACTGCGCCAGCGCGACCAAAAGCCCGATCACCCCGAGCACGACAATCACGTAGCCCACATAGCCGCCCTGCTGAAAGCGCTCCCAAAGCGTTGGCTGCTGCGTCAGCGCCGTAAGCACGCTGCCCTGGGATGGGTCGATGGCAAACTCTCGGCTTTCGCCGCGATAATACTCGCCCAGTACGCGCTCGATTTCGTCGGGCGTGCGCGGCAGTGCCGACACCGAACCGTCCTCGTCGCTGACGCGCAAAAGCGCCGTGTCGGTGAAAGCGGCAAAATCCCCGAGCCGCACGACATCGCGCTCTTCGATGTTGCCATTGGCATCGGCGACCGGCAGGCGAACGCGCTCGGCCCGACCCGAGGCAACGCTGAGCTCGGCGAGACTATCGACCACGCGCTCGAGCTGGACGCGCTCCAATACGTCGACACTGTCCAGTCGCGGGGGTAGCTCAGCGGTGCCCAGCGTCAAAAGGCTTTGCGCGCCCAACTCGTTGCGTACTTCATCGCTTTGGCGGGAAAGCGTCGAGAGCAGCGAGGAGAGTTCTTCGCCCTGCTCTCCCTGGCGGCTGGCGAGCTCGTTGCCACGCTCGGTTTGCGCCTCTCGCTGCTCGGTCAGCGCATCCTGGCGTGCCTGTGCTTCGGCGTTAGCAACGCGGGCATCCTCAAGCGCTTGCTCAAGCGCCTCCTGATCGTTTAAAAAGCCTTCCAACCGAGCCTGGTCCCGCGCTTCGGCGGCTTCGCGTGCTTCGCTTAACGATGAGAGGCTCGTTTGCGCAAGCGCCGGTGTCACCAGTAGGCAGCCCAGAACGAAGGCGCCCAACGCACGCCGGCGTTTTGGTGTTGATACGTTCATGACGGGTTTTCCTGCTCGGCGGTGATCGATAGCGGTAGGTAGAGAAGCTCCGGGGTGCGCTGATCGTCGGCAATGCGTAAGGCGTTGCGCACTTCGCGACGGCCGTGCTCGTCAAGCGGCTGCCACTGGGCGCTCTCGGCGTCCCAAAGCGCCCCCTCACGCCCATCCGGCGTCAGGTAGTAGTAGCCAATACGCCCGACCCGCAAATAGTCGACCTCGCGAGCGCTCCCTTCTTCAAGCGACAGCCGTCCGCGCCAGTGATCGATCGCGCGGCCGTACTCGAGCTCTACCCGCCAGGTTTCCAGCAGCTGTTCGATGCGCTCGGCGCTACTGGCCCCCTGAAGATTCTCTAAACGCGCAAGGCGTTCGTCGAGAAGAAATGGAAGATCGTTTTCGATGAACGCCGTGAGCTGCTCGGTCATGTCCTGCTCGATCACGGGAAGCGCCGCGCGCGTTTCGCTAACGGTATCCAGCGCGCTGCCAAGCGTCTGTTGACGCTCGGCTTCTTCTGCCAAGCGTGCGGCGAGAGCAGCATTGGACGCTTCGAGCGAGCGGGTTTCACGCTCCAGCTCTCTAAGCTCTTCCAGGGCAGTGCGCGTCTGCTCGTCAGCGGCGTCGATTTGTTGCTGAAGAGCCGACTGCTGTTGCTGGGCCTCAACGCCTTGAGCGGCCTGGTCAAGCGTTTCATCGCCTGCGATCGCGTGAGCACTTACCAATACGCAGGCGCTCCAACCTCCCAGCGAGCTAAAAAAGAGCCTTTTCAGCACGATCCATCTCCGTTGCGGTTAAACGACAGCCTAGGCTGCCACGCCATGTGTTCGTTAAAGATAATAACGATTTACGTCTATCTACCGGTTGCATAGCGTAACACTAATAAAATAAATGACAATATTTATCATTAACATTCAGCCGCGATAAGGCATTGCAGACGTCGGCAAATTGTAAAGTCAATATCGGGAGCAAAGCTTTCAACAGCGTTGAAATGACTCGATCAAGCGCGGGGCAACGTAAAGAAATGGTATCAGGCGAGAATACAGCGAAAGCTTTGTCACAAAAGCAAAAAAGCAAAGCGCCGGCCGAAGCCGACGCTTTATATGGACCCTGACCGCAAACGCGATTCGGATCGGCAACGGATACCGAAATATCCGTTACGTTACGAGTGGCTTAGTTCCACTCGTCCAGTTCTACACGACGGTTCTGAGCACGACCTGCGTCGGTGTCATTGGTCGCGATCGGACGCTCTTCACCGTAACCCACAGCGCGCATGTCGCTGGCCGGAACGCCACGCTGGTTCAGGTAACGAGCGACGGACTCGGCACGCTCCTGAGACAGCTGCATGTTGTACTGATTAGAACCAACAGAGTCGGTGTGACCGGCGATGCTGACGCGAACGCCTTGATTGCTAACCAGACGCTCGGCAACGCCGTTCAGAACCTGCTCGGCTCCAGGCGTCAGACGTGCGGAATCGAACTCAAAGTTAACGTTTTGCAGTACAACGCTCTCTTCACAGCCCAATGCGTTGACTTCTACACCGGCCGGAGTGTTCGGGCACTGGTCACGGTAGTCCGGAACGCCGTCGTTATCGGAGTCCAGCGGGCAGCCTACAGCGTCAACCTGTACGCCGGCCGGAGTACCCGGGCACTGGTCGCGGTAGTCCGGAACACCGTCGTTATCGGAATCCAGCGGGCAGCCTTGCGCGTCAGTGGCAACGCCAGCCGGCACTTCGCCGTAAGTCGGGCACTGCGGAGCGACCGGCTCGGGCGTACGGTCGGCACACAGCAGAGCGCCGATGGCCGCACCGGCGGCAGCGCCAGTAGCAGCGCCGCTTTCTTCGTCAGAACGGCCGCTAACGCCGTAGCCGATACCGCCACCGATCAAGCCACCAGCCAGACCACAAACGGCCGGATGCTGGTACCAGCTACGATCGCTGCTGGCGCTGGCTTGACCTGAGGATTGGGAAGCAGAGCTGGCACACCCGGAAAGGCCTACTACCAAAGCCGACCCGATGAGCAAGCCTGTCGTTGATTTTTTCATGCAAGACTCCTTCTTGATCCAATGCTAACGAGGTCAATTAACCACGTTGGTCCAATGCTTCTTATATAACGAGAGCATCCGTTTTTTCGTTTGATCGGTGTGTCACAAGCCAAGGCTCACTTACCCGATCGATTCGCCAATCGTCCCCTACCCTTAAGGCAAGCTGGATGGCATCAATGCCTTGATATCAACTTCTTGCCAATATCGGCATATCTAGCATAGCAAAACTCTTGTAACCGACGCCAAGAAAAGTACGCTAACTTCCAAGGCGCGTCTATAGAGGCGTTTTGCTCAATTAGTGCAGTGCAGAGCGACCCTTGGCGCGCCAATCAAGTACCGCTTGCGCCGCTTTCAATACGTCCGGGCGCATTTCGGCTTCCACCTCGAGCCGTTCTTTATCTTCTTGCATGCGTTCACGCGGCATGAGCTGCTTTCTGGCCGAATGCGTCTTAAGATGGCGCGTTCGGTTATATACATCGGCAAACGCCTGAAATTCTTTACGTTCAGTAAGGCTTGGATCGACTATTTCGAGCAGCACTTTACAGCGCCAGCTGCCTTCGGTGATATCGACCTGCTCCTGCACCAAGGCGCTTGCAACGTAGTCGAGATTTTCGAGGCTGTTTTGTTGGGCGCGCAGATCCTCTTCAACACGAAAGGCCTCACGCCGTTTGACCTCTTTACGCAGTGATATGGCGTAAACACCCAAGCCAATCACAACGCCTACGCCCACGAGTAGCAGTATTAACGCCCAAAGAGAGTTCATGCGCCAGTCCTGTCAGGCCGTATGCGCTCATCGCTCGATAGTTTATACATGCCTTTGCCTTTATCGAATCAATATTTATGCGGAAATTGTACACTCTATATAGCTGATTTGCCCAATGTTATCGAGAAATTAGTTCAACGCAGCGGCTTCCCCCGTCTACCTCTTTTAGCTGACGCCAGTGCCACCAGGCCATACAGAAACTTGCCGAGAGCAGCACGGCCCCAGCGGTATGCAGTAGCGCCAGCCAAAGTGGCAGCCACATCAATACGTTCGCAGCGCCCAGCGCCGCCTGAACAAGGTAGGCGCCAACGGTCAGTCCAAGCACGCCGCGAAGCGAAGCGAATTGCCTGTACCGGCAAAAAAGTGTCACCAGAGCAAGCCCTAAAAGCAGCGCACCGAATCGGTGGATGAACTGAATGGCGGTGCGCGCGTCTGCGTGTAGCTGACCGTGCAGATAGTTCGGCCCCACCGTTTGCGTTAAATGTAGCGCTTCGCTGAAATCCATCGGCGGCCACCACTGAGCATTGCAGGCAGGGACGCCCTGGCAGGCGAGCCCGGCATAGTTGCTGGTGACCCAGCCGCCGAGTGCAAGTTGCAGCACCAAAAGCAACGCGGCGAGTGCCCAAAGCGGGTTGCCTGCTCGACGACCTAAAGGCGTTTGCAGTTGACTTCGACGAACGCGTAGATAAAGCCATAGGAACAGCATAAGCACGCTGATACCGCCTAAAAGGTGAAGCGTCACCACCTGCGGCCATAGTTTGAGCGTGACGGTGAACGCGCCGAAGGCGCCTTGAAGCGCAACGACACCCAGCAGCACGATGCTCAAGTACCAGGGATAGTCTTCAAGGTGACGAAGCGCGTGGCCCAGCAATACGATCGTCACGACCATCGCTCCCAAAAGCGTGGCCATATAGCGATGAATCATTTCCATCCACGCCTTGGCAGGCTCCAGCGGCGAATCGGGATGCTTGAGTACGGCGTGTTCACTATCCGGCACCAGCAGGCGCCCATAGCAGCCGGGCCAGTCCGGGCATCCAAGGCCAGCATCGACCAGCCGAGTCCAGGCGCCAAGAAGAATCACGCAGGCTGTTAGAAGCACCCCTGCTAGCGTGAGATAACCAAGCCATTTCAACCGTTTCTCCATGGCGTACTGCATACTGTTTCCTTACCGTCGGCCCGGCTCTTCAAGATACGCGCGCCTTGCAATAGAACGTTTGAAATAGAACTGCCTAGTTGGCCAAGAGCTCATTATCGGTATTGCCTCATCGCAGTGTAAAAGACGCGCTTTTGCCTTTACGCGTGGCGGCGCGACCTTCGCGACGCTCGCTCATTTACCCACTGCCGACCTTACCTCTGGAGCGTTACGTACAGGCGATATCGCCCGTTGGCTAAATTGCGCGACGATGGGCGCCACTATCCGCTATAGTTTGGCGAGTCAGGGTAGCACTATCGCGCCGTAGGCAAGATGGTTTGTATCCAATCAAAAAATTCCTGAGGAGTTATTTAATGTTTCAACGCTGCACCCTCTTGTCCGCCTCATTAATAGCCGCCGTGCTGACCGGCCTTTCCGGCTGTACGACCTACACTTGGCCTGACGGCTCAAAGGAAACCGTGATCGGTGTCGTACCGGAAGACGAAAATCAGCGCTTCGAGGAACAGCGAGCCGAAGGAGCACGTTATCGCGTCCCGGGTGTCGCCTCCGAGCCCCCGCAGTAGGAACTCTTTCATGTCACTCGACACCATGACGCTAGAAGCGCTTGCAAACGAGACGGCGCCGGCAGCCACTTATCGTATCGAGATTCATGCATTGGATAGCAGCTGGTACATGGTTCGCCTTCACAGTCGAGAAGGCGTGCTAATGCTAGTGGATGAGAACCAACGTGCGGTGCGCTATACCGGCCCGCAATGGATAAGCCGGGCACTAAGGCCGCTTGGCTTCACCGACGCCGTTTTAACACACTCCGATGTCTTCGATGAAATGATCGGCGCTCCAACCCAAACCGTTTCACCAGAAGAGCGTCTGGCTTTTGGTACGCGCGTTGCGCTGCAAACCTGACCTGCACTTATAAAACGAGTGACGCTCACTCAACACCGCACCCTTTCAAAATGACCCGCTCCAGAAAAGCGCTGATATCGGCAATCTCAGTGTTACTCAAGCACTCACATCCAAGAATGGCATTCACCTGAGCGCCATATTCGGCGTAGTGCTGAGTCGACGACCAGATCAGAAATATCAGATAGCGCGGGTCGATATTGTCCATTTTTCCCATTGCCGACCAGGCTTTCATCACGGCGGCGCGGCTTTCGACCCAGGCTCTGAGCTCACCTTCCAGGTAATGCTGGAGAAACGGCGCCCCGGCCAAAATTTCCGCCGCGAACAGGCGCGAGCCCTCCGGGTAGCGCTGACCGAGCTCAATTTTGGTGCGAATAAAGCGGCCCAACACTTCGCGCGGGTCGGATTGCGGGGTGATATCGTCGAGCACCGCGTTCCAGCGGGTCATCATCCTGCTCAATAGCTTGAGATAGAGCGCCTGCTTGTTTCCCATGTAATAAAGAACGTTGGCCTTGGGAAGGCCGGCGCGGTCGGCAATGGCCTGCAGGCTCGCGCCCCGGTAACCGTGCAGTGCGAAAACGCACTCGGCCGCGTCCAGAATGGTCTTTTCCTGGGCCTCACGGCCGCTTCTCTCCTTCAGGGGTTGCCGGGGGCTTTTCATAGGTTTCCTTGAGCGTTGAACAGCAGTGGCGCCGCCTTAAAAAACCGCTCGAGCGCACTAAAAATGCGCACTCAAGCACCGTTTGAGGGCGCCCAACAAAGTCTTGCACATCGATTTATTTTAACCCAAGCTCTAGCGTATTGACCGATTGGTCAGAACAAAAAAGAGGGATGATCATGGCAAGCGTCGAGTTTTTACTCAACGGGGTGTTGAAACGCTGTGATGTAGCGCCGGATACCAGCGCTCTCAACCTGCTGCGCGATACGCTTGGGTACACCGGCACCAAAGAAGGCTGCGCCTCCGGCGACTGCGGCGCCTGTACTGTTGCTCTGCGCGACGCAAGCGCCCCGGATGCGGCCTTTACCAGCGTGAACGCCTGCATTACGCCGGCGCATCAGCTGCAAAACAAACTTTTAGTGACCGTCGAAGGACTCGAGACGCCTGAAGGATTACATCCCGCTCAGGAGACCATGATCGAGTGCCATGCCAGCCAGTGCGGCTTTTGCACGCCAGGCATCGTCATGTCGCTTTTTACCCTCTATCAGGGAAATGCGTTCAAAGCGCCGTTTAGCCATCAGGTACTGGAAGAAGCATTGGGGGGGAATCTCTGCCGCTGCACCGGCTACCGCCCGATTCGCGACGCGGCACTTCAGATGCAAACCATGCGCTGGCAGCCGCCGGTCTGGCTCAGTGCCATAAATCCTATCGAACACTCGACGCCCCCCAGCGAGTGCGAAGAAGAAGCATCCTTTTTTAAAAGCCCCGCTTCGCTCGAGGCGCTGCTGGACCTGCGCGCGCATCATAAAAGCGCGCGGCTCGTAGCCGGCGCCACTGATCTGTGGCTTGAGAGCACCCAGCAACTCAGGTCGCTGGATCAGTTGATCGATGTGACCCGGGTCGACGAGCTACGCCGCATCGAAGCAGCAGAGTACCAGTCCATACCAGGCTGGTGGATCGGCGCGGCGGTGACGTATACCGAGCTTGAAACGCTTTTTGAGCGCCATTTTCCTGCGTTTGCCCACCTGCTCTCCCGGCTGGGCTCTCGCCAGATTCGAAACCGCGGCACTTTGGGCGGTAACGTTGCCAACGCCTCCCCTATCGGCGATACGCCGCCGGTGCTATTGGCCCTGGGGGCGTGGCTCGAGATCGTGGGGCCGAACGGCGCGCGCAGGCTGCCGCTCGAAAGCTTTTTTGTCGACTATAAAAAAACAGACCTGCAGAGCGACGAAGTGATCAGCCGTATTTTCATCCCTTCGCTGACCGAGCACGCGGCGCTGCGCGTCTGGAAGCTCTCCAAACGCCGTGAAGACGATATTTCCGCCGTTCTTGGTGCCTTTCACTATGTCATAGACGGTGGCTTTCTCAGCCAGGTACGCCTTGGCTTTGGCGGCATGGACGCGGTCCCAAAGCGTGCGTTACATGCTGAAGCCGCGCTCGAAGGCCAGCCGGTGACTCAGGCGGGTTTCCAGGCCGCACAGCGGGCGCTGACCGAGGATTTCGCGCCCATGTCAGACGTACGGGGTAGCAGCCACTACCGCCAACAGGCGGCATCCAACCTGCTGGAGCGGCTTTACCTGACGCTTACCGCGCCTACTCAGGAGGTCATGATTCATGCGTACGCTCACTAAGCTCGATGGCGATAGCCGTCACGCTCGGCGCGAACTCGACCATCACATAAAAGGCTCCGGGCCGTTGGCGCGCCACACCGTGGACAGCGACGGGCGACGCCAGGCCGGCTCGTCGAGCCACCACGAAAGCGCTCGCAAGCACGTGACCGGCAAGGCGAGCTACATCGATGATCTCAAGACACCCTCAGATGCGCTGCACGTAGCGCTCGGGCTTTCACCGGCGGCGTTTGGCACACTGACGACACTCGAGCTCGACGCGGTGCGCCAAGCCGAAGGCGTGGTGGACGTGATCACCTTTGCCGACGTGCCGGGCCACACGGATATCGGTCCGGTCTTTCCGGGGGATCCGATTTTCGTCGACCGCGAGGTGAGCTACGCCGGCCAGTGCCTGTTTGCCGTCGCGGCGACCTCCTTTCAGGCAGCGCGGCGCGCGGTGACACTCGCCACTATCGACATCGATGAACGACCAGCCCACCTCGATCCGGTGGCCGCCGTTGAACAAGGTGAACTGGTACGCCCGACCCACGTACAGGAGCGCGGCGATTGGCAGGCAACACTCGAGCGCGCGCAAATGCTCGTTGAAGGCACGCTCTTCGTCGGCGGCCAGGAGCATCTTTATCTCGAAGGACAGGCCTGCGTAGTGCTGCCCACCGAGGACGAAGGCGTTCTGGTCCACACCTCCAACCAGCATCCCAGCGAAACGCAGAAGCTGGTCGCCGAGGTGCTGGGCATTCCCTTTCACGCAGTCACCGTCGAGGTACGCCGTATGGGGGGCGGTTTTGGCGGTAAGGAGACTCAAGCCTCGCCTTGGGCATGCATTGCGGCCATCATCGCGCGGCGCACGGGTCGCGCCACCCGCCTTCGGCTGCCGCGCACCGCCGATATGCAGGCAACCGGCAAGCGCCACCCTTTTCACAACCGTTATAAACTTGCCATCGACGAACGCGGCGTCATTCAGGGCGGCGATATCACCGTGATCGGCGACTGCGGCTACTCGCCGGATCTGTCGGATGCCATCGTCGATCGGGCCATGTTTCACGCCGATAACGCCTATTCGCTGGGTAACGCCCGAGTGACCGGGCACCGGGCGAAAACCCATACGGCGTCCAATACCGCTTTTCGCGGCTTTGGCGGGCCCCAGGGAATGATGGCGATCGAGGCGGCGATGGACGATATCGCCCGCCGAATTGGCGAAGACCCGTTGACCGTTCGCAAACGCAACTTCTACCGCGAGGGCTTTGAGACGACCCACTACGGGCAAAGTGTCGACCAAATCGCCCTGCTGCATACGCTGGTCGAAAAGCTCGAAAAGGATAGCGATTACTGGGCCCGTCGTGATGCCTTGACCGCGTTCAACGCGTCAAGCCCGGTCGTCAAAAAGGGATTGGCACTAACCCCGGTGAAGTTCGGTATCTCATTCACCGCGCAGCACCTGAACCAGGCCGGCGCCCTTTTGCACGTTTACACCGACGGCAGCGTGATGATCAATCACGGCGGCACCGAAATGGGCCAAGGGCTTCACACCAAGATCTGTCAGGTCGTCGCCCGCGAGCTGGGGCTCGATCTCGACGATGTGCGCATCAGCGCCACGCGTACCGACAAAGTCCCCAATACCTCCCCTACAGCGGCGTCAAGCGGCGCGGATTTAAACGGCATGGCGGCACGCAACGCGGCAAGCCGCCTGCGCGAGCGCCTGTTTGATTTCGCCGCCGCCCATTTCGAAGGCGGGCTGGACCGCGAAGGTATGCGCCTGCAAGACGGTGAATTGATCGCCGGGTTTGGCGAAAGTGAATACCGACTCCCTTGGGGCGAGCTAGTTCAAACCGCCTACCTCAACCGGGTATCGCTTTCAGAAAAAGGCTTTTACGCCACGCCGCTGATTCATTACGACCGCGCGACCGGTCAGGGCCGCCCCTTTTACTATTTCGCGTTTGGCGCGGCGGTGTCTGAAGTGAGTGTGGACACGCTAAGTGGAGAGTATCGGGTCGAACGCGTCGACGTGCTCCACGATGTTGGGGACGCGCTCAACCCGGCTATCGATATCGGACAGGTCGAGGGTGGCTTCATTCAGGCCATGGGCTGGCTGACCAGTGAAGAGCTCAAGTGGAGCGACAAGGGCGCGCTTTTAAGCAACAGCGCGGCAACCTACAAGATTCCCACCTTTGGCGATTTGCCGCCAATTTTCAACGTCTCGCTCATGGAAGGCCACCCCAACTCGATGGCGAGTCTGTACCGCTCCAAAGCGGTGGGCGAGCCGCCCTTCATGCTCGGCATCAGCGTCTGGTCGGCGCTGCGCGACGCGCTGTCGAGTCTGACGAACTATCAGCACTCGCCAGCGCTGGACACCCCTGCGACTCCGGAGCGGGTCATGCTGGCCGCTCAGAACATCAGGTCAAAGGCGCTATGAACGGCGCCGCGATTCGCTCCTGGCACGCGGCGCTGCACGACTGCCAGCAAAATGGCGCACCCCACGTGCTGGCCACCCAAGTCACGGCTCAGGGTTCTACCCCTCGTGAACCTGGCGCGCGAATGGTGATCACGTCCGATCATGTCTTTGACACACTGGGCGGCGGCACCTTCGAGTGGCAGACCATTCAGGCCGCGCGGCGCTATTTAAAACAGGACAAAGCAGGCTTTCATCTCGAGGCGTTTTCACTAGGCGGGCGAAGCGGCCAGTGCTGCGGAGGCTTCGTCAACGTTCTGCTGGAGGTGTTTCCGGGTGCGCAAACCCACTTGGCGGTGTTTGGCGCAGGCCATATCGGGCGACACGTTATAGAACTTACTCACCCGCTCGACTGGCAGCGCTACTGGTGCGATAGCCGCCCCGCGACGCTACCTTTGACGCCTGAGTCACCTCGCCTGTCACTGTTGCCCATCGAGAACGTAGGCCAACGCGTTAACGCGCTACCGTCGGACTGTCACGTGCTGGTGATGACCCACAGCCACGATGAGGACTACGCTTTGATCGAGGCACTCATCGAGCGCGATGACATCGCCTCGATCGGCCTGATCGGCTCCGAAAGTAAGTGGTCAAGCTTCAAGGGGAGGCTCCTGCGAGCGGGGTACCCACCTGCGTCTATCGAGCGCGTGCGCAGCCCGATCGGTACGTTCAACGGTGCCAAGCTGAAGAACAAGTCACCCTACGCCATCGCGCTGGCCGCGGTTACCGAGCTTTTATGGCTTACCGACACTTCCCACGATAGCGCCACCCGTGGGCTCGACAGCGCCCCACTGCGCGCGCTTTTTAACGATCATCAATCCCTTTAAGTGACCTGACCGTGACCCAGAATACGTTTATCCGCGCCGAGCTTTTGAGTTTCGCCAAGCCCCCGGGCGCCCAGGACCGCCCCGCTGCGGACAGTGTCGAGCATTTCGCAGACGGCCTTTTATGGCTCAAGGATGGCCTGATACACAAGGTGGGCCATTACGGCTCGCTCGTCCATGAGCTTCCCACGGGTGCCGATATCCTCGACTACAGCGACAAGCTGATCATGCCAGGCTTTATCGATAGCCACGTTCACTACGTCCAGCTCGATATCATGGCCTCCTACGGGCGGCAGCTGCTCGACTGGCTCAACGAGTACACCTTTCCCGAAGAGTGCCGATTTCAAAACGCCGAACACGCCGAGGCGCTTTCACAGGCATTTATAAACGAAATGCTGCGTGCGGGTACAACGACTGCCCAGGTGTTCGGCTCGAGCCACCCGGTCTCCATGAACGCTTTCTTTAATGCCTGTCAGACGCGTGGCTTACGCATGCTCGGCGGCAAGGTGATGATGGATCGTAACGCCGCCGAGGCGCTTCTCGATGGCGAAACCGGCATTCGGGATACTGAACGGCTGATCGCCGACTGGCACGGCAAGGACCGGCTGGGCTATAGCGTTACGCCCCGCTTTGCGCCGACGTCCACCAAAGCGCAGCTGGACGCCGCCGGGGCGATTTTACGCAGCGACCCGACCCTTTGGCTTCAAACGCATCTGGCGGAAAATCGCGGTGAGCTTGCCTGGGTGGCCGAGCTCTTTCCCGACAGTCAGGATTATCTCGCCGTATACGAGCAAGCCGGGCTGGTTGGGCCCAAAAGCACGTTTGCCCACGGCGTTCATCTCGATGACAGTATGCGTGAGCGCTTGGCTGCCCAAGGGGCCAGCATTGCGTTTTGCCCAAGCTCGAATCTGTTTTTAGGCAGCGGCCTTTTTAATCGTGACGCAGCAGAGCGCGCGGGTATGGCGTTCACTTACGCAAGCGATATTGGTGCCGGCACCGACTTGACCGGCTTTGCTACGCTTAAAAGCGCTTATCAGGTAGGCCAACTCAACAACCAGCCACTCACCGCGTGGCAGGGCTTTTATGGCCTGACCCACGGAAACGCCAAAACGCTTTCGCTTGATCATGCGATTGGCCAGCTAAAGCCCGGTCTCGAGGCAGACTTCGTTGTGGTTGACCCAAACGCTACCGAACTATTGAGCCGCCGCATTCATCGCTGTAGTACGTTAGGCGAGCGCCTTTTCGCACTGATGATGCTGGCAGACGACCGCGCCATTTTCGAAACCTGGGCGAACGGCGAGTGCCAGCACAGCCGGGATGGGTTGTTGTAGGAGCTGGCATTAGCCAGAGACTTGGCGCAACGCTCCGCCGGTTTAAATGGCAGGCACGGTGGCAGATCCAACCCCGGGCGGCTGT